>NZ_JBBEUC010000002.1:0-1425363 GCF_037402555.1 Pedobacter sp. GR22-6
GGGCTTTTCTTGTTTATAACAATTCAATAAACCTAAAGCAAGGCTCAAAACGTTTATAACAATTCAACAAACCTAAAGCCAGGCCCTACCTCCCGGTTCCCGGGACCTAAAGCTAAAGCCGGAATGACTTCTGCTTTTATTCACGTGTAATGGTTCTTTTTTAGCAATGATCGGATCGGGGCTTGCCTTTAATCTCACCGGAATAAGCAACTGTTAAAAAATGCTAAAACTTGAGTCTAAAGGCAATAAAACCGTATAATTGTATTTTACGTTATTCTATAAAAAGAAATAGTGATGAGATTCAAGTATATATTACCTTTTTTATTTTCTCTGCTTGTAAGTTTTTCCGCCTCTGCGCAGAATAAGGACGTAAAGTTACCGCCCAATTGGTACAATCTGGATTTGTTGAAGGATGGATATTTTGGTATCAGTACAGAGAAGGCGTATAAAGAATTGCTCAATGGCAAGCAGGCCAAGCAAAAGGTCATCGTTGCCGTAATTGACGGCGGTGTGGACACCAAGCATGAAGATCTGAAGGATGTACTGTGGGTAAATCAAAAAGAGATCGCCGGAAACGGGATCGACGATGATGGCAACGGTTATGTTGATGACATTCATGGCTGGAACTTCATCGGTTCGAAAGCAGGTGATGTGGCTTATGATAACCTGGAATTGACCAGGATCAGAAGGACCTTGATGCCTAAATTCATCTCAACGACCAGAATGACTGTTTTAGATAGTGCAGATAAGGAAGAATTTGCACTCTATCAAAAGGTAACCAAAGAATTTGGCGAAAAGTATAACGATGCACACGCATCGTTTGCTGCGATCAGCACGATCAACAAAATATTGGATTCTGTAGCACTCATTGTCGGCAAGAAAATTCCAGCTTTAACAGATATGGATAAGTATAGCCCGAATGGTGAAGAAGAAGAGTATTATGTGAAATACATTACAAAGGGTGCAAAGAAAGATGGGATGGATAAGTTTTATGAAGAGATGAAAGATGCCTATAAGCAGTACGATGTGATGCTGAACTATAATCTCAATATGGATTATGATCCAAGGGCTAAGTTGGTGGGGGATAACTATGCAGATTCTAAAGAAAGGATTTATGGAAATTCAGATGTAACAGGACCTAATGCGGATCATGGTTCACACGTTTCGGGTATCATTGCCGCAAAAAGAGACAATGGGATAGGAATCAATGGCATAGCCGATAATGTGAGCATTATGGCGATAAGAGTGGTTCCTGAGGGTGATGAGCGCGATAAGGATGTGGCTAACGGCATCAGGTATGCTGTTGATAATGGCGCGAAGGTAATCAACATGAGTTTTGGGAAAGGCTTCAAATGGGATAAGAAGATCGTAGACGAATCAGTAAAGTATGCAGAGCAAAAAGGTGTTTTGCTTGTTCATGCGGCAGGGAATGACAACGAGAACAATGATGTGAAGGACAATTTTCCAAATAAATATTACGAGACGCCTGAAGCAATAGCTTACGAAAAGCAAAAAAAGGCAAGTGATCTAAAGGCCTTACTTGATAAGGCGAAAGAAGCTCAGCAGCGCAACAACAATTCCATGTACGGATCGATGGGTAGGGGACCGATGAGTTCAACAATAAAACCTAAACCGATAGATACTACCAAGTTTAGTTTTCCGCATGCAACAAACTGGATTGAAGTTGGTGCCAGTGCTTATAAAAATGACGGGGACCTTAAGGCCTCTTTTTCTAATTATGGAAAGTATACTGTAGATGTATATGCGCCCGGATTTATGATCAATTCCACCATACCGGGATCCAAGTACAAAGAATTTGACGGTACGAGTATGGCTGCACCTGTGGTGTCTGGTTTAGCTGCTATGATCCTGAGTTATTATCCGGATTTGAAGCCAAATGAAGTCAGAGAGATCATTATGAAGTCAGTTGTAAAAGTTGTTCAGAAAGTAAAATATAAAAATGAACGCGGTGAGACCGTCAAAGTTCCTTTTTCTGAACTCTGCAGGAGTGGTGGTATCGTAAACGCCTTCCAGGCCATAAAACTTGCCGCGACCTATACGAAATAGTTCAATTTGTCATCCTAAACTATAATTATCTCTATTCGGAACGATTGTTCCGTTATCCGCTTTATATTTGCGGAACGATTATTCCAAAATAAAAATAATCGTTCTGAACATGGAAAAATTAGCAAATAAAGTAGCGGTAGTTACAGGAGCATCAAAAGGAATAGGCGCAGGTATAGCCAAAAGTTTGGCAGCGGCAGGTGCCTCAGTCGTGGTCAATTATGCCTCAGCAAAAGCTGGAGCAGATCAGGTAGTAGAAGAGATCATTGCGGCAGGAGGAAAGGCCATTGCTGTACAGGGCAGTGTTCGTAAGACGGCCGACATCAGCCGGTTATTTGAGACCGCTCAGACTTCTTTCGGTGCGGTGGACATTTTAGTAAATAACGCCGGCGTTTACAAGTTTGGCGCTATCGATGAGATTACTGAAGAAGATTTTCACAGTCAGTTTGATACAAATGTATTGGGCTTATTGCTGACCACCCAGGGTGCTTTAAAACACTTTAATGAAGAGGGCGGCAGTATCATCAACATTGGTTCTGTAGTGAGCAGCATAGCGCCGGTAGGCAGTTCCGTGTATACGGCTACAAAAGCGGCAGTAGATTCCATTACACATGTATTGTCTAAAGAACTGGGTCCTAAGAAAATCAGGGTGAATTCCATCAATCCGGGAATGGTAGAAACAGAGGGAACCCATACCGCAGGGTTAATAGGCAGCGACTTTCATGCAGAGGCTGAGCGCAGCACACCGCTTGGACGTATCGGTCAACCTGAAGACATTGCCTTGGTGGCTGTATTCCTGGCTTCGGAAGACTCACGCTGGTTGACCGGGGAAACATTGCTTGCAGGCGGTGGGGTAAGATAAGCCTTTGTCTTATCGGAAAAAATTCGTTAAATTGAATAGCTTTGCCGCTGAGCGGTAAAGCTATTCGCAATTATGGCAAGAACAAAAGATTTTGATGAGCAGGAAGTGCTGAATAAGGCAGTGGATCTTTTTTGGTTAAAGGGTTACAATGGAACATCTATGCAGGATCTGGTAGAAGGATTGGGCATTAGCCGTTCCAGTTTGTATGATACTTATGGTGACAAACACAGTCTTTTTATCAAGGCACTGGAGCGTTATCAAGGGACCGCCTCGGTTAAGGTCTGTGAGATCATCAATGGGAAATCTTCAGCGAAAGCATCGATCCGTCAGATATTGGAATTTATTACCAGCGAATTGCTGAATGATCAAAATCATAAAGGTTGCTTTATGGTGAATGCAGAAGTGGAGGTAGCGCCGCATGACCAGCAGGTAAGCCAGATGATTTGTGAGAATGACCAGCAGATTGAGGATGCTTTTTATCTGGTAATCAAAAAAGGGCAGGAGCGTGGAGAGATCGGCAACAAACAGGATGCACGTGCACTTGCCCGGTTTACTTTCAATACGGTAAAAGGAATACGCGTAACGGCAAAGACTACTAAGGATCGTTCCGTTTTCGATGACATCATCAAATTGGCAATGTCCGTCTTAGATTAATTGTAATAACTGGACCTTAGAGCCAGGTGATCTTCAATAGATAGTTAAACAAAAAGCGTGTGCTGCATGGAGCGGTACACGCTTTTTTGTTTGCCGCAGGCGAATTTTCTTGCTGCTGTACAAAAGCAAACCATTTCCGTACAAAAACGAACCCTAATAAGGGCGATTGGTATTTAGTTTTGGGAACACCAAATGTAAAACTGAACCCATGAGATACCTCTTTATAGTCCTGCTATTTTTCCTGACCAGTGTTTGTTCGTATGCGAAAAAGAACTATAGCATTAGCTCTCCCGATGGAAAACTGACGGTGTCGGTGTCCCTCGACAAAAATATCAGCTATAGCCTGTCGCATCAAAACGAAGTGGTTTTGGCCCCTTCTTCTCTTTATGTAGATATTTTGGATGGCAAGGATTTTGGACTCAACTCCACTTTGAAAAAAGCAAGCACTCAGCTGGTGGATCAAATTATAGCATCCCCTTTTTACAAAAGAAAGCAGATTAGAGACCATTACCGTGAACTGACCATGGAGTTTAAGGAGGGTTTCAACCTGATTTTTCGCGTCTACAATGAGGGGATGGCCTACCGCTTCGTATCTACCGGGAGCAAGGATTTTGTCGTTCAGCATGAAGAGGCATCCTTTAATTTTCAAAACGACCATCTGTCTTACGTTCCTTATGTAAAAAGTAAGACTACGGATTTTGAAGCTCAGTACTTCAATTCATTTGAAAATACTTATACCCATGGTTCACTGAGTCAGCTCAGTAAGGATAAGCTGGCTTTTAGTCCATTGGTGGTAGACCTGGGGCAGGGTAAGAAGGTTTGTATTGCTGAATCGGACCTGGAAAATTACCCGGGTATGTACCTCATCAATAAGGAAGGTAAGACTTCCCTGAAATCGCAGTTTGCCCCCTATCCTGTGTCTACTGAGCAGGGCGGACACAATAAACTGCAGCAGTTGGTAACCAGTCGTGCCCCTTACATTGCAAAAGGCCGGGCGGGGATGAAATTTCCCTGGCGCATTGTGATCGTTTCCACCGAAGACAAGCAGTTGTCGGACAACGACCTCGTGTATAAACTGGCCGCTCCTTCAAGAATTAAAGATAACTCCTGGATCAAGCCGGGTAAAGTGGCCTGGGAATGGTGGAACCATTGGGGCTTGTCGGGGGTAGACTTCGTTGCAGGAGTAAACAATGAAACTTATATGGCTTACATTGATTTTGCTTCAAAAAATGGGATTGAGTACATCATTCTTGATGAGGGCTGGGCAGTCAATTTACAAGCCGACCTGTTCCAGGTAGTGCCGGAGATTGACCTGAAAAAATTAATCGCCTATGGCAAATCGAAAAATGTGGGGATCATCCTCTGGGCAGGATATTATGCTTTCGACCGTGATCTGGAGCGTGTGTGTAAGCACTATGCTGAGCTGGGGGTGAAGGGCTTCAAGATCGACTTTATGGACCGTGATGATCAGCAGATGGTTGCGTTTCACTACCGGGCAGCCGAGATCGCAGCGAAATACAAACTGATGGTCGACTTTCATGGTACCTATAAACCTACCGGCCTCAACCGAACCTATCCCAATGTGATCAATTATGAAGCAGTGAATGGCATGGAGCAGATGAAATGGACCGGACCGGAAATGGATATGGTAACTTATGATGTGACCATGCCCTTTATCCGGATGGTTGCAGGCCCGATTGACTATACACAGGGTGCCATGCGGAATGCAACCAAAAGAACTCACCGTGGCATCAACGATGAGCCGATGAGCCAGGGTACCAGATGCCGTCAGTTGGGTGAATACATTGTGTTTGAGTCGCCACTGAACATGCTTTGCGACAATCCTGTAAATTATGCAAAAGAACAGGAATGTACGGATTTCATAGCACAGGTGCCAACGGTATGGGACAATACAGTAGCGGTAGATGGGCAGATGGGTAAATTCGTGGTGATGGCCAGACAAAAAGGCGATATCTGGTATGTAGGAGGACTCAGTAACTGGGATAAACGTACGCTGGAGCTGGATTTGTCATTTTTAGGAGCAGGAAGTTTTGAAGCTGAGATTTTTAAGGACGGTATAAATGCAGACCGCATTGCATCAGATTATAAAAAAGAAATCATTACCCTTCCGGCCAGTAAAAAATTGAGCTTGTCGATGGCGCAGGGAGGTGGATTTGCCATGAGAATTTATAAGTCTTCCGCTGAAAACCTGAAAGCTGTTGTGGACAGGGCGTTGCAGTTTTCTGCACAGCAGTACTTACTGTTGGCCAAAAAATATGCAGATCAGGAAGGCCAATTGCCCCGTTCTTTTGAAAAAGGAAAGGATATTTCTTCTGATTCCCGTTGGTGGTGCAGTGGGTTTTTTCCGGGAGCGTTATGGTATCTCTATGAAAATAACAAAAATCCGGAGCTGCTGAACTATGCAAAAATGTATACAGACCGCGTGGAACGTGAGAAATATACGATCGATAACCATGATGTGGGTTTCATGCTGTATTGCAGTTTTGGCAATGGATTGAGGCTTACTGGTGATCCGCGTTACAAAGATGTTTTGCTGACCGGCGCCCGGTCGCTGGCTACCCGTTACCGCCCGGAGGTCGGACTGATCCGCTCCTGGGACCACAATCAGAAAGTATGGCAGTATCCTGTAATCATAGACAACATCATGAACCTGGAACTGTTGCTCTGGGCCGCGAAAAACTCAGGAGATGAAAAATTCATGAAGATGGCATTGTCGCATGCCGATAAAACCATGCAAAACCATTTTCGGAAAGACTATTCCTCTTACCATGTTGTATCCTACGATACCCTGACTGCAGTGCCACATTTGAAACAAACCCACCAGGGCTATTCCAATGAATCTGCCTGGAGCAGGGGACAAGGCTGGGGACTATACGGGTATACCTATTTGTACCGGGAAACAGGCGATAAACGTTACCTGGACCAGGCGATACACATTGCCAATTTTATCATACATCATCCACAGATGCCAAAGGATTTTATTCCCTATTGGGATTTTGATGCGCCAAAGACCAGCAGTACACCACGAGATGCCTCTGCGGCAAGCATTATCGCTTCAGCTTTAATAGAACTGAGTGGTTTTGTAGATGCAGGCTTAGCTAAAGAATACATGAAAGTGGCGGAAATTCAGCTGCGTACATTGGCCTCGCCGGCGTATACAGCGACTCTGGGAGATAATGGTAATTTCATTTTGAAACACAGCACAGGGGCTTTCCCTTTAAAATCAGAGGTCGACGTGCCACTCAGCTATGCAGATTATTATTACCTCGAAGCCCTGACCCGTTTGAAAAAAAGTTTAACTCCAAAATAGTGATGCCTATTGAAAAATGACGACACGAGCCCGGGATCTTTTCATTCCCATGCGGTATGAGAACACGAAACGCAAATATTTTACTAATAACCATATATAAATCTAGATGATAAAAGAAATACACTACAGGCTGAAAAGCTGTTTAATGCTTGTCGCGCTGCTCCTGATGGCGACAAGCCCTATTTACGCACAACAAGAGCTCATCCAAGTGAAGGGAAAGGTGACCGATGAGAAAGGGGAAACCCTCATAGGCGTGTCTGTCCTTGTCAAAGGCAGCACAACAGGAACGGCGACCGATAAAGACGGAAACTATACCTTGCAGGTGCCACGAGGCTCGATATTGGTATTTTCCTATATCGGTTTTGCGAAGCAGGAGCTCAATGCAGACCCTTCCGGGCTGATGAACGTGACCTTGAAAGATGATAAAGCGCTGGATGAGGTTGTGGTGGTGGGTTACGGTACAGCTAAGAAAAAGGATGTGACCGGAGGTCTGGCAGTTGTGGGCAAGGAACAATTGAACATGGTTTCTACGCCCAACCTGATGGACCGTTTGGTGGGACAAGTTGCGGGTTTCAGTATCACGACCTCCAATGCTGCCCCTGGCCAGGATCAGTCGTTGCTGATCCGTGGCGAAAACTCCCTGTCTGCGAACAACTCCCCGCTGATTGTGCTGGACGGTATTCCATACAGCGGATCTCTAACCGATATAGATCCCAATAACGTAGAAAACCTGACCATATTGAAAGATGCCTCTGCCGTTGCCATTTATGGATCGCGGGGTTCCAATGGCGTCATACTGATCCAAACGAAAAGAGGTATGCTGGGCAAAGCACAGGTTGCCTATAAAGGGCAGCTGGGTGTGGCCGAACCCATGCAGTGGATCGATGTGATGGGACCTAATGAATACATTCGGTTCCAACAGGACATCGGCCGTTTGAAAGAAGGCTATACCGGTGATCTGCTGGATCCTATCGCAGGAAATATCATCAGTGTAACTGAACGTGAAAACTTCGCTAAGGGAATCACAAACGACTGGCAGGATTATATTTTTAGAAAAGGAATCACAATGGACCACCAATTGAGCATTTCAGGAGGTACTGCAAACACGAAATATATGGCTGCAGTGGCTGCCCTGGATCAGGAAGGTGTAGTTTATAATTCCAGGCTGTCACGCATCAACGTCACAGCAAATATTGATCAGACCTTCAACAACTGGCTGACCATAGGCATAGGCAGCCAGTTTACCCAAAGGGGTGATGGTGGAGTGACGCCCAACATTGAGCATGCCATCAAACAGAGTCCATACGGAAAGTACAAAGACGCAGCAGGTTATTACGTCGCCGAGCCAATGGAGTACTCATTGATTGCCAATCCAATGCGAAATGTGAATGCCGATCAGGACAGGATAAACCGCAACTTTTTTCTTTCCGGTTACGCAAATATCCTCTTGCCTGTCAAGGGCTTGTCCCTGCGCTCCAATTATGGCTACAACTACCGGAGTAATTTTACAGGTACCTACTATGGCCGGAATACTTTTGACGGCCGGGAGCAAGCCGGACTTGTGGGCGGAAAAGCGAGCATCAGCAATGGGCATTACAACGACTACACCTGGGAAAATGTGCTGAGGTATGAACGTGCATTTGGCGATCATCGCTTAGATGCAACCGGCCTATTCAGTATGCAGAAGACCAGAAGCGTAGGCTCTTCGCAAAGCGGAGAGGGATTTGTGACGGACAATACCAGCTATTTCATGATGAACACCGCAGCGCGTAACATCGTAAACAATTCCAGTTTATCAGAAACCGCATTGCTGTCCTATATGGGGCGTGTAAACTATGCTTACAAAGGGAAATACATGCTGACATTGACGGGACGTACAGACGGCGCTTCAGTTTTTGGCGTAAATAATAAATATGCATTTTTCCCATCTGCGGCAGTGGCCTGGCAGATCGGGGAAGAAAGTTTTTTAAAGGACAATGTCAGCTGGGTGGACATGTTGAAACTTAGGGTGTCCTATGGTGCCAATGGAAACCAGGCCATTACACCTTATCGAACACTTGACCGTCTGTATTCCAATGTGAAATACATTTGGGGAGATGCAGGTATAGCTGCAAATACCGCTTACCTGGCCGGCGATGGCATAGGCAATCCCAATCTGAAATGGGAAACGACCTATTCTGCAAATATTGCCTTCGATTTCCAGCTGTTTAAAAACCGCTTAAGCGGAACGGTGGATATGTACCGTTCCAGGACAAAAGACCTGCTGATGACTCGTACCGTGCCCATCATGAACGGCTATAACCGGATCTGGGACAACATTGGCGAAACCGAAAATAAAGGCATAGAAATTACGCTGAACTCACTTAACGTAGCTGCTAAAGATTTCAAATGGAATTCAACCGCAGTGTTTTCGCTGGACCGGGACAAGATCGTGGAGCTGAGGGGCGATGGTCTGGATGACATCAGTAACAACTGGTTTATCGGCAAGCCATTGCGTGTTTTCTACGACTACGATATGCTGGGCATCTGGAAAACCGGCGAACAATTCTTTACCACTGATGCCAATGGGGCGCAACGCGAAATCCAAACCGGCGCCGCTCCGGGATCGGCAAAACTGCAGGATGTAGACGGCAATGGTTTCATCAATGCCAGCGACAGGACCATTATCGGCTCCCGAATGCCACGTTATAACGCATCCTTGGCAAACAGACTTAGCTATAAGGATTTTTACTTATCGGCATTGCTGACCGGAACATTTGGTGTATGGCGTGAAGACAATCTGGCCAATATTGGCTCCTGGACATTCGGAATCACGAATTATGTACATGGCGCAAACTATTGGACTCCCGAAAATCAAAATGCGGAGATCGTTTCTCCGGGTTACATCAATAGCCTTGGTCATGGTTATTACAAAAAGACATCCTATGTACAGGTCAAGAACATCACCTTTGGTTACAGGATTACCCAGAATCTGGTCAAAAAACTTGGTGTAGGGGCGGTCGATGTCAACCTGAGTGTGAACAATGCCTATACATTTTCCAACATCAGGCAGGTACTCAACTACGACAACGGCTGGATGGCATCCTATCCCACTGCGCGTTCTTACATGTTTGGGTTAAACGTAAACTTCTAAATAAATACGACACGAAATGAAAAATCTCATCAAAATAAGCGTGGCGCTGATCCTATTGATCTCCTTAGGAGGATGTAAAAAGTTTCTCCAGGAAGAGCTGAAAACAGAGCTGGCACCCACCAATACCTTTACCAGTACCTATGGTTTCGAAGTGGGCAGTGCAGGACTTTATGCACTGACCCGTTCTGAATACAATACCTTTGGCGAGGGTGGAGCCTATATCCACAATGCGGCATGTCCATACGAAGCCCTGCAGGCTGCCACTGATATTGCAGATGTCATCAACAGTGATGCATCGCTGACTGCATTTGCCAACCTCACCCTGACATCTTCGGAACGTTTTGTAGGCTCCTATTGGAACTGGGCATACAGCCTGATTTCCTCTGCCAATCTGATGCTGGTGTATTCTGAGAAAAATACCAATTGGGATTCACCTGCAGATAAAGAACGATTCCAGGCCGAGGCCCGTTTTTTCCGCGCTTATGCTTACCGCACACTCGTTTACCTGTATGGAGACGTGCCCTATGTGGAGACCATCCTGTATGATTTTAAACTTAATTTTACGCGGACACCAAAGGCCAAAGTATTGGGCCATATTGTGGATGACCTGAAGTTTGCGACGCAGCACCTGCCTGTAAATCCCGATCAGGTAAAGGACGGAAAACTCACAAAATGGGCTGCATATCATTTGCTCAGCGAGATGAGCCTGGCACAGGGCGATTATACGCTGGCAGAGCAATCGGCACTGGCGGTCATCAATAGCGGATATTACCAGTTGATGAAAACACGTTTTGGCGTCAGTAAGGATAAAGCCGGCGATGTATTTAGTGATCTGTTTGTAGAAAACAACCAAAACAGGTTGAAAAATGGCAATAAAGAAAGCATCTGGGTACTGCAGTTTGAATTCAATACAATCGGCGGGGGTACCAATTCTGATGACTGGACACGCCGTGCATGGATTCCTAAATATACCGATATCTCCGGTTTCGTGCTGGCCGATACCCTAGGCGGAAGGGGGCTCGCCCAACTGGTGCCGATGAAGTGGTGGGTAGGAACAGCAGGAACCAATGCGTCAGGAAATGTGACTGGGATTTTTGATGCAACGGATATCCGCAATTCCAATTACAACATCAAGCGCAACTGGTATTATAACAATGCAGGAGACGCATCTTTATATGGTAAGAAAGCGAATGTGACTGAACAAACCTGGTTTTCTACCAAGAGCCTTTTTCCGGCAATTACCAAGTTTTTCTATGGACGTGCGGAGAACCTGAGCTTGACAGGAAGTTATAAGGATCGTATGAAATTCCGTTTGGCCGAGACCTATCTGTTGCTCGCCGAGGCCTACCTTGGACAAAATAACCCATCGAAGGCCGCTGAGGCGGTCAACGAGGTACGCAGACGCTCCGGAGCACAAAGTATAAGTGCTGCACAGATGACCATGGATTTTCTGCTGGATGAGCGGATCCGGGAATTAGTAGGTGAAGAAAGCCGTCGCTTTACGCTGGTGCGTACCCATAAACTGGTAGAGCGTGTGAAAGCCTATAACACAGCCATCAAGGACAAGGTGAATGACAACCATCTCCTGTGGCCGATCCCGCAGGCCATCATAGATGCCAACCGGGATGCGCCCTTCCCTCAAAACCCAGGGTATATTAAATAATTGATGGTAATCTAAAACAACATTATGAAAAGACTAGCATATTTATATCAAACGCTGTTGTCATTGTGCTTCATCCTTTGTGTCTGTGCCTGTAAAAGGGAGGTAAGCGACATTGAAAAGGTTCAGGAACAATTGGAACTCCAGGCATCGGCACCGAATATTGTATTGGATGAAAACAACCTCAGCAAAGCTATCGTCACGTTCAGCTGGGCGCCGGCAAGGCCGCAGTCGGACGATCACATGGTTTCCTATACCACTAAGCTTGATTTGGTAGGTAATAATTTTGGTTCCTCTACAGCAATCATGAACTATGAAGACGATGGGGTATTGAGCAGGAGCTTCACCTCTGAGCAATTGCAAAATTGGGCCAATCAAAAATGGGGCATCCCTGCCAATAAGGCCTTTACCCTGGAATACCGGGTTGTGGCACAGTGGGAGGGCGGAGCTACCTTCGAGGCACCGGAAGTCCGGACAGTGAGGATCAACGTACAACCGATCAAAACTGTGGTTTTTGATGCAGATAAGGTTTTCCTGGATGGTAGCGCTGTACCGGGAATCACTAAAGTAGAAATGCCTAAAACTTTGGAAAACCTCAATCAGTATGCATTTGTACTTAACCTGGAACCGGGTGAATTGCAGATTCCGGTGGAATTTGAGGGCGCAACCAATTACATCGCCGCCTCGGATGCCAATAGTGCATTGAAGGATGGAGCACCGGTGCCGATAAAAACGCGTGAAAGCGCTTTTGCCTGGAAGATCGAAACAGCCGGGAGGTATCGTATAGTCGTTAATATGCAGAAAGCTACTGCTACGATCTATTCTGCTGCGCAGGACCTGACAGCCAAAAGTGTGGTCTGGACCAATAGCGGTGTGCTGACTACCTCAGAAATTACAGATTTGTGGTTACATGGAGCCGTCAATGGTTATGGAACACCGATTAAAATGAACTGTACCGTCAGCTTAGCCGATCCTCAGGTACTCGTCTACACAGGTGGCAGGACGGGTAAAAGTAAATTTATACTTTTTGGCGGGGCGATTACCAATAAAGATCTTGCATACGCATTTAGTTGCCCGCCTACCGCTGCAGGGGCACTACAGGAACTTACGCTTACACTCGGTAAAGTAGCAGATTTGTCGGGGGGGACATCCAGTGCGCAACGGAATTCCTATTATACCATTCCGGGCGGAACCAATGTGCTGGTGATCGATCTGCGGAACATGACGGTCCTGGCCGAGAAACGCTAACCAGATGCATCTATAAAATGATGAATTTAAAATCCAAACAGATGAAAAAATTGAACTGTAAAATAATGATTTCACAGGTGTTGATGGCATTTTTATGTGTCATGGCTTTTGCCTGCAAAAAGAATGATACCGAAGCCACAAAAAAAGCTGAGGGAACCCTGGTAAAGCCCAAATACAACAGAAGTTCGGTATTCCGGAATCCATTAAACGGTTGGGTCATGTACGCCGGAGCCGATAACCCAAGCTATTGGGATACGGAATATTATGTTCCGGACCTGGGTACACGGGTAAAGGCGATAGATTATGCCTCTTCATGTTACATCCGTACCAGCTGGGCAAAGCTGAACCCTTCCGCCGGGGTGTATGCCTGGAGAGACCCCAATTCGGCACTCGGTAAATTGATCAAAGGCGTGGAAGCACGCGGCCTGCCCATCGCCTTTCGTATCGTAGTAGACGGACGCGACCAGGGTTTGAATACCCCACAGTTCGTGTTTGATGCGGGAGCAAAATATTACCTGGAGAACAGCTCTTTCCCTACCCGCAGGACCCCTTATCCCCAGGATCCCGTATTTAAACAACACTATGCCAAATTTATTGAAGAACTGGCCAAGGATTTCAATGACCCAAAACGTACTGCTTTCATTGATGCTTATGGACTGGGTAAATGGGGAGAGGCCCACAATGTCATTTATGAAGATCCAAACACCTCTACCGGTGCAAACACGGAAAAGCTGAAGGAAGAAGTTTTTGACTGGGTGACAGATCTCTACACCCAACAGTTTACCAAGGTGCCCCTGGTGATCAACTATCATCGTCTGATCGGACACCCGCTTAGTTGGGGCGCAGCCAATGTAAACAGTGATAAACTGCTGGTTAAAGCGATCAATAAAGGATATAGCCTCAGGCAGGATGCTTTCGGCATGACCGATTACTACCAAAGCTGGGAAAAGACTTTTGCCAAAACCTGGAATTTCAAGCGGCCGATCCTCATGGAAGGAGGCTGGATCACTACCGGTACACACCGTTACTGGACGGACCCAAGTGGGAAATACAGGGAAGGGCATCCTGAAGACGTACGCCAGGGAGAGTTTGATGCCTCTGCAGAAGCCTGTGTAAATACGATGGACTTCCGGGCCGGAGATATCGAATCCTGGTTTGCCAAATCCTTCGGATTGGTGCAGCGTTTTGTGTCTGAAGGTGGTTACCGCCTATACCCGGATCAGGTCTATCTGCCAGAGAAAATCAATAGTGGTGCCGAGGCGATTATTACCCATCGCTGGAGAAATATGGGCTGGGGTTATTTTCCAAACAACCTGCCGCAATGGAATTATAAATATAAGGTCGCTTTTGCATTGCTGGACGCCTCCAATCAGGTGAAGAAAGTTTTTGTAGATTCGAACAGTGAACCGTCAAACTGGCTGAAGAATAAACCGGTATCTTACGAATTGAAAACCAAGCTAGACCTGCCAGCGGGCAGCTATTCCTGGGCTGTCGCGATAGTGGATACCAAAAATGAAAACAAGCCGGATATCAAGCTCGCTGTAAATGGAGACATCACGAGCGAGGGCTGGCTGAAACTCTTAGATTTGCAGGTACAGTAATGAACGTTTTTAACAAATATATTGCAGTCTTATGTTTCCTCAGTTTCTGCGGGGCAGCCCATGCACAGAAGACGGATGTCTTTATGGGAGAGCTTGTGAATTATGACGAAACAAAGGTTCCTCAGTACATCTTACCGGATGTACTGAGGACAACCAATGGCCGGACCGTAAAAACAAAAACCAGATGGGAAAAGGACAGAAGACCCGAAATCATCTCCTTATTTAAACAACATGTTTACGGGCAAATGCCAGGAAAGTTTGACAGTATACGCTTTGAACTCAACAGGGAAGTAGCTAATGCCATGGAAGGGCGTGCCCGTTTAAAAGAAGTTACGGTGCACATCTGGAACAAAGGAAAGCAGTTGGGTATTCCCCTAGTGTTGTTCATCCCTAATTCGGCTAAGCAGCCTGCCCCTGTTTTTCTGTTGATCAACAACCGCAGCAAGCGAAATACCGATCCGGACAGGGCGATGAAAAGTACCTTTTGGCCGGCGGAGATGCTCATAGAGAAAGGTTATGCGATTGCCAGTTTCCATGTGGGCGATGCAGCACCGGACAAGAAAGACAGCTATCAACATGGCGTACTGGATCAGCTTTATCCGGAAATGCTGGATAATGAGGATGGCATGAAAGCCATAGGTGCCTGGGCATGGGCGGCCAGCCGGATGATGGATTACTTCGAAACAGATCAGGCGATTGACGCGAAGAAAGTTGCGCTCGTAGGTCATTCCCGCGGCGGGAAAACATCGCTCTGGGCGGGAGCCCTGGATCAGCGCTTTGCAATGGTATTTAGCAGTTGCTCCGGCAGTACGGGAGCTTCACTGGCCCGAAGGCAATATGGAGAAACGGTAAGCCTCATCAACAAACAGTTTGGCTATTGGTTTGCTGGCAATTACAAGCAATATAGCAATCGGGTCAATGATCTGCCTGTTGATCAGCACATGCTGATCGCCCTGATGGCGCCAAGGCCGGTATACACCACTAATGCGGCTGAAGACCGTTGGGCGGATCCCCGGGGATCTTACCTTTCGCTGTTGAATGCCCTGCCGGTATACCGTTTGTACCATCCGGGGACAGTGCTGGCAGCAGAGCCACCGGCATTGAATGTTCCAATTTTAAACCCGCCGATTGGATATCATTTTCGTAAAGGCATTCACGACCTGAACGTTTACGATTGGGAGAATTTTGTCCGTTTTGCAGATTACCATTACCGGTTGAAATGATGAAAAACGAATAATAATCGTAAATTGAGAAGGAAATATGGGGAAATGCAAATTCAACTTCTTGCTTTTTTGCTGTTGTATTTTGGCTTTTCAAGGTGCTTTTGCAATAGACATCTCGCGGTACCGCTTTCATGTGATGTCCGACACTTACTACTATGGTGGCATACAGAGTATTACAAAAGATAAGTTAGGGCGGATCTGGTATACAGGTCCTGATGCCATCTTTATGTATGATGGCAATAATTCTTATCAATTGAACGAGCTGGTATCTGCGAGTCAGCCCAAATTAAAGTGGGGTTATGGCACCATCATTACCGATAAGGCCGGCAGATTGTTTTTGGCCACCAACCATGGCCTGTTGAAATTCAATTATGAACGTTTTTCTTTTGAATTGATCGTCCCCGGGGGAATCCGCTCCTTAAGTGTTCATGATGATGGAAAACTCTATATGTTATCGGCAGAGCGTTTCTTGTGTTACGATCAGCAAACCGGGAAGTTGCGTGGATTTTCCTTGCCTAAAGAAAAGTTCTTCAGCAAGATCATCAGTTTAAAAGGAGCGCTTTACGTTTTTCAGCAAGGCTTCGTATACAAAGTAGCGCAGCAAAAGCGGCAACTGGTTCTTTTTGCCAATTTAGGCGGCGCAGGAAACCTGATCAACGATGTGCTGGAGTACAGAGGAGCTTATTATTACCTCAGTCAGCACTCCGGAATATACCAAACCGATGCCAGTGGTAATGTTCAGCAACGAATCCCCGTATCGGCTAATGGTCAGTCTGTGATGGCAAAAAAAATGTATCTGGATCCGGAGGGTATTATCTGGGTGGCTACGCAATCGGGTCTTTTTCAGTATGATCCTGTTACGGGAAGCAGCAATTTGCTGAAAATGAATCTGAACGATGCCTTTTCCTTACCCGCTAATTCCATTTGGACCATCTACCCTGATCCCGATCAGGGTGCCTGGATCGGAACCTTTGGTGGTAAGATCGCTTATTGTTCTTTGTATGATGCCCGCGTGCGTTATTTCTATCCCAGTCCTGGCGGTCTGAATAACCCGGTGGTGAGTTGTTTCCAGGAAGATGACCTGGGCAATATGTGGATCGGAACAGAGGGTGGGGGACTCAATTATTGGAATAGGGAAAGCGATGCGTTCAGCCATTTTCTGAAATCCAAGACCCATGCGCTAAACTCAAATTTGATCAAGCGGCTGCGCTTTGATCCGGAACGGAAGCATTTGCTGATCTCCGCTTTCAACGGGGGAATTGTCGCTTATGACCTGGCTAAAAAAGCCTTTCAGGATCTGGGGATTCATAAATCCCTTGCCGGCCAGCCCATGAGTATTTACGAATTTGTAAGAGATGAGGACGGTACCCTGTGGATGTCGGACCCTGATCAAAACTATTTCTACAAAAGAAAGCAGGGTTTAGGTACATCGGTGGTCAGGGCCGTTGGGGCCAATCATCAGCCGATCAATACAGAGGTAGAAGACCTCTATATCGACCGGCAAAGCAATCTCCGCCTGGTCACCCATCAGGGCTTATTTGTGGTAGATCGAAATACGCATCAGGTATTGAAGCATCATTACATTAAAGACGGGCCTTATGCAGTCAACCACCTGGGGTGTTATTACGAGGCTTCCAACGGAGATCTATGGTTAGGGACTTCCGGCAGGGGAGTCAATGTATTGAAGAAAGACGGCAGGTATCTGAACTTTAGCAGCAGTAATGGCTTTCCTCCCAAAATGGTGTTTGGCATTTTGGAAGATGAGGCTTCTGGTAATATTTGGATGAGTACCAGTGAAGGGATCTATTATTACGACTATCGATTACAGAAATTCGAGAAGGCAAGATTTTACAAGGACAACAGTTGCGGGTCTTTTTACCTGCGCGCTGCTTATAAAACAAAAAAGGGAGAGCTGCTTTTTGGCGGAACGAATGGCTTCGTTCTTTTCGATCCCGGATATCTGAACAGGAATCCGCAGAAACCCCGTGTGTTTTTTACCGGATTGCTGGTCAACAATACTTCTGCGACGGTTCAGAGCAAGGACTCGCCTTTATCAAAGGACATCTCCAGCCTAAAGAACCGGAAGGAGGAAAGGATACGGCTTTCGAATAAACAATCCAATATAGAGATCCGGTTTTCATCCAACAGTTATCTCTCGGCAGATAAAAATCAGTTTGTTTACAGGATGCTGGGCTTGAACAATCAATGGTTGACGGTCAGCGCCAAACAGAAATCTATCGCCTTTTTTAATCTTCCCAGTGGCGACTATACCTTTGAAATGAAGTCCGCCAATAATGATGGATTGTGGGGAGAGGAGGTCTCGAGACTTTACTTCCACGTAGATCCCCCATTTTTTCTTTCCTGGTGGGCTTATCTTTTTTATGGCTCAGCAGGACTGGCATTGTTGTTTTTCATCACGCGTTATTACACCAATAAAAAGGTATTTAAAGAAAGATTGGCATTGGAAGTTCAAAAGGAGCAGAACATGCGGGATCTGAACCAGGCACGGACAGATTTTTTTACCCACATTTCCCATGACCTGAAAACACCCCTCACACTGGTATTGGAGCCATTGAAACAGCTCAAAGAAGCTTTAGGGCCTAAGGAAGAGGCTATCGGTTACATGCAACTGATTGAAAAAAATGTCGTCCGCATACAGCGTATGATCAGCCAGTTGCTTCGCTTCAGGGAAATAGAGAGTCAGAAAATCACTTTGAACCCCCAGGTGGGTGATTTCATCGGCTTTGTGCGCGATGTGTTTGGCCTGTTTGAACTGTACGCAAACAAGCAGGAGATAGAAACGAACATTACAGCCCATAAAGATCATTTATACCTTGCCTTTGATTACGATAGCATTGAGAAGATCCTGACCAACCTTTTTTCCAATGCATTGAAGTATACCTCAAATAAAGGTTATGTGGGGGTACGCATTTATGAGTCGACAGTAGCGGAAAGGGAAAAGCTGAGCTACGATCCGGAGAGCAGTTACATCTCTATAGAAGTGCTCAACACGGGTAATGGATTTTCCGAGCAGCAGACCGCCAATCTTTTCAGTTCTTTTAACCGTTTGTCTTCCGCCAGACCAACTTTTGAAGAAAGTTCAGGGCTTGGCCTTGCCATTGTGAAGGAACTGGTGGAAGTACTGAAAGGGAAAATCTGG
Source organism: Pedobacter sp. GR22-6 (assembly GCF_037402555.1). Taxonomy (NCBI): domain Bacteria; kingdom Pseudomonadati; phylum Bacteroidota; class Sphingobacteriia; order Sphingobacteriales; family Sphingobacteriaceae; genus Pedobacter; species Pedobacter sp. GR22-6. The sequence continues at coordinate 18,937 of NZ_JBBEUC010000002.1, forward strand.
ATGGTCAATAAGACCGATAAAATTTCTTTTACGATTATGCTACCTTTCAAAAAGGAGGCAGTTTCCGGTGACATGCAGTGGAATGTTTATGATTATACCATCTCGGAAATCGACGACATCATGCTGGAACCTGCTGAGACAGATGGCGCGATTAAGAATGCACGCAAATCGAACAGTCTTTTGCTGATTGAAGATGATCCGAATTTACGAGGCTATTTAGAACGCCGTCTTTCGGAAAAATACAATGTCTATACAGCCAGTGATGGGATAGAAGGGGTTATTAAGGCAGAAAAGATCTATCCACAACTGATCATCACTGATCTCATGATGCCAAATAGCAATGGCTTTGAGGTCTGCAGCAGGCTGCGCCAGAATTTCAAGACCAGTCATATTCCGATTGTCATGATCTCAGGCATGGGAGATGAGGATCAAAATAAAATAAAGGCACTGGAATATGGTGCTACCGTTTTCATCGACAAGCCCTTTGAAGTGGAATACCTGATGCAACAGATTGACACCATTCTCAAGAACCAGCAGGAAATGAGGGAACTTTACAGCAAGCGCCTGGTCGTAGATCCTGCAAAGGTGACGATCACCTCTATGGATGAAGAACTGCTGATAAAGGCCATGAAGTTTATCGAGCTTAATATCTCAAACCCGAATTATTCGGTGGATGCTTTTGTTTCTGATATGAATATAGGGCGTACAATCTTATATCAGAAGATTAACGATATAGTGGGTATGTCCATCAAGGAGTTTATTTTGAATATCAGGTTGAAACGCAGTGCTGATTTATTGGAGCATTCTGATCTTACGGTAGCAGAAGTGGCTTACCAGACCGGATTTAACAATGCCAAGTATTTCAGTGTATGTTTCAAAAAGCAGCTGGAGATCAGTCCTTCCGAGTTTAAGAAAAGATTTAGTGCAGGTGGCGGCTAAGAACGGTTAACAGACTTGTTGTTAAATATTTGATCGGGTTTTAATAATATGTAATTGAAGTTCAGTTTGTTGCATAAAAAAAGCCTCTAGAGTAATCTAAAGGCTTTTTTAGTAGCGGGGAGCAGGATCGAACTGCCGACCTCAGGGTTATGAATCCTGCGCTCTAACCATCTGAGCTACCCCGCCGGGTGGTCTTTTTTCTAAAGAGTTGCAAATATAGAATAATTTACTTTTCTTTAGAAACAAATATTAAAAAATTGTCTAATAATTGAAGAAATAAGTGTCTAACGATGTCAGAGAAGAAAAAATTTACGCTGGAATATGAGTTGAGGTCTTCTCCACGTATTTTGTTTAGTTTTATTAGTGAGCCCAATGGCCTGTCTCAGTGGTTTGCCGATGATGTTGTTTTCCGGGATCAGGTTTACACTTTCACATGGGACGATGAAGTGCAAAAAGCAAAACTGCTGAGTGTAAAAGAAAACAAATCAGTCAAGTTCAAATGGGTGGATGATGATCCACATTGCTATTTTGAAATGGAGATCGTTCAGGATGAACTGACCAATGACGTGGCATTGTCAATTACTGATTTCGCTACGGATGAAACCAAAGCTGAGCGTACGCTGATCTGGGATAATCAGATAAACTACCTGCACAGCGTAATTGGTGCATAGTTTTTCGGGAGCTTTGCCTACATTTGCATATTGAAAAAGATCCATTTACTTCTGCTCAAAGCATTCATAAGGCCATTTTTCGTCACATTCTTTATTGTGATGTTTATCCTGTTGATGCTGTTCCTGTTCAAATATGTTGATGATTTGATCGGGAAGGGCTTTGAATGGTACATCATTTTGGAATTGATGTATTATGCCTCGGCGGCAAATGTTTCTATGGCGCTGCCACTTTCCATCCTGCTTTCTTCTATTATGACCTTCGGGACGCTGGGAGAGAATTACGAGCTTGTGGCCATCAAATCCGCAGGCGTATCCCTGCAAAAGGCCATGATGCCTTTATTGGTGCTCATTGTATTCCTGGCCATCAGTTCCTTTATTTTTTCTGATTATATGCTTCCCAAGGCCAACCTGAAATACGGTTCCTTATTATGGGACATTACCAATAAAAAACTTTCCTTCCTGATCAAGCCGGGCGTGTTCAATAACAGTATCCCCGGTTACTCCATCAGGGTAAATGAGAAGGGTGAAGATGGCGTTTCTTTATATGATGTGATGATCTATGACCATACCAATTCCAGCGGTAGTCCAAAAATCATCCTGGCGAAGGAAGGTAAGATGTCCAGCGATGACCAGTACCTGTTGCTCAAGCTTAAAAATGGGGTGCGCTATGAGGAATCAAATGGGCGCAATACCTACAATAACCCCAGGCAGGAGCTGACCAGGATGCGCTTTGAAGAGACAGACCAGAAATTTGACATCTCCAGTTTCAAAATGAACAGGACCAATGAACAGCTCTTCAAGGGTAACACACAGATGTTGAACCTGAAAGGTCTTACTAAAAAGGAAGATTCCCTGCATAAAGAACTGGATAGCGTCAATCGATTTGCGGTAGTGAACATGGCCAGTTACTATAAGCAAAACAACGTCACAAAAGGCTATACAAAGATTAATGCGCCTGTTAAGGAGATCAAAGGCGATGTGTTGAAAACCATAGAGCCGATGCAGCGTCTGTCTGTTGTGCAGGCAGCCCTCGACCAGGCTGGATCCGTGAAGCAGAGTACCCTGAGCCGCCTGCCTGATTTTGAAGATAGAATAAAAAGCATCATCAAAGTACAGATTGAATACCAGCGTAAGTTTACCTTGGCTGCCTCCTGCCTTTTACTGTTTTTTATTGGTGCACCTTTGGGAGCGATCATTAGAAAGGGTGGTTTGGGGCTTCCTGTAGTCATGGCCATTGTATTCTTTTTGTTGTACCACATCATCGCCACTGTATCTGAGAAATCCGCTACGACGGGCTCCCTCAGGCCGTTTTTTGGGATGTGGCTGGCTATCTTTATCCTGTCGCCCCTTGGCGCTTTCCTGACTTATAAGGCTACGGTAGATTCGGCACTCTTTGATATCGACTATTTCAAGCAGCTGATCCTGGGCTTCTTCAAGAAGAAAAAGAAATCCGTAGTGCCGCAGAAGTAGTACTTTTGTCTATTGTTGCAAAAGCATATTCCTTACTTATTTATGATATTTGTAGGCAGATATTGCTCACGAAGGTTGTAACTTTGTCTTACTGATATATTCATAAAATGGAAATTAAACTCGATGCAATAGAAGATGCTATTGCGGATATAAAAGCTGGAAAGGTCATCATTGTTGTAGATGATGAAGACCGTGAAAATGAAGGTGATTTCTTGACTGCAGCTGCCAACGCTACTCCCGAGGTAATTAATTTCATGGCCACTTATGGCAGAGGGCTGATCTGTGCTCCGCTGACCGAAGAGCGTTGCGATGAACTTGGCCTGGAGTCAATGGTTGGAAAAAACACAGCAGTCTATGAGACCAACTTTACCGTTTCGGTAGATCTTCAGGGCTACGGTTGTACAACGGGTATTTCTGCTTCAGACCGTTCTAAAACCATTCTGGCGCTGATCAATCCCAATATAGACCCAGCTGAACTGGGGCGTCCGGGGCACATTTTCCCGCTGAGGGCAAAAGATGGTGGCGTAATCCGCCGTGCCGGACATACAGAAGCGGCGGTTGACCTGGCCAGACTGGCGGGAATGGAGCCTGCAGGTGTACTGGTGGAGATTTTAAAGGACGACGGGGAAATGGCGAGGTTGCCGGACCTGATCAAAATTGCAGCACAGCATCAGCTAAAGATCATTTCAATTAAAGATCTGATCGCTTACAGATTGAGCATAGAGAGTCTCATCAAAGAAGAGGTTACGGTTAACCTGCCTACTGAATGGGGCGATTTCAAAATGACTGCTTATACGCAGCTGGACACCGGTGCGACACACCTGGCAATCAGCAAAGGCGAATGGACTGCAGATGAGCCGGTACTCACCAGGGTTCATAGCTCTTGTGTAACCGGGGATATTTTCGGTTCCTGCAGATGTGATTGCGGACCGCAATTGCATAAAGCAATGGAGATGATCGACAAAGAAGGTAAAGGTGTCATTGTTTACATGAATCAGGAGGGGCGTGGTATTGGCCTGGTCAATAAACTTCGCTCTTACAACCTTCAGGATGCAGGATTCGATACTGTAGAGGCTAACATTAAACTGGGTTTTAAAGGGGATGAGCGTGACTACGGTGTAGGTGCCCAGATCCTGAGGGCACAGGGAATCACTAAAATGAGGTTATTGTCCAATAATCCTACTAAACGTGCTGGTTTGATCGGATACGGATTGGAGATTGTGGAGAACCTGCCTATTGAAATTGAAAGTAATGTACATAATGAGACCTATCTGAAGACCAAAAGGGATAAGATGGGCCATCAGATCATGAAAGGATAGCCGGGATTTATCTCCTTTTTGTTTTTTTATCGGAAAGGATAGCTTCTTTCACAGGAACTGGTTTAGCGGATTTGGATTTTTCCTCATCCGCTTTCTTTTTTTGAGCCCTTTTGTATTCGCCGGTAATCCGCTTCAGAAACTCACTGAAACTGTCAAACTGCTGAGTGTAGATCAATCCAAGGGAAGTTACATTGGTATTCTGACTGAAGCCTGTATTGAAAATATTTTGCTGAGTAGGCGGCTTGTTGGCCAGCTTACCTACTAAAGTACCGTCTTTTTTAATGAGCGTCAGTACCTCTACTTCACTACCCACATTATTCCTCGTAAAACCAATGGGCGATAGGTCATTGGTACTGCGTCTGTCCACAATACCTGCATTTAAGATCACGCGTTCGTTGAAGAACCTGAAGGATGCATTGGCTTCGCTGAGCGAGCGGATATTGATGTCAACAAAGTTGAGGTTCAGTGTAGACAATACGTTGTTGAACTGGTTGAACAGAAGTTCCGTAGCCGTTGCGGCGACACCCGAGGTAAGCTGTTTTCCAAGGGCTTCTTTTCCAGTGCCAGGTGCAAAACTTCTCCTGAGGATCAAACTTAGCGCCTGCAGATTCCGGTTGTTCTCATCATTGAAATAAGACTGCATCTCTTCTTTGATCGCCGGGTTTGAGGGAAAGAAAATGTCCAGTCTCGGATCTGGTTTCATTAGGGACCCCGTCAGGCTCATTTCCACCTCCGTCAGTACCCTTTCATCTGCATTAGAACCGTCCCTATTGGCCGCAGTGTACAGATCGCTAAGGCTGGCCCTTAGTGAATATATGGCTTTCAGGTTGATCTGAGCAGCTGTGGGATTTCCAGTCCACCGGATGGTTCCGCCCTGCCTGATGTTGAATTTCTTATTGATCACCTCCTGAGCAGTGAAGTCGAAACTTCCGGATTCAATGATGTAATCTCCCGACATCTCGAAATCGCCAAGACTATTGATGTTCAGGTCGAGGTTTTTAGAGTATCCGCGTCCGCTCAATTTACCCAGGCTGGTATAGATGTTGGCCGTACTATTGGCGTCCACATTTAATTTCAGGCTCATGGTCAATCCGTCGAAACTGGTTTTTCGGTCGACGACTACAGCCGTATCCTTACTTACAAAATTGATGAAATCTTTACTGGATACTGTTTCTGAGCTGTTTAAGGGAAGGTTAAATACAGTACCCTTTTCGGTCTTGGCATCAATATCGATAGACATCTTGTTGGTAGGCCCTTTGAATTTGAATGTCCCGGTTCCATACGCCCTGCCGAAGTAGATGGGATTGTCTTTTTCTGTGGTATTTAGCGCCATGAAATCCTTTGCTTCCACGATGACATCAAGCGTAGGCGTGTTGATGTTGTTCAGGTCTACAGTTCCATTGGCTATGGCTTCATTTCCTTCTGTATCCAGTAGTTTGAGGTCAGCGATGTTGATGACGCTGTTGTTTACGGTGACTTCATCATTTAAGGTATAGGTCGTCTTCAGGTAATTGATCGTCATTTTTCCCTGATCGAAGGAGAGGTCCCCATTGATCAGTGGCTGACTAAAGGGCCCTTTCACGGTAAGGTCTGTGGAAATTTTGCCTTTGAGGTCCGATACCAGTTCATTTACAAAAGGTTCCAGAACGGCCAGTTCACTGTCATCCAGTTTTACATTCAGATCGATCTCCTTTTGTTCCATATTCAGATTACCGGTGAGCTTCAAGGTTTCCTTGTCTCCTGCCATAATGTTGGTGTAAATGTTGGCCAGATTGCTGTTTCGGTCATAGGAAGAGGTGTCTGTCAGCGTACCGATGTAGATTTTGTTAAAGCCCAGGGAATCTATTCGTAAACTATCAGAAATGCGGGGCGATTTCAATACATTGTACAGCTTGGTTTTTCCATTCGCTTCTCCCGACAGCTGCACGCCCAGTGTTTTTACAAAAGGGTTTATCGTCTTGAGGTTGAACTTTTTGAAGCCTACAGCCAGGAGGTCCTTAGGGTCATCAGAAAGTGTTCCGTCGATGGTGAGCAACTGCTCCCCATTGCTCAGGTCGAAATTGCTGATTTCTGTTTTGCCCTGGTGAAAGTTAATCCGAACCTTCTCCTGGATTTTCCAGTCTTCACTATTGATCTTCAATATGGAAGGAAGTATGCTGACTCTCGCAGTGGTGTCATTCGCAAATTCTACCAGGCCGTTTAAATCCAGTTGGTTGGCGTCGTCGGCGTTGGAAAGCTTGACGTTGAGCGAGAGGCTGTCATTTCGCAGAATGTTTGAAATGTTGACATTCTTCATGTATAGGGAGTCGTTCAGATCCACCCTGTCGGAAGTTACAATTGCCTGCAGCTGGTTGGTAGAGGTGTTTTCATCGACGATGATATTGTTGACGATAATGCCCTTGTATTTCAGCTTTTTCACAAAGCCGTTGACAGTAGCAATATTGTTTGGTGAGTCGAAATTTCCAATGAACACAGCCTGATCTTCTATTTCCAGTCCAGGCACCACTAATTCTGCAATGGGTTCAAACCGTTTGATCCTGAGGTCGAACTGAAAGATCTGGTCGCCGAAAGGTACCATGTCCATTTTTAGTGATGGAATATACCGTTTTGCCAGGGCTTTATAATAGGAAGGAATGGTATTTAAATCATACTGTCCGGTGATGCTTGCATCCAGGATATCTGAGTTGATGGTCAGACTTCGTTCTTTTCCCAATCCATTTGCTTTCAGGTGTACTGAATCTATATTGTAGATGCCTTTAACATTGTCCAGCCGAATCTGTTGTATCAGCAGGCTACCCTGTATGTTGTTGAGGTTATTGCCTGAAAAATTCGTGCTGAAACGGGCATCGACCTTTAGTGAGTCTTTATAAAGGTTAAGTGCTTTTAGTTTTGCATTGGCAATGGTCGCTTTGAAATTGAAAACGGGAAGTTCCGGATTGAGGTTTACGCCACCATCGAAGACAAGTTGTACGTTTTTGTCGTTGATCTTCAGGTTGCCGTCAAAGTATTTCTTTTCAAAGGTTCCGGCAATTTTAACATTTCGATAACGGTACTTATTAAAATCTATATAAGTAATGTCCCCGTTGAGGTCTTCAGAAAGATTTTTCAATTCAGTTCCCCTTCCTTTTACATAAAGCGAGGCACTAAGGCGGCCCAGGCTTTTTTCATTGATTAGGGTTCCAAGGTTGAAATCATAAGTCTTGACATTTCCACTATAGGAAGGCGTTCCCTGCTTGTCGATTTTCATGTTGACATCAGAAACCAGTCGGCCAAGTTTGGTTTTAAACTCTCCGTAGGCGATAAAGTCATTCTGAAAACCTGTAAAAGAACCGTTGAAATTGATGTTCCCGAATTTGTCAATGATGCCGGGAACCATTTTCTTTTTTCTGCCCGTCACGTCAGTGAGCAGGGCATCGAGGTCTTTTTTGTTGGTGCCAGCCATCTCGATCTTGAGGTCCATAAAAGTCTCTTTGATATAGGGTAGACCTTTGAGGCTAAAATCGCCTTTGATGTAGGTGGCTTTTCCTGCTTTCAGCGATAGTTTTTTAGCTTTAAGGTTATTCACCAGGCCGGTGATCTGACCATCTATATCAAGGTTCAGGTTCATTTGATCCAGTTCAGATGTGAAATAGGAGACGTCTTTTGATGAAATGAAGCTATTTTCAAACACAGCCTTCATCCGTACCTTATTGACATAGTCGTTGAAATCCTTAAACTTATTAAAGCGCATCTGGAAGTAATTCGACAGACGGCTTTTGTTGGTGACCAGCATTAAGTTCTTCAGTTCGATCTGGTTGGTGTCTACTGTAGTAAATGCACTCAGGTTTTTGAGGTAGAAGCCACTTTTTTCTCTGAATGTAAGGTTTTTGATGTCTGTCTGGATGATGTGGTCGGTGGTATTCAATTTTTCAAAAATACCATTCAGACTGGTCAGGTGTACATCTTCAAAATTTACTCCTTTGATTACCGTATCCACTTTAAAGTTTTTGTACCTGAAAGCAAAGTTGTTCAGGATTACCCGGTCGAAAGAAACTTTATAGGGCTTCTTTTTTTTCTTGACCGTCGGTGCACCGGAATCGAAATAATCAATGATGAAGTCGATGTTCGTTGATTCGTCTTTATAGGATTTCAGGTAAAAGGAGCCGTTATTGATCTGTACGGTATTGATGTCTACGATCCGCTGGTCCAGGGAGAGCAGGTTGATGTCTACAATGAATTTTGGCGTGTTGAGCAGGGTATCTTTTTGGAGGTCCAAAACCAGCAGGTTTTCCAGTACTACAGATTTAAAAGGTTTGATGTATAAGCCGGTCAGGGAAATGGTGGTGTTGAGTTCCTTTGATAAGTAAGCCGCGGCTTTTTTTGCTACAAATGTTTGTACTGGTTTGAACTGGATTGAAAACAGAATGACAGCAAAGAGTAATAAAATCGATGCAACAGTCCAAAGAAGTATTTTTAATAGTTTTTTAATAGTTTTGTAGCTTAAATAATTATCAACGTGTCAGTAATACTTGCTATAGAATCTTCTTGTGATGAAACCTCTGTTGCCATATGTAACAACGGCAAAATTACTGCCAATGTTATTGCAAACCAAACAATTCATCAAAATTATGGGGGTGTTATTCCCGAATTGGCTTCGAGGGTGCACCAACAAAATATAGTTCCAGTAATTCAGCAGGCGCTTAATGATGCTAAAGTTACGAAAAAGGAATTGAATGCTGTGGCTTTTACCCGGGGACCTGGTCTTTTAGGTTCTTTACTGGTAGGTGTTTCATTCGCAAAATCTTTTGCGCTTGCCTTGGACTTGCCCTTGATCGCGGTAAACCATATGCATGCACATATCCTTGCCCATTTTATTGATGAGCCCCGACCGGAATTTCCTTTTCTTTGTCTTACGGTTTCAGGCGGACATACGCAGATTGTGTTGGTGAAAGATTATTTTGATATGGAGATTGTGGGAGAAACACTGGATGATGCTGCGGGTGAGGCTTTTGATAAGACAGCAAAGCTATTGAATCTGCCTTATCCGGGTGGACCGCTCATTGACAAACATGCTAAAGAAGGAAATCCTTTAGCCTATAAATTTGGAGAGCCGCAGATCAAGGACCTGAACTACAGCTTTAGTGGTTTAAAGACTTCTATATTGTATTTCATCCGGGATAAGGAAAAGCAAAATCCGGATTTTATAGCCACACACCTGAACGACATCTGTGCCTCGGTGCAGCACAGCATTGTGACGATCTTACTTAACAAGGTAAAGAAAGCAGCGAAGCAATTCAGCGTCAAACAAATTGCCATAGCGGGAGGGGTGTCGGCAAACAGCGGACTCCGTTTGGCTTTGCAAACGATGGCCCTTGAGCAGGGTTGGTCAGTTTATATTCCGGCATTCGAATACTGCACGGACAATGCGGCCATGATTGCTATAGCAGGCTACCATAAATATTTAAAGGGAGATTTTGTCGGTCAGGACGTAGCTCCTTTATCAAGAATGGAATTTTAATCAGATAAAATAAGTAATTATGACAACGATGAGTTTTGTGTTTTTTGGTTTGATGTTGATCCCTTTGGTCATTTTTCTGGTTTGGATCATCAGAAAGGATAAGAATAAGAATTATCTGGGCCTGGTTATCCTGGTGGTCATGGCTATTGTCGCCCTTGTGACCATCGTGAAGTTTGATGCGAAGTTTTTGCAGTCGCAGACAGGTGTGCCGAATAACGCGGCTGCACCGAGTTACAGATAAGCTGAGCTTTAAAAAAAAGGGCTTGTTCAGCATTTGCCGGACAAGCCCTTTTTTTATGGTGTAAACCGATTGCTTATGCTTCTTCCAGTTTCTCACCGGTTACTTCGGCACGGATCTTTGCTTCCATTTCATCAGCAAGTTCTGGATTGTCTAAAAGCAGTTGTTTTACTGCATCTCTTCCCTGTCCAAGTTTGGTATCTCCATAAGAGAACCATGAACCTGCTTTTTTAATGACGTTGAAATCTACGCCAAGGTCGATGATTTCACCGATCTTGGAAATACCTTCTCCGAACATGATGTCAAATTCCGCAATACGGAAAGGAGGTGCCACTTTATTTTTTACGATCTTTACTTTAACCCTGTTACCTGAAACTTCATCAGAATCTTTGATCTGGGAAGTTCTGCGGATATCTAAACGCACAGAAGCATAGAATTTTAAGGCATTACCACCGGTGGTAGTTTCAGGATTTCCAAACATAACGCCGATCTTTTCACGCAACTGGTTGATGAAGATACAGCAGCATCCGGTCTTGGAAATGGTACCTGTAAGTTTACGCAATGCCTGAGACATTAAACGTGCATGAAGACCCATCTTAGAGTCTCCCATCTCACCTTCGATCTCTGCTTTAGGAACCAGTGCTGCAACAGAGTCAATTACAATGACATCAATTGCACCCGATCTGATCAGGTTGTCTGCAATCTCCAGTGCCTGCTCACCGTTATCCGGTTGAGAGATCAGGAGATTGTCTACATCAACACCTAATTTCTTTGCATAACCCTTGTCGAAAGCATGCTCCGCATCCACAATTGCAGCAATACCACCCTTTTTCTGAGCTTCTGCAATGATGTGTGTGGCCAGTGTTGTTTTACCGGAAGATTCAGGACCGTAGATCTCGATGATCCTTCCCTTTGGAACGCCGCCAATGCCGAGGGCAATATCCAAACTGATGGATCCCGTAGAAATGGATTCAATAGGCTCTACAGCATTATCGCCCAGTTTCATTACCGTACCTTTACCGTATGATTTTTCTAACTTATCCAGTGTAAGTTGTAGTGCTTTTAATTTATCTGCGCTTGTACTCATATGTTGTGCTATATTGAAATCGTATTGTTTGTGCTAATTATGTTAGCAAATGTATTGATATTTAATCCTAAAAAACAAATTTTTATCAAAATATTTTATTTTTCCTGCGGGATTTCACTAAATTTTTTAGTTGTTTTCTTAGAAGTTTGAAAATATTTACAAAAATCTGTAATCTCACAGATGCTGCATTTTGGTGATCTGGCTACGCACACATAGCGTCCATGCAGGATCAGCCAATGGTGGGCTACGTGAATCACTTCTTGCGGCAGGTGCTTTACCAGGTCTTTCTCAACGGCGAGCGGTGTTTTTCCTGACGACAGGCCAATTCTATTGGCTACCCTAAAGACGTGGGTGTCGACAGCCATGGCGGGTGCGTTATAGATGACAGATGCGATCACATTTGCCGTTTTTCTGCCTACACCCGGCATTTTCTGCAATTGATCTATATCTGAGGGCACTTCATTATTGAAATCGTTCAGCAGCATATTGGCCATTCCGACCAGGTGCTTTGCTTTATTGTTTGGATAGCTTACGCTCCTAATGTAGTCGAATACGATATCCGGAGTCACCTCTGCCAAAGCTTTGGCATCCGGAAAACGTTGGAAGAGGGCAGGCGTCACCTGGTTGATGCGCTTATCTGTGCATTGAGCAGATAGAATAACTGCGACCAGAAGCTGGAAGGGATTGTTGTAATGCAATTCTGTTTCTGCATCGGGTTGCTTGACAGAAAAATGGGATACAAAAAGCTGGTAACGTTCTTTTTTCAGCATGGACAAACTTAGAGATAAAAGCAGGAAAATAAAAAAAGCCGCCAAATTTTTGGCGGCTTAAATTCCGGAATTAAATTACAAAGCTTTGGAGTGGGCCAAAATCTTCGAGATGATTTCATCTGAAGGGCTTTTGGTTAAACTATCCAATTGAGCTCTGATGCTTTCATAAAACACCAGGTCATTCGCTTCCAGGTCCTGAGCAGGTAATATTTCCTGCTTTTGCTGTGGGTAATTTAATTTGTTAACTGAAGTAGAGGTTTTTATCATAAGCAATTGTCGCGTATTTGTTTTACTAATAAACGACTTAGTTCTTAATTTATTTTAACCCTTACTATAATTATTTGTAATTTCTTTTTTACAAGCTAAATTAAGATATTTCCTTCACCTTCATCATCTTACGAAGGTTGCTGAGGGCATACCTCATCCTTCCCAGAGCCGTATTGATGCTCACATCGGTGAGTTCTGCGATCTCTTTAAAACTGAGGTCGGCATAGTGCCTCATGATCAATACTTCTTTCTGGTCATCGGGCAGAAGTCTGATCATCGTACGGAGATCATAGTGGGTCTGCTCCCGCAACATTCTGTCTTCCGCGCTTTCTTCCTGGAACTGCAGGAGGTTGAATACATCTGTACCATCGGCACTGGTGATTACAGGACCGCGCTTTTCGCGCCTGAAATAATCAATCACGAGGTTGTGGGCAATGCGCATTACCCATGGTAAGAATTTTCCTTCTTCATTGTACCTGCCAGACCTTAAAGTATTGATCACTTTGATAAAGGCATCCTGAAAGATGTCTTCTGCCAGGTACTGGTCTTTCACCAATAAATAAATGGAGGTGTAAATCTTTGACTTATGTCTACGTAAAAGTTCCTCCAGGACGGACTCGTCGCCCGCCAGGTATAATTTTACCAATTCCTGATCACTGTTCTGTTGTAATTTCATAGGAGTATCCTTACTAAATTCCCTTTTCTGCGTTTGCTAAAAAATACTTAGTAGATGTTTGTTTCGATATCTTTTCTCCTATTCGTTTTGATGTGGTGGTATAATCCGTTAGTTAACAATTCAAAAGAAGCATTTTTTTATTACAAATCAATATAAAAAGTGTTAAAAAAAATCAATTAAATCTTCAGGCTTATTTTTGCGTTATATTTGCACATTCTATCCAGAAATCAATGAATAAGGAAATCGACAAAGATCCACACAAACATATAATCATAAAAGGTGCCAGAGTTCACAATCTGAAGAACATTGATGTTGCGATCCCTAAAAACAAACTGGTGGTCATCACCGGAATGTCCGGCTCGGGTAAGTCGTCACTGGCATTTGATACCTTGTATGCTGAAGGTCAGCGACGTTATGTCGAGAGTTTGTCATCCTATGCCCGACAGTTTATGGGAAGGATGAATAAGCCTGATGTAGACTATATAAAGGGTATTGCACCCGCAATTGCCATAGAGCAAAAGGTGATCACTTCCAATCCACGCTCTACTGTGGGCACCTCTACGGAAATCTACGATTACCTGAAACTGCTGTTCTCCAGGATCGGTAAAACCTATTCTCCTGTTTCCGGTGAAATGGTTAAAAAAGATACGGTAAGTACGGTCGTGGATTTTATTTCGGGATTGGGAAATGAAAGTGTGGTGACGATCTTTTGCCCCCTTTTTCCGCACAACAACCGTTCTGTAAAAGAAGAGCTTGCAGTGCTTTTGCAAAAGGGTTTTTTAAGGGTATCCTATTTGGGTAAAGTAGAAAAGATCGAAAATATCCTGGAAGATGGATCTTTTAAAGATTTCGAACTGAGCGATGAACATACCATCCGGATCCTGATCGACCGTATCGTGGTAAACGACGATGAAGAGACACTGAGCCGCATCGCAGATTCTGTGCAGACTGCTTTTTTTGAAGGTAAGGGCGACTGCTATGTAGAGCATGAGGCTGGGCAGCAGCATTTCTGCGACCGTTTCGAACTGGATGGTATCCGTTTTGAAGAGCCGACTCCCAATTTCTTCAGTTTCAACAATCCATACGGTGCTTGTAAACGCTGTGAAGGTTACGGAAATGTGATCGGTATTGACGAAGACCTGGTCATCCCTGATAAAAGTAAAAGCGTGTATGACAATGCGATTGCACCCTGGCGCGGAGAGAAAATGCGGGTTTGGCTGGATAAGCTGATCGCTACTGCCGGTAAATTTGATTTTCCGATTCACCGCCCTTTCAGTGAACTGAGCACAGCGCAGCAACAGCTGCTTTGGACCGGTAATAAATACTTCGCCGGGCTTGATGCATTTTTCAAAGAGCTGGAGGAGCAAACCTATAAAATCCAGTACCGCGTCATGCTTTCCCGTTATCGCGGTAAAACCAATTGCCCGGACTGCAAAGGTTCCAGGCTTCGTAAGGATGCATCTTATGTCAGGATCAACGATAAGTCGATCATCGACATTGTATTGATGCCCTTGTCGACCATCCTCGATTTCTTCGATAACCTGAGCTTGTCTGCCAATGATGAAAAGATCGCAAAACGTCTGCTCGCGGAAGTTTCGAGCAGGGTTCTGTATTTAAATAATGTCGGTCTGGGCTATCTGACTTTGAACCGACTTTCCAACACCCTTTCCGGCGGGGAGTCCCAGCGGATCAACCTGGCTACCTCGCTGGGCAGCAGTCTAGTGGGCTCTGTTTATGTGTTGGATGAGCCAAGTATTGGTTTGCATCCGAGGGATACCAATAAACTCATTGAAGTATTGGTGTCGCTCCGGAACGTAGGGAATACGGTGCTGGTAGTGGAGCATGAAGAAGAAATGATGCGTGCTGCAGATCACATCATAGACATTGGTCCTGAAGCCGGTACACATGGTGGAAACCTGGTCTTCAGCGGTACTTACGATCAGATCATTAAAGATAAAAAAAGCCTTACGGGGAAATACCTATCGGGTAAAGAGCAAATCGCTGTGCCCGGAAAACGGAGGGCCTGGAAAGATCACATCCTGATCAAGGGCGCAAGAGAAAATAACCTGAAAAATATCGACGTGAAGTTCCCTTTGGGCGTATTTACGGTGGTCAGTGGTGTTTCCGGTTCCGGTAAAACCAGTCTGGTCAAGAAGATCCTGTACCCGGCCCTGCAAAAAGCCATTGGCAATTATGCGGGCGAGCAGACCGGATCTTATGATGGCATATTCGGCAATTATGAGCTGGTGAGCCAGGTGGAGATGGTAGACCAGAACCCTATTGGCCGTTCCTCGAGGTCCAATCCGGTAACCTATGTAAAAGCCTGGGACGATGTCCGTGCGCTGTTTGCGGCATTGCCGGCTTCCAGAGCAGGAGGATTAAAACCAGCTGCCTTTTCTTTCAATGTAGAGGGAGGCCGTTGTGATGTTTGTCAGGGCGAAGGTGAAGTGAAGATCGAGATGCAGTTTATGGCAGATATTTACCTGCCTTGTGAGGCATGCGGTGGGCGCAGATTCAAGCAGCAGGTGCTTGACGTGACCTATCAGGATAAAAATGTGGCAGATATCCTGGATCTGACGATAGATGAGGCAGTAGCTTTCTTTAAGGACGAACCAAAAATCCTGAATAAACTTCAGCCTTTGGTAGATGTAGGGTTGGGCTATGTACATCTGGGGCAGTCTTCCAATACCTTGTCCGGAGGAGAAGCGCAACGGATCAAACTCGCTTCCTTTCTGATTAAGGGAAATAATGCCAATAAAACGCTCTTTATCTTTGATGAACCTACTACAGGTCTGCACTTTCATGACATTAAGAAGTTGTTGATTGCTTTAAATACATTAATAGAGCAAGGCAATACGATCCTGGTGATTGAGCACAATATGGATATGATCAAGTCGGCTGACTGGTTGATCGATATTGGCCCTGAAGGTGGTGATAAAGGGGGTAATGTGGTGTTTGAAGGAATCCCTGAAGATTTGGTTAAGGTAAAATCGTCCTATACCGGTAAGTATTTACAGGCACATATGAAATAATTGTATCTTCGCGAATGCTTTTTTTAACACTCTTTCTTGGGATCGTTTTAAATGCCATGGGATATATACCCCCTGGAAATATCAACCTGACAGTTGCGCAGCTGACCATTAATAAAGGTATGCGCCAGGCCTGGTCCTTTATTCTTTCTTTTTCCTGCGTAGAGGTTTGTTTTACCTTCGGGATGATGCGCTTTGCCCGTTGGTTATCCAGTGACGTAAACCTCGATGCCAATATCAACGAAGTAAGGATCAGTACCTATATTGATGCTTTTATGGTGGTACTGTTTATCGTCATGGGTACCATTACCTGGAAGCACCGGAATAAAATACCCAAAGCCAAGGACGACAATAAAAGTAAAAAAGGCAGTGTATTTTACGGGATGTTATTGGGAATTTTAAACCCGGTACAAATTCCATTTTGGCTGTTTTTTGGCAATTATGTGATCCTTCATGAATGGATTGAGACAGATTATCTGTCCCTGGTGATTTTCAGTCTGGGCTCAGGTATCGGTTCAGCCCTGGCACTTTATGGCTATGCGCACTTTGCGCGTTATATCCAGGAAAAATTTGCCTTAAGCAGCTATTTGATCAATAAGTCCATTGCTATATTTCTTTGGAGCCTGGCCTCATATCTGGTCATTAAACAGATCGTGATCTTCCTCAAATAATTTTATTTCTTCAGAAACTCCAGGTTCCAGATCTTTTCTGCCCTGCGGCCAATGAGCCAGAAAGAGGCGGCCAGCACGCAAAAGAAGACTGCTTTATGCCAACTGTCCCAGAAGTATTCAAAATACCGTGTGTAGAGGTTGATGAACAAGAAGGTTAGGCCAAACTCCCTTGCGATATCGTCGCGCCTCTTCAGCCCGATGTAAATGCTTAGGATACAAATGCCCGCCGAAAGTAAAGCCCAGTAAAAGAGGTTCAACTGCCGGACATTATACCATTCCTCAAGTGAAGCAAAATTTCCGAAAATAGAGAGGAGCCAAAGCGAGACAAATAAATAGATCATTCCGCAGATATAATTGGTCTGGAAGAAGATGCCCAGCTGTTTGTGCCTTGAGATGAAGAAAGAGCTGCCTGTGATCAGGAGACCGAAAAATACGAACCGCAGCGGGTAATTCATACCCAGGAAATACCAGTTCCAGCGCGAGAGGTAGCCGGTTTCGGTTCCGAACCAGGCGCCGAGGGAGATTAGTACAAATGCCCAGATTAGTCGGGACTTGAAGATATAGGCCAGTACCCCATAGATAAATACAGAGGCGAGGATCAGCAGGGAAAAATGTCCGCTTCCTTTATCAATAGCCTTTCCCAGGTAAGCGATGGCATTGGCTGTGAGCATTACTCCTGAAAATACCATGGCTTCATTGCTGAATACCTTATGTGATTTGGTGGTTTTCCTCTTAAAGGCAAAATAATATAGAAATCCGGCAGCGAGGGCTGAAAGTAAGCTGATCATGAGGTCGGAAGCATCGAAGAACCGCTCCATGTAATCAAGTACCTTTTTATCAATCAGCAAAGCACCCAGGGAAATCACTCCGCAGGCCATGGCAATCCAAAAAGAGTATTGGGCCAGGCGGCGCCAGTCGAAACTTTTGGCCTCGTAACTTGCGCGTAACCTTTGTACATCGGCCTCGGACAGCAATTGCTCCTCCCGCCAATGGTTGAGCATCTCATCTAAAAAATCACTCTTTTCCTGGTCTATTTTCATTGGCTGCTAGGTACAGTCTATTGGTCAACTGAACAATTTCTATTTTAACAAATCGGGAACCTTTTTGTTGTTGCCCACAATCCAGACGATGTCTTCATTCTCAAATACCATATTGGAATCAGGGTTCAGAATCCGCTCGCCTTTTCGTTCGATACCTACCACCAGACCCTGCGTGGTTTCCCGGATCCCGGAATTACGGATACTTTGTCCATAGACTGGTGAACTGCTGTTGATCACGATCTTTTGCAGGGTCATGTCTTTCTTAGGGAAGCTGGATTCGTTATTTTCTTCTATACTGCCCTCAAAAAGTTCCTTTACCGATGCCAGTTGATCATCAGTTCCGATGACCAGTACTTTGTCGTTAGGGTACAAACGTTCGTCCCTGCCAGGCGTAGGGATCATGATCTTGCCCCTTTCGATCAGGGCAATGTTGATCCCGTATTTTTCCCTTACAGACAGGTCTACCAGCGTCTGGCCCACCAGACGTGATTCCGGAGCTACGGTCAGTTCGGCCAGGTGGGTATCCCAGGGCAGAATTTCCGGTTGTGCCTTTTGTGCCTCTCTCGCGTTGAGATTGAGCAGGAACCGGCTTTCCAATCGGTTGTAAAAGCCTTGTAGCTTTCGGGAAAAAATGATCATCCCCGATATGATCAGCACCAGTGCAATACCCAGTGCCAATATGGTACTGTAGAACTGGTAGATTAGAAAGCCGACGAAAAAGATAGCCAGTGCAATCCGGAGTACCTCCAGGGCGACGAGTGGCCCCCTGGTGTATTTTTTATTGAGCCATAGGTTGGTATAGGCTTTTCGTTCGATCCTGCGGATGGCCAGCGCCCAGAGAAATGGGGTCATGATCACCAAGCTGAGCACCAGACTAATGATGATGCCATTGTTGCCATTGATGATGTTTTTGGTGATGAAGGGCTGCAGGTATCTGGAGCCCAAAAAGACCAGTGCGATCAGGATTACAGCGTGAATGATTGTATTGAAGCTATAGGATTTGAGCAATATTTTCCAGTCGCTCAGCGTAGTGATACCGGCAGTACTTGAACTGTACCTGTTGATGCCTTCTACCCATTTCTGAGGCAGTTTACGTTCCAGGAAGCGGTAGAAAGGTTCCGAAAATTTGATCAGGTAGGGGGTAGTGAAGGTGGTGATGGCCGATACTGCTACAGCAATAGGGTAGAGGAAATCGCTCGTTACTTTAAGGGTCAGGCCCAATGTGGCGATGATGAAGGAGAACTCCCCGATCTGTGCCAGGCTCATTCCGGTTTGTACGGATGTTTTGAGCGGCTGGCCCGACACCAATGCACCCATCCCGGAACTCAGGAATTTACCCAGCACGGTTGCCAGTGTGATGATGAGGATCGGAACGGCATAATCGATCAGGATGCTTGGATCGATCAGCATTCCCACTGAAACGAAGAAAATCGCAGCAAAAAGGTCTTTTACAGATTTAGTCAGGTGTTCAATACGTTCCGCCTGCGTGGTCTCCGCCAATATAGAACCCATGATGAATGCGCCTAGCGCTGGGGAGAAGCCTACTTTTACCGCAAGCAGTACCATGATCAGGCAAAGTGCAATAGAAACCACCAGCATGGTTTCGTCGTTCATGAGTTTGCGTGTGGCCTTTAAGAAAGTAGGAACCAGGAAAATTCCGCCAATAAACCAGAGTACCAGGAAGAAACAAAGTTTCAGTATGGAGATCAGCATTTCAGAACCAGCAAATTGCTGACTTACGGCCAGGGTCGATAACAGAACCAGGAGTAAAATGGCTACCAGATCTTCTACTATGAGGACACCAAATACGAGTCCGGCGAATTTCTTATGCTTTACCCCGAGTTCCTCGAAGGCCCGTATGATGATTGTTGTGGAAGATACAGAGAGGATTCCGCCCAGAAATATGCTGTCCATGGTAGACCATCCCATGGCCATACCGGCAACAAAACCTGTAATGAGCATAAATGCCACCTCTACGATGGCGGTGATGGATGCAGAGCCCCCGACTTTGACCAGTTTCTTGAAACTGAACTCCAGTCCAAGACTGAAGAGCAGGAAGATCACCCCAATTTCAGCCCAGATGTGGATACTCTCATTATCGGTTACTGTAGGGATAAATTTGATGTGCGGGCCAACCAAAAGGCCGGCAAGAATATAGCCAAGTACCAGCGGTTGTTTTATTCTTTTAAAAAGGAGTGTAGTTACCCCGGCAGCGGCAAGAATCAGGCCCAGATCAGTGATTAAGACTGGCAGATGTATCATATAAAAAACGGGTTTGCCGTAAGATACATAAAAATGCCCTTTTTTGCCCAAAACTGGGCGCTATATTTTAGTTACAAGCTATTTTTAAAGTAATTTAGCGTATTTTCCTTATCTATTTTCAGTTGTTCTTTCAGAGCTTCCAGGCCAGTAAATTTCACATCATGCCTCAGGAATTCAAGGAAAGTCATGGTGATGTCCTGACCGTAAATTTCTTTATTGAAGTCAAAAATGTTCACTTCAATGTTTCTGGTCATGCCATTGATGGTAGGGCGCTGACCAATGTAAGCCATTCCTTTAAATTCCCCTTCCTGCATCGCTACCCTGACTGCATAGATGCCATCAGATGGGATCAGTTTATAAGTTTCTTCTACGAAAAGATTAGCCGTAGGATAGCCGATTGTGCGGCCGATTTTGTCGCCTTTGATCACCCTTCCCGAAATGGAGAAGTGGTAGCCAAGGTATTCTGCTGCCAGTGCAACTTCTCCGTTGAGCAGGGCTGTCCTGATCTTCGTAGAACTTACCGCCACATCGTTGATGTCCTGTTCAGGAATTTCTTCGATCCTGTAATCGTATACTGCTGAGAGTTCCTCCAGTTCCTTGAGCCCACCTTTCCGGTCTTTACCAAAACGGTGGTCATAGCCTACGATCAGGTGTTTGATCCCGATGGTGCCAACCAGGATATCCCTGATGTATTCCTCTGCACTTAGATTGGAAAAGTCCCGCGTGAAAGGAGTAATAATGAGGTGATCTACACCCAGTTCTTCCAGTATTTTCGCTTTTTCGGTGATGGTATTGATCATTTTCAGGTCCTGGTTCTCCGGATCTATGATCAGCCTGGGATGAGGGAAAAAAGTAAGGATCACGCTTTCGCCACCGGTGGCGCTGGCCCGTTCGCATAAGCGTCTGATGATCTTCTGGTGGCCAAAATGTACACCGTCGAAAGTTCCTATAGTAGCTACGGCCTTATCGAGTTTTTTAAATTCTGAAAAATGATGGTATATCTTCAAGGTCAATTCAAATTAATGTAAAGTCTGGCGTTTCACTACACCACCTTTGATGTCCGCAATCTGCTGCTGCACCACAAAGGCATCCTGATCAATCTGCCTGATCTCTCCCTGTAGCTTGCTCATTTCCAGTTTGGTTACTACAGTATATAAAATATCGATTTCTTTTTTAATCCCATAGCCCCCTTCGCCTTTGTAGATGGTAACGCCACGCTTCATTTTGTCAATGATAAACGCTTTAATCTCCTCATTCTTATCTGATATGATCGTTACTCCGGTATATTGTTCCAGTCCGTTCACCACAAAGTCTACCGTTTTGGAGGCCGACAAATAAGTGAGGATAGAATACATCGCTGTTTCTATGCCAAGGAATATTGCAGCGAATGCGAAAATGATGATGTTGAGGATCAAAATGGTGTTACCGACCGTAAGCATGCTGTTTCGGCTGATGTACAAAGCCAGTACTTCTGTCCCGTCGATCACGCAGCCCCCGCGCATCGCCAGGCCGATACCGCCACCCAGGAAGAGACCACCGAATACGGCGATCAGTAGTTTTTCATGGGTGATGGGTTCAAATGGCAGAATGCTCAGCAACAAGGCCAGGGCCACGATGGCCACAGAAGTCTTTATGGCAAAACCCTTTCCAATCTGTTTGAAACCCAGGATCACGAAAGGGATATTGATCAGGATGATCAGGTAAGACAAATTGTAGCCAGTAAGGGTCCTGATGATAAGGGAAATTCCCGTTACACCCCCGTCAATAAATTCATTTGGCATGAGGAAACTCTTCAGTCCGAAACAAGCAGATACAATACCACAGGTGATGAGCAGGAGGTCCTTGATGAACCGAGTGTTTTTGCTTTTAAAGTGGCTCTGCATAGTAGGTTAAATTGAGGGCTCCGGAATTGGTGGTTCTTCTCTTTTTTGCCTAAGATAGCTAACCAGATCGGCTACCTCAAATGCATTTTCCAGTAAAAAACTACCGCTGCGGGTACGTGTCAGCTTGGATAGGTAAGCTCCATTATTCAGTTGTTTGCCAAAATCAGAGACCAGGGAGCGGATGTAGGTCCCTTTACTGCAGACGATCCGGAAATCGACTTCCGGTAAATCGATGCGGGTAATCTCAAATTCAGATACAGTCACATCGCGCAGGCGCAGTTCTGTTTCTTCACCCCGTCTGGCTTTCACATATAAACGTTCGCCATTCACTTTTACTGCAGAATGTGCGGGTGGATATTGTTGGATATTTCCTTTAAATGGAGCCGTCGCGGCATAGATTTGTTCTCCGGTGATACCTGTAATAGGAAATTCCTGATCTACAACCGTTTCCATGTCGAAGGAGGGAGTCGTGGCGCCCAGGACCATTGTGCCGGTATATTCTTTTTCCTCTGCCTGGAATGTATCGATCTGTTTGGTCAATTTTCCTGTACAGATGATCAGCAGACCGGTTGCCAGAGGATCTAAAGTGCCGGCATGGCCCACCTTCAGCTTTTGAGGTTTCAGAGAATTTCTGATCTTACCCACAACATCGAAGCTTGTCCATTTATAAGGCTTGTTGATCAGCAGCAGCTCACCATCAGCAAAGTTGAACGTTCTTTCCTCTAATTTCTCTTTACTCAAAATGTAGTATGGTTATATAATTTGCAGGTTATGCCCGCTTTGCAGCAATATAATGATGATGATCCCTGCAATAATGCGGTACCAGCCAAATAATTTAAACCCGTTTTTATTCAGGAATCCGATAAAGCTTTTGATGGCAAGCAGTGCCACAATAAAAGCCACCACATTGCCTACAGCAAGTATTTGTACCTGTTCTGTGCTGATGGTATGCCCTTCCTTATAGAAATCAAGGAGTTTCTTTGCCGTTGCAGCGAACATAGTCGGCACTGCCAGGAAGAATGAAAACTCTGCAGCTACTTTCCTGCTCAGGTTCAGAGACATGCCGCCTACGATGCTCGCTCCGGACCTGGATGTACCGGGTATCATCGCCAGACATTGAAAAAAGCCGATTTTTAAAGCAGTCAGGTAATTGATGTCTTTCTCTTCATGGATGGTAGGGTTGCTGAACCATTTGTCTACAAAGAGGAGGATCACACCGCCAATAACCAATGAAATTGCTACAGTAAGTGGGCTTTCCAGCATCTGATCAATGCGGTCACTCAGCAAAAAACCGAAAACTGCTGCGGGGATGAATGCGATGATCAGTTTTATGTAGAAATTGATGCTTTGAAAAAAGCGTTTGAAATACAGCACAATGACTGAAAGGATAGCGCCCAGCTGGATGATGATGGTAAATAATTTCACGAAAGGATCGCTAGCGATGCCCATAAATGAGCTGGCGATAATCATGTGGCCGGTAGAAGATATAGGCAAAAACTCCGTTAACCCTTCTATTACAGCAAGGATTATGGCTTGTAGGTAATCCATGAATTTATTTCTTTAGGATGGCATAAACTCCAAAACCAAAGCCAGTCAATACCACCATAGGGGCTAGCAGTGTTTTCCTGAAATCATAGATGTCGGTAGTCCCGATCATCAGTACAAAACCTACCACAACGATTGCGATGCTGATCAGCAGCAATTGGTAATTCTTTTTGGTGAAGACGAGTTCTTCTTTCTTTTTTTCTGTCATTATCTATAAAGATCGTAAATTTTTAAACGTAAATATTTGCTGACCGCAAAGGAGGTACTGATGCCGGTGATGAAAATGCCGATGCCAACCAGCCCAAGCAGCACGATTCCAAATTCTGTATAATTTCTGAGCAGCACGACTTCAGGGATTTCCCTTTGCACGTAGTATAAAATGCCCAGCAGAATGAGTATCGCAATAAAGGCTGCAATCAATCCATGCAATGCCGCCAGTAAAATGAATGGCTTGCGGATGAAGTTTCTGGTAGCACCCACCAGTTGCATACTTTTGATCAGGAAACGCTGAGAATAAATGGCCAGGCGAATGGTGTTGTTGATCAGCGCAATAGAAATCACTAAAAGAATAACGGCAAAACCCAGGATGATGAGCCCGATGGTATTGATGTTCTTGTTGACCATATCGATCAACGAGCTTTGATAGATCACTTCTTTGACCACTGGATTTTTGCCGATGCTCGCTTTCAGTGCATCGATACTTTTGTTGTTGGCATAATCAGCCTTCAGGTAAACATCTACGGTTGACAGCAGGGGGTTATAGCCCAGGAAATTAACAAAGTCCTCACCGAGATCATTGGTCAGGTTTCTTGCTGCCATTTCCTTATTGACGTATTGGGTGTTTTTTACCGCAGGATTGGCATTCAGTTCTTTTTGAAAAGCCAGTACATCCGTTTCCTTTGCGCCCTCATCTACAATGATGTTCAGCACAATATTTTCCTTGACGTAATTGGACAGGTTCTTTGCATGGACCAGGATGAGTCCCAGCATACCCAGCATGAGTAAAACCAGGGCAATACTGAATATTGTAGAAATGTAAATGGTTTTTGTCTTCTTAGAAGCATCGCTCACTTCAAATTCTTCCATGTTTCTTATTTATGTTCTGCGAAATTAAAAAATATAAGCAACTAATTTAAATTATCTGGTTCTAAACCCATTTAATATACAAAAATCTAATAACGAATTTAGTTCGTATTTAGTTTGGTTCAAAAATAACCGGCTATTTTTTACGTTAATTAATGTTAAATAATCATAAACCTATAAAGGCCCTCATCAGGCCAATGAAATTAAACCCTATGAAAAAACAACTATTCTTTGCGCTCGCCTTATTTTTCACCATCGGAATCAGCAGTTGTAAGAAAGAAACTGAAGCAAACAAGCCACTAAGGGAAAAGGCCCTGGGAAGGTGGGAACTTGTGAAGACCGAGACCACGCTGGCAGGTACGGTTCCTGTCGTGGTCAACTACACTTCTGCCGATTATTACGATTTTAAAGCTGGTGAAGAGGATATTCTTGAGCGTAAGATGAACGGTAATACCCAATATGGCAACTATGTGTTTGTCGTTGGCGACCAGTTCAATATTACGATCGATGGGAAGCTCTACAGCTGTAGTCCCACCGCCTTAGATGCCAGTAAATTTGAGTTTACTGCAAAAGAAGGAAATACCACGACGAAAGTGTTTTTAAAGCGTTAAAGTTTCGGCTTCGGATAGATTCTTATACCCACTTTTACATAAGCAATTTTTTGCTGTCATTGATGGGATGTTAAAGACTACTGATTTTGTAGTCTTTAACATTTAACTATCTTTGTCCCCAGATCGGTTTGATTAATGGCGCTACGCTGAAAATCATCGGGCGTTTTTTGGGGAAAGGTGTTTTTAAGCTAAAAATATTGCTAGATTTAAGCTTATTATGCTCCAGGGATAAAAAGTCATGACATTTGTAAGGATATGCATATAATTTACAAGGGGGAACAGGAATTATTGGAAAAACTGAAAGCTAAGGATGCGCAGGCCTTTGCTCAGTTTTATGCCAATCATGTCGACCGTACCTATGCGTATGCTTTGATGATCCTTAAGTCGCCTGAATTGGCCCAAGATGTTGTGCAGGATAGCTTTGTGAAGCTTTGGGAACAGGCGGAACTGCTCGACAGCAATCGGCCTGCCGCTCCGTACCTATTGACGATTGTCAGGAATAAAGCCCTCAACGTAATCCGGCGTGCTTCGAAAGAAGAACACATTACGGAGCAGATTTCGAAGTTTGCGCTCGATTCAGCTGAAACAGGTATGGAATATACGGAGCGTCGTCAGACGGAGCAGCTTCTTGACAAGGCAGTGCAACACCTGCCTAATAAACGCAAAGAAATCTATGAACTTTGCCATCAGGATGGGTATTCCTACAAACAGGCCGCAGAGAAACTAGGACTAAGTTATGCCACGGTGAATAGCCAGATGGTAAAAGCCATCCGGACCATTAGAGAGTTCATGGTCAGAAATGGTGCGCTGCTACTCTTACTGTTTACAAAATTTTAATCTTTTTTTTCTCCTGGAGTCAATGTACCCCCCGGGTCCAGGTGTATTGCTATAAATACTGATATTTTGGAACAGGTAACCAGGCAGCTTTTTACTGATTATATTTTAAACCGTTGTACAGCAGCGCAAGTGGAGACCGTTTTGCAAAAGTTGCGTGACGGTGGTTATGAGGAGGAATGGGTCGCGGCAATGAAAGCTGCAGAATCGCATCTTGATGAACAAAGCATAAAAGACATTTACAGGCTCCAGTCGCCACTGAATAAGCCCGAACTCTGGCAACAGATCAAAAGGGAATCCGGCTTGGCGAAGCCAGCAGCTAAGAAAATGTGGTTTGCCTTTCCAGCTGCTGCAGTTTTGTTAATTATTGCAGGTTATTTTTTCTGGTTCCAGGCCCCCCTTCCGAAAGAAGCAGTAACAATGGAACAGTCTATGGTTCATAGGCCTCCCGGAAATGACACAGCACACAAATGGTTAAAATTGCCAGACGGGACTTCGGTGATACTGAATTCGGGTAGCTTACTGGACTATGCGGAAGATTTTGGCAAGAATGGCAAGCGGGAAGTGACACTGACCGGAGAAGCCTTTTTCGACGTTAACCACGACGCTTCAAGAGCATTTATCATTCATACCGGTAAACTGACCACCACTGTGCTCGGCACGGCATTCAACATTAAGGCGTGGCCCAATTCAGATTCGGTGACTGTGACGGTGGCGCGGGGTAAAGTGATGGTTCAGGATGCCATGCAGACTTTGGCGGTTTTAACGCCCGCTCAGCAATTGCGGTGGGTGGAACCTGGAAAAGGAAATGTATCCAGAGCGAAAGTTAATGTTGATGAAGTCCTATCCTGGAAAGCAGATGAGCTGATTATGGACGACATCACGCTTGAGGCCGCAGCGGCAATGATTGCCCAACGCTATAACCTGGAAGTAAAGTTTAAAAATGACGCAGTTAAGCGTTGTCGTTTTACTGCAGCTTTCCTCAACAGGAATGAGTTAAGCCAGGTGCTTAGTGTGGTGGGAGACATTACAGGGGCCATTTTTCACATAGAACAGCACGTTCTTTATATAGACGGTCCGGGATGTACGCCGCTTTAACATCAAATATCACAAACCTAAACCCAATAAAATACATGAGAATTTTCAAACCACCACCACGATAGCACTGACGAAAAAAGTAAGCTCCCGGCGGCAACCGGGGCTTACCATACGGTCTTATTAATTGATTGAACAACTAAAACCAATGCAATGTATTACAATTCTACTCGATTTGCAAACCGGGTCATTCCGGTTTATTACCCAAATTTTCTCAAAAAAATAAGTTTTTTTATGAAGGTGAACATGCTCATTTTGGTTATTTTCCTCACCGCTGCCTCCACGATGAGTGCTTCCACGGGAAATGCCCAATCTCTTTCTGAAGTTGTGCTAAAAACAAGTTTTCCGGCTGCATCCCTTCAGGCCAGTTTTAGCAGGATTGAACAGCAGACAGATTTCAGGTTTGCTTACCGTAAAGAAATGATTGCCGGGATCACACATCAGGCCATCAATGCTTCAGGACTGAGCATGGAAGAAGTGTTAAAAAAATTGCTTGAAGGCACCTCCCTGGAGTACCGCCAGGTAAACAACAGTATCATCATCCGGAAGAAAAGCAATGTGCTCCATATGGCTGACAAAGCCGATGGCATCAGCGGAACGGTTAAGGATGAGAATGGACTACCTATGCCCGGAGTATCTGTCAGGGTAAAAGGCACTGATGTGGTCGCTGTTACCGATGCCTCAGGAGCCTTTACAATCAACGCAGTTCCAAAAGATATTCTTGTTTTCACCTATATCGGTTATGCAGTTTCAGAACGTTCTGTAGAGGAGGGTAAATCGCTGGCCATTAGATTATCGCCTGACGTAAGTACACTTGACGCGGTAGTTGTCGTCGGCTACGGCACAACCACCAAACGTACCAATACAGGTTCAGTAACTACTTTCAGTTCAAAAGACATCAGCATGCAGCCAGTGACCGACCCCTTGGCTGCTTTGCAGGGCCGGGTTGCCGGACTTGAGATCTCCGCCATTAACGGATACCCCGGTAGTGGTTACAATGTTCGTCTGCGGGGTGATAACTCTATCGGTGCAGGTACTGAGCCTTTATATATTGTAGATGGTGTGCCTTTTATCTCTGAGTCACTTAGTCAGATTCCCGGCGCTAATGGAAACCAAAGTCCCTTGAGTAGCATCAATCCGGCTGATATTGAGCAAATTGATATTCTTAAAGATGCAGATGCTACTGCCATCTACGGATCACGCGGAGCAAATGGGGTAATCCTGATCACCACAAAGAAAGGGCGTCCCGGCGCACCTGAAGTTTCAATCAGAGCCTATACGGGCTTTTCGAAGGTCAACAATCCCGTAAAGATGCTGGCTACCCAGGATTACCTCGCATTGCGGAGGGAGGCTTTCCAGAATGATGGAGTCACACCTACCCTGACCAATGCAGCCGATCTTTTGGAATGGGATCAAAACCTGGATCAAAACTGGCAAAAAAAGCTAACAGGCAGTTCTGCGCCCCTTAAGGAGATCTATGCATCGATCAGGGGTGGATCAGAGCAAACCAATTTTCTATTGAGTGGCACTTTCCGTGATGAGCAGGTTACACTTCCGGGAGATCTGAATTATTTGCGTGGATCTATGAACATGTCGATAAACCATAATTCTTTGGACCGGAAATTCCGCATTTCAGGATCGATAAAATATACTGCAGATGAAAATAATACGATTCCTACAGACCTGAGCAGTTTTTTTAATCTGGCGCCTAACATGCCCGTATATGACGCTACCGGTGCCTACTACTGGTATAGCAATGAACAGAATCCAATTGCTTATCTGGAAAGGAAGAGCAGTTCCAAAACTCAGAATCTGATTGGTGATGCCAATATCAGTTATCAGGTAGCCAATGGTCTGGAACTAAGGGTGACCGGAGGGTTCAACCGCATGACCATGGATCAGGTACAAACTTTACCAAAAGCCAGTTTCAATCCGCTGACGTATACGGGTAGCATGGGCATTTATGGAGATTCCTATCTGAATTCATTCATCGTAGAGCCTCAGGCTGAATACAATTTAAAATTGGGTAGGGGGAAATTGATTGCCCTTGCAGGTACCTCTTTTCAGCACAGCCTGCGGGAGGGCCAGTCTACGGAAGGAACCGGTTATTCGAGTGATGAGCAACTGGAAAATATCCGTGCGGCCACTACTTTCAGGGCCAGATCGTATAATTATGTCAAGTATCGCTATACCTCGGTTTTCGGGCGTCTTACTTACAACCTGGATGAAAAGTACATCATCAATGGTACATTCAGACGGGATGGTTCCTCCAGGTTTGGTCCGGATAAGCAATTTGGTAATTTTGGTGCCATAGGTGCAGCCTGGGTATTCAGTAATGAAGACTTTATTAAAGACAAGCTCAGCTTTCTGAGTTTTGGTAAACTACGCGGTAGTTTTGGTAGTGTGGGTAATGACCAGATCGGTAATTACAACTATCTGGATACCTGGAGTTCTACTTCCTATCCGTATGGTGGGATCAGCGGTTTGGCTCCGACACGTTTTGCAAACCGATCCTATAGCTGGGAGGTTACCCGGAAATTGGAAGCAGCTTTAGAGCTTGGCTTTTTAGACGACAGGTTTTTGCTGACTACCAATGTATACCGCAACCGGTCCGACAACCAATTGATTGATTACGCCCTATCACCACAATCCGGTTTCGATGGCTACACGGCCAATTTGCCGGCATTGGTACAAAACACAGGGCTGGAGTTCGAGCTTTTTATGAACAATGTCAATTCAGGAAACCTCAAATGGAGTACCTCAATGAACATGACCTTTTCCAGGAATAAATTGCTAAAATATCCTGGGCTTGAAAATAGCTCATACGCGAGCACTTATGTGATCGGGCAGCCTTTATCTATTGTGAGAGGTTTCGGTTTCACTGGGATTGATTCCAACACCGGAGTGCCGCTCTTCCAGGATTTAAACGGTGACAATGCCGTGTCGGATCCTGCTGATCTGGTGACCCTCGGCCATACCATGCCTACGTTCTTTGCAGGTATGAAAAACAGCCTATCCTACAAAAAACTTAGTCTCGATTTCTTCATTCAATTTGTGAAACAGGAAGGACAAGGATTAAACTATGGCTACCTGTCGTATTCTAACGGGATTTTGAAGAACAAGGATGTGAGTGCACTCGACAGGTGGCGAAGTCCCGGCGACCCGGCAAACATTCCCGGAGCAAGTACTACATCTGGTAAACCAATTTACAACGCTTACCAGAACCAGTACAGGCTGTCATCTGCAAACTGGGTTGATGCCTCATTCATTAGGTTGAAGAACATATCCCTGCGTTATGATTTCGGTAATGCACTGGAACAGATTAAGCTGAAAAACCTCAGCGTTTACTTACAGGGACAAAACTTGTTCACGATCAGCAACTACGATGGCTTTGACCCTGAAACAAGGGCTTATTCCCTTCCACCACTTGCAGTTTATACTGTGGGACTACAGGTTTCATTTTAATTTAATACGAAGAACAATGAAAAGACTTCATTACATCATATTTGTAGCCCTGCTGAGCACGGTTACTTCATGCAAAAAATTTGTTGAAATAGGAGATCCGAAAGATCAGCTGGCCAGTGGTAGTGTGTTCCTGAATGACGCTACCGCAAATTCAGCCGTGGTGGGGATTTATAGTGATATGAATGCCTTCAATTACCAGTTTGCAAATGTGCTCACTACCTTTCTTGGTGCCATGAGTGCTGATGAGTTCATTTATGGAGCTACACTGGCCAATTTCGACGAGTTTAAAAACAACGCTATCACTCCGGGAAACCAATATGTGTCTATATTTTGGACGCAGCCCTACGATTTTATTTACCGTTCCAATGCGATCATTGAAGGAGCCTCGGCCTCGACAACACTAAGTCAGGCTACAAAAAACCAGGTTCTGGGAGAAGCCTATTTCATCAGGGCTTTCTGTCACTTCTACCTGGTGAATATGTTTGGTGATGTACCGTTGATCACGGATACCAGAGTGGTTCAAAATAGTGATAAGGCCAGAACTCCAAAAGCGGAGGTTTATGTGGCGATCATTGCCGATCTGATACAGGCCAAAACCATGCTGATTAATGATTATCCTGGAAATAAAGAACGCACACGAGCCAATAAAGCCGCGGCGACCTTAATGCTTGCACGTGCATATTTATATACTGAGCAATATGCTTTAGCTGAGCAGGAAGCAACTGCAGTAATTGCTACTCCAGGATATAAATTGCTGGACAGTGCCGATCCCACTAACGCCTCGCATCTCAGCAAAACTTTTCTTAAGAATAGCGAAGAAAGCGTCTGGCAACTTCAGGTCGTGAATGTGGCACTGGGCAGAAACACCTGGGAAGGGAATACGATTGTTCCGGTAAGCGTACCCTTATACAGGATGACGAAAGAAGCGAATACGGGATTGGTGACCGCATTCGAGCCTAATGATGCCCGTTTTACCTATTGGGTAGGCAAATATTCCGCAGCGGGAAGTACAACCGTTTTACATTATTATCCCTTTAAGTATAAGGTGCGGGTAGGTACTGTGGGTGTAGCGCCTACTGAATACAGCATGGTGCTACGTTTTGCCGAGGCCTACCTGATCCGCGCTGAAGCCAGGATGATGCAAAGTAAGTTTGCAATCGCTGCGGATGACCTGAATGTAATCCGCTCCCGCGCAGGATTGGCTGAACTGACTGACCCTGCCACTGTAGCAGCGGGGATGGTTCAGGTAGAACAGGAGCGGCGTATCGAATTGTTTGCAGAGTGGGGGCACAGGTGGTTCGACCTTAAACGCTGGAAAAGCCTGACAGGTACTCTGGGTAAGACCAGGGCAGATGACATCCTCCCTTTAACGAAACCTGCCTGGAAGTCCACTGCAGTATTGTTTCCGATCCCTACATCCGCTATCCGTACCAATCCAAACCTGATTCCCAACCCTGGATATAACTAATATGCAATTCATCAAATCTCTATTGATATGCTGCCTCCTTGCACCCGCCACTACGTGGGTGCAAGGACAAGTACTGTCTGTAAGTCCAGTTCAGCCACAGCGGGGACAAGAAGTTACCGTTACCTACCGTACTGATGTTGCGGGAGCGAAGATCGGAGCAAATGCACAAGAGGTAACTATGGTGTTTACCTATTCTACTTTCTACGATCTGCCCTGGAAACTGCCAATGAAGAAGTCCGGTAAGCATTGGGTCGCTTCATTTGTCGCCCAGCGTTACGCCACTTTTGCTACTTTCTATTTGCAAAGTGGAACTCTCATAGACCAACCCGCAGCAGATCGACATTACCAGATTCCGGTTTTTGAGGGTAAGAATAGGGTATTAGGTAGTTATCTTCATGAATCCTATAGTTTGTCGGCGCAGAAGCCTAAATCTACTGACTTGCCCAAGCTGAAACTTGCGTTGCTGAAAAAAGAGCTGGCCAATTATCCTGATAATTATGAAGCAAAAGTATCCAGACTGAGTGTACTGATGGCTGCTGCACCTTCGGAAGCGGCGCGCATGAAGTACCGGCAGGAAGCGAGAAAAATTATCGCGCAGAAATTTGAATCTGCTCCTACAGTTACCGGGAATGTAAACAAGGTAACTATGGGCTATCTGATGATCGGAGAAAAAAGCCGTTTGGATTCAGTAAGGCAAGTGATTATGGAACGGTATCCAAACACTGACATTGCCAAAGATTTGCTTGCCGACAGGATTGCCAGAGGTAAAGACAGCACGCAGATCATTCCCCAGCTGGAGACATTACTAGCAAGCGGCGATGCAAAAGGCGAAGAAGGCTCAGCAAATATCCATTCGATGCTTTTCAGGCGTTACGCGGCGAAGCGGGATTCTGTAAAAGCATTGTGGCATGCCTCAAAACTAATTGATGAACAGAGTCCGCAGCTACCGAAGACCTTGAAAGACATCGCTGCGACATTGACTGACTACGGCATAGCGCCCACTGCAGCAATTGCCTATGCCGACCAGTCTTATGCGCTGGTGGCGAAGTGGCCGGTAGGTATTATCCGTTATTTCCCTGAATTCGGACATATTCCTTCATTTGTTGCCGATACAGTGAGAGCTGCTGCAGTAGCGGATGCCAAGTCGGAGCTATTGGCCTTACAGGCATTGAATTATTTGAAGCTTGGGAAAAAAAGTACAGCAGCGGGACTAGCAGCCGGAGCTTCCAGCTTTGGAAAGAGCAGGGAGGCGATTTTAAACATTGCGCAAGTATACCAGCAATTGGGGCTTGCTGAGCCAGCATACGATGTGCTTTGGAAGTTGCTACTCGCTGACCCTACAGATCGCGTAGCACTTGCAGCAGCAAAGCAAGCCTATGGGAAGTTCAATAATGATCCCTCAGGTTTTACTGTGAAAGTTAAGGAGCTGGAGCAACTCGAACTCGGCCGTATGAAGACTGATTTGAAAAAAAAGATGCTAAATGTCGCCGGGCCGGAGTTAACTGGATTGACAGATCTGGCAGGCAATCCGGTTACTGCTGAAATGATGAAAAACAAAGTGGTGGTCCTTGACTTTTGGGCAACGTGGTGTGTGCCTTGTATTCAGGAAATGCCTTATTTTCAAAAGGTATATGACAAATATAAAGATCATCCCGAGGTGCTGTTTATGGTGGTGAACAGCGGATCTAATAACACCATTGACGATGCCAGAAAATGGGCTAAGCAGAATCCCCAATACAGTTTTCCTATTTATTATAACAATGATAAGCAAATAGGGGAAAAAGTAGGTTTTACATTGATACCGACCATAGCGGTGATTGATAAGTCGGGTAAAATGCAGTTCCGCACCATAGGATTCGAAGGGCCAGTTTTGGAGAAAAAACTGGGGGTAGAGATTGATCTGCTGTTGAAATAATTGGCAGTTTTTTATTGACAAGTTTCGTCCTGAGACATACCTCGCTCGTACCTCCGTATTACCTGATGCCTAAAAGGGGTACTTTTTACGAACAAGCTGCGAGCGAGGTATTGAGCAGTTAATAAGCAGGCTTGTTATTGTTTTAATTGTGTGGGGTATTTGGAGACCGGGTAAATACCTGCTTATCCCAACGGGGGTTTTTTGCGATTGTCATAGGTTTAGTGAGGTAAATCAGCGTATTTTTATTGGCGATGATTTCGCTGTAAGGTGCATGATGCTCCTTATCTTCGGGCATTATCAGTTTGCCGTTTTTCAGATAAGCCTTGTAAACATCACCGCTTTCCTGTTTTTGAACCTTGCTGGTCCAGTCTATAATTGTCGCGTACCCATCCTGGAAAGATATTTCCAGGCATCTGCTCGTTTTTTTATCCAGCCATGTTCCTGCAAATCGATTTTCTGTTTGCTTCCTTTTGGACTGTGCTCGGATGTTTACATTTGCTGTCATCAGAATTGCGAAGCAAATCAGGGAATTGATACAGGTCTTCATTTGCTTTCTTTTGAGTTGATCTGCTGCTGAGCATTTACACTTGCCTTGGCTTTTTCTGATTCATTATGTCTGGCTAACCAATGTACCGCAAAATTGTTTGCTACCCATTCACAAATTCTTTAGATCGGATTTGCGTTGCATTCCCATTCCATCTGCATAGGATCTTCGCTAAGAAGTCCTTTTAGCGCGGATGGAGTGGGAATGTAGCGAAGATGCTGTGGGAATGGCTATGTCTATTTCAATGCATAGTTAAGGTAGCCGCCGTCCACAACAATCTCTGTTCCTGTAATAAAACTTGCATCTCCTGAAGAGAGAAACAATACTGTCCTGGCAATTTCATCAGGATCACCAATGCGTTGCAGTGCTGTAGCGCTAGCCAGATACGCTTTAGCTTCTTCGGTTACTGCACCTTCCAAGCCCGGAGTTAATATAGGGCCTGGACTAACAATGTTTACACGTATTCTTCTTCCCGCCAGCTCATTTGCCGCAATTTGAGCGATCTTATTCAGTGCTCCTTTGGTTGCAGAATACACACTTGCACCTAAATTAGTAGCTGTAGCAACCGTCGAAGAAGTGAAAATTACCGCTGCTCCATCTGTCAGATATGGAAGTAATTTTTGCAATGTGAAGAAATGGCCCTTAACATTGGTATTGAATTGTGCATCGAAATTTGCTTCAGTTACTTTTTCTATAGGCTCAAATGTCGCAATTCCCGCATTCAGGAACAGCACGTCTAATTTATTTCCAGTTTCTGCAATTGCTTTTTCGAGGATCGAAATGTCTTCAAATTTTGAAGTGTCTGATACTACTGTAAACAATTTCGGGCTGTTTATTTCTGCTGCTGCCTTTTGCAGGTTGGCAGCAGTTCTCCCTGTAATCCATACGTTTGCGCCTGCGCTGATAAATGCTTTTGCTGTCGCAAAACCTATTCCGGTAGTTCCACCGGTAATGACAACGTTTTTATTTGTAAAGTCCATGATTTATTAAATTTTTATGCTACAAAGTTATGGTAGCTAAAGTTATTTAGGTTACTTTGTAACGAAAAGTAACAGTAACTTTAGGGTAACCAAGTAACTTATGACTGGAAATGAATGCCAATTAGGGCACAAAAAAGAGATTATGGCCGTCCACGATGCCATGGATGTTTTGAACGGGAAATGGAAAATCTCCATTATTTCTTCCATTTGCTATTACAACAAAAGAAGGTTTTCTGACATTCTGAATGATGTAGAAGGAATTTCAAACAAAATGTTGAGTAAAGAACTAAAGGAGCTGGAAATCAACAAACTCGTAAAGCGAACTGTTTTGGATACTCAGCCGATATCTGTTCAATATCAATTGACAGAATACGGCATGACATTAAAAACCATCATCAACAACCTGGCAGAATGGGGAATAGCACATCGTAAGGTA
This sequence comes from Pedobacter sp. GR22-6, assembly GCF_037402555.1. Taxonomy (NCBI): domain Bacteria; kingdom Pseudomonadati; phylum Bacteroidota; class Sphingobacteriia; order Sphingobacteriales; family Sphingobacteriaceae; genus Pedobacter; species Pedobacter sp. GR22-6. Next base: position 54,732 of record NZ_JBBEUC010000002.1, read on the forward strand.
ATTATTGGGAAATGAAGAGTCGATATAGGTAAATACCAGTACTCCTAAATTTTCCGTCAGTGAAAAAAACTTAAAAATATGCTTCCAAGTGCCACACTGCTATTGGCAAGGGAGACACTGAAAATACCGATATGGTACCCGAACCCTGATCCCGACCGATTGAGTTTTAAGGCAGCGTTGATACAAATGACCAATTGCAAAAGGAGCAGAGGCAATGTGATCAGCTCCTGAACGACAGTCAAAAAAGTATTTTGGAACAAGAAAATGTAAGCGTTGAGCGCAAGGAATAAAAAATAAGCAGCGATGAATATGGTGATGTATAGCAGCGTTTTAGGGTTTTTCATAGCGATAGTTATTAGATCTATAATGCAATATACATATATTTTTAATGTTAGCTATTTCTATATTTGACCTTGTGCAAGGACTAAAACCCTATTTTCTTTCGGCAGGTAAGTGGCTGTTGCTCCTGATGATCACCGGGATAGCTGCGGGAACGCTCTCTGCTGTATTTTTAACTGCATTGAACTGGGCAACAAATTTCAGGGAGCTGCACAATTGGCTGATCTACCTGTTGCCACTTGCCGGACTGCTAATTGGACTGAGCTATCATTACATGGGGGCAAGCGTGCTGAGGGGAAATAACCTGGTTTTTGATACGATCCATAATCCTAACGATGTGATCCCCTTTCGGATGGCTCCATTGGTTTTAGTCGGTACGGTAGTGACGCATTTGTTTGGCGGATCTGCAGGGCGGGAAGGTACGGCTTTGCAAATGTCGGCTGCTGCGGCCGATCAATTATCCAAACCTTTTAAGCTTGATGCGGAGGAAAGGAAAATCCTGCTCATTGCCGCGCTAAGTGCAGGATTTGCAGCTGTTTTTGGTACACCTCTGGCAGGGGCTTTGTTTGGAATAGAAGTTTTGCTGCTTGCTAAATTTCCCTTTAAAGCGCTAGTGCCTGCAGTGCTGAGCGCGTACATTGGGGCCTATGTAACAGCACTATGGGGAGTGGGGCATACCCACTATCCTATAGGTATGGTTCCTGTTATAAATTTAACACTGCTTTTCTACAGCGGCCTGGCTGGTTGTGTGTTTGGTGTTGCAGCAATTTTGTTTGTCAGGCTCAGCGGGCAGATCTCCAAACTCTCTAAACGCATCGGCTATCCGCCACTCCGTCCACTGGTCGGTGGTTTTGCAGTTCTCGGTCTGATCCTCTTACTAGATACGCACAAATACATTGGACTGGGGATACCGACCATCCTGGCGGCTTTTCAAGACGTATCTGCCCCACAAGATTTCATGCTAAAGATTCTGTTTACTGCCATTACATTAGGTATGGGCTTTAAAGGTGGTGAAGTCACTCCTTTGTTCTTCATTGGTGCGACATGTGGAAGTGCCCTTGCTTTTATCTTGCCTCTGCCGGTGGGTTTACTTGCAGGGATGGGCTTTGTGGCTGTTTTTGCTGCTGCCGCGAAAACGCCGCTGGCCTGTATCATCATGGCTGCAGAGTTGTTTGGATTTTCTGGCTGTCTCTACGTCGCTGTCGCTTGCATTGTGGCTTATTTGATATCCGGGAAACACAGTATTTATAATGCCCCGGAGAATAAAGCACCGCGACATTTTCTGTTTAGGAATAAACACTTTTACTAATCCCTTCCAAACCAGTCTTTAATTCCTTAATTTCGCGTTCTCAAAATGCAATTACCAAACGTCGCCGGAGACGTCAATCAAAATACTAGCAATGGACTATCAATTTAAAGAAATAGAACAAAAGTGGCAAAAGCACTGGGCACAGCACCAGACTTTTAAAGCAGATCAGAATAGCGAAAAGCCTAAATTTTATGTACTGGATATGTTTCCATATCCTTCAGGTGCAGGATTGCATGTAGGGCATCCGCTGGGTTACATTGCTTCCGATATATTTTCAAGATACAAAAGGCTAAAGGGGTTCAATGTGTTGCACCCAATGGGGTATGACTCTTTTGGTCTGCCTGCGGAGCAATATGCCATACAAACCGGGCAGCATCCGGCACTGACAACAGAAACCAACATCAATACTTACCGCAAGCAACTGGATCAGATCGGTTTCTCTTTCGACTGGAGCAGGGAGGTACGCACCAGCGATCCTGCGTATTACAAGTGGACGCAGTGGATCTTCATGCAGTTGTTCAATTCCTGGTACAACCTGGAAAGCGATAAGGCGGAAGACATCAGCACGTTGATCGAAAAATTTAATGCTGCAGGCAGCGCCGATGTGAAAGCGGTCTGTGATGAGGAAGTAAAGACATTTCTTCCAAGTGACTGGGCAACCATGACCGATGAGGAAAAACAAGAAGAGCTCTTGAAATACCGACTGACTTATCTAAGGGAAAGTACGGTAAACTGGTGCCCGGCTTTGGGTACAGTGCTGGCCAATGATGAAGTGAAAGACGGGTATTCTGAACGCGGTGGTCATCCGGTAGAGCAAAAGAAAATGATGCAATGGAGCATGCGCATCTCTGCTTATGCAGAGCGTTTGCTACAAGGTTTAAATACCATAGACTGGCCTGAACCAGTGAAGGAAATGCAGCGCAACTGGATTGGCAAGAGTGTCGGTGCCTCCGTGAGGTTTAAGATTGAAGGTGCTGAGGCCATCACAGGATTGAACACCGATTTCATTGAAGTATTTACCACCCGCGTAGATACGATCTTTGGGGTGTCTTATCTGGTTTTGGCTCCTGAACACGAACTCGTGACGGCTTTAACCACTGCTGATCAGCTGGATGCGGTAAATGGATATATCGCCCAGACTAAAAAGAAATCGGAACTGGACCGTATGGCAGACACCAAAACAGTTTCTGGTGCTTTTACCGGAAGCTATGTGATCAATCCGGTGAGTGGCGAGCGTGTACAGCTTTGGATAGCAGATTACGTGCTGGCGGGTTATGGTACCGGCGCTGTAATGGGGGTGCCCAGCGGCGACCAGCGCGACTGGCTTTTCGCTACGCATTTTGGACTGCCTATCGTGCAGATCCTTGATGCTCAGAAAGAAATCGAGGTACAGGCCGATCCTACCAAGGAAGGTAAATACATCAATTCAGGTTTCATCAACGGAATGGCATATACTGAGGCAACAGCTACCTTAAATGCCTGGTTGGAGGAGCAGGGAGTCGGTAAGGCTAAAATCAATTACCGTATGCGTGATGCGATTTTTGGTCGCCAGCGCTACTGGGGAGAACCAATCCCTGTTTACTTTAAAGATGGCTTGCCGTATTTGTTGAAAGAAGAAGAGTTGCCATTGGTACTACCGGAAATCGATAAATACCTGCCGACTGAAACAGGAGAGCCACCCTTGGGCAGGGCTGAAAACTGGAGTTATGAAGACCAGTATGAATACGAATTGAGTACCATGCCGGGTTGGGCTGGTTCCAGCTGGTATTGGTACCGTTATATGGACGCAAAGAACGACGCTGATTTTGCGGCTAAGGAGGCCATTGCTTATTGGAAAGATGTGGATCTGTATATAGGAGGTTCTGAGCACGCTACCGGCCACTTGTTGTATAGCCGTTTCTGGAACAAATTCCTGAAGGATCTGGGCTATGTACAAGAGGAAGAGCCTTTCAAGAAATTGATCAACCAGGGGATGATCCAGGGCCGGAGTAATTTTGTATACCGTGTGGTAGACGAGTCCGGAAGAGGAACCAATACTCTGGTTTCCTATGGATTGAGGAAAGATTACAAGACTTCTGCATTGCATGTGGATGTGAATATCGTGGAAAATGAGGTCTTGAACATGGAAAAATTCAAGTTATTCAGACCAGAGTTTGCAAATGCTGAATTCATCCTGGAAAACGGAAAATACATCTGTGGTGTGGAAGTGGAAAAGATGTCCAAGTCTAAGTTTAATGTGGTAAACCCTGATGTGCTGATTGAAAGCTATGGGGCGGATACACTCCGCATGTACGAAATGTTCCTGGGGCCCTTGGAGCAAAGCAAACCATGGAATACCAATGGTATAGAAGGTGTGTTCAAATTCCTGCGCAAATTCTGGCGTTTGTTCCACAACGAAAACTGGGCATTCCATGTGGAAGACTCAATTCCTGCTAAAGCGGAATTGAAAGCCTTGCACAAGATCATCAAAAAGGTTCAGGACGATATTGAGCGTTTCTCATTCAATACTTCTGTGTCCAGTTTTATGATTGCGGTAAATGAACTGACTGACCTGAAATGTAAGAACCGTCAGGTGCTTGAAGACCTTGTCATCGTGTTGTCTCCTTATGCGCCTCACATTTGTGAAGAACTTTGGGCCTTGTTGGGTAACGAAGCTGGTACGCTATCTTTTGTAGACTATCCTAAGTTCAATCCGGCACATTTGGTGGAGGATGAGTTTAGCTACCCTGTCTCTGTAAATGGCAAGACCAGGATGAACCTGAGCCTGAGCCTGACTTTAAAACCAAACGAAATTGAAGGCCTGGTGTTGGCAAATGAAGATGTTCAGAAATACCTGGAAGGAAAGACACCTAAAAAGGTGATTGTTGTGCCAGGGCGAATTGTGAATATCGTGATATAAGTAATGAGGCCCGAAGCATTCCTTTTATGAGGTTGCTTCGGGCCTCAATCTATCGCTGTATTAAATTGGCAATCAAAGCGGTCCAGCCGGTTTGATGGGATGCGCCGAGTCCCTTTCCGTTGTCTCCATGAAAATATTCATTAAACAGCAGGTAATCTTTGAAATTTGGATCTTGCTGTAGCTTGTCATGACCGCCAAAGCAGGGGCGTAAACCCTGCTCATTCTGTTTGAAAATACTGATCAGGCGTTCGCTGAGTTTAACTGCAATTTCCCGAAGAGAAAGGTAGTTTCCGGTTCCGGAAGGGTATTCTACTTTAAAATCGTCATTGTAATACTCATGAAATCGCAATAGGCTTTGGATGATGAGGTAATTTACCGGCATCCAGATAGGCCCCCTCCAATTGCTATTTCCTCCAAACATGCCACTGTCGCTTTCCCCCGGAACATAGCTCACAATGATATTCTCTTTCTCCGTAGGAAAAATGAACGGGTTTTGTGAATAGGTTTTCGACAGGCTCCGTATGCCAAATTCGCTCAGGAATTCTGTTTCATTTAACATCCTGTAGAGAATGCGTTTGATGCGGTGTCCACGTAGCAAACTGAGCAGGTGCTTGTCGCCCTGTCCTTTTTCTGTCCACCTGGAAACCAGGGAGGCCAGTTCGGGCTTGTTTTTCAGAAACCACTCCATGCGCCTGGCAAAATTGGGTAATTTTTTCAGGGTGTCGTCTTTGATCACTTCTACGGCGAATAAGGGGATGAGACCAACCATGCTGCGCAGTTTCAGTTTAATAGAATCTTTGCCTTCAATGGATAGTTCATCGTAAAAGAACTCATCTTCATTGTCCCATAGTCCGCTGTCATCTGGTCCCATGATATTCATAATCGCTCCTGCGATGTACAGGAAATGTTCGAAGAATTTGGTAGCCATATTCTCATAAACAGGATTGTGAAGCGACAGTTCCAGGGAGATCTGCATCATATTCAGCGCATACATGGCCATCCAACTGGTGCCGTCGGCTTGCTCGATGTGCATCCCCGTGGGCAATTCCATACTCCTGTCGAACACGCCGATGTTATCCAGGCCAAGGAAACCGCCAGAAAAGATATTACTGCCGGTGTGGTCTTTGCGGTTTACCCACCAGGTAAAGTTGATGAGTAATTTCTGAAAAACGGCTTCCAGAAAGGCGATATCTCCTTTGCCTTCATTGGATTCCTGATCCATTTTATACACTTCCCAGGTAGCCCAGGCATGTACCGGTGGATTGGTGTCATCGAAGTTCCATTCATAAGCCGGCAATTGACCGTTGGGGTGCATGAACCACTCTTTGGTGAGGAGCTGCAGCTGCTCTTTTGCAAATTCAATATCTACCAGGGCGAGACTGACGCAGTGGAAGGCCAGGTCCCAGGAAGCATACCAGGGAAACTCCCATTTGTCTGGCATGGAAATGATATCAGCATTATTGAGGTGTTTCCAATTGAGGTTCCGGGAATGGGTGTGTCCGGCCGGTGGGGCAGGTTGCGCAGGGTCGCCTTTCAGCCATTTGCCTACATTGTAGTTGTAGAATTGTTTATTCCACAGTAGGCCGGCTATGGCCTGTCGATGGATCAGCCTTTCATCAGTGGAATTGGACTTGTCTTGCAAGGTTTGGTAAAATTCATCTGTTTCATTTTTTCTTTGATTAAAAAGCTGCTCGAAATCTGAGAAAGGTTGTTCCTTACTTCCTTTACAGAGGCGGAGTTTGAGGTTGACGGATTGGCCAGCATCAATCTCGAAATTGTACACAGCCGCGGCCTTTGAGCCTTCATTTGCAGGATTTACAGCTGCTTTATCGTCCTGGACAACGTAGCGATGAAAGGCATCTTTGCAATATTTGGCGCCATCATCGTATTGGTATAGCCTGGAGGTATTGCTTTCATTTTCTGTAAACACCCATTCGGCTGGTGTTTGGGTATAGAGGGAATATGCGCCAAGGTCTTTATGTATGATGTCTACAGCCTGGTTATCCTTTTTTGAAATGGAGAGGTCTTTATCATGTTCTCCCCAGGACCAGCGGTTTCTAAACCACAGGGTCGGCAGAATGCTCAGCTGCGCTTTCTTCTGATTTCTGTTGTGCGCGGTGATGCTGATCAGGATATCTTCTGTTGCTGATTTTGCGTATTCGATAAAAATGTCGAAATATTCGTTTTGATCGAATATCCCGGTATCTGCCAGTTCATATTCCGGTTCCTGTCTGGAGCGGTTGCGGTTTTCGCGCAGGAGCTGTTCGTAGGGATAGGCCTGTTGAGGATACTTATACAGCATTTTCATATAGCTGTGCGTGGGGGAGGAATCCAGGTAATAGAAAAGTTCTTTTACATCCTCACCGTGATTGCCTTCCGCATTGGTAAGGCCAAAAAAGACTTCTTTCAGGATGGGATCTCTGCCATTCCAAAATGAAGGTGCAAAACATAGGAATTGTTTGTCGTCGGAGATTCCTCCAATTCCTTCTTCTCCCCATCTCCAGGCTTTGCTGCGGGCCATGTCGTGACTGCTGTATTGCCAGGCATCTCCATTTTCACTATAGTCTTCTCTTACTGTTCCCCACTGACGATTGGATACATAGGGGCCCCATTTTTTCCAGGCTGATTGGCTGAGACGGTTGATTTCCTCGGGCATGATATGGTATTTAATTGGATGGCCGTAATGATAGGGAAAATTTGACCGATAAAAAAGCACAGTTTACCGGCAGGAGACAATATACTACGAGAAATCTGCAGGAGATAAGTGTAACAAAGTTAATTTTGCGCCGACTAATTGAGGAAAAAGAATTTTATGAAGAGAATACTACTATCGGTTGCCATTTTTGCCCTGGGTTTCAGTACTGCGAAAGCACAATTCCCAATGGGTATGGGGGCACCGGCAAAAGTTAAGATAACGGGCCGCATCATCGCTTTGGTACTGGATTCGGCAAGTAAAAAGCCAATAGATTATGCCACTGTCTCCCTGCTGAACACGAAAGACGGTAAATCTGTAAACGGGGGAGTGACCGATGAAAAGGGTAAGGTGGTGCTGCAAAATGTAGTGCCCGGAGAATATAAACTGGTTGCAGGCTTTATGGGCTACGCTACCAAGAGCATCATTGTGAAAACTACAGAAGCTAAACCAGACCTGAATGCAGGATCGGTTCATTTGGTTTCAAGCCAAAACAGCCTCAAGGAAGTTGCCATCGTGGGGCAGCAGGCTTTAATAGAAAACAAAGTGGATAAACTGGTCTATAATGCAGAGGCCGACATAACAAACGCGGGCGGTGATGCGACCGACGTGATGCGTAAGGTGCCGATGCTTTCTGTAGACATCAATGGCAATGTGCAACTGCGCGGAAGTGCGGTAAGGGTGCTGATCAATGGGAAGCCCTCAGGTACGATGGCCAACAGTGTGGCCGACGCCTTGAAAATGATCCCTGCGGAACAGATCAAGAGTGTAGAAGTGATCACCAGCCCATCTGCAAAGTATGATGCCGAGGGATCTGGCGGTATCATTAATATCATTACAAAGAAAAATACTTCTGAAGGTACCAGTGGCAGTGTGAATGCATCGGCTGGTACACGTTCTAACAATGGGGCCTTCAACCTTAATGTAAAAACCGGGAGGTTGGGCCTAACCACAAGCCTGGGAACCAATCATGCTTATCCGCAACGCTCAAGTGTGGTGACGCTGAACAATTCGGTAGAGGATGGGGTGAGCAATACCATCTCCCAAAATGGATTCTCTAAATGGTCCCGACTGGGTTATAACGCGAGCCTGGGGCTGGACTATGATTTGAATGCTTTCAATAATTTTAGCACCAACGTAAAATTCAACAGTTTCTCCAATGGTGGTCCGGGCGAGTCCAATATCCTCGTGAATGAAGTTTTCTCCCGAAACATCAGGGATATGGATATGAGTATTAAAAACATGGACTGGAATGTAGATTATCGTAAGAAGACCAAGCGTGAAGGTGAGGAACTGAGTGTATCGGCGCAGTTGTCGACAGGCCGGAACGGCAGCGACTTCTCTAACCGTTTCCTGAGTGCAGGGGTTCCGGATGTAGTAGTTTTGGGTAGCAATACAGGTAAAAACAATGAGTACACCCTGCAAACGGATTATGTGTTGCCCTTTAACAAAACAACCACCCTGGAAACCGGACTTAAAGGAATCATGAGGGATATCAGCAGTGACTATGATGTGGCAGCACAAGATTTTGATTACAATCAGAATGTAGCTGCGGCGTACGGGGTAATGGGATTTAAGCTGACGAAAAAAGTTACCGCCAAAGCAGGCCTGAGGGCTGAGTATACGAAGATTGACGGGCTGGCAGGGAATACGTTGCGCTTCGATAATGATTACTTCAATTTATTCCCGAGTGTAGTCTTGTCCCAGTCATTGAAAGGCATGAGCACCTTAAAACTGAGTTACAACCGCAGGATCCAGCGCCCGAGTTTGTCTTTCCTCAATCCTTTTAGAAATGAAAGCGATGTGTTCAATCCGATGGAAGGTAATCCAAAGCTTTCCCCGGAGCTGAGTGATAATCTGGAATTGGGCTATTCTACATTCATCAAGGGATCCGTTATCAATGCTTCTGTATTTTACAGAAATACCAGTGATGTCATAGAGAGTTCCATCAATCCCTTTGTGGATGACAATGGCGTAAGCAAGAACCTGACTACTTACATCAATGTCGGAACCAGCAAATCTTACGGTTTTAATGTATTTGGCTCTTATAACCCAAAGCCTAAATGGACTTTAATGGCCAATTTCGGACTCAATACCTATGAAGTAAATAACACAGCCAGAAATGTAAACACGGGAACCTTCCTAAATTATACAGCGTTTCTGCGTTCTGCCTATGCCTTGCCAGGTGGTTGGAATACGGAACTGTGGGGCGTTGTAAACTCCCCAAAACGGACCTTTCAGGGTAAGACCGATATGATGTATTTCTATGGTGGAGCGTTGAAGAAAGAAATTATGAAGAAAACGGCTACAGTGGGTGTAAATGTCTTGAACCCCTTTCACCGTGACCTAAACATCAAAACACTGAATACCACTGCTACTTCATCTCAAAGTACCAATATCCATTATCCGCTGCGTTCCTTTGGAGTTAATTTTAGTTATAAATTCGGTAAGCTGAAGTTTACAGAGAAAAAGACCATTAAGAACGACGATTTGAAAAAAGAAGAGAACCAGCAACAAGGGGGTGGACTGGAGCGCTTACAGGGCAACTAGTTTTTCCTGACGGTTTTCAGGATCATTAGATTTAGCGGGTTGATCACATACCCGCTAATGTTGTTTTGGGTCATAATCACTGACTGATCGTAGAAGATTGGGACGATGTTAGCGTATTCAATGACCATGTTGTCCATCTGCTGGTAGAGCTTGTAGCGCTGCTCATTGTTGGCAACGTAATAGCTCTGCTCGAAAAGCCGGTCGAACTTATCGTTGTAATATGCTGTGTAGTTGGGGCCGTTGGGAACTTTGTTTTTAGAATAAAACATCGCCAGGTAGTTTTCTCCGTCAGGATAGTCTGCAATCCATGAGCCACGGAAAAAGTTGACTTCATTCTTTGACATCAGATCGCGCAAACTGGCGCTGGGACTGGCGTCTACCTTTACCATGATGCCTATGGAATGGAGTTCTGCCTGGATGAATTCGATCAGGTCTTTGTAGTTTGTAGAGGTATTGAGGGTCAGTTCGGGCATGCCTTTTCCATTTGGAAAGCCCGCTTCGGCGAGGAGCCTTGCTGCTTTTTGCGGATCGTAATGATATCCTTTTACTGCAGTACTGTCGTAACCTGGCATGCCCTGGGGAATGAATCCGGAGGTAGCAGGGATGCCCACTCCATTACGCAGGTATTTAATCAGTTTGGGTTTGTCGATGGCGTAGTTGATGGCCTGTCGTATTTTTTTGTACTTCAAGGGCGATCTTTTTGCAATGGCCACGTTCGTATCTACGAGGATGCCCACATATTCTGTACAGAGATAGGGACCTTTTCTGAGCTGGAATTTGCCTTTGTATTTAGCCGTCATTTTGCCGCTTTTGGTGAGGATGTCATCGCGGTAACTACCGTCTACTTTATCGAAGAAATCAAGTTCTTTTTTGAGGAAATTCATAAAGGCACTTTGTTTATCGCTGATGAAGCTGACTTTGACCGCATCGAGGTAGGGGAGCTGGCGGCCCTTATCTTTTTCCCAGTAATGCTCATTTTTGAGGAAAACAAGCACTTCATCTTCCTTCCAGTATTTAAATTTGAAAGGGCCGGTTCCCACAGGATGGCTGCGGAAGTCTTTGCCGTAGTGAGCTACAATTTCCCTGGGAACCACAGCGCAGTACTGAGTACTGAGCAGGTTCATGAAGGCCGGGAAGGGTTTGATGAGCTTGATCTGGAAAGTGCTGTCGTTTAGCGCGATGAAATTATTGATGTCCTTCACCTTATCGCTAAAGATCCAGCCACCAGAAGAAGCTACTTCGGGATCGATAAGGCGGTAGAAACTATAGACGAAATCGGAGGCGGTAACCCTTCGTCCTTTACCTTTTGGGAAAAGCTGATGGTCATGGAAAAATACATCAGTGCGAAGATGAAAAGTGTATTCCAGATGGTCATCGGACATCTCCCAGCTTTTTGCAATGCAGGGCAGAATATTGAGCTGGCTGTCCACCTGTACCAATCCATTGAAGACCTGGTTGATCATCCAAATTGCATTTTGATTTCGGGCGAAGGCGGGATCCAGTGAGGTTAGGTTTTGATCGAGATTCAGGTAAAATACCGTGCGGTTATCTTCTCTCGATGTATTTCCGCAAGATAGGAGGATGGAGATCAGGCTGCAGTAAAAAAAAACGAGGATAATACGATGCATCAGCGAAGGAATACTAATTTTGCACAAATTAGTAAATAAATCGATATGTCTTTTTTAAATGCGGTGATAAATCAGGTTGGAAGTGAAGAATTGCGTGAAGTACTTCAGGAGCGTGTAGATATCATCCAGCATAAGATCAAATTTATGGATAAAGTTGCTGTAGCTTGTTTGGATAGTGAAAACAATAGCAGCGGTCTCTTGAAAGACATCCTGAATACTGCCGGGGCCGAGTTGCAGGAAGATGCGGTTAATGCCAGGGTTCTGATTTATTGTGAAAATGACATGAGTATGTTGCAACTTATGGGCTCAGTTCCGGCGCTCCTAAAGCCGGAATGGCCAGCTGTAGAATACGACCGGGTTTACCTGTATGACGATAGTTTGTCCCTGACTGAAGCGGAGACAGCTGTTGACGCCCTGGAGGATTTGGCTGAAATGCTGTATCCGGGTTATTTTGTATTTGGCAACGAGGGTAAGACCTGGATGAGCTTTAAAACAAAATAAACTTGTCCATTTGCTGGTGGCTGAATTTCAGTGTATCCTCTTTAAAGAAATCACCATTCTCGTTGAGCTCAGATTTGATGGTAGAAATGTGGATCCTCAGGGGTAGTACATTGAGGTGAAGGTAACTGCATACACCTCCAAAATGGTCTATTCCACGGATATTCCCATACTTACCGGAAGAAATGCCAACCAGTGCGGCTTTTTTATCATAAAAGCTTTCCGGGAAATTGCAGGCATCTATAAAGGTTTTCAGTACTCCAGGAAAACTGCCGTTGTATTCCGGGATGATGAAAAGGAATTTACTGGTATTGGTGATCATTTCCTGTATACTTAGGAAGGCTTCGCTTCTGTTTCCATATAGGTCAGAAGCGATCAGATTGTCCGGAAGATCTTCAAGGGAAAAAACATTGCTCTCCAAGCCTTTTGAGATCAATGTTCTTTGATAATAATTGGCGACTTTAAGCGTATTACTGTTAGGTCTGTTGGTTCCGGATATGATGGTTACCATGTTTTGATTGTTAATAAGATGTGTAAAACACTTAGTGCTTTAATACTAATTTTGCCATTTAGTTTGTATCTTAGCTAATCGTTAAAATGTGCCCAGATCCGTACAAAAATAGCATTTTTTATAGATTTAAGCAGCGCGAATACAGGCCTTCAGGGATTAATTGTAAATATTAACAAGATAAATGAGTAAAATTATCGCATTGGCAAATCAGAAAGGTGGGGTAGGCAAAACTACATCATCGATCAACTTAGCCGCAAGTTTAGCCGTATTAGAATATAGAACATTATTAGTAGATGCTGATCCTCAGGCAAATTCAACTTCTGGAATTGGTTTTGACCCCAGAAGTATAAAAAATAGCATTTACGAGTGCATCATCAATGACATCGATGCAGCAGATGCCATCCAAAAAACGGAAACCCCTAATCTGGATCTTTTACCGGCACACATCGACCTTGTGGGTGCTGAGATTGAGATGATCAACCTCAATAACCGTGAGTACAAAATGAAAGCTGTGTTGGAGAAAATCAAAGACCAGTATGACTTCATCATCATTGACTGCTCACCTTCTCTGGGTTTAATCACGATCAATGCACTAACGGCAGCAGATTCGGTGATCATTCCGGTTCAGTGCGAGTATTTTGCATTGGAGGGGCTCGGTAAATTGCTCAATACCATTAAAATTGTACAGAACCGTTTGAATCCTGAGCTGGAAATCGAGGGTATTCTGCTGACCATGTACGATGTACGTCTGCGTTTGTCTAACCAGGTGGTAGAAGAAGTAAAAACTCATTTTCAGGAATTGGTTTTCGAGACGATCATTCAACGGAACACGCGTTTGAGTGAGGCGCCGAGTTATGGTGTATCGGTGATTATGCATGATGCCAATTGTAAGGGCGCTATCAATTACCTGAACCTTGCGCGTGAAATCGTTCGTAAAAATGGCATGGTAAAAGCAGAAGCCGCCGAGAATACAGCAATCCTATAAATTATTTTTAATGACATCTTTTCAGCGAAAAACGGGTTTAGGCAGGGGATTAAGTGCACTTTTGGACGATACGGAATCCGTAAATCCACCAAAGAATGGCGTAAACCCTGTAAGTGAAACCAGGCAAGAAGGCAATACCAAAAACAACATTGGCCATATCAACATCAGTGATGTAGAGACCAATCCCTATCAGCCCCGCACGGAGTTTGATCAGGTTGCTCTGAATGAGCTTGCTGAATCGATCAAGGTTCAGGGATTGATTCAGCCGATCACGGTAAGGGCACAGCCAAATGGTACTAAATACCAGTTGATTTCAGGTGAACGCAGGTTGCGGGCTTCCAAGCTCGCAGGACTTACTGAAATACCAGCATATATCCGTACCGCAAATGACCAGCAGATGCTGGAAATGGCATTGATAGAGAACATTCAGCGGGAGAACCTCAATGCTATCGAAATTGCCTTGAGTTTCCAGCAGATGATGGATGAGTGTAATCTGAAACAGGAGCAATTGGGAGACCGGGTAGGTAAAAACCGTACCACAGTAACCAACTATCTGCGTCTGTTGAAATTGCCGCCGCTGATTCAGATTTCCATTAGGGACCAAAAAATCTCTATGGGCCATGCCAGGGCATTGATCAATGTAGATCAAGCAGATAAGCAACTGTATATCCATGATGAGATCATCGAGAAAGGGCTTTCTGTACGTAAGGTGGAAGAATTGGTAAGGAGCATCAACAGTGTTGAGGTAAAGCCTAAACCTGCTAAACGTGTGGCCGCTGCGCCTTTCGAATATCAGAAATTACAGAAAGATCTGGCTTCCAAATTTGCTACTAAAGTGAAATTGAAAGTTGGAGAAAACGGAAAGGGAGCCATTGAAATTCCTTTTGTCTCTGAAGATGATCTGAGCCGCATTTTAGAATTATTGGATTGGTAATGCAGAAGTTTTTGACCGTACTGTTGCTTTGTGTTTTTACTGCACTTATTGCCGCTGCCCAGCAGCCGGTAAGAGGTAAAAAAGACACGATTGAGAAGAACTCTGCAGATACGGTTGCCAAACCTATGCTGATCAATGCGGGTAAACAGGTGAAGGTCGCTGTAGATACCGGCAAAACCAAATACGTAAATCCGGGCAAAATAGCTGGAAGGAAGGCCGTGATCAGTTCTTTGATCGTTCCGGGAATGGGACAGATCAGGAATGGTGTGACCGTCTATCGCCTCGCTAAAGTAGCAGGTATTTACACTGGGGCTACACTCTTAACCATTTCACTGATCGATAACAGTAAGATGTACAAAGTTTTTCTTAAGGAGGTGCAATATCGAAATTCACATGGGGATACAGCAGCATCTTATCCGAACTATCCCACTTCCGGTTTGATATTGGCCAAAGATAACGCCCGCAGAAATAGAGAAGTGGTCATCTTTTCCTTAGTAGGTCTTTATCTGTTAAATGCGGTAGAAGCTTATATTGATGCGAGATTAAAGTATTTCGATGTAGGTGATGTCGCTTCGCTGAAGATGTCTCCGGTGTTAATGAATACAAATACAATGTACGGCTTTAACCCGGTAACTCCAGGTGTCAAGCTCAGCTTAACTTTTTGATAGAAAATAAAATATAAATAGAATGAAACCTCTGTCAAGAAGCTTCATTACCATTAAGTAAAATATAAATAGAATGAAAATAGCACTGCTTGGTTACGGTAAAATGGGTCAGATCATTGAGCGATTTGCCTTGGAAAGAGGTCATGAAGTTGTCCTGAAAATCAGCATTGATAATCGTGAAGACCTTACCGAATCTAATCTGCGTAAAGCGGATGTGGCGATTGATTTTAGTACTCCAGATGCTGTAATCAGCAATATTTATACTTGTTTTGATGCAAATGTTCCGGTCGTTGTAGGTACTACAGGATGGTACGGACAATTGCAGGAAGTGAAGAATGAATGTCTTTCAAGTAACAATTCGCTTCTTTACGGATCAAACTTTAGTATTGGGGTGAACCTCTTTTTCCATATCAATAAAGTAATGGCCAAATTGATGAATGATTTTCCCGCTTATGAAGTACAGGTAGAGGAAATTCACCATACCCAAAAACTGGATTCGCCAAGTGGAACAGCGATGACCATTGCCGAAGATATCATCGACAATCTGGGGCGTAAATCGGAATGGGTCAATGAATTGGTCGGAACGCCTTTTGAAGATACTCTGACTAAAGAACAATTGTTGATCGAGTCGCACAGGATAGAAAGTGTACCCGGTACGCATACCGTGGTTTACAGTTCAGAAGTGGATGAGATCGAGCTGAAGCATACTGCTCACAACAGGTCGGGATTTGCTTTGGGTGCAGTAGTTGCAGCAGAGTGGTTACATAACAAACAAGGCTTTTACAACATAGCCGATATATTTAATTTTAAATAAAGACCAATATGAGTTGGAAATTCTGGCAAAAGAATAATGATGCCAAGCCTAAAAAGAAAAAAACCAAAACCAGGGAATGGGTAGATGCCATTCTGTTTGCAGTTATCGCTGCTACGATCATCCGGGTGTTTTTTATTGAGGCCTATACCATACCAACCGGGTCAATGGAGCGCTCTTTGCTGATCGGTGATTTTCTGTTCGTGAGTAAGGTCAATTACGGGCCACGTATCCCGATGACGCCTGTTGCATTTCCGTTTGCACATCATACCATGCCTGTAACAGGAACAAAAGCATACTGGGAAGGTGTTCAGTGGAAATATAGACGTTTACCCGGAACTTCTGATATCAAAAGAAATGATGTGGTGGTATTCAATTACCCCCAGGGAGATACAGTTGCTTTAGAACAGCAGGATATGGATTATTACCAAATGGTGAGACATAGCAGCTGGCAAAGTGTAAATAGCCAGTATACTGTGGTGAGCCGGCCAGTAGATAAGCGGGAAAACTATATCAAGAGATGTATCGGAATTGCAGGAGATACGATCAGTATGAAAGCCGGATTGGTTTCTGTGAATGGCAGACCGGAACCATTGAAGAATACGGGTAATTTTACTTATTTAGTGACTTTTAAAACACGCAATGTAAACTTTGATGTATTTCAGGATATGGGATTCAGCATGAGAAGCGGAGATCCGGATATACAATCAATGACAGATTCAACTTGCCTGTTTACGGGCTCAGGATCGATGATGGACGAGGTTAAGAAATTAGATTTTGTAAAATCTGTTGGAGAATATGTAGCTACCGCAGGTCAATATGAGCCAGATGTATTTCCGCATGATCCAAACAGGCCCTGGAATGTAGATAATTTCGGTCCGATCATCATCCCCAAAAAAGGATGGACGGTGAAATTGGACAGTGTGACTATGCCTTTGTACGAAAGAAGTATCAGGATTTATGAAGGTAATAAACTGGAGAAATCTGGAACTGGCTGGCTCATCAATGGAAAACCAGCTACAACTTATACTTTTAAAATGGATTATTATTGGATGATGGGAGATAATAGGCACAATTCTCTAGACTCAAGATATTGGGGTTTTGTTCCGGAAGACCATATAGTGGGAAAAGCGCTATTCATTTGGATGAGTTTTGATACTAACGGTTCATTCTTTAGTAAAATCCGCTGGAGCCGATTGCTAAGAGGAATCCATTAAAATAAAAATCTTATGTTTCATAAAGGGATTATGTACTCACATAATCCCTTTTTTTGTTTGCACTAAATCGATAAAGTAGTTATTTTAAATATTTGTAATGTATTTGGTACTTTAAAAATAATTTAAAAAGTATTGTGTTTATTCATAATTATATTTTAAGTTTGATATAGAAATCAAGCCAAACGTGTCAGCAACCGATAAAAAATACCTTCAACTACGTAGAGATGTGATCAAACAACTTTATGTGAATAAAATGCTTACGCTAACTGAGCTGAGTGCACTCACCCATAAGAGTTTACCTTTAGTGACCAGTACAGTCAGCGATTTGCTCGAGGATGGATATGTTCTTGAGCATGGTTTGGCACCATCAACAGGGGGTCGTAGGGCATTGAATTTTTCATTGAATCAGGAAAAATCACGTTTCATTGTTGCTGTAGCAATGGATCAGCTCGTAACCCGGGTTGTGATCTATGATTTACTGAATAATGTGCATATGGACCCGGAAATTATGGAATTTCCGCTGAGTGCCGATCCAAATGAACTTATTAAGTTGACTAGTTTTTTGAAAGATTATATCGGCCGTTCTGGGATTGCATCTGATCAGATCTTGGGCATTGGTATTGGTATGCCAGGTTTTGTCAATGCCGAGTTGGGAATGAATTATACTTTCTTCAAGTTAAAGAACAATGTAAGCTTGAAGAGTCATTTGACCAAAGAGCTGGGACTTCCTGTTTTTATTGATAACGATTCAAGTTTAATCGCTCTTGCTGAATTGAAATTTGGTGCCGGAAAGGATCTGAAAGATGTACTCGTAGTAAATATCGGATGGGGCATAGGCCTTGGGATGGTGATTAATGGAAGTTTATTTAGAGGTCATAGTGGTTACGCAGGTGAATTTAGTCATATTCCTCTTTCACAAAGTAACAAATTATGCTCTTGCGGTAAACGTGGCTGCCTTGAAGTAGACACTTCCTTGATAGTACTTGTAGAACGTGCGAAACAAGAGATTGCAAATGGCGTGAGCTCCAGATTAGAGCAATCTTTCCAGGACAACAGCAAGTTACCTGGGGATCATTTCCTCGATGCAGCAAGAGACGGCGACCCTTTAGCAGTATCTATTTTATCAGAGGCTTCTTTTCTTATTGGCAAGGGCTTAGCTACCCTGATACACATCATGAATCCAGAAATTATAGTGCTGGGCGGTAGAGGTGCCATTGCCGGAAAAATCCTGATGGCTCCGGTTCAGCACGCGATTAATGAATTTTGCATCCAGCGTCTTGCCGATCAAACGACGATTACCGTATCTCAATTGGCCGACCAGTCCGAATTGCTGGGTGCCGCCATACTGGTTATAGAAAATTGCCAGTTCAATTAAATCATCTCTATTCATATAAAAACACAACTAACCAAAATTTTAACAATTTAATCATTACAAAATGAAACAGATGTACTTAAGGTGTATCGCCCTGGTGTTCTTCAGTATGATGACGATCTCGGCGTATGCACAGAAGACAGTTACCGGTACGGTGACAGAAAAGTCTGGGCAACCCATTCCGGGGGTGAGTGTTATGGAAAAAGGCACTAAGAACGGTACTTCTACTGGTGCTGATGGAAAGTATAGCCTTTCCGTAAAACCAGGTGCAGTGCTGACTTTCTCTTCCATTGGCCTGGCTACGAAAGAAATCACCGTGGGGGAATCCGGTGCGATAAATGTAAGCCTTGAAGATGATGCAAACCAACTTGGAGAGGTTGTGGTCACCGCTTTGGGTATCAAAAGAGAAAAGAAATCTCTGGGATATGCGGTGCAGGAGGTAAAAGGGGAGACTTTGGTGGAAGCAAGAGAGCCGAATCTTGTGAATACACTTTCGGGTAAAGTGGCCGGCTTGCAAATCACACGGTCAAGTAATGGCCCTGCGGGATCTTCCAAAATTACCTTGCGAGGAAATAATTCTCTTACAGGTGATAATCAACCACTGATTGTTGTAGATGGAGTTCCTGTCAGTAATTTTACCGGAGCGATCAATCCCAGTAACGGAGCGCTGAATAATGACTACTATAATCCGGCGGCAGATATGGGAAATGGCCTTGGAGACATCAATCCTGAAGATATTGAAAGTATATCTGTGTTAAAAGGCCCGACTGCTGCTGCACTTTATGGCTCAAGGGCCGGTAACGGTGTAATTATGATCACTACGAAAAGTGGGAAGGCTCAAAAAGGTTTGGGTATTTCAGTTTCCTCAACTCTGGGTGTGGAAAGTATTTTTACGACACCTAAAATACAAAATGAATTTGGACAAGGAACACAGGGTGAATATGGAGAGTTGTCCACACTCAGCTGGGGACCGAAAGCTGAAGGACAGATGGTTAAGAATTGGAATGGAGAGCAAGTCGCGTTGCGTACTTACGACAATATTGGCAACTATACTAATCGTGGAATCAGTTCCAATCAAAGCGTGACCTTCCAGCAACAATTAGGTGCGACATCAGTTTACACTTCATTTAATCGTCTAGATGATAAAAGTCTCATTCCTGGCGCCGAACTTCACCGGACAAATTTATTGGCTAGGGCTGTTAGTACCTTTGGCAAAAATGATCGTTGGGTAACTGATACAAAAATACAATACAACAATTCCAGCGCGGAAAACAGACCGAATAACGGAGCAAATGTCAATAACGTGTTTGCAACATTATACAATTTACCAAGGTCAATTGACATTACTCAATTTAAAAACTCGGTTGATCCTAATGGGAAAATGATCTGGTACCTCCCAACAGGAAGTGCCTACAATCCTTATTGGGCAAGAGATAAAAACTTGAATAATGATGTACGTGATCGCTATATCTTAACTGGATCATTGAAATATAAATTCAATAGCTGGTTAAATGCTGAAGCAAAAGGTGGTATGGATAATTACACTACAACTATAGAAAGTAAACTATATTCAGGAGGTCCTGCTACACCAAACGGATCGTATGGTCTAAGTAAACAAACATTTACAGAAACTAACTTTAGCGCCTTGATCTCTGGTCAGAAAGACAATGTATTTGATCGGTTTGGTGGCGCATTTACGTTGGGTGGTAACCTAATGTCTCAGAAAAATAACATTCTGGGAAGTAATTCAGGGGAATTGGTAGTTCCAAACTTATTTTCTTTAAATAATGGCAAGAATAATCCTACAGTTTCACAGGTATACAATACAAAAAAGATAAATTCTGTCTACGGAACTTTGCAAGTCAACTGGGATAATTACCTTTTCTTAGATGGTACTTTTAGAAATGACTGGACTTCTACTTTGCATCCGGACAACCGTTCTTATTTTTATCCTTCTTTGAGCTTTTCATATGTGTTTAGCGAAATGTTAACTAAAATGGGTAAAGAACTTCCCTCTTGGTTCACCTATGGGAAATTAAGAGCCTCAACTGCTTCAGTCGGTAACGATTTAAATGCATATGAGTTGTACAACACTTATTCAATTGGTAAAGATCCAAACGGGAATACAAATGCGAACAGGAATGAAGTGTTATATGATCCTTATGTGAAAAATGAGTTGATTAAATCATATGAGGCAGGAGCTGAACTGAGGTTCTTTAACAGCCGGGTCGGTTTGGATGTTTCCTTTTATAAATCTAACGCAACAAATCAGTTGATTAACATTTCAATGGATCCACTAAGCGGTTATAAGTTCAAAAAAATCAACGCGGGAAATGTTCAGAATAAAGGTGTGGAGTTGGTTTTAGATGCTAAAATATTGGATAACTCAAATGCTTTAAGCTGGAACACTTCAATGAACTTTTCCCACAACAACAACACACTGGAATATCTTACAGACGAGTTGACTACCTATCCTTTGGGCGGATATGACGATGTTCAGATTGTGAGCGTTGTAGGACAAAAATATGGTGAGATTTATGGAACTACTTTCCAACGTGTTCCGAGCGGCCCAAATGCAGGTCAGCTGTTACTCAGTGCTAATGGAGTACCCCAGGTTTCCGCAACAGGTTCAAGACTGGGTAACCAACAAGCAAAGGCCATAGCAGGTATCACCAACACTTTTAGTTATAAGGGCCTTAATCTTTCCTTTTTAATTGATGGTCGTTTTGGCGGAAAGATTTTCTCCAGTACGCTGTCATCAATGCAGCAAAGTGGTATCGCCGCTAATACAGTAGTGAATGGCAACAGAGATAACTTTGTTGTAGATGGATATATCTTAAATGGAACGACCTACGAGAAAAGTACTATATCTGTTACCCCTCAAAGATATTGGGAAGCAGTCGCCGGAGCGAATAACCTTGGAATTACTGAAGCAAATTTGTATGACGCGACTAATATCAGACTAAGAAACGTAAATTTAAGTTATAATCTGTCTGGGAAATTACTGGCAAAAACACCTATTCAACGTGCAAAAATTGGTGTCTCATGCAATAACGTTTGGCTAATTACCAGTCATATGAATGGTCTGGATCCGGAATCTGTGTATGCTGCGGGAGGAAATGCCACGGGTTTCGAAGGTACAAGTGCACCTACTACCAGAACATTCTCCTTTAATTTAACTTTAGGCTTCTAATCTTAATAATTGATAAGATGAAAAATATATTAAAACAATCATGTGTAATTATGGCGGCAACGCTGATGATGGCATCATGTAAGAAATTTGAAGAATTAAATGTAAATCCTGTTGCTGCTAGCGAAGATCAGGTTCAGGTGGAATATTTTATTAATAATTCCATCATTTCCGCTCAAATGAATCCGGATGTTGCAGAACGATCATTTGTGCTATATTGGAAGCCTGCAGGCCATCAGGCATCTGACTACGATGGTGGAGCGATTTCTGCAGGAACCTACAATGACGGTTGGACCGGAGCTTACTATGACCAGGTTGCCGGTTGGTTGAACATGGCGAATACAGCCATTGAGATCGGGAACAAGCAAATCGCAGCCGGAACTGCCAAAACTTATACTCCAAATCTAATTCAGGTAGCCAGAATTTGGAGAGCTTATCTGATGAGTGAAATGTCGGATAATTTTGGTCCAATTCCAGTGAAGGGTTTTGAAGGTACAAATCCTGATTTTTCAGACGTCAAAACCGTTTACTACTACATGTTGGACGAGTTAAAGGATGCAAGTGCAAAATTAGACTTGAATATTGTTAATCCAACTGACTTAGGAAAACAAGATCCTGCCTTCCAGTATAACTATGTCCGTTGGAGAAAATATGCAAATTCTATGCGTCTCCGCCTGGCAATGCGCTTATCGGAGGTTGATCTGCAAAAAGCGAAGTCTGAATTTGAAGCTGCCGCAGCCACGAATGATTTCATTACATCGAATACTGAGAATTTTCAAGTTCAGGAAAAAGATGGCTGGGATGCACTTACGGGAGTAATGAGCCGTTCATGGGATACACAACCCTTATCTTCTACTTTGAACAATTTATTTATAGGCTTAGGTGGGGTTAAATCCGCAGATCTTTTAGGCTCGGATTTTCAGTCAGCCATTAAACCGGCCAATTGGTTGGGTCAGAAATTTCCTGATCAATTTACCACCAGAACCAATGATCCCTCTGCAGGATATTGGTTCAATGGTCTTCCTTATTCCATCGATCCTCGTGCCTATAAATTATTTAGCATTCCTGGTGATGTCAACAACGTGAATTATCCTAAACAGAATGGTAATTACGACATTGTTACTGTTCGCAATCTGAAAGCTGCGGGTGGTGCTGTAGTTAAAACAATTGATGCTAAATATACTTGGAATACCAGGGTAGATGGCAATTGGGGTGCTAAAGATGCATTGAATGAACCAGTAAATTATGGCGGAACTATGCCTCGCATCAATATGCAATTCAGAAATAGTACTCAAAAACGACTTTTCTTTGGTCCATGGGAAACTTATTTCTTGCTTGCTGAAGCTGCTGTTCGTGGCTGGAGTACTCCGGTAAGCGCCCAGGTTGCTTATGAAACTGGTATCACGAAAAGTTTTGAGTACTGGGGAATTACATTGGGGTCTTATTTAACTTCAACGGATTACAATAGGGTAGGTACGTCGGTGAGTTGGACGCATACTACCGAGCCAGGTTCACGTGTGATGAATTTTGAAGATGGATTGACGGGAGCAGCAGGATCTGTAACTGTTAATTATCCTAAAAATGACTTATACAAAAATGGTACAGTTAGAAATGACCAGTTAACTAAAATTATCACGCAGAAATTTATTGCACAGACCCCATGGTTACCGCTGGAAACATGGAATGACCATAGAAGGTTAGGCTTGCCGTTTTTTGAAAACCCTACTATTGAAGAACCAATAAATACCTTGCCTGCACTAACGACAGTTAATTATATGACCGCAAGTGTGCAGTTTTTACCACAGAGGTTAAAATATCCATCTAGCTTACAAAATAACAATTCGAAAGGGTATGCCCAGGCTTTATCTGCTTTGGGTGGAGCCGATGCAGTATTAACGCCATTATGGTGGGCACAGAAATAACATATACTTAAATACAAAAAAGCCTGAATCCCTATCATTCAGGCTTTTTTGTATTTTACAAGCCCAAATTCAACGCTGCTCTCAGTGCAAAGAACCTCAGCGGGTTTCCCGACTGATACACTTCATACCTTCCGCCAATGTCAATTGTAGAGCCTTCAAAAACATTGATCTCTCCTCCAAATCCTGGCGACCAGGCAAAGCGTGTTGTTTTTCGCTGTATCTGATCAAATGCAGCACCCACATCTCCGGAGATATACAGCAGGTCATTTAGAAAATATTTAGCCCCCACCTTTGTTACGAAATTCTCATATTTAGGCTTAGGCATTACCTTCAATGTGCTCTGCAGATTTGTTTTACCGAGCGTAACTGTCCAGTTGAGGTTTTGAAGGATCGGCGACTGGAAATTCAGGAAATATCCCGTACCCCATTTCGAATCACCTGCCAAAGCCTCTAATCCGATCCCCAATTTTGGATTGCGTAATGCAGTCTGCTGGGATTTGACGATCTGCGTACCGGCCAACAAGAAAAAGCCAATAGTTAATAGTTTTTTATTTATCATGAGTGGCTTATAAGAGATATTTAAATACCTAAACCAGAAATTCCCAATTTAAGTGCGAGTTCGTTGAGGTCGTTGACCACCACATCGATCAAAGGAATTCCATTGATTTTTCTTTCCGCCTCAAACAATGTTTCAGGTTCTCCAGGAATAATGACCTGCTTTTCAGGATCAATGGTCTTCGCATTTTTAAAGCGGGAAATCCAATTGTCCATATGTTCCTTAAATTCATCTGCGGGCCTGAACCCATCCACACGCATCGCTCCGAAAAAGTGACCAAGTCCTTCACCTACCGGATTTTTGGAGGGTTCTAAAAAGGCAACAAAAGGTGGAACCCAGGGACCATAGTTGGCACCAGAAAGTACCGCAGATAAGATATCTACCGTTGCACTCAAGCCATACCCTTTATGACTCCCATGTTCTTTATCACTACCCAAGGGAAGGAGCGAGCCGCCTTGCTTCAATTGGTGTGGGTCAGTGGAACTATTGCCAGACGCATCCTGCGCCCATCCTTCGGGAATAGAGGCACCTGAACGTTGAGCAATTTCCAGTTTTCCGTTTGCAGCAGCGGCAGTCGCCATATCTACTACTAACGGTGGATATTTTCCTGCAGGGAATGCATAGCACATTGGGTTGGTGCCCAGCAAACGTTCGTTAGCATAGGTAGGGGCTACCAGCGGACTGGCATTGGTCATGCTGATGCCTACCATATCTTCAGCAACAGCCATCAGGGCATGGTACCCCGCAATCCCAAAATGATTGGAGTTTTTTACGGCTACCCAGCCGCTACCGTAGGTTCTGGCTTTCTCAATGGCAATCTTCATGGCAAAAGGGGCTACGACCAGACCGAGGCCGGCATCGCCATCCACTGTTGCTGTAGTTGCGGTCTCGTGTACCACACGAATATCCGGAGTCGCATTGATCCTTTCTTTTTCCCAAAGTCTTACATATCCGCTAAGCCGGGCCACACCATGAGAGTCTATCCCCCGCAGATCCGAACGCAGCAGCACATCTGCGGCCAGTTGTGCATCTTGTGCCGGACATTCCATCTTTAAAAATACTGCTTCTGTAAAGTTGCGTAATTGCGTTTCTGAAAAAGTGTGAAAGGTCATGATCTAAAAGTGGTTAGCCAATCAATACCGTAAATTGATGGTCTAAAGGTTTGAAACTGGCGATCAACGTGTCAATAAATTCATCGCCGTATAAAATATACATCGGCGCAATATTTAAGCTGCGCTCCTGTAATCCGCCGTTTGGAAATAATTTAGCTTTGAGGTTTTCAATCTGTGCCAGTGAGGTCTTATGCTTTCTTTTCTCCGCCCGCATCATTTTTTTCTCCAGGCTACCAATCAGTTTCAGTGCCTTGGTTTTTGCCGCATCGGCCGATTGCGAAAGAGATTTATCAATCTTATAAGCATTCAGTTTGATCTGGTCAAATACTGCGCGCACGGCGCGCTCTTCATTGTCCAGCGCAAATTGTAAGTTGACATGTGCTTTGATCCAACTGTTCTTCAGTGTATCGTCATCGGCAAATATTTCCTTGTGATTGATACCCAGGATGTGCATCCTTTCCGCACTTCTTTTATCGATTACCTGCGCCGAATTACGGAGCAGCAATACCGGGAAAGGTACCTGATACTGATCGAAATTGGATTTCAACTGCAGCCAGTACGTAACTTCTGCTCCGCCGCCGATATAGGCAAGATTGGGCAAGATCACTTCCTGGTAAAGTGGACGCATCACCACATTTGGGCTAAACCTTTCAGGATGTTCTCCGATTTCCGCTTTCAAGGATTCTGCTGAAAAGCTGATTTCAGAATGCATCACCTTATACAGGCCTCCTTCAAAAACAAGACGCTCCCGAAGGCCGTCAATCATGTAAAAGAAATTGATTTCTCTTGGGTTCACCTGTGGCTTATAGCCAAGTGCTTCCAGGCTGGAATTACTAGCTGTAATATTTGCCGAACTATTTTCTTCTGTAATGTCCTGGTATATGATCGCTCCAAATTGCTTTTTCAATGCCGGTTCATCTGCATCTACGCAAACCAATCCGAAACGGCCAAATAACGCATCTACCAATGCCCTGGTCGCATCGCTTAGTTTCGCATGTCCAGTATAAGCCTCCTCAACCAACTGAGCCAGCTTTAGCCCGTTTTCACTGATGCCCAGGTAGCCTTTATAAGCGATTAAGGCGTCTACAATGTCTTTGGTGTCCAGTCTGCCAGTTGCTCCTGCAGCATTCTTTTCCCAGGTTATTTTTTTATCTTCTACTTTTACATTATTGATCTCTTCAAAATCATGGTCCTCTGTAGCCATCCAGTAGACAGGCACAAAATCATAATCCGGAAAAGTAGCTTTTAACTCTTTTGCAAGGTTAATGGCCGTTACGATCTTATAAATAAAATACAAAGGGCCGGTAAAGATGTTGAGCTGGTGTCCGGTAGTAACGGTAAAAGTTTTTTCATCTTCCAGTAACCCGATATTTGCCCGCGTAAGGCCTGAGCTTTCTATGGAAGCATATTGCCGCTTCAATGTTTCTACCAGCGCCTTCCGGTCGCCTCCAAAATTACGGTTTTTAATGGCTTCAGCGAAGCCTTTATAATCCGGACTGTAGGTGTAAAAAGCTTTCAATTGTTCCTTTCCCCCGATGTAATCGAGTACCGCAGAGGAGAAAGCATTGGTTTCCTGATAAGTGATGTATTTGGCTTGCATTGCTACGAATTTAAGTTAATAAACTACAATTCCTGATTTGAAGCCTTTATTTTACAATCCGTCCATATAGATCAAAGTCCTCCGCGCGGTCAATGGTCACGTTGACGAAACTCCCAACAGCAGCATAACCGGTGGTAGCATCGATCAGCACTTCATTATCCACTTCAGGTGAGTCATATTCTGTACGTCCCACGAAGAAATCGCCTTCTTTTCTGTCTACCAATACTTTGTACGTATTCCCCACTTTCTCCTGATTGATGTCGAAAGAAATACCTTGCTGTATTTCCATAATGGCATCCACACGTTCCTGTTTTACTTCGTCAGGAACATCGTCTACCAGGTTGTGGGCATGTGTTTTTTCTTCATGCGAATACGTAAAGCAACCCAATCTGTCGAAACGTGTTTCTTCTACCCAGCTCAGCATCTCTTCGAAATCCTGCTCTGTTTCTCCGGGATAGCCGCAGATCAATGTGGTGCGCATCGCGATACCCGGTACTTTATCCCTGATCTGGTTGACAATATCTATTGTCTTTTGCTTGGTAATCCCACGGCGCATTGATTTCAGCATATTGTCTGTGATGTGCTGTAAAGGCATGTCCAGGTATTTGCAGATGTTCTCACGTTCGTTCATGGCATCCAATATTTCCATAGGGAAGCCGGAAGGATAAGCATATTGCAGCCTGATCCATTCTATGCCCGGTACATCAGAAATTCTGCGCAGCAACTCGTCGAGGTTACGTTTGCCATAGATATCCAGACCATAATAAGTAAGGTCCTGTGCAATCAGGATCAGTTCTTTCGTTCCGTTGGCAGCCAGTATCTTCGCTTCGTTCACCAATTCGTTCATGTCGCGGGAAACGTGTTTACCACGCATCAATGGAATGGCACAGAAGGAGCAGGGGCGGTTACAGCCTTCTGCTATTTTAAAATAAGCAAAATGAGAAGGGGTGGTCAGCAAGCGCTCACCAATCAGCTCATGTTTGTAATTGGCACCTAAAGAGTGCAATAAATTGTTCAGGTCATTGGTGCCAAAGAAGGCATCCACATTGGTGATCTCTGCTTCCAATTCCGGTTTGTACCGTTCGGATAAGCACCCTGTTACGATTACCTTTCCTACTTTTCCCTCTTCCTTAAGCTGGCTATATTGCAGGATGGTATCTATGGATTCCTGTTTGGCATTGTCGATGAATCCGCAGGTGTTGATCACCACGATGTCATCCTTACCTACTTTATTGGCTTCATGAACTACATCCAGGCTATTACCCCGCAGCTGTCCCATCAATACTTCAGAATCGTAAGTGTTTTTGGAGCAACCTAAAGTAATCACATTTATTTTAGGCTTTTTAACCGGGGCAACCCTGTATATTTTTTTTGTATTCATGTATTTTTTATGTTCTTCTATTTAAATAAGCTCTCTACAAAAGCTTTCTTGTCGAATAGTTGAAGGTCGTTCATGCCTTCTCCTACGCCGATATATTTGACCGGTATTTTAAACTGGTCTGAAATTCCGATCACCACACCACCTTTGGCAGTTCCGTCCAGTTTGGTTATGGCCAGGGCGTTCACATCTGTAGCCTCTGTAAATTGTTTGCATTGTTCAAAGGCATTCTGTCCGGTAGAACCGTCCAGTACCAAAAGGATTTCATGAGGGGCACCCGGAACCACCTTCTGCATTACATTTTTGATCTTGCCCAACTCATTCATCAGCCCGACTTTGTTGTGTAAACGGCCGGCAGTATCAATGATGACCACATCTTCTCCATTGGCTACGGCAGATTGCAGCGTATCGAAGGCTACGGATGCAGGATCAGATCCCATTGCCTGGGCTACTACACGAACACCTACACGTTCTCCCCAGAGCTTGATCTGTTCTACAGCGGCAGCACGGAAAGTATCCGCGGCACCCAACACCACTTTCAGCCCTTCAGCTTTTAGTTTATGTGCCAGCTTACCAATGGTGGTGGTCTTGCCCACACCATTTACGCCAACTACCATGATCACATAAGGCTTATGTTCGCTGCCGTATTCAAAACTGCGGAAGTCGTTGCTGTTGTTTTCTGCAAGCAGCAACTGGATTTCATCGCGCAATAATCCATTCAGTTCGGAGGTCGATAAATACTTGTCTTTCGCTACACGCTTCTCAATGCGTTCAATGATTTTTAATGTAGTGCTTACACCTACGTCAGAGGTAACCAAAACTTCCTCAAGGTTGTCCAGTACATCATCATCTACAGTAGATTTACCGGCTACAGCCTTGGTGATCTTGCTTAAAAAACCTGCTGAAGTTTTCTCTAACCCTTTGTCAAGAGCCTGCCGTGCTTCCGGTGCAGTCTCCTTTTTTTTAAAAAAATCGAATAAACCCATATGAATGTTTAACAAAACAAAAAAAGCCCTCCCAGAGTAAAGGGACGGCTCTAATATTATTGAATATTAAAATTATTTTTTAGATGCAATAGCATCTTGAACGTGATCGTTGTGAACAATAACTTCTTTGAATGAATAAGCACCTTTAGGTGATTTAGTCATTGTAATCACTTTTGAATATTCTTTACCTTTACCCGTTTTTAGGGTTGCAACTACCTTTTTTGCCATGATCTAATAGATTTGTATTTAATTAAATACTAATGGATTACTTAATTTCTTTGTGAACCGTAACTTTTTTCATTACCGGGTTGAATTTTTTCAATTCCAAACGCTCAGTAGTGTTTTTACGGTTTTTAGTAGTGATATATCTAGACATACCAGGCATGCCACTGGTTTTATGTTCTGTACACTCTAGAATAACTTGTACTCTGTTACCTTTTTTTGCCATTTTCTTAATATTACGGTTGATTCACATCAACCAATTTTTTTTCTATAAATATCCTTTTTTCATGAAACGATTAATCGCTTCAGAAATACCAATTTTATTGATGGTTTTGATAGCTGAAGTAGAAACTTTCAGTGTTATCCAACGATCCTCCTCAGGAATATAAAATTTCTGAAGTTGTAAGTTGGGATAAAACTTACGCTTAGTTTTAACGTTCGAGTGAGAAACATTAAAACCTGTCATTGCCATTTTTCCGGTTAAATCACAAACTCTAGACATGCCTTTATTATATATTGTTAATTGTTCTTCCTTAATTTTTTTAAGAGTGTGCAAATATCATTAAAATATTTGTAACCATCAAGGAGCTCCTGAAAATATTTTCATTTTATTATCAAGGACTTGTGCATTTACATTTCACATTCCTTTTTTATTGTAAATTGCAGATTGATTATTCAGATGAAAGAAACTAAATTATTGGAAATGAAAAAACAATTTAAATCAAGATTGATCCTCCTGTTCGGAATGTTATGTCTGCCTTTGGCCATGTCTGCCCAGAAGCAGGAATGGCATTTGCAGTCAAGAGAGCTGGACAAGGTTTATGGCACAGGGGTTACTCGTGCTTATGCGGAATTGCTAAAAGGAAAAACACCTACACCGGTCATTGTAGCGGTGCTCGACGGTGGAATAGATACCTTGCATGAAGATTTAAAAGCCAACTTATGGCGGAATCCTAAAGAGAAATGGGGAGATCAGGACCTGGATGGTAATGGCTATAAAGGTGATGTCTTCGGCTGGAATTTTCTTGGCGGTCCCAATGGCCAGGTGACCAATGAAAGTTCAGAATACCAGCGCGTATATTTTAAATACAAATCTTTATTCGAAAATGTACAGAACGAAACGGATGTAAAGAAAAAGGACAGGCAGCATTACCAGTCCTGGTTGCTCAGTAAAAGTCTTTTGAAGAAAGGTGATACTGCGGCGCCTGTAGATTTCCGGAGCAAAGAGGTGAAGGACGATTATTTCAATATTAAAGACCGTTTCTATGGCAATGCCAATCTGATTGGTGATCCTTATTTCCATGGAACACACGTAGCGGGGATCATCGGTGCGGAACGTGGCAACGCTGTCGGCATGGACGGAGTTGCGGGTGCAGTGAAACTGATGGGCGTGCGGGTAGTACCTAATGGCGACGAATATGATAAGGACGTGGCTTTGGGTATTCGCTATGCCGTGGACAACGGTGCCCAGATCATCAATATGAGTTTTGGTAAGAGGGTTTCTCCTGAGCGTGAAATGGTAGAAGAAGCCATTCGCTATGCAGAGAAAAAAGGGGTATTGATCGTCAATGCTGCCGGAAACGAAGGTGCAGATGTAGATAGTCTTCCGCATTATCCTACACCTTTTTATATGAAGGGGGATAAAAGGGCCTCAAACATGATTACCGTAGGGGCCAGTGGCTCAACGGAAGCTGGCCTGGTTGCTGCTTTCAGCAATTATGGCGATCAAACTGTAGATGTATTTGCTCCGGGTGTAGGGATTTACGCGACGCTACCTAATAATAAATATAGTCCGTTGTCGGGCACCAGCATGGCCACACCGGTTGTGGCAGGAGTGGCAGCCTTGCTAAAAAGTTATTATCCAAACCTGACGGCAACGCAGTTGAAGCAAATCATCGAGCAAACGGTTACCAAAATCGATTTCCCGGTTACCCTGCCAAAATCCGGTGGTAAGAAAGTAAAGATGACGGAGCTTTGCAGAACCGGTGGTGTGGTAAATGCTTATGAAGCTGTTAAGATGGCAGAAAGCATGAAGTAGGCCCGCGCTTACTCATTTCATTAAAAGCATGCTGCCCCGCAGCATGCTTTTTTTATAAATACCAGGCTGCTTTTTCAGGCCAATTCCCAGCTGTTTAAAAACTGCATAAATACTCTACCTGATCACTGGAAGATTTTTTCCGGCTAATCGTCCTTGCTTTCCACGGTTTTTTTTAAGTTTACGATTCAGTTTTGACCTAACCAAATTATGCAAATAAAATCGTTTGAAGAGTACCAGAAAACCTATCAGTACAGTATTGACTATCCGGAGCAGTTCTGGGAAGGCATTGCCAATAACTTTCAATGGAGAAAGAAGTGGAACAAAGTACTGAGCTGGAACTTTTCTGAACCCAGTATCAAATGGTTCGAAGGAGCCAAATTGAACATCACTGAAAATTGCCTTGACCGCCACCTTGCGGAAAACGGCGATAAACCTGCCATCATCTGGGAACCCAATGATCCGCAAAAAGAAAGCATTACCTTAAGTTACAAAATTCTTCATGAGCAAGTTTGCCGCTTTGGCAATGTGTTGAAAAAAAATGGAGTTAAAAAGGGCGACCGGGTCTGTATCTACATGCCTATGGTGCCGGAACTGGCTGTTGCCGTCCTGGCTTGCGCACGTATCGGCGCTGTCCATTCGGTAGTATTTGGGGGATTTTCGGCCAAGTCTATTGCAGACCGCATCAACGATGCAGCTTGTAAGATCGTGATCACTGCAGATGGGGCATTCAGGGGGAATAAACAGATCCAGTTGAAGGAAGTCATCGACGACGCCCTGATTGGCTGCCCTACGGTAGAAAAGGTGGTGGTACTCACCCATACCCGCACTCCCGTCTCTATGCTCAAGGGCAGGGACATCTGGTGGGAAGATGAGATTAAATTGGTAGATACCAATTGTCCGGCCGAAGAAATGGATGCCGAAGACATGTTGTTTATATTATATACGTCCGGGTCAACTGGCAAGCCTAAAGGGGTGGTACATACCATCGGAGGGTATATGGTCTATGCGGGATATACTTTTTCCAATGTATTCAACTACCAGCCGGACGAAGTGTTTTTCTGTACTGCCGATATCGGCTGGATCACAGGACATTCCTACATTGTATACGGACCGCTTTCGCAAGGGGCTACCACCCTGATGTTTGAAGGCATCCCGACTTATCCCGATGCTTCAAGAATGTGGCAGGTGGTAGAGAAACATAAAGTAAACATATTATATACAGCACCTACCGCCATCCGCTCATTGATGAGTTTTGGCCTGGAGCCTGTACAGGGCATAGATCTCAGCTCTTTGCGGGTATTGGGATCTGTAGGCGAGCCGATCAATGAAGAAGCATGGCATTGGTTCGATGAAAATATTGGAAAAGGAAATGCGCCTATCGTGGATACCTGGTGGCAAACAGAAACCGGTGGAATCATGATCTCTCCGATTGCATATGTCACACCTACAAAACCCAGCTTCGCCACACTACCCTTGCCGGGTATACAGCCGATTTTGGTAGATGAACAGGGACAGGAAATCGAAGGGAACGGGGTCAGTGGAAATTTATGCATCAAGTTTCCATGGCCTGGTATGCTGCGCACCACTTATGGAGATCATGAGCGCTGCAAGCTGACCTATTTTTCTACTTATCCCAACCAGTATTTTACCGGAGATGGCTGCCTCAGGGATGAAGATGGATATTACCGCATCACCGGAAGGGTAGATGATGTGATCAATGTATCCGGTCACCGCATCGGAACGGCCGAGGTAGAAAACGCCATCAACATGCACGCTGGTGTGGTAGAAAGTGCTGTCGTGGGTTTTCCTCATGATGTCAAAGGTCAGGGTATCTATGCCTTCGTGATCTTCCCAAATGCACATGGTGATGAGGACCTCACGAGAAGAGACATTCTGCAGACGGTGACACGCGTCATCGGCGCCATAGCCAAACCGGATAAGATTCTTTTTGTATCCGGACTTCCCAAGACCCGTTCAGGCAAAATCATGCGCCGCATCCTGAGAAAGGTGGCGGAAGGAGATACAGGTAACCTGGGAGATATCACTACACTGCTGGATCCTGCTGTCGTAGAGGAAATCATCACAAAGGCAAAGCAATAGATAAACCTTGAGCTTGCTCAAGGCAAATAAAAAGCTCCCGGGATTAGCGGGAGCTTTTTATTTGCCTTTTACTTCGAAGGTAAATTGTTCCTGGGTCACCCGGTTCTCGGTCATGCCCTGCACTACGATCCTGAATTTTCCGATAATGTCACCGGTATAAAAGGTGAGCTCTTGTTCTTTAGCACTGAGTATGGTACCATAGTTCCAGTAGAGCGTAGATTCATAAGCGGGTTCAAGCGGTTCAGTATGTGCATCTACATAGAATTCCCTCTTCTTATAAATCCCCGGAATTGGCATGATGAAACGTTGCTTTTCCTCGTCCTTACAATCGTGGTACACAATCATGCCCCCGCCCAGTCCGTCCCTGTAGGTTTGCCCGACCACGGGAGGCCTGTTGTTGAAATCACTGATGTGGTTGCGGCAGTTCAGGATATTAAAAGAGCACACATAATCTCCGCAGGCATTTGCCCCACGTTTATAATTCAGGCTGTGGTCACCACCAGCGGTGATTTTAACTTCCCGAAGCCTGTTTACTTTTTCATTTGCCTTTAACGTCAGTTCCGTATTGTTTTGGATGGTTGAGGGGATGGAGGTACGTTCTTCGGAAATCAGTTTTGTATAAGCTTTATTGAGTTTTTCGTAGGGATCAGACAGCAGCATTCCGTAGCTATCCTGGTGTTTGCCGAGCACAATGGCCTGTATTTTCGCACCTGCATCAGTGATCAAATCCTGGTTTTCGAAGCGGAGCTCCCCGCTTGCATCCGTTTTTTTGAAACCAATGCCATTTTTGGTCATGAGGCTGATTTCTACCGGCTGCTTCAGTGCTTTGTCGTATTTGTCGATGCTGAGCCGCAATGCCAGGGTATCGTAAGTCTTTGTTAAGGTGTCCTGTGGCTCAGCATTTAGAATGTCCTGCCAGGTGTACCTTCGCCATCCCTTCACCCTAAGGATGTCTTCCATGTATTTTTTGTCTCTGATTCCTTTCCCAAGAGCGGCAATTGGCAAGGCATTCAGTTCGCTTTTTAGCATTGCATAGCTTTCTATGTCGGTAGTGATGGCGCTGGGAAGCCTGTTTTCCTGTACACAGGCAATGGAGACAAAAGCGATGGTATCAGGAAGGTTCATAGACAGCTTTAGGCTCACTTTTTCGCGTTGTGAATAGATCTGTTTGTCGGTATGGATGTTGATTCTGGGATTGGGATGATAGTGGGCATAGAAAATCCT
Source organism: Pedobacter sp. GR22-6 (assembly GCF_037402555.1). Classification (NCBI taxonomy): domain Bacteria; kingdom Pseudomonadati; phylum Bacteroidota; class Sphingobacteriia; order Sphingobacteriales; family Sphingobacteriaceae; genus Pedobacter; species Pedobacter sp. GR22-6. The sequence continues at coordinate 89,470 of NZ_JBBEUC010000002.1, forward strand.
TTCGGCCAGGGGCCTGCCCAGGCTGTCGGAAATGGTGATCGTTTGCAGGCCTGAAGGGACATCTGAAAGGTCTATTTTTAGTACCCGGTTTACTGTGTTGAGTTTCAGTTCATCATAGAGATAGGTGTCTTTGAAATCGTGGATCCTGACTGCTACTTTCTGTAAGTCGGGGTTCATTAAACGAACAGAAAGGGTATCCCGAACTACAGCTTCCGTAATGGAAATTCCCAGTCCTTTCTCAATCACAGGTGGGAGCAGGTAACTGCTGTCGGCGAAAGCAGAATGCAGGAGTTTTACGCTGTATCTGATTCCTTTTGAGGGGACAAGTATGAATTTTCCAATGCCATAGCTATTGGTTTCAATGGTGTCTAAAATCCTGTCGTTCCCGTAAAGCAAGGCTTTTGAGGTCACTACAGCCAGTTGCTGGTCTTTCAGTTCCCAGCTTACGATGCAGGGAATGTCATTGATGAGGTTACCGCCTTCGGGATAGAAGCCTATATTTGCCTTTCTTTTGGTAACTGGCAGACTGAGGTTTATAAAACTGCTGTCTTTGCCGTATTTCAGCTTGGAGTATACATTGGGGTCAATGATGTTTTCCTGTTCAGGAATGCTCATGATAAGCTCGCCTGAGGCGTTAGTTTTGGCTGTTTTAAAGGTATTTCCGTATTTGTAACTGATTTCTACGGGCTTCGGCAAGAAACGTGCTTCCCGGGACAATACAGAGATCAGCACCTGATTTGGCGATTTTCCTGCAACGCCTGGCTGCAGCAATTTGATACTTGCATTGAAAGCAGGGTCGATATTGGTTTTGATGATGATGGGCTGAAGAAAACTCAGGTCCGGGACACCTTTGCTGACCCGGTCGGTGGTCACCTGGAAGTGGTAATTTCCGGTGAGCATGGAATCGGGAAGCACTATGCTGCCGAAGGAAAGCCCTTTCATGATGAGGAATTTGTCTTGCTTGATCACCGCGCTGTCAATATCCCTCACCAGGGCTACGGAAAGTACCTGATGCTGCTCTACTTTCGAGGGAGGCACTTTTAGCAGATAGCCAGTAAACCAAACTGTTTCGTTGTTGGTATAGATCGTTTTATCAAAATGAACAAACAGCTTGGAAGCAGGATTTGCCATGGAGTGATAATACATTTTCTGCGATATTTCGACCTGGTTTTGCCATTGGGCATTTACCTCACTGACCAATATAGTCATGAATAAAATGCAGGAGAAGACCGTTAAAATAATTTTTCGCATCAGTTAAAGTTAAGGTATAGCCCTTAACTTTACAAGCGGTCAATAAAGAAAAGCATGAAAAATCCGCTTAGGATTTTTCATGCTTTTCTTTATTGAAGGAGAACCTGCGGGAGATGCTGAATCCCCAACGGTATTGTCCCTTTAGCCAGGAGGAAGTAGTCTGGGGGATGAACTGCATTTCCTGGATTGCAGTAGCATTGGTAAAGTTCAGGTGAAACACATGCCCCCCGGTTTCCATCTCCAGTCCCAGTCCCAATGGATTGTAAAATTTGGTATTGCCTACCTGTTCCAGGTAATCGCGGTCGGCCTTATTCCTGAATGGAAGGAAATAGTCGACCACCAGGGCCATTCTTTTACTCAGCTTTGCCCTTCCGCCTGCGGCCACAGCAAACATCGAGTTCTGGTCGCGAAAGGCAGTAAAGTTCCTATGTACATAAGTTGGGCTGATGAGGAAGGAAAAACTGGAATTGAACTTCCTGGCAATGATGAGCTGGCTGACGTAATTCATTCTGTCCTGGAAGTTTTCATAGGCGGTAGCAGATGCAGGGTCTTCAGTATTGGCTTTTACAGCAGTGATGGTATTGCTGCCAAAAAGCGTGAGGGCAAAAGGAATCCGATCGTCACTGCTTTGTTCCAGTAACCTGAATTTGATGCTGCCTTCGTACAATTGCTGTACGGCGGTGGCACCTTTGGACCTGGCCAGACCGATGCTGAGGCGGTCGGAGAGGCCATATTCAAATCCAATGCGGACATCAGTTGAATTGTCCAGCCCAAAGAATTGCCGGATGCCACCGTTGCTGCCGGCGATATCGCCAAAGCGGTGGTCTACTTTAAAATCCAGCTCATTTTTGTGGATGGTTTCATTCGTATGGCCATTGATGAGCCGGGTAGATTTAAATGTGGCGCTGACTTTGTCCCTGGTTGGGGACATTTGCAATGACTTTTCCAGGTCTTCCTGGGCCATGGCAGAAAGTGAGCTGAATAAGAGGATGCTAAGGATCGACTTTTTAAATAGTAGAGTTGGTATCTTCATTTTTTTGGGAAATAAGTAGCCAGAATGCGGATTTCTACAAATTCTGCTATGTTTTTAAATACGAGCGAGGGGATCTCGATGTTATGGTCGGCAATTTTTACTTTAAATACAGCCTTAGCCGTCATGGCCCCATTCTCCGTCACCAGATCTGCAGTGGTACGGTAAGTTTTGCTGAGCCCATGGATGGTGAGGTTGCCTTCTACGGTTACTTTGCGGGAGCCAGGTTTACTGAGGTCCAGTGGCTCAATGATCCTGCCCTTGAATTCTGAAATTGGGTATTTCTCAGATTCCATGTAGTTCTCATTGAAATGCTCCTGCATGAGTTTCTTTTTAAACTGGAAGGAATTGTTGTAGACTTTAAAAATCATATTCCCGGATTTTACATCCAGTGCAGAGCTTGCCGTATTGCTTTTCCCCTCAATATCTTCTACTACTGTAGAAGAAAAAAAGCTGATGCTTGCGTTTTTGCTGCTCCATATATTTTGAGCTTTCGCAAAGCCATTCATGACTAAAATCAAAATCGGGATGAATAGGTAATTCTTCATATGCTGGTGCTTTATTGTTCAGGCATGCCATTGTCGAACCAGGTGCTGAGCGATTGTAGTTCTGAGGCAGAGAGGCTACCGGTCTTGGGCATTGTTTTATTGGTAATAACTGCCCTTTTAATGTTGGCTGAGTTACCGGTTACCGCACTGTAGCCACTGTATGTCCAGATTGCTGCTGCTGAATTGCCCGGAGCATGGCACATGGCACATTTGCTCTGGAGCAGTCCCTGAACAAAATTGTTGTAGGTGATTTTTGCCGCAGGTTCTTCAGGTTTGGCAGGTTCGATTGGTTCCGCTTGATTTTTTGAACAGCTGGACAGGATGAGGTAGATCAGGGTGATGGTCAGGTAAACCATGCTCCTTTTTGAGGTGTACTGCATTTGAATGGGTTTTAGGTGTTTAATTTGTTCATTGTCCTGATTACGGCAGCGCGATGGAAAAGGTTGCGCATATCCGGGGAAAGCATAAAAAATATATTTTTGCAGGAGCAGGCAACCTTTTCATGTGCGCGTCCGTAGGCATTGAAAATGACGCAGTTTAAACCATAATCAAAATTTATAGGTGCAGGAAATCATTAAGGGATGTATTAACAAGGAAAGATCCAGTCAATATTTGCTGTATAAAGAATTCTATAGCTATGGTATGGCCATATGCCGCAGGTATGTGCTGACGGAGGTTGACGCGGCGGAAGTCCTGAACAATGGTTTTCTGAAGGTGTTTACGCATATCGACCGGTATGACCCCAGCAAGCCATTCAAAGCCTGGATCGCAAGGATCATCACCAACACCGCAATAGACCACTATCGGATGAACCTGAAATTTTCAGATCATGAGGACATCAACACCCATGCAAACCTGGGAAAAGGGGCGGTTGTATACGAGCAATTGGCTTACAAAGACTTATTGGACCTCATCCGTGGGCTTTCGCCTGCTTACCGGACGGTGTTTAATTTATACGCGATAGATGGTTATTCGCATGAGGAAATCGCACAAATACTAAATATCTCTGTAGGGACATCAAAGTCCAACCTATTTAAAGCCCGTCAAAAATTACAGGAAAAGCTCAGTGCTGCGGAAACGGAGCCAAAGCAGGTGATGGGGATAACAGAAAAATACATAAGTACCGATGAAAGAAGAGCATAAAGTGGATCAGTTTTTCAAAGCTGGGCTAAGTGAACCGGAGATTCCTTTTCAGGAAGCACATTGGGCGGCAATGGAAGCGAAGCTCGATGCTGAGCAGAAAAAACGCATCGTACCGATGTGGTTGATTGCTGGGGCCAGCATTGCAGCAGTGCTGCTCATTGGGCTGTTCTTGTTTTTCTCCGGATCAGCTGAAGCGCCTGAGCAGTTAAAGGAAAATTCTGCAGGACTTGCCCGGACTAAGGCATCTCCTGTGCCTGTTGCACATGGACCTGGCACCAAGGCGGTACCGCCTGTTAAAAGGACAGCCGATCCGAGGGGGGCAGTAGTGGCCGGCCCCCTAAATAGATCAGGAATTATGCCAGCTGAAGAGAAAACAGATCAGCTCTTATCCGGTAGAGATAGCCTGCAGCATCCCGTACTTCCCATGCTTGCGGGAGTCCAGTTGATTGAACCACAGTTGAAGGTTGAGTCCGATCCGGTAGCCGATTACTCCACACAGCGGATAGTGGATGTGCTGGCGGAAAAGCGGAGGCCCTGGGCATTTAGCGTCATGGTTGCCCCAGACCGCAGTACCGCCAAGTCCAGTGTATCATCCGGACTGAGCAGTAATATTGGTTTGCTGGCCACGTATTCACTGGGCAGAAGACTGAGCCTTACTTCGGGACTGATCTATGCAAAAAAATTATATAATTATACAGGACTGACCGCGAGTTCCTACGGTAACAGCTCCTGGGAAGTAGATGCCGATTGCAAGGTCTTGGATGTTCCGCTGAACCTGAACTATAAACTGTTTCAGCGAAGGCGCTTTTCCCTGAATGTACAGTCTGGCTTATCCAGCTATTTCATGCTCAATGAACGTTACAAATACATCAGCGGACAAGCGGGTGAGGCGCAGAAGATCTCTGTGTTGGAAGTGGAGAATGAAAACAGGCACTTATTTGGCGTAGCCAACTTTTCCGTTAGTTTCGAACAAAAGATCAGTCGGCAGTTCAGCATTGGTATCCAGCCTTTTTACAAATTGCCATTGACCGGAATTGGCCTGCACGATTCCAGTTTACAGTCCAAGGGGATTGCTTTTTCAGTTTCCGTCAACCCTTTTTAATCCGGGGCTGGCTGACTGTAAAAAAAAGCGCCATCTGAAGCTTTTCAGACGGCGCTTTTTATATGGATTTTCAAATTTTAATAACCAAAGATCTGCTCCAGTGTCAGTTTATTTACTGTTCCGAATTTTTGCATGTCTTCCAGTTTCACATTTTTCTCCGAAGCTACAATACAGTAATTATAAGGTTTGTGTGCTACGTTTTTGCTGTGGAAGGCTTTGATCTCTCCGAACGTAAGTGGCTTGAGACCGGTATATTCGTCTATTCTGGAATCATGGTCCAGCCCTAGTTTTTTATCCGCAAAATAACTCTGAATGATATCGTCTTTAGTAATTCTGCTGGTTTCTATGACGTTCATGGCATTGTCTTTTGAAGCTTCAAAAGATTTGTCGGCTTCCGGCAGGTCATTCAACAATTCGTTCATGCCCTTTACTGCATCGTTCATTTTATCGGCCTGACTACCCACATAGGCAATCATGGCATATTCTTTCGCTTTGCTGTCAGGAGAAGAAAAGACGGCGAAGGTAGAGTAGGCCAATGCTTTTGATTCACGGATGGTCTGGAAGACTACTGAGCCCATACCGCCGCCAAAATAACTATTGAAGAGTGTAATTTTCGCTGCCTGAGCAGGATCGTATGCTCCGGCATTCCTTACCCAGCGGATTTCTGACTGTACCATATCGTAGTCCGCAAAATATACCTGTCCGGTAGTAGGGCTATAAGTAAAGGTCTTGGCAGGTGCTGCTGGCGTAAATTCTTTGGGCAGCGGATGCAGTTTGCTGATTCCGGCGCTAAAGGCGGACAAAGTCTGAGGACCATAGTAGGTGATGGTATGCTTGTAATTGTTGATGTTGTGCAGGATATACAGCAACTGGTCAGAAGTGATGTTTTTGACTTCTTCATTACTCAGTGTGTAGTTGGAAGGATTGCTTGGGCCATATTGCGCATAGCTCATCAGTCCGCCCAGGATCGCACCTTTGTTCAGCTTGTTGTTTTCCCTCGACTTCAGGATCCGGCTTTTCAACTCAGAAAGTGCCTGTTCATTGGCTTTGCAATTGGCAAAGATGTGCTCTACGAGGGCTACCGCTTTGTCGAAGTTTTCCTGCAAGCCGCTGATGTTAATCGTCGCAACTTCATTGCCTACATTAAAGCTGTAATTGCAGGCGATGTTGTAAAACTCCTTGCTGATCTGTTCTGCCGTGTATTTGTCGGTACCCAGAAAAGCCAGGTACTGTGCGGCATAAGGCTGTAGCTTGTAATTCCATGCCCCCATATCGAAACGGTAAGAAAGGCGGAAGATGCTATTTTCTGTGTTCTGCACAGCGATCACTTCTGCAATGCCCGATTTGCCAAAGTTCAGGTCTTTTTTGTAATCCAGGAATTTTGGGGCAATGGGTTTTGTAGGAGCGGAGAGTAGTTTTTTGGTAAAATCTGAGGTTGCCGATGCATTCGTATTTACCGGGGTGATCAAAGGCTTTTCTACTTTCTGGATGCTTTTATCCTCACCTTTATGTTTATAGGCTACTACATAGTTGTCGATGAAAAAGCGCTTTGCGAAATCTACCACCTGCTGCTTACTGATCTTAGCCATGGCATCATTGGCTGCCAGCGACTGGTCCCATTTGGTGCCGCGGTTCAGGATGAATTCGTTGGTGATGCTTTCTACACGGAAGTCGTTTTTATCGAACGCCTGCAACAGGCCCAATTTGTTATTGGCTACAGTTGCTTTGATCAGGCTTTCGTCAAACTCGCCTTTCTTCAGGATCTCGATCTGCTCCAGCAGCAATTGCTGCGCCTGTTCAAGAGACTGCCCTTGTTTCGGTTGTGCTGACAATTCAAAGACGCCGTAATCCTTCATCTGCTGGTAGCCGGCATTGGAACGCAGCACTTTTTGTTGTTTGTTCAGGTTGATGTCCAGCAGTCCTGCTTTTCCGTTAGAGAGGATGCTCGAGATCAGGTCCAGTAACATGCTTTCCTTGCTGTTCTCTGCAAAGCCACGGTAATTGATATTTACACTTTCCGCACTTGGACCATAGATGTCTACTTTTTGAATGGCCGTAAGGGCTTTCTCAGGTGCAGGATTGTACAGTTCAACCGGTTTTGCTTTCATGTAAGCGAAAGATTGGTCCACTTTTTTGATCATCTCATCCGGGTTTAAATCTCCGGCCATGGCGATGATCATGTTGTTCGGTACATAGTACTTATTGTAGTACTTTCTGATCTCCAGTAGAGAGGGGTTTTTAAGGTGCTCCACGGTACCGATGGTGGTTTGCTGACCGTAGTTGTGGGTAGGAAACAGCAGGGCCGACATCTGTTCGCTGATCTTCCAGTTGTCATCATCCAGTCCGCGGTTCTTTTCTTCATAAACAGCTTCCAGTTCGGTATGGAAGATGCGGAAGATCGGGTTGCGGAAGCGTTCGGCCTGCAGAGCCAGGAATTTATCGGTCGCATTGGAAGGAAAATCTTCGTTGTATACGGTTTCTTCGTACCAGGTATGTGCGTTGGTCGATTGGCCGCCAATGGCTTTCATCATTTTATCATACTCATTGGCAATGGAGTAATTGGATGCCAGTCCTGAGGTTTTATCGATCTCGGCGTAAATCTCCTTGCGTTTGGCCGGGTCGGTCGTTTTGTTGTACTGTTCGTACAGCCCATCGATCTTGTCCAATAGCGGTTTTTCTTTAGCAAAATCCATTGATCCAAATTTGTCGGTGCCCTTGAAAAGGAGGTGCTCCAGGTAGTGGGCCAGTCCGGTCGCATTTCGCGGATCGGTATTGCTGCCCGCTCTTACTGCCAGTCTGAATTCGATGATGGGCTCTTTGGTGTTTGGAGAGAGGACTACGGTCAGGCCATTTTTTAAAGTGTAGAACCGTGATTTTGTCGGGTCATTGCTTACATATTTGTAAGTATAACCGCCAGATGAGGCCGTTTTCCATTGATAAGCCGTTTGTGCCATCAGTCCGGAACCGGTGATCAGCAGGAAGACCAGTGCTAATAATTTGCGTTTCATTATTTTCAGTTTTTTGAAGTAAAGGAGTTGACTGATAGGTGTATGACCAATTTTGCTCCCATTAGTTACGATCAAATATAGCTTGAAAACTGAAATTTGTACCTGATTTCTCGTATTTTTACCGATATGAAGAAGCAAAATTCAAAGCCGAACATTCTTGTAGTAAATGATGACGGGATTACTGCTCCCGGTATCAAAAACCTGATTGATGTCATGATGGAGCTGGGGAATGTTGTCGTTGTTGCACCGGACGGTCCTCAGTCGGGCATGGGACACGCCATTACCATTGGTAAACCATTGCGTTTCGACAGTGTGGATCTGTATCCTGGTGTGGAAATGTACAAATGCTCCGGTACTCCGGTAGATTGTGTAAAGCTGGCGGTCAATAAAATCTTCAAAGGAAAGAAACCGGATCTTTGTGTATCTGGTATCAATCACGGTTTGAACAATTCGATCAATGTCATTTATTCAGGCACCATGTCGGCGGCTGTAGAGGGTGCTATTGAAGGCATTCCCTCTATTGGTTTTTCGCTGGATGACTTTTCACAGCAGGCTGATTTTAGTCACTGTAAGAAATTCATCAAATCCATTTCCCTGCAGGTATTGGAACACGGTCTGCCAGCAGCTACACTGCTGAACGTGAACTTTCCCAAAGGAGAGGAACTGAAAGGCATCAAGATCTGCCGTCAGGCCAACGCCAAATGGGCAGAGGAGTTCGACGAACGCAAAGATCCCTACGAGCGCCCTTATTATTGGCTAACGGGAGTTTTTCAGAACAACGATAAAGGCGAAGATACAGATGTATGGGCATTGGAACACGGTTACGTATCGGTAGTGCCGGTTCAGTTTGACCTGACTGCACACCATGCCATTCCGGTGCTGAACACCTGGACTTTCGAAGTGGAAGGCATTCCTGAAAAGCCTGAGCCCAGGAATATCAAGCATGTTGCACCTGATGGAGCTTCCTTAGGCTAATGAAAAATTCAATCTGGATTGGTCTGGCAGGAGGGATCAGCATACCTGGTATACTGCTTAGCGGCGTATGGTACCTGATGCACAAATATGCGTTTCTGGCGAAAGCCGATCTGCTGCTGATCGGTTGCATTGCGGTCAATGCGGCATTGATGCATTATTTTTTCAGAAGGGATCAGGACAATGCAGGAAGAGGGGTGATCAGTGCCACTTTTTTGTGGGCTTTTGTTTTCTTTTTTTATAAGATCAATCAATCATGAGGTATTATTTGGTGGCCGGTGAAGCCTCGGGAGATCTGCATGGCGCAAACCTGATGAAGGCCATTAAGGCCGGTGACCCTCAGGCAGAATTTCAGTATTACGGTGGCAATAAAATGCAGGCGGAAGGCGGGACGCTGCGGAAGCACTATGCAGAAATGGCTTTTATGGGTTTCACCGAAGTGCTGATGAACCTGCGTACCATACTCAGGAACATGAAGGCCTGCAAGGCCGATATTGTCGCTTACAATCCTGATGTGCTGATCCTGATTGACTTTCCCGGCTTTAATCTTAAAATCGCTGAGTTTGCCAAACGTCAGGGTTTTAAAGTGTGTTACTACATTTCTCCTAAAGTATGGGCCTGGAACCAGAAGCGGGTGCTCAAGATCAAGAGGGATGTCGATAAGCTGTTTTGCATCCTCCCATTTGAAGTAGATTTTTATAGGGCATGGGGAATGGAGGTCGATTATGTCGGTAACCCCCTGTTGGATGAAATTACGTTGTTCCAGCCCGATCTGTTATTCAAGGAAAAATATAGATTGGAAAAAGAGGTCATTGCACTCTTGCCCGGAAGCAGGAGACAAGAAATTGAGCGTCTATTGCCCGATATGCTGAGTATCACCGAAGCCTTTCCGGAATACCAGTTTGTGGTGGCGGCAGCACCAAGTTTCGAAGAAACTTATTACCGGCAGTTTATCAAATCAGATAATGTAAGTCTGGTCTTCGGCCAAACTTACAACTTACTTTACCATTCAAAAGCGGCCATTGTTGCTTCGGGTACTGCCACTTTGGAGACCGCATTATTTCATATTCCGCAGGTAGTAGTCTATCGTGGCGGACGTATTTCTGTAGCTATCGCACGCTTATTGGTAAAGATTCGTTTCATCTCCCTGGTGAATCTGATCATGGACCGTGAAGTCGTGAAAGAACTGATCCAGGAAGACTGCAATACGAGCAATATTACTACTGAATTATCAGCCATATTATCAGGGGATTCCAGGTCAAAAATGTTGGCAGATTATGCTGAATTATCAGCGAAAATGGGCGGTCCTGGTGCTTCTGAACGCGTCGCAAAATTGATTCTTTCTTACCTCAGTTTATAGTTTTTTCCAGCTTTTTAACGCGGTAAAATCGGGAATGTTTGAAAAAAAATTATTTTTTCTAAAACATTTTGCTGAATATTGCTGTTGATAAAACGTTTTACTTGTAACCTATCCCTACAGTACCATGAAAAATATAAACTTATCAATACGCGGTGCGCTCTCCAAAACGTTTCTCTTTTTTTACCCAAAATTTGGCTTGCGATTGGTGCCTGTACCAATCTGATTTTGCATGCCATTTCAGATGAAGAACATCTAATTTCTCTCTCCTAATTTTTCTCTCCAAAAGTTAACTGCGGTTTTGCATACTATCGTTTTTACGGTCTGGTGCTTGCTTGCATTTTTTTGAAAAAAAACATAGCGCACTCACAATTTATATGAGTAATAATTACTAAAAACTATAACTTAACTAATCTTCCAAATGAGAATCAATCAAGCGATTGGCGCCGGGGTATTACTGCTCTGTAGCCTTGGCTATCGGAGTTACGCCGCAGAAACCTCCGTCAAATCAAATCACCTAAATTTAAATCACTTTTTCCAGGAACCGGTCGTGCAGGACACGACTAAGAAACAGCTTACCGTCACGGGTATTGTTGTAGATGAAGGCTCGCAGCCCGTGCCGGGAGTGAGTGTAAAATCAGCATCCGGTAAATCGGCCGCAACCGACGCTGCCGGTAAATTTACCATCGGTGTTACCGGAGCAACAGAGAACTTAACGTTCACATACATCGGATATAACCCGGTGACGAGAGCAGCTGGCTCGGGAAACGCACCGTTGAGCATTCGCTTAGAGCCCTCTAGCACAACCTTGAAAGATGTTCAGGTTGTTGCGGTTGGTTACGGAACTCAAACCATTCGTGAAGTGACTTCATCAGTTGCGCACGTAGGTACAGAAGATTTCCGTCAAAGTGGAGCTAGAAACCCTTTGGATTTGGCTCAGGGGAAAGTAGCTGGTTTACAGTTATCCAGACCAGGTGGGTCGAATCCCAACTCTGCTGTTGGTGTCCAGTTGAGAGGTGCAGTAAGTACCAACGGGAGTGCATCACCATTGTATGTTATTGATGGTATCCCTGGAGGTAACCCAGATCTGCTGCAACAGGATGATATTGCATCGATTGACGTCCTTAAGGATGGTTCCGGTGCAGCTATCTATGGTACCAGTGCCAATGCGGGGGTTATTTTGATCACCACTAAGAGGGGTAAGCCGGGGCCTGCAAGGTTCGATTATTCTTCTTACGTGAGGAAGGAATACCTGCAGAACAGACCTGATTTTATGAGTCCGGAGGAATTCAGACAAAGACTTGCTTCAGGAGAGTTAACCAATCGACAAGATTATGGAGGCAATACAGACTTTTTTGAAGGCCTCATTAACAAGTCTAACGTTTCTCACAACCACAACTTGGCTTTGTCAGGAGGAACGGAACAAACTACTTACCGTGGGAGCTTGAATTATAGAAACCTTCAAGGTATTAGTAAGGAAAACGGACGTGAAGAATATACACTGCGTTTCGGATTAAATCAGAAGGCCTTCGATAATAAATTAAACCTTCAGATGAACTTGGTGACCAACGTCAACAAAGCCAATCTCTTAGGTGGAGGTGGATGGGAAAGTGAAGCTGCTAAAAATCCAACGCTATCCAATTATAACCCAGATGGGACTTTCCGGTATGACCTCACAAGCACCAACGAATTTGCAAGGCTTTCTATGGAAACGAATTACAGAAAGCAGCAAACTTCATCCGCTGATGTTAAAGCAGATTTGGAATTGTTACCCGGTCTAAAAGGTTCGGTATTTGGCTCGGTAACTCGAGATAGTCGTGATGATTCACAATACCGATTCAGGGGAAGTGAGGATTCTATGGAAAATTCCGACTATCCAGGCGGTGGATATGCCTACAAAGGTTCATTTTTATCTCAAAAATATGCCTTGGAACCAACTTTGAATTACCAAAAGAAATTTGCGGAAAAACATGACATTACAGCAGTATTAGGTTACAGTTACAGGTATGACATGGAAGAATCTTCCAATATGTCGAATCGTGGATTTGTTAACGATTCATTTCATGAAGATTTGATTCAATCTGGTGCGGCTTTGCGTGATGGAAAAGCGACCATGGAGAGTTACCGTGTCGACAACACATTGATTGCATTTTTCGGTAGGGTGAATTACGCTTTTAATAACAGATATTTATTGCAGTTTATACTGCGTCGTGAAGGATCGTCAAGGTTTGGTAGGAATAACAGATGGGGTAACTTCCCAGCAGTATCTGCCGGATGGAATATTTCTGAAGAGGATTTCATGAAAGATATTAAATTCGTAAATTATCTTAAGCTAAGGGCAGGATTCGGTGTGACAGGTAATTCCCCTACCGAGAGTAATGTCTCTCGCGTGACCATGGGGACAGGTGGGGTTTACATCAATCCAGATGGAACATATATCCAAACCTATGGTCCTAGCAGAAATGAGAATCCTTTTCTTGGCTGGGAACGTAAGGAAGAATATAATTTGGGGGTAGATTTTAGGTTGCTTGATAGCCGATTGACGGGCTCGATAGACGTATTCAAGCGCGAAACAAAAGATTTGTTTGGTGACTATGATTCCCCTCAGCCACCTTTTATTCAGAATAGAATTTTTGCAAATGTCGGCACAATTTCTTCTCAAGGTATCGAGTTGGCTTTAAGTTACCAAGCCATTAAAAATGAAGAATTTGGGTGGAACGTAGACGCGACTGCAAGTACTACAAGCAATAAGATAGGTAGTTTTCAGAAAGGTAATTTGAAGAGAACCACAATTACTAGTGGGGGCATTGGGGGGGCAGGTGCGCTTGGAGATGCCTATACCTATTATGAAGGCAGTAGAATTGGTGATTTTTTTGGGAAACGATTTGCTGGATTCACTGGAGATGGTAAATGGCTATTTTATAACAGAAATGGTGTTGCTGTTAGCAACGCTGAACTCAATCAGAGCATAAACGATAGAAACAATAGTGACTTTGCCGTAATTGGTAACGCTGTACCTAAATATTATATGTCACTGACCAATAGTTTCAATTATAAGAATTGGGATTTAAGGGTTTTCTTGCGAGGTAAATTTGATTTCGATATTTTGAATACTACAGCCTTAACTTATGGAAACCGGGTAACCAGCGGCAATTTGTTAAAAGATACCTTTACAAAATACGCGGAGATCAAAGATACTTATATGTATTCGAACTACTACTTGGAAAATGGTAGTTTCCTAAAGGTTGATGAGATCACCCTTGGCTACAATTTCAAATTTAAAAGTAAAGGCATTAGTAATTTAAGAGTTTACGCTACAGGACAGAATTTAGCGACAATAACTGGATATTCAGGTAATGATCCGGATTATGTTTTAGATACAGGAATCGGTAATGAGATCAACGGTAAGGTGCTTGGTATCGATACTCGCGGGCCTTATCCAAGTACCCGCTCTTTCTTAATTGGTGTTAACGTTGGATTTTAATTAGATAGTAATGAAAAGTAAATATTTATTATATAGCGTATTGGTTGGGGCTCTTTCCTTGACCAATGCATGTACCAAACTAGACGAAAATGCGTACAGTCTTATCGTGGCGGATGAGTTCTTTAAGAATAAATCTGAAGTTTCGTCAGCAGTTTTAAGGCCATACACCCACGCAAATGCCTGGGTTACTCCCTCAGGGCAAGACAATTGGTGGCGGGCATCAGAACTTTCTGCTGACCAGTTGGCCTGGCCAACTAAAGGGCCACATGGTGAAGATGGAGGTAAGTGGAAAAGGTTGCATTACCACACTTGGACTGTGGATGAGGCTGGCTTAAATGGGGCGTGGGTTTTAATGTTTACAGGTCTGGGATACTGTAATTTTCCAATAGAGCAAATTGGAATGCGTGAGGCTTCGGCTATGGGGATTACTGAAGTGGAAAAAGCTAGTTATATCGCTGAATTGAAATTATTCAGAGCTTTTCACTTATTGAGAGCTATGGATCTTTGGGGAAATATTCCTTATGCTTTTAAGGTTGGGGAGCCAGAGAGACCTAATACTACTCCTAGAAAAGAAATGTTCGATATTATTGAAAAAGAAATAAAAGAGAATATTCAGGCAGCGCCGAAATTGACACAATCAATGAAAGGTCGCATGACGCAAGCGGGTGGATATGCGATGTTAGTAGAACTGTATCTGAATGCCGAAGTTTGGACCGGAACACCGCGTTGGGACGATTGTATCGCTGCTGCAGATGCATTGATCAATGGTCAAGGTGGCGGGCAAAATGGTTCGATGGCTTTAGATCCTAACATTACTGACCAATTTAAGCCTGACAATCATTTATCTAAGGAAGCTATTTTCTCAATCGTGTACGATTTTACAACCGCTAATTTCCAGCCATCATGGCCTAGCGAATTCTATCATTTTAAACAACGTGAAATTTATGGAGGAGGTAGAAATGGGAATGATGGTATAGTTCTTATACCTGGTGTTTACACCAAATTCGCAAATAACGACTTAAGAAAGACTCAATGGTTGTTGGAAGGTCCGCAGTTGAATTTTGCTACAAACCAGCCTGTCACGGGATCTGAAGAGTATCGTGACCAACCTCTTTCGTTTGTTGATAACATCAGAAAAAATAAATCTGGATCAACTGTTTCCAATATGAGCGAAGGGGAGGAAAATAGTGGCGTCCGATTCAATAAATACAAATTGGGCAATCAGGTTGTCGGATTCGATGGAACGCCGATAAACAATAACTACAACAATACTGACTGGAACGTTTATCGTCTTACCTGGGTCTACTTTGCTAAAGCGGAAGCCTTGATGCGTAAAGCAGGCGGTACTGCTACTGCTGATGCTGTAGCTTTGATCAACCAATCCAGGGAACGTGCTTTCGCGCAGGCAGATAGGGCAGCTGCGGCTTTTACAACAAGCTCGCTAACGCTAGACGCATTACTCGACGAACGTGGTAAAGAGTTCATCTTTGAAGGATGGAGAAGACAAGATTTGATCCGTTGGAATAAATTTACGACAACCACTTGGTGGGATCATCAACCAAGCCAAACTTATCGTTCATTGTTTGCGATTCCTCAAATACAGCGAGGCTTGAATGCAAATCTTACCCAAAACCCAGGTTACCCACAATAAAAAAATCCTAACGGATTTCCGAAAGGTGATTGTTTCATTACAATCACCTTTCTTTTTTATAAATGATTTTATTTTCCTATTATTGGGATACTAAAACGTTTTAAACCAAATAACAAACCCCTTATTTAGGTCATAAGGAACCAAACACAAACACATGAAACGAAGATTAATTCCATTTACACTAGCGCTGTTGTTAGGAACCGCGCAGGCACAGGAAAAGGACCTGGTACAGTATGTCAATACACTCCAGGGTACCAATTCCAAACATGAACTCACCCGTGGCAATACCTATCCAACTACCGCATTGCCTTTCGGAATGCATACCTGGACCCCGCAGACCGGCCGCAATGGCGACGGCTGGAAATACCAGTATTTCAAAGAACACATCCGCGGATTTCAACAGGCGCACCAATGCAGTTCATGGACCAGGGATTATGCCGTGTTCTCTTTTATGCCGATGTCAACGCTTGTCGTAGACGAAAACAAACGTGAAGCTAAATTCAGTCATGCCAACGAAGTGGCAAAGCCTAACTATTATAAAGTACAATTTGATAATAAAATTACGACAGAAATATCTCCTTCAGAGCGTGGTGCACACCTCCGGTTTACTTATCCGAAAGGAGAAAAGAGCTACCTGGTTTTAGATGGTTACAATCGGACCAGCGGCGTTCAGATCCATTCTAAGGAAAACAAAATCACCGGTTGGGTAAGCAATGGAGAAGGTTTCCGGAACAACTGGAAAAGCTATTTCGTCATCCAGTTTGATCAGCCTTTCAAATCTTATGGAACCTGGCAAAACAGAAACAATGTCATCGCTGCGGATTCCCTCAGTGCAGAGGGCCGTGGCAGAGGTGCTTACATTGAATTTGCGGCAGGAGCTAAAGTACAGGTCAAAACCGCTTCTTCTTACATCAGCATGGACCAGGCCGAACTGAACCTGAAAACTGAACTGGGCGCAGACAAAACCCTGGAACAGACCAAAGCCAAAGCAGCAGCGGTATGGAACAAGTCATTGGCTAAGATCCAGGTAGAAGGCGGATCAAAAGCAGATATGGAGACCTTCTATTCCTGCTTCTTCAGGGCCAGCCTCTTCTCCAGGAAGTTCTACGAAATCGGACCGGATGGAAAACCTTATTACTTTAGTCCATATGACGGGCAGGTGCACGCAGGATACATTTACACGGATACTGGTTTCTGGGATACTTTCCGCGCACAGTTTCCTTTAAATGCATTGGTGCATCCTGAGATGCACGGTCGCTATGTAGCCTCCATGATCGATGCCTACAAGCAATGCGGGTGGTTGCCTTCCTGGTCCTTCCCAAGTGAGGCTGGAAGTATGATCGGTAACCATGCCATCTCTCTGTTTACAGATGCCTGGGCAAAAGGGCTCCGTACTTTCGATCCCAATGAGGCTTTGGCAGCTTATCATCATGAAGCCATGAACAAAGGTCCATGGGGACCAGCTAACGGTCGCGACGGTGTAAAAGAATACAATGAATTGGGTTATGTACCTTATCCAAAATACAGGGAATCTACTGCCAAAACACTGGAATATGCTTACGATGACTATTGTGGCTATGAGTTGGCCAGACTGACCGACAATAAAAAGTACATGGACATTTTCGAGAAGCCGATGTACAATTACAAGAATGTGTACGATCCATCTACCAGGTTCATGAGGGGCAAAGGAATCGACGGGCAATGGACCAAAAATTTTGACCCTATTGAATGGGGAGGCCCCTTTACCGAGGGCAATGCATGGCATTACCACTGGTCGGTATTTCAGGATACCAAAGGGCTGATCAACCTGATGGGCGGCGAGAAAAACTTCAACGCCAAGCTGGATTCGGTCTTCTCCGAGCCAAATAAAGTAAAAGTAGGTACCTACGGCGGTATGATCCACGAAATGACCGAAATGGTGATGGCAAACATGGGGCAGTATGCTCACGGAAATCAGCCTATCCAGCACATGGTCTACCTGTATAACTATGCGGGCCAACCGTGGAAATCCCAGTTCCATGCACGTAACGTCATGACCAAATTGTACGACGCTACAGAAAATGGATATCCCGGAGATGAAGATCAGGGCCAGACTTCTTCCTGGTATGTGTTGAGTGCATTAGGATTTTACAGTGTGACCCCAGGCACAGGAGAATATGTGATGGGAAGTCCAATGTTTAAGAAAATAACCATTAATTTAGAGAATGGTAAAAAGTTCGTGATTGATGCAGCAGCCAATACAAAAGACAATGTGTACATCCAGTCGGCATCCTTGAACGGAAAAGTTTATACCAAAAACTTCCTGAACCACAGTGATCTGGTCAAAGGAGGTACCTTGAAATTGACCATGAGTAGCAAACCCAATGAGAAGAGGGGATTATCCCTGGAAGACAGACCTTTTTCTTTAACCAAATAGCAGATGCGCAATCCAGCAGAAATGAGGGATTACGTTGCCTTTTAAAAACAAATTAAACTAATGAAAAGAAGAATCTTTTTACAAAACACAGGGCTTTTAGCAGCCGGACTGATGGCCAATAAGGTGTCATTTGCCGCGGCGCCCGATTTTCCGGTAGTGAGAGTTGCCGCATCAAAGAGACATTTTCAGAGTACAGCTGTGGAAAGCGCCATTGCCGAATTCCACAAAAACGTAAAGAACAAAGAGCTGGCCTGGCTATTCGAAAATTGCTTCCCGAATACGCTGGATACCACCGTGACGTACACGGAGAACAACGGTAAGCCAGATACCTACGTGATTACCGGCGACATCGATGCGATGTGGCTGCGCGACAGTACAGCTCAGGTGACACCTTACCTTCCGCTTGTAAAAGGAGATAAGAAGCTGCAGAGCCTGATCGCAGGTGTAGTGAACCACCAGGTAAAAAGTATCCTGAAAGATCCTTATGCAAATGCATTTTATGGTGATCCGAACAAAGTAGGCGAGTGGAAAACAGATAAAACAGATATGAAGCCGGGCATCCACGAAAGGAAGTGGGAGATCGATTCCCTATGCTATCCCATCCGTTTGAGCTACCAGTACTGGAAGCTCACAGGTGATACCAGTCCATTCGATGCGACCTGGCGAGAAGCCATTGCCCTGATCGTAAAAACTTTCAAGGAACAGCAACGTAAAGAAGGACGCGGGCCGTATCATTTCCAACGCGAGACGATGTTTGCTACAGACACTACGCCCATGAGCGGATACGGTTATCCAACCAAACCTGTTGGCTTGATCTGTTCGGCCTTCCGTCCGAGTGATGACGCCACGATCTATAATTTCCTGATTCCTTCCAACTTCTTTGCCGTAGTGAGCCTCAGACAAGCTGCGGAGATTCTTACAGCGGTGCATAAAGACACAGCTTTGGTAGCAGAATGCAAAGCACTGGCCACAGAGGTAGAAAATGCCATCCAGAAGCATGCGATTGTAAGCCATCCTCAGTTTGGAAAAGTCTATGCCTTTGAAGTAAATGGTTATGGCAGTTTCAACATCATGGATGATGCCAACGTACCAAGCTTATTGGCTTTGCCTTACCTGGGCGCCGTTAAGCCAAATGACCCGGTTTACATCAACACCCGCAAACTGATCCTTTCTACGGAGAACCCTTTTTATTTCCAGGGAAAAGGAGGTAAGGGAATTGGAAGTCCGCATACAGGAGCTGACAAAATCTGGCCAATCGCTGTTGTGATGCAGGGACTGACCAGCAGCAGCGAAGCCGAGATCAAATCTTGCCTGCAAATTTTACAGAAGTCGCACGGAGATACCGGATTTATGCACGAGTCATTCAATCAGGACAATCCGAAAGATTTTACAAGGTCATGGTTTGCCTGGGCCAATACGATCTTTGGAGAATTCCTTTGGAAAGTATACAAAGAGCGCCCGCATTTGCTGGCTTAAATCTAAACATTAAAGGGGCATACAAAAATGCCCCTTTTTTATCTCAAAAATGGTATCGCGGGCTGATAGATTACCTGCTTTCCATGATAACTCCGGATGCTGTTGAAAATGAAGACCAGGATGTTGAAGGCATAAAAAATAATGAACAGCACAAGCACAAATTCCCCGCTTAGATTAAATCCGGGTATGGAGGGCAGCATCTCAAAGATAGTGAAAGAGGTATGTGTTATTTTCATGATGAAGAAAGCCATGAGGCTTCCATAGCCAAGGATGCACATGGTGATCTGGAAGTTGATCAGTTTCCTGCCAACCTCACGTACATGCCTTACCTTTTCCCTTCTCATGATCCAAAGCGCCAGCGGGATAAATATACCGAATAGGGGAAAGGCGATAAAAGTTAGGCCCGAAAGGTTCAGTAATACCAAAAAGCTATTGTCTTCCTGTTCAGTCCAGTTGATCAGTTCGTCGGCAGCAACATCGAGGGCCAGCGCTAATCGTTTAAGTGTATCACCACGGGGCTCCGTCTTTCCGGCTTCAATTCTTTGGATGGTTCGCAGGTTGAGCTGTGCCTGTTCAGCCAGTTCTTCCTGGCTATATCCTTTTTTGGTTCTAAGCTCTTTTACCTTTTTGGCGAGGTCGTTATGTTTCATAGCTGCTGTATTGATTGGGAGCAAATATATTACTCCCAATCTATTTTTGCTTACGACAAGTTTACGACATATTTACGACATCGGCGTCTACGGTGTCCTGAACGTGGTTTTTTATCAGTCTTGCCTACGCATTAAATCTTTCAGGCGACTTAGTCTGTATTCATTTTTTGTGAGGTCGTTGCCAATGTCGCTAAGCAATGTGGTCAATTGCATCTCACTGGAGATCTCTACCAAGGTCTTGAAGATACTCAAGATCTGTGTTTTCTCGTCCTGAAATAACTTCAGTACACCCTTTGTAAAGGCCAGTCTGTTGTTGTTTTTTAAAGTATTGTGCAGCACTGTGTCAAATTTGATGGAGATAGGACCGGAGGTGATGATGTACACAATGTCGGAAATTCCTATAGGCATCGAGCTGAGAACATAAGCTTCATAAGTCACTTTATTCCTGGAAGAACCGGCAAAATAATCTTCTAAGTCGCTGTAGTCCTTCAACACGGTTGTTGCCCTTGTCAACTCGCCCAATAGCGAATTGTAATATTCTTCGTAGTTCATAAAAAAAAATTGCTGTAAATGCTAAAGGTAACTTAATTACGCCCCAATCTGGCATATATGAGTTTTTACTTGATTCTGAATCGTCAAAAGGATTAATGGTGCTCAATTCAGTTAATTTATGTTAAATGTTGAGCGGAAATTTGTCTGTATTGATTTTTTTTATTCTTTTCAGGAAAAGAAATGATATGACTAAGAATCTTCTGATACTCCTGCTGATGATTGTCGCATTTGGCTGTAAAAAAAACAGTGATGATGACACTAAACTTTATAAGTGGAAAAGAGATTTGTACAGGGCCCGGGTACAAAGAGATGAGCCGGCAGTTTTTTTTTCAAGAGATCCAAAGGTTACAGGGAATACGGACGCGGTTTATTTGAGTACAGATTATGTTATTTTAACAGAATACAGGAAAGATAAGCAACAAGACAGCATATATAAGGCCAGCGGAAGAATGCAGGCCTACAAATATGAAAAAATAGAAAGTTTTGAGGAATAGTGCTTTCGCATACTATTTCAACATTTAATTTGCAGGGTTTCTAAAATTGTTTACTTTTGCCCCACTCCGGTAATCCTAGGGTTGCCGATAGCCACAGGGGGGATTAGCTCAGCTGGCTAGAGCGCTTGCCTGGCAGGCAAGAGGTCAGCGGTTCGACTCCGCTATTCTCCACTGAAAAAAGCCTTTCAACAATGTTGGAAGGCTTTTTTTGTATACGTCATGCTCTTATCCCAATTAAAACATGCTCTTGTGCGAAAAACGTGCGAAAATATCATCGCCACATGAAATTCCCACGGTGCGGTCAAAATAGAACGCTATATAAAGAGGACATAAAAACGATTGTTATTCAATTTAGCCGCCATAATAAATTTATCGAAAATAAGATCAGGTGATGATATTAGGTCGAATCGGACGAATAGTTACCCAACTTAGGCGAATATGGATCCGTAAAAAAGCTGGTCTGAAATATGATTATCTTAGAATACATCAAAAAAATATCCATATGAAAAATTTAGAAATGTTAAAAGAAAAAGCAACCATCCTTTCTAACGAAGAGATGAATGGTGTGCAAGGTGGTATGAAATGGACCAATGACAGAAGCGGCAATGTATACGATGTCAGGTATTTGGATGGTTGGCTGAAACGCCAGAGAACGCTTTCTGCTAACGTGATTTTATTCGGATACGAGAGATAGTGCCTTTCTAGCTTTCCGGCATTATTGCAATCGCGTAAATTGAGCAATCTCTCTCTCCTGTACGACTATCCGTGTATTTCGGGTAGTCGTGCATGTTAATGGTGTTGGGTTAATGTAATTTTAGGAAAAAGCTATTTTTGTGGGCCGGACGAAATTGACCTGCCGGCAGATTTAAGATCAAATGAACAATAGAAGATTACTGTATACGAAGCATTGGTACGCCATAATTATCTGGTGTTTGTGTTTTATCATATGGCAGGGGTGCCAACCCAAACCTGAGTCCACAAAACAGCTGGAAAGTGATGTCATACCCGACACTGCGGTCATGAACGCCATCCGCCGTAAACCCATTCAATCTGAAAAAACATGGTCTGCAGCGACCGACAAACTCTTACGGCAATATGAACAGCAGGCCAATTATAAAAGTAACTTCTATTACTGTGCGCTTAAGGTTTTTAAAGGAGTAGACAGAAAAACAGATTCAGCGATCAATATTGCAGAATTCAAGATCGCTAAAGATCGTGTCGAGGAATGGTGTCTGCAGCAATTTTTGATATTAAGGGAGAAAACGCAATATGCAGATATCAATACGGCTGGGCTGCTGGCAGATTTCATCAAGGGGAGAAATGAGGCGGAGCGGCTAAATTCTGCCTTTTTATACCTGTATGAAGATAAACTGGCCATGATCTATTACAGAAATGGCGACCCTGAAAGTTCCCTCAGGTATATGGAGCAATTCAAAGCACACTATCCCTATGCCGCACATCTACGTTTTAAGCAGATGTATTATGATATCCGTTTTATGCTGGCGTTAAAAATGGAAAACAAAGCCGATAGCAAGCGGTACCTGGATAGCTGTAAAACGCTGGCTTTTGCGCTCAAAGATACGCTTGCGATCATGAGATCGGAGGAGTTTGAAGCCCAGTGGCTCCTGGAAACCGGTCAGTTTGCTAAAGCTGTAGAAAAGCAACGGGCGTATTTCAATTACCTGAGAAGTCAGGATCGGCTGGAATTTGATTTGTTCAATAATATGGCAATGGTGTTCATTAAAAACAAACAACCAGACTCAGCGATAGCTTATTTGGAGGCCGGAATAAAGTGGGAAAATGCAAAAGCGAAAAAAAGTGTGGACCGTACCCGGCTTTACGAAAATTTGAGTGAGGCCTATGCCCTCAAAAAAGACTATCAAAAGGCATATGAGGCAAAGGAAAAGCAGTTCGACGCGTACAAGGTAGGTACTGAACTCATGCAAAAGGAGGCTATCGCGGAAATTGAACAAAAATACGAAGCAAAAAAGAAAGATCAGTTCATAAAGACATTGAAGAGCAACAATGCATTGAATGAAAAACTCTTGATACAACAGCGCTGGATCTTTGCGATCCTCATCTTATTTGCAGTATTTATTTTAATTGTATCCCTGAAAGCGAGCAAGCAAAAGCTGTTAAAGGTTGAAAATGATAAGCTTTTGATACAGAACAAACAGCTCTTACTGGAACAGAAATTCCGTCAGAACCAATTGAACCCTCACTTTATCTACAACGCAATCTCTAATCTGCAGGGGCTCATCAGCGACAACAAAAAGACGGAAGCAAATCAATATCTGGTGCGGATGACCAGGGTCATCAGGGACATGCTCGAATTGAACAGGCATGACTTTATTACCCTGGACCAGGAGGTGAAAAATCTCGAGAACTATATTGCACTCCAGCAGATGCGCTATAACGATGCCTTTGACATCAGGATTGAAACGGGAGAACTGGATTTGGACAATATCCTGATTCCACCAATGCTTGTGCAGCCTTTTGTGGAGAATGCTATTGAACATGGTCTCAAAAACATCAGCCGTAAGGGTATTTTGGAAATATTCGTTTCGGAAAAAAACAATTCATTACATATCGAGGTCATTGATAATGGCGCCGGACTTCAAAAAGGCAAGCAAATGAATAGAAAGAAAGAATCAATATCCCAGCAGATCACGAAAGAAAGGATAGAGCTGTTATTTGGTAATGAGGACAAGCGTGCCGGAATGAGCATACAACCGAATCATAATCCGGATGGCAGCGGCTACAAAGTCGAAATATACATTCCAATGATGCTGAACTTTGATTAACAGAGCATGCTGAAAATATACATTTTGGAAGACGAGTTGAACATCGTCCGGTACCTATGGTCCATCCTGGAAAACATTCCTTATGTCACGCTATTGGGGCACTCCACCGAAATTGGAAAAGGCAGGTCCGACATTGAGCAGATGATGCCTGATGTAATCCTTTCGGATATACAGTTAAAAGATGGACTGAGCCTTGAATTGCTGGCCAGTCTGAATCTTGATGTCAATATCATATTCATTACGGCTTATGACCAGTATGCCATAGAGGCACTCAATCTGGGGGCTATCGGGTACCTGGTCAAACCCATAGAACCGGTACAGCTCACAGAGATCATGGAAAAATGCTACCGCAGGTCCAACGATTTCAAATTCAACCAGACGCAGCTTCAGATCGCTGAACACCACATTAAGCATCCTTCAAAAGCTCGGAAGATTGCCCTGAAAACATTTGAATTTACGCAGATCGTCGATGTCGACGATATCCTGTATTGTTTCAGCGACAAGGGCTATACTACCTTTTTCCTGAAGGAAGGTGTAAGCCTGATGGTATCCAAAGTCATCAAACATTACGAAGCAATGCTGGCCGATACCCAATTTATCCGATGCCATCAGTCTTACCTGATCAATTCTCTTTACATCCACAAATATTACAAAGACGGGCAGATAGAAATGAAGGATGGCAAAATGATCCCGGTATCCAGTCGCAAGCGGGAAACGATCATACAGTTTATAGATGGATTGTGCTGATAAAATGAAATACATAAGCAATGCGTAAATTTCCTTCCTATATACAGCCAGACTCAAAGGACTGTGGTCCCACCTGCCTCCGGATAATCAGTAAATATTACGGGAAGGTGATCTCTTTGCAAAGTCTCCGCAACCTGACCGAAACTACACGGGAAGGCTCAAGATTGATGGGACTGAGCCGGGCAGCCGAATCGATAGGATTCAAAACGCTTTCCGTAAAGGTCGATTTTAAGACGCTTTTCGAGGATGCTCCTATGCCATGTATTCTCTTTTGGATGAACCAGCATTATGTGGTGTTGTACAAGATCGAAAAGCGTGGGGGTGACTATAAAATATACATTTCTGACCCAAGCTTTGGTCTGCTGACATACAATAAGCAGGAGTTTATCGATTGCTGGATCGGTAAAGGGGCTCATGAAGATACAAGAGAAGGTATTGTACTGTTATTGGAAACCACGCCTGGCTTTCAGGAGCAGGAGGATCAGTCGGAAAAAAAATATTCCATCTTCAATTATTTGCGGCACTACCTTGCCAAGTACAAAAAATTTGTACTGCAACTGACCATTGGTTTGCTTGGTGGAAGTCTACTGGCACTGGTTTTCCCTTTTTTGACACAAAGTATCGTGGATATCGGGATTCAAAACCAGGACCTGCAGTTCATTTACCTGGTGCTCTTTGCGCAGGTCATGCTGTATTTGGGACAAACGGGTATTGAAGTCATACGCGCCTGGATTTTGCTGCACCTCTCATCGAGGATCAATATCTCGATCGTGTCGGATTTTTTCATCAAACTGATGCGCTTGCCCATACGCTATTTTGATACGCGGGTTACGGCAGATATCATGCAGCGTATTTCCGATCACTCCCGCATCGAACAGTTACTCACTACCAATTCGCTTCAGACGCTGTTCTCACTAATTAATTTTTTAGTCTTCGGTGCGGTATTGCTGTTTTACGACTATAAGTTGTTTTTGATCTTCTTTATCGGGGCACTGTTTTATGTCGGATGGATTCTTTTTTTTCTTAGAAAAAGAAGAGAGCTGGACTATAAACAATTTTCCCAACTGGCCGAGGAACAGGGGCAGGTTATGGAACTCATCAACGGCATGCAGGAGATCAAAGTGAACAATGCCGAAAACTACAAAAGATGGCAGTGGGAGGGTACGCAGATCAAAGTATTCCGCATCAAGATCAAAGCGCTCAAATTGGAGCAGGTACAGACCATAGGTGGAAATGTCATTAGCCAGCTCAAAGATATATTCATCAGTTTTGCTGCGGCAAGTCTGGTCATTGACGGTCAGCTCACCTTAGGGATGATGTTGTCTGTGCAATATATCATAGGCCAGCTGAATGCACCGCTTATCCAGCTCGTCAACTTCATCCGCCAGTCCCAGGATGCAAAAATAGCACTGGAAAGGCTGAATGAAATCCATGAAAAAGACGACGAAGAAAGTCTGGATGGTGATCTTTTAACTGAAATTCCTGCAGGTGATATCCAGCTAACCGATGTATCTTTTCGTTATGTAGGTGCTGAACTACCTGTATTCGAACACTTAAATGTGTCGATTCCACATCAAAAAACAACGGCTATCGTAGGAGCCAGTGGGAGTGGAAAGACGACACTACTTAAGCTTTTGACGAAATTTTACGATGCCGACAGCGGTACCATCAGGATCGGGTCTGCAGATTTAAAACACCTTTCGGTCCATACCTGGAGGAAAAACTTTGGCGTGGTGATGCAGGATGGATATATCTTTAATGAGAGCGTGGCCAACAATATTGCCTTCGGAGAAGATTTCGTGGATAGAAGCAAACTCAGACAGGCTGTTGAGCTTGCCGATATCAAGGATTTTATTGAATCCCTACCGCTAAGTTACAATACAAAAATCGGGTATGAGGGGATGGGCTTGAGCGGCGGTCAGCGTCAGCGCATGCTGATCGCCAGGGCGATCTATAAATCGCCGGGCTTTGTGTTTTTCGACGAGGCGACCAGTGCACTGGATGCCAATACCGAGAAAAAAATTACGGATAACCTGAACCAATTTTTAACAGGAAAGACTGCTGTGATCATCGCGCACCGACTTTCTACAGTTAAGAATGCCGATAAAATAATCGTTTTGGAAAAAGGTAAAGTGGTAGAGGAAGGCACGCACGATGCACTGGTAGCAAAAAAAGGGGAATACTACCGTTTGGTAAAAAATCAATTGGAACTTGGAAACTAGAAGAAATAAATTGGATCAGATTAATCTGCGTTCTGAGCAGGTCAATGAAGTCTTGGAAAATCCCCCGCACTGGCTGATCCGCTGGGGCAGTACGGTCATTTGTCTGATCGTCCTGATGTTGTTTTTCCTGGCTTGCATCATCAAATATCCGGAATTTGTTGACGCGCCCATTGTGATCACTTCGCTGAATCCACCGGAAAAATTAGAAGCCACGGTCAATTCCAAGATCGAAAAGATATTTGTGCAGGACCAATCTGAAGTTAAAAAGGATCAGGTTATACTGTTGCTGGAATCCAATGCGGATTACAAAGATGTGATGCAGCTCAAAAGACTTGTAGATACCCTGACTCCGGATCGGATGCGGAACTTCCCGGTCAATGTGGCCGCCGCTTTTAAGTTAGGTGAAATACAGGAAGACTACACTGCCTTTGCAAAGGCGATACAGGAGGAACTGCTTTTCTCCACTTTGAAGCCCTATGATGCGGAAGGAGTCATGGCTGGCCGCAACATACGTGATTATGAAAATAGGGTGGTGATCATGAAACAACAATATAGATTGGAAGAAGATAAACTTCAATTGACAGAAAATAACTATAAGCGTTCGGAGCATTTGAAATCCCGGGGAGTGATCTCAACCCTCGAGCTTGAAAATGAAAAAATGAAATTATTGGAGCAAAGGAAGAATTTCAAAAATGTTCAATTGTCGCTGGCGCAGATGGAAGAAAGCATCCTTGGTTTTAAAAATCAGATCAATAAAGGGCAAATTAACAAATCTAAAGACCGGACAACCTTTGCAACAGGAAGTATGCTGATGCTTGAAAGACTACGCAAGTCTATTCGCCAGTGGGAAAGGGCTTATGTGATAAAATCGGACATCAACGGGAGGGTTAGCTATTTAAAGTTTCTAAGTCCTAACCAGTTTGTTAAGGCAGGGACAACATTGCTGAGCATCCTGCCTGACAACAGGAACAAGATCATCGGTCAAATGCATATCGCTGCACAAAATCAGGGAAAAATAAAACCTGATCAAAATGTACTGATCAAGCTGGACAATTACAGGTACCAGGAATTTGGAATGGCAAGAGGTGTAGTAAAATCCTTATCCTTTACGCCGGATGAAGATGGTAAATACTATTTGGAAGTAGTGCTCCCGGCCGGATTAAAAACGTCCTACGGGAAGGTGATTTCATTTGATAAAGAACTGACAGGGCAGGCATCTATCGTGACCGAAAAAATGAGTCTGGCCGAAAGGATCATGAATCAGTTGAGGAGCGTATTGAGGTATCAAAATAACGGTTAGTCATCAAATTATGTTCTGTCGACTGTTGATCCGGTCGACAGAACATATAAATTATAGCATCCTATAAATAGCTGCTCGTGTACACCCAGTTATGCTCCGGTAAAATATAAGTAGATGCATAGTGGGTCCCTGCTAAATACCAATGGAAAGTACCACCAGTCTCGCCGCCCTGTACAGGCTCGAACGTAAATGTAATAGGACCTAGAGGATTGAAGCCGCCGGCTACACCCTGCTCTTCGCTTTTCTCCAAAGCGAATTTCGATAGATTGTCAATTGATTTCATAGATTTAAATTTTACTGAATTTAACAACTATTGATTATAGCTTTTTTCCTTATGGATATTAGCTTGGTGGCAGTCTATATTTGAACGTCCCTGATTAATTTATGACTGAATTCCGGTATATCGCGGAATTTGGTAATTTGTTAAAGCATACCGTTAAAAAAATCTGAAGCCAATAGCATTTTTTGACAAACAAAAACGGATATTTATTCGTCCTATAGAAGTCAAACAACAGTAAAATAACATTCAAAAAAATAGCGTAATTCTATGAAACACCTCATCCTTACTGCGATCATGCTCAGTGCCGGACTTGGCGCTTCGGCCCAAAACCTGAAGACTGTAGACTATTCAGACGGCGCACAAAAATTAAAAGGACTGGTTACCGCCAATTCGGGAAAGAAATTGCCGGGCGTGCTGATCCTGCCTGCATGGAAAGGTGCGGATGAAGAAGCTAAAACAGCTGCCCTGGATTTGGAAAAACAAGGTTATATCGCCTTTGTAGCCGATATATATGGAGAAGGTAACAGCCCTGCAGACAATGCGTCGGCCTCAAAGCTAGCCGGTCAGTATAAACAAGACTATAAAGCCTATCAGCACCGCATTGCACTCGCCCTGGAGCAGCTAAAAAAAGCTGGTGCCTTGCCAGAAAAACTGGCGGTAATCGGCTATTGTTTCGGTGGTACCGGTGCTTTGGAAACTGCAAGAGCAGGTTTACCGGTACAAGGAGTGGTGTGTATACATGGCGGACTTGCGAAGGCAGCTGACCGCCCCAATGGTCCTTTACCTACTAAAATTCTTGTCGAACATCCTGCTGATGATGCAGGTGTTAAGCCCGAAGACCTTACTGCCCTGGTGGCAGAAATGAACGAAGCGAAGGCCGACTGGCAGATCCTTACCTATGCGCACAGTAAGCATACCTTTACTGATCCTAAATCTGCAGATTACAATCCGGTAATGGCCAAACGCGCCTGGCAACATACCTTATTGTTCCTGAAAGAAGTACTGAAATAAATTGAACCATTTGTCACAAGCTTTCCAGGTATTGGTGGCTAAATATTCCGATCGCCCGGGCTTGGCCGAGCGCTTGTGGAAAGCTGCTATGTTCAGCCTTAAACCTTTAACGAAGCCCGGAACGCCCTGGCAGCATAATAAGATTCTGCACCGTTGTGGTAAACGAAGACCTTGTTGTAGCGACGGTCCGCAAAGATGGCGCCTCCGAGTTTTCGGATTTCTGCAGGTGTTTCTATCCAGCTTGAGGTCTTGGTATCGAAATTTCCCAAGTCCTGTAAGTAGCGGTATTGTGCTTCAGTTAAGATAGCCACACCCATATCTGAAGCCATATTGATGGCGCTGTCCTTCGGCTTGTGTTCTTTTCTGGCCTCCAAAGCCTGATGATCGTAGCAAATGCTCCTTCGTCCTTTCGGACTTTCGGCTGCACAGTCGAAGAAAGTATACTCGTCTGCTTTTTGATCATAGGCAACTACGTCGGGTTCACCTCCGGTACTTTCCATATCATCCAGAGACCAGAGCTTACTGGGGCTGGCTTCCAGTTTGGCTTGTACTTTTACCCATTCCATCCCTGTGTGGCGGTTCATATTTTGCTCAAAACGATTTTTCAGGATTTTAAGCAATTCTTCGGCTTGTGCTGCTGAGAGCTGTTTTGTATTTTGATTCATCTCTTTTCTTTTGTCTTTTGTAAACCTTCAGGACATTGACACAGGAAATTTAAGAATAATAGCATTGCCGGCACAATTTTTCTTCCATCTCACGCTTAGGATGATTCATGAGCCAATTCTGCATTGCAGGGACTTTGTCATCAATATATTCTCCAGGTCAATTCTCCTTCGTATCCGCCAGGCTTTCAAGCGGAGCAGATACGAAGGAGATATTCATTTAAACCGTAGTAGAGATCCAGCACCATGCAATCCACAGGTTGCCCGCATAAAGATCCTGAATTACCTGGCTTTAAACCTCAACACCGTAAAGGAATAGGCTGGCAGCTCCAACTTACTTTGGGCATCCAGTTGAATTTTGCTCCTTACTGGCAGGGCATTTTTATCCTCAGGATTTCCGGATAATACAGTTCGGTCTGCACTAGTACCGGCGATAGCCAGCGAAGCGAGGTCGAGGTTTGAATTTACTGCAATTGGAAGCATATTAACCAATTTAATAATCAGCTCATTGCTTTTGCTGTCTTTAACCATTGAACAGGCAATTCGTTTTCGTATGGCTTCCTGGTTATCCGAAAGACCTACCGCTGAAGGAATGTATTGGTCGCCGGCATTCTGCCCATATAATTGCTGTACAAAATAGCCTATGGTTGGCCTCATCTCACTATTGGTAAAGTAAATCAGGTCCGGATTCCATTGGGTGTGACCTTCTTTTGCCAGAAGGGGAGCGTAGGAAGCCATGCTTACCACATCGCCATTGCGCTCCAGTGAGGTAAGGTATAAGGCTTCTGATAGTGAAGTCTCGAGGTTGGTCTTTTTTCCTCCTGGCAGACTTGCCGCATATTCACCCAGGTATACTTTGGATTTGTTCCGGTCGTATCGGTCGTAGAAATCCTGATTGTGGATAAACCATCCCGGTGACTGGTAATAATGCTCGTCGATGATGGGTACTTTCAGCTCAGAGGCAATCCGCCATCCGGCTTCGTAATCGCTGCCTTCAAAAAATGGACCTGCAGTGCCAATGATGGTAATCTCCGGATGGGCTTTCTGAACAGCTTTATAGATCATGGCAAAGCGTTCTTCAAATACTTCTGAGATGAGGTCTTCGTTGCCTATACCAATGTATTTCAGATTGAATGGTTTGGGGTGACCGGCTTCCGCGCGTTTTTTACCCCATTTGGTATTGATGCCGCCATTGGCGTATTCTATAAGATCAATAATGTCCTGGATATATTCGTCCATTTCAGACAAAGGAATTCCACCCTGCTGGCCACCTCCGCCGGTGTGTGAATTTTGACAGGGTACGCCAGCCGCCACTACGGGAACAGGCTGTGCACCAATGTCTTCACAAAATTGAAAATATTCGTAATACCCCAGTCCCATAGTCTGGTGGTATCCCCAAAGGTTACGGTCAGGTTTGCGCGATTCTAATGGGCCAATGGAATTTTTCCAGTTGTAGATGTTGTCGATGCCATCACCATGTGCAAGACAGCCTCCGGGAAAGCGGACAAAGCGAGGTTTAATTTCGGCAATAGCCTTAGCGAGATCTGCCCTGAGCCCATTTTTTCGGTTGTTGAACGTATTTTTTGGGAAGAGGGAAACCATATCGACGCCAAGTCGGCCGGAATTGCCAATTTGAATTTCCAGTCGGGCATCTGTTGCATCAGATTTGGCGATGAGCGCAAGCTGTACCTGTTTCCAGTTTGCAGATCCGGCAGCGGTTTTTGAATTTGCGATAACTCCTTGTTTCTCGCTAACTAAGCGGATTTCCAGGGGTATGTTTTTTCCCTCAAGGAGTTTCAAAAATGCAGTAAATAGGTAGGTTTCGCCTTTTTTTACCGCAATACCGTCGAATCCCGTGTTAGACAACACTGCTCCGGCCTGAGCAAGGTCAAGCAGTGCATAATTTTGATTATTGGGGTGTACAGGTGAGACCGTATCGATTTTCATGCTGGCTTTTTCACCTTTGAGTGTCCAGGCGTAGCTGCTGTTCCAGTTTTTATCGCCGAAACCCCGTTCACTGGGGTGATATTCAAAATCGCGGTTTTGTATGAGTTCAGCATACAGTCCGCCATCTGCGGCATAGTTAATGTCCTCGAAAAATATGCCGGTGAGCATCGTGCTGATTGCTTTAGATTGTGCAGGCTGGAAAGAGATTTTTGCATCCAGGTTTTTCAGGTTGGCAAATCGAAGTGGGTCTTCTTTTGCTACCTCTCTATTTTGCCTTGCCTTATAATCCTGTAACTCATAAGCCTTTTGTAATCCGGAAAATACAGACCAGGGTAGGCGATGTACCTGGCCGTTTGTATTGCCGTTAAGGACTACTACCACATTATGGTCCCGATAGGCCGAAGCTGAAACTTCTGAAACAGGTCCGTAAGTGCTGAGGTCCCTGGTTCTGGTCTGGAAATATTTGCCTGCAGCATCGGCATAGGTTATGGTGTATTCATTGGTAGTACTGTTGTAACTGATCACAGGCCGTAGTACATTTTTACCTTTATCTACGTAGGGGTAGCTCTGCGGTGTCCAGCTGACGAGGTCTTTTGATGTGGCGGTCGCAAACTGGTGGGTATAGTCATTCAGGCTCCAAATGCAAACCCAGAGACCATCTTTGCCACGGATGAGTGAAGGACTGATCATTTTCTTTTCGCTTCCCCAGCGGCCGTAATCAGATTTGAGATAGGTATAATCATTCCCGATAGGTTTCCAGTTCTGGCGGTCGAGGCTCCACGCAAAGCGAAGACCATTTACGTTATAAGCAAGGAGGTATGCTGAATCTGGTTCGTTTTTAAATTTCTTGTTGAGGGCAAAGCCATTTGCTGCGGTCAGGAGCAAAAGTAAGCCAATTGTTAGACTGAGTTTTTTATTCATGATGCTGTTGAGCGTTTGGGTTAGAATTTGAGGTTGAGTTTCCATTTACTGGCCAGTTTTTGTGCCTCCTTTTTCGTCAGGTGGATCACTGCACAATGTTTAGGGGAAGAGAAGTTGGTTGATTTCATCACTCCTTCATTAAAGCGGCCCAGATTTGTAAAATTGGCGAAATCTGATGTTTCGCTAAAGCCGAAGTTATGAGGGTCGATGCGGTAGATGTCATAGATGAGCACCCATTTATCTTCTCCAATGCGTTTATAGATGGTTGGGGCTTCGCAGCCTACTTTTTCAGGATCGTACCAGCGTTCGTCGTACTGGTAGTCTTTATTGATGGACGAAGATACGGCCTGTTTGATGCCTGCAGTACCGTCATGTGGTACGTAAAACATGTGGAATTTGTCGCCCACCCGGGTAATGTCCGCATCGATATAAGACACATCTTTTGGATATTCAAAGAGCAGTTTCGGTACACTTTCCATAGCGCTGAAATCCTTGTTCATGTAAGCGTAGTAGAGCTTGTTCTTACCATTGCCAAAACGCATGGTAAAATAGATCATCATTTTTTTCGCTTTTTCATCATAGATGATCTCGGGCGCCCAGGCGCAACCGATGTCCGCCAGTTCAGGAAAGGCTTTGTCGACACGCAGTACCTGGTGCGACCAATGGATGAGGTCGCGGCTTTTCATCAATACAAGGCCATTGTTGTTTCCCCAGCCGTAAGCTTTGCCGTCGCGGTCCCATTCGGTGCCGCGGTAACCGGCTTGCTGTCCATAAATGTGCAGATCGGTAAGGGCCATATAGAACATGCCATCAGGACCGCGGTAAATATAAGGATCGCGGATGCCTTTTTGCTCAGCAATAGTATCTCCGGCGATGACCGGTTTTGCATGATTGATGTCTGTAAAGCTATAGCCGTCCTTACTTAAAGCCATATACAGGCCGTGGGTATCATCTTTGAAATAGACCATCAGGTAAGCGGCCATTCCTTTGTCTGGATTTTTTTTTGTTTTGCGTTGGGCTGTACTGCCAAAAGAAAGCAGGAGATAGAGGATTAAAATCCCAGACCGTTTAAAGACATTCATATGTGTGTTATTTGGTTACGGTCACTAAAATAAATAATAAACGTTAAAATAACGTTTATTATTTATTTTTTTAATCTTTCTCTAACCAATGAGGTCTTTAAATCCGGGTTGTTATCAGCGTGCTTTTAATTTTTGAATACTTTCAATGCGGTTTTTCATCATCGAGCTGATAGATGATTTTGCATTCGTTGTATTTGGGATAAAGACTGCGTGGTAGCCAAGATCCGCATGGTATCCCAGACCCACCAGCACTGTATTGCTGGAGAAGACCAGGACATCATCTTCGGTGATGCCTTCATAAGTGTACCGTTCGGCAAGAAAAGTAGCGGATTCTTTGAGCAGGGCTTGTGTGGAACCGAGGAATAAGATTGTAGAAGTCAGCTTATCCGCTTCAAATAAATAAACCACACCTCTGAAATTTGAATTTTCAGGAAGATATTCGATCCCTGTTGCGATTTCTGCGCTAATTGTGCGGGTTTCTTTACTTTTGACAGTAGCCTTACTTGATCCGAATACGGTATAAGGTTCCCTGCAAAGGTTGCTGTAAGGATTGATGGTAACCTCTGAAGTAAGTGTTGTGCCGTTTCCGCTGGCCTTGATGGTTGTTTTTCCAATTTTACGGCCGGAAAACAGACCTGCAGCACTGATGACCCCTACCGTAGGATCTGAGGAAGTCCAGCTGAAGCCAGTTGCATCGATGTTGTCTCCATCCTGTTTAATCATAAACTGATGTTCCCCGTCAAAATTGAGTGCAAGGTTTGTCTGATTGATGAGATACTCCGGAGTATCTTTTTTACAACTGTACAGCATGGTGCTGAAAAGCAGGAGTAGCGTTAATAGATTTTTTTTCATTTTGTGTTTGAGATTTTATCGCAATATACAGTTATATTGGAAGTACAAATAAAGTTTGACGTAATTTAATTGAGATATAAGGTGAATACAGACATTAAAGATATCGACGGATACATCGCCACTTTCCCGGAAGCGGTGCAACTGAAATTGCAGGCCATTCGTGAAGCAATCGGAAAAGCGGCGCCAGATGCAGAAGAAGCCATCAAATATGCAATGCCCACTTTTGTATTGAACGGAAACCTGGTACATTTTGCAGGCTATAAGAAACACATCGGGTTTTATCCCGCGCCAGCGGGAATCGTAGCTTTCGATGCTGAGCTGGCCGGTTATAAATGTTCAAAGGGCGCCATACAGTTTCCACTGGACCGACCGATACCTTTAGTGCTCGTTCAAAAGATCGTGAAATTCAGGGCAGCACAAAACCTGGGGAAAGAAATGTTTAAAAAAGAAAAAGCCCCTTCTAAAAAGCAGACAAAAGAATGATGCTTGTCATTAATTCGGTATTGAAAAATTTATATCTTTGTTTTTGACTTAAAATGTTACCGTTCAATCCTAAACATTACGGACGGGAGGAATACAACACATAAACAAAAACAAAAAAAATGAAAACATCAATCAACGTCCTGGCTTTCTTATTAGCCGCCACAACAATTGTATCATGCGGTAGCGAAACAAAACAGGAAGAAAAAAAGGACACCATTGCAGCAGCAACTACAGAAACTGCAGCTCCTGAAGCAACTACTACTGAACTGGTATTGGCTGGTAATGACCAGATGAAATACAGCACAAATGAATTGAAAGCTGTAGCTGGAAGCCCAATCAAATTAACTTTCAAACACATCGGTACTATCGGTAAAGAGGCGATGGGTCACAATGTAGTGATCCTGAAACCAGGTACTGATGCAGCAGCCTATGCAGCAAAAGCACTGGAAGCAAAAGCTACTGACTATATCCCTGCTTCTGAAGCAGCTTCAGTTGTTGCGCACACTAAACTTTTAGGCGGTGGTGAAGAAGATGTGATTGAATTTACCATTACTGAAAAAGGATCTTATGAGTACATCTGCACATTCCCTGGTCACATCGGCCTGATGAAAGGTGTATTGGTTGTAGAATAATTTTTTATTTATCCAATAGCCCTGATTATGAAAAATGGTCAGGGCCTTTTTATGTCCGGAGGTCTGGTATGAAATTACTTTGTTTCGCGCTTTTGTTTTTCCTTGCACTTTCAGGAAGTGCCCAACAGTTAGCAAAGAGTGCCGATAGTATCCGTGTGGCCAGTGGAATCCCGGAACTCGGTTATGCAGTTTTGAGTTCGGATAGTATCCTGTTGAAGAACGTGATCGGCTATCACCGCTTCGACCGTAAAACGCCTGCCGATCGGGCCAAATCCACGGATCTTTTTCATTTGGGTTCAAATACAAAAGCCATCACTGGTTTTGTGGCAGCTTACCTTGTGGAGCAGGTAAAGATCAGTTGGGGCACAAAGTTTTTTGCACTTTTTCCTGAATTGAGAAAAGAAGCTAACCCTGCATTCTATGACATCACGCTTTCCGAATTGCTGGGGCATCGGGCCTGGATCAAGCCCTATGTCAGTGGAGAAGAGTTTCAGCTGCTGCCTAAATTCTCCGGCAATAAATCTGAGCAGCGCAAGGCCTTCGTGACCTATTTATTGAAGAATGACGCCCTGGCCAGGAATGATCAGCCGTACAATTACTCGAATGCAGGCTACAGTGTGGCGGCATTGATGCTCGAGAAGGCTTCGGGCAAGACCTGGGAACAATTGGTTGCGGAAGTTTTTGGCAAACTTGGCCTTTCTTACCGGATGGGCTGGCCAAATGCAGTAGACAGCGGCCAGCCCTGGGGGCATTGGATTGAAAACGGGAAACTGACTGCGCTGGCCCCAACATCCGATTACAAACTGAATTTTATAGAACCAGCGGGAGATGTAAGTATGAGCATAGGGAACTATGCCAAATTTATACAACTCAACCTGGCTGGCCTAAGGGGCAAAAGCAACCTGCTTAAAGCGGATACCTATACGTACTTGCATTACGGCCACGACAAATATGCAACAGGATGGCTGAACCAGAATGGAACTGGAAAACAGTTGTCAGAACATGCGGGATCTGCAGGTACTTTCTATTGCTATACCCTGATCAATAAAGAAAAAAACCTGGCCTATATTGTTATGGCAAACATCGCAACAGAAAAAGCCTTGAAAGGCATTTTTCAACTGCTGGAAAAGATGATCAAAACTGCAGAAAACCCAAGGCCCTGAAATTCGTTGAATTGGGGGGTCCGGTAAGGTATATTAATCCTCTTCTTCCAGTTCGAAAATCTGCTCTACCGGTACTTCAAATACCCTGGCCATTTTTAAGGCCAGCACGGTTGAGGGTACGTATTTTCCCGATTCTATGGTATTGATGGTTTGCCGGGAAACATTGATGCGTTCTGCCAGTTCAGCCTGGGTGATGTTTTTGATGGCGCGCTGCACACGTAGGTTATTTTTCATCTTCGAGCCTCCCCCCTTTTTAATTTGTACAAACTTAAGTTAAATGTAATGATGAATACGATCAATACGGTCAGTAAATTGTAGGTCATGA
Organism: Pedobacter sp. GR22-6; assembly: GCF_037402555.1. Classification (NCBI taxonomy): domain Bacteria; kingdom Pseudomonadati; phylum Bacteroidota; class Sphingobacteriia; order Sphingobacteriales; family Sphingobacteriaceae; genus Pedobacter; species Pedobacter sp. GR22-6. Next base: position 127,035 of record NZ_JBBEUC010000002.1, read on the forward strand.
AGCTCAGGAACCAGCCCCCGTAAATCAAGAGATTGGCGATAAATAAGATGCTGTAGGACACGAGTACCGACCATTGCCAGGATCTGAGCCGAAGGTAGGAAATGTATTCATCTTCCTTCTTTTCTTTCGAAAAACAGATCATCATCAATCCGAGAATGATGCCTGCACCGACCAGGGTGAGTCCGGAGTCTCCCAAGCTAAACAGGCCCTCTGGCTCCGGAAAGAACTGGATTGTGATCTTTTCCCCAAGCTCAGGGTAGATAATGTTAACAATTACATGCATAACTAGGAATGCCAGAAAGATGATCCAGCCGTATACCTTGTATCTGCTGGCAATGAGTAAGTGATTTTTCATGTTCGTCAATTTTGTTTGATCAAATGTACGGTATTCTTTACATTAATGTCAAGTAAAAAGTATAAAATGTAATGCTTGTTTTACATTTTCTGATGGATCGATTTATCTTGCTTGGATATCATCATGCTTAAATGTACTTTTGAAGAATACAATCAAAATATAAATAACGCTTTATGAAAAATACCTTAAGCATTCTTTTCGCTTTATTACTGTGTACCGCTCTGAATGCACAGACATACAAGATGTCGCTAAACCTGATCAAGGGAAAAGCTTATTATCAAACGATGACTTCATCCATAATGATAAAGCAAGCTGTAGCTGGTAAAGACATGAACATCAACATGGAAATGGTTGGCGGAATTAAACAAACCGTGACCGCTGTAGAAAATGATGTGTATAGTATTGACGTGACTTACCAAAGCATTGCGATGAAAGTCAATAGCATCACGGGAGCAATTGAATTAAATTCTGAAAAAAAGGGTGCGCTGGACAGTACGATGACAGCTATGTTTGATAAAATGAAGAACAAGTCCTTTCAGATAACGATGGATAAGCAAGGAAAGGTATTGGATATCAAAAACCTGGAATCCTTATTTAGCGGGATGTTTGACGGATTAAAGATGCCGGAAGATAAGAAAGAACAAATCAAAACTCAATTGATGCAAGCTTATGGAGATAAAGGCTTCCGTGAGCGGATGCAGGCGATGAGCGGCTTTTTCCCTGGAAAAGCTGTTGCAAAAGGGGATACCTGGACCGCCGAGGGAAAGTTGGAGGGAACGGTTTCTCTGGATATGAAAACGGTCTATAAACTTGAGGAGGTGACCCCGACTACGTATGTCATCAGCTCAACGGCAAGCTTGGGTACAGGGAAGGACAAGTCTGTTTCTACACCGACAGGAATCCCAATGAGTTTTGACATGACTGGTACTTACATCTCAAAGTTCACTTTAGACAGGAAATCGTGCTGGATGCTGGAAGGAAACATCAATCAGGAAATGAAAGGAGCCATCAAAATGGAGAAATCGGAACAGATGCCAGAGGGAATGAGCATTCCGATGGAAGTGAAGGTAGACATGACCATCAAAGGAAGTTAAATCTTTATTAAATATAAAAAGGCCTTCGTTAAATAAAACGAAGGCCTTTTTTGTAGCAGTGGGAGTTAAAATTTAGCCCCGAACTTATTGCCGTAAAGTTCAATCAGTTTTTTATCCATCCACAGTCCCCTCATATTCCTTGTGATGATTTCCCCCTCGGGGCCAACCAATACACATGTAGGGATGCCATTGAAGTTGTAGATCTTGGAGAAATCTCCTTTGAATGCTTTCAGGTCGGACACCTGTAACCAGGTCATGTTTTCCTCTGCAATGGCTTTCAGCCATTTGTCCTTGTCATCGTCCATTGAGATGCTGATTACCTCAAAACCTGCAGGATGATAGATCTCATAGGCTTCTTTAAGGTGAGGAATGTCGGCGCGGCATGGTCCGCACCAGGAAGCCCAAAATTCCAGCAGGGTATATTTACCTTTCCCTACATGGTCAGACAATTTAACCGGATTGCCATCTTTGTCATTGAACGCGAAGTCTACGAATTTAGAGCCTACGGCTGTCTGTTTGATGCTCACTGCTTTTTCCAGCAACGCTTTTCCGCCGGCAGATGCGCGGAGTGCCGGAGAAAGTGCGGCCAAAGTTTCGTCAATTTCTTTGGCATTGAAAGAACCGATGTTCCTTTTGGCTACATACAAAGCTACCGGGCTACTGTTGTTGCTCCTGATGAATTCTTTCACATAGGCTGTCGCAGCAGCTTTGGCCAGGTCGATGTTTTCCACCAATTTGATCCCTTCTGAGATGGGACCTTTTTCTTTCCCTTTTCCGGGATTCAAGTAGGCGATGTAGGCGTCGAAGGCTTTACTGCTTGCCGATTTCAGCGGCTCATAGGTAGCCGAATATTTCAGGAAAAGGTCATGTGATGCAGAGCCCTTGACTTTGATCTTTTCATAAGGAAAGCCACCGCTGTACAGTGCTTCCAGTTCTGTAGCATTGGTGTCTAAGCCCGCGACTACACTGATCTTTGCGTTTTCAACGAATACAGGAATGATGGAGGAGAAACGTTGTTTTTCCAGCCTGTTGAAAACCAGGTTGTAGAATTGTGGATAAGGTACAGCACCTTTGAATTCGAAATTGCCGTTTTTCACAACTGCACTGTCCAGAGCTTTGCCGGGAGTATCTTCCGATCTCAAATATACTTTTCTGCCGTCCGCAGTTTTGGGTACGCTCACACTGATGGTGTAGCCTCCTTTAGTCTGGGCGCTGACCTGAAGCGTGGCGGTCATGGCCAGGAGTGTGTAAAGTAATGTAATTGGTTTCATAGCTTATTTTTTGGTTAATGATTATTTTCTGAGTCTGATACCATCTAAGCAGAAGTAAGGTGGAATCAGCATTTTACCTGTTCCGTCGGTATATGAGGAGGAGAGGCTAAAAACAACTCTGCTTACTGTACCAAGTGCTGTGAGGTCTACTTTAGACCAGTTGAAGGCTACATAATTAAATGTCGGGTTTGCCGGGTCTACGTTGGGGCGGATGGCCAACCAATAATCTACGCTTCCTGTTGCGGTGGTACCATTATAACCTTTTACCGTCAGCTTGACAAAGCCTTTGGAAAGGGCAGCTGATGCTGCAGTGGAGGCTGCCTGCGCCTCAGCTTGTGTTTTTCCCTGTTGTATAGCTGCATTATAAGCTGCATCTCCGGCCGCCTTTTTGGCCAGAAGTTCATCACCTGCCAGGCGGATCAGATTTTGTCCGCCGGGGCCTGGTAAGGTAAACCTTCCATACATTGTGGTAGCAGGATTGGCAATATTGATGTTTTTTACCTTAGTCCCACCTATGGTGTAAGCCTGCGTGTTGGCGTCGAGCGTACCAGAGTAAACAGATCCATAGGTCTCCAGCAGGTAGTTATAGCTTGTATTTGCTACAAGGACATGCTCTACAACCGTAGGTTTGTCGAGCGTAAAAGAAGCATCTTCGTCTTTTACAGAGGCCACGAGGAAGTTATTCGTTTGATTGGTCGTGGTCGTATATACGCTGAAAATGCAGGAGTCTACAGCCGATTTGATCTTTGCTGGTGTTAGTCCACCCGCCGGTGGAAAATCCGGACTCAGGCTCCATGGGAAGGATCTCCAGTTTTTATTGGATAGCGCAAAACCCGAGAAAGTGCCGTCGCCATTGTTCTTCACATTAAGCGTAACTACGCCCGTTTTTTCATTTCCGGATTTGAAAGGTGCGGTGGGTATATTGAAAGTGAATGTGCCCAGGCTCTGATCCTCAAAAGTGATGTCTTCCGGGTATGGGATCAGGATTTTATTGTCCTTTTCGCAGGATAAAAGCGCGATGCTGCAAATTGCGAACAGCATGATGATGATGTTTTTGTTCATTGCTATTTTAATTTAAATCCGGATTCTGTTGCATTAATGGGTTATTGATCATCTCAGGATCGGGTATCGGTCGGCAAAGTTTATTGACTTCGAGCACTTTTCCATTCTTAATGGCTACGATCCAGGGTTGTCCATCTTTTTGGAAGCGCAATGCTGCAAAAAACTCACTTCCATTTTCCATGAAGGTCTCTGTGACAATCTCCTTAAAGATCATGTCCATCAATTCTGTTTGATTCGCAGGGTTTAGTGCAGGCAATACCGGACTTGTTCTTTTCGAGCGCATCTCGTTGATAGGCGCGATGGCTTGCGCAACTGTTGCACCAGTTCTTGCAAGTAGTTCAGCTTTCATCAGGTACAGTTCCGGGAAACGGAAATAATATGCGGCATATTTCTCGTCGATGGGATTGGCCAGTTTACCTGCATAACTGCCCAGACGTGCAAGCTTTTTGAAGGTGAAACGCATGGTGTTGTCCCAGGTTTCTGCAGCCCTTACCGGACCCGTTACTACCGGCCAGCGCGGATCTGCGCTAAACCAGTCCAGTCCGTATACAAGGCCTGCAGTAGCAACTCCCCCTACAGGAAGTGGAAGTGCATTTCCTCCGATCTGTGAGAGGTAATAAGTATAGTAGTAGCCTCCTTTTGTGGTTCTGGTACCATCATTTTCCAGGTATTTCACGAAAAGATTTTCCTTGGAATCCCAGGCATTCGTATAGACGTCTGCGAGATTGGCCTCCATATTGAAACTTGCAGGGTGGTTGGCCAGTATGTCGTTGACCAAAATCAATGCAGTTTGCAGGTCAGTGGCAGTATTTCTGTAGCCTCCACGGTAGAGCAGTAGTTTGGCTTTTAAGGCTTTTGCAAAATGTTTGGATACATACCTGGGGGAACTGAAGTCAGGTAGATTGGCGATTGCAAAATCCAGATCTTCATAGATCTTAGCATAGCTCTCACCCACAGATATGCGGGCTTTCCTGATGTTTTCAAGCCCAACGACCTCATCACGATAAAGGAGGCCGTAGGCATCGGCATCTTCAGCCCACCAATGGGTATAGTTCCAGAGGAGGTTGGCATTGATCCAGGCCCTTAGACAGCGGCCTTCTGCTACAAGCTGATTTTTAGTGGTATTGTCTACAGCAGATTCAGGAAGCTTAGCGATTCCGTTGATGGCAAAGTTGGCCGCATTCAGGCTTTTATACCAGCTTCCCCAGGTAGAGCTTGCAGTCGTCTGTCTGTAGGACATATCATAATCTACAGTGTTGAACCTCACGAAACCGGCTTTTGATGCCAGTCCGCAATACAATGCGCCGGCCCAGTCATCGTTTTGAAAGGTCGCATACACCCCGCCTACAGCTGCTTTGGCTGTTGCAAGATCTTTTAGTGCATTGACTTCAGTGAGCGAGTGGATGGGTTGGATGTCGAGGTAATGCTTGCATGAAAATGATGTCAAGCCTGTGATTATTAATAGTGTATAAAGTATCTTTTTCATGGCCGATTATTTAAAGGTGAACTTAACTCCCAGGTTGTAGATCTTTGCAGAAGGGTAATAGCTGTGTCTACACCCATTCCTGAGCCTATCGCACTGCTTGACCAGTTGCCCTGCGGATCGAAACCCGGGTATTTGGTGATCGTAAACAGATTGGTCGCCTGGAAGGTGAAATTGACTCCCTGAATCAGCTTGTTGCTGAATATCTTATCCGGCAGCCTATAGCTGATGTTCAGTGCATTTAGGCGAATATAGGAAGCGTCATGAAGGAAAAAGTCGGAAAATGTACCATTGTCGCCATCTCCATAGTGTGTCATCCTTGGCATATTGGCATCATAAGGATTGATCAGGGTAGCGCTTTGTCCCGCGATCAGGTTGCTGTGGTTGTAATTACCTACATAGCCCACATCATCCATCGGTTGTTTCCAAAGCCTTTCGTTTCCATAGGAGTAGGTGAAGGTCGTATTGACCATGAAATTCTTATAGTACATGGTCAGGCCAAAGCCGCCGTATAATTTGGCGTCGGCACTACCCAGTTTTACTTTATCAGCATTGGTGATCACACCGTCGCCATTTTGATCGATGTAGTAAAGATCACCTACATTTTCTGTAGCAGCGCGGTAAAATACTTTGGCTCCCGTAGCATTGGTCTTTTGGAGTGCAATGATCTCTTCCGGACTTACAAAAAGTCTGTTGGCAGTTTGATATCCAAACCATTGACCTGTTCTTTCTCCCTCCTTTACGTTCATATACACGGTGTTTGCACTTGGGAAGTTCAGTTCTTTGGTAATTCCATTGATCTTGAGGATCCTGTTGATGTTGTTTGCCGTATTGAAATCAGCAGTTAAGGTCAGGTCGCTCTTCTTGATCACGTCCACTTTAATGTCAAACTCGAAACCATTGTTTTTCAAAGAGGCAACATTGGAAGTGATGCTGCTTTGTGAAGAGCTTGGAGGAAGTGGCAGGCTATACAAGATTTGGTCGGTGTTCTTCTGGTAGACACCGAATGTACCCCTGATGCGGTCATTCCATAGTCCGAAATCCAGTCCGAAGTCTTTCATGAGCGTCTGTTCCCATTGCAAGGCATTGTTTCCAATAGAGTTTGGTGCAATCGCTGGGTTCTCATTGTAGCGGGATGAGCCAATTCTGGTGATCCAATCGTAATTTCCAAGGTTCTGAGAACCGGCTCTGCCGATGGATCCGCGGAGTTTCAGGTAGCTGACTACTTTTCCGACTGCGCTGTTCTTCAGGAAGTCTTCTTCCGAGATCAGCCAGGCCAGGGCTCCTGAAGGGAAAAGCCCCCATCGGCTGTCTGGTCCAAAGCGGGAGGATCCGTCTCTACGGATGGTACCTGAAATGATGTACCTGTCGTTGAACTTGTAGTGTGCCCTGGCAAACTGAGAGATGAGTGCGTTTTCTGAAAAGACCTCATTTAAGGCGCCGCGTGTGGCGCCGGAACTGAAATCATTCAGGATGTCATCGTCCGGAAAGTTGGTGGCATTCATCGCATAGAGCAATGTGTTATTTTTCTCCATCGAATAACCTGCAAGGGCAGTAATGTCGTGCTTGCCGAAGTTTTTCGCATAGGTCAGCGTGTTTTCCCAAACGCTAGTCTGAACTTTAGGGTTGTTCCAGGTTCTGCTCCCTGTAGTATTGAAAGTACTTCCCTTTCTCATATAATCCAGGTTCTGGGAGTTGTTGTAATTGGCCGTATAGGAGGTCTTCAGGATCAGTCCTTTGATGATCTCGTATTGCAGGTAACCTGTGCCATTAAAGATCTGTCCGTTCCCATTCAGGGTATTCAACAGCGTAGTATAAGGATTTTCCGTATAAGCATCTCTGGTAAACAAGGAGCCATCTGGATTGTATACCGGTATATCTGGACGGATCTGTTTCAGTACGGTCATCATGTAATCCTTATCATTAGTCGTTCTCGAAGAACCACTAAGGTTGAGGCCGAAGCGCAGAGACTTGCGGATGTTTGCTTCCAGGTTGATCCTTCCACCAAAAAGCTTGCTGTCCCCGGTTTTTACAATACCCTGGTTGTTGCTGTGATTCAGGGATACGTAGTAGGCGATATTATCTGTTCCGCCTCGCAGCGAAAGGTCGTGTTGCTGATTGATCGGGTTTTGGGTCATTTCTTTCAGCCAGTTGGTATTTCCTTCGTAATAGGCGCCCGGAAGCACTTTAAAGGAAGTTCTGTCGAACTCGCTGGTATTTAGGTTGAAAAAGGCTTGCTCATCGAGGTACAGGCGGGTAAAATAATCGAATGCACCTCTTCTATAAGCTTCTTCCCTTGCAGCGGCATCAGCAAATCGAATGTATTCAGGGGCTTCCATGTATTTATAGCCATTGAAGTCCTGCTGCATGTAACCCAGCCTGCTGGAGATTTCGATGGTAGGTTTCTGACCAGCGATTCCTTTTTTTGTGGTGACCAGCACAACCCCGTTGGCAGCACGTGAACCGTAAAGTGCCGTTGCTGAAGCATCTTTTAAGATGTCGATGCTCTCTACATCATTCAGGTTCAGGTTGTACAGCGAGTTCATAATGTCTCCGGATAAAGAGTTGGACACGCCGCCTGTAGTGGTGACATTAGTGGAGGAATAATCCGGCACTCCGTCGATGACCCATAATGGCTGGTTATTGCCGGACAGGGATGAAGCACCACGGATCACCACACTGATGGGAGAAGTAGGAGAGGCGGATTGTATGACTACGTTCACTCCGGAAGCCTTACCCTGGAGCAGACTTTGGATGGTCGATCCCATAGGTGCATTTCTCACTTCCTTTTCGCCAAGCCGGGCTACAGATCCCGTTACGTCTTTTGCCTTGGCCGTACCATAGGCCACTACGACCATTTCTTCAAGGTCGGCGACTTCCTGCTCCAATACTACATTAGAGTAGCTTTTTGGTGCTTTAGCCTCCTTCGTCTTGTAGCCGATGAAGGAGTAGACCAGAGTGGCGTTTTCGCCGACATTTCTAAGGATGAATTCACCGTTGGCAGCACTGGCAGTGCGGTTATTCGTTCCTTTTTCCGAAATGTTCACGCCCGATATAGGATTACCTTTCTCATCGACCACGCGGCCCCTGACATCCTCGGCGCGGATATACATGGCTATCCTGTCAATGAAAGATAAAGGACGGTCTTTGATCACTACGGTCATTTCCTCAAGGCTATAGGTCAGGGGCTGATCGGCGAAACAGAGGTTCAATGCTTCTTCAAGACTTACGTTGCTTACATTAATGCTCACACGATTTGCCGCCTTTAGTGATTTGGCGTTGACGATGAAGTCATAGCCGCTTTGCTTTCTGATCTGGACCACGATCTTTTCCAGGGTCGCATTGCTTTCTTTAAGCGTGATCTTCTGGGCAAAACCTGCTGCGCTAACCTGTAGGAGAAAAGTGGTTAGTATGATGATGGTGAGTTTCATAATACGCAGAATTTGGTCAGGGCTGCATAGGAATGCAGTCCTAAATAAATGGTAAAATTTCATACATTTGTTTGGGTTTTGGGTTGTTGATTTTGTTGTTTCCGCAATAAATTTGAAGTAACCCAAACTTTTTTCCAGGCGCCGGCTCTAAACGGTTCCTGGTTTTTTTTGCGGCTGATGCCTTCCCAAATTCCGGCATAGGCGGTCTCCAGCTGTCCGGGTTCGGCCCGGAAGCTTTTATCGGCCAACTCCTTCAGGTGCCAGCTCTCTACAATGGCCTTTTCTTCTGCTGTACAAGTGCCATTGATATATTTTTCTATGATCTCTTTTGCGATATATTTGGTCATAATCTATAGCCTGGTTTGTACCCGGCTCAGTAGTAAGTCGGTTCAGCCTTGTCCAGGTAGTAGAAATATATCAATAAATTTTAACATGACAGCTCATGACAGTTGTCGTGTTGAAATGCTTTAGTTTTAAAATTGACACGAAACAGTAATCCGACCAAATGAAATTATTTTCCAGTTTTTTACTAATTGCCCTTGTCTTGACGCTGCCTGCTAAAAGCCAGCGATTGTCGGGACAAAAATCAGATCCTTTAAAAAATCTTTTTATTCATATCCCTGATACGGTACAGACTTCTGTGTACTGGTACTGGATGTCAGACAATATATCCAAAGCCGGTGTCATCAAAGACCTCCATGCCATGAAAAAGGTGGGGATCAACAGGGCTTTTATTGGCAATATAGGCTATGGCGAGACGCCTTATGGTAAAGTGAAAATGCTTTCTGACGAGTGGTGGTACATCACCCATACCGCTTTGAAGACCGCAACAGAACTAGGTATTGACATCGGAATGTTCAATAGTCCGGGCTGGAGCCAGTCTGGCGGTCCCTGGATAAAACCTGCACAGGCGATGCGTTACCTTAGCGCCACAGATACCGTAGTCAGTGGTGGCAAAAACATCAATACACTACTGAGCAAGCCGGCAGGAGATTTTCAGGACGTCCGTGTGGTTGCTTTTCCTGCTCCTGCCAATCAGGATGCGGATCAGGTAGTGGGCAGGAACATCGTTTTGAAAGCGCAGCATACCACGCTTGCGATCGACATCCCTCAGGCTTTCACCGCCAGAAGCATCACCATTTATCCCGGGCAGCAGGGTATGTATGCTGAAGCAGAATTGATCGTAAAAGACGGTGCCGGCTCGCGTTCTATCAAGAAATTTAAAATAGAACGGAGCAATACGGCACTCAATGTCGGCTTTGATCCCTTCGGTCCGGTTGCCGCTTCGTTTCCAGCAACCACCTCCAAAAGTTTCAGCCTGGTGCTGAGCCATTATAGTCAAAATGTCCGGATCAAAGAGATCAGGTTGAGCGCTGTCCCAAAAGTGGACAGCTACATTGAAAAGACACTGGCCAAGATGTTTCCTTCTCCACTGCCTTACTGGAATGAATACCAATGGCCAGTGCAGGCTGAGGCCACTGAGTCGCGGTTTGCGATAGCACCAGATCAGGTGATCGATATCTCCAGGTACATGGATGCCGCTGGCAAGCTCAATTGGAATGCACCTCCGGGAAAATGGGTCATCATGCGCAGCGGAATGTTGCCCACCGGTGTTTCAAACGACCCCGCATCTCCGGAAGTAACTGGCCCGGAAGTAGATAAAATGAGTGCTGCGCATGTGGCTGCGCATTTTGACAGTTACCTGGGTGAGATTCTTCGAAGGATCCCTGCTGCAGACCGGAAAAGCTTCAAGGTCGCGGTGGCAGACAGCTACGAAAAGGGGGGACAGAACTGGACTGATGGTTTTCTGGAGCGGTTTAAAGCCAGATATGGCTATGATGCGATGGCTTACCTGCCGGTAATGACGGGAAAAGTGGTGGGTAGTCAGGACCAGTCGGACCGCTTTCTATGGGATGTGAGGAGGCTGGTTGCCGATAATGTATCCTATGAATACGTAGGAGGGCTAAGGGAGGTTGCCCATAAAAACGGTTTGAGCATTTGGTTGGAAAATTACGGGCACTGGGGATTCCCCGGGGAGTTTTTACAGTATGGAGGCCAGTCAGATGAGATTGGAGGGGAATTTTGGAATGAGGGTGAGCTTGGCAATATAGAAAACCGCGCAGCTTCATCAGCTGCGCACATTTATGGAAAGAATAAAGTATCGGCAGAATCATTTACAGCAGGTGGACAAACCTATGCCCGTTATCCGGCATTGTTTAAAAAACGGGGCGACAGGTTCTTTGCAGAAGGCATCAACAATACCCTGCTCCATGTCTATTTTCATCAGCCCGATGACCGGATTGTACCCGGCATCAATACCGGTTTTGGCAGTGAATTCAACCGGCACAATACCTGGTTCAATGATTCAGACCTTTTTATCCAATACCTCAAGCGTTGTAACATGATGCTGCAACAGGGTAAATATGTGGCAGATGTAGCTTATTTCATCGGAGAAGATGCACCGAAAATGACGGGCGTAAGAGATCCCGAGATCCCATCCGGTTATTCTTACGACTATATCAACGCGGAAGTCATAGAAAGCCGTGTAAAAGTAAAAGATGGAAAACTGGTCTTGCCAGATGGCATGACTTATAGCTTATTGGTACTGCCTAAACTGGAAACCATGCGCCCGAAGTTGTTGGCCAAAATCAAGGAACTGGTGGCTCAGGGTGCTGTGGTGATGGGGCCGAAACCGAAACGGTCACCCAGTCTGCAGGACTTCGGTGTTGCAGACCAGCAGGTGCAGGGTATGGCCGACGAACTTTGGGGCCAGGGGAAAATCCTCAGCGGGCTGAGCATACAGGAGGCCATGGACAAGATCAAGGTGCTGCCCGATTTTAAGCTGGAGCAATCGGCGCCAGTCGCATTTATACATAGAAAGCTGAGTGACGGCGACCTTTACTTCCTTTCCAATCAAAGTGACCAGGAAATCAGCTTTAATGCCAGCTTTAGGGTGGCAGGCAAGCAACCTGAACTCTGGGATGCGGTAAAAGGAACCACCCGGGCACTGCCCGAATATCAGATAGCGGCCGGAGCCACGACTTTGCCCCTTAGTCTGCCACCTTCGGGAAGTATGTTTGTGGTGTTCAGGGAAAATGCGGGGAATTCAAAGGTCATCAGTAGCAGCAAAAACTTTGCAGCAGCCATTGACCTCAAGGAACTAAGTGGCCCATGGCAGGTTACATTTGACACCCTGATGCGTGGTCCGAAAGCACCGGTGGTCTTTGAGAAATTGGTAGACTGGACGCAGCGCCCGGAAGAAAGCATCAAGTATTATTCGGGAACCGCTTATTATCAAAAGACCTTCAAAGCTGAAAGAAAGCAGAAAGGGCAACGCATCCTTCTGGATCTGGGTAGCCTTACTGCAGTAGCTAAAGTGAAACTGAATGGAGTTGAGCTGGGAGGTGTATGGACTGCACCTTACCAGGTTGACGTTACAGATGCCCTCAGATCCGGAAATAACGTGCTGGAAATAAAGGTGGTCAATACCTGGGTAAACCGGCTCATTGGCGATGCCCGGCTACCTTTGGAACAGCGCAAAACTTCCCTGAGCTATAACCCTTACCGCAGCGACAGTGCGCTGCATCCTGCGGGGCTGCTCGGACCGGTGCTGTTAAAGGCTGTCGCACAGTAAAATTCATCAGCCTTGACTTTCTTTGGGTAATTTTGATAACTTTATTTTTCCTTATCCAGTTGGGATATCTATATCAAGTAAGCGAATTATAAAATGAAGTTGATTCAACATTTAACAAAAAAGAGTTTATACGCAGGTATTGGCCTGTGTTTTATTTTTCTGGCCAGCGCTACAGTTGATGCACAGGAGTATGATGCAAAAAAATATGCAGGAGAAATTAAGGGCTTCGACAAGCGGGACAGCCTGGAAAAAGTAAAGCCAGGTGCCAACCTGTTTGTTGGGAGTTCCACCCTGCGCATGTGGCCTAACATGCAAAGTTACTTTCCAAAAGCGGAGGTGATCAACCGCGGCTTTGGCGGATCCATGTTTGTCGACCTGCTTTATTATGCAGACCGTGCAGTGATGGCCTATAAGCCGGCAAAAGTTTTTATTTATGAAGGTGATAACGACATTGCGCACGGAACCCCGGTGGATGTAGTGCTGAAGCAAGCCAAAGAAATGCGCGAAAAAATAGCCAAAGCACTGCCTGGCGTTCCGGTAGCATTCATCAGTGCTAAACCAAGTGTAGCCCGATGGAACCTGAAGGATAAATACATTGAATTCAACACCCTGTTGAAAGCCTATTGCAAAAAAACCAAAAAGACAGAATTTATAGATGTCTGGACACCAATGCTGGATACCAATGGAGAAGTGTTCAAGCATGTTTTCCTGCAGGATAACCTGCACATGAAACCTGAGGGTTACCAGATCTGGCAAAAAGTAATCAGTCCTTACCTGATCCCGAAAAAGGGCTGATCCGGAACATTTAAAATACCTTAATCCTTAGCAAAAAAAAGATGAAAAAAATATCTGTGCTGTTTTTCGCACTGTTGATCAGCAGTTCCGCATTTTCCCAAAGTGTACTCAACCTTTTGGGCAAGTCGCAGGACTTTTTTAAATTAATGTCAGAAGAGAAATATAATGAGGCCTATGGCTTTTTTGATGCATCCTTTCAGGCCAAAGTTCCGGAAGCCAATCTGAAGGAGATCTGGCTGAAGATCGGAGAGAAGTTGGGTAAATATGAGTCCGGATCTGTAGTCAGCAGTAAATCTGAAGGAGAATATTTTACAGTAGTGGTAGAAGTGGCCTTCACAAATGATGTTCAGCCCTTCCTTTTGGCCTTCAACAAGTCGGAAAAAATGGTAGGTTTCTTCTTGCGGCCCAAAGCGACCGAAGCTGCTTATCTGCCGCCAGCCTATTCAGACACTACTTTATATAAAGAAACTGAAATTCATGTGAAGTCCGGCAAACACAGCCTGGTGGGTTTACTGACAGAACCCAAAAAGGGAACGAATTATCCGATCGTCGTTTTGGTACACGGCTCCGGCCCCAACGATATGGACGCCACCTATGGTCCTAATAAGCCACTCAAAGACATTGCACTTGGTCTGGCTTCCAAAGGTGTAGCTTCGATCCGTTATGTGAAGCGGACCATGCTGTATCCGGTAGAATTCAACGGCGCGTTCACCGTAAAAGAGGAAGTGATGGATGATGCCCTGGCTGCAGTAGCCCTGGCCCGTACCCTTCCTAAAGCCGATAAAAAGCAGATCTATGTGCTTGGGCACAGTTTGGGTGGGATGCTTGCTCCAAGATTTCCCTTACTTGCCCCGGATCTGAAAGGGATCATCATGGTGGCTGCACCTGCAAGAAAGCTGTCTGATATGATCATTGAGCAGAATAAATACCTGTTTGCGCTCAGCAATGATACGACACAGGCCGTTAAGCAGCAGTTGGATACCGTTTTGAAAGAATATTCAAAAGGATACATCAGTAAACTGACTCCTCCAATGAAAGCCGACTCGCTGCTGGCGGGGCTGCCGGCGTCTTACTGGATCGACCTGAACGTAAACAATCAGGTCGCTGCGGCTAAGAAGATCGTAAAACAGCGTGTTTATATTGCGCAGGGCGACAATGATTACCAGGTTACCACTACCGACTTCAACCTTTGGAAAGCTGCCCTGGGTGCAAAAAAGAACGTCACCCTGAAACTCTATCCCCAGATGAACCACATGTTGAGCATACAGCCCGCAAAAAGTACACCTCAGGAGTACCAGGTACATGCAAGTGTTGCAGAAATATTGGTTACCGATATCTCAAACTGGATCAAAGCTAAATAATTGGCAACATTGTTGCTGTTATCATGATCTAAATTAAAATAAAGTAACGAACTATGATCAAAAGAATACATGTACTTGAAGATGATGAGGATATCAGATACATTATTGGAGTTTTGTTAAAGGACGAGGGGTATGAATTACAATTATCATCTTCATTTGCTGAACTAAAAAGTAAACTGAAAGATTCTGTGCCTGATTTATTTATCCTGGATGTGATGATTCCGGATGGAGACGGCACCGACATCTGTACTGACCTTAAAGGTGATCCTTTTACCAAACACATTCCAATTATTGTCATGTCTGCAAATGATCAGAACAAACAAAAAAGCCTGGAAGCTGGTGCCAATGACTACATCAGCAAACCTTTCGATATTGATTATATCGTAAAGCGGATCAATACCCAATTAGCTAAGTCTTAGTATCATCCCTCAATATTACTAAGAGGTTGTTTGAAAGGTTATTTACGCGTGCTGTCATTGGAAATTCTTGACGTTATCTTGAATTCTCAACGTCATCCTGAATTTATTTCAGGATCTCTCTTAAGCAGGCGAAAATAATAGGTTTGAGATCCTGAATTAAATTCAGGATGACGAACACAGCTTTTCAGACAACCTTTTTTTATTTTGTAAATTCTGCGGATGTAATTAACTTGAGTCCTATATCAATTGAACTATCGTGAAAGAATGTGTTATTGGTTTAGTGCCACATGTATTGAGCTTTGTGATCAATGAGCTTTGTAAAAATGCTTTTTTGGTTGCCTATGAAAAGGACCTTTCTGATCTGAAAGGTCTGGTGCCCGCCGATGCCATAGACCCTGATGACTGGGAACTGCTGGAATCTGTAGATGATGAAGTTGTTCAGATCATCCTGACTTCCGTAGACAAGGTAGTGACGTGTATAAAGACTTATTACATGATCAATAACCTTGATGAGCTGGAGACGATGGAAAACGAGGAGTACAACCAGCTCGCGTCCGACAGCCACTATGCGTATATTATGGATTTGGAGAGCAAATCTTACAAAGACCTGCTCATTAACCTAAATACCGTCTATTTCTGCATCACACGATACATTTATCATACGACCATTCAGTTGAGACTGGATGAACCAGATATCCCTGAAGAACTTTATGATGAATTTCTGGAAGTCTATAATGGCAGCTTTGATGAAGAGCTGGTTTCCGAAGACAAAAATATCTCCCTGCTATACGATCTGATACTGGATCTGAGCACTGATTTGGTGAAGATTGATAAATTCTATTGGGAGGGAGAGGAATAGAATTGTAATTTTTCTTAAGTTTGGAGGAATATAAAATATACCCTTATTAACATGTCAGATCAAAAGAAAGAAATATTCGAAGGTGTAGCACAACGCTTAAAGATTGAAGGATTTAATGTCGTAAATCGTGATGAAACTCGTCCATGGGGTGGTTTCTTTGTGATTGATGAAGAACAGGCGCAGCAATTTGCTAACGTTTATTTCGAAGGATTAAATGTAGAAGACCTAAGGATTTCAGGAAAATTAAGCCCGAAGATCCTTATCGTAGCACCGGATACCCGTTTATCATGGCAGTACCACCACCGTCGTGCTGAAATCTGGAGAGTAGTTAACGGTACAGTAGGCGTGATCACCAGTGATACAGACGAGCAGGGCGAAGTACAACAACTTGCTCCGGGACAAAGCATCAAATTGAAACAAGGTGAAAGACACCGCCTGATCGGTTTGGAAGACTGGGGTATCGTTTCCGAAATCTGGCAACACACAGATCCGGCACAACCTTCAGACGAGAGCGATATAGTTAGGGTGCAGGACGACTTTGGCAGATAATGATCATTTTACTATTTTTCATTACCCACTGGTTTTTATCGCTTTTTTCACAGACTTTCTTCCTGCATCGTTATGCATCTCATAAGATGTTTAAGATGAATGCTTTTTGGGAGAAAATCTTTTATACGATTACCTTTTTATCCCAGGGTTCTTCATTTTTGAATCCCCGGGCATATGCGATTCTGCATCGCATGCACCATGCTTTTAGTGATACAGAGAAAGATCCGCATTCCCCGCATTTTGTCAAAGATGTATGGGGCATGATGATCAAGACAAAGAACATTTACCTGAACTATGCCAAATACAATGTGGAGCCCGAAGAGCAGTTCCGTGACAAGTACCCGTCATGGCCGCTAATCGACAAGATCGGAGATTCCTGGATCACCAGATTTGTATTTATTAGCTTTTATGTTTGGTTTTACGTGACTTTTGCAACGGCCTGGTGGATGTTCCTGTTATTGCCGATCCATTTTCTAATGGGGCCAATCCATGGTGCGGTAGTCAATTGGTGTGGACATAAATATGGCTATTCGAATCACGACAATGACGACCATAGCAAAAATTCCCTGCCTTTTGACTTTCTTATGCTTGGTGAGTTATTTCAGAACAACCACCATAAAAAGCCAAATAGCCCAAACTTTGCATCGCGCTGGTTTGAGTTTGATCCTACTTATCCCATGATGAAAGTCATGCATTGGATGCGCATCATCAGGATCAGAAAGACCTGAGCAATGTGAGCTAAAGATAAAAAAAGGCTGATCTGGATCACAGATCGGCCTTTTTTGTTTTGATGGGATTTTATGGCCTGCTATTTGTTTAATGTTAAAAAACAATAAGTTATGAAAACCTACATTTTACCCCTAGCATTCCTTGTTCTGGCTACATTGGGACAAGGATGCGTAAGTAGCAAAAAATACAAGGAACTGCAGGCCAGTTATACAGACTTACAACAAAAATCAAAGGACCTCAATGGTAAATACCAAAGCAGTCAACAGGAACTTTCAGGTTCATCCTCCAGGGTAAAGAGCCTTGAAGAGCAGATCGCATCTGAAAAAGCAAACGTTGCTTCTCTGCAGGAGGCGCTCAACAAATGTCTGAATTCCACCAGTCAGGGAAATGTGAACATATCCAAATTGGTAGATGAGATCAATGCTTCCAATAAATACATCCAACATTTGGTGAATACGAAGAACAAGAGCGATTCACTCAATATGGTGCTGACCAACAACCTGACCCGCTCGCTGAGCAGGGAAGAAATGAGGGATGTAGATGTGCAGGTGTTGAAAGGTGTTGTGTATATTTCTTTGTCGGACAACATGCTTTATAAGTCAGGTAGCTATGAGATATCGGCTACAGCCGGAGCTACGTTAAGCAAGATTGCGAAGATCATTAAAGATTATAAAGACTATGATGTGCTGATTGAAGGTAATACAGACAATGTGCCCATCAATATGGTCAACATCAGAAATAACTGGGATCTAAGTGCATTACGTGCATCTTCAGTTGTGCAGGCGCTTCAAACCACCTATAGTGTAGATCCTAAGCGACTGACAGCCGGTGGCCGTGGGGAATACAACCCGGTTGCGGCCAATGATTCGGATGCCGGGAAAATGAAGAACAGGCGTACACAGATCATCATCACCCCTAAACTGGATCAGTTTATGGATCTGATTGGTAAAGCACCGGATACCAAACCTGATTAATCCTATCGAAATCATTCATGAAAGCAGTTGAGAGATCAACTGCTTTTTTTATGCCATTGTTGGAGCTGGGTTAAGGTTGCCTAGCAGTCTGGCTTAATCTTGGGCTATACTTTCCTTATGGTTGAGTTATCTGGGGATAATTCAATCTTAACTCAATCATATGGCAGATATGACGCAGTAATAGCGCAAAGTACTGCACAGCCTTAACGGTTGGTTAGCGGATTACATCATCGCCATCCGGCTGATGTTTGTGCGGATTTGCCGCTTGGAAGGGAATTCTGAAGGCTTTTAATCAAATAAAAAGGGCACGTATCAAATACGTGCCCTTATTTATTTCAATACTGAAAAATTAGGAATTTGTGCTCTTAGGTTTACCCCATCTGCGGCTTCCACTTTTTGGTGTTCTTTTTGCTCCGCTAAGGTTGGGCTGGCGCTCATCGCCGGAAGGTCTGGATGTGCGTTCCGGACGTGCACCTCTTGATGGCTTTGCTTTACCTTTGCTTTTTGCAGCAGCAGCGCCACTCATCAGGCTTTGCCAGCTCATGGCGAAAGGATGGTCTTCCTGTACCGGTAATTTCAGACCGATCAGTTTCTCGATGTCATCCAGGAACTCTTTTTCTTCTGCATCGCAGAAAGAAAATGCTGTCCCGCTCAGACCTGCACGACCTGTACGACCGATGCGGTGTACGTAGGTTTCTGGAACATTGGGCAATTCGTAGTTGATCACATGCGCCAGTTCATCCACATCAATACCCCTCGCGGCAATATCAGTGGCAACCAGGATACGTGTGGTCTTGGCTTTGAAATTGGTCAGTGCTCTTTGTCTCGCATTCTGAGACTTATTACCGTGAATTGCTTCTGCACGGATACCCGATTTAATCAGGTCTTTCACAATTTTATCTGCGCCATGTTTTGTACGTGCAAAAACCAGGGCAGTTTCAATGGTTTTATCCTGGAGGATGTGCATGAGTAAGCCCCTTTTGTCCTGTTTCTCTACATAAAATATCTGTTGCTGAATTTTCTCAGCAGTAGAAGACACCGGGGTAACTTCCACTTTTACAGGGTTTCTTAAAATGGTATCGGCCAGCGTTTGGATCTCCTTCGGCATAGTTGCAGAGAAGAATAAGGTCTGTCTGATGGCAGGCAGTTTAGCAATTACTTTCTTAACGTCATGGATGAAGCCCATGTCCAGCATTCTATCTGCTTCGTCAAGGACGAAAAGTTCAATGTCTTTAAGGCTGATGAAGCCCTGGTTCATTAAGTCCAGTAAGCGTCCGGGAGTTGCGACCAGGATATCTACACCGCGGTGTAGGGCATCGGTCTGCGACTTCTGACCTACGCCACCAAAGATCACCAGGTGACGGATTGGTAGGTTTTTGCCGTAGGCTTTGAAACTTTCTTCGATCTGTATCGCCAATTCTCTTGTAGGAGTAAGCACCAGGGCCTTGATGGCTTTATGTACTTTGGTGTTCGCGTGTGGCTTGCTCAGCAACTGGAGCATTGGAATCGCAAATGCTGCGGTTTTTCCAGTACCTGTCTGGGCGCAGCCCAACAGATCCCTGCCTTGTAATATAGATGGAATAGATTGCTCTTGTATAGGGGTAGGTTGTGTATAACCTTCTGTTTGCAGCGCTTTTAAAATGGGCTCAATCAGGCTTAATTCTTCGAATAACAATGTGTTGTATTTTAATGTTTAGTAAATTGAAAGAATATCAATTGCAGCAAAGGTACATATAATATTACTATTCAGCGTTTTTACTTTCTTTAAACTGGCTGAAGAAGATCAATGCCAGGATGCAGAGCACAAAACCTACCACTCCGTTGAGCCTGAGGCCATAGTCATGTCCAGGGTCTTTCCCATAAACTGTTAGCATGGCGAATACAGCGATGCCCATCGTCTGGCCAAGTTTTACAAAAAGGTATTTAACGGCAAAAAACATTCCCTCATGGTTTTCTCCGGTCTCCAGGGTATCTTTCTGTGCAATGTCTGCCAGAATCGCATTGGGTAAAATGCCCAGAGATGCCAGGGGAAAGGAGGCAAAACTGACCAGGATATACATTTGTGCTGAAGAAGAAAAGGGAAGCCGGCCCAAAAAGTAAATGGCCACGAAGATGAGACTGAGGATAGCAAAAGCGCATAGTACCAGTGGCTTTTTGCCAAATTTCCTGGAGCCATAGTTGATAAACGGATAAAACAGCAGGGAAAGCAATACCATAATGCCCATAAATTTGCCTCCATCTGAATCCGGTAATCCGAGCAATACGGTAACGAAAAAAAGGAGTCCGCTGGAGATGATGCTCAGGGCGATGTAATAGGCAAAATCTGAAATCAGGTAAAATTTGAAGTTCGCATTGCGGAAGGTATTCCTGATTGCCGGAATGAGTGGGATATGGGTTGGCCTGGCATTGGTGTATTCCTTTTCGTTGATGAAGAGGATTGGCAGGATCATGACCAGCCCTGATAATATACTGAGCCCGATGATGGTGTATTGAAGTGCCTGGGAGCGGTCGCCGATTTTGAAGATTTCTTGGATCAGGTCTGCATAGTTGTTGCACAAAGCAGCTACGATCATTCCCAATACAAAGCCTACCTGCTGATAAGTTGACAGCTTTACTTTCTGATCCGGACTGTGTGTGAGCTCTGCCAATAAAGCATTATATGGGATAATGTATGTAGTTACTGAGATAAAAAACCCGGCGAGTACGATGGTGAGCCACCAGGCATTGAGTGTACTTTCTCCCTTGACCAGGGGGTAAAAGACCAGCGAGCAGCAGATCACTGCAGGGAGGATTGCATATTTCATGATGGGAATCCGGCGGCCTTTAGGGTTGTCGCTGGCATCGCTCAGCGCAGCAATGAAGGGATCATAAATGGCGTCAAACAAACGTCCGGATGCCGCAATGAGTGACAGGATATTGAAAGCGCCGAAGACCGATAACTGAGGGACCAGTGGCGTAAGTCCGGAATTGTTGGGAGGCAGGTAGAAATAGGGAAGCATCACGATGATGATATTGGTCATGATACTCCATCCCATCATTCCGGCAGCATAGGCAATTTCTTTTTTTAAGGGCAGTTGTTTGACAGGCATTTGAGGTCGTTAGGTCTGGTTTCGGGTATCCTGATTCTTCCGGTTGTTGAAGAACCTGTTGATGAAATAAATGACGATGAATCCGGCAAAAATGAGTAGGCCATTGATTGCGGATTGCGGATCGTCATGGTAGATGCTTAGTGCTACGAAAGTATAGGCGGCGATAAAAATCAATGGCATTAGGGGATAGAGACTCATGCTATAAATGCTGCTTTTATCCATTGCGGAGGTTCGTTTCCTCAGGAAGAAAATCGTGGCAGCCGAGGTCGCCATGCCAATACAGTCGAGGAAAATGGTGTAGTTCAGAATTTTGTCGAAAGTCTGGGCATAGAACAAGGTAAAGACCGCAATGATGGCGAATACCGTAAGGCTCACAAACATGACATCCGTTTTTTGATGTTTTCGGGTAAAGATGGCTGGTAAAGCCCCTTCTTCACCCATGGCAAACATGGCGCGTGGATTGCTCAGGAGGTTGACATTTACATAGCCGAGCACGGAAAGGTAAATGAGTCCGGACAGCAAGGTAAAGCCGGCAGGACCAAAGAGTTTTCCTGCGAGTATGGCCGCAATGCTCTCGGCAGATTTGAGCTGTTCAAAGCCAATGACCTGAACATAGGCATAGTTAATGGCCATGTAAAGGCTGATGATGATGAGTAGTCCGGTGATGATGGCACGGGGAATGACTTTCTTGGGATTGCTCGCCTCGCCGCCGAAGTTGATGGTCTGCTGGTAGCCGCCAAAAGTAAAGGAAATGCCGATGAGGCATACCCCTAAAGCTTTTCCATAATCGAACCAGCCTGGTGGTGTGGCTGAAGCTGTTTGGAAAACAGCTGTTGGACTTTCCGCTCCGGGGCCGGCAAATACTGCACAGATCAGTGTGAGTACCATTCCGATCTTGATGATGGAAAGCATGTTCTGCGCCCTTGAACTTACTTTGAGTCCCAAAAGGTTGAGCAGGTAAAACAGGCCTATAGTTATAGCCGCAATCAGGATACGGTAGTTTTCTGTTTGCAGTTCCGTTGGTAAAATTACCTTGCTCAGGTACTCTGCACCAATGATGGATACCCCTGCAACCGAGCCTGCATTGGAAACTACAATGATGCAGTTGATGGCGAAAGCGATAGAAGGGTGGTAAAATGCAGAGAAGATTTTGTAGTAGCCGCCAGTGACCGGAAAGCGTGAGCCGATCTCCGCGTAGGTTAATGCCCCGCACAGCGCGATAAGGCCTCCTGCCGCCCATGCCAGGTAGAAAAGCTCCGGAATCTGGGCGCCTTTTGCCACATTCACCGGGGTACGGAATATGCCCATACCAATGACCAGGCTCACAACGATCATCGCAAGATCAAATAAAGAGAGCAGCTTTTTAGGTGGCATAGGGCTTGGTTTTTAATTAGCTGAATATACGCCAAAATGTGTATTTGTTGAAACTTTGTAGTTGATTCCACAGCGGAATAGATTAAATTTGTTGGATACACCCGATACATCATGGCTGAACCTATTTATAACGACGACAGTATACGCTCACTCGATTGGAAGGAACACATCAGGCTGAGACCTGGTATGTACATTGGTAAACTTGGGGACGGATCTGCGCAGGACGATGGTATCTATGTACTGCTGAAAGAGATCGTAGACAACTCGATCGACGAGTTTGTGATGGGTTCCGGACGTACCATAGACATTACAGTTTCTGATTCCAAGGTTAATGTACGCGACTTTGGTCGAGGTATCCCTTTGGGTAAGGTGATCGACTGTGTGTCTAAAATCAATACCGGAGGTAAGTACGACAGCAATGCCTTTCAGAAATCAGTAGGCTTGAATGGGGTAGGTACCAAGGCTGTGAATGCTTTGTCGACCACTTTTACGGTTCAATCGTACCGTGACGGCAAGACTAAGAAAGTGGAGTTTTCAAAAGGTGAGATCGTGCTGGAGAACGACATTATTGACACCACGCAGCGG
Source organism: Pedobacter sp. GR22-6 (assembly GCF_037402555.1). Lineage (NCBI taxonomy): Bacteria > Pseudomonadati > Bacteroidota > Sphingobacteriia > Sphingobacteriales > Sphingobacteriaceae > Pedobacter > Pedobacter sp. GR22-6. Next base: position 150,099 of record NZ_JBBEUC010000002.1, read on the forward strand.
AACGGTACAGCCATTACGTTTTATCCGGATGATACAATCTTTAGGAACTACCGCTACATCTCCGATTTTGTGGAAAGCATGATCTGGAACTATGTATTCCTGAACACCGGGCTAACCATCAATTACAACAACCAGAAATTCCTGTCGGAGCGCGGGCTGTACGACCTGTTGCACAAGGTGGCCGATGTGGAGAATATCCGATACCCGGTCATCCACCTGAAAGGTAACGATATAGAGATTGCCATGACCCACGGGCAGCAATATGGTGAAGATTACCATTCCTTTGTGAACGGTCAGCATACGACCCAGGGTGGTACACACCAGGCGGCATTTCGTGAGGCTGTGGTAAAGACCATCAGGGAGTTCTATAAAAAAGAGTATGATGCTGCCGACATCCGTTCTTCGATCATTGCAGCCATTTCGGTAAGGGTACAGGAGCCGGTTTTTGAATCGCAGACGAAGACCAAGCTTGGTTCGCAGAATATGGGACCAGAAGGACCGTCTGTCAGAACTTTCATCAATGATTTTGTAAAAAAAGAACTGGACGATTACCTGCATAAACATCCGGATGTAGCAGATGCCTTATTGAAGAGGATCCTGCAGTCGGAACGTGAGCGTAAAGATATCGCGGGCATCAAGAAGCTGGCCAATGACCGGGCAAAAAAAGCCTCTCTGCACAACAAAAAGCTGAGAGACTGTAAAGTGCATTTCAACAGCAACCATGAGAAGCGTTATGAAACCACGCTGTTCATCACGGAAGGGGATTCCGCTTCCGGTTCCATCACCAAATCCCGAGATGTAGATTGTCAGGCTGTATTCAGTTTAAAAGGTAAGCCGCTAAACTGCTATGAACTGACGAAGAAAGTTGTATACGAAAATGAAGAGTTCAATCTGCTGCAGCATGCGCTGAATATAGAAGACGGGCTGGACGGGCTGCATTACAATAACATCGTGATCGCCACCGATGCCGATGTGGACGGTATGCACATCAGGTTGCTGATGATGACCTTCTTTCTGCAGTTTTTTCCTGATCTGGTTAGGGCAGGTCACGTGTATATCCTCCAGACCCCTTTATTCAGGGTCCGCAATAAAAAAGAAACGATCTATTGCTACAGTGACGACGAACGTAAGAACGCCATAGAAAAACTGGGCAACAAACCGGAGATTACCCGCTTTAAAGGTTTAGGAGAAATTTCTCCGGATGAATTCGGCTTGTTTATCGGCAAGGACATCCGTTTGGATCCGGTGATTCTGAAGGATCAGACCATCAAAAACCTGCTAGAGTATTACATGGGTAAAAACACGCCTGACCGCCAGCAGCACATCATCAGAAACCTTAGAATAGAGAAGGATACGGTTGAGGAACTGGTCATGGATGTATTCGTAGAAAATTAGATTTTTAGAATATTTTTTTTATACTTGTAACCTAATCAAATATTCCCTGTTGGTAATTTTTTATGAACACTGTAGCTGTTGCTGCGGTCATTAGAGGGGAATATGCCATATAACGTTGCAAAAAGATCGATTTTTCGATACTTTCTTATCATATTTTTGGTGCTGGTGCTATTTGCATGCGCTTTTTTTTACTACCTAAGGGATACCAGGATAACTGCGGTTAAAAATAATATTGCGGAGCTATTGGAGTTGCGGGGCGATTATGCCAACCTGGACAGCTGTACTTATTTATTGTACCAGGCCGGAAGCAATTCCCGTCTCTATGCTGCGACGGCCGATAAACGTTATCTTGAGCATTTTTCCGGACAAATTCAAAAGATCTCGGCCCGTCTGGCAGATATCAAAGCCGATTCAAAAGAACAAAGGACTGATTTTGCCGCAATCATGAAGCAGAAGGACGTGCAGGCGGCGCAGTACATCAGACTGAGAAGATTAACCGATAGCTTAGTCACGGGCTTTATCAGGCTTGGTATGTTGGAAAGCAAGGCTGAACAAAAAAAGGCAATTTTGTTTATAAATGATCACCTGATTGCAGAAATGCTTCATTTGCTTCAGTCTTATAAAGCGGGGGACGCCAGCGCCCTTGCGGAAGCCAGAAACGAAATGATCAGTCATTTGAAAGCAGAAATGAAAGAACTGGACCGGATAGCGCTGATCAATGGGATATTGCTGGTTAGCCTCATTGTGGTCATTCTTTATCACATTATGCGTTTGTTCAGACATGAGCAGGTATTACTGGGGTCTAGTAAAAGGGCAACTCAAAATGCACATGCGAAAAGCCGTTTCCTTGCCAATATGAGTCATGAGATCCGTACGCCCTTAAATTCTATAGTCGGTTTCTCAGAACAGTTGAGCTATGGTCAGTTGAATGAGGAGCAGACAGACCAGATCACTGCCATCAGGAGTTCCTCAGAAATGTTGCTGGAAGTGGTGAATGAAATTTTAGATTTCTCCAAATTTGAGGAGGGTAAGATCAGCTTCGACAGGGCACCATTTTCTCCCTTGAATGAGATTGTTGAGGTCTTCAACAGTATGAATGTACTGGCCGCCAATAAGAACCTTACTTTGCTCAACAAGTTGTCTTTTGATAAAAATATAGTCCTGATCGGCGATCGTTTCCGGCTCAAACAGGTCATCATGAACCTGCTGACCAATGCGATCAAATTTACATCCAAAGGCCATGTGAAATTGAAAGCACAGTTTCTACCTGAAGGTAAGAAGCAGGGGATTCTGAAAATACAGGTAGAAGATACCGGTATCGGTATGGCTCAGAATGACCTTGATCTGATCTTTGACGAATTTGCACAGATCGCTTCACCCATACGGATGACACAGCAAGGCACCGGTTTGGGACTGGCCATTTGTAAAAAGATAGTGGAGCAGCAGGATGGAAAGATCTCAGTAAACAGCGTGGCCGGTAAAGGTTCTGTCTTTATTTTTGAAATCCCATATGAGATTGCTGAGAAGAAGACAGAGGAGAAGAGTGATTTCAAAGTTCAGGGAAAAGGAATGTTACAGGGAAAGCGGGTGCTGGTTGTAGACGACAATAAAATGAATGTTCTACTGGCGCAAACGATTCTTAAGAAATGGGATATCGTATATGACAGTGCTTACGATGGTAAGGAAGCACTGGACCTTTTCAAAAAGAACCGTTACGACCTGGTGCTTACAGATATCCAGATGCCTGTAATGGGCGGGGTAGAACTGACGCATGAAATACGCTATAACGGAGATTTCGCCAAAGCGGATGTTCCGATTCTTGGCATCACTGCACATGTGTTGCAGGAAAACCGTGACATCTACCTCAAAGCCGGGATGAACGGCATTGTACTGAAGCCTTTTCTGGAGAAACAATTGATGGATCAGATCGCCGAGTATATTTAGATCTTGGTGTCTTCCGGGTGTTGAGGTGGCAGCACGTCGACCTTCTTCTCAACTACAATAACTTTTGTATGTACTGCATACTTACTTGGAGCAATACCTTTGTCATAGCGCTCTGCATATGCCTGTGTAAATTCTGCACCAAAATACAAGATTACCGCCGTGTAGTAAATCCATAAAAGTATAACGATAATAGAACCTGCTGCCCCAAAAGCAGAGCCAGGATTACCCATTTCAATATAAATACCGATCAGGTATTTGCCCAAGCTGAAAAGCAGGGCAGTGAAAAGGGCACCAATGATGGCAGGTTTCCATTTCAGGTTGACATCAGGAAGTACTTTGAAAATGATGGTGAAAATACTGGTGACTACGGCAAGCGTGATGGCATTGGTAACGATCAGCATCATCAGTTCAGAAACTTCTTTCAGATTGATGTAGGCGGCTATTTTATTGCCCAGACCTACCACGATGCTGTTGATGACCAGGGAGACTAATAGTAAGAAGCCGAGGGAAGCAATGAGTGAAAAAGAAAGCAGCCTGTTGGTGATCAGTTTTTTCCATCCTTTCTTAGGCACAGCTTTTACTTTCCAGATCATGTTGATGCTGTCCTGAATCTCGATAAATATGGCGGTAGCACCTATGGCGAGGGTAGCAATACCCACGATGAGGCTGAATGTACTTGTGCCCGTGATGTTGGCATTGTTTACAAAACTGCGGAGCTGGTTGGAGACGTCAGCGCCTGCGAGTTCCGCAATCTCTCCGAACAGTTCTTTGTTGGCATCCATGTTGTCGCCAAGGAATAAACTTGCTGCCGCAATGATGATGATCAGAAGCGGAGAGAGTGAGAAAATGGTATAGTAAGCCAGGGCTGCGCTGAGCTTCATTACGCGGTCTTCCATAAATCCCTTGCCTGCTGCGATGAACAAATGGGCTACGGCTTTAACAAATTGAATGGCTTTTCGTAAAAGGATCATGTGTCTGATTAAAATGGATATCCGATACCGATGTTATAAATTAAGTTTTCCTTGCGCCAGGATTTACTGCCGAAATCGATCTGATCAGTTACCCAACGTTCGTTCTCTGGTAAGTAAGGTTTACGGAGCGGGAAGGCTACATCAAGACGGATCACAAAGATCGTCGCATCTACACGCAGACCTGCACCTGTACCTACAGCGATTTCTTTCCATGCTTTTCCGAATCCGAATCCAGAGCCTGGCCTTGGTTTTTCTTTTCTTTCTGTAGCGGTAGCTGGCCTTCCCATGTCTTCTTTGCGCAACCAAATGTTTCCGGCATCGGCAAAGACCGCGCCATGCAGGATACTTACGATTTTAAATCGCAGTTCCGTATTGAACATGGCCTTGATATCGCCACTCTGATCTGTGTAGGATGTCCTGTCGGTGATGTTATCTGCCCTGTATGAACCCGGACCCAGGGATCGTGCAGCAAAAGCACGGATGTCATTGCTACCACCTGCAAAGAACTGGCGTACAAAAGGCAGTGATGTGTGGTTGCCATAGGCATAACCATAGCCCAGGTTGAGGCGACTGGCCCAGATCAGGTTTTTAGTGATTTTGTAATAATCCCTCAAATCCGTTTCCAAACGGATGAACTGGTTGATGGCTGTACCTGCCACAGTCTTTTGTCCCAAACTGTTCTTACTGGCAAAGAGCCCCCATACATTTCCCCCGGTTTCTAACCCTCCAAAGAAATAAACATTATTTCGTCTGGACTCATCCATCTGGTTGGTATAGGTGAAATTGTAGCTGCTACCAATGATGAACTGGTTTTCCAGATTTTGTCTAAGACCCGGATTTGAATTAAATAAGCTATCCTTCCTTGCTGAATCGATGCCCGCTGTCACGAAATTAACCGAGATTGGGTTAAGGACATGCTCTTTATATTGGTTTTCTTTCCAATTATAGCCAAATTCACCTTTGAATGAATTGAGGTTATATAATGAGCCCCTGTTCAGTGACTGATAGGATAGTGAAGCTACCGTTTTTGGAATGAATGCATTTGTACTGTTGAAGCCTCTGAATGGCGTGATGAACCTAGGGAAGGTTAGTTTTCCTTCCGTAGTGAAAGAGAAGGTGTTCAGACCGCGTGCCTGACCACTTACCTGCGTTTCAAAGCCACCACTGACGCTGACGTCCAACTGTTCTCCACCTCTAAACAAATTGCGGGTAGTTTGGGTAAGTTTGGCTTCAGAACCCACGAAGTTATTGGATTTACTGGTTCCGGTTACAGAGAACGATAGGGAGTTCTTTTTTAACGGAGTCAGGAATACATTGAGGTCCAATTGATTGTTTCTGAAACTGTCTACCGGAAGGAATTCTGCTTTTACTGCCTGGAATACACCGATGTTGACCATCCGGTTCAAAGACTGGTTGTGGTCTTTACGGTTGTAGATTTCCCCTTTTTTGAAGAAGACCAGTCGATCGAACAGTCTTGGCTTGAAGGTATTGCGCGGATCATAAATTTTAAAGTCCTCGTGAAGCAGGGGTGTGGAGTTTCTGATCACACTGTCCCTTCGTGCAACGTAATTTGGGTAAATGTTAATGTTCCTGATGGTGTAGGGTTTTAGTCCGGCATCGGGAGCGATGTCTTTAACCTTCATCCTCAGGTTGACCTGATTTTTTCCAATAGTACTGTCGACCTGCATGATCAGGTAGTCGGGACTGAAGTAAAAATAACCTTTTTCCTTCAGGTCATTGTCTACCCTTAATCTTTCGTTCTTAAAAACGTCCAGGTCATAGTAGTTCCCGGGTTTCAACAGGGAGTTTTCTGCATTTTGCTGGACAATTGCGGCAATCTCTGAACTGTCATTGGGTAGAATGACAGAGTTGAGCTTATAGCGCTGGCCCGTTACTGCACGGTATACTGCATGGCCCTTTTTTCCCTTGATCACCGTATCGCCGGTTACTTCGGCCTGAAGATAACCCTGACTGATCAGGTAGCTTTTCAAAACCGCATTGTTGTAAGTCAGTTTCACTTCGCTCAACAGCACAGGAGGTTCACCGATTTTATTGCGCAACAGGTTTCTAAGGCCTCCTTTAGGTTTCTTAGGTTCACCTGCGAGGTTGTACATCCAGAGTTTGAAAGGCATTCCCAGGATTTTCTTATTCGGCCTTGGACGCGTTTTCGCTTCAAGAGTAGCTTTTACATCTTTCTGATTGTCTATACGGGTGGAAGAATCAGGATTGATATCGATCTTTGCCCCGGTATATAAGTACTGTCCGGGTTTCAATGATTTGGTGGTGCTGCAGGCAGCCCAGATCATTCCTATCAATATCAATAAACTGCTCTTAATTAGTTGTTTCATTTTGTCGTCTCTCTTGTTGCCTCAATCTTTTCTTTTTGGAGAAGTTTTCAAATACTTCCCTGAATCTGTTATAATCTACTACCAGTGCAAAGCCCAGTCCGGTTTCTATGATCTGTCCTTCAATCACTCCTTCATTTTGGTTACGTCTGTAAGCCCTTAAACGGTATTTACCATCTCCCGATAAGAGATACTCTACATTCACGTTACCTGCAATGTTGGTCGCGTTTTGCTGTTGCTGTTGTTGCGCGCCTTCCAACCCAAATGAACTTCCTACCGTTACGATCAGGCGGTCATTGAGTAGTTTCTTGGATAAGCCAATTTCGAGGTCAGTTCTCTGTTCTAAACTTCCGCTGGAATAATCTTCCGAAGAGTTTAAGTTGAAATTGATGTCGACTCCGGTCACCAGGGATGAAGCCAGGTTGTTGAGCTGTTGCGTCAGTAATTTACTCACACTGGACCTTGCAATGGAATTGATGCCTCCGCCTCCACCAGCTAAGCTTTCAAAGGGATTGTCGGCAATGAAGCGTTCCAATACCAATAAGGCAAATACTTGTTTGTTGAGGTCGCTTTCGTTGTTGTTGACGTTCTGCAATCTAGCGTATACTTCTCCGGACAAGGCTCCACGTTCATTTTCCGGCAGATCGATCTTGAATTTGATGGTCGGTTTCATTAGCTCCCCGGTCATCATCAAATAGACCTGGAATGGTAGTTTTGTTTTTGCCGGTGTGTTGTCCGGTTCATTGAGCAGGTCGATCGGTGCCGCGTTTACTTCAAACATCGCTGTCAGGTCTACATTCGCTTCCGTAGGTTCTCCTGTCCAGACGATATTGCTGCCCTGCTGTAATTTAAATGAACGTTTTACCGGACCTACGGTGAGGTTATAACTTCCGTCTGATATTTCATACCGACCGGTTAAGCTGGTCTTTCCGCTAGGATCCATGGTTGCAGTAAGCGTAGCCTGGCCTTTGATGTTCAGTGCATCGCCGTTCGAAGGATCTACCACTACGTTCAATTCTGCATTCGGATCTATTTCTACAGAAGCGCTCAGGTTGATGCCTTTGATTGGCGCTTTGCTGATCGAATCTGCGACCGTCAATGCTTTTTTGCCATTAAAAGGTGGAGCATCAAAATCGACATACTGGACAATGCCTTCCTGGTCGATCACGGAAGGGTCGTCCGCTGGTAAGGCAAAGAAGAATTTCGTTTTATCTTCTACTTTGATGGTCATATCTACATCCGGCTGGTTCATGTCGCCACGCACCTTGATGTCGCTGGTCAGGTAAACCGTGCCATAGATCATCTCATTATCTGCGACAGTAGAATTCAATGCCCTGAAATTGTTGGTACGCAGGTTTAAATTGAACCGGATGTCTTTATAGTCCCTGGTCAGGATGCCGCCGGTAATGATGGCTTTTTGATTCAGGGAATCAATGATTGTGAAATTATTGAAGTTGATGCCATTTTCGTTAAAACTGATGCTTTCATTAGGCATACGGAAATAAGAATTTACATAAGTGGCATTGAAGGCTGCCTGATTGAATTTCACTTCGCCCAATACTTTCGGTGCATCCAGCGTTCCTTTTACGGAAATCTCACCCGTGACTGTCCCCGAACCATTTTTGATCTGACCCATGGATACACTTTCCAGTGCTTTGAGGTCGATCTTATCGATGTTCAATTTCAGATCTAATGCACTTTGTGGTGCCGTATAATAAAAACCATTGACACGGAGTTCGTGTACACCACTAAGTCCCACGTTCACTTCGAAGGCATTTTCGGTGTTGTTGTTCACTGCGACCCTCAGCGTTCCCAGTTCGTCTTTTTGGTAACGCAAGCGGTCTATGGTGAGGTTGGCCTCAATCTTAGGCGTTCCGGCCAGGTCTTTGGCGTCTACTGTTCCATTGATGGTTCCGCCTACCAGGGCACTATCGGTTTCTGCAAATTTCGTCAGTGTTTCAATCCTGAAATCTTTAAACTCAACCTTTAAAGGAGAATTCGGCGTGGTCGCTGTGCTATTGATGCTCAGTAACTGGTTGCCCTGACTCAGGTTAAACTGGTTGGCGAAGATTCCGGAGGCTCCAAACTGAAGGTAATTATCTGGATTCACCAGCCATTTCTCGTAATTCAATAGCAATTTCTGCGGATCCATACTGAATTGATAGTCCTTGTTGATGGACTTAAATGTTCCGCCCAGTACGTATTTATCCCGGAGTTTGCTGTCTCTGAGGAAAATGTTTAACCCCAATTGATTATCTGCTGCCTGTCCGCTGATTTCCGTATTGAAGAAGGAAAGCGAACCGCTTTGCAGGCTTTTTACCTGTAGTTTATAATTCAATTGCTGATTGCTGTTGTTGATGTTCAGTCTGGTACTGTCTACATTGAAGTTGCCATAAACTACCTGCGGAAACACAGCATTCATGATCAGGCTGTCCTTCTGCGTGTCAATCAACCCGTTCATCCTGGCAGGGGCGAAGGTGGTCAGTTCCGGTACAAAGTTTTGCAGGATCTTAGGGTTGTAGAAGTTTACATAAAACCTGAAGCGCTGATCTGGAATTTTACTCACTTCCCCGAACTGATAGTATTTGTTGATCTGATTGATCACTGCAGCACCGATGTTTGTCAGCTGGTATTTTCCATCGATTTTGGCCCGTAGAAATTCGGACTTTAAGGTCAATAAGTTGTGGTTTTCATCGGCTTCAGAATGTACCATTATGGTATCGACATTGAATCTCTCACCTGTTTTCACTACTTGCAGGCCTAATACGCTGATATCGCCGTTCAGGTAATCCGGATCTGCGGTAGCAATCTCTGCTTTAACCATTCCGGCGAGTTTAAACTCGGTCGGACTGAAATTGAGTTTTTGCAGGTCTACCTGTTTTAGGTCAAGGTTCGCATTTACTGATGGATATTTGCCTGCGATATTCACAGCAGCGTCAAGCGCAAAATTGGCGTTTGTATCGGCCATGCTGCTTTTCAGGTTAAGCTTTTGTTTGGTATAGTCTCCTTTCAGGGAGAGGTTTCTGTAGGTATACTTGTTATAATAGGCACTCAGAATCTGTGCATCTATGGCTGCTGCTGCTGTTTTCGGATCGAGACCGCTGCCTTTTACGGTTGCTTTAGCGGTAATCCGGCCCATTTGTGCCTGCTGCTTGAGGAGCCTGCCGACGTTAAAATTATTCAGGTTCAGGTTGGCGGTATAGCGTTCACGGCCCTTCGGACCTTTCATTGCTGCTACCAGGCGAGCAGAACCCATATCTGTGTTGATGTTGAAGCCTGTATTGAAATCTGTCATCGACCCTTTAAATTTACCATTGGCCACCACGAGGTTTGGCAATTCTATATTGGTAGGCAATGTCCCCTTAGGGATGACAGCAAGCAGGTCGCGCTTGGTAATCTTAAAGCGTTTCAGGTTGAGGTCCAAAAAGGCTTTTTCCACGTTGGGCAGTCCTTTTATCCTTCCGTTAAGGTCAATTTGTGTATTTTTCAGTCCATTGATCTGCAGTCTGGGAATAGACAGGTCGCTCATATAACCGTTTGCACTTGCGTTTATACTGATCTTTTCGTTTCTGTAGGCAGCAGGAATTGCATCGCTGAAATAGCTGCCATCTTTGAGTCCGATGCTGGTGTTCCGAATTACAGTCGATATTTTTACCCTTTCCGGGTGTTTGGTCAAGTCGTCCAACGAAGTATAGGCTAGCTCGGTATTGTTCTCTATAGCAGTGTTTGGAGTTTTCAGGATGAAATTACTGATCTTAATCGCCTTGTCGGAGTACAGCACATTACCCTGGAGTTTGTCGAGCTGGAAGCCGCTTTTTTCTCTGAAATTTCCACTTTTGACATTCACTTTTATCCCTGCATCACTATAGTTGAGTTGTTCTGCTACCAAGCCCAGATTATTGAACTTCAGGTGGTTGAAATCCATTCCCTTCGTCGGTTTGGCAGCCAATACATCATATTGTATATTGTTTTCCGTCAGGTTGAGCTTGCCCAGGACGAGGGATAGCGGCGCAGCTGCAGCGGTGTCTGCCGTATCTTTTTTACTGCTAGCTTTCAGGGGTTTCATGGCGAAGGCGACATTGGATCTGCTTAGACTGGCATTGTCTACATTGTATTTTCCATTGCTTACATCGGCAAGCAGCTTGCCCAGGGAAAGTTCATTGATGGCCAGGTTCGCCTGATTCGCTGCAGAATTGAACCCAATTTTTGTATCATTCAGTTTGGCATCCGTCACCTTATAGGTGTTGTTGGTCAGATCTACGAACAGGTCCGTCAATGCCAGCTTATTGAGGTCTACCTTAGCATTCATTCCGGAAATCTGATCATCGAAGCCAATTTTAATGTTGTTGAAGGCAAAGTCATTGATTTCCACAAGCGGTAGCTTACCAGTTTCCGTTTTTGCAGTATCTATGCTGTTTTCCAGGTGAGCTGCCAGCTGGGTCAGTGGTTTCTGCTGGAGGTACTGTACACTGGTATTGTTGAGGGCCAGGCTTTTGATCACATAATGCTGGTTATTCAGGTCAAATTCTTTCAGTTTTGCCTTGAATTCCCCCAGGTTTAGTTTCATGTCGTTTCCTGCAACATCATCCCTGTACCTGATGATGATATCAGAAAAATTAACTTTATCTATGGAAAATTTGAGGGTAGAGGTCGTATCTTTTTCAACCTGATCCTCTGGTTTGGCCTGTTCAGACATAAAAGCGTCCACTAAAAAGGAAAAGTTAAACGCGGTATCGGGATTGATCCGGGTCACATTGGCCCTGATCTTTTCCAGTTCAATATTGTTGATTTCAACTTTATTACTCAGTAACTTGAAAAGACTGATGTCTACAGCCAGGCGGTCTGCATAGAGCAAGGTATCTTTTTTAAGGTCTTCGATATAGAATTTATTGAGCACAATGTCTTTTGGAAGGGCTATTTTGATGCTTTCCAGTCGTACCTCAGTCTTAGTTTTCTTTTTCAGGTAACTGATGGCCTTGTCTTTTACAAAATTTTGTACAGCCGGAATGTTGAGTGATACTGCAATCAATATCACCAGCATAATGATACTTGCGATGATCCAGAGGACGATTTTTAGGCTTTTGCGTAAGTATGGATTCAAGTCGGTAATAATTGGGGTTAAATGATAGCTAAATAACCAAAATCATGCCGCCCTTGTTTTGAGTTTAGCGATAACTGTTAAAAACTTCTATTCCTGAAATGCATTTGATGCCTTATATTTACAGCATACAATACTTTTCTTGATGAGCGACGAAATAGAAAACAACATAAACGAAGAAAATGCGCATACAGTAATTCCAATTAACGGACTTTACGAAAACTGGTTCCTCGATTATGCTTCCTATGTCATTCTGGATCGTGCCGTTCCACACATCAATGATGGTCTAAAACCTGTTCAGCGAAGGATTATGCATTCGCTCAGGGAGATGGACGACGGGCGTTTCAACAAGGCTGCGAATGTGATCGGAAATACCATGAAGTACCATCCGCATGGAGATGCTTCCATTGGTGATGCAATGGTGCAGATCGGACAGAAAGATTTGCTGATCGATTGCCAGGGGAACTGGGGAGATCCGGTGACGGGTGATAGTGCGGCTGCACCGCGTTATATTGAGGCCCGTCTTTCGAAATTTGCCAATGATGTGGTTTTCAATCCGGATACCACGCAATGGCAATTGAGTTATGATGGCCGTAACAATGAGCCGGTTACCTTGCCGGTGAAGTTCCCATTACTGCTTGCTCAGGGGGCTGAAGGAATTGCTGTTGGCCTTGCGACTAAGGTCATGCCCCATAACTTTAATGAATTGCTTGAGGCCTCTATTGAGATTTTGAAAGGCAACCGGCCCAATATCCTGCCAGATTTCTTTACCGGGGGTATGGCCGATTTCTCTGCCTATAATGAAGGGATGCGCGGTGGTAAGATCCGGGTGAGGGCAAAGATCACAGAAAAAGATAAAAAGACCCTGGTCATCACAGAGATTCCTTTCAGTACAACTACGGGTTCTGTTATAGATAGCGTACTTGCTGCCAATGATAAGGGTAAGATCAAGATCAAAAAGATCGAGGACAATACAGCTGCCCATGTAGAGATTGTAGTGCATCTGGCACCCGGTATTTCTCCCGATGTAACTATTGATGCACTGTATGCTTTTACTTCGTGTGAGGTTTCTATTTCACCAAATACTTGTGTAATCAGGGATGAAAAACCTCAGTTTTTGAGTGTAAATGACATCCTGATTGAAAATACCCAGCATACCAAAGCTTTGCTGAAAAAAGAACTGGAGATCAAGCTGCATGAATTGCAGGAAAAGATCTTTTTCAGTTCCTTACTGAAAATATTCATCCAGGAAGGGATGTACAAAAATGCAGCTTACGAAAACTCGGTCAATTTTGATGCGGTAGTGGAGGTATTGAATCTTTTGTTTGAGCCTTTTAAACCTGATCTTTATCGTGAAATTCTTCCTGAGGATTTTAAAAAGCTGATTGATAAACCGATGAGCAGCATCACGCGCTTCGATGTGAAGAAAGCGGATGAACACATGAAAAACTTATCGGACGAGATCAAGGTGGTCAAAAATCACTTGCGTCACCTTACCGAATACGCCATCGACTGGTTCGAGAAACTAAAATCCAAGTATGGAAAAGGGCGGGAAAGGAAAACAGAGATTCGTTTGTTTGACCGCGTAGAAGCTGCAAAAGTTGCGCTTGCTAACGTTAAATTGTACCTGAACCGTGAAGACGGATTTATTGGGACTGGTTTGCGCAAAGATGAGTTTGTGGCCGATTGTTCCGATCTTGATGAGATCATCGTATTCCGCGAAGACGGAAAATGCATCATCACTAAAGTAGCTGACAAAACCTTTGTAGGTAAGGGCATTTTGCATGCGCAGGTTTTCAAGAAAGGTGATGAGCGTACGATCTATAACCTGATTTATAAGGATGGTGCCAGCGGCATTTCTTACATCAAGCGTTTCGCTGTAGTTGGTGTAACCCGCGATAAGGAATATGACTTGACTAAAGGAAGTAAAGGATCTAAAATATTGTATTTTACAGCAAATCCAAATGGGGAGGCTGAGGTAGTTACGATACAACTGAAACCGCATACCAAACTGAAAAAATTACAGTTTGACATCGATTATGCAGAAGTTGGGATCAAGGGGCGTGGCTCACAGGGAAATATTGTTTCCAAGTATCCTGTTAAAAAAATATTACTGAAAAGTAAAGGGGTATCTACATTATCCGGACTGAAGATCTGGTATGACGAACTATTGAGACGTTTGAATGTAGATGGCCGCGGCAAGTACCTTGGTGAGTTTGACGGTGACGACAAGATCCTGCAGGTGCATAAGGATGGCTGGTATGAACTGAGCACCTTTGAACTCAGTAATCATTTTGATGCTGACCTAATCCTGATCCAAAAATTTGATCCGGAGAAGCCGTTTGCATTGGTGCAATATGAAGGCAAGGCCAAAAACTATTTCATTAAGCGCTTCTTGTTCGAAAGCATCGCGGTCGGTAAGAAGTTCAACCTGATCAGTGAGGAGAACGGTTCCAAGTTCTTATACCTGACCAGCAATCCGGCGGCTGTGCTGACCGTAGATGTACTGAAAGGTAAGACCCAGATTCCGGAAACTTTAGAAATCGTTCTGTCGGAGTTTATTGATCTGAAGGGTATCAAGGCAAATGGCAACAGGCTGACCCAGCATGAGGTGAAAAATATGTCTATTGCCCACAACGAAGAAGTGGAACTGAGTAATGAGGCTGTCAAGACAGAGGAGCCTAAGGAAGAGCTCGTAGACCCGGCCATGACGAAAGATGCAGATGAGGAAGAACTTCCTTTACCAGATTCTTCTGAAGATCCCGAGGTAGAAGGAGATTCTGTTGAGCAACAAGCTACTGAAGCAAAACCGGAGCCGGCACAAGGTACAAAGAAAGCCTGGTCGGCGCCTAAAAAGGAAATCAAACTGGAGATCACCAATCCGGATGATATCGATAATGCACAAACTTCCTTGTTCTGATCGGATAAGGGATTGAACAAAAAAGGGCCATCGTAAGATGGCCCTTTTTTGTTAGTTCTGCGTTCTGGATTTTTGCATTGGGTTTGCTCCTGTTGAAGAACCCCTGGGGGCCTGTTGCTGCTTGAACAGCTCAAAGCGCGAAGGCTGTGCTTGTCTTGGCCATGCATTATTGGCCTCATTGATATCAGCCGTTTCCCTAAAAGGGTCTAACTGTACTGATGCCACTTCCTTGTCTTTGGCAAAGACCTTGGTGACGGTCTGCTCGTTTTTCCTCCAGATGTACGCCGGGATCCGGTCTACCTCTTTGCTGCCATCTTTAAAAGTCCATTCGATAATGATGGGCATCACAAGTCCGCCTTCATTGCTGAAGGACAATTCATAAAAGTTCTTTTTGCTTTCATACAATTGCTTTTCCTGATCGGTAAGGGAATTGTAGTAAGCCTGAAAATCCTGGTCTGTTGTACGGCTGACCTCGAAGCGGTCAAATTTGTTGTAAAAATCCAGCAGGCTGGTATCTTGTTCTACCGCGAATTTAATGCCGGCGGCTTTATTGCGTTCGCGACCAAGGTATTTCTCCGTCTTATCGTAGACTTTCTTATCGATAATATTCTCCTGTGCCTGCTTCATGCTGTTCATTCTGTAGGCTTTTACGTCTGTCAGGGCGATATCTACCGGATCTGTGCTGAAAAACCATCCCCTCCAAAACCAGTCCAGGTCTACGGCGGAGGCATCTTCCATTGTACGAAACAGGTCAGCAGGTGTGGGATGTTTAAAAGCCCAGCGTTTGGCATATTCCTTAAAGGCATAGTCGAACAACTCGCGCCCCATCACAGTTTCCCTCAGAATATTTAATGCTGTTGCAGGCTTAGCGTAGGCATTTGGACCAAAATTGATGATGTTTTCGGAATTGGTCATGATCGGCTCCAATTGGTCTTTAGGCATCTTCATGTAATCCACGATCTTGTGGGCAGGTCCGCGCTGGGAAGGGTAGTTGTTGTCCCATTCCTGTTCTGCAAGGAACTGACAAAAGGTATTCAATCCTTCATCCATCCAGCTCCATTGCCTTTCGTCTGAGTTCACGATCATCGGGAAGAAATTGTGCCCTACTTCGTGGATGATGACACCGATCATACCATATTTGATCGCCTCGGTATAAGTGCCATCCTTCTCGGCCCTTCCATAATTAAAGCAGATCATTGGATACTCCATTCCGTTCGCCGCTTCTACAGAAATGGCTACAGGATAAGGGTAGGGGATGGTGTGTTTCGAGTAAACTTTTAACGTGTGGGCCACAGCCTTGGTAGAGTACTTATTGTATAAGGGATAAGCTTCAGGACCATAATAGGACATGGCCATAATTTTTTTGCCATCAATATAGGTAGCCATGGCATCCCAGACCAGGCGTCTGGAAGAAACCCAGGCAAAGTCCCTTACATTTTCAGCTACGTAGGTCCAGGTTTTTTTGGCCGTAGATTTTTTGCTGAGGCCAGCCTTGATCTCGTTGAGGTTTATAATTTCAACAGGAGCCTTGGCAGATTGTGCCGCATTCCATCTTTTTAAGCTGGTGGGATTCAGCACCTGAGCGTAATTCTGACATTCGCCAGTTCCTCCCACGATGTGGTCCGCCGGTACAGTCATGTTTACTTTATAGTTCCCAAAGGCGAGGGCAAATTCACCCCGGCCTTCAAATTGTTTGTTTTGCCAGCCTTGGAAATCAGAATAGACAGCCATCCTTGGGAACCATTGCGTCATGGTGAAAAGGTAGTTGTCATCTTCAGCAAAATACTCATAACCACCTCTGCCGCCTACCGTCATGCGGTCTGCAATCTTATAGTTCCAGGAGATTTTGAATTTATATTTGCTTTTCGGCATTAAGGTCATGGGCAGGTCGATACGCATCATGGTATTGTTGATGACATAAGGAATTGCTTTCCCATTTTCATCGGTGATCCTGATGATCTTTACACCGAGATCATTTTCCTGCCTGAGGATGCCGGAAAGCTCTTTGAAGCTCATCTTATCCGTCATCTTACTGGTTTCAGTCAATTTATTGTCGCTGCTGGCCTTGTGCTGGTTTTCATCCAGTTGTACCCAAAGGTAACTGAGCGGGTCGGGCGAATTGTTGTAGTAAGTAATCGTTTCTGAACCGGTCAGTTTCAGGTTTTTTTCGTCCAGTTCCGCATTGATCTCATAATCTGCACGCTGTTGCCAATAGGCAGGCCCCGGAGCACCAGATGCTGAGCGATAAGAATTCGGGTCGGAGATGATGGTCCCCAATTGTTCAAATTTATTGCCATGGTTAGATCCCGGATTATTGAGCAATTGCGCGAAACCGGAAATGCTGAACGTCAGGGAGGCAAACAGGAGTAGGGTTTTTTTCATACTTGAATTAAAGGATTGCTGGAATTCTTTCCGCGGCCATAACGAAAGATATTCCAAATATAGCGGAAGAAAGGAAGAAAGTCCAGTCCCATCGCTTGATTTTTACAATTGAAATGAGCAAATAGGACAACATTAACGCAGATATTACAATTATAATTTGTCCAAATTCTAATCCCAGGTTAAACGCTAGTAATTCTGATGTGATATTTGTACTTTTTCCAAGTAAACTTTTGAGGTAATTAGAAAAACCCATGCCATGTATGAGTCCAAAAGCAACCGCGAGTAAATATTTGCCAGTTACGCCTGTTGTTTTCCTTTTTTTACTGAATAGGTTTGATGAAGCGGTGATTAAAATCGTCAGGGGGATTAAAAACTCAATCCAGGAACTGTTGATGGAAATGATCTTGAGCACGCTTAAGGCCAGTGTGACACTGTGACCAACTGTAAATGCGGTAACAAGAATCAATACTTTTTTCCAATCGCTAAGCTGATAGATTCCGCAAAGGGCGAGTAAAAATAGAATGTGGTCGTACCCCTGCCAGTCGAGGATGTGTTGCCAGCCAAGTTCAAAGTAAAGGCTAAAATCTTGCATTGTCGTTTAATTCGTAGTTTTGTAAAAAGCACAATATCCAAAATAACATTTATATAGACAAAGATGCTGCACATTCTCCTGATTTCCTGGCTACACCTACTCCATCCATTTTATGTGAGCGTAACCGAAGTAGAACACAATCCGAAAACCAAGACGGTTCAGATGAGCGTGCGTGTTTTTTTTGACGATTTTGAAAAAGCATTGAATAAGCGTTATAAAACCAATGTCAATATCCTTAAACCTAAGGATAGGAAAGAAATTGAACTGATGATCGCGGGTTATATCAAGGAGCATCTGGTACTGAAGGCCGATGATCGTCTTTTGACTTTTAAATACATTGGTTACGAAATCAAGGAGGATGCCGCCTGGTGTTATTTTGAATCTGGGCAGGTTGAAAGCATCCGCCGTTTGGACATTCAGGATCAGCTCCTTTTTGAACAGCATGAATCTCAAATCAATATGATCCATGCAATTGTAGGAGGGAAGCGGAAAAGCACGAAACTCGATAATCCCCAAAGCAAAGCCGTATTTCTTTTTTAATACTGTCGGCAAACCCAATAAAAATGGGAATTATGATGCAGTCTGAAAAGGTACTGCTCATAATTCCCATTTGGAAATTGTTTTTCGAAAACCTGTTGTATTACTGGTATTGAATATAAATCGGTGCCGGTTTCAATTTCAACAATTCTTCCGGTGTCATTAAACGATGTGGCGCTTTTTTCAGGTCGTTCTTATAAAATAACTTAAATCCTGTGAACTGTACCGGCTCTGAATAAATGAAATGGCGATAAGTACCTAATTTCAGATCAGGTTCGCCCCAACCGTCCATGTGCATTACGATCTGTACTTCAGGACGTAATTTGATGTTTTGGTAATTGCTGACCATTTTCCTGGTGAAACGGTGTATTACGAAAACTTTAGGCGGCAGGTTGTGTTTTTTCACCACATCAGCCAGGTACTGCGATACGTAGTTGATGTCAGCGGCGTCGTAAGTACCGATCTTTTTGCCTGGAAGAGAACCATCTTTCATCGAGAATTCCGGGTCTATGCCTAAATGTACATTTGGCATTTCCAGGTATTTGGCGATGTGCGGAATCTCTGCCTTAATGTTGCTCAGGGCTACCTGCAGGTCGAGGAAAACAATGGTGTTTTTGTGCATCGCCGCGATCTTCAATACCGAATCAATCTGTTTATTGCCCATACGGTTGATGTATTTTCCATCTTTACCCGGGGTTCCGCTGGCAACTGCCGCGATATAATGCAAGCCGACTTGTACAGGTGTAGCAGGATCTGCTTTTTCCCATCTTTTCACTTCAGCGTTCAGCCTGGTCCACATTTCTTTTGGAGCGTATTCACCCAGGGCACCCATTTTCTTAGAGTGCAGATTTCCATAATAAACAATAATGCGTTTAAAGGGCAGGATGGCACCGTCAAGTGGATACGGCTGTTTTTTTACCGGCCATTTGCCTGTCGTGTCGCCATTTGCCAGCTTTTTGATTAATTGGTTGTATTTCGCGGTATCTATAGGCGCGCGCGCGTTGGTCTCTTCTTCTTCAACAGCAGTTGAATCGCCCGAAAGGGCTGTTTTTGTTTTTCCGTTGGCTTTGTTGTTGTCAGAACTACAGCTGGTGAAAACACCGATTGACGCTGCTCCGAATAAAAGCATCCCTGCTACATGAGCTAATTTCATTTGATATTTGATAAATGTGTTTTTATGGTAAAATCATACAAGTATAACCAACTTAAAACGAATTAAAAATTAGTTGAGGAGGATATTATAAATATTTATTCAAGTTGTTTGGAATTATTCTAAATAAGTTACTATACTTGTATTGTTATTTGAAATCGTTCTAAATAGATGAGCGTAGTTTGGGCGTAAGTATGACAGTATATCATTTTGCTCATCGATAAAGATAATTTGGTTGGTTTAAGTTGATAAGGACAGCTTCCGGTGCCCTTCCGGAAGCTCCTTTTTCTTGAAGCCCATAAAGAAACTTAGTTCAGTAAAAGGTGTACTGGTTAGGTGTGTTTGAAAGCGTCGGATTAGGTCCCCGACGCTTTTATTTTTAGAAGCTGTTGAATTTTCCAAATACGCCCAGTGGCAATTTCGTACCCGAGGTAGCCTGCAGATACAGCTCACCTGTTTCGAGATTGCGCACCTGTGGGAATGAGGTTTTGATCAGGTTTTCCACGATCACGGAAGAAAATCCCAGGGAATAAGTGTTGAGGATCAGGAAATGTTCCTCTTCATCGAGTAGCTGCACGACATCGTGCATCATCTCCTGAATGTGATCTTCCAGTTTCCATTTTTCACCATTTGGTCCATGGCCAAAAGCAGGAGGATCCAAAATGATCCCGTTGTATTTTTTGCCGCGTTTAAGTTCTCTTTTTACAAATTTCAAGGCATCTTCTACGACCCAGCGTACGTCTTTCAGCCTGGACAGCTCCTGGTTTTCATTGGCCCAGTTGACCACTTGTTTGATCGAATCTACGTGTGTAGTATCGGCGCCGGCGGCTTTAGCAATCAGCGAAGCAGCGCCTGTATAGGCAAAAAGGTTCAATACTTTCGGACTGGGGGTCTTAAAACGGCGTACACAAGAGGAGATATAATCCCAGTTTACTGCCTGTTCCGGAAATACACCCACATGTTTGAAAGAGGTGAGTCCAAGACGCAGGTTGATGGTCACATCGTCATTTTTATATTCCACGTTCCAGCGGTCAGGGATCTGCTGAGCAGATTTGATCCATTCTCCTGAAGTCGCGGAGCGTCCTCTAAACCGGATGTGTGTCGCTTTCTTCCATTCCTGTTCAGACCAGGTTTTTTTCCAAACAGCCTGAGGTTCAGGCCTCGATAAGACCAGGTTTCCGAAGCGTTCTAATTTTTCAAAATCACCACAATCAAGCAACTCATAGTCTTTCCAGTGCGTGGGGGTAAGCAGGCTTATCATAAAATATGGGTATATTAAAATTTGTCTTTCGCAGCTTTCATGAAGCGGCTGGCAAAAACAAAATCGTTTAGTTCCTGGATGTCCGTATGGGCGATTTCCTTATTCGATCCTTCCCAGAATTTCTTTCCTTCGTGCAAAAATAAGATATAATCTCCAATACCCATAACGGAGTTCATATCGTGAGTCACTACAATGGTTGTCGTGTTGTATTCCTCTGTCAGTTCTTTAATGAGTTCATCAATCACGATAGAGGTTTTAGGATCTAACCCCGAATTGGGTTCATCTACAAACAGGTATTTAGGGTTCATGGCGATCGCACGTGCGATACCTACCCTTTTTTTCATCCCGCCGGAGAGTTCTGCCGGAAATAGTTTGTTTTTGCCTTCCAGGTTTACACGCTCCAGACAGAAGTTTGCCCGCTCCAGCTTTTCCTTTCTTGACTGTTCTGTAAACATGTTGAGTGGGAACATAATGTTCTCTTCTACCGTCATAGAGTCGAATAGTGCGGAGCCCTGGAAGAGCATTCCGATTTCCTTCCGGATCTCGATTTTTTCCTCGAAGTTCATGGTGGTAAATTCCCTTTCATCGTAGTCTACACTACCTTGTTCCGGCTGGTGCAATCCGATCATGCATTTTAACAGGGTTGTTTTTCCGGAGCCGGAACCACCGATGATCAGGTTGGTTACACCAGCTTCAAACTTACCCGAAATGCCTTTCAGTACTTCGTTGTCTCCAAATGACTTATGGATGTCCTTAATCTCGATCATAATAAAAGCTGAGTTACAAGATAATCACAGACCAGTATAGAAATACAGCTGACCACAACCGCACGTGTACTGGCCTGTGCAACTTCCAGGGCACCGCCTTTGACATAGAAGCCCTCATAGGCGGGTACTGAAGTAATGATAAAGCCAAAAACAAAAGCTTTCACCAATGAAACGGTGATGGTGTAAGGATTGAAGTCAGTAGTGATCCCCTGGATATATTCTGCCGGAGAGACTGCACCTGACAGCGTACCTCCAAGGTAGCCACCGGTAATGCTCAGGAACATAGACATGATGACCAGTAAAGGTACCATGGTAATGCCGGCGATGATCTTCGGAAGTATGAGGTAACCGGGCGAATTGATACCCATGATTTCCAGGGCATCAATCTGTTCACTCACGCGCATGGTGCCGATTTCGGAGGAAATGGCAGATCCGATCTTTCCAGCCAAAACAATTGCACTGATGGTCGGGCTGAGTTCCAGAATGGTTGAGTCACGGTTTACTGAGCCAATGATCGTTTTTGGAATGAAGTCACTCACCAGCTGAAAAGCGATCTGGAGGGTCATTACTGCACCGATGAAGGTAGAGATGATGGCAATGAGTCCGACAGAGCCGACGCCAATGAAGTCCATTTGCTTGAAAATGGCCTGCAGGTAGATTTTAAACTTTTCAGGCCTTCTAAATACCGCTTTCAATAGGAGAAGGTACTTGCCAAAATTGGTGAAATTCATTCTTGAAAAATTAGCTATGGTATTTTTGTAATATTACACAAAGAAACAATTTTCTAGCAAATCTTTGGCCACAAAGTTTTTCTATGGCCGTGTTTTTGTATAATTGCGGGAAATAAGCGTTGTAACAATGAATGCAATCATTACAGGAGCTACGAAGGGCATCGGGAAAGCCATTGCAATAAAACTGGCCGAACAGGGTTACGATCTGGCACTTTGTTCCAGGAATCTGGAGGAGCTGGAGGAATTTCGTGCTTCGCTGCAGTATACCGGCGCTGACATCATGATCCATAAGACCGATTGCAGCCTCAAAGCAGAGGTATATGCTTTTTGCGAATCAGTGAATGCCAGCTTTGAAAAAGTAGATGTGCTGGTGAACAATGCGGGTGTATTTTTGCCTGGGATGGTACTGGATGAACCAGATGAACAGTATGAAAGCCAGTTGGATCTCAACCTGAATGCGGTTTATTACCTCAGTAAATTCTTTGGAAAAATGATGCGTACACAATCCTCAGGGCATATTTTTAACATTTGTTCTGTTGCCAGTAAACAAAATGTTGAAAATGCTGGTAGCTACAGTGTAACTAAAGCAGCCTTACTGAGTCTTAATCATGTATTTAGGGAAGAGTTATCGAAATACGGCGTTAAGGTGAGCGCAATTTTGCCGGGTTCCACACTGACCTCATCCTGGGAAGGGACATCCATTCCACATGAGCGTTTTGTACAGCCGGAAGATATTGCAAACACCATACTTGGTATCTTAAATTTAAGTGCTGGCGTAAATGTTGATGAGGTAACCCTAAAACCCTTACAATTTTAACATAAAGGAGGACAAAGATCATGGACAAGAGATTATTTAGGAATGAGCATGAAAAGGTGATTGCGGGGGTGTCGTCCGGAATTGCAGAGTACATGGAGGTGGATGTAACGATCATCAGGTTGTTGTTCGTGCTATCTACCATATTTTTAGTGGGAACAGGGATTTTGGTGTACCTGATCATGTGGATCGTGGTACCCGTCAACAACGATCCGGCAAGCAGGTTCTCCAGATTTAATGATTTTTACAGGGGACAGTCAACACAGGATCCCTTTGGTAGCGGTACAGCTTCCCCGGGCACTTCCCAGTCAGCTTCAGACCGCTGGGCCAATAGTGGCAGCAACTGGACTTCCTCAACTATAAATGATGGCGGTTTTAAGGCCAGTCCTAAACCAGGTGATTTTCAGCCCATCCAAAATAAGAACAATGAGACAGGGCGTATGGTCGGTGGACTGTTCCTGCTGGTGATCGGAATTTATTTCCTGATGAATGAATTTCATTTCATTCCATTCTGGTTCAGTCTGAGCAAATTGTGGCCATTGGTATTTGTTGCCATCGGTTTTAGTTTCATCATGAAATCTAAACAGAAAAATGCCTGGGAGGATTGGAAGCGCGAACAGGAGCAACGTGCGTATAGCCAGAATGCGCCATCAAACGCGCCTGAGCCAGCTGCTCCGCCAGTTGCCGAAACTCCTTTGAGTGATACTCCTGTAGCTGATGCTGCACAAGAAGCTGCACCAGCACCTAAAATAGACGATAGATTCACTAAGAAAGACCTGTAATCATGAAGTTGGACAGAATAATGTGGGGCATTGTACTGCTGTTTATCGGTGGTGTGCTCCTTTTGGAAAATTTCCAAATCATAGATTTTCATTGGGGAAGCGTTTGGCGTTTTTGGCCGATCTTCCTGATCATAGCAGGAGTGAACATCCTGTTTAGTAAAAATAAATCCCAGGTAGGGGGAATCGTTTCGCTTGCGATTCTTGTGGTCACCCTGATCCTGTTGTTCTTTAAAGGCCAACAGCCATCCAATAAGAGCTATACGATCATTGACCGTGTAGAGGATGAAGTCAACATAGATCGGAGCAAGTATGAAGACTTGCATTTTTCCCATCCATATACCGATTCATCTTCTGTAAAAACGGTGCTCAACATTTCCGGAGGCGGTACTTCCTTCGAGCTTAAAGAACCTACAGATAGTTTGATTGAAGCTAAAGTAGAGAACCGTGCTGGTAAATTTACACTTCAGACCATGAAAGAAGACAGCGTGACTACTGTCAATTTCAAGATGAACGGCAAGCAGAAATGGAATATGGGGGACGGCGGAAATGATGTCGATTTTCTCCTGAACAAAGATCCGAAATGGGAAGTGAATATGAACATGGGAGCGGGTGAAGTCAAATTTGATTTTTCCGATTACAAGGTGTCTAAATTTAATTTTGATGGTGGCGCAGCGGCCCTGGACATCAGGTTTGGCTCATTACTTCCTCTAATGGAGGTGAATGTAAAAACCGGAGTCGCTGATGTAAAGATTAACGTGCCGGAAGCTTCTGGTTGCAGGATCAAAACCAAAACAGGTTTGTCTTCCAAAGACTTTTCCGGTTTCACCAAGCTGGATGACGGAGTCTATGAAAGTCCAAATTATAAATCGGCAGTCAATAAAGTGCTGATCAATCTGGATGGCGGACTCAGTAATTTTGAAGTTCACCGTTACTAAGTGGATACGATTTACACCATTGTTGTCAATGGAAAGCCCGAGGGGCCGTATGCTATTGAGACACTGAAAACACTTCATGTGCAGCCTGATACCTTTCTGAGGAAACCCGGGATGGACGATTATAAAGAAGCTCACGAGTTCCCGGAACTGCGTGAGCTTTTTGGTTTTGACTATCAGCATACTGCCCCGCAATATTTCGCTGCTTTCGACCAGCGTTTATTGGCGATGGCCATAGATTATTTTCTTTTAGGACTGGCCTATGTGGTACTCGTATTGCTTGGCTTTTTATTTGTGGAAGAAAAGGCTCAGCGCATGGTTTTGGCTTTCAGCGGACTACCGCTGTTGCCCCTGGCAAAGCTGATTTATGGCAGCTTATCCGAAGCTTCCATTAAACAAGCGGGAATCGGTAAACAATTGCTGAACATTAAAGTGACTGATTCAAAAGGTCAGCGCATTACGCGCAGTCAATCCTTTGGCAGAAATCTGGCAAAAGTTTGCTCGGCAGCGCCTGTCTTTTTCGGTTATTTGTATAGCTTTCTGAACAAAAAGCAGCAATGCTTCCATGATCTGATCGCAGATACATTGGTAGTGAAAGACAGGCTGATTTAGATACTGACTACTTCTGTCCAGTTACCATCTTCCTTGATCAGGTCGATCAGGTCATTCAGTGCATTGGCAGAGTTCACATTTTTTTTCACCACCTCTTTGCCCCGGTAAAGCGTGATCTTGTCTGGTCCGGTACCCACATAACCATAGTCGGCATCTGCCATTTCTCCAGGCCCATTTACAATGCAGCCCATGATGCCGATTTTAATGCCTTTCAGGTGGTCGGTACGTGAGCGGATCATTTGTGTCGTTTCCTGAAGGTCAAATAAGGTCCGTCCGCAACTTGGGCAAGAGATGTATTCCGTTTTCGAAATCCTGGTTCTGGTGGCCTGCAAAATACCAAAGCTGGTGGCGTTGACGAGGGAAAGCGGGATCTCGGCATTTACGTTGATCCATACTCCATCGCCCATACCGTCGGTCAGTAATGCGCCAAGGTCCGTTGCTGCGTAGAGCATCAGGTCATCGCTGCTGAGGCCTTGATAATCGCGGCGGATGATGACCGGCACCTGAACCTGTTTTCTGATGAGCTCAATGAAAGTTTCCCTTTGGGCAGCCATGCCATGAAGTTCAGTTGTATTTAAAACGAGTACTGCATCGGGGCCTATTTTACTATAATCAATTTTCAGACTGTCATTGGTATCAACCAGAATGAGGTTGAGCAATTGATCTTTTTCGCCCTTTTGGTATGCTTCAAAACTAAGTAAAGGATGGCAATTGCGTTTGTCTTTCAAGCTAAGCCATGTCTCATAATTATAGACCTGTCTCAGGTTTCCCGGAAAGGAGAATGAAGGCAGCTGGTCGCCAAGGTATACCAGGTCACAGGCCTGGTCTGTCATGTTGTATTTATCGAGGCCAGCACTATAATTGTATCCCACAGCCGATAGGAAATAAGGATCTTTCAGGTTCTCCTGAGTAACATTCAGCATCACTACCGGATGGTGATGATCGCCGATATGCTGTACCGCAGTGGTAGCCCTGCGCTGGTATTCGAAAGGCTTATATGGCAGCTCCGGATTGCTGAAATGAAGTTTACTTTCTTTAAACAATGGTTTTCCATATAGGTCCATCGCACGTTTTTCATACCTCATTGCCATCGCTTTAGCTACAGGAGCTTCAAATTCCGGATCTTCCGTGAGTGATACCCTGATGGTATCACCTAAACCATCTTCCAATAAAGTACCGATGCCTACCGCCGATTTGATACGGCCGTCTTCACCATCGCCGGCTTCTGTGACACCCAGGTGCAAAGGATAATTCATGCCCTCCTTCAGCATGGTATCTACAAGCAGACGGTAAGCCTGCACCATTACCTGCGTATTGCTGGCTTTCATGGAGATCACCAGGTTGTAATAATTCAGGTCTTCACACATGCGGATGAATTCCATGGCAGATTCAACCATGCCCCGGGGGGTATCTCCGTAATGGCTCATGATCCGGTCAGATAGGGAACCGTGGTTGGTGCCAATGCGCATGGCCGTGCCGTACTCTTTACAGATTTTTACCAGTGGGGTAAATTTCTTGTAGATACGTTCCAGTTCGGCCTGGTAAGCGGCATCTGTATATTCGATGTTTTCGAAGCGTTTTTTATCGGCATAGTTGCCGGGGTTCACCCTTACTTTTTCCACGATGCGGGCGGCGGCTTCTGCAGCATTTGGGGTGAAATGGATATCGGCGACCAGGGGTACATTATAGCCCCTTAAACGGAGTTCCTTTTTGATACTGGCCAGATTTTCTGCCTCTTTCATACTCGGTGCAGTGATGCGCACATATTCACAACCCGATTCCACCATTCTGATGGTTTGCTCCACTGTACCCAGGGTATCCATGGTGTCTGTTGTGGTCATCGATTGGATGCGGATCGGATTGAATCCACCCATAGGGACATCACCAATCGTGACCTCACGCGTTAAGAATCTTGAATATTGAACAGGTACTTCTTCCATGATTTGCAAATGTAGGGCAAAGATAAAGTTTATCCTGTTGGCATATATTAAAATTTTTGTAATAAATGACTGTAAAAAGCGTCTGACGTATTGTGATAAAGCGCTGTAGATGGTATAACTTCGCAACAGTTTATCTCAGATTAAAAAATTTATAAAAAAACTGATCAATTGAAAATGAAACAAAAATTATTGTTGACACTGGCCGTTTCGGGGCTGTGCCTGAGTGCTTCAGCACAGCAGGTGAAATTTACCGAATACGATCTCGACAATGGCTTGCATGTGATCCTTCACCAGGATAAAACGGCGCCTGTAGTTGCGGTATCTGTAATGTATCATGTAGGGTCCAAAGATGAAGATCCCAAGCGTACCGGTTTTGCCCATTTCTTTGAGCATTTGCTTTTTGAAGGCAGTGAAAATATGAAGCGTGGTGATTTCATGAAACTGGTAAGCAGTAATGGCGGACAAAATAATGCCAATACTTCACAGGACAGGACTTTCTACTTCGAGACTTTCCCTTCCAATCAGCTGGAGCTGGGACTTTGGCTGGAGAGCGAAAGGATGTTGCATCCAAAGATTGATGAGGTTGGGGTAAAGATCCAAAATGAGGTAGTTAAGGAAGAAAAGCGCATGCGTATTGACAACAGCCCTTACTCGAAGTTTGCAGAGAATATCTTCAGTCATTTATTCGAAGGCCATCCCTACAGCTGGCAGCCAATCGGTTCTATGGAACATCTGGATGCCGCAAAGCTGGACGAATTTTTGGCTTTCTTCAAAAAGTACTATGCACCAAACAATGCGGTATTGACCATTGCTGGTGATATTGATGTGGCAAAGACCAAAACACTGGTTGCTAAATATTTCAATGAAATCCCCAAAGGTGTACCTGTCGTGAAGCCCAGTTTTACACTAAAGCCAGTCAACAAACAGATTGTAGATACAGTTTACGACGCCAACATTCAGATCCCTGCTATTTTTGCAGCTTATCGTGTTCCTGGTATGAAAAGCCGTGACAATAAAGTGCTGGAAATGATCAGTACCCTGTTGTCGGGCGGAGGAAGTTCCAGGCTGAGCACCAAAATGGTAGATGATAAAAAGACAGCCCTGCAAGTCTCGGCTTTCAATTACACATTAGAGGACTATGGTGCTTACATCACGCTGGCATTACCTAATAACAATACCCCTTTAAACGACCTTTTGGCCGACATTGATGCAGAAGTTTTGCGTGTGCAGACCGATCTGATCAGTGAATCAGAATTCAAAAAATTACAGAACCAGTTTGAAAACGGATTTGTGAGCGCCAACAGCAAGATGATTGGCGTTGCTGAAAATCTGGCGAATGGGTATACTTTCCAAAATAAAAACACCAATTCCATCAACGAGGAACTGAAGGAAATCCAGTCGATCAGCCGCGAGGAGATCAGGGATGTGGCCCGTAAATACCTGAAAAAAGACGGACGTGTTGTATTGTATTACCTACCAAAGAAATAGAAAATGAAGAAGATATTTATCCTTGCTGTTACTGCCTTGTTCTTACAAACGGCGACAGCGCAAAAACTAGACAGGAGCCAGAGACCTAAAGCAGGACCAGCACCGGTACTTGCTTTTACCGATCCTGTGACGTTTAAACTGCCAAACGGTATTACCGTACTGGTGGTAGAAAACCATAAGCTACCAAAGGTTTCGGCAAGCTTTAGTATTGATGCAGGTCCACGTACCGAAGGTGCGAAAGCCGGGGTATTGGGCCTGATGGGCAGTATGCTGAATGAGGGAACCACGAGCAAGACAAAGGTTGAGTTTGATGAGGCTGTAGATCAGATGGGTGCTTCTGTAGGTGTAGGTGCATCTGGAGGTTCTGCGGCGGCGCTGACGCGTTATTTCGAGCCTGCGTTCCTGTTGATGGTGGAGGCTTTGCGTCATCCTTCTTTTCCACAGGCTTCTTTTGATAAACTAAAATCGCAAACCATTACCGGTCTGAAATCCAATGAGCGTAGTGCAAAAGCCATCTCCGGAAGGGTAGTAAGTGCTTTGTCATTTGGTACAACACATCCAATGGGCGAATTCGCTACCGAACAAAGCATCAATTCCGTGACCCTTGAAGACGTGAAAGCTGCCTATAAGGAATACATCACCCCTTCACGTGGTTACCTGACTTTCGTTGGGGATATCAAACCAGAGGCTGCAAAGGCATTGGCGACAAAAGCCCTTGGCGACTGGAAAGGGACTACATTAACCTTACCGGTATTGACGAATGTGAATAATCCAACAAAAACAGAAATTGATGTGGTAGAT
This sequence comes from Pedobacter sp. GR22-6, assembly GCF_037402555.1. Classification (NCBI taxonomy): domain Bacteria; kingdom Pseudomonadati; phylum Bacteroidota; class Sphingobacteriia; order Sphingobacteriales; family Sphingobacteriaceae; genus Pedobacter; species Pedobacter sp. GR22-6. The sequence continues at coordinate 179,561 of NZ_JBBEUC010000002.1, forward strand.
GTACCGAATGCTGCGCAGGCGGAGATCACCGTGACCAACCTGATCAGTTTGCCGGTAAGCAGTCCGGACTACCATGCAGTGTTGCTGGCCAACGAAATTCTGGGTGGTGGTGCTGATGCCAAATTGTTCAGAAACCTGCGTGAAAAACATGGCTTTACCTATGGCGCGTATTCCAGCACAGGTTCAGGTCGCTTTCAATCGAATTTTGCCGCCACTGCTGCAGTAAGGAATGAAAAAGTAGACAGTGCTGTGGTTGAATTCTTAAAAGAAATCAATGTTATGCGCACAGAGAAGGTGAGCAGTGAAATCCTGCAAAATGCCAAGAACCTGTATAATGGCTCATTTGCCCTTGGCCTGGAGAATCCAGCGCGCACAGCAGGTTTTGCAAGCAGTATCCTGATCAATAATTTGCCAAAGGACTTTTACCGTACTTATCTGCAAAAAATTAATGCAGTTACGCCGGAAGATATCCTTCGGGTGAGCCAAAAATATTTTGGTCATGATGATGCCCGCGTAATCGTGGTAGGGAAAAAAGACGTTTTTTGGGAAGGACTAAAAAAGCTAGGTTATAGCCTCAAAGAATTTGACGCTTATGCAGCTCCCGTAGCCGCGAAGTAAAATCAGTTTATGAATTGACACGACAGGCTGTTCCTAAAAAGGGCAGCCTGTTGTGTTTTAAAGAAAATCGGTGATGTATTGGATGGCCGTTTCCGTAGAATTGATCAAGGAATCGCGGTAGATCCCAAAATTCGTTTCACGGGCCTGTTCACTAAAACTTTCTTTGAGGAATTTTTTATTTCCGCGAATCTCCACACGGTCGTAGTTATAGCAGTTGCCGAACACATTTGGGTGTTTTTTATACAGCACAGCGATCACCTTAGCATATTCCTGATAGCATTCATGAAGTACCTGTGTGTTGGCTTCATTGCAATCTGCTGCTGTTTTAATCTTTTCAAGTAATTGTTGTAGTCTTTCTCTTTCTTTGTTGAATCCCATTTTAGTAAAATTCCCTCTCGCTTTTCTGTGGCAGATATACCATATTTTCTGAGCGTCCCTCTAGGTGGAAGAACGAAATAAAAGTGTATACGGTTTTAGGAATTTTCAAAATAGCCTCCAGGCTATTCCAGGTCTGTTTTATTGACCCTGATTTTGTAATTGCCATCTGCTACTTTCTGGGCAACACCTCCGATCACTTCAATTTGTTTTTGCATAGTATGGTCTTTTTGAATCAGTTCCAGGTGTAGTGCTGCACTCTGTTTGGCTGCTTTATTGATCTTCAGGTAAAAGACGATGGTGATGATCATCGAGATCAAAAGTACCAGCACAACAGCCAATGGGGTAGTGGTCACGTATTTGTTCACGGTATTGGTCCTTGCGATCATCAGTTTGTTTTCACGTTCAATCATCGTATGAACCATAGATCTGATGGAGTCCATGACTGCCTTGCCATTACTCAGCGCCTGTACGGTAGGTGGCAGACCTCGCTTTTTATCGATGATGGATTTTTGAATGAGGCTGAATTTCTGTGCGATCAGTTTTTCCAGCATGGGAAAGTCACCCTGCTGGCTTGCATTGTCGCGGGTTAGCAACTGTACCTTAATGAGTTGATCGGCCACTTCCCGCTCTGCGCCTGTATAGGGCTCTAAAAAAGCTTCATCGCCAGTGAGGAGATAACCGCGCTGTCCCGTTTCTGCATCCTTCATCCTCGAGATGAGCTCATTTAATCCCGTTTCCACCTGGGTGGTGTGCTCCACCCATTGCTGACTGTTCAGCAATTCTTTAATACTGAGGTAAGACAGAGCAGAACTGGAAACGAGTACGAGTAAAGAAAGGCTAAACCCGATAAATAAATTTCTTTTGGCTTTTTTTTGAATGACTTGCATGATGAAAGATGTTGTTGAGCAAAACTAATCATATCGCTCAACAAAACAAGAAAGGGAAATTCTTATGAGAAGATAAAGTTTGGACTCAGGTTTGCCTTTCGTTTGAATTGTGTAACTTTGCTTCATGGCCACCACGGAAACCCTTGAGGAATTTTATAAGCACAAGTTCAGTTGTCTGCCTGATAACCTCAGTCAGGACATCGGGCACTTTAACGTTTTCAAATCAGAGGATAGTTATATCCCTGGTGCTAAACCTATCCCATACAGCCGACGGGATTTTTATAAAATCAGTTTGTTCAGGGGGAAAGGGATTGTACACTATGCAGATAAAAGTATTGAGATGGATGGCACAGCCCTGGTATTTTTCAATCCGATTGTGCCCTATACTTTCGAAAAGCTGAGTGACACGCACAACGGCAGGTTTTGCATCTACAAAGAGTCCTTCTTTACTGAGATGCTGCGTCACAACCTGAATCAGTTGCCCATGTTTGCTCCAGGTGCGAATCCTGTCTATGTGCTCAATGAAGAGCAGGATACCTACGTCTTCCAGATTTTTGAAAAGATGCTGGCGGAGATCAATTCGGATTACATCTTTAAATATGATCTGCTCCGCAGTTATGTTACGGAGTTGCTGCATTATGCCATGAAGATCCAGCCTTCCAACCGGCTCTTTCAACACCCGGATGCCAATTCGCGTATTACGGCAGTATTTACAGAGCTGCTGGAGCGGCAGTTTCCTATTGAATCTCCTTCACAGCGATTTGGCCTGCGGTCTGCAAAAGATTTTGCTGACCGCCTGTCTGTACATGTGAACCACCTCAATCGTGCGGTTCGTCAAACGACAGGAAAAACAACAACAGACCACATTATGGAGCGCCTGACCATTGAAGCCAGGGCATTGCTGCGCCATACGAACTGGAATGTATCTGAGATCAGCTACTGCCTCGGCTTTGAAGCACCGACACATTTCAATAATTTTTTCAAGAAACAGACCAGTACAACACCGTCTGCTTTTCGACTTGTTTGAATTTCGTAACAATTGGTTTGAATAGCGTACGCGCCTGGTACGTGTTCTGTACTATTTTTGTATCATCAAAAAAAGAGATATGAAGAACATCAGAACTTGGTTTATTACGGGGGCGTCTAAAGGTTTTGGTTTGAGCCTGGTCAGGCAACTGCTTGAGGCGGGACAGAACGTTGCGGCTACTTCCCGCAATTTAGATGCGCTGAAAGCTGCGGTAGGGGTTACTGCTCCCAATTTCCTTCCGCTGGAGGTGGATCTGTCCAACGAGGACAATGTAGGCTGTGCCATTCATCAAACTAATGTAGCTTTTAATGGTATTGATGTGGTCATCAACAATGCGGGCTATGGCATCGGTGGCAGCATTGAAGAATTGAGTGATCGCGAGACACGCGATTGTTTTGAGATCAATGTCTTTGGGACGCTGAACGTGATTCGTACGGTGATGCCCTACATGCGGGCGCAAATGTCCGGGCACATCATTAATATATCGTCTATTGCGGGGATTACTGCCACAACTGGCTGGGCTGTTTATGCTGCTACAAAATTTTCGGTAGTAGGTTTGTCTGAGGTATTGGCACAGGATGTAGCCGAATTTGGGGTTAAAGTTACCGTTGTAGCCCCTGGCGCATTTCGTACCAATTTCCTCAATGCAGAGTCCATCAATATCGCGCAGCACAGGATTGGGGAATATAGTGCTGTACATGGTGCTCAGGATCTGATGCTGCAAAAAGACGGTAGGCAGGACGGCGACCCTGAAAAGGCTGCTGCGGCGATTATCGAGCTGGCCCATTTGGAAAATCCTCCACTGTATTTATTGCTTGGTGATGACGCTTATCATCGTGCGATGACCAAGCTGGACAGCTTGAAATCGGAGTACTTATTGAACGAGGAATTATCGAAGGCCATGGCCTATCATGGTTAACATGAACAGAAGGAACTGCGGTTAGGTGCTAAAGCTGAAATAAAAAAGCGGTCAATACTCCTCCTGACCATTGACCGCTATCTGAATTAATTATAATCTCGCGAATTTCTCCAGTTCGGTATTGAACTTGTCCATTTCTTCTACGAAGAGTGCGTGACCACTCTTTTCAAATTTAACGATGTAGGAGTTTTTGATGCCTTTGTGCAATTGTTCGGCCAGGTCGTAACTGATCAGCTTATCTTTAGTACCCTGAAATATGGCAACAGGTATTTTGATGTTTGTCAAGACTGGACGCAGGTCAAGGTCTCCAAGTGAGCGTATGGATTCGGTGACTGCGTAAGGGGATGCGGACAGGTTGATTGCCTCTAACCATTTTTCTTTAGCCGGTGAAAGTTTAGTGCCTTCAGCTGCAAATGCGTCCCCGAGGCCTTCTATCAATTCTTCCCTGGCAGCGATGGTCTGTTTGATCAGCCCGGCAGCAGCTTCCTCGGATATACCATATTTATAATCTGCACGCTGCTTCCAGGATGGCGCTGCTGCTGCAAAAAGTGCGAGTTTGCTTACATGTGCCGATTTGTATTTGTTGACATAATGGGTGACTACGGCGCCTCCCATTGAGAAGCCTCCCAGAACTGCATTTTCAATTTTTAACTGATGGAGAACTGAGTAAATATCGTCGGAGAAAACATCGAAATCGTATTTTCCATAGGGCTTGTCTGATTTGCCAAACCCGCGAAGCGAGATACCGATCACCCTGAAACCCTTTCTTACCAGGTACTGATATTGGTATTCATACATTTCGTCGCTGAGCGGCCAGCCGTGTATCAATACGATCGGCTGTCCATCTCCCAGATCTGTCACGTGAAGTTTAACATTTTTTTCTACTTCGATGTATTCTGCTCTTCCTGCCGATGCAGGGGTTCTTGTTGATTGGGCGAAAATAGTTTGGCTTGAAAATAAAACCAGGATTAGGCTGATGGTGGAGATAAGTGTTTTCATTGTTCTGCTTTTTAAGTTTTTTCTATTGTATTGCTATTGGTTAACATTACAAAGGTGGGCAGAATGATGGGGCCGGGGAATGGACAAATGGCTACGTGTCTTGCAGATTTTTCCCCTTGCTTTGCGAAAGGTATTTGGTTCTGAAGCCTGAGGGTGTTTCTCCGGTCTTGATGAAGAACAATCGGCTAAAATACGCAGGGTCGTCATAGCCGAGATCATAGGCTATTTCCTTTGCACTCATGGGAGTATGTACGAGCAATCTTTTTGCTTCAAGAATGATTCGGTTTTTGATGATCTCGTTTGGCGGGGGCAGGTTCATCTTTTTGAACCGGTGGCTGAGTGTTTTCGGTGCGATCAGTAAGAGGTCGGCATAGTCTGCCACGGTATGTTTCTGTTTGTAATGTGCATCTACCAATTGTGTATATTTCCTGAAGGCATCCGGATCATCGTTTTCTGCCAGGACACCGTTCAGGTGCTGTTGTTTCCATAATCGGGTGGATTTAATGAGCAATTGTTTCAAATAGGTGCGAAGCATTTCCTCCTGTGAAGCGTCTTTCATTATAAATTCGCCCTCCATTTGGCTGAAAATGGTGTTGAAAGATGGGGCTTCCTCAGGGGGTACGCTGGTCATGGGCATATTATTGATGTTGTTGTACAGTAAGCCATCGCATGCAACTTCTTTGTCGTGGATCTGAATACAATAGAAATCGCGGTTGTAATAGATGAAGTAACCCATTTCAGCGCATAAGCCCTCGATGCTCAATACCTGATTTGGGCTGATGAAGAAAAGTGCCGGACCGGCAGTATGGTATACGCTGAAGTCGACTTTAACCTGACAGCCTTTGGGCAGGTACATGGCCTTGATGTATGACTTGTAAGATTCGGAATTGATTGTTTTTAGGTTGTCATCATTCAGGTGTACCAGTCCTATTTTTTTCAGGTTGTTGTCAAAAATGTTTTTCATTATCTGTTTGTAGCCATTGAGTTGATCAGGTTTGTTTCAATAATAAGGTGGAGCCCGGGGACTGCAAAATTATGGTTAAATGTATAAAAAGTTCAGCTTTGGTTAGCGCTTTGATAGGTCTGGTGATCTAACTAAGTTAAAATCTTTATAAAAATTGTTGCAGAAAAACAAAATCAGAAATCAAGATGTATTTGGATACTTGATCTTTGCTGAGGACTTGGAAAATTTTAGCAGCATGTGTACATTCGTGCGCCAATCGGCATCATAAGATGGAAAAACTTCGCGATTCTTTTTTTAAGGCGTATTTTGAGATGCCTGTACCTCGTATTGTAGTCAGGTCTGATTCTTCGGATTATGAGGTATTGGCAGTTAATCCAGCTTTTAAGCTCATTAACAATTTGCCTTCGGATGAGCCAGCTCATCAGGCACTGTTTGCACTGATCAGAAATGGAAATGCCAAAAATAAGGCCATACTCAGAAATGCTTTGGAAGAATCGCGGTCGACCGGTAAAGCTGTGGAAATAGCTGAACTGGATATGAGTTCCCAGGAACTGCAGACTGACAGTGTCCTTTGGTGGCAAATCGAAATCTTGCCAGTGGCTAATGAGCAGGAACATACGGAATACCTAATCCTTAGTGTCAGGGATATAACTGCTGCGGTACAGGCAGAAAAAGAGATGGAAGAGGCCCGGTACCGCGTGCAGTGTTTACATGAAGAGCTGGCGGCGACGAATGAGGAACTGCTGGCCTCCAATGAAGAGCTAAACACTACGGTAGATGAGCTCAATGCTGCACGTTTGCGTTTGGAGGAATTTAATGCAGAACTTGAAAACCGGGTGCTACAGCGCACCAATGAGTTACAGGAAGCGCAGTCGGTACTTAGTCAGCAACATCATTTACTTGCTGCGGTCATTGACGAAGTGCCTGCGGGCATTGTGATCTTTAAAGGTGCGGAGATGAGCATCGACAGGATCAATACCAAAATGCTGGAGATGTGGAAAAGAGGGACGGAAATTTTAAAGAAGCCTTTGATAGAGGTGATGCCGGAACTCAAAGAGCAGGAATTTCCAGCCATACTCCAGGAAGTCTATACCACAGGTATCCCTTACATGGTTTGGGGATCTGCAGCGGAACTGGTAATCGAGGGTGTCCGCAAAACTGTTTATAGGGACTTTTCCTATACCCCACTCAAAGATGAGCATGGCCAGACACATAGCATTGTGGCCTTGAGTGTAGATGTGACGGAGCGTACCCTTAGCAGACAGCGGGAGCAGCAACTACTGGAGGAGTATACCGCGATCAATGAAGAACTGACAGCTGCCAATGAGGAGCTGGCCGCCACTAATGAGGAGTTGTATGAAAGCCAGGAATCCCATTCGCTGATGAACCAAAACCTGGTAGAAAGTGAAAGCCGCTTTCGTAACCTAGTGATGGAAGCCCCGGTAGCCATCTGTATTTTAAAAGGAGAACAACTTCAGCTTGAGATGATCAACTCGGAAGGACTGAGTATATTTGGAAAAGACCGCGGCATCATTGGACGGTCACTAAAAGAGGCTTTGCCGGAACCGGGCGCCCGGCCATTGCTCCTGATGCTGAAAGAGGTTTACCGCTCGGCCCAGCCTTTTTCCGGAAATGAGGTGGCCGCTGCTTTCGACCATGGCGGCAATGTCAAATCTGGCTATTACAGTTTTATATGTAAACCAATCATCGCTAAGGATGGCTCAGTAAATGCGCTGATGGTGGTGGCTACGGATGTTACAGAGCGAAAAAAAGATGAGCAGCGTAAAAATGATTTCATCGGAATGGTCAGCCATGAACTGAAGACTCCCCTGACCTCATTAAAGGGGTATGCTCAGATTTTATATGCGCGGGCACAGAAAGCCGAAGATCAGTTTTCTTTGCATTCGCTCGGAAAGGTGAATGACCAGGTGAAAAAGATGACAGAACTGATCAATGGTTTTCTGAATATTTCGCGCCTGGAGTCCGGTAAAATTCAGCTGAACAAGCAGGAGTTTTATTTTGACGATTTGGTCAATGAGAATATAGAGGAAGCAGAAATCGTTATGGCTACGCATCGGATTATTTTCCAACCTTGTGAACGGTTACGTGTATACGCAGACCGCGAGAAAGTGAGTTCTGTAGTGGCCAACCTGATCAGCAATGCCATAAAATATTCACCCGGTAAAGCGCAGATAGAAGTATCCTGTCAGGTCATAGATGAAAAAATCCGGTTCAGCGTAAAAGATTGGGGTTTAGGTGTTAGAAAAGAAGACCAGGCTAAGCTTTTTGACCGTTTCTACCGGGTGGAAAGCAGAGAGACACAACTGATTTCTGGTTTTGGGATCGGTCTTTATCTCAGTGCCGAAATCATTGAACGCCATGGTGGGCGCATTTGGGTAGAAAGTGAGGGTTCAGCGGGATCTACTTTCTTTTTTCAGTTGCCCGGACTGTCATCTACGTTGGCAGATGGATAAATAAACTTCAAAGTCTTTTCCGTCACTTCCTGCAGGTTTGGAGGAAGGCTTTCGGCTGAGTAGGGATGTGAGGCACCGTAAACATGATTTGCACCAGCTATTTTTTGAATTGTGGCCTTCAGTTGTTTTTGTGCCAGTTGTTGAGCCACGCCAAAATCTACATTCACGTCGTCATCACCATGAAGAATAAGCCAGGGTACCTGAATCTGTTCAGCTGCCTTAAGGATGTCATATTCTTCCTCATGCTGGTTGATGTCTTTAAGGAGTGTGCTGTTTAAGGGCATCTGCTCCTTGGTGCGGGCGTTTATTACATGAATGCTGCCTTTTGCCAGCCATTCTTGCTCCTGTTCTTTCTTCCATAGACTGCGGAAATCGGAGATGGAAGACCAGGTAACCAGATTGGCAATGCGTGCATCTTTTGCAGCCTTTAAAATCACTAGTCCACCCCCACGGCTGTGGCCGATGAGACTAAGTGGGGATTCTGACTGGGTCATCACATAGTTGACCACCTGATCCAGGTCGTATAATTCTTTGCTTACGGTATTTGCGGCAAAAGCCTCCATGTCTGTGACATCATTTGGATTTTCTGCGGTAACCCCGCTATGGGACAGGTTAAACTTGTAGTAGCGATAGCCTTTCGAGGCAAAAAAAGCAGCTACCTGGTTGTGCGCGCCCCAGTCTTTGAAGCCTTTGAAGCCGTGGACAAAAATAATTGTGCCGAGTATCGTCAGTTGATCGTCATAGGTGTAGTCGCCAAATATGGTTTTTCCTGCTGCGCCTTCCAGTGTAAAATGTGCCTTCTGTATCATATGTTGCTATATTCTTGCTCTTTAACGAATATAACAAAATAAAGGTTCTGATGTTTAGCTAGGCTGTTATAATTTAAAACCTTTCTAAATAGCTCTTAATTACAGCATAATGACAGTGGAACAAGGTTGTGTTGTTACTTTTGTTTCGCTAAAAACAACAGGGTATTATATTTTGGAATATTTAAAGATCATTGCTTTTACACATAAACAGATAGACCTCAAAAGTCTGGGTAAACTGGTCATATGTGAGCATACGCTGGACGACCGATTGAAGAATATCCAATCAGAACTCGGCATTAAAGAAATATTCTATGTAGGAACGTGTAACCGCGTTGAATTCGTATTTACTTCCCCGGAACATATTGATAAAACATTCATTCACCGATTTCTGACCGTATTGGACATGGGCTTGCCCGAGGCTTATATGGAGCAGTTTATTGATAATGTTTCGGCTTATGAGCAACTGGATGCTTTCAATCACCTTTTGCGGACTTCCTGTTCGCTTGAGAGTTTGGTTGTGGGTGAGAAGGAAATCCTGGCGCAGATTCGTAAAGCCTATGAGGCCTGCCGTGTGGCCGGTTTTACCGGAGACTATATGCGGATGATCATGAACCGTGTAGTAAAGACCGCTAAAGAAGTATATACGCATACCAACATCTCCAAGAACCCTGTTTCCGTGGTTTCCCTTGCTTACCGCAAACTCCGTGACCTTAAAATGTGTGCCAACTCCAGGCTGCTCATCATCGGTGCCGGTGAAACCAACAGGAACATCGCACAGTACCTGAAAAAACATAAATACTCTAATTTTTCGGTATTCAACCGGACATTGGAACATGCCGAATCTCTGGCTAAAGAGCTAAATGGCACAGCTTATCCGATTTCGGAGCTTCAAAATTATACACAAGGTTTTGATGTCATCATTACCTGTACAGGTGCTACCGAGCCGATCATCACTGAAGAAATCTACACAAATCTGCTGAACGGTGAGACGGATAAGAAGGTGATCGTTGACCTCGCGATTCCAAATGATACAGATCCGGCAGTAGTTAAAAACTTTCCGATCCATTTTATAGAAGTAGAGTCACTGAAGGAAATTGCACGCAAAAATATTCAGGAACGCTATGATGAACTGGTACATGCAGAGCACATCATTGAAGAAAACATTAAAGATTTTGACAGCGTACTGCGCCAGCGTAAAATAGAAATTGCGATGAGCGAAGTTCCTCAAAAAATCAAGGAAATAAAGCATACAGCGATCAACGGTATCTTTGCCGACGAAATCAGCGGGCTCGATGAGCAGTCGAGACTGGTGCTGGAACGGGTGATCAACTACATGGAAAAGAAATACATCAGCGTACCAATGGTAATGGCAAAGGAGATATTGGTAAAGAATAGCTAAATTTGCCTAAAATTAGCATTAACGTGAAAAGACTTACTATAGGTACAAGAGGTAGCGACCTGGCTTTATGGCAAGCCAACTTCATTAAAGACAAACTTGCGGGAATTGGCATCGAGGCCGATCTGAAGATCATCAAAACGCAGGGCGACAAGATTTTAAATTTAAGACTAGATAAACTGGAGGGCAAAGGATTCTTCACCAAGGAGCTGGAAGAAGAGCTTTTGGGCGGAACGATTGACATCGCTGTGCATTCCCATAAGGACTTGCCTACAGTGCACCCAATCGGGCTAACCATCGCTGCAGTAACCGAGCGCGAAGATCCGGCCGAACTGCTCCTGATTTTAAAGGACTGTGTAGACATCAGTCAGAACCTTTCCCTGAAAACCGGGGCTATGGTAGGCACTTCGTCCAACAGACGCAAAGCGCAGTTGCTGGCCTTGCGGCCGGACCTGAATATCGAAGACCTGAGAGGTAATGTGCCGACCAGGATCGGTAAATTGAGGGATGAGGATTATGATGCGATCATGATTGCAAGAGCAGGTGTAAACCGTTTAAATATAGATCTTTCTGAATTTCACGTAGAAGTAATAGATCCTGTAGAATTGGTGCCTGCACCGGCACAAGGTGCTCTGGCCATACAAATAAGGGAAAATGATGCAGAACTGTTTGAACTGCTGCAACAGATACACCATAAAGAAACTGCCGATGAGATCGGTGTGGAGCGTAAGGTGCTGAACCTTTTTGAAGGTGGTTGCCACATGCCCTTGGGCTGCTACTGTAAGAAAGAGGACGGACTTTATGAGGTCTGGACCTCGAAAGCTGAAACTGATGAGGATTTTCCTGACCGCGTGTTTTTCCGTGTAGACAGTTTAGAAGGTCTGGCAGAAAAGATCGTTGCGAAGTTTGCAGCTGACAAAAAGAAGCCTGCAAAGGTGTTTATTTCGAGAGAAGTAGGTGAACACAATTACTTGAGAAAAGCGCTGAGTAAACACAATATAGAAATTGAAGGCCGTTCGCTCATCCGGACTTTTCCGATCGTGAATGTATTGGATCCTTTTTACCTGAAGCACATTGACTGGATTTTCTTCAGCAGCCGCAATGCGGTGGAGTACTTCTTTAAACTGAAGCCTGTATTGCCTAAGAACGTAAAATTCGGGGTAGCAGGAAGAGGTTCGGAAGATTCATTGCGAAGGGTTGGTCATGTAGCAGATTATGTAGGTGAGGGCGGAGATATAGAAGAGGTAGCAGAATTGTTTGCTGAGCAGGTAGCTGGGAAAAAGGTACTTTTCCCCAGGGCTCAGGATTCGCTACAAAGCATACAGAAAGCCTTGAAACCGGATACTATAGTGGTGGATTTGCCGATCTATGAGACGGTAGTAGAAGATGACATCGACCAGACCTATGCTGATGTGCTGATCTTTACCAGTCCATCGAATGTAGATGCCTATTTTACTGATAATTTGCTTGATCCTGGTCAGCAGGTGATCGCCATTGGTAATTCTACAGGTAAGAAGTTTGACGAAATGGGAGTGAAATACATTTTACCTTATTCCCCTGATGAAATTGGATTGGCTGAGGCTGTATTCGGTATAGATATGAAATAAGTATTGTTCGCGAGTATCAAATATTTTTACGTAAGTAATCAATTATAAGTATGTTGCAACGTCCACGCAGATTGAGAAAGAACCCTTTGGTAAGGGAGATGGTAGCAGAGACCAGGTTGTCTAAGGATATGTTCATTTACCCTTACTTTGTAGTACCGGGGAATAACGTAGTACATGCGATCGACGCGATGCCTGGCGTCAACCACTTTTCTGAGGACACACTGATCAGGGATGTGGAGAAAGGTCTGAAGCTGGGCGTCAACAAGATCATGCTCTTTGGGGTAGGTGATGAAAAGAGTGCTGATGCTGCTTCTGCTTACCATGATCATTCTCTGGTACCCTCTGCTGTTCGTTTATTGAAAAAGAATTTTGGGGATGACCTCTATGTGGTGACCGATGTATGCGTCTGTTCTTATACCACACATGGTCATTGCGGAATTATGGAAAATGATTACGTACAGAATGATGCTACAGTAGAAGTGATCGCGAAAATGGGATTGACGCATGCACAGGCTGGTGCCGATATGCTGGCACCATCGGATATGATGGATGGGCGGATTGGTGCGATGAGGAGTGTGCTGGACGGAGCAGGGTTTGTCAACACTGCGATCATGAGCCATGCCACCAAATTTGCTTCCGCATATTACGGCCCTTTTCGGGAGGCCGCAGACTGTGCTCCAAGTAAAGGAGATAGGAAAGCTTACCAGATGGATTTTAGAAATCCAAATGAAGCACTGAGAGAAGCCATGCTTGATGAAAGCGAGGGCGCAGATGTGCTGATGGTAAAACCTGCTTTGGCTTATTTGGATGTGATCCATAACCTGAAACAGCATACCGAAGTGCCTATAGCCTGTTATAATGTATCGGGGGAATACTCGATGGTAAAAGCTGCTGCTGAAAAAGGCTGGATAGATGAACAAAAAGTGGTGATGGAAACGATGCATGCTTTTGCCCGCGCGGGTGCAAGTATCATTACAACCTATCACATTAGAGATATGGTGGAGAACAACTGGATATAAATTATGTTAGAATCGTTAAAGAAAATGTTTTCGGGAAATGAAGGTGAGATGCCGGTGAACACGGGAAGTAAACCAGATATTTCCAGGGAAAAGTCGGCCGAATTGTATGAGAAAGCGAAAAACTATTTTCCTGGTGGGGTAAACTCCCCGGTAAGGGCTTTTAAATCTGTTTATGGAACACCCCTTTTCATTCAGAAAGGCGACGGTTGCTATATCTGGGATGCCGATGGCAATCAGTTTATCGATTTTTGCGGTAGCTGGGGACCCCTCATTCTGGGGCATAACCATGCTAAGATCCGGGAGAAGGTGACGGAAGTAATGCAGAACGGAATGAGTTTTGGTGCTCCCACCGCATTGGAAAACGAACTGGCTGAGCTGATCATCAAAAATAATCGCTTTGTAGAGAAAATCCGTTTCACCAGTTCTGGTACAGAGGCGGTGATGTCGGCCATCCGCCTGGCCCGCGGCTATACCGGGAAAGACAAGATCATTAAATTCGAGGGTTGCTACCATGGTCACAGCGATTCACTGTTGGTGAAAGCAGGCTCTGGCCTGGTGACTTTCGGGGAGACTTCCTCTGCAGGCGTGCCTAAGTCATTTGCAGAAGAGACTATTGTGGTTGCGTTGAATGATCAATCCGCTTTAGAGCAGGCATTTGTCCAGTTTAAAGACCAGGTAGCCGCTGTGATCATTGAGGGAATTCCAGCTAATAACGGTCTCTTGATGCAAGATCAGGAATATGTACAGTTTTTACAAAAAATCTGTAATGACAACAAAGCACTCCTGATTTTTGATGAGGTGATCACAGGATTCCGTTTGGGTTTTGAAGGTGCAGCAGGACATTATGGCATTAAACCTGACATTGTTACCTATGGCAAAATTATCGGTGGTGGGCTTCCTGTAGGGATGTACGGGGCTTCTTCAGAAATTATGGCTCACATATCTCCGGATGGTGGTGTTTATCAGGCAGGTACGTTGTCGGGAAACCCGGTAGCTATGGCTGCGGGAATTGCAACTTTAACAGAATTGTTGCGTTCAGGTTTCTATAAGGAACTGAATAATAAAGCTTCAGAGTTTGCAGAGAGCATTCAGCGCTTTGCTACTGCAAGGAATTATAAATTGAAGGTATTTCATGTGGGGTCGATCTTCTGGTTGGCCTTTACAGATAAAGATAAAATACAGACTGCGGAGGACATCGATCCGGCGAGCATGGAGAAATTCAAGCAGATGCATAGGGAGTTGCTGAACAGGGGTATTTACCTCGGTCCTTCGGGTTATGAAGTTGGCTTTGTCTCTGCTGCGCATACGAAAATTGAACTGGAAAAGGCGAAAAGAGCCATATTTGAGAGTTTGGATCTCGTTTTCAGGAATAAGTAAATAATAGGTATATTTATAAGGTAAATCAGCATACATCTTGAAAAAGTCAATCGTCATATTCTATTTCCTGTTGTTGTATTCGGTGGTTCAGCTGATCAGTTGGGGCACCCTGGTGGTAAGATTGGATCGGTCCAGGATGGCTATGGTGATGGGAGAAGGCTCGGTTTTCTTGTTTCTGTTGTGTATAGGGGCCTATTTCCTGCACCGTGCGATCAGTAAGGAAGATAAATTGAGAGAACAACAGCAAAACTTTTTGCTGTCTGTGACACATGAGCTGAAGTCGCCCCTGGCAGCCATTAAGCTATCGCTGCAAACCATTGTGAAGCGTGATTTGGATAAAGCCAGGCAAACATCCTTACTGAAAAATTCATTAAAAGACATCGAAAGATTGGACGATCTGGTGGAAAATATGCTGCTGGCTACCAAAATAGAGAACAGGTCATATTCCTTTCCCAAGGAAGAGTTTGATTTCTCGGAGTTGGTGACCAAGATCACCGACCGCCTGCAGATACATTCTTGCGGCTGCGAACAGGTGATTGCACAAAAAATACAGCCAGGACTGAAAGTAACGGGCGACCAGTTTACACTGTCGTCAGTTGTGACCAACCTGGTAGAAAATGCCGTTAAATATTCAGGGCCTTGCGCGGAAGTTGAGGTAGAATTGCTACAGAAGGATGGTCATCCCTTCCTGAAAGTAGCTGACAAAGGGCCGGGCATAGCGGATGCCGAAAAGATGCTGATTTTCGATAAATTTTACCGCGTTGGTGACGAAAATGTCAGGAAATCTAAAGGCACAGGTTTAGGCCTGTTTATTGTTAAGGAAGTTCTACAAAGACATGACGCTGACATCAGCGTTAGAGACAACGTACCGCATGGTGCAATTTTTGAAATCACATTTAATTGATTATGCCACAGAAATTAAGAATATTACTGGTCGAAGATGAAGACCACTTATTGGATGCCATAAAATTAAACCTCGAACTGGAGGGTTACAAAGTTCATGCAGTGAAAGACGGCAAAACTGCATTGAAGGTTTTTAAAGAAGAACGCTTTAACCTGATCATCCTGGATGTAATGCTTCCTGAAATGGACGGCTTCCAGGTGTGTGAAACCATTCGTTTGGAAAATACAGAGGTACCTATCCTTTTCCTGACAGCTAAAAATACGAGTGAAGACCGTGTAATGGGCCTTAAAAAGGGCGCTGATGATTACCTGGTGAAACCTTTCAATCTGGAAGAACTGATCCTTCGTGTTGGCATTTTGGTGAAACGCAGCATGAAAGCTGATGATCTGAAAGAACTGAACTCTTATAAGATCGGCGATAAGACCATCTATTTCAATTCATTTGAACTGAAACAAGATGATGGAGTGATCGTGCCCCTGACCAAGAAAGAGACCATGCTTTTGAAATTGCTCATCGAGCGTAAGAACGAGGCCGTTTCACGCGAGCAAATTTTGGAAACCGTTTGGAATTACGATGTATATCCTTCTACACGAACGATTGATAACTTTATCCTGACCTTCCGTAAGTATTTTGAACCAGATCAGAAAAACCCGGTTTATTTTCATTCGATCAGAGGGGTAGGTTATAAATTCACTGACATCCATTAATGTATAACGCCAAAGGCAGGTATGTATTGATGGCACTATTTGTAGTAGCCGCCCTTGGATGCCTTTATTACGATCAGAATCAGCTTGCAGCACTCTGCGGGCTGATGTTTGCTTTTGTGCTGTGGAGTCATTTTAAGCACAGTTCCATTGTGCTGGCCTCCAAATATTTTCAGAAGGGCGATTACGAGAGAACAGAAAAGATACTTGCAGAAGTACCTAATGCCGACCGGCTGGCCCGGAACAGGCGGGGCTATTATGAGTTCATGCGTGCGAACATCGCCCTGAAGCGGGAGGAGTATGACATAGCAGAACATCACTTCCAGATCGCCAGCCGTTTTCCTCTAGGGGGAAAGAATGATAAGGCCTTTGTGCTGATCCACCTGGCCAATCTTGCTTTGCGCAAGAAAGACGCGGAGCGGAGCAAGGCCTATATTGCCAAGGCAAAGGAACTGGCCAGCACCAGCAAGGCGCAGGAAGTGATCGCCAAAATCGAAAAAGAAATCAATAATTTATAAAATATAAAAGAGAGGGAATAAAGAGTACGTTTGAGATCCTGAAATAAATTCAGGATGACGATGAGCAGATAAATAATGTAGCTTTACTTAATATAGCTTTACTTTTAGATAGCCCGATAACTTATCAACAAATTACAACACATGAACACGTTATTTTTAGATGCAGCATTTTCAAAGCAAACACAGCGCCCGCCCGTATGGATGATGCGTCAGGCCGGTCGTTTTATGCCTGAATACTGGGAGATCAAGAACAAATACTCCTTTTTGGAGATGTGCAAAACCCCGGAGATTGCTGCTGATGTAACGATGTTGCCAGTTGACCTGCTCGGTATTGATGCAGCCATTTTATTTTCCGATATCCTGGTAACGGGGGAAGCTATGGGCGGCGACCTGAGCTTTACTCAGGGCGTAGGTCCTAAGTTCGCAAATCCTGTGCGTACTGCGGCTGATGTAGATGCATTGGAAGTAGATGTGCTTGACCGTCTGCAATATGTTGCAGATGCCATTAAGGTGATCCAGCAACGTTTGAATGGAAGCATTCCGCTGATCGGTTTTGCCGGTGCACCTTTTACGGTGATGAGCTATCTGGTAGAAGGAGGTTCTTCCAAAGATTTTAAGACCACGAAACTGCTCCTGCACAATCAGCCCGAACTGGCACACCGCCTACTGGCTAAAATAGCAAAAGTGACGGCAGATTACCTGAACCTGCAGATTGCCGCGGGTGTAAATGCACTGCAGATCTTCGACAGCTGGGCATTGGCTTTGTCCTGGAACGATTATCAGGAGTTTTCTCACCGTTATATCCAGGAAATCATTGCTAACCTCAACAGAAAAGATATCCCTGTGATCTCTTTTTGTAAAGGAAGCTCGGTATTTGCTCCGATCATGGCGGAGGCAAAGCCTGATGTGATCTCTGTAGACTGGAATGCCGACCTGCTGAACATTAAAAATAGCCTTCCTGCGGGAATTGCTGTTCAGGGTAACCTGGATCCACATATCCTATATGCAGACAAGCCGGTAATCAAAAGAGAGATTCTTCGTTTATTTGAGCGCATGCGAGGAGAAAACGGATTTATCTTCAACCTGGGTCATGGTATTATGCCGGATATTCCTTTCGATAACGTAAAATACGCGATTGAAGTGATCAAAGATTTTAAATATTAATACCTGTAGTCTCTGATCGATAATAAAGATGATAGAAATCTTACTGCCATATTACCAATATTTTAAAGCTGTACACATTGTATTTGTGATCAGTTGGATGGCAGGTCTGTTTTATATTTTAAGTCTTTTTATTTATCATACAGAGGCCAACGAAAAGCCTGAACCTGAAAAAAGTATCCTCCAGAAGCAATTTGTGAAGATGGAGGATACTTTATGGAAGATCATTGCTACCCCGGCGATGGTCATTTCTGTTTTAGCAGGTGTAGGGATGCTGAGCATCAACAGTGGATTGCTGCAGATGGACTGGATGTGGGTGAAACTCGGTTTTGTAATCGGTCTGCTCGTCTATCAT
Organism: Pedobacter sp. GR22-6; assembly: GCF_037402555.1. NCBI lineage: Bacteria > Pseudomonadati > Bacteroidota > Sphingobacteriia > Sphingobacteriales > Sphingobacteriaceae > Pedobacter > Pedobacter sp. GR22-6. The sequence continues at coordinate 197,677 of NZ_JBBEUC010000002.1, forward strand.
TTTATCTGTCAGAACATTGTGAGCCAGCTCAAAAAAAATCAGTTTAAGATGAGTAGCTTCCAACTCCGATTATGGCGGGAACTTGCTACAATTTTCATGATTGCCATTGTTTTTATAGTCATTATAAAAAGTGCATTGAACTGGATTTACGGCCTGGCAGGTATCATGGGAATTGCCATGTTGATCATGATGGCTGTCAAGTGGTACAAGTATTACCGTAAAAAACACGGCAACTAATTCCCCTTTTTATTTTTTTTAATCTTCGTGCAACCTTTTTGGAACTTGTGCCATCTTCTATATACCAAACACAAATGATTTGACGCAACATAGAATTGAGGACCTATTAGAAGGATGCAGAGCAGGCAACCGGAAGATGCAGGAAATGCTGTATAAGCAAACCTCGTCAAAAATGCTGGCCGTTTGCATGCGTTATGCAAAGGACAGGATGGAGGCCGAGGATGTATTGCAAATAGGTTACATTAAAGTTTTTCAAAAGGTTAAGGAATACCGTGGGGACGGTTCTTTTGAAGGCTGGATCCGAAGGATCATGGTCAATGCTGCCATAGAGAGCTATAGGAAAAATCTACGCAGTATGAGTGTCGTACCTATAGAAGATGCCTATGATCAACCTTCTACCGGGTTTGATTTCAGTAGGTTGGGTATGCAGGACCTGATGAGCGTGATCCAGAAGCTGGCCGATGGCTACCGGCTGGTATTCAACATGTATGCGATAGAAGGCTATTCGCATAGAGAGATTTCAGAAACACTGGGAATTTCTGAAGGAGCAAGTAAATCACAATTGTCCAGGGCAAGGACAATATTAAGAGCGGAAATTATGAAAATGGAGGGCATAAACTATGCAACACATGCAGGATAGTGAATTTGACAGGTTGTTCAAAGATCAGTTGGGAGCGGCTGAAGTACAACCATCGGCTGGACTGTGGGCAAAGATTGAAACAGAACTGGAGCCTAAACGCAAACGTAGCTTTCCGGTATATTGGATGGCTGCAGCAGCGGCACTGTTGATTGTGGGACTAAGCTTGCTGATGCCTGAAGGAGAGAAGATTCGGTTGCAGGCACCCGCAGCATTGAGCGCAAACAAAGCAGATGTTGCACCTGTTGTGGAGAAAGCAATGAAATCTGCAGGAAACGAGCTTGCACCAGTGAAAGCAGCGCAGAGTACACCATTGGTGATTGCGCCACGACTGACTGCGGCAGATATTAAAAAAAGTTTGGAGGTCTTGCAACCTAAAGCGGTTAATGAACATCCTGTAGATAAGGTAGATGAGAGACCTGCGGTGGTAGCAAAGATTCCGGTTCAGGTTCGGGAAGAAGTGATGATCGCCAGTGCTGAAGTAGCAGACAGGCAAATGGCCAGTGAAGTGAAAGAAGTAGAGCAGCCGGAACGCAGGAGCATCAGAAACGTAGGTGACCTGGTCAACTATGTGGTAGATAAGGTGGATAAGCGGGATAACAAAGTAGTGAAATTTAATACCGATGATGACGACAATTCATCACTGATCGCGATCAACATCGGCTTTATAAAACTGAATTCAAAAAGACACAAATAAACCAGGACATGAAACCATTCATATTAGCAGCAGTATTGGTAAGCGGACTTACCATGGCAGGAAGTGGCAAAAGCTATGCACAAACAGACACTACAGTAAAGGACAGCACTGTGGTAAAGAAGAAAAGAACCTATTCAGTCACTTACACATTTAATGGTGGCGAAAGTGAAAAAAAAGACAGTATTGCAAAGGCGAAAGGTAAAAAGGGGCGCTTTGTAGGAGGGATTACCTTTACACGTGTAGATTTGGGATACAGTAGGTTGGTGGACAATGGGAGCTTTACCCTGACTCCTGAAAATGATTTCCTGGATTATAAAGGAGGGAAAACAAGCACCTTTTCATTTGACATCCTGCAGATGGGTTACCGCTTCGGTTCAAATTTTAAGATCTATGTTGCGGGAGGTTTCGACTGGACACATATCCGTCTGCGTAAAGACATCACGATAGAACGTAACAAGCAAACACTTTCCTATACAGAAGATCCGATTCATTATTCTAAAAACCGTTTTTCGAGCAGCTATGTACACATCCCATTGAACTTCGAATTCAGAACGGACGAAAATGATAACGGAAACCGCTTTTATTTTGTCATAGGCCCTGAAGTAGGCTTTTTGCTGAACGGAAAAGTGAAACAGATCAGCGATGAGAACGGCAAACAGAAATTTAAGGACGATTACCACTTCCAGGCCTTCCGATATGGAGGTACGGTGAGGATCGGTTACGGGGGCTTTGGCTTGTTCACCAAAGTATATGCGAATGACATGTTTGCTACTGCAGCGCAGAAAGGCCTGACCAATATGTCCTTTGGCGTAACCTTCGGGCTCAATTAATCCAAACAGACCAAACACACAAATAAAACCCATCCCGCAGGCTTGTACTGCGGGATTTTTTTGTTGAATTAATTTTATCTTTACACTGTGGAAGAACAGATCATCAGCGTAAAGAACCTCAGTAAACAATACCAGACAGAACAGGCTTCCGGCATACGGGACATCAGTTTCGATATCAAAAAGGGCAGTATCGTAGCCATTATCGGTGAAAGTGGCAGCGGGAAATCTACCCTGTTGAAATGCCTGTATGGCTTGCTGAAGGTGGATGAAGGTGAAGTGCTGTACAAAGGTAAGCGCGTCCTTGGGCCGGATGAACAGTTGATCCCCGGTCATAAGGAGATGAAAATGGTAACCCAGGATTTTTCCCTGAACACCTATGCTAAGGTTTATGACAATATAGCCTCCATGCTGTCCAACACAAATGTGGCTTTGAAAAATGAAAAGACCGTAGAAATGATGAAACACCTGCGCATCGAGCATTTGCGGGATAAAAAGGTCATTACGCTAAGCGGGGGAGAGCAGCAAAGGGTGGCTATTGCCAAAGCATTGATCAGTGATACTTCAGTACTTTTACTAGACGAACCTTTCAGCCAGGTAGATGCGTTACTGAAGAACCAGTTGAGGGCAGATATCAAAAGGATTGCCGCGGAAACTGGCGTGACGGTGATTATGGTCTCCCATGATCCTGCGGACGGTCTGTTCCTCTCAGACGAACTGCTCATCATCAAACAGGGAAATCTGCTACAACGCGGCAGACCTGAGCATATTTACAACCATCCTGATCATGTTTACACCGCCCAGATTCTTGGAAATGCTGTAGTATTGAGCGCGGAAGAAGCTGAAAAACTCGGTATGCAAGCAAAATCTGAACAGGTGGTGTTTTACCCTGAATGGGTAGAATTGAAGAGCTCCTGGAACAGCAGGCGCTTCGAGGTGAAAGATGTCTACTATAAAGGCTTTTACGAAGAGTTGTTGCTGGAGCGAAACGGTGTGCGCATCAGGGCAATACAACTGAACCGCGGAGAGCATAAAAAGGACGACCATGTGCAGGCCAGTATTGGCAGGTTCCTAACCTTCTAAAGCATAAAAAAGCCCGATGTCTCGCAACATCAGGCTACAAAGTATAAAAATTCAGGCGGGTTTTTATTGCACGTATCTCGATGGGATGATGATGACCTTGGCGGTCATGACTGCTGTAGGTTTATTAGGAGCTGCTTCCTGAAAGTCGGAGCTTTGGATATCCACTCTGATCTTTCCATTAGAAATTTCGTAGCTGTAAGCATCTACATCAAATACAAAAGGCAATTGCTTCTGTTTGCTGTTGTCGCCAGGATTGGTCACATAAACCAATACACCTTCATCATCGAGCGTAATATTGTCTACTTCCGGAATGTCCAGAATCGTAGAATAAGTAAATTGATTGGTCAAAGTCCAGGAATTGGGTTGGATCGTATAGATAAAAGTCCGATTTTGAGTTTCCTGCACAATGGTTTCTTTCTTGCACGACACCAGGCCCAGCGTGGTGGTGCAAAGGATTAATAGTAGGAGCTTTTTCATTTGTGTGTGATTTGTATGTTTTTTGAAAACAATAAAGCAAATCTGCTGCCATAAAATTTACAGCTGCAGATTTGCTTATTTTGTAATTGAAATGTTATACGGGATTTTGTTTTAAAACAAACGGCTAAACCAAATATTCGAATAGTGTCTGGTCGTTGTTTAACTCAATAATTTCAAATTTAAACTCCTGCATCCTTTGCACTAAAGCATCATAATCTGCTTTGTTGGCCAGCTCTATACCCACCAGGGCAGGACCGTTTTCTTTATTGGTTTTTTTGATGAATTCAAAGCGCGTGATATCGTCATGCGGACCCAATACCTGGTTCACAAAGAGTTTAAGCGCTCCTGGTCTTTGAGGAAAACGTACGATGAAGTAATGTTTCAAACCCTCATACAGTAAAGATTTCTCTTTGATTTCCTGCATGCGTTCAATGTCGTTATTGCCGCCACTGATCACGCATACGACTTTCTTACCCATGATCTGTGTCCTGCAGGCATCCAGTACCGCTACCGAGAGCGCACCAGCAGGCTCTACCACAATTGCATCCTCATTGTAGAGTTGCAGGATGGTGCTGCAGACCTTTCCTTCAGCTACCAGCAGCATCTCGTCCAGTAAGTCCTTACAGATTTCGTAAGTCAGGTTTCCCACGCGTTTTACAGCAGCGCCATCCACAAAGCGGTTGATTTCCGGCAATGTCACGGGTGCACCTTCTTCGAGCGCTTTCAACATGGAAGGGGCACCTTCTGGCTCCACGCCGAGCAAGACTATACCTGGTATTTCATTTTTCAGGTAAGTCCCTGCACCTGCGGCAAGTCCGCCACCACCAATTGGCATGACGACTACTTCTACATCCGGAAGTTCCTCGAGGATTTCTACACCTACTGTGCCTTGTCCTTCAATGATGCTGTAGTTGTCGAAAGGAGGGATGAAAGTCATGTTATGCTCCTTGGTATAAGTCAGTGCCTCGGCCAGACAGTCGTCGAAGGTATCGCCTACCAATACGAGTTCCACGCTGTTGTTCCCAAACATCTCCGTCTGTTTTACTTTTTGTCTCGGGGTGATTTCCGGCATAAAGATCACGCCCCTGGTGCCCAGTTTATCGCAGGAAAATGCAACACCCTGTGCGTGGTTGCCTGCACTGGCACAGACGATGCCACGGCTCAGTTGCTCGGGACTCAACTGGCTGATCATGTTGTAAGCGCCACGCAATTTGTACGAGCGCACCACCTGCATGTCTTCCCTTTTCAGGTAGATCTCTGCGCCGTACTTTTCAGATAATTTGGCATTGTAGTTCAGGGGAGTGCGTTTGATCACGTTTGCTAAACGCAGCGAGGCAGCTTTGGAATCGAGTTTTGAATGAGAGTCTTGTTTGGAATGGGAATCAGTCATTGATTGAAGGTATAAGCTTTTGTCTAAAATAACCACATCGCGCTGACCCGGAGCGAAGCGGAGAGCTGCAAAGCAAATTTATTTCAGCATCCCAAATAGCAATGAGCCTGTTTAAATGGGATGCTGAAATAAATTCAGCATGACGATGTGCTTTTAAAAATCGCGTTTAAATATTTGCAGCCAGCCAATCGCCAACTTCACTGGTTTTATAGGCTTTGTTCTTGCCTGCAAGATCTTCAGTAACGACACCTGCGGCAAGGGATTTGTTTACTACTTCTCTGATCAGCTCAGCTTCTTCTTTCAGTCCAAATGCATCTTCAAACATCATCGCGGCAGATAACACGGTAGCCAATGGATTGGCGATGTCTTTGCCTGCAGCCTGAGGGTAAGAACCGTGGATCGGCTCGAACAGGGAAGTGTGTACACCGATAGAAGAAGAAGGCATCAATCCCATAGAACCTGAGATCACAGAAGCTTCGTCAGTCAGGATATCTCCAAACAGGTTCTCCGTGATCAATACATCGTATGAGCTAGGCCATTGTACCAAACGCATGGCTACAGCATCTACAAATTCGTAGCTTACCGTTACTTCAGGGAAATCTTTTTCCATGTCCTGTACGGTTTCTCTCCACAGACGTGAGGTTTCCAGTACGTTGGCTTTATCTACACAACACAATTTCTTGCTGCGGGTCATGGCCATTTCAAAACCCAGTTTAGCCAGACGCTGCACTTCTGCACGGGTGTAAGTACAGGTATCAAAAGCGGTGTCGCCATTGTCTTTTCTGCCTCTTTCACCAAAATAGATACCACCTGTCAGCTCACGAAGGATGATCAGGTCAGTACCTTCAATACGCTCTCTTTTTAAAGGGGAATTGTCGATCAGCGAAGGAAAAGTAAAGGTCGGGCGCACATTGGCAAACAGACCCAGTTTCTGACGCATTTTCAACAGACCTTGTTCCGGACGAACAGTAGCTTTAGGATCATTATCGAAGCGGGGGTGACCAATGGCGCCAAAAAGCACGGCATCAGCAGCCATACAAATCTCATGAGTTGCATCAGGATAAGGTTCACCTACTGCATCAATAGCCGCAGCACCAGTAAGGGCAGCAGTCCATACGATCTCATGATTGAATTTTTTCGCTATCGCATCGGATACTTTAACCGCCTGATCGATTACCTCAGGTCCGATTCCATCTCCTGCAAGAAGAGCAATATTAAGTTTCATATTTATATTTTATTTGTTTTTTATTGATTAAATGATGTTCAACATTTTCTGTGTGGCCTTGATCGCGGAGACCGTCTGGTCAGAATCCAGTCCCCTTGTGATGAAGATCTTCGCCTCGGTTTCCCAGGTGATGATGGTTTCGCACAAGGCATCTGAATTACTACCCGGGGCAATTCTCACGGCATAGTCAATCAGTTTTGGTAAAGTTCTCTCTTTTTTTCCATAAACACTGGTTAAAGCGTTCATAAAAGCATCAAACTGTCCGTCACCCTGTGCATGCTCTTCAAATTTTTCCCCTTCGATCAGCACAGAGATGGTTGCCGAGGGACGTAATCCCATGGCATTGGTCAATACATAAGACTGTACAGCAACTTTTTCTTCGTATAAACTACTGTCCAGCACATCTGAAATGATGTAGGGCAGGTCTTCCTTGGTCACGGTTTCTTTTTTGTCGCCCAGTTCTATCACCCTTTGCGTTACCTTTTTCAGGTCGGCATCGTTCAGCTTCAAACCCAGTTCCTGCAGGTTTTTCTCAATGTTCGCTTTACCTGAAGTTTTGCCCAGGGCGTATTGGCGTTTGCGGCCGAAACGTTCCGGCAGCAGGTCGTTGAAATAGAGGTTGTTCTTATTGTCGCCATCCGCGTGGATTCCCGCTGTTTGGGTAAACACGTTGTCGCCCACAATGGGCTTATTGGAAGGGATCCGCACACCGGAGAAGGTTTCTACCAGCTTGCTTACCTTGTAAATGGAAGATTCCCTGATCTGGATGTCTACTTCCTTTGCAAAATCTTTGATCACGGCAACGGCGCTGGCCATTGCTGCATTTCCGGCACGTTCACCCATCCCGTTTACGGTCAGGTGCAGTCCGGCAATTCCCGCCTGTACCGCTTCCAGTACATTGGCTGTTCCGAGGTCGTAATCGTTGTGTGCATGGAAATCAAAATGCACCTCAGGGTATTTTTCCAGCAGAGCTGAAATGAATGTCCTGGTTTCCCCTGGGGTCAGGATTCCGAGTGTATCTGGCAGCAGGATCCGGTTTACGTTTTGCGCGGTCAGGAAATCCAGGAACTGGTACACATATTCCGGGGAATTGCGCATGCCGTTGCTCCAGTCTTCGAGGTATACATTGGTAGCGATGCCATGCGATGCGGCCAGGTCTACCACATGCCTGATCTCCGTAAAATGCTGTTCAGGTGTTTTTTTCAGTTGGTGTGTGAGGTGGTTCATAGAACCCTTGGTCAGGAGGTTCTGTACTTTCACTCCCGCATTGATCATCCAGTCGATGGATACGCCGTTGTCTACGAACGACAGTACCTCTATGCGTTCGGCATATCCATTGTCCTGTGCCCAGTTCATAATGGATTTTACGGCCTGAAACTCGCCGTCGGATACCCGTGCAGAAGCAATTTCCACCCGGTCTACCATCAGTTCTTCCAGCAGGAGCTGGGTGATGGTGAGTTTTTCTGAGATGGAAAACGAGACGCCGGAAGTTTGTTCTCCGTCGCGCAGCGTGGTATCCATGATCTCTATTTTCCTTCGTTTCATTTGAGGTTTTTGGTTGTGTGTTTTGTATACCATCATTCTGAACTTGGTTCGTCGTCCTGAGTAGTTAACTCGTCCTCCTGAACTTGGTTCAGGATCCCTTTCTTCAATACTACTGAATCCGTTAGAGATCCTGAACCAAGTTCAGGAGGACAAACCGAGTTCAGGATGATGGTATCTCTATCATTTTTAAATCGGCAAATTTGCCGCAAATGCTTCTATTTCAGGTTTGATGCTTTGTAAGTAGTCAATGTCATCAAAGCCGTTCATCATGTTGTCTTTTTTGTATGGACTGATGTCGAAACGTTCCTGATCGCCCGTTGCCAATAGTGTGATGGTTTGCTCAGGAAGGTTGATTTCCAGTTCTGTGTTCGGATCTGCGAAGATTGCAGTAAACACTTTCTCTGCAAATTCAGGGCTCACCTGTACCGGCAATACGCCAATGTTCAGACAGTTGTTTTTAAAGATATCTGCGAAAAAGCTGGATACCACGCAACGGAAGCCGTAATCGTACACTGCCCATGCAGCGTGTTCCCTGGAAGAACCAGAGCCAAAGTTTTTACCACCTACCAGTATTTTACCACTGTAGATCGGGTTGTTCAGTACAAAATCTTGTTTAGGTGTATTGTCTGGATTGTATCTCCAGTCGCGGAAAAGGTTGTCGCCAAATCCAACGCGTTCTGTCGCTTTCAAAAAGCGGGCAGGGATCAACTGATCGGTATCCACATTCTCAATCGGAAGCGGGACCGCGGTGCTGGTCAATACCGTAAATTTATCGTAGGCCATTTTTAATCTCTTAAGTGTGTTTTAGACAAGTTCTTCGTGCTCAATTAATGTTCTCGGATCAGTCACCACGCCGGTAACCGCCGCTGCTGCTGCCACAAGCGGACTCGCCAGCATCGTCCTGGAACCCGGACCTTGTCTGCCCTCAAAGTTCCTGTTGGAAGTACTCACTGCGTACTTACCTGCAGGGATCTTATCGTCATTCATGGCCAGACAAGCTGAACAGCCAGGCTGACGTAAAGTAAATCCAGCTTCAGTCAGGATATCCAGTAAACCTTCTTCCTTGATCTGTGCTTCCACGATGTGTGAACCAGGAACTAACCATACAGTCACGTCATCTGCTTTGTGCCTGCCTTTCACGATAGAAGTAAAATCTCTGAAATCTTCGATACGCCCATTGGTACAGCTGCCTACAAATACGAAATCTACTTTCTTACCAATCATGGAATCGCCTTCATTGAAGCCCATATAACCCAATGATTTGGCATATGTTGCCGCACCACCTTCTACATGTTCTGCATCAGGAATGTCCTGCGAGATCCCGATACCCATTCCAGGGTTAGTACCGTAAGTGATCATCGGTTCGATAGAGGAACCATCGAAAGTCAGTTCTTTATCGAATACAGCATCAGCATCGGTTTTCAAGGTTTTATAGTAAGCCAGCGCCCTGTCCCAAGCTTCGCCTTTCGGACTGAATTCACGGCCTTTTACATATTCAATTGTAGTTTCATCAGGAGCGATCATACCACCGCGGGCACCCATTTCAATACTCAGGTTGCAAACGGTCATACGGCCTTCCATGGTCATGTGCTCAAATACATCTCCGGCGTATTCTACAAAATAACCTGTAGCACCAGAAGTGGTCAGTTGAGAGATGATGAACAGGGCCACATCTTTAGGTGTCACGCCAAGGCCCAGTTTGCCATTTACGTTAATGCGCATTTTCTTTGGCTTAGGCTGCATGATGCACTGCGTAGACAATACCATTTCTACTTCAGAAGTACCGATACCAAAAGCGATGGCACCAAATGCACCGTGTGTAGAGGTGTGTGAATCGCCGCAAACGATGGTTGCGCCTGGTTGTGTAATCCCGTATTCCGGGCCTACTACGTGCACAATTCCGTTTTTCTGGTGACCCAGTCCCCAGTGGCTGATGCCATACTCGTTGGAGTTGGACTCTAATGCCTGCAGCTGGTTTGCCGAAAGTGGATCTGCCACTGGCAGGTGCTGGTTGATGGTCGGCGTATTGTGATCTGCCGTAGCAAAAGTACGCTCCGGATATAAAACTTTGATCCCTCTGCTCTTCAAACCCAAGAAGGCAACAGGGCTGGTCACTTCGTGGATCAAATGGCGATCGATGAAAAGCACATCTGGGCCTCCTTCAATCTGACGTACCACGTGCGTGTCCCACACCTTATCAAATAATGTTTTGCTCATTTTTTTATTTTGTTATTCTTTCTTTATTCTAATTACGACGAAGCCAACTGGCTTTTTCCCATCATGGTCAACAAATCGTTGTCATCTATATCCAGCTTGCTGTCCGCTACAGTCAGGAAGCGGTGATACACTTCAGCCAATTCCTCTTTGCTCAGGTTGAAGCCCAAACGCTCCAGGTGGAATTTCAGGGCATGGCGACCACTGCGTGCAGTCAGCACAATGCTGGCATCAGGGAAACCAACATCTTCCGGACGGATGATCTCATAATTTTCCCTGTTTTTAAGGAAGCCATCCTGGTGGATACCAGAGCTGTGTGCAAAGGCATTGCTGCCTACGATCGCTTTGTTTGGCTGCACCGGCATGCGCATCTGTGAGCTCACCATACGGCTCAGCTCATAGAAGTTCCTGGCGTTGATATTGGTATGCAAGCCAAGGACCTGATGTGTTTTCAGGATCATGACCACTTCTTCGATGGAAGTATTTCCTGCGCGCTCGCCGATACCGTTGATGGTACCTTCGATCTGACGGGCTCCGTTTTGCAAACCTGCGATGGAGTTTGCAGTAGCCAGTCCCAAATCATTGTGGCAATGCACAGAGATGATGGCCTGGTCGATGTTCTTTACGTTTTCTTTCAGGAATTTGATCTTGGCGCCATACTGATCCGGAAGGCAATAACCATTGGTGTCCGGAATATTCACTACCGTAGCACCGGCAGCGATCACAGCTTCTACCATTTGAGCCAGGAACTGAACATCGGCGCGACCAGCATCCTCTGCGTAGAACTCGATGTCCTCTACAGATTTCTTGGCATATTTTACTGCCTCAACTGCTCTTTCCAGAATTTCTTCCCTGGTGCTGTTGAATTTGTGTTTGATGTGCATATCCGAAGAGCCGATTCCGGTATGGATCCTTGGACGTTTGGCATATTGTAAAGCCGCAACAGCCGAATCGATGTCACCTTTATTGGCACGGGTCAGCGCGCAGATGATCGGCTCAGATACTGCTTTAGAAAGCTCTACAACACTTTGAAAATCGCCCGGACTCGAAATCGGGAATCCCGCTTCGATGATGTCTACACCCAGCGCTTCCAGTTCCTTCGCAATTTCTATCTTCTCTGGGGTCGTCAACTGACAGCCCGGCACTTGCTCACCGTCCCTTAAGGTGGTGTCAAATACATAAACTCTATTTGGATCGTGTAGCATAATTCTTAGGGTTTAGTTTATTAATTCAATTTTTTCTGCCATATCTTCTATTGATTTTAAGGCTCCGTTTTCCAGCAAAATCCGTTTTTCCAGGCAAGCTGGCAATTGTGATTCAAAATGACCGACATAGATCAGGGTAGTCCCGTTTTGACAAAGTTCATCTACCAATTGGTTGAAATAACGCGTCTGCGCCTGGTCCAGTCCCTGACAAGGTTCATCGAGGATCAGCAATTGTGGATTCTTGATGATGGTACGCGCCAGCAGGGCCAGTCTTTGCTTGCCCAGCGGGAGTGTGTTCATCAATACATTGCGGTATTCCGATAGCCCGAAATAACCCAGCAGTTCATTGGCCTGTTCAGTCCTGGTGTATCCCGGATCGCAGTACAGACCCGAACTGTCATAGAAGCCGGAAACCACACTCTGCCAGACAGTGGCCGAGGGGTCAAAATACCAATGCAGTTCAGGAGAGATCATGCCGATGCGTTCCTTGATTTCCCAGATGCTCTCTCCGGTGCCACGTTTATGGCCAAACAAATGAAAATCATTGGCATAGGCCTGAGGATGATCGCCGGTGATGAGGCTCAGCAGTGTAGATTTGCCGGAGCCGTTGTGACCCTGCAACAACCATTTCTCCCCAGCCGTCACTTCCCAGTTGATGTTTTTTAATACCTGTTTTTCACCATAGCTGATGTTTACATTCTTCATGCTGATCACCACAGGTGACACAGGGGCAGGAGCTTCCCTTAGAAACTCAGGAACAGCGTTGATGTGTTGCTCATGGTCGCCCATGCTGCGTTCTTGAGCCCCTACTTCGATAAGTTTTCCATCCCTGATCTCGGCGTAGCGGTTGATGCAGGAAGGAATTTCAAGGTCATTGCTGATCAGGATTAAAGTGCTGCCGCTCTCGCTTAGGCTTTCCAATAAAGCATTCAGGTTTTGTCTCGAATGGATATCGAGCCCATTATACGGCTGGTCCAGGATCAATACAGCAGGCTTCAGCCAAAGGGCCTTCACCAGTTGCAGTTTCTTGTGCTCACCGCTCGATAGTTCGATGAGTGCCGAGTCTTGCAGGGCAGAAAAGCCCATGGCTTCCAGCAAGGCATCTAGTCTTTCGAAGTCGAGCTGATGTTTTTGACCATAGTTACGGAGTTCTTTTGACACGCTAGCAGTCGTCGCTGTAGCCTGACTGTTGTACCGCTGCTGGTAGTAGAAGTTGGACTGGCCTTCCAGATCGGTAAACTGATACCAGTTGGCCACATAGTGTGCCTCAGGCGTCCGGGCGGCTATGGCTTTGGCCAAAGAAGTTTTTCCCGTACCGCTGGGACCGCAGAGCAGCCAGTGCTCGCCCGCTTGTATAACCCAATCCAAACCCCTGAGTACAGCTTTTTGGCCGTACCTGAGGTTTAGATTGGTGATATTGACGACGGGGTCTGTCATTTTATGCAGTTTTGATGGCTTTCATCGCAGTCATTGCTTTTCTCAATGTAGCGCCGATTTGCTCTACCTGATGTGAACGCAAAGCCTCATTTACTTCAATTAGCGCACGGTTATCTACCGCACCGTCTTTACCTTCGTTGAAGTTTTTACCAACAAGGTCAGTATCTACGGTTTTCATGAAATCAGCCAACAAAGGTTTACAAGCCTGATCGAACAGGTAGCAACCGTACTCAGCAGTGTCAGAGATCACGCGGTTCATTTCAAATAATTTCTTACGGGCAATGGTGTTGGCGATCAGTGGAGTTTCGTGTAAAGACTCATAGTATGCCGACTCTGGTTTGATGCCAGCCTGGACCATAGTCTCGAAAGCGAGTTCCACACCAGCTCTTACAAAAGCAACCATCAAAGTATAGTTGTCGAAATATTCTTGCTCGCCGATTTTAACATCGCCAGCCGGAGTTTTCTCAAAAGCAGTTTCGCCGGTTTCTGCACGCCATGCCAATAAATTTTTATCGCCATTTGCCCAGTCTTCCATCATGATGCGGCTAAACTCACCACTCATGATGTCATCCTGGTGTTTCTGGAACAACGGACGCATGATGTCTTTCAATTCTTCAGAGATCTCGAAAGCTTTGATTTTCGCTACATTGCTCAACCTGTCCATCATGGCAGTGATACCACCTTGTTTCAAGGCTTCAGTGATCACCTCTACACCATACTGAACCAGTTTGGAAGCATAACCTGCATCGATGCCTTTTTCTACCATTTTATCGAAAGAAAGGATAGAACCAGTTTGCAAAAGACCGCAAAGGATGGTTTGCTCACCCATTAAATCAGATTTAACCTCCGCTACGAATGAAGAACGCAATACCCCAGCCCTGTGGCCGCCTGTACCAACGCAATACGCTTTAGCTTGTGCCAGACCTTTTCCTTCCGGATCGTTCTCAGGGTGAACCGCGATCAAGGTCGGTACACCGAATCCACGTACATATTCTGCACGTACTTCGGAACCGGGGCATTTAGGCGCTACCATGATTACGGTGATGTCTTTACGGATCTGCATACCTTCTTCCACGATATTGAAACCATGTGAGTACAATAAAGTAGCACCTTGTTTCATCAATGGCATGATGGCATTTACTACCGCAGTATGTTGTTTATCCGGGGTCAGGTTGATTACTACATCAGCCTCAGGTATCAACTCTTCATAAGTGCCTACTGTGAAGTTGTTTTCAGTAGCATTCTTCCAGGAATCTCTTTTGCCTTCAATGGCTTCCTTACGCAAAGTATAAGACACATTTAAACCACTATCTCTTAAGTTCAAACCCTGGTTAAGGCCTTGTGCACCGCAACCCACGATTACAAGCTTTTTGCCTTTCAATGCGTTTACGCCATCCAGAAATTCGGCGCTTTCCATGAAATCGCAAACACCCAATTGGTTCAGTTTTTCTCTAAGAGGTAGTGTGTTAAAATAATTTGACATTTTGTTATTTTTTAGATTTTATTAAGGTTCGTTTAATAGTTATTTATTGTTGTTTCTGTAATTCGTGATTGCTTTTGGTTCCGTCATTGCGAGGAAGCAATCCATCGAATGAGTAGCAGATCGCTTCGTTACATCTCGAATACGTTCTTCTCTTTGTCCAGGTACTCGTTTTCAATCACTTCTTCTCCAGGTTCCAGTCTTTCAAATTCTCTCAGCTTACGGTTAAAACCATCACTTTCTTTGATGATTGCTACCCTCGCACTCCTGACAAATTCAATCAACCCATAAGGCTGCAATACGCTGATCAGTTTATCCGTCTCCTCGCGGTGTCCGGTGGTTTCAAAAACGGTATAATCTTTACGGATCACTACCACCCTGGCACCATGCTCATTTAACAGGCGTTCTACCGGCACTTTTTCTGCTACTACTTCCGTAGGCAATTTGTACAGCGCCATTTCCTGCCATACGATGTCTTCATTGGTATTGTAGTAAACTTTCAGTACCTCTACCTGCTTCTCGATCTGGCGGGCCAGTTTGCGCACTACTTCTTCTGTCTCGTGGATCAGGATATTGAAGCGGTGGATGTGCTCGATCTCCGAAGGGGAGGTGTTCAGGCTTTCAATGTTGATTTTTCTTCTTGAAAAGATGATCGCGATACGGTTCAGTATGCCGATCCTGTTTTCGGTATATACAGTAATCGTAAATTCCTGTTTTCCGTTTAATTCTATCTCGTTGGAATTGCTCATGATCTCTAATTATTTTAATCTGATTTCGCTTACACTCATACCTTGTGGTACCATTGGGAATACGTTGTGTTCTTGTGCTACCATGACCTCCAAAAGGAATGAACCAGGATGGCTCAGCATTTCTTCTAAAGCAGCCGCCAGATCTTCGCGTTCTGAAATCCGTTTTCCGGCGATGTAGTAAGAATCAGCCAGTTTCACAAAATCCGGGCTGGTAATGTTCACGAAAGAATAGCGTTTTTCATGGAACAATTGTTGCCATTGGCGCACCATGCCCAGGAAACGGTTGTTCAGGATCAGGATCTTTACATCTACACCACTTTGCATGATGGTACCCAATTCCTGTAAGGTCATCTGGAAACCACCGTCGCCGATGATCGCAACTACCGTTTTATCAGGTGTGCCAAATTTGGCACCGATTGCTGCAGGTAAGCCGAAGCCCATAGTACCTAAGCCTCCACTGGTGATGTTGCTCCTGGTGTTGTTGAATTTCGCATAGCGGCAGGCTACCATTTGGTGCTGACCAACATCCGTTACGATTACTGCCTCACCTTTGGTCAGTACATTTAACTGGTGGATTACTTCACCCATGGTCATCTCACCACTTTCAGGGCTCAGTTCTTTCTGGATCAGGGTTTCCTGCTCAGTTTTATCATAGGCCCTGAATTCAGCCAGCCATTCCGTATGTTGTTTCTCTGCGATCAATTCAGTAAGCAATGGCAAAGTTTCCTTGCAATCGCCCCATACCGGAACATCTGCTTTCACATTTTTATCAATCTCTGCAGGGTCTATGTCCAGGTGGATCACTTTTGCCTGTTTTGCATATTTATCCAATCGGCCGGTTACGCGGTCATCGAAACGCATCCCGATGGCGATCAGGACGTCGCAGGAATTGGTCTGTACGTTTGGACCGTAATTGCCATGCATACCCAGCATTCCCACATTCAGCGGGTGATCTGTAGGGATAGCGCCCGCACCCATAATGGTCCACGCCGCAGGGATACCGCTTTTCTCTACGAATGCTTTGAATTCAGCTTCTGCACTGCCCAGCAATACACCCTGACCAAACAAAACGAATGGTTTTTTCGCTGCATTGATCATATCGGCGGCTTGCTGTATATATTCCTTCCTTACTACCGGTTTCGGACGGTAGCTGCGGATATGTTCACAAGGAGTATACCCTTCATAATCGAACAATTGCAACTGCGCATTTTTGGTGATGTCGATGAGTACAGGACCCGGACGACCACTGCGTGCAATATAAAATGCCTTAGCTAAAGCCGCTGGAATTTCAGAAGCATCGGTCACCTGGTAGTTCCATTTGGTTACCGGAGTGGTGATGTTGATCACGTCCGTTTCCTGAAAGGCATCTGTACCCAAAAGGTGTGCGAAAACCTGACCGGTGATGCAGACCATCGGTGTGCTATCGATCTGTGCATCTGCCAGACCGGTGACCAGGTTGGTTGCGCCCGGACCGCTGGTGGCAAATACGACACCCACTTTTCCTGAAGTTCTGGCATAACCCTGAGCGGCATGTGTAGCGCCTTGCTCGTGGCGGACCAAAATATGTTTTAATTTTTCATTGTAGTCGTAAATCGCATCATAAATCGGCATGATGGCTCCGCCCGGATAACCGAATATCGTGTCGGTACCTTCGGCAATCAGTCCTTCCAGTAAAGCCACAGAGCCAGAAACCGTAGTTGTCTTCGTTGCTGTCAATGTCTTTGCTTCCTCTTGTGCTGTTTCCATTGTTTTATATTTAGTGTTGTGGGTTTGTAAATGATTAATGGGTGTAAGCATCAGTTACACAGCCTTCGCTGGCATTGCTTACCTGTCTTAAGTATTTATATAGCACACCTTTAGTTACAGGTGGCGGCAATTGTACCCAGGCTTTACGGCGTGTTTCCAGCTGTTCATCGGTCAGGTGTACATCTATGGAGTTGTTGACTGCATCAATCGTGATGATGTCGTCATCATGTACCAGGGCAATGTTTCCACCGTCCCATGCTTCAGGAGTGATGTGACCTACTACAAAGCCATGTGTACCGCCTGAGAAGCGGCCATCTGTGATGAGGGCTACCGATTTACCAAGGCCTGCACCGATGATCACCGAAGTTGGTTTCAGCATCTCAGGCATACCCGGAGCGCCTTTAGGGCCAACTTGTCTGATCACGACTACATCTCCGGATTTTACTTTCCCACTTTGGATACCAGCAATCAGGTTCTGCTCGCCATCAAATACCCGCGCAGGGCCTACAAATTTTTCTCCTTCTTTACCGCTGATCTTCGCTACTGCACCTTTAGTTGCCAGGTTTCCATACAGCATTTGAAGGTGGCCGGTTTCTTTGATCGGATTTTCTACCGGGAAGATGATCTTCTGCGTTTCAAAATCAAGATCTGCAGCATCAGCTACGTTTTCTGCAATGGTTTTTCCAGTTACAGTCAGACAGTCGCCATGGATGAGTCCAACTTTCAACAAATATTTCATCACCGCAGGTACACCACCGATATCGTGTAAATCTTCCATCAGATAGGTTCCGCTAGGCTTCAAATCGCCCAGTACCGGAGTGGCGTCACTTATTTTTTGGAAATCTTCCAGTTTCAAATTAAGTCCTACAGATTTTGCTACTGCAATCAGGTGCAATACCGCATTAGTAGATCCGCCCAATACCATTACGATTACAATCGCATTGTGGAAAGCTTTTTCTGTCATGATATCTGAAGGGAGAATATTTCTTTCCAGCAGAATCCTGATGTATTTACCAGCTTCTATGCATTCATTCTTTTTCTCTTCACTGGTAGCAGGGTGGGAGGAGCTGTAAGGCAAACTCATGCCCAATGCTTCTATTGCCGATGCCATGGTGTTTGCCGTGTACATACCACCGCATGCACCTGCACCTGGACAAGCATTTCTGATCACACCCTGGAAATCTTCTTCTTCGAGATTACCCGCCAGTTTCTGACCTAAAGCTTCAAAAGCAGAAACGATGTTCAGGGATGCACCTTTGTATTTTCCGGAGTGGATACTTCCACCGTATACCATAATGGAGGGGCGATTTAAGCGGCCCATCGCCATCACAGAGCCCGGCATATTTTTATCGCATCCAGGTACCGTGATCAGTGCGTCGTAGTATTGTCCGCCGCAAATGGTTTCAATTGAATCTGCAATGACATCTCTGGATACCAATGAATAACGCATGCCTTCAGTTCCGTTAGACATCCCGTCGCTCACACCAATAGTACCGAAGGTTAGTCCCACCATATCATTTTTCCAGACACTTTCTTTCACAATCTGAGCAAGGTCATTCAGGTGCATGTTGCAGGTATTTCCATCATAACCCATGCTGGCGATACCGACCTGTGCTTTGTCCATGTCTTCTTTGGTTAAGCCGATCCCGTAAAGCATGGCTTGCGCCGCTGGCTGTGTAGGGTCTTGTGTGAACGTTTTACTGTATCTGTTGATTTCTGGTGTTTGTGACATATTAGGTCTGTTGCTTGTTTTGTTTTAAGGTGTGTTCTTTATATAATGGTTGCTATCTGCTTACTATTTTAAATAATCACTTCATAGTTCTGTTTTTCCAATACCAGGCATTTGTAGGTGCGCTGGATGGTTGCGCCAACACTTTCCGTCCATTTGACCGGGAAGTTGTAGTCTTCCACTGAGGCGATGCCCGCGATTTCTGTAGCCGTTCCACAGAAGAAAGCACTGTCTGCATGTTTGAGGTCTGTTACACTCAGGTGCTTTTCTATGACCTCTATATCAAGGATGCGGCAAAGTTCTATGACTGTGGCACGGGTGATGCCCGGTAGTATATTTCCAAGAGGAGGGGTATACAAACGTCCATTCTTTTCAATAAATATGTTCGCTCCCGGAGCTTCAGCGATATTGCCGTTCATATCCAGCAATAAAGCTTCATCAAAACCTTTGGACTTTGCCTCAGTAGTAGCCAGGATCGCATTGGCATAATTGCCGCTGATCTTGGCTTCCATTGGAGTCGATTTAGGACTCGGCCGTTCATAGCTGGAAACGCATACCTTCAATAATTTATGTCCGAGGTAAGCATCCCATTCCCAGGCGCAGATCATGATGGATACATCTTTATTGGCAACCAGGGACATATTTGGAGCGGCATAGATCAAAGGACGGATATAGGCATCTTTCAAATTGTTCAAGGCCAATAATTTATAGGTCTGCTTGATGAGGTCATCTACATCCCATGGGAAAGGCATGTGGATCAGTTCTGCAGAGCGTTTCAACCGTTCGAAATGCTCTCTTGCTTTGAAGATGCGCGTTCCGTTGTGTGTATGGTAAGCGCGGATCCCTTCAAACACCGCGTAACCATAGTGAAGCGACTGACCATATAAACTGGTCGTCGTTTCGGCAGCTTGTTCAAACTTGCCGTTGAGGTATAATATGGTATTTGGGTTGAAGTATTGCATTTCGGGTTTTTCTATTTTATTGTTCTTTGTATCATTAAAAAAGCGCCACTTTTGGGTGGCGCTTGATCTATTTTATATTTTAAATATTTCATTTACAGCGCCTTTTCCTTCTGAATAACCAGCAGAAGAATTACATTAATAATGACAATAATTAAGACGTTGATGGAAAGGTTCATTTTGTATTTATTTAGTGTTGCTTTCTAGAATCCAATTTAGGTGTTGTAGTCTAGACTAGCAATAGGTATAAAAAAATAATTGAAAAAAAATATAATTCTGTTATTTGTTTTAAAATTAAAATATAGTTCTTAAAAATACATATAACTCGTATCTTAAAGTGGATGCTTGTATACCAAATATGAAATCGGTATTCGGTATAGGTATTATGCAAGCATTGTAAAATGGTTCAAATTCTTCCTAAAATGGTTCAAGTGTTGTTAAAACTTGCTAAATCTACTGTTGGCTGTTCCAGCATTATAAACACGCTATCCTCACTGCGGAAAGCCGATTGTTATTGTCAGGTTAAGCCCGTAAAGGGGATTACTTCGGACCAAAAAAAAGCCCTTTGAAATTTCAAAGGGCTTTTAATATGATATGATTTAAATATTAAGCAACCCCTTCGGCTAGAACAATAATTTTGTTTTTTAACACTTCGACTACACCACCTTTAATAATAAAGGTATTGTCACCGACTTTGCTTTTCACAATCACTGGTCCGTCTTCTAAAGTTGAAATAATAGGGGCATGGTCTCTCAGAATCTGAAAAGAACCCATGGTACCCGGTACAGTAACTGCTGTTACTTCGCCTTCAAAAACTTTCTTATCTGGGGTTAATATTTCTAATGTCATCGTTCTAATACTAGTTTGCTTCCGCTAATAGTTTTTTACCTTTTTCTATCGCTTCTTCGATGCTTCCAACAAGGTTGAATGCAGCTTCCGGATACTCATCAACTTCACCATCCATGATCATGTTGAATCCTTTGATGGTATCTTTGATGTCAACCAATACACCTTTAAGACCAGTGAACTGCTCTGCTACGTGGAAAGGCTGAGACAAGAAACGCTGAACACGACGAGCGCGGGATACAACCAGTTTATCTTCCTCAGAAAGCTCATCCATACCTAAGATGGCGATGATATCCTGAAGTTCTTTATAACGTTGTAAAGTTTCTTTAACGCGTTGAGCTGTGTTGTAGTGCTCATCACCCAATACTGCCGGAGATAGGATACGTGAAGTAGAATCCAATGGATCCACCGCAGGATAGATACCTAGCTCAGCAATTTTACGAGACAATACTGTAGTTGCATCCAAGTGGGCGAAGGTAGTAGCCGGCGCCGGGTCAGTTAAATCATCCGCAGGTACATAAACTGCCTGCACTGAAGTAATTGAACCACGTTTAGTAGAGGTAATACGCTCTTGCATCAGACCCATCTCCGTTGCCAGAGTTGGCTGATAACCTACCGCTGAAGGCATACGACCCAAAAGTGCCGATACCTCAGAACCTGCCTGAGTGAAACGGAAGATGTTGTCAACGAAGAAAAGGATATCTTTTCCAGCGCCTTCGCCATCACCATCACGGAAATATTCAGCAACAGTCAAACCAGACAGGGCAACACGTGCACGTGCACCAGGAGGCTCATTCATCTGACCGAATACCAATGTAGCTTTTGATTCTTTTAATTTTTCAGTATCTACTGTCTTCAGGTCCCAACCACCTTTTTCCATTGAATGAAGGAAGTCTTCACCATAGTTAATTACACCAGATTCGATGAACTCACGCAAAAGGTCATTTCCTTCACGTGTACGCTCACCCACACCGGCGAATACAGATAAACCAGCATATGCTTTCGCAATGTTGTTTACCAATTCCATGATCAACACGGTTTTACCAACACCCGCACCACCGAACAAACCGATCTTACCACCTTTAGCATAAGGCTCCAATAAGTCGATTACCTTGATACCTGTAAAAAGTACCTCAGTTTCAGTAGAAAGCTCATCAAATCTAGGAGGAGCATTGTGGATCGGACGACCACCAGTTTTGTCAACTGTGTTGATACCATCGATAGCTTCACCTACAACATTGAATAAGCGACCTTTAATTTGATCACCTACCGGCATTTGGATAGGAGCACCAGTATCTACTGCTTTCATTCCACGAACCAAACCATCAGTTGAGTCCATCGCGATCGCACGAACACGGTCCTCACCAAGGTGTTGTTGAACTTCTAAAACGACTTTCTGTCCGTTTTCTTTTGTAATCTCTAATGCAGAGAAAATTTGAGGTAAATGAGCATCGTCAGCAAAACTCACGTCAACTACCGGTCCTATAATCTGCGCTATTTTTCCAATGTTAGGCATATATTGTTTTGGGTAAAATTATAAATATCAATTTGTTAAAGGCTGTTTTAAGAGCCCACAATTCGGTTTGCAAAGTTAAAATTTTTAAACAAGAATTGTATATATAAATAAAAAGTTTTTCCACAGTTTTTTTATCGATATTTAGGCAGCAGGTCATAAAGGCGTAACTCCTTGCTTTTGAGCGCTTAAATTCTGCTTATCACCGCATGGGAATGTTTAAAAACAGAAAATATAATTGATGAAAACCATATTGATCACAGGAAGCAATGGCCTTTTAGGTCAGAAGATTACAGAACGGTTATTGGCAACCGGACAATTTAACTGGGTTGCTACATCTAAAGGGGCTAACCGGTACCCGGTAACCGAGGGTTATACCTATGCGGAAATGGATATCCTGGATCCGGAAAATGTAAAGGCTGTCATTGAACAATATCAGCCTGATGCGATCATTCATACGGCCGCCATGACCAATGTGGATACTGCTGAGGAACAGCAGGAGCTGGCGCACCGGCTGAATGTTGAAGCGGTGCAGACACTCATTGAACTTTCAGAAAACCACAATATACAACTGATACACTTGTCTACTGATTTTATCTTCGATGGTGCAGAAGGACCTTACGACGAACTGGCGGCGCCCAATCCGCTGAGTTATTACGGCCGTACCAAGCTGGAGGCAGAAGAGGTTATTAAAAACTCCAAATGCAAATGGGCAATCTTACGGACCATTTTAGTATACGGGATAAGCAGTGACATGAGTCGCAGCAACATCGTCCTTTGGGCAAAGGGCGCATTAGAAAAAGGTACGCCGATCAAAGTGGTCAATGACCAGTGGCGTATGCCCACATTGGCAGAGGATCTGGCCGATTGCTGCCTCTTAGCTGTAGAACATGATGCACAGGGCGTTTACAATGCTTCCGGGAAAGACTTTATGAGTGTAGCGGAGTTGGTACACCGGGTGGCAGATTACTGGAAACTGGATAAATCCACAATTACAGAGGTCAGTTCTTCAACTTTAAGCCAGGATGCCCGTCGCCCTGCACGTACGGGATTCATCCTGGATAAGGCTATTGCTGATCTGGGCTATCAACCCCGATCCTTTGAGGAGGGTTTAGCTCTGCTCGACCAGCAGGTCCTAACACGATAATCTCCCCAAGATACTCGTTCGTAGAAGAGACCTTGAGTTGCTCTGAATAAAAGCTGATGTAACAGTGCAGGCATCTGCTCACAAAATACACACCTCAGTCACACTTTCTTCACAAAAAGGTACCTGTTTGTAGGTTTGTTGTGAACTAGGTGTGAGGAAAGTGTGACTATGCCTATATTCGTACCTTAATTTAACTCCAATTACTATGGCATTACAGATAGGCGATCAAGCGCCGGATTTTAAGTTATTCAGCTCCGAATTGAAAGAAGTATCTTTAGCAGATTACCAAGGAAAAAAATTAGTGATCCAGTTTTTTCCAATGGCTTTTACAGGTGTATGTACTGCACAGCTTTGTACGATGAGAGATAGCTTTGGCTATTATGAAGGTATGAATGCTGATGTTGTAGGGATCTCTGTAGATTCACCTTTTACACTGGCTAAGTTCAAAGAAGACCAGGCTTACCAGTTCCCATTGCTTTCAGATTTCAATAAAGAAGTATCTAAAGCTTTTGGTGCTTTTTATGAAAATTTTGTGTTCAATTTGAAAGGTGTTTCTAAAAGAGCTGCATTTGTAATTGATGAAGAAGGAAAAATTATTCATGCAGAGGTATTGGAAGATGCGGGTAACATGCCTGATTTTGATGCAATTAAAAAAGTGATAGAAGCATAGTACTGCTTTTTAGTAAGTAATGCTTGAGATTATTTTCAGAAATAGTTTGTTATTTCAATTTCAAGCATTACTTTTGCAGTCCGTTAACGAAACGGAAATGCATTTGTAGCTCAATTGGATAGAGCATCTCACTACGGATGAGAAGGTTTGGGGTTCGAATCCCTACAAGTGCACTTGAAGGGAGAATTGTAAAATTCTCCCTTTTTTTGTCTAAAAAAAGCAGACCTAAGTCTTTCATTTTCTGGTAGTTATGAGATAACATCGGCATCATCGTGGGTGTTCGATAACTACCGCTTTCATAGTAAAGATTAGAGTCGAACACCAAGTCCAAGAATTCCCTTTTTTCTAATGTATCTGATTTTTCATAAATCTCTCTGAAATTGGAGAGGTAGGAGAGATGTTGATTGAGAATATTGTGTACGTCTTTTTTATTTCCTTTGAGTCTAAGAATCGCTAGTTCCAGCGACTCAATGTTGCTTTTATATTTATTACTCCATTTGCTGTAAGTTTCTTTGTCTATGTCATTTCTGATATATTTTTCTTCAACTGATAGCAATAGTTCTGATTCTTTTCCGAGTTCTATTTGCTTTTCAAGCAATATTTTTTTACTGCTTTCCATTGCCTTCTCAATTTCTTGAGTTGCAGTATTTCTGATTTTTTCAACTTTAGATATTGGAAGACTCATCAATTCGCATATCTGACTCATTTGCTTGTGCGCATTGATTGCACTGATGTTGTTGTGCTTAGAAAATCTACATTTGTAATAGTAAAAATATCTCCCTGACTTGCCTTTAGATGCGGCTCCAGTTAGTGGATTTCCACAGTGACATTTTAACAAGCCACGTAGAGGTATATTGTCATCAATGATTGTTCTCTTTTTACCCTCAGTTTGGAACTTACTTTGAACCATTTTCCAGGTGATCATTTCAATGATAGGTTCGTGGATTCCAGGAAACAAACCTCCTGGCAGTTCTTTATATTGCTCTGTTTTGATTAGGCCAGCATATACAGGGTTTTTTAATAAACGCTCGATTACAACGTTACCTTTTCTATCGTAGCCCATTTCTTTTGCTTTCTCTTTAATGAGATAGAGCGGTACATTTCTTAAGTAGGCCTCGAATATGAACCGGACAATTTGCGCTTCTTTTTCATCAATAATTAACCGCCTGTCCCTGGGTTCTCCTATTTTTTTGTAGCCAAATGGAGAAATTCCGAATACGAACTTACCCTCTTTAGCTTTTTTAGAATACAAGCCTGATCTGATTTTAATGCTTCGATTAATATTGTCCTCCTCGGCCAATAATAGTTGAAGGCCTGCTCTGAAGAAGCTGCCGGGAGTGTTATAATCAAATTCGATTCCTTCTGTTACACTCACGATCTGTATTCCGTATTTTGATTGTAAGTTCTTCACCATGCTCATCGCTTCACCTGCATCTCGACTGAAGCGGTCAAGCTGATCTACTAAAAGCAAGTCAACCTTCTTATGGTATAATGAAATGAA
The DNA here is from genome assembly GCF_037402555.1 of Pedobacter sp. GR22-6. Classification (NCBI taxonomy): domain Bacteria; kingdom Pseudomonadati; phylum Bacteroidota; class Sphingobacteriia; order Sphingobacteriales; family Sphingobacteriaceae; genus Pedobacter; species Pedobacter sp. GR22-6. The sequence continues at coordinate 222,991 of NZ_JBBEUC010000002.1, forward strand.
TTCCTTAAGCTTAATAAAATCAGGTCTGTCAAAAGTTTTAGCACTTTTTCCCCGGTCGATGAAAGTATCAACCAGGTCGATATTGTTGAACTGAATATATTGATCAGTGACCAGCCTTTGTCGCTCAATTGAATTTTCACTTTGCTTCTTGTCACTAAAGCGGAGGTATCTAATCGCTCTCTTTTCCATACAACTCTGATAAGGTATTTCTTACTATAATTCTAACTAATAAATTTAGTAATTTTTCTTCTTTTTTGCATTGATATTCAAGTATTTCTTTCTCTGCTGGTGTTAGTGCTTGTTCCTGATTCCCTTCTTCCATCCTTATTCAATTTTTTGGTGTAATGGCCGCGCATAAATTTTGTTATGATGCAATGATCTTAAATTGTAGAGCTTGTTATACGGAAGTTTTACCGGTGGTACCGGAAAATAAATAGTTCTGTTCGCCATTTCGAACGCTAGAGATATAGTGGCACATTGTGAATTGCATGAATTAGATTTAAATAAAATGAAGGACATTGTACAGCATGATTATTTTAGCATGCTAAAGTCTTCTTGAGAAGAGCTGAATATAAAGCATCATCATTATTGCAGGACAGCACGACAAATTATCCAAAATATCGATTTCGAAGCAGATGGACCTAAGTAGGAAAATTGAACTGATTTAGAATATCATAGTAACAAGTGGGACAATCATAAAACTATCGAAGGATTCATTAAGAAGCAAAAGAAAGTAACTGAAGTTCTACTTAAATCAATTGAACGTGCATCGACTAAATGCACCGTTTGTAAACAACAGACTATTGTATATCTCAATCCAATTATCGAGCAGCATTCTACAGGATTCAATCTGGTTTTAGGGTACGAAATTGACACAATTAAGTGTATGTTCTGCAAATCGAATATAAGTGACGCACCAATTTTAGATAGCTGGGGTGTGAAATTTAGCGAAATTACCCGGCCCTGTGTAAACTGTGAAGAAGCGATTGCATTGTCGGGAATGGTCTACGCGATGACTGTCAAACTACAATAAATTCCCAAACTTTGCTGTTTTAACACCACTACCGAGATTTAATCCGAAAGTATCATTCTGCATCAGCCCACCTTTGACTCATTCAAAAACATGGGTTATGAAAGAAAACACAGCAGAAACACTTGGCCAAAAATTCAACGGTAAATACTATCCCCAATTTAAAAAGGTAAGGACGGAACCACGTCAAAAAATCAGACAAAAACTTCGCGGATTTTTTCCCTTGCACTTAGAACTATTTGCCGACAGTCTTCCTCAGCATCAGAGTATTTCCAGACGAAATACAGGACTTAATCCGAGTCTTTAGAAGCTCACTAACTAAGATTTTATTTACATGCATTTTTCCTTGGTATGGAGTGTATGCCGCCTGTTTCTTTGGCGGAGTGAAATGTACGTTTGTGATACAAACGGTTTTCACCTCTGTGCTTCGGAACTCAGCGGAGGATTAGAAAAACAGTCGGAACTCGGTTTTTCTGACAACTATCAAGCACATGGAAATTGCACGTCAATTTGATTATGAAAGAAAAAGATCTACCTAATAAATCTGAAAAGCGCACCCAATGGATGCACATCAGACTTACGCCCAAGGAACTCGAAAAATTACGTAAGCGGTGTAATGCCACAACGAGCAGAGACATGAGCAGTTACATCAGAAACGTGCTGCTCAGTAAACCTGTAACTGTGATTACACGGAGCCAATCTATGGATCAGTTTATTGAAGAATTGATATTTCTCAGAAATGAACTTAGTGCTATCGGTAGCAATGTCAACCAGCAGGCAAAGAAAATAAATAGCATTCCTGAGCATCCAGATTTAAAGCTGATCATGACAAGTTTCAGGATTCTGAAAGTTCAAGTGGATGGGAAGATCACTCATATTAAAGACAGGTTGAATCAATTCGCAGACCAATGGTTACAAGAATCATCAGCGGTAGAAGCATCAGAGGTGCAATAAATTATAACGAACGTAAGATGGAACAGGGTAGGGCTACCTTCTTAATGGCAGAGAACTACTTGAAGGATTCTGGAAGTTTGAATGCATTAGATAAATGGTTTGTATTGAAACATAGGGCTGAGCTCAATGAGCGCGTAAAAACAAACTGTGTTCACATTTCCCTCAATTTCGAGACAAACGAACAAATTTCATCGAATAAAATGCAAGAGATTGCCAGGGATTATATGGAGCGGATAGGTTTCGCTGCGCAACCTTATTTAGTTTACAGACATAAAGATGCAGCACATCCTCACTTGCACATCGTTAGCACCAATATTAAAGCCGATGGTTCCCGAATCAGTTTGCACAATCTTGGACGGGATGCATCGGAAAAAGCTCGGCAAGCAATTGAATTGAAATATGGACTCGTAAAAGCAGAGGGACGTGGGAGAGATGAGGAACTAATGGCTTCTCCATTAAGCGATTTAAAGAAAATAGAGTACGGTCGGGATGAAACGAAGAAGTCAATCACTCAAATTGTCAATGCAGTAGTTCAGAAATATAACTACTCCACTCTAGCGGAGCTTAATGCCATTCTGGGTAGATTCAATATTTATGCTGATCGAGGTCACGAACGATCGGGTATGTTCAGTAAAAATGGGCTGCTTTATCGGGTCATTGATCAGGAAGGGAACAAATTAGGCGTCCCGCTTAAAGCAAGCAAAATTGCCGGTAGACATACTCTGTTAAGCTTGGAAAAGCGTTTTGCCAAGAATAAGGTTAGGCGTAAGATCTTGGCCAGTTCCTTGAAGCAAAGGATCGATGAAGTTTTAAAATCTACTTCATCTTTAAATGAATTTGAATCCAGACTTTCTGATCAAAAAATTGAAATTTTATACCGGAAAGGTAAAGGTGGACAGGTATACGGGCTCACCTATATTGATCATGCTAGTCGTTCAATATTTAACGGGAGTGAATTGGGTAAAATATATAGTGCTAAAGCTTTGCTCGACCATTTTTCAGTTAAAGAGTCTATAGGGTATTTGCCTGGAATACAGTCAAACATAGGGGAATTATCATCGTCTCATTTGACTCGTGGAGAAGAGAAATCGATAGATTACTTACAGCCTCCATCGGCTACAAATTATTTAGATCTACTTTTTGGTAAAGTGGACGACAACCAGCCACCAGTGCCAGGCAGAAGAAAGCGCCGTAAAAAGCGTCGCCAGCAAGAACATCAAATTAACCTATAAAGGATAGTATATGAATACAGGAGAGGACGTACAAGGTTTGCGAAAGATCATCGACTTCACACGATTGATCAGCATCTTCATTTTAGCCATACATTTTTATTTAGCCTGCTACCAGGCATTCCAAGTATGGGGATGGACGACAGGGCTTGTCGATCAGTTGGTAGCAAATATCGTAAAGACAGATTTATTCAATGGAATAGTCAAGCCAAAATTGGCGGCGTTGTTGGCATTATGCATATCATTAGTAGGCTCGAAAGGCAAAAAGGAGGAGTACCTTAGCGCAAAAAGCATAGTTGCCTACTTGCTTAGTGGTTCAGTGGTTTATATGACCAGTTCTTTGGCGCTATACCTGTCTATCGGTATTTCGCTCAAAGCGGGCTTGTATATAGGCCTGTCCTCTACCGGTTATTTACTCATACTAGTGGGTGGCAATTATCTTAGCCGCCTGATTAAGAATAACCTCAATAAGGATGTGTTCAATTCGGATAACGAGACTTTCCCGCAGGAAGAACGACTGTTGGAAAACGAATATTCGGTCAATTTACCTGCGAAGTACAAGCTGAAAGGAAAGGTGAGGAATAGTTGGATTAACATAGTCAACCCATTTCGATCGACCTTAGTGTCGGGATCAGCGGGAGCGGGTAAGACTTATTTCGTAATCAGACATGTGATAGATCAACACATAAAGAAAGGCTTTTCCATGTTTTTATATGACTTCAAGTACGATGACCTAAGCAGCATTGCTTACAATTCGCTACTTAAGTACAAAAACAATTACCAGATCAAACCTAAGTTTTATGCGATCAATTTCGATGATATCCAGCATTGTTGTAACCCACTAACCCCAGAAACAATGGAGGACATCACAGATGCCGCAGAGTCCAGCCGTACCATTATGATGGGGCTGAACAAGGATTGGTTGAAGAAGACGGGTGATTTCTTTGTGGAGAGTCCTATTAATTTCCTTACCGCTGTAATTTGGTATTTAAGAAAATACGAGCATGGTAAATATTGCACGCTGCCTCATACCATAGAATTGATGCAAGCAGATTATGACCCTTTGTTTGCTGTGCTACAGGAAGAGCCTGAAATTCAGGTACTAATTAATCCCTTCATCTCGGCCCTCAGAAACAATGCTCAAGCTCAGTTGGAAGGTCAAATTGCAAGTGCGAAGATTGGTCTGGGCCGATTGTCTTCACCAAAGCTGTACTATGTGCTATCCAGAAATGATTTTACTTTGGATATTAACAATCCTAGTGAACCTAAGATCGTTTGCATGGGTAACAACCCGCAAAAAACGCAAATTTATGGAGCAGTTCTTTCGCTGTATGTGAATAGACTGCTAAAGCTTGTGAATCAAAAAGATAAATTGAAGTGCAGTCTAATTTTTGATGAGTATCCCACCTTGGTTGCTGATATTGTGCCGACGATTACTACTGCCAGAAGTAATTTAGTTGCAGTCACATTGGGCATACAATCTGTTGATCAATTGAAGAAAGAATATGGGGCTGAACAGGCTGATATTATTTCTGGAATATCAGGTAATATAATCAGCGGTCAGGTGACTGGTGAAGGAGCAAAGAAGCTTTCGGAAACTTTCGGTAAAATTATGCAGGACAGGCAAAGCATGAGCATCAATAGCAATGACGTTTCAATTTCTAAGTCGACGCAAATGGACAATGCAATTCCTGCGTCTAAAATAGCAACGCTATCTTCAGGCGAGTTTGTGGGATTAGTAGCTGATAGCCCTGACGAAAAGATAAGCCTCAAGATGTTTCATGCAGAAATACAGAATGATCATATCGCAATAAAAAAGCAAACTGACCAATATAAACCGATACCTAAAGTTAGGCAGGTGAGCCAGGAGGATATCGCGGAGAACTATCAAAAAATTAAGAATGATGTGGCGTCCCTTTTGAATGCAGAACTGGAAAAGATCCGCAAGAAACATGAGCTTAGTAAGAACGCCACGAGCAGCAGTTTAAGGGACAACCTGGCTAATCCAGTAAGCCAAACTAGAAAGATAAAAACACGGAGAAAAGCGTATACCAAAGCTAATGGTTTGACCAAGCCCGATTAATCTCGTTTTTGATGGAGCAGTATATGTGAATTTAACTTTGGATTTAGCAGAAATATAAGGTTGAAAAAATGCCATTTGACTAGATTTGAACATTAATTTCAGAAATTATACGAATTTGAAATATTAGGTTAGCAATCACCCGTTTGTAGGGATAAAGTCTTCTATCGTGAGGATGTATCATTGTTAAAATACTGTTTAATAAGGTTTTGTGTTTTTGATTTAAGTCTTTTTTGGGGCACTTTAGCACTATGGATGCTAGAAAATTTTCATTTTCACCCAAGATGGTGGTCAGAACTCCAGCTATGCCTTTCACGACATTCAACCCTAATGGTCTTAGGAATATATTGTTGAATGTGAATTTCCAGTACGCTTTATCAGAAGCCAGTCCTGTGTTATTTGATGCGTTGAAGAAGTGCGGTTTCGAGTATCAATCGATGGGCGATGAATTATTAACCAGCACTTTTAATTATTACAATCGGATGTGCTATCGGCCAACACCATTCGGTGCTTTTGCTTCAGTTGCTTTATCGGAATGGTCGAGAAATACAAATTCAATCATACTTCAAGGTCAGCAAACCAAAATCAATATTCCGGCCTTTAGCGGTATAGAAGCGCTGCAAGATTTCGACCAAGATGATGTTTCCATATATGCAAATCCCTCCATTTATGAGGTTGGGGGACAGATACGATATCTTTTTCGACAAGTACAGACGGATGGTAAGCCCTCGATTTTTAAGATGATGAAAATGAGAAAATCGGTTGCGCTATCTAAATTGCTCAAGTACATCAAGCTACCTAAGTTAAAAAATGAGGTGATTGATTTTTTAGCTAACGATTTGAAGCAAGAGAATGGGACTGCAGTATTGAACTCCTTTTTTCAAAAACAACTGCTGTACCATTCTTGCATGCCCAGTCCTACTGGACTACATTATCACAAGCTACACGATACTAAGGTCAAGAATGATTCGATATACTCCATTACGTATCACGATCAACAAGGTAGTTTATCCTATGGACTACAAAAGCATATCCTTGATGGTCTATCAGCATTACAAAAGCTCAGTCCCGAGTATCATTCATCGGAATTGGCAGCATTTGCAGAGAAGTTCTCGGCAAAATTCGAATCTCAGGAAATAGAGCTGATGAGAGCAATCGATCCTCAGGTTGGGGTTAGTTATCTGGGTACTGAAAAATCTAGCTCTACTGGTGAATGGCTAAAGGATTTAGGTAAGCAGAAAGAGGATCCGCTTTCTGCTGTACGTTGGTCGGCGGTAAGTGCTTTACTACTTAGGAAAATTACTCATGCAGCAAAAGAACAATCGGCGATAGTTCATATAACGGACGCGGAGATAGCTAATTTACCAGACCGCTCGAAAAACTTGAACTGTCCTCCTTCATTGTCCGTCATGTTCCGATTTGCTGGTAAGGAATTGTACATCGAACATGCAGGGGGTTCCAGTGCGATTAATTTAGTTGGACGATTCTCCCACCAACAGTATGTTTTGGATGAACTTAAGAAGGTCTCGGAATTTGAGCAATTAAACAATCCGGATGTTATTTTTGCTGAGATTTCTGCGCTCGATAATGCTGTAACTGACCACATCAACAGTCGCCAGCACATTAGAGAATATGAAATTCCCGTCTTGGTCAATTCTAATCTTTCCGAAGAAAAAGTAATTTCTCTGGATGATTTGCTCGTTAAAGTCGTCTCAGGAAGAGTCGTTTTACGCTCAAAGCGATTAAAAAAGGAAGTTATTCCTAGACTAGCAAGTGCTTATAATTATAGGCTCAGCAATTTACCCATCTTCCAGTTCCTGGCTGACCTTCAGTTTCAGGACCTGGACTGCCATTTCTCTCTCGATCCGGAAAATTATCTGCCGGGTCTAAGCCATTATCCTCGTATTAGTTACAAGAACGTGATACTTTCTCCTGCTAAATGGATACTGACAAAATCAGAATTGGAAATGTTAAAAACCGGTAGCGCGGGGTTGAGAAGCTTTAGAGCAAAAGCGCAAGTTGAAAACGTTCCTCGATTCTTTGCAATTACTACGCATGATCGGCAATTGGTTTATGATTTAGATAATGATCATTCCCTAATATTCTTCCTTAATTATTGCAGGTCCCAGGTAAGAGTTGTCCTGCAGGAATTTTATTTCCCTGACAAAGAATATGCAATACGAAATTCAGTTGGTGAATGCCATCTGGCCCAATTTGTCGCGCTGCTGTTAAATAATGAAACGGTTTACAAAAATAGTACTGGCTTTTCATGTCGTCGGATTAGAAAAGACAACCTAATTCATTTGCCTCCGGGGGAATGGCTCTATTTCAAAATCTATGGACATGAAGAAACACTAAACGCTTTCTTGAATGACCCTAGTCTGCAAAGGAAGCTTAGGAAACATAGAAGACATGGCAGTATTACCTGTTGGTTTTTTGTGCGTTACCGTGATCCTGGAAATCACCTTCGCTTACGAATTAAGGTAAATAAAAACTCATTCGTAGATTTTGCCGGCTGGGTTTCAAGAATAATCAAACGGTTCATGAAACAAGGACTAGTGACGGACTACCAGCTAGCAACGTATAAACCAGAATTGAATCGGTATGCCATGGCCGGAATGGACAACGTAGAAGCGCTTTTTGAAAGCAGCAGCGATCTAATTTCTGCATTTAATACGATTCGGCCCGCAATTAATCAGATTTCCTTCGGTTTATTGTCCATTTCTTTGCTTTTGACTGGACTATTTCGCAGTTTCGAAGAGGGACTAAAGTTTCTACAAAACATGAACAATTGTATTGTCAGGACTAAGATGGAAAGACTAGCGCTTGATCGCTATTATCGTGAACAACGGGGAAGAATTGTCTCAGTTATGGAAAATCAAGAACAATATTTGACGGAATCATTAAGGACTAAATTGGAGGATTTCTCATCAAAATGCATAAAGATTTCCATTTGCAGGAAGACCATCAGCGCAGGAAGCTATACGCAGTTAGCTGCTGACTTGATTCACATGCATGTTAACCGGCTTAATTTCGAAGCAAATCCCAATCTTGAAAATAATTTGTATCATTTCCTACTGAAGCTCTACAAAGGTCAAGTAGCCAGGCTTCGAACTTGTTAGGCAGGCAACTTTTATGCTTAGTTATTGAGCGTATTAGAATCCAGATAGCTGAAGAAGTTATCCTTATAGCTTTGGCCGATGGAAACATCGGTTCCATCCTTTAGGATTACCCTATTCCCTTCAACTAGCTTTATGAAAACGGTGTTAATTATAAATGATCTACTTACACGAATCACGTTTGTACCGCCGAGTTTTCGTTCAACACTCTTCATCGAATGATATATGATTTTAGGACTTTCACTAGATGTGGTATAGATCTTCACGTAGTTGAGCATGGCTTCAACATATTTTATCTCCTGGCTCATAACTTGAATGTATGTCCCTTTTACGCTCGCTTTGAGGAATATCGGTTTATTGACAGGAAGGTGGGGTGTATTGGACAAGAGTCTGCAGACATGCGTCGCTGTTTTTAGAAAGGTTTCAAAAGAAAATGGCTTGAGTAAATATCCCGCGGGATGTAAATTGAAAGCTTCTAACGCATATTTTTCATGTGCGGATACAAAGATAACTTGAATTCCACTGTTTGCCATTTCAGCTAATGAAAGCCCCGACAATTCTGGCATATCAATATCCAAGAATGCTACATCCGGTGCATTTGATCCGGTCATAATATTGAGCGCATCTAGGGGGTTTTCGTAACAGCCACTAAGGGCTAGGTTTGGACTTTTATTAATGTATTCGCTAAGTGTATCTAAGGCATGGGTTTCGTCGTCTACGACAATAGCTTTATAAATCTTCATGATAAATGGAGCGTTAATTTTAACTGATATTGATTTTCTGAATTATCGATTTTTAGTTGAAACTGATTTCCATATGCAGTGACCAGACGTTGCGTAGTGTTTTTCAAACCTATACCATAACTGAATGGTGATATGTTTTTTCTTTTTTTGTTGTTGATTGAAACGGTCAATGTACTATCCTTAATGATGCAGCTAAATTCGGCCGGAGACTGTATGTCTTTTAGATCCGCATATTTCAATACGTTTTCCGCTAATGTTATAAGCGCCAGGGGTATAATCTGGAGTTGATCCGGATCACCACTAACAGAGAAATTCAGATGAAAGTGCTTTGGGTTTTTCAAACGACTAACATCAAAAATAGCGTTGATATGTTGCAGCTCCTCAGAAAGCATCACTTTCCCGTCGGCCGGTGTGCTCAGGCTGTAGCGCAGAATGTCCGATAGACCAATTATTGTTCGGGCAGCTTCCTTGCTTAAACTCTGAACACTGCTATAAATGAAATTCAACGTGTTGAAGAGAAAATGTGAATTGATCTGAGATTTCAGGAAAGCATTTTCCACAGTCACAAATTCACGTTTTGTAATCTCCTGCTGTGCAAGGTCTCTTAACCTTTGTTGTTCCAATAGCAGTACCTCTTGCTGCCTTTGGCTCGCGTTTAATGCATACCAGTAACCGAAACTTAATCCGGTAACATGGATAAACCGCCAAATGGTGTCTTTCAAGAACAAGGGATAAGTTTCATAGGGATTGGTAGTAGCAACCTGGTATGCTGCAAACAGTTGTACCAGTACATATTTGATGAGGAGAAAACTAAAGAATTCAATTGAGATTAAAACTACTCCTGCTAGGAGTCGCTGGACATTTGAAGGAAATTTACTGGCAGATCGAAGAACGACCAATGCGTTGAGATAGAATAAGCCCAGGTTTATCAGTAGGTGCCAAAAACCGTCCCAGAAGTTAATGATGTGATTGGTATAGCTATAAAGCATACCTGCTTCATAGCTATAATAGGCGGCAATAAATAGAATATGCCCTCCTATGGTTCTCATAGATGGCGTTAATTTCATAATAAGGGATTGATATCGACAATTTAAGTCTTTATATAATATACTGGCAGGTTTATATAAGAAAATTTACGATTTCGTGGCTTTGCTCTAATTTTTCAAAAAAAAGTCATGAAAAACAAGAAACAGAACCCCACCCACAATGATCTGCTCCTCGCAGAACCAGAAATGATCTTCGAGATTCAAAATAGTAATACAGATGGCCCAATTGAAGAGGATCCAACTACTACTTTAGCCACTAAAACCTTCACGCATCTGATTACTATCAGGTAAATAAAGAACAGGGCATCAAATAGGCCTGCCAATTGGAATAATTAGTTACATGGAATATTATTAATTTAGATTTATGGCACTAAGTGAACAGGATAAAGAAAGGATCATCGAAATTCTATCAAAGGCATTTGGTGATAACCTGAGTATAAACTACATCGTTAAACAGGATGCGCACAGAGAAACCCGCATACGTCGCTTGATGATGTACGCGCTAGAAAATTGTACCCGGTCTGGTAGGGTCATTCTTAGCCCTGGTAAAGATGCTTGCTCCTTAGTGCTATTGCCTCATACTAAAAGATTTTCGCTAGCTAGCCTTTGGCTTGATGTATTGTTAATTATCCAAGTGACAGGTCTTTTTAGCTTTTGGAAAGTGATGGAAAGGGAAAGACAAATTGCTAAGCAGCATCCCAAATCCGAATTCTACTACCTGTGGTTTATTGCGGTTGATCCAGCTGTGAAGGGGGAGGGGAAAGGTACTGCTCTCTTGAGACAGCTAATTGAAGAGTCAGAATCGCTCAACCTCCCTTTTCACCTGGAAACCTCAACAGTTATAAATCTACCCTGGTACCGGAACTTTGGATTTAAAATCTATCATGAGCTCAACCTCGGCTACTCACTTTTCTTTCTGAAAAGAATATCATAATTTATTTGGATTGGTTACGGGTTAATCACCCCTTAGACGCTTAAAATCTTTCCCTATGTTTGTACTCGGTTCTGAAATGCATCTTTTGACTTTTGTGTTTTTATTAATGGAGCTTGTTTTCTTCTTTTTTCAGCTATGGTACTATTTCGCCTGGCCGAAGGACAAATCTCGATTTTGGTATCTAATTCTATTGGGATTGCTGATCATTTACAATTTAACTGGTGGATTATTCCCGGATGAACAGTATAGTTGGATTTCAATTCGGCTACAAAACATAATTGCGTATGGTAGCGGCTTCATTATGGCTTCTTATTTCCCGTTCTATTTTTACAAGGCATTTGATTTAAAGGGATTGCGTTTTCACGCGGTATATGGCGTGCCGCTGTTTTTACTGCTGCCATATATACTTTGCTTTTGGATCTTTTACGCCTGGACAGGCGATTTGGAGACCGCTGTGCGCTATGGGATGGTAGTGCCATTTATTTACTCACTTTATTTGCTTTGGGCCATGCGAAAAGCGATACAATTGAAGTCCATTGACTTGAATCGAAATGGCATTTACGAATCCAGTTTGGAAATGAATGCGGTCTACTTAGCGGTCGCGCCCTGGGTCTGTATGTCTGTCTTTTCGTATTTTCAGGTTTCCCAATGGCTAGAAGTCCTCGCTACAAACCTAGGCCTTATCGTGATTACCATATTATTCATGCTGCGGTCGGTTAGATTTGAAAGGCTTGAGCGGGAGCGTCTGTTAGCTTTGGTAGCTAGAAATAAGCAAGATATACAGGATTTTGAGACTTCCTGTCTCGCTTTTGGCTTGAGTAGAAGGGAGCAGGAAATTGCGGCTCCCCTTTGTGCCGGCATGACATACAAACAAATTGCGGCATCCTTATACATTTCAGAAAAAACGGTGGACGCACATGTCCGGAGAATATTTTTTAAAACCAAAGTAAACAAGAAAATAGAATTAAGGCAGCGCTTAGGAGTTGCCATTTAGTTTTCTGCGCTGAATTTTTTAATGATGACACCAATATCCAATCAGGCATTTCAAAGGTTAATAGACGTTATGGAACGCTATTATCCATTAACTTTAGCATTCAAAACTGCATTGAAAGCTGTCCTTTACGAAGTAGAATATGTACACGGAAAAAGGATATTAAATGCAATGCAGACCCAACGTTGGGTCTGGTTTTTAATAGAAGGTTTAATTAGAGAAATATATGTTGATTCCGAATCTCTTACTGAACATACGAACTGGTTCTGGTTCCCAAATTCCTGTGTTTATACAGACCCTGGCTTATTTAGCCAAGAACCCTCGGAATCGGCAATTGAGATCGTCGAGGATTGTCGGCTGGTATGTATCAGTTACCGGGATTGGGTGGGTCTACGGTCCAATTTTTCCGAGGTAGATTATTTGACCGAGAAAATTCGGAGTAGTTATAGCCGAATTAAATATCACCATGTTCTCGAAAAATCTTATTTAACTACAGAGGCCAGATATTTGAAACATGAAATGGCACTGCAGCATTTGTTCGCCCGGGCAATGTTAAAGCATGTTGCCGAATACATGGGCATGGCTCCTGATACCCTTGGGAAGTTGCGGAAAAAGTTTTCCGGTAGGTAGAAGATAAATCCGACCGTCGTCTGATTTTTATCCGACCCGCGTCTGATTTAAATTGTGTTTCTATCCAGAACTTTAGGTTAATCAAATAACCCTATTATGAAAATCACTAAAAACCGATCTCAAGAAACTTTTTTCATTGTTTTTATTTTAAGGCGGGTAGTGGTCACTACCACTGCCTGTTTTTTGCCAGAGTCCAGTTTATAACCTCTCAACCCCGTGGCTATGAATTTCGTTAAATTAAAACATGTCAAATCACCTTCAACCTTCGAGAGAAATGTGATAGTTGTTGATATCATTTGTGCGCTTTTCATACTGCTATTTATTTATACCGCTTCCGATAAGCTATTTAAAATCCATGAATTTATTGGGTTCATGGGGAAATTAGAATTTATGAATGTTGCACCTGCGTTGTTTGCTTGGACTATTCCGGTTTTAGAGATCATCATCTCATTATTACTCCTTTTTCCAAGAACACAATTTAAAGGCTTATTAGCCTCGGGGATAATAATGATTGCCTTTACCGCTTATCTGATTTATATGAAGATGACAGCTGAGCATCTTCCTTGTCATTGTGGTGGAGCCATTAGCAAGCTTACTTGGGTACAACATATTTGGTTTAACATTCTTCTTATCCTGATTGCCGGTTTGGGGATACTTCTTTACCGGAGAAAGTCAATGGACACATGATATTTATGCGCGTAGATCAGGTTAATGCTGTATCCTGCGAAAAATACAGCTCTATTTTAAACTTTTAAACTTTAACAAAATGAAAAACTTTAAAAATTTAGCTTTCGGCTTGGTAGCAGGTGCGTTAGCATTAGGATTCAGTGCGTTCACAAATGTTCAGCCTGCTTCAGCAGATGCGAAATTCACAACTGCGAACTATGGGTATAACATAACAACCATGCGTTATGAATTAATCTCTGGAGAGCCGAGCACCTTATCCTGTGAGTTAGGTGGACGGAAATGTGTTGTGGTGTATGATTACTCGACACCTACGCCACCTGCATTTATCGATCAAGCCACCGGTGATGCTTCTCCAACTTACGGGGATTCACCAGAGACGAATTCTCATTACTTTGAGTAAATCGTTAAGTACCCTGCAACTAAGCAGGGTACTTACTTCATACATTATAAGTTGGCTTGTATCAACTTGATCAGTGCTGTGGCACTTTCAGGGTTTGACGATATTGGCCTGGTAGGTTCAGCAGAAATAAGGTTCCCCATCTTATCTACGACAATTAGCCTTGGATAAGTCGTTACATTATAGTGAGCGATGATTGGATGCCTGACTCCGAGGTCGCCAGTGTTCAAATCTACACTTCCGACATGAGAATATTCCAGGCTTTTTAAGGCTTTAATCCAGGATATTTTATTCTGATCTACATTGATCGTGATAAAGGCGACGTTTCTTTTTTTAAAGCTATCAATGATAGGACCCATTTCTTTTGAGAGTAGTTTGCAGGGAATACAACCCACAAACCAGAAATCTAGCACTACAACTTTCCCTTGAAAATCCCTCATCTTAAATTCACGACCTGACGAATCGGTTAATTCAAATTGATAAGCTAATTTTTTGGGAGAGTTGTTCTGGAGCAAGTTACTTAAAATCGAAAAATAAGGTGATTCTTTCTTGACCATAGGGGCTTTATGTGCCTCATCGTACGTATCCACGTAAGTTTTAGGTAGGTCGACAAGGGCTAGAACGGTAATGTGCGCTCTGATCTTTCCGTTGTATTTTCTTCTTATCATCCTGAAAAAGTCTGCGGCCCCGTTTTTATTGATCGTATTTATAGTTGTCTTTAAATACTCAAATTTAAATTTCTCCATTTTATAGAGGTAGTCCATTAATAAGGCAGAAGTATGTAGTTCTTCGGGATATTCATGCTGATCATCATGTATAAGATATTGGTAAAACTCTTTTGCTATCGAATAGTTATTAGACTTGATACCACTAAGAACTGCACTAATCATACGATTCTTTTTAGTTCCCAGGCAATAGTTAAAGAAATAGTCTCTCCAGCTTTCGTTTACTTTCCCTGTGTGGGACAATAATACTGCAGATTGTTCCTGAAAATTTAAGTCCACCATTTTCTTTATCTCATTCAAGTAATTTGGATCGTCATATCCTATATTAATTTTATTTATAGATCCAGCTAAAAACAGCTTCGTCTGCAGGTTGAATACTTCGGCGTCGCGTCCCGAAAAGACTAATGAATCGCGGAAAAATGAGCAATGAATCTTTTGCCTGGAACTGACCTTGAAAAAGTTCGTGGGCAGATAGACCGGCCCATATGATCGTCCTTGAATAGAATATTCAAAGGTGATATAACTAATTTCTGAAGGTATTTCTTGACGTATCCTAAAATTTCTTTGATCAATTTTGACACTGCCCTCTTTTTTTCCGGTCAATAGATTTATAGAAGAATAAATACTATGGGCAGAGATCTGGATTTCGGTGAATGGAGAAACCGCTTGATCCCCAATTGTGCCTATGATGTCAATGTAATATCGTGGGCCAGTATCAGGATCGCTGTTTTTAAAATTCTTACTTTTGGCGACCAGGCTGTACGTTACGAGTAAAGCCAGGATAGTTAAATTTTTCATCGTTTATCTCGGATTTTGTTCGATGTTACTAAATCTAATTTCTTGATTAGGTATTGGAAACACATATCGTGGATCATTAGCAGGCAAGGTATAGGTTGAATTGTTGATGGTTCTTGACAAAATAATATTTGCGCCATCACGATTATACCGCTTAAGATCCGACCATCTTACACTGCGCCATATCAATTGCTTTCTACGTTCTTGAATCACGAGCGAGAGAATGGTCGCGGGATCACCTGACGAGATGGGTTCAAATCTTGCACTATTGGCGTACCTTTTCAGTAACAATGCATTTAAGAAATTGAGGGCTTCAGTGCCAGAACCATTGCGCGCGAGGCATTCAGCCTTGATGAGATAGATTTCATCTGTGGCCAAACCTGTGAATGGATATCCTCCTATACTAATATAGCCGGGCTTCATGGTGATCTTGCCCAGCGCATTTGGTTTAAAAAATAATTGTTTCCGGAGATCATTTTCATGAAATAATTGGTATAATTCCGGTTTCACTTCATAGGAAGTTGAGGTCCGGGAGGTGATATTTGATGAATATGCGACGATATGGGTCGCGAAATAAATAACCTCTTCCGCATTCGCGCTAAATGGAAAGCTTGCTGTTTTGCTAACGGAATTGTAATCTATTAGTTTATTATTTATTATCAGGGTACTATCGCAATACCTGTTAGCGGCTTGGTAATTTCCCATGTACAAATAAATTCTAGCTTTAAGGGCAAATGCTGCCGCCTTGGAAGGCCGGTTTTTGTTCAGAATTTGGATGTTTGGCGCTAAAAGCTGGGACGAGGCACTTAGGTCGGATAACACCTGATCCATAGTAAGCTGTAAGGAAGATCTCTGGTTGATAACATCTATACCTGCACTAAGTCGAATGGGTAATCCCAGATCGGTAGGGGCAGTCTCAGGATTATAAGTTTTACAAAAATTTCGGGCTAAGTCAAAATATGCCCAGGCCCGTACAAATAATGCCCAACCTTTGACCCGATCGCTTTCTGTTTTGTCTGTGAAATTTTTAGATCTCAATACATCTAAGACACTGTTTGCTATAAATATAGATTTAAAGGGGACTTCCCAATCCAGAACCTGTTCATCTTCATATAAATCTTTTGTCCATATATATGCATTTCGTTCGATAGCTGTTGGCAAAGCCAAGTAACTTTCGGTACTAACAACGTTATATTCGTCCGCAGAAATCTGTGGCAAGCCAGCGGTCTTATTTATTGGCCCTTCATTTTCCAGAAGGCCACGTAATTCCGCCAATGTAGTCGGGGTGATAATATCTGAAGAAGGTTTTTTATCTAAAAATTCTTCCTTACATGACTGTATAGCAAAGCACCCAGCTATGCCTATTATAAAAATCCAGTTTTTCATATTATAATACTGCTTTAAAACCAAATGAAACTGATAAAGGGAAAGTTAGATTTCCCAGGCGTGGATTGGGGTTGTCGGGGTCTATGTTGTGCTCATTAGCACGCCATATATACCCTATATTATTAACGTAGGTATATAGCCCGAAACTTTTGAAATTACGATTTGGTCTTTTTCCAGGTTTTAGGCTCCAATCAACTCTTATATCCTGAAACTTAATATTATCCGCTTTTTCCACAAGGGTAGCGGAATAACTGTAAACTGTGCTTCGAAGTGAATTGGAAGGGTAGAGAAGAGCAGGCACTGAAGTAATGCTTTCATCTCCGGGTTTCTGCCATCGCTTGTGGAAAT
Organism: Pedobacter sp. GR22-6; assembly: GCF_037402555.1. Taxonomy (NCBI): domain Bacteria; kingdom Pseudomonadati; phylum Bacteroidota; class Sphingobacteriia; order Sphingobacteriales; family Sphingobacteriaceae; genus Pedobacter; species Pedobacter sp. GR22-6. The sequence continues at coordinate 240,085 of NZ_JBBEUC010000002.1, forward strand.
CAGCTGCCATATCAAATCCTGCAGTACTCTGTGAGCCGTTAAATGCATTCCTTCTGAAAAAGTAATTAAGACGATAGGTCATATTAAATGACAGTGTGATTGAGCCATAACTGAAAGCATTTCTGAAACTGCCGTAGATAGTTGGTATGGAGGATCCAATTAATTTCAGATTATTTCGGTTAACCGAATTGCTGATAGCACTATAGTTTTTACTGGTTGAGTTTTCAAACTGAAGTTGTGGATCTCCGTTGGAATCCAATCCGCGCCATTCATATGCATAGAGGGAAAAAAACGAATTTCCTTCTATGGGGTTTAAAGCTGGGGATTGGATCACGCTGAGATTGGTGTTCGGTAAAGCAACATATTTAGTGACTTTGTCTTTTACGTTGCTCAGCAAAATGTTGGTTTGCCATTTCAACTTTCCATCTAGATTTGAGCTGTTCAAAATAACATCAATCCCTTTGGTAAGTGTGTTTGCGAAGTTACCTTGATAATTAAGCACACCAGTTTGTGAAGGAAGTGAACTGATTCCAAAAAGATCTAGTCCATACTTGATGTATGGCTCAACACTTCCTGAGATCCTGTTCTGAAATGCGGAAAAATCCAATCCAAGATTTAGGATTTTGATTCTTTCCCACTTTAGTGCGGGATTAGGAGGGTTGATAATACTGCTGAAACTAGCACCATTGGAGTTGTTGCCTGTCACTCTAGCTGTCAGGTAGGCGCTGATGGATTTGCTGACATTACCCGTATATCCAAAACTTGACCTAAACTTTAGCAGTGTCAACCATTCCGGTTTCAAAAAGTTTTCGTTGCTGATTGTCCATGCAAAACCCACCGACCAGAGTGGCACGCCTTTCTGGTTTGACTTTACGCCAAATAGGTTAGACTCATCTTTTCTAACACTAAATGATGCCGAATACCGGCTTTTGAATGCATAGATTGCATTTGCATAATAAGATATAAATCGGTCAGATAAGTAGCCGGATTGCTGCCCGGGGTCAATTCTTAATGAATTTCCGTATATCAATGGATAGTCATTGCGCGGATTTAAGCTTGAATTGACGTTTGTTCTGGTGAATTCATTGTAGCCATAAAAGTTTTGTTGAATTCTTTCAGTAAAGTTGTTCCTTACTTCTAAGCCCGCAATCCCAGACAGTTCATGGTCATCACCTGTAGGTTTTTCATAGTTAACTTGAAGCCGACCTTGATTCGCATTCAATTCGCTGATTCTACTGTAGTATGTTCCGCCTGATTCTATAATACGGGTAACTGAGCCTGTGCTATAATTAATCGCAGAAAGACTGTTGATTAAATCTCGGGCTGCATATGAATTTTCATTATAAAATGTTTTCGAATTGATTATCTCTTTCTGAAATTGATATAGTAATGTAGTTTTTAAACCACTCGCGATGCGATAGCTAGCGCCGACATTGAAAATTACGCCAGTTAGATTTGATGTATTATTTGCAGTGTTGTCTTCCAACGGACGATAGCGCCAGTCCAGCAGCCTTCCACCCCCTATAGTATCGACGTATGACATTCGTAAATTCTTCACGACCGCTAACGGCGCTCCATCTTCCCCAGCTATGTGATCGTATGGACTTACAGGCATGTAGGTGTCTCCAGATTTGTTGGAGCTCAACGTTAACAACATTTTGAAATTGAGTTCCAATTTACTCTTCATCAGTAAGTAACTGTCGTTTGCAGTGAAGTTAAAACGTGTGTAGCTGTTTGTGGTCTTAGATTCCAGATTGTTATCGTATCCCGAGGCGACATAATACTTGTTATTCATGCCGCCTCCTGTAAGATTGATCGCATATTGCTGATTCAGTGACGGGCGATAAAGATGTTTCATGATCTCCCTTCGGACATCGTTATTCTTTAATTCATTAATTTTAATAGATGAATCACCCGGAGACAAATTTTTTAAACGTGATTGTTCAAAAATCTCCACTGCCGCCGATATCGGCTGAAATTTACTGGATATCAAATTGGTGTAAGCACCCTTGTCGTATAGAAACTTTTCTACGTCAATCCAATCTGAGTTGTTAAACCAAGGTAATTCCATAATATCGGTTTGGTCAGCTATCGTGATGTTACTATTCACGTTAATGAACTGTCCAGAATTGTACATCCCTGAATTTGTGGTGATCACAATTACACCGTTCCCTGCCCGAGATCCCCATATTGCTGCTGCTGAGGCATCTTTTAATATGCTGATCGATTTAATGTCATTTGGGTTGATGTTGTCAATGCTCCCTTCGTATGGAAATTGATCTAAAATGATCAATGGCCGATCCTCCCCATTTATAGTACTGCGTCCACGAATATTGATGTCACTTTGCGAAGGTTGTGACTTATTTCTATTGAAAAGCAGGCCACTTGTGATGCCATCTAAACGATCCAGTATATTGCTTCCAGTTCTTCTATTCAAAGAAATGCTGTCTATAACTTCAATACTTCCTGTTAAATGCTTCTTATTAAGGCTTTGGTAGCCAGTACTGATGATCTGAACTTCTTTGAGTCTACTCTTCCGTTCATAGAGCACAATGTGAAAAGGCCCAGGATTTCCAGTGCTGAAGCTGATTTGCGCTGGCTCGTACCCAATATGGTTAATAATCAATACACCTTGATTTAATGCCGAATTCAAGCTAAACTGGCCGCGCTCATCGGAGCTCGTTGACAGATCATTTCCCAAAATTCGAATATTCGCGTCCCGGATTGGGAATCCCGAAGAATCCTGGACACTACCCCGAATCTTAATGTCGTGAAGGTAGATATTCAACTTCTGCTGATTAACCGGTATTATTACTACAGTTTTGTTGTCAATCCCATAGCCAAATGGCTGGTGCGAGAAGCAGATGTCCAGTACTTGCTTAATATTTGCATTACGTACATTCAAATTGACTTTTTTAGCTCCTATCAGTTGTTTTTGGCTATAGATGAAATCATATTCTGTCTGTTTGCGCAGGATTTTAAATATTTCTACCAAACTTGCGTTTTTCGTGGTTATTGTTATGTTTTGTGCCCATGATGCGGCACTGAGTTGCATGGAACTGACGATCATTAATGCGATGATAAATTTCATCCTGATCAAAAATTTGACAATGCGATCCCTGACGGGTGCACCGTTAATGTAAAAATTGTACATTTGAGTTGGTTTAGTTGATTGATATGTTAGCCATGTTTATTCGAACTGAACTTTAGTCAGGAGCGTCTAGTACACGCTCCTGGCTTTTTTCAATCCCTTGTTGTTTTATTTCATTACGATAACCCTCCTTTCGTCAATTTTAAAATGGACTTCTCCAGTGGTCTCCAAAAGTCTGAGTACCTCAGATAGGTTTTTATTTCGGGATATTGATCCGGAAAAACGGGAAGCCTGAGGGTAGCTTTTATAAACCACCTCAACGTCATACCAGCGCTCTAGCATTTGCATTACAGTCTTTAGCTCGGCGTTTTCAAACTCGGTCTTTCCATAAATCCAGGCAAGGTTTAAATCAACATCAACTTGAGAGACAGTTATTTTGTCTTTTCCCACAATCGCTTGTTCTCCTGGTTTTAATATAAGATTGTCTGCATCGGCTCGTTTCTCAGTAGGACTGGCTAGTTTGGTAAGTTGGACACTTCCCTCAGCTAGCGTAGTAGCAGCAGCGTGAGAGGCATAACTATTCACATTAAATTTTGTCCCCAATACCTTAATTCGCTGATCTCTGGATTCCACAATAAATGGGTGGTTCTTATCTTTAGTGATCTCGAAGAAAGCTTCTCCGGAAAGATATACTTTCCGTTCCCCTACGTCGGGGAATTGCGCCGGATACTTTAACTCACTTCCTGCATTTAGAGTAATCACTGAGCCATCGGATAGGGTTAAAGTATATTGTCCACCTTTTGGTGTGATAAGGGCATTGATCTCTGAATCTCCATTTTGAACTCCAACGGGTGTACCATCACCATATATTAAAGTTGACTTCGTTTGCTTGATCCCAGATTTATTGCCAGCAAGTTGAATCATTTTACCATTGGCTAGCTTCAAAATAGCTCGATTACTTCCTGGAGCAATATCCGTTTTTGTTATTATTTCCCTTCTTGGACTTAGGAGCTCATGTTTCGCAATGAGATAGACGCCAGCAGACAAAGCTAGCGTTGCTGCGGTAGCAATAATTACGGACCATAGCTTTAACTTTCCATTCGGCTTGGACGGCAGCTTCTCAAATATCTTTGCGCACATGGCCTCGACTTCTTGTTCATTAAGTGGGGGGATATGCTCATTATAAGAAAAGATACTATCTTCGAGAAAGGCTCTTTCGTCGTCGGAACATTTGCCAGATTTGTACTTAGCAATCAATTCATTTAGCTCTTCGTTTGTCATCAAGTATGTTTTAGATCGAATTGAGAGGGTGACGATCTACTTGGCACGAACATGAAGATTTTTATGATTTTTCTTTTTACGATTGCCGAATTGCTCATAAAATTCTCTGACTTGCCTAGTCATTTCTGGATCATCTATGCAGGCAAGGTGCGCTTACATATCCATTTGGCTCTTCTCTGATTTTTCGGTTTGAAACGCTTCTTCCTCGTCTGCGACGTTGGCTAATAGCGCGATTACATATTGTGCAATTTGATCATTTGAGTCCGCAATAGATAAGTGCTTCTGTAGATTTTTGTCCCAACTTTCCATTGCTGCTTCTGGAGTTGTGCCATCTCCTTTTACGCTTACTTTTCCTTTCTTCAATTCACAATAAAACTGATCTCCAATGGAATAGACCTGAGGTTGTAGGACTAGTGTCGCACCCGTGTATTCTACATCAGTTTTAAGTTTTTTGATCTGGCCTTTCATGATTTGCTAAAAACAGTTATCCGTCCGGCTTGTTTATACTAAGAACCAAAAATTAAATATTATGGCTGACGATAAAAACAAACAAGACGGCAGGGACGATAGTAAGATCGATGCCAATGATCCATCTGAAGTATCTTATGCGGCAAAAGAGTTTGGCGTGACTGCCAAGGAAATTAAAGACGCGATCAAAGCCGTAGGGAATTCTAGAGCGGCTGTGAAAAAACATTTAGCCAAGTAATTGAAGCCTTTCTCTTGAGAGGCTTTTTTATTTGCTACTTTTAATCCATGGACTCCAATTCCTTCTACGATCAGGTTTATGAGATTGCCCGGCTAATTCCCGCTGGTAGGGTGACTACCTACGGGGCGATTGCAAAGGCATTAGGTGCCGCCAAGTCCTCCAGAATGGTCGGTACTGCAATGATATTTGCGCATGACCCGAGACTCGAAGTTCCTGCACACCGTGTGCTAAATCGGAACGGACTACTCACAGGAAAACATCATTACGATACACCTACGCAAATGCAGGAACTCCTGGAAACAGAGGGAATAATCATAAATGATGACCAGGTACAGGATTTTAGCAATGTATTCTGGGATCCTATTTCAGAAATCTAGTCGGTGATTTCACCACGACCATTTTCAATATCAATTTTGATTTGCGCTATTTCGTATGCTGCCCATTCATTAATTGACATCATGGGTACATTAGTAACTGCCGCATCAGCTTTCCAATCAATTTCAGGTATGGATGTACCTAGTACCTGGTTAAACCGCTGAATAGCATATTGCACCAGTTCTGGTGTAGTTGAATCATCGCGTTGAGAAATGATGAAGTAGAGTTTCTGAAGCCCATTGTCTACCCATGTTGATCCGCTTACTCCAATCGTCGATCCGTAAATAATCGATTGTCCGGTTTTGACCATCTGTTCCATTGAACCGGATATAGGCTTCAGGAATGGTCAGTTCCATATGTAAACAATCTCGCCTACCATGAGCATCAGTGATTACGGTTCCGATATGGTGATCTCTGAAAAGGTCAAATGCAGCTTTCCGGTAAGCTGGATCACTAAACCATTCCTCGTGACGGAGTTCTATGACAAACCTGTAATTATTAGGGAGGTTTTTAACAAAGTGCTCCAAATCTGGCAGGCTTTTAGACGGAAAGTTGTCGCCCAATTGAAGCAATATCGGTCCCAAGTGTCTATCGAAAAGCTCTAAATTATTGATGAACAGGGTCTTAATCAGAAAGATGGTGCATAGTTTATGATCACCACGGTTAACCTGATTGCCCGCACATTTAATGGTCTGCGCGTTAGCACTGACTTTGCTCATGCGCTGGTTTTTTTTCTTTTCTTTCCCGCCGGTTTACCTGGGATAGGCACTTGTGACATAGATATCGATGAGTTCGATGACCAGCTTTGTGCTACGCTCAGCTTGAGGTCTTCGGATGATCGGGGCAAGGAATTCCAGAATATCAGGACTCAATTCTTCATGTAACCTGGAATTCCAATGTGTGTATCATTTTGTTAAAATGACTGAATGTAATGGTAAAATGGTTAGAAATTCCAATGGTATTGTTTATTTTCTTTGTAGCATAAATGAACGCCAATAAATCTTTTGAGTGTATTGAAGTCATTTAAGTTTATTCTAGACATACAAGATGTTCATTTTTTTTGAACACAAACTGTTACCGGAATTTTGTTCAGGATTCCGGGATTTTTGGTTAAAATGCGTAGCCGCCGGATGGTGGTTACGCCTTATATCCCAAGAACTCTTTTCCTAATTTTCTTCCAAAAAACGCTTGCTTTCATTTTTATTTTAAAATTTTTAAGCCCGAAGATCCATTCAGATATGCATTCGTAAAAAGTAATTTTCTACATACTGTTTTTATAGCTCATCACAGTGACATTCACGGCTATACATCGTGAAATCATTTTATAGCTCCGCTATGGAAATAACTCTAAAAAGAATGGTGTGAATTTTAAGTGGACATAGACGAATCCGACTAGTCTATTGACATATCCGATATTTTGTGTGTATGGGGGCATTTTATGTTAAAATTAGTGAATAGAATGATAACCGCTGTAATTTTCTGGTTTTGCCATCAGCTTTATTTGTGTCACCAAATATAAATGCTGTAAGCATCCAACCTTTTAGTTTACAATTGGAGCATGTCCGAACTTTCCTCAGAGCGTAAAGCGGATGATTCCTTTGTAAATGAATTCTGGACTACTGCACAAACATAATGTGAATGCTATGATTAAATTCAGTCTACCTTCTACCCATTTTATTGCAGTCGGCAATTGGCGTGCACCTCCCTAGACTCATATCCAAAGTCTCTATTGATCCATGTAATAGTCAAACCAAATATAAACCATATGAATATTTTTACTTTAACGTCTTTGAAGCTTTATCGATTCAGAACTTCAGCTTTTGAACTGATTAATGCTTTTAAAACGTCGCTATTATGCATCTCTTTGACGCTACTATGCCTTTATTATCCCAGTAGTTCTTTTGCTCTTAACCTATACCACAGCTCAGAGGCAATGTCCAGTTTAGTGCAGGATGAAATCGTTGTTACAGGTCAGGTTAACGACGCAGGAGGAGCATTGCCAGGAACTACCATCACACTCAAGTTCTCCAAAAAAGCAGTTCAGGCGGATGTGAATGGAAAATTTTCCATTAAAGTCCCTGCTAATGGAACCTTGGTGTTTACCATGATAGGTTTTAAATCTAAAGAGGTAGAAATCAAAGGTGAAAGCAGTATCAACGTGACTCTTGAACCAGAAAATGATCAACTGAACGAGGTTGCCATTGTCGCGTTTGGAACGCAGAAGAAGTCAAGCATGATCAGTGCCATAACCACCATCAATCCTAAGGATCTGAAAGTTCCATCCAGTAACCTGACAACGGCGCTTGCTGGAAAGCTTGCTGGTGTGATAGCTTATCAGCGCAGTGGTGAACCCGGGCAGGATAATGCCTCGTTTTTCATTCGCGGGGTGACCACTTTCGGATATAAAAAAGACCCCCTGATCCTTATTGACGGTATTGAGGTGACCTCAACTGATCTTGCACGAATGCAACCCGACGACATTGCCAGCTTTTCAATTATGAAGGATGCAACGGCAACATCACTTTATGGTGCAAGGGGTGCAAATGGAGTGATTCTAATCACTACAAAATCTGGAGAGGAGGGGAAAGCAAAGATCCAGGTGCGTTTTGAAAATTCGACTTCAGCAAATACCAGGAATGTGGAATTTGCAGATCCCATTACCTATATGAAACTTGCTAATGAAGCTGTGTTGACCCGAAATCCATTAGGTGTGCTTCCTTATTCCCAGAATAAGATAGATCAGACTACTTTAGGAGCAAATCCTTACGTATACCCTGCAAATAACTGGCAGGACATGTTATTGAAAGATCAAACCAATAACCAACGTATGAATTTTAGTACTAATGGAGGTGGAAAAATTGCCAGATATTATATAGCAGGTACTTTTAACAATGATAATGGCTTGCTTAAAGTTGATCAGCGAAATAATTTCAATAGCAACATCAATCTGAAATCTTATCAGCTAAGATCAAACATCAATATAAACATGACCAAGACGACCGAAGTAATTGTCAGATTATCAGGAAGTTTTGATGATTACACTGGTCCGATCGACGGTGGGAGCGGGTTGTACACGAAAATCATGCGAAGTAATCCAGTGCTTTTTCCTGCATACTTTCCGACAGAGCAGATGCCAAAGACCAATCATATATTGTTCGGAAATTCCAGCAATGGTCTCCTGATTAATCCTTATGCGGATTTAGTGAAAGGGTACCGCGACTACTCCCGCTCATTGATGAATGCTCAATTTGAGCTGAAGCAGGATTTGGCCTTTTTGACACCGGGACTATCAGCCAGGGGAATGTTCAATACTTCAAGGTATTCTTATTTTGATTTGACTAGAAATTACAATCCTTTCTATTATAGTGCAAGCGGTTATAATAACTTGAACGATACCTATGCACTTTCCCTATTAAATGAAGGCGCCGCGACGGAATATCTTAACTACAGCGAAGGTACTAAAGATATCAATACCACCACCTACATGGAAGCGGCGGTAAATTATAATAAGCAAATTGCAAAAATGCATGATCTCACGGGGTTGCTAGTTTATCAAAGAAGAGAACAACTGTTTGCCAACAACGGCACTTTGCAGAAATCCCTTCCTTATCGTAATCAGGGTGTGTCCGGGAGATTTACTTATGGCTATGACAACAGGTACTTGGCCGAAGTCAATTTTGGATACAATGGTTCAGAGCGTTTCTATAAGACTGAAAGATACGGATTCTTCCCCGCGGTTGGTATAGGGTGGCAGGTATCGAATGAAAAGTTTTGGAAACCAATAAGTTTGGTAGTCACCAAGCTGAGGTTAAAGGCTACCTACGGTTTAGTGGGTAATGATGCTATAGGCAGTGCTGATGATCGTTTTTTCTACCTGTCAGAGGTGAATATGTCCGATGGAAACAAAGGCGGAAGATTTGGTGAACAATTTTCTTATACAAAAAACGGAATTACCATCAATCGGTATGATAATGCCTTCATCACCTGGGAGCGAGCGAAGAAATTTAACTTCGGTACAGAACTGACACTCTTTAAGGATTTCAACTTGCAGATGGACATTTTTTCTGAAACGAGAAACAATATCCTGATGGAGCGTGCTGCCGTTCCGAGTACAATGGGACTGGCGGCGGCGATAAAGGCAAATACAGGTAAAGCTAGAGCCAATGGAGTAGATATCTCTGCGGATTACAACAAAAATTTCAATTCTTCACTATGGCTGCGCCTGCATGGGAACTTTACCTATGCGCACAGTGAGTTTTTACAATTTGAAGAACCGCAGTATAAAGAAAGATATCTATCACGCATTGGTCAGTCATTAAGCCAATCCTTTGGTTTGATTGCAGAGCGGCTTTTTATAGATGAATATGATGTTGCCAATTCACCAAAACAAACCTATGGCGCGTATGGCGCGGGTGACATCAAATACCGAGATGTAAATGGCGATGGGCAAATAACAAACCTTGACAGAGTACCTATCGGACTCCCTACTGACCCTGAAATCATTTATGGATTTGGTTTTTCAAGCGGATTCAAGAGTTTTGATTTCTCTGTATTTTTTCAGGGATCAGCACGCTCTTCGTTTTGGATAAACACCGCTGCTACAGCACCGTTTATCCCGTTTAATTATTCTGGAGAGTCATTGGGCGGAACCCAAAACGGATTATTGGCCGCTTATGCAGATGATCACTGGTCTGAAGATGACCGCAATCTTTTTGCGCTTTGGCCGCGATTGAGTGATACCTATCACAATAATAACTTCCAAACGAATACCTGGTTCATGCGCAGCGGATCATTTTTAAGATTGAAGTCAGCAGAACTTGGTTATTCGATACCCAAGTCAATCCTCAATCGGGTAAAGCTGGGTAGTGCCAGGTTTTATTTAAGCGGAACAAACTTGCTCAGCTTTAGTGGATTCAAACTTTGGGATATTGAGATGGGAGGGAATGGCCTGGGCTATCCTGTTCAAAGGGTTTACAATGTGGGCTTACAAATTGGATTATAAGATCATGAAACAGAAAAGCATATTTTTAGCATTTTTTATTTTTATTTTGGCAAGCTCCTGCAAGCGGGACTATCTTGATATTGTTCCGGATAATATTGCCACTATCGACAACGCATTTACCAACAGGATAGAAGCAGAAAAATACCTGTTCACCTGTTACTCTTACCTTCCTCAGGAGAGTTACATATATGAGAATCCTGGTATGCTTGCCAGTGATGAATTTTGGACCTACTGGCCAATTACACCTTTGAGCAGATTACCTGAAAACCCGCAAATGATTGCCAGGGGGAATCAGTCTTTGGTAGAACCATTGCTAAATTACTGGGATGGGGCACAGGGGGGGAAAGCACTGTATAAAGCCCTCCGGGATTGTAACATTTTTCTGGAACATGTGAATGAGGTTCCTGATCTGGATCCATCACAGAAAGCAATATGGACCGGAGAAGTAGAATTCTTAAAAGCCTACTATCATTTTTACCTTTTGAGGATGTATGGTCCAATTCCAATCATTGATAAGAATCTTCCGATTACAGCTTCTACGGAAGAAGTAAGGGTGAAACGAGAGCCTATTGACAAAGTGGTCAGTTACATCACTGAACTGATGGACACTGCAGCAGCAAAACTACCTAATCTTATCCAAAACAGGTCTTCTGAATTGGGGCATATCACAAGGCCTATTGCGCTTTCCATCAAGGCAAGGGTACTGGTTATGGCCGCGAGCCCACTTTTCAACGGAAATGCAGATTACGCTGGGCTAAAGAATTCGGATGGTACTGTATTATTCAATCCTACTTACAGCAAAGAAAAGTGGTCTAATGCCGCCCAGGCTTGTAAAGCTGCTATCGAAAACTGTAATACAGCAGGGATTACACTGTATAATTTCAATTCAAGTTTATCTAACATCTCTGCCAGGCTTGTCCAGGAGATGAGCATTCGGAATAGCGTGTGTGAACCATGGAATCAAGAGCTGATTTGGGGATTTACCAATGGAACAGGATCCGGGATACAGCTACAATCCATGCCCAGACTCGATCCGGCGAGGTCTGGCAACGAAATTACGCTGGGACAACTTGCACCAACAATGCGCATGGCCGAAATGTTCTATACTAAAAATGGAGTTCCCATCTCAGAAGACAAAGACTGGGATTTCTCTAATCGCTACAGCTTGAGAACGGCTACTGCCGCCGATCAGGATTATTTACAAAACGGTTATACCACCGCAGGTCTCCATTTTGACAGAGAAGCGCGATTCTACGCAAATATGAGTTTTGATGGCGGGATGTGGTATATGCAAAATAAGACTTGGACAGTACAAGCTAAATCAGGCCAGGACCAATCCAGACGCGCTGCCTTTGGTTATTCTGCTACTGGATACTTCACTAAAAAGCTGGTCAATTGGAAATTTGTAATCCAAGATGGACTCGCCTATTCACAAGAGCAGTATCCATGGCCGGTGATCCGATTGTCGGACTTGTATTTAATGTACGCAGAAGCGGTAAATGAGGCAGATGGTCCCTCAGAAACAGTTTATCAATACCTAAATTTAGTTAGAGCCAGGGCTGGATTAGCGTCTGTGCAAGAATCTTGGTCACAGCACTCTACTAGGCCTGATAAGTATATGGATCAGGCTGGTCTTCGTGAAATCATTCACCAGGAGCGTGGTATTGAACTCTCTTTTGAAGGCAGTAGATTTTGGGACTTAAAACGTTGGAAAGAGGCTTCCACGTCGCTCAATTCTGGTGTTTACGGTTGGGATATTGAGCAAACTGATGCAGTTAATTACTATCGTAGAAAGCTTTTATTCAATCAAAAATTCACCGCCCCCAGGGATTACTTATGGCCTATAAGGGAAAATAATATGGTCGTTAATCCCAACCTCGTACAGAATCCGGGATGGTAGTGGCAGTAGGAGTAAGTTATCAAATAATTAATGTTATTATGAAAAAAATAAAATCGATCACACTTGTATTATGGTGTTTAGTTTTCTTACTGGGCTGTAAAGAAGATATACTGGCTCCCTTGGAGCAGGACGAAGTCGCCCCTGGCATGATATCAAGTCCCAGCACGGTGTCTACAGCAGGAGCGGTTAAAATAACTTATAATCTGCCTTCAGATGAGGATTTGATGTATGTCATGGCGGAGTACACCACAAAGTACGGTAAGGTAGTGCGGACTAAAGCATCCTCGTATATCAATTCCTTAACGATTGATGGATTTGCTGACACGGCAGTTTATGATGTTAATTTGTACGCCGTCGATAACAGTGAAAACAGGTCAAAACCTATGACTATCCAAGTTAGGGCTCAGGAACCGGCTATCTTTGGAATTAGACGTAGTATAGAATTGGTAGACGATTTTGGTGGAATTAACATTCGCTTTAAAAATCCAACAGAAGCCAATATCGCTTTGGTTGTGAGTTATAAAGATTCTTTAGGTAATTTCTCTACCAAGGAGACCATCTATACTAAGGTCAAGGAAGGCAATTTTTCTTCAAGAGGTTTTTCTTCCCAAGAAACTATTTTTGGTGTTTACATCAGAGATAGATGGGATAACCGCACGGATACAGCTATTGCCAGTTTAACTCCTATTTTTGAGAGGCAACTGGATAAAAGTAAGTTTAAGGTATCTACCCTACCAACGGATGCCGCTGTTGGATGGGGATTACCCGTGGCAAACCTATGGGATAGGGTGATCGCTGCTGAAGGCTCCATGTGGCACACAGCCGATGTTGGTATGCCTTTGCAGGTCAGTTTTGATCTTGGTGTCACCGCTAAGCTAAGTCGGTTTACACTTTGGCAGCGTCAAGGCGTTTGGATTTACAATCATGGAAATCCAAAACGGTATGAGGTGTGGGGATCGAATAATCCAGCCACAGATGGGAGCTATACGAACTGGACCAAGTTGGTAAGTTGCGAATCTAAAAAGCCATCAAAACAGCCTACCGGCTTGAATAGCAATGAAGATGTCGCTGCCGCAGCCCGTGGTGAAGAATGGACGATCCCTTTGGATGCTGCCCCGGTAAGGTATATACGCATTCGTGTTCTTGAGGTATGGATTGGCCCAGGCGGTAAAGCCGCTCATGTGTCGGAGATGACATTTTTTGGTAATGATAAATAGCAATATGATTGATTAATAATATGGATATGAAAAGAAACATTATTTATTCTTTTGTTGCAGTCATATTGGTTTGTATGAGTTGCACTAAAATCGACGATTATAAAAAGTACACTGACGGAAAGGTGATCGTTTATCCGGGCAAGGCGGATTCGTTAAAGGTTTATCCTGGGAGAAATAGAGCACAACTCTCCTGGTTGCTGACTTCGGATCCTAACATCGTGAAAGCTGTAGTATATTGGAATAATAAGGCAAATCACCTTGATATTCCCATCGTCCGCGGAAAGGGGGTAGACACGATAAAAGTGTTAATTGATCCGCTGCCAGAAGGAAATTATACATTTGAAGTCTTTACCTACAATAAGAAAGGAGACCAGTCCATTGTCAGCACTCGACAGGGGGCTTCCTATGGAGAGGAATTCGAGAAGTCTTTGCTCAATAGGATTATGGAAAGTGCCGTCTATCAAACTGGTAATAGCTCAATTGTAGTGAAGTGGAGGGCCGCAGACACGACAAATTTGGGTGCTGAAATCAAATATACGACGCTTGATGGTCAACAGCTAACAAAGCGGGTTAAGAAATCTGACTCACAGACTATCCTTGTTGATTGTAAACTTGGCGAACCAATTAGCTATCGGACATTGTTTAAGCCAGATTCTTTGTCGATTGATACTTTTCGCAGCGCTTACCAATCTAGGCAGATTACTGAACTGTCTTTAAAGAACCCGGGCTATCCATTTATTGCAAGCAAAATGTCTGGTAGGTGGGGTGAGCTTGCTGAATGGATAACCAATGCTGCGGCAAAAAATATGTCCGGTGGAGTTGGAGGATTCGACTCTTATAATGGCGGTGGGTATATAGCTTTTGAATTCTGGGGAACCCCATCGATCACAAACGGTAAAATCTATCAGACATTAACGCTGCCAGCTGGGAGTTATCGGTTTGTAACTACCATATCAGAGATTGCAAATGGTTCGCAAAATAGCTTGGAAGGAACCTATGCTGTTGTGGCATTAGGAAATTCGTTACCTGATATTGCCAATGTTGGACAGTCACTTGGTAATTTTAGATTCCTCAACAACTCGCAGAACGGCAAAGATTATGCGATAAACTTTATGCTTTCTCAACAGCAGGAAATCACAATAGGATATGCTTCGACGATGTTTTCTGTGGGAAATTCCAGTATAAGAATTCGACAAGCCAGACTTTACAAAAATTGATCAGTTCTCTATTCATTTAGTAAGGTGCACGGAATTTTTCCTGCACCTTATTTGAAGTTTACAATTCATTAAAAGGATACTGTAAACATTTGACCTGTCAACCTTTCGATGACTCTAATTGTTTTTTGTAGCGTCCGGGTGCAATGCCAGTTATTTTTTTAAATATTTTTGAAAAATAGAATGAGTTCTGAAAGCCCGTTAATTCTGCGATCTGGGCTAGTGTGAGTCGAGTAGTGACAATCAGGTATTGAGCTCGTTCGATCTTTTTCTCACGCATATAATCTATTGGCCGGCTCCCCGTTGATTCCCTGAATAATCTGGAGAAGTAATCTGGATTTAAGTTGGCTCTTTCTGCAAGCTGCGTTACACTTAATTCTTTATCTAAATTCACGGTAATGTAACTTATTGCAGACATGATTTTGGTGGGTATAGGATTTAGGTCTTGAGGTTTATAGGTGGTCGCTGATAAGAATTTCGAAACCAAATGAATAATGATCCCTTGGGTTTCCATGAACACGGAAAGGCTTTGCTGGTTATTTAGTTCCTGATATTCTTTGTAAAAGACATTTTTTTCATAAATTTTTGGGTTGTCTGATCTGTTAATTCCCCTGTTGGGATTACTGGATAACAGCTGTTTAAAATTCATTATATCCAGCTCTGAGGCCTGAATTTTTTGTACAGATCTGTTGGTATGGAATAACGATATGCCATTTGCGGAGTCTTCAAAAAACTGCACAAAATATTGACCGAGTCGCGCGTTGCAGGAAAGATTACACAAGGTAAAGCTGGGAATAAGATACAGGTAGCCAGGTTCAAGCACAATAGAATTACTCGCATCTGAGATCGTTCCTGAGCCTGAGTCAATATAATACAATCTAAAATAAGGACTTAGAACATTATTATAATTCCATTTCTCTCCCAGTTGCACGTAATCTACGTTTAATAATGAAAAAGTAGTTTTTAAAATTCTTCTGGACATAACGAAAAGCTGAAATCTAAGTTAAGTTAAAATCATTAGCCTGGTGACATGATTTGAAGTGAAACTTACCATAATGTCGGTTTTTTATATAAAAAAGTCGAGATTGAATCTGTTTTCTTTTATCTGAATCGAATACATTTGATTAGTTTAAAATTCCACACTAGTAAGTTTTAAATAAATAATCATATAAACTAACCAAATACTAAATGTCTTAATTGATTCGAATTACTGAAATTAATATCTACTCTAATTTAATGATGTTCAACTATAGTTTGAAAATCTTCTGATATTAAATCAGTACCTGGATGTGTAGTATACTGAAGTTAGATGATACTGTATTTTTAACGTGTTGTTAGGTTGTAGAATCAGCGTTTCATCGATTTTTAACGGATACTAAAATAGGTGCATATACATTTTTTGTTAGCCGATTGAATTAATTAGACATCAGAATAGATATGAAAAAACATTGCCTGGCATTAGATCTAAAAGACGATCCTAAACTTATCGCAGAGTATGAGCTTCACCATCAAAATACATGGCCTGAAGTTCAAGCCAGTATTCTGGAATCTGGTATTGAAGAAATGGAAATATACCGAACGCAAAATCGGCTTTTTATGATTATGGTCACGCGAGACGATTTTGATTTTAGCAGAAAGGCTGAGATGGATAAATCCAATCCAAAGGTTCAAGAGTGGGAGCATCTGATGTGGAGCTATCAAAAAGCCCTGCCCCTTGCAAAGCCCGGTGAGAAGTGGATCCTAATGGAACAGATATTCAAACTTTCCTAGCAATCTTCAGTGAAATTTTAATTTTTTAGTCAAATAACAGTAACCGTTAACTTATAACTTAAAAATATGACATTGCTTCCCAAGGTAATATTTGGAACCAGTAGCCTGGGTAATTTATATAGTGTCCTTGATGATCAAATTAAATATGAGATCATTGAACAGATAGTTTCCAGGACTGAACTTGCTGTCTTTGATACTGCAGGTAAATACGGTGCGGGATTGGCATTGGAAGTGCTTGGCAATGGCCTCGATAGAATAGATGTGCAATCCGAAAACGTTGTGATAAGTAATAAGCTGGGTTGGTTACAGGTCCCTTTGCTAGAGGCGGAGCCTACCTTTGAGAAAGGTGTTTGGTTCGGCCTGGATCGTGATGCCGTTCAAAAAATTAGCTACGAAGGAATTTTGGAATGCTTTGAACAAGGTAATTCATTACTCGGCCGTTACGATGCTTCCATGGTTTCCGTTCACGATCCGGATGAATATCTAAGCGCAAGTTCAGATGCTGCGGATTATAATCTGCGATACAAAGACATCCTGGATGCTTATCGTGGATTATACGAACTGAAGACTGCGGGTAAGGTTAATTCGGTGGGGGTCGGTGCTAAAAATTGGAAGGTAATCGAAAAGATCTCAAAAGATATTGAACTGGACTGGGTAATGTTTGCCAATAGCCTAACACTGCACTCGCACCCAAGGGAGCTAATGAAATTTATCGCCGATCTGGCTGAACGCGGAACACAGGTGATCAATTCTGCTGTGTTTAATGGAGGCTTCTTGATCGGTGGAGACTATTATAACTACTTACCGGTCGATCCTGGTGCTAGTTCCGGGCGGTCATTAATTGAATGGAGGAGAGCATTCTTTAAGTGTTGTGAAGATTTCGGCATTCTACCCGCTGAAGCTTGTTTCGAATTTGGGATAAAATTCCCTGGAATTTCATCCATTGCATTAAATACGAGCAAACCCGAAAATATAGCGAAGAATATAGACATGGCCTCTGTTCGCTTGCCGGATGATTTCTGGAACGCCCTTTATCATCAAAAACTGATCGCCGTGAAAGTTTAAAAATTCCATCAACATCATTCAAATTTCCTGTGAAGCCAAAGCAACTTAAAATAACAAACAACGCGAATGAATCTTTTCATGTAAGAAGAGATGCGGTGCCTAATATCAACAACCGTTGGCATTACCACGAAGAGCTGGAGTTAGTTTGCTTTCACCAAGGGACTGGTACACAGTTTGTAGGTGACCATATCCAGAAATTCAACCCAGGGGATATTATTTTATTAGGTAAAGAGCTGCCACATTACTGGCAATTCGACGATGATTGGATAGCGCGCAGCGCCTCATCTTCTCCTTTAGCTACGGTGATCCATTTCAGAGAGAGCTTTATCGGTGAAAGGTTTCTTCATCTTCCTGAGCTGAAACCTATACGGGAGATGCTTGAAAAGGCTAAAAGAGGGGTTCTCATCCCTGCCCTTGCTACGAGTGAATTGAGTCAGCTAATAATAGAAATAGCTGAGAGCTCAGGTCTGCGAAGGATCACCAGGTTACTGGAATGCCTTTATTTGATAGCGGAATTGAAGCCTGTGTTTTTTTTATCATCCATAGGATTCAACTGTGAGGTAGGTGACAAGAGTATTGGTCGCATTTCTGATATTTATGACTATACTTTAAGCAATTTTAAGCGAAAAATACAGTTAGAGGAAATAGCGTCGGTAGCTGACCTGGCACCTCCATCATTCTGTAGATATTTCAAGATGCATAGTGGCAAGACATTTTCTAGGTTTCTAACAGATGTTCGTGTGGGGTATGCATGCAAATTAGTACTAGAAAATCGTATGGACATTAAGCAAGTTTGCTATGAGTCAGGATTCAATAATTTCACCAGCTTTCATAGGAGTTTTAAACTAGTTACTGGAAAGACTCCAAAGGAATATCAGATCAGCCATCATCTTCGCTAGTTTTAACCTGTTTGTGTTATTTAATTTTCGGAAATCAGCCGTGGTAGTGCTTTGTGAAGCTGTTTGGTATCAAAATAATTATCACATTAAATATTTTTAGACAACACAATATAATTCAATTCTCTATAAAATAATCTAACCATAATGTTCAAAATTAAAAAGACAATCGCCTTCTGCCTCTTTATCAGTGTTGTCTGCCAGCATCCTCAGGTGTTCGCTCAAATTAAACCATCTCAGGCATCCAAAAGCATCCCAATTCCGCGAATTCCTGCCCCTGGACCAATAGATAGCTATCCGATGGGAGACTGGAAATCCTTCCCGGAAATGAAGCTCAATCTGGCCATTGCAGATGGTCCATTCAAGCCTACATGGGAGTCTATCGAAAAAAACTATCCAGGTGATTCATCCTGGTTGCGCGATGCAAAGTTTGGGATTTGGGTGCACTTCGGTCCTCAGGCTTCGGGTGAGAGCGGCGACTGGTATGCACGCAACATGTATAAACCTGGCAGCTTAGCGTATAAAAATCATCTGGCTAAATATGGCCATCCTTCCGAAGTTGGATATAAAGAACTCCTTCGGGATTGGAATCCAACTAAATTTGATCCTGCAAAGCTGACCCGGATCTATCGGGATGCAGGGGCCAGGTATTTGATGATTCAGGGGGTTCATCATGACAATTATGACCTGTGGAACTCGCGTTATCAACCCTGGAACTCGGTTAATCTCGGACCCAAACGGGATTTGTTGGGCGAGTGGGCAAAAGCCTGTCGCGCCAATAACATGAAGTATGGGGTAACTTTCCATCATGAGTATACCTGGTGGTGGTGGCAAACGGCTTTTGGGGCAGATAGTGAGGGTGATAAAAAGGGAGTTCCTTATGATGGTAGTCTTAAGCTCGCTGATGGTAAAGGGAAATGGTGGGATGGCTTTGATCCTCGTCAGCTGTATGGTGTTGACTTACGTGAATATCAAAGTGTTGCCGAAAAAGCCCGCACCGAATGGTCTCCGCCCTCTGCAGGAATTTTCAGCAGACACCTGGATTATGCCAGATGGTATGCTACACAATGGGCGCTCAGGATGATGGATGTGGTAGAACATTATGACCCAGACTTTATCTATACGGATGGTACCGTTCAGGGGCCGTTTTCTGGTGAGGGCACAGGCACAGGTTTGAAGGCTGATGCCATGCAGCATGTGATGGCGGATTACTACAACAGAACACTCAAGCGTCGCGGTAAGGTGAATACATTCAGCATCGTTAAATTCAGAGAGAAAACTAACGGAACGGTCACTACAGAGGAATTTGCAATCCCGGAAAACATTAAAACTGACCAGCCCTGGATCGCTGAAATTCCAGTAGGGGATTGGTATTACGCGCCGAATTTTACCTATGATTCAGGGATGATGATTCGCTATATCATTGAGGCCATAGCCAGGGATGGAAATGCAGCAATTTGCATCTCCCCACTGCCAGACGGATCACTTGATGAAGGCAGTACCCATATGCTAAAAGAAGTAGGGATTTGGATGCGGCGTAATGGAGAAGCGGTCTATGGGAGTAGGGCTTGGAAAGTTGCCGGGGAGGGTGAATATATCAAGGGTAAATTGAAGATGCTTCCTGGAGGGAAATTGGGTCGGCAACATGCTGATTTTAAATTTGGCCCTCAGGATTTTCGTTTCACAGTCGGAAAAGCTGGGGCGATCTACGCATTTTGTATGACAAGTCCACAAGGCGGTACTGAATTAAAGATCAAATCCTTTGCTACCAAAGAACAGCATTTGAATTTAGAAATTAAAAAAGTGACCCTCCTTGGATACAAAGGGAAATTGAAATGGAACCAGCAAGCAGACGGGCTTTATGTCACCTGCCCTGAGCAAATGCCATACTCAACTTCAGTTGTATTCAAAATCGAATAAGACCAGAGATTCACTTTCAACTCAACTCAGTAACGAGGAATCAATAAATCAGGATAGTTACCGCACTAAGAAATGTTTATTCTCCAAAAATTCACATAGCATGGAAAACTTACAAACCGTAATATAGACTACATGAAAAAAATTACAAGTCTAGCAATAGCATTCGTACCATTTATTTTTGTCGTGCAATTTGTCAGGGGACAAGAGATCAAAATCAAGTCTCCAAATAGCAGGATAGAAGTTGCACTAGTTCCAAATACTGATTCGCTCAAAAGCTGGAATTTGAAAGTAAGTTATAAGGACAGTGAAAACTATGCGGTAGTCATTCCCTCTATTAAGTTGGGACTTAGCGTAAGCAATGCCAGTTTTGCAGACAATGTTAAGTTTTTAAAGGCTGGTAGACCAGTAGAGATCCATGAAAAGTACAGTGCCATACATGGAAAGCGGAAAGACCGTCAAAACAATGCAGTCGAAAGCACCCTTCAGTTTATCAATTCAGAAGGGAATAAAATGAACGTCATTCTCAGGGCTTACAATAACGGAATAGCATTCCGTTATCAACTTCCCAGTAGAGACAATGAAAGGCTTAGAGTTAATGATGAGTTGACCACTTATGAGATCAAACCAGAATCAAATCGTTGGCTTCAAGCTTTTACAACCAGTTATGAGGGTTTCTATCCGAGCCAGGAGAATGGAGTACAGAAAGGTCAATGGGGTTATCCAGGTTTATTTAGAGTACCGATGAACAAAACAGAGTGCTGGATGCTAATTTCGGAAGCGGGATTGGATAGTAGCTACTGTGCAACTAAGTTTGAGAACACTAAAGATGACAATCACTATAAGCTAGTGTTCCCTGCTGCTTCAGATGGAAACGGTGTCGCTAGTGTGTATCCCTCGATATCCACTTCCTGGTTTTCGCCATGGAGAGTTGTTCTAATTGGAAGCCGTTCTGATCTGGTACAGTCCACGCTTATAGAAGATTTAAGTCCAGCTTCAAGGATTGAGGATACTTCTTGGATAAAGCCAGGAACAAGTTCATGGGTGTATTGGGCAAATAACCACGGGACTATGGACTACCAAAAGGTGAAGCAGTATATAGATCTGGCGGTACGTATGGATTGGCCGTACACACTATTTGATTGGGAATGGGATCAAATGGGAAATGGGGGGGATTTGGAAAATGCGATGAGATATGCAAAAAGCAGAGGGATTAAACCTATGATATGGTACAATTCCGGCGGTCCTCATAATAAAGTCAGTTCAACTCCAAGGGACAGACTGCTGACGCATGAAAATAGAATGAAAGAATTTGCTTGGCTGAGTTCGTTAGGAGTTTTCGGTATCAAAGTAGATTTTTTTGAAAGCGACAAACAGCATATGATCAAGTATTATCTTGACATTCTCGAGGATGCGGCAAAATATAAGCTGATGGTAAACTTTCATGGATCCACAGTTCCACGCGGCTGGAGCCGAACATATCCCAATCTGATGAGTATGGAAGCGGTCTTCGGTGCAGAGCAATATAACAACGGACCGGAAATGACAGTACGAGCTGCTTCACATAATGCTACGCTTCCTTTTACACGTAATGTTATCGGTCCTATGGATTATACTCCTGTGACTTTTACAAATTCTCAATACGCTCATACCACTACAGTGGCACATGAATTAGCACTATCAGTTGTTTTTGAATCGGCCATTCAGCATTTTGCTGATAGGCCTGAAGGCTATGATAATTTGCCGGATGCACCGAAGGCCTTTTTGCGGCAAGTACCTGCAAGTTGGGATGATACTAAGTTTTTGGATGGTTATCCAGGCAAGAGTATAACATTGACCAGACGGAAAGGAAACGATTGGTATTTAGCAGGTATAAATGGAACTGATCAGGGGAAGAGCTTCAGAATTTCACTTGATTTTCTTAAGCAGGGCAAAAATTATAGAGTGGTACTGATCCAAGATGGGGAATATGATACCGCGTTTTGCACCCAGTATTTTCAGTTCACCAGTAAGGATACATTGGATGTTAAATGGCTACCAAGAGGGGGCTTTTCTGCAATATGTCAGGAGATTCCATGAGATACATAAAGTCCACATAAATTGACACGTTTGAAATTTATCAGTGAAGCCCCTTGATAATTTCATAATGGTGATCTTTATCATTGGTTTGCGATAGTATTTCCTGATCCTTTCGTACCATTGAGATTAATGCATTTAAGTCGATCGCTGTTTTGATTAGAAAAACAATAATCACTAAGAAAAATATCAGTATGTAAGGTGTCATAAGCTACTATTTTGTATTTAAAATAAATCTGCTGAGTTCAGTTAGATCATCTTCTGATAGTTTGTCTCCGAAAGCTGGCATTTGCGGAGCAGCAGGACGTTTCTTCCCTGGAGATTTGATCCAGCTTTTTAAGCCTAATTCATCACCTTTATAGATAGAAACCATTTCAATAATTGGAGGGCCTACAACCTTGACATCCTTTGAATGGCAGGCAGCACAGTTCTGTTTGAAGACCAAGGCTCCTTTTGGAAGCTCTGCAAGTGATGCATCGGCCTCTAAATCTTCAACAGGATTTTTTCTCGCTTCCTCTGAAGCTTTTGTAAATGCCAAGGTTTTTTTAGCCACCATTTTTCGATGCGGATCTAGAGAATTTGCCCTATATATATGGCGGCCATAGCCCATGAATATTATAGTGAAGGTCAGGCACAGGGCAACCTTCCAAAAATCATTAGCAAGTCTGTGTTTAGGCCCTGTTATGGCTTTATATATCCAGTACATGGCGGGTATTGCAACAACCACACCTGAAAAGATGACTAGCATAAGATTCCAGCCCATACCTTTGGATGGCAGTGTAAGGAGCACAATGGGGCCTACTAGGAACTGGATTCCACTAGCTGCCAATACAAGGGAATACGCTTTTTTCCTGATCTCGTATCTCGTGAGTTTTTTAAAGATAGTTTCGAAGGGGTAATTTTTTCGTCCTATATACCAAAAAAGAAATAACCCCGTTGCCGCAAAGGATGCAAATATAAAGTGAAGATATCTGGGGAAAACATTAGGAAGGGTCAGCGCTGACATAAATCCTTTGATACTTCCCCATTTCTCCGGAAAAAGCATTAAGTTAATATTCGTAAGAAATATGAGTGGGATGAACAGGAAAATAGCGCATGCAATTGCAATAATGGTTGCGTGCAGAGGCTTGTTGTTTGCTAAAACTGTCCAAGTATATTTGTGAAGATAAGTTAGTAAAAAAGCAACGGTTACCAGAGGGATAATGGCAATCCACATTAAGCCCGTTAGTGAATTTGCAGTGTAAAAATATAGGGTATATAAGGCATTTATACTCAATAAGGGTGCAACTCCCATAACTACAGCCAGACTTTTGTTTACAGTGATGGTTTTTGCGATTTCATGCGCAAGCGTGTCGTATTCCTTTTCTTTTAAACCTTTGATCTGGCACCAGAAGGTCAATAGTGACCCTCCAAGCATTAAGTTAACGAACACAATATGAATCAGAAACGAAACGATCAGCACAGCCACTAATAAGGTCTCGGGAATAGGCAATGGCAAGGGGATGTCGTGGGGCAGCGGGACTGTAGACTGTAGTAGTAACATATGATCTATTTTTCTTTATTTTTAAAAGCTTCAACTGATTGCTCGGGGTTTACCGTCACTCCCGATTCCTGTGCGCCTTCGAGCACTTCTTTTGCCTTTTGGAGCTGTCTGATATAGGCTACCAAGGCATCAATTTCTTTCTTATTACCGGGAAAAGGCGGCATAAATTCTCTTGCATTATGTAAGGTTTCTATATAGCTTTTCATAGCTTCTTCCGGAAATGGTTTTCCTGTTCCTCCGTACATCCTGTCAAATACAAAGGTGATTGAGTTAACACCCTGTGTCGTGTGACACCTGCTACATGTAAGGAGAAAGAGATTCTTGCCTGCCTCTATTTTATTTTGTGGAGTGATTACTGGAGTGCTGGTGTAGGTCGCCCACTTCAAAATCCCGTCTTTTTTGTACAATGGATAGTCTTCCTCCCTCAATAAGTTGGAATACATATAATTGCTAATGATATAGGGCTTTCTAATGAATTCTCTAACCCGTTCAAATAGTCCCATGAAAGCGAGAGAGAAAGCAAGTGTTACTCCCAGAGATATGATGCCCAACCTTTTGGGCCACCAAATTGCAACAACTGCTGCGATAAGAATAATTGACGAAGCGGCAAGAATTAACTTCCACATAATGGCGTACCATTGTTGGAAGGATTGGGTTCCGACAGCAACCGAAAGGTTAGCGAGATTAGCTTCGGGAACTGCTTTAAAATAATATACCGAGCTGGCAACCGCAAAAGGGAGCCATGCTAAAACCCATTTTCCAATCGATCGAAATGCTTTGATCCGATTAGGGTCTGTTTTTTTTGTGAAAATGGAAACCAGAAAGAATCCAAATGTACCCCCAAGTACCATGGCCAGCGGGGTACGGTAAAGAAGTTGTGGCAGGTAAAGCGGATTCGTAACTGCAGAAGCAAAGGTCCTGTCTTTGGTCCAGTTGCCTGGATCCATCATAAAACCTAGTATTGAAACAATCAGCGCCATTGTTACCCAAGAAAATACACTCAAGTACCAGCCAAATTTAATATGCCGCATCTTGGATTTTAGCGTCTTATTGGCATTTTTCCAAGTGAGAAAATAGATCAGGATCAGTATCACTTCGGTGATAAAAACAGTCCATTCCGTGAACCATGCAAAGTAAAACACTCTTATCAGGCTTCCAATAGAATTAGGGCTTACTAATGATACGGAAAACCAAATTCCAACTCCGGTCATGGCTCCTATGGTGGTGGTGATGATAAAGGCTGTCCACATCATCTTGTAGACCATTTCGTCCCATTTTAAGTCAGTAATCTCATTGGGCTCGCTATTTAGTACACCTTTATTTTCTAACCAAGTAATCAGGGGGATGAAACCCACAGCAAGGGAATGGTTAATTAGGGCATGTAGGGTAGCTATCAGCGCAATTAGCATTCTGTTATTTAGCCAATCCAGATGAAATAAAGGAATATCCATGTGAGTAGTTTGAGACTACAAAATTCGGATTTTAGAGCGCATTTATGTAGTAATAAACAAGCAGGACATTTTTATAAACGCTACAGTATCTTGATGAAAGTGGAGTTCTATTTATAAAATCAACAATATATGCTGAACGAACCTTTGATTAAGATGTGTGGTATATTTTTGTTCTTTGTATATCAGCCATCAGTGTTTGTCATTATTGAACTTAAGATAAAATTATTCTGGTATCACAAGACATTTGAAAAAGTACAATTAAATAGCTTAGAAGTATAATTTTTGAAGTAGGTCAGCACTATAAATTTGCAGCGTTGTGATAAAGCTTTGCCGGCAGACAAATTTTCCACTTAATCTTATTAATATAATTACAAATTTTTATGAGAAGAATACAATTAGTTCTAGCAACCCTATCCTTATTTACATATTCACTAGGTGTCAATGCACAAGATAAGCAGGTCTCAGGATTTAATTTTCCAAGTGACCGTAAAATTAATGTTGGTGTTTTAGTTTATGACGGAGTTGAAATCGTCGATACCGGTGGCCCGATTGACGTATTTGTTAAAGCTAACAATTGGAATGGTAAATATAATATATATACTGTTTCGGCCACAGCCAACAAAACCATCATTATGGATGGCGGAACCGTCAATCTGATCGCACGATATACCATTTTTGATGCCCCCCAGGCTGATATCCTGGTGATTCCCGGAACATCTCCGGAAATTGTCAAAAAGATATCTGCTGATAACAAGATGATGGATTGGATTGTCAAGCAAAACATAAACACGCAAATGACGATGTCGGTTTGTACTGGTGGCTTAATACTGGCAAATACAGGATTGTTAAATGGGCGGTCTGCTACTACTCACCACTGGTCTATAGATGAATTGAAAAGCCATAAAGAGATTAACGTTCAGGAAAAAAAGCGCTTCGTTGTAGATGGTAAATTTCTGACCGGTGCAGGAGTAACTTCTGGTTTTGACGTTGCACTACAGGCGATAGAATTGATTAACGGTAAAGAAATTGCTGATGATATCGCCCTCGGCATGGTTTACAACCGATATGGAGACATGTTGTTTTTGCCCAAAAAGTAAATATTATTGAACGGTCTTACGTGAATTAAGACACCAGTTAAGATGATATACGGGCTTTTCTCCGAAAATCTTTCGGGGTTAAGCCCGTATGTTTCTTAAAAAACTTGTTAAAGTAACTATCGGTCTCAAAACCTAGTTTCCAGGACATTTCCTTTCCAGATATATCGCTCCAGCAGAGCAATCGCTGTGCTTCAAGCACTAGGTGTTCATCGATAAGCTGTTTTGGTGTTTTAGAAGTCGTTTTTTTTACCGCCAGATTCAAAATACTAGCACTGACATTTAGTAAATCAGCGTAGAACTTCACATGGTGTTCTTTATCAAAGTTTTTTTTCAAACTCATTCTGAAATCAGCGTATAAGTCACTCTTCTGTGTTTCTAACATTGGAAAATTTTCTGAAAGTCGGGCACATTTCAGAATGAAGACGTTAAGCAACGCCTGGATCAATTCTATCTCCCGATGTTCTTTTCGATGATATCTGTCCAGAATACTGAGGATCTCATCCAGTTGATCAAGTTCATCTTTTGGAATTTTGATGAATGATCTTGAAAAGACCTGAGTTAATTTTAATAAGAACATATCATTCTGGTCTGCAATAAATCTTGGGGAAAACGCAATTGATGTGAGTTTGCAGTTATCCATATCGGGATGCGTGTGTACCTGATCAACATCAAGAAGAAGTATTGCAGGGGCGGATACGCAGTCATGATTAAAATCGGCAAGATGGGATAGCGTTCCTTCGTGTAAGATCCCAATTATATAATAATTATGGCTATGCGCAACGTTGCTTGTTTCCAGAAATCGATCTGTATAATCTTTCATATGTAGACTAAAGTGCTCGTGAACATTATTTAAAATGTCATTTTCATATTTCGGAATTCTTTCATTCAAAAAATTGGTTGATGTTTTTGTTTTCAATTATAGTGTATTGGAAATTGTACTAATAGAAACATTTGAAGTTTTGCCCGTTACAAAGGTATCTCATTTTGTTTCCGTGTTGTTATCTGGAACTTTTGTTTTTATCAGCATCATGTCACTTTCATATTGGTAGAGCGAGCTGTTCCGATGGAACAATCTCGCTGTACTGATCATAGGATTAATGTTTTTCCTTTCTGAACTGCTCCGGAGTTAAGCCAGTCTGCTTTTTAAAATAGGTCACGAAGTAAGAAATGTTGTCAAAGCCAAGTTGGTGTGCTATTTCGTTAACGGTACAGCTGCTGTAGTGGAGTAACCGCTGTGCCTCAATCGCAACACGTCTTCGGATCAGATCTCCAGCAGTCTGGCCAGTCTCTTCTTTACAGATTTTGTTCAAATAATTTGGACTCATAAAGAGCAGATCAGCATATGATGAAGGTAATTTCTTTGAATAAAAATGTAAATTAATCAGCTCTTCAAATTGTTGAATCTTTTCTTGCTTAATATTTTTGTGGGCCTGAAATCCAGTAGGATGATACATCCTTTCTAATTCAAATAATATAATGTTCAGATAGGACCTCAGTAATGTTTCTGATTCACCGAGGTCAGAACCGAATTCATCATGACAAAGTTCAATAAGCTGGTCCAGGCGTGATTTGTTCTTGTCATGTAAACGAAGATATGGTCTTGCCTCTCTTCTGAAATAGGAGAATTGGTGCAGCATGTTATTGTTATATCTTAATGAAAAAAATTGCTCAGTGAAACAGACAATATGTCCAATCGCTTGTTTATTTAAATCGAGGCTTAAAATACAGCCAGGTTTAATGATGATTGCCTTTGCGCTAAAATTCAGGTTGATTTTTTCGCTATCAACTAAAATCTCTCCAAGCGCATTTTCCACTAATAGTATTGTGTAAAAATCTTGTCGGTGCGGATATCCCAAAATAGGATACCTATCTATAAGCCCTGTGAATTTACCCATCCAAAAGTGTTTAATGCCATCACCAAATAAACCTATACTGTAAACAGGTAGTTCTGTTTTTTGCATATTGAAATATTTGCGTGTAAAATGAAATTAAACCGTTAAAAAGGATAAATATTCAGGAGGACGAAAAACGTTAGCTATGTAGCAATTAAGGTCATTTGCTTTTTGGAAGCAAGGTATTGGTGACTGCAGCACCAAGCTTTTAGAAGAAAATTTGAATTCTACTCCGAAGGAAAGATATAGCTGAACCTCTTTGACCTTAACATCAGCCAAGCTACGTTCCTGTTTGTCATTGTTTTTTAACTGTTTATCCAGGTAGCATTGACCCTTACATATCGGTATGAGGTCAAAGCGATTGATGCATTTCGTTTTCGCGATTACTTCCTGCTGGATGTAGAAAGATAATACTATCCATAATTTACTGGTGCTTTGAAGCAGCAGTAATACTAAGATGAATATGGATATAAACTTTCTCACTTTGTCTGCTTGTGAATTATTTTTTAAGTGATAGGATATATTTGACCATTGTTAGTGCGTCTGATTTGTTTAGGCCAGGGTGAGGTGTCATAGGTATATCTCCCCAGGCACCTGAACCACCCGCGATGATCTTATCGGCCAGCGTTTCTGCTTCTGCCTCGTTACCACCATATTTTATAGCAATGTTGACATATGCCGGGCCGACAACTTTCTTAGTTTGGTGATGGCAACTGAGACAATCTGATTTTTCGATCAATTCTTTACCAGCTAGATAGTCTGATGGTGGTGTATTTTCCTGAACTGCCAATGGCATAGCGCTTTCTTCTGTTTTTTGGCTTACAATAGTGTCACTAGTACTGGGCGATTTTGGGCTATCAGCACTGCTACAGCCAGTTAAACTTGCGAAAAGTCCGATGGTAATGATGTGTGTAATTTTCATATGATTTTTATTTATGTTTTAGATTTAAATTCTTCAACCAATAGGTTTTTAAGGTCTGAGATTAACCTTTTTGTTTCATTTGAGTCCGTTCCATCGTAAACGCCTCTGATTTGTTTTTGGGTATCTATAAGTAACAGTGCCCCGCTATGGAGGTATCCTCCTGGCGCTGAATCATCCTCATACGTGGTTGAAAAATAACTTTCTATGGCATGTGAATAGATTGCCTTCTTGTTTCCAGTAACAAAATGCCATTTGTTGGCTTTTACTTTTAGTGTTTCGCTGTATTTCTTCAATGCGGGTATGGAGTCATGATCCGGATCGATCGTATGAGATAGCAGGAGTACCTTTTCATTCTGCTCAAACTCCGCGTAGACCTTTTTAAGCTCAGCTGTCATTTTAGGACAAATGGTAGGACAGGACAAAAACATGAAATCAGCAACATAAATTTTGTCCTTGAAGGTCTCTAATGTTACATTCTTCCCATCCTGATCCTTAAAAAGAAATGGCTTTATCTTCGGATAGACTGTTTCTCCTCCAACTACTTCGGCTTTACCCAGTATGGGTAGTCTAGTGTCATTATTGGAGCAGGCGGATATGAAAACCAATAATATGATGATCAAAGGCGACTTCATGATCCCACTTTTACACTGGAATTCTTTAGACATCCTTAACACTCTCTTTTCTGCTATAGTTGCTAATGTTCGGTTTATGAAGCTGGAGATGATCGCCAGTATGATTAGCATTAAAATTCTTGTGTTGCTGTTCATATTTTGAAAATTCTAATTCGATGGTCTTTCCTTAATTTTTACAGTTAATGTGTTCTTCGGATCCCATTTGTCATACTCTAGCACTTTAGATACCGATTTAGCCACTTCCAGTCCGCTGATTCCGGACAATAGTTGCAGAGTGCCATCTATCCCAGAGGTAATACCTGCCGTCGACAAGATTTTTCCGTCACGAACGAATTTTACTCCACTTATCACTGTGGTTTTCGGATTGAGTTTACGCAAAGGTTCGATAGCAGTGCTATGTGTGGTGACAGTTTTTCCATCTAGAAGGCCAGCCTTCGCTAATATCAATGCCCCGGAACATACAGACATGGTAAAACGAGTGTTTTGATTGACAACTTTAATCCAACCGATTAGTTCCTTATCCTCGGCCAAGGTTAAGATTTCGTCAAGGGGCCCGCCCGGAACGATCAAAATATCCGGTTGTGGTGCGTTCTGTATGTTATAATCTGATAAAAAAATGAATCCTTTACTGGTATGTACTTTTCCGGGCCTCACGGACACAGTGTACACATTGTAGCCTCCGGCATTATTGAGTACTTCTGAGGGACCGGCGACGCTGAGTAATTCTATGCCGGGATAGACAAGTACAGCCACATTATACTGTGGGGCAATAACATCGGTATCCTTTAATTCTGCATTACCACAGCAGGAGAATAGCACTACTAAACCATTGAGCACACTCAGCTTTAGAAAATTCATTTCTTATTAATTGTACTCTTTGAGTAGTGTGTCCATATCTTCCATCAATTGCTTAACCTGATCTTCTTGAGTACCATCGTAGGCACCCCGAACCCTTTTCTGTTTATCGACGAGAATCAGATACCCTTGGTGAATGTATCCTCCAGGTTCATTTTTATCCTCTTTAACAGCCACCAGGTAGTTTTTTTCTGCAAGATTATATATCGAATCTCTGCTTCCCCATAAAAATTCCCATTGTGTGCCTTCTACGCCTAACTTTGTAGCATATGATTTCATACGAGAGGGAAGATCGTATTTTACATCAATGGTATGAGACAGAAGTTTTACCTCTTTATTTCCTTTGAATTTTTTATATACTTTCATCAGATTTCGGTGCATTGTCGGACAAATCGTCGGGCAACTTGTGAAAAAGAAATCAGCAACATAAATTGAGTTGTCAAAGTTTTTGTTTGTGACCACTGTGCTGTCCTGGTTTAAAAATCTAAAAGCCGGTATGGTCTGATAGACTGTATCTGTAACGCTGCTGCCATTAGCCATTTTTTTGACGACTTCTCTATGACCTAAAATTGGCAACCTTTTCTCAGGCCCGCAGGCGACAAAAAGAAGCAAAATTATGGAATACATTAGTCTTCTCATTTTTTCTTAAACTTTAGTAAATAGCCTTCTGACTCTCTAATTGCGATGTTAAAAAGGCTATCCATATGGTGGATTTTTTTTCGTTCAGCTTGATAGTACAGCTTTTGCTCCTCGCTTGACTTATCAGGCAAATCCACTTGAAAACTATGCATCCAGTCGTTCATATATTCTTCTGCACTATCCAATTTAGATTGTAATCTGCTTACCTGCCGGCGTTCTGCCAGGGCATCTGTGATGATGTTAATCTTTTCCAGGCTGTCCATTTCGGCGTCAATAGTATCTAGTTTCATTCTATTTCTGATCGCACGCTCACCATCGAGCATAATCTTGTCATGAGCATCTAAAACTTCCTGTTTTACAGATTTGTATTCATCTTGATTTTGGCATGCTTGTAATGACATCAGTAGCAAGCATAGTAAAAGGGTATGTTTCATATTTGTTGTATAAGTTTATCAATTATTAAAAAGGTAGAGACATGTGGATCATAAGGCGGTTTCCGGCATAAGCCCTACCGCCTGCGAGATCTTGTGAGCGTACATTTTGATAGTTGGCTCCAAAAGAAAGCCCCTGCATTCCTATTTCAATTCCCGCAATGGCTGATAAAGAATGTCCGCCAGAAACAGTTACTTCATATTTCCCATCTTCTATATCCTTGACGGCTGCTTCGTATAACACACCGAGGTTTGGCGCTGCCGTCACTTTTTGCGCAATTCTGAACTTGTGGTACACCAGTACATTTGAAGTAAACTTATTGCCATAGCGGTAGTTGTACTTATTTTCTGTATTGATCTTATAGTTGAAGTTTGCATTGAGACCTAGATCATTCCAACGGATATCATAGGCAGCATTTAGTGTGAAATCAGTGCTGGCTGTACCCAATTGGAAGTTATTTGGTGATTCGGATATGGCCAGACGCTCTGTTGGCTCGTACTTGCCAGTAGGAACTTTTATTCCAGCACCAAGCCATAACGACTGTACCAACAGCCTTTCTCCTGCAGTTCCAATATTATCAAAAACCTTATAATAGCCCATTACAGCGATATCGCCCAAACCATTTTTATGACCGGTGGATGCCTGGCTCTCCCTTCTGTTGAAATTATAAGGCAAAAATCCCAATACTCTGAACCTAGTTCCTAAATTGACACCTCCCCAGATTTCTGCACTTTGGTAAGTCTCATCGGTGCTCAGCGGCGTGCTTTCACCAAAAGGCCCCAAGTGTGTCCTTAGGCTTTTGTACTGATATCTCAAACCCAGAAAACGTTTGTTGTATTCAGGCAGAATGCCCAGGTAGTAACTTCCTACGCCACAGCCGCAGATGTCGCAGGCCTTCGTCGTAGTCATGGCCATGATTGTCAAAAACAATCCTATAAACAGTCGCTTCATTTATTGTTGTGCTAATAATGGGTTATTTATAAAATCGGGATCATTCAAAGTATTCAGGAAAGACATTAGTTTCAGCCTATCACTGCTGTTCAAGGGGATGCCCCGCCTGCCGTTCTGGTTCAGTACGGGATCAAGGTTAGGCGTAGGCTGTACTTCCGAGTTGTAATGCTCCAGCACACCTGTCAGCGATAGGAAACGGCCATCGTGCATGTAAGGAGCGGTATATTGCAAATTCCGCAATGATGGCACTTTAAATTTATATCTATCAGTTTCTATAAGTGTGGCGGAATACAATCCCTGGTCGTTTATCGGGTTAATACCAAGACCATTGTTCCGGAAAGAACCATCAGTAAACAAAGGTTCTGAATGGCAGGAGGCACATTTCTCTTTAAACAATATGTAGCCCGTCTGCTCATCCTCCGTAAAGCTTATACCAGCTTCTTTGCGTTGCACTTTGTCGTACTTCGAATTGCTGCTGATACACATCACCATAAATTGGGATAGCGCTTTCATAAATCTTGAAGTGCTTGCCTCTTCAGAACCAAAAGCCGCTCTGAACATTGGAGGGTACTTATCCGTAGTCCTAATCTTTTTCAGCACATTTTCTAATGTCTCATCCATTTCCTCATGCGCAGTAATCGGTGTGATGGGTTGAAGGTCCAGATCAAATACTCCACCACCCCACATAAAGGCCTTATTCCAGGCCAGGTTCATGATCGGAGGCGAGTTGCGCGTACCCAGACGGTCGTCGATTCCATGACTCACATCATGCCCATGCTGAGTGAAGGCTGAGGATTGAATGTGGCAAGAAGCACACGTAATCGTGTTATTTCGGGAAAGCCTTGGCTCATTGAACAAGGCCTTTCCCAGTTCAAAGCCTTCCTTGGTGACCGGGTTATTCTTCAGGTTATATACCGGCTCTGGGAAGTGTATTGGTTTCACAAAGCCCAGCCATTTATCAAGAGTCTCATCCTTCACTGCCGGACCTTTTTTACAGGAAAGTAAAAGCAAACCAACCGCAAGGAACAGGCTCCAATGTTTTATAGTCCTTACCATTAGTTTTCAGTATGATCGTGTCTAAACAGGTCTAGAAGGTTGGCCGCGATCTTCGAAGAGAAATCGCTGAACATCACGTTAGGGTTTTCCTGGATCTTGAACGAGTTTTTGCCATTAAAAACCTTCATCACATCCACAAAAAGATGGATATTGCTCTGGCGATCCTTGCGGACTTTGGCAATCCCTCCTGTGCGCAGATCTACATTAATAACTTTGATATTATTGATCGTTGGTGCGCTGTAACCTCCAAAGAAACCGATATGGTATTTAAACTGCTTATTACCAGTCGGGTCTCCATTGGCATCGTTTGATACCACATCGGATTTACCCTCCATCTTAAAGAAGATATATCCGCTATTCCATCCCCAATACATACCAGCGTCCTCCATGCCACCTCCGGCTGCTGGATCCAAAACTCCCGTACGTTTGTCAACAGGCATCGTACTGCGTAAACTGTCTACTCCTACAATAAAACTCAAATTGGTGTAGTCGCCTTCAGGTACCCTTACTTTAGCAAAGCGTGTAGCTTTGTCGTTGCCCTTAATCAGAAAGTAACTGCTATCCTGATTTACGGTGTAAACATTGCCTTGAGCGGTGGTAACTTTAATATTGCTGATGAAATACTGTAGCATGGAAATAGTAAACGGCTCTTCAGCAGCATTTCTATACGGACTGGCTGTGTTGTTCAGGACGAGCGTCCGTTCTCCAACAATATTGTCAAATTCTACAGATAAGTGTGCAAGATTTTCTTCTTCAAACTCAGGTGTAGGGGAATCCTCTTTGGAACAGGCTATAGACATCAGCATTAGGCCGAAGAGCAAAGTTGCCTGCAATATATTTATAGTTTTTCTCATCATGTTATTCATTAGGGTTACTGTGTTTTTTATTGGTAATAAATTCTTGATCAGTTAGTGTAAAGAGAAAGGCAAGTACGGCATCTCTCTCTGTTTGGGACAGTACTACACCCGGTTTGCCCATATTCTGATAAAGCAACTGGTCGGTTGTTGAGGAAGTTTTAACGCCTGTTTGATAATGATCAAGTACTTGATCAATCGTGTTAAATCTGCCGTCGTGCATGTATGGCGCGGTGAGTATTACATTCCTGAGTGATGGGGTTTTAAATTTCCCTAGGTCAGCTGATTGAAAAGTTACCCTAAAGCGTCCCTGGAAAACACCCTCGTGCGTGTCAGGAAATACTTCATCAATTCCGTTATTGTGATAACTGTTATCTGTAAAAAGCTCTCCAGCATGGCAGGGCTGACATTTTGATTTCACCAGATTCATGCCTTCCATCTCCTTTTTATTTAGCCTTGTGCCAGATTCTCCTCTTTTGTATTTATCGTATTTTGAGCCACCCGAAATCAGGGTGCGTTGAAACTGAGCTAAAGCTTTAGCTATCATCGCCGATTTGATCTCTCCTCGCCCTCCGCCAAATACAAACTGAAATAGCTGTACATACTCAGGAACTTGCTTTAGCTCGTCTTCGAGAACAAGCAGATCCTGATGCATTTCATCCGGGCTGGTCAGTGGTCCAAAAGCCTGTGATTCCAAGTTTTTGGATCCACCATCCCAAAATAATCCAGACCTAGACCAGGCGAGGTTGAAAAGTGCAGGAGCATGTCTGTCCAGCATGTTCCCTGATTCACCAATATTACTGAGTGCCACACCATCCGAGAAGGCTAACGCCTGATGATGACATGAAGCACAGGAAATCCGGTTGCTGCCAGATAGCCTGACATCAAAAAACAATTTTCTGCCCAATTCGATTCCTTCTGCGGTCAGTGGGTTATCCATATTCTCATAAGCGACGGGAAAGTTTCCAGGCACCTGTAGCTTGACAGCTTTAGGTGTCTGGTTTCTTTTATCCAGTTCCGACTCTTTTTTGCAAGAAAGGACAACAAGCATAAGAATCATTAGGGCAGATATATGCTGACCTGCAGATCTGCCTTTCATCAAATTAATTCACCGAACTAACAGTAAAAACCTTTGTGCTGTAATTCGTAGCAACTGAGGTCATTATTGCAGCTTTTGAAGCACCAACAATAGGATTATTTACTATATCTACTCCATCTATCGCTTTTTCAACATCTGCTTTCAATACAATTTTTGTCTCCTTGCTTGAACTGATTTGCACCGCGGAAGGTAAATCCAGTGATACAGATTTATAGTTTGCGTTTAAGCCTGTTTCTACACGAATTGATTTGGTTGTTAATGTTGCACCACTGCCCTCGCTGACTTTGCCGCCAATAGAGGTGAAAATATAGCTGGTCATCCACATCCAGGATATGTTTGTCATGCCGTTAAGTTGGGATAACTCTCCGGCCTGAAGGCTAAGATTGTCGTTATATTTGCTATCAACGCCGACGGAAAACTTGATGGTTTTATAATCGCCAAAGGGAATGTTTTTCAATTCTATTGATTCACGCTTTGTGGCAGGGTAGGTGAATGCGCCCTCCTGAACCGGTAATTCAGAAGTTTCTTCTAACAAGAAATAGGAGTTGGGAACTTTGTATTCTTCTCCCTTGCTGTTAACAAGGGTCACTCCGCTTATCCAATACCTGAATTTAGTGAAATTGAAGCTTTTTGTTCCAGAAGTAAAGTCTTTGTTCAAAACGAAATCCTGGGAACCGAAAGTTGCATCAAAAGTAATGGTAGTTCTACCATCGCCCTCATTCTGTACAATTTGATCATCGTCTTTTGAACAGGAAGAAGAAAGTAATATTATAAGTCCTAATGTATAAAGTAATATTTTCATTTTTTTTACATGTATTTATGCCATCAGTAAGCGGATGGCTCCTTAATTATCAAAATAGGGTGTATAGCAAAGCAGATCATATTTTTATATGATTAATGCAATGCGGCAATAAAAATTAAGAAAGGTGAGGGGGAGGTGGGTGGAGGATTTCTAAGCTGCGATCAGAGATCTTGGTATCCATTTCTATTGGTTTATCCTTCCGTATTTCTAAAGAGAAAATTGTGGCTAGTTTGGTTTCCAAAAGGATAAACTGTTCCTGCATACCTTTTTTTTGACCTTCCTGTTCCTGCTTTTTTTCCTTCTCTTCAGCTTGTTTTATTTTTTTAGAGAGGTAGCATTTACCATTGCAATGCTTTTCCGGCTTATCACGGTTCTCGCACAGATTTTTGGCAATGTAATCCTGATTTAGTTCAAAAGCAGTATAAATGTATAGCCTGCTGAAATTCGAGAAAATCAGTGAACATAATAAAAATGTAGCTATAGCGCGTCTGAACATAATTAGTTGCAAACTTAACCTTTAAAAATTGAACTCTCCTACTATGTGGCGCTATTGAATTGAATTTCGAAATAAGCGGATTGAATAACGCAATTTGCTCAAGTCAAAGATATGTCGGCTCGGTTCAAGTTTAGTATTCCTGAAATAGCGTGATATCCATTTATGATAAGCGTATTTTGCTGGGTTCTTATGCTGATCATCGTTGCCAGGCAATCGTTCGATAGGGAATCCATCAATTGAACTATATCAAACATATACCAAGTATATGCTTGAGTCTATACAGGAGGGAGGTGGTAAAGGAAGTTTTCAAGAGTAACCCGTAAATCGTGGATTAGACTTCTAGTTTTAATAGATCAACCGCAAACGCATCTACCCAAGACTTTTAATACTTAAAATATATTCTTAGACCTCAATGATTGATTTTCGATATCAATCATTGATTTATCAGTTGTGATGTGACAATAAACGAAATACTTGTCCGGTCTAATAAGATTTTATTGATCATTGATAGTCTAGATTTGTTTGAAGAAACTTAAGAATAAATAATCAAAAAAAACCAATATGAATTTTAGCATAAAGCATATTTTATTATTGTTAACCACTGGTATGCTGTTTGGCTTCACCATGAAAAAAGAAGAGAAGGGAAGTTTGACGATCAATTTTAATCATTTGTTTAAAGGTGAAGAAATCGATTTCTCGAAAGAATTTACAAATTCTCATGGCGAAAAAGTGAAATTTTCCATGCTTAATTATTTTATAAGCAATATCCGTTTAACAAGAAAGGATGGTTCTACATATGTTGTGCCTCAGGATAGCTCATATTTCTTGATAAAGGAATCAGAACCAGAAACTAAAAAAGTCATTTTGAAAAACATTCCAAATGGGAAGTACAGTGCGATCACACTGACGGTTGGAGTTGATAGTTTGCGAAATACTATGGATATCAGTAAAAGAACTGGTGCATTAGATGTCGGGGGAATAGCTACAGGAATGTATTGGGTATGGAATTCGGGTTACATTTTCTTTAAAATGGAAGGAACCTCTCCAGCTGCTCCAGATCGGCAGAAAAATAAATTTGCCTACCATGTTGGTGGCTTTGGAGGTTTTAATACAAAAACAATAAATAGTATAAGAACAAAGGAATTTCCTCTAAAAGAACTTCTAGTTACTAAATCCAAAGTTCCGACAATTAATGTAGATCTTGACTTAGCGGGCTTATTTGATGCTCAAACACCGATAACAATTGCTCGAAACCCCTCGGTAATGTGGGGTGAAATATCTACCAGTATCGCTGATAACTACATTACGTGTTTTAAACTAGGAAAGGTTTCCTACAACTAATCATGAAAAAAGCAAGATCAGTTTATATCATTTTTTTGACCTTGTCTCTTGTGATAGTGAGTGCCTTTACCATTTATGATGAGGATCAACTAATAAAAATAACTATCCCATCAAATTTTCCCTTACCGGTTTACGATCTTGAAAAGAATAAAATTACCCGGAAAGGCGTAGAGTTAGGTAGACAACTTTTTTATGATGGTGTCCTTTCTATTGACGGCTCAACGTCTTGTGGTTCCTGCCACCAGCAAGTTTCGGCTTTCATACAGCAGGATCATGATTTTAGCCACGGCGTAGAAAACAGGATCGGACGGCGTAACGCATTGCCATTGATGAATCTGATCTTTAGCAATTCATTTTTTTGGGATGGGGGCGTATCCGATTTGGACTTAAGCCCATTGAATGCTATAGAAAATGAAGTTGAAATGGGTGAAAAACTAGGCCATGTTTTGAAGAAACTGAATGCTTCGCGAGGATATAGAGATAGATTTAAGGAGACCTATAATGCGGATTCAATTTCAACTCACTTGTTTTTAAAAAGTATTTCGCAGTTTCTTGCAACTATGGTCTCGGCGAATAGCCGTTATGATCGATATAAAAGAAAAGAAGGAGTCCAACTGAATGCAAATGAATTGGAAGGACTTAAAGTCTTTAAGGACAAATGTAGCACTTGTCATGCAACCGATCTATTCACAGATGGAACTTTTCGTAATAATGGTTCAACTGACGACTTTCGTTTTGACAAAGGGCGACAGGAGATAACGCTTAAAGATTCAGATATTGGTAAATTTAAGGTGCCAAGCCTCCGTAATGTCGAACTTACAGCCCCGTATATGCATGACGGTAGCATTTCAACCCTTGAAGCTGTTTTAGAGCACTATAATTCTGGAATTAAACCCAGTGAAACGCTAGATTCTGTTTTACGTAAAAGAAGTAAGCCGGGCTTATCAATAAATACTGAAGAAAAAAAAGTGCTCATTTCCTTTTTAAAGACATTAACAGATCATGAATTCATAAAGGACAAACGATTTTCTGAATTCTAATATTAACAGTTGCCAATATAACTAAAGACTTAATAATGAAAAAAACAATGTTGTATTTTTTTGCTTGTT
Source organism: Pedobacter sp. GR22-6 (assembly GCF_037402555.1). Lineage (NCBI taxonomy): Bacteria > Pseudomonadati > Bacteroidota > Sphingobacteriia > Sphingobacteriales > Sphingobacteriaceae > Pedobacter > Pedobacter sp. GR22-6. The sequence goes on from NZ_JBBEUC010000002.1 coordinate 279,766, forward strand.
TGTGTTTTACATCCTGCAAGAATTTTTCAAATTCAGGCCAAGAGGCAACTGATAGCCTCGCAGTAACTGGTCACGAAGGCCATCACATGGAGTCCTCATCTCCTTCTAAACGTAAGTACATTGATAGCGTCAATAAGGGGCTGATCAAGAACGATACCCTCAAAGGTAGTCCTAAGATGGTTATTATGAGAACAATATCTGGCGTACATCTGCACATGCAATATAGTTCCCCTGGCGTAAAGGGACGCGTAATTTGGGGTGGCTTGGTTCCATACGAAAAGGTCTGGGTCACCGGAGCACATGAAGCAACAACACTTGAAATCAACAATCCAATTATAATCGTAAACCAAAAGATTGAAGCAGGTAAGTATGCGATCTTTACTATACCGGGTAAAGAAATGTGGACATTCATTCTAAATAAAAACCACAGACAGCATTTAGCCGATGAGTACTCTGAACGTGATGATATCATTCGCGTAGAGGTAAAACCTATTTCTAATAGCTTAGTCGAGCGTCTGAGGTATTCCATATTACCGCTAGATTCAAACAAAGGAAAAATTATAGTTGAATGGGAAATGATTAAGATTGAAGTACCTTTCGATATACCAAACAGTGCTGTTTAGAATCTTGCTCACATACTTGATTTAACAAAATGATTTTGTGCACTTAAATTTAATAGTGAAATCTGAATGGACTGTAAGAGTATAATACTTTGCTGTTTGAAGCTTCCTGCAGCAACATGTTTTTCGCTGTAGAAGCAGAATGTCGTAGTTCTGCAGATTATCCTTATAGCAGATATATGTATCGATCGATAATATCGATTGTGATTTAAAAAAAGAAAAATTAAACGAATAAATATATGAGTAATTTGACAAAAGTCGCCAGTGTCGATTTGGGGATTCTAATTTTGCGTCTCTCTGTAGGCGGATTAATGCTTTTTCACGGTATTGCGAAAGTCCTACATGGTCATGATGCTATTAAAGGAATTCTAGCGGAGCATGGACTACCTGAAGTTTTGTGGATTGGTATCCCTTTATGTGAATTAATAGCTCCCGTGTTAATGATATTGGGCATCTTTACACGGCTTTCTGGGCTTGCAATTGTTTTAGTAATGGTCAGCACACTTTTTTTGGCATTTGGTTGGACAACATTTTCCATCGGTAAATATGGAGGTTTAATGGCTGAACTGAATTTATTGTTTCTTGGAGGGGGCTTATCTCTGATATTTACCGGAGGTGGTAAATATGTTATACATCAAAGTAGTAATGATATGCTCAATTAATTTTTTTGATAGATCTGCCCCCTATTTGGGCAACCTGATAATAGCAGATTTTCTAACTTCCCTATTTATCCGTTCCAGAATCATGATTCGACTAAGCATTTGCGTAGTCCAAGCTAATAAACAACGATCATATGTATCTACTTAAAATAAAAAATTTATTAACTATCTTACTTTCAATGACGAGTCAGGTAATATTTTCTCAAGAATTACCAAAACTTAAGAATCCTCCTGTGATCCTGGAAACGATGGTTGGCAGCAGAGGCACATATGCTCAGATGATGATCAGTAAAAAATTTCACTCTATTCCAAATTTAGGCATTTTTACGGTGAATAGTATTATTGGTGAATGGGGCCAGAATCGCGTTGACGATATGATGATGCAGGGACATGTAACGTATGGAATTTACAAGGGGTTTACAGTCAATGCTGGCTTTCACTACACACCAATGACTGGCATGAGGCCAACTGCAGGGGTAATGTATACTTTTGCTAGCCCATTATGGACTATAGTACTCTTCCCCAGAACTGATATTTCATCGACTCCCGATATGGAGATGTTTGGGATGGTTGAACACAAGCCCAAAATTAATCAGAAGATTAATTTATATTCTCGAGTTCAAGGAATGTATGTAAACAACCCGAAGAGCTATCTGCATCAAAAAAGTGGTATAGCGATTCGTACTGGGGTAACCTACAGGGAGTTCACTTTTGGTGCAGCTTTCAGTTCAGATTGGTACGGCCAGGAACGAAAACAGAAGAGCAATTTGGGTGGCTTTCTTTCATTGGCATTATGATATTGAATATTTCGTTTTTGTGGAAAGTCTACTATTTTTCGCTTATCTCACATTTCTATTCTGGCCTTTCCTGGCATTGGTAACCTTCGCTAAATGATGTTCCCAATGCACTTATGGGAGATACCAACTTTTTTGGTATACCGGCAGGTAATAGAACAACTTTAGTAGTTGTTTCATCGTGCTAAATCGCTCATTAAAAAAAAATCAAATCTTTTACAGGCAATTGGAAATAAGAACCCTCAGAATATACGTTTTCAGTAAGCCTGGTGTCGATCTGCAAACATTTGAAAGGAAGTATTCCGTGGTTCTGTTGTCCGAAGTGCCAATGAACCACGACTAATTCAATGTCATAATTTTAATAGATGAATATCTTTGCCGATCATCGTTAAAACTCATTAGATGCAAAAACTTTTTATGAAGTTATCATAATATACCCTAGTCGACATTAATTTAAAGGCAGTATTAAACTAAATTTTCCAGCCCGAATTGAGCCAACTGATCCACAATAGGCATAGTCTTCATCCCCAATTCAGTCAATCGGTATTCTACTTTAGGCGGAATTTGTGGATAGACTTTTTTGGTGACAAGCTTATGCTCAACAAGCATATTCAATTCCTGAATCAGCATTTTTTCGCTAATGCCAGTAACAGCTCTTTTCAATTCACCATACCGCATTACGCCTTCGTTGATTTGGAACAATATCATTAATGTCCATTTACCACCTAGTAAGGTTAAGGATGCCCGAACAGGGCAGCTATCATCGCAAGGAGGATTTACTTTTAAGTTTTTTTTCATTGATAATCAATAATTCTAACCAATTAGTAAGTACCAAACTTATAGGTAAGTACTTGTTCAAAGGTAAGCAGTAATATATTTTTGTGCAAATATTATCTTAAGATATGGCGCGATGACACAGACAGAGACTAACAAAAATATAGCTATTACGGCTTACCAAATAATTTTTGGTGATTTAGATATCCCCGGGGTCGACGAATTAATGGGTAAGGATTTTCTACAGCATAATCCAACCGTTCCTGATAGACCTGAAAGCGTAAAAGCAGTTGTACAAATGCTTGTCTCGAATGGTGTGCCAAAACAAAAAGTAGGATTTAAGCACATTGTGGCGGAAGACAATATGGTTATTCGTCATTCCCGTAGGGAGATGGCAGGAAAAGAATAGAGGTTTATCGGTATATATCGTATTAAGAATGGAAAGTTACCCGAACACTGGGATGCTATGATGCAGATGCCGGATGCACCGGCAAATAACACTCCAATGTTCTAATTTAAAATCGTACTATAAATGAAAATTCAGCAAATACGAAATGCAACGCTAATTGTAGAATATGCAGGAAAGAAAATTTTGATTGACCCAATGCTGTCTGACAAAGGAACGCTACCTGCATTTATTCCGGCTAAAAATTGGAGTTTCAAAAAAAACCCTTTAAACAATTTACCTTACGCTAAAGAAGAAATCATCAAAGATGTTGACTTTGTATTTGTCAGTCACCTGCATCCAGACCATTGGGATAAAGAAGCTGTTCGTATCTTGCCTAAAGGAATTAAAATATTTGTCCAGGATCACACCGATAAACTAAAAATAGAAAAATCAGGTTTTTCTAATGTAGAAGTTCTTGGTGAAAATTCTTCAGTTGAAGACATAAAGCTGAACAGAACAAAAGCCCAACACGGGAAAGGTTATATTTTGAAGATTGCAGGATTAGTCTGCGGCCTAGTGCTAAAACACCAAACAGAAAAAACCTTGTACATAGCAGCCGATACCGTCTGGTACCAAGGCGTCCAAGAAGCAATCGATTTACATAAACCAGAAATAGTGGTTCTGAATGGCGGGAACAACCAGTTTGCTTTCGGAGGACAGGTTATTATGAATAAAAAAGACATCAACGAAGTACATAAGGCGATTCCAAATGCAACAATTGTGGTAAGCCACATGGAAGGTGTAAACCACAATACGCTTACGCGAAAAGAATTAAAGGAATTTCTTTCTGAAAAAGGAATGACCGATAAAGTGAACGTTCCTGAAGATGGGCAATCATACACATTTTAATTATTAAACATAAGAATACAAAATGAGAATATTAGTATTTGGAGCTACAGGCTCTCAACAATTCAACGTCATAGGTGAAGCAAAGAAAAAAGGAGCAGAAGTGATTGCTGCGACAAGCTCAGAAAATAGTTTTGAAAAGTTGGCACAGGCGGGAGCAACGCCGGTTTTGGCAAACTTAGCTGATGCTGATAAAATTAACGAAATTACCAACGGTGTGGATGCAATTGCCTTTATGATACCTGTATCGCTTCCCAATCCTTCTGAGGGTTTTCAATATTCCAAAAATGTAATTGACGCAGCAAAAGCAAATGGCGTAAAAAAAATTGTTTGGAATACAAGTGGCTGGTTAGAAACTCAAAAAATAGGTTCTCCGGTAGATGATGTGAAATTGGATGTTCTGGATTATTTAAAAAATAGCGGTGTGGATTATGTAATCATCGAACCAACTATTTATATGGAAAATATGATGGGACCATTTTGTGCCCCTTTCATAACAAATGAGAAAAAATTAGCTTATCCTACGCCAGAGGCAATGCCCATCGGTTGGATAGCTTCCAGAGATGTGAGTGCTTTTGTGGTTGAAGCTATTTATAATGAAAATTTAAAAGCAGATAGTTTTAAGATCAGCGGGTTAGAAAATTTAAAAGGCAATGATTTGGCTACAGCGTTTTCTAAAGGTACAGGCGAAGAAATCGTTTATTATCCGCAGAAGCCGAAAGAATTTGGCGATATATTAAAACCAATGGTGGGTGAAGCAGGAGCAAACAGCGTTGCAGCTTATTACGAAATGCTTCAAAACGCATCGGAATATCCTTCAAAATTCAATCCTCAAATGAACGAAATACTGGAAACGCTTCCTGTAAAAATGACTTCTTTAGCGGAATGGGCCAAAGAGAATAAAAATTATTTTATCAAATAAACAAACTATATATGAAAGCGAAAGAAGTTGTTGCTTCATACTTTGAGGCATTAGGCAAAGGTGAATTAGAAAAAGCACTTTCATCATTTACTCCGGACACCAAGTGGTGCCAGCCGGGAGACAATCAGTTTGCCGGATTGAAGAATAATCTCAGTGAAATTATCCAAATGTTTCAAGGTATAATGAGCCATACATCTGGAAATATGCAGGTTAGACCTAACGGACCGATGTTAGAAAGTGGAAATCTGATAGCAGTTCCGGTATGGTTTACCGCTAAAACAGAAACTAAAATTATGGATCTGGGCGGTCTTGATCTTTTCGAAGTAAAAGATGGAAAAATCATTCAGGTTTGGACATTCTCAGATGACCAGTCAGTAGATGATGAATTTTTCGGAAAATAAAAAAAGTATTAATAATTAGAAATTTTAAAACCAAATATTATGACAGCAATAGAAGTAGTAACGGCTTATTCAGTATCCCTTTCGCAAGGAGACATTCCTACCGCCTTTTCACATTTTAGTCCAGACGCCAAATGGCACCAACCGGGAAACCATCAGTTTGCTGGAACCAAAACAGGTCTGGATGCTATTGGCAAAATGCTTGGCGATATGATGGCAGCCACACAAGGTTCATTGGTGATAGAACCTACAAGCGCCTTAATGGCTAACGGGAATTTAGTTTCATTTCCAACACGTTTTAGCGGTAAAATTGGAGAAAGAACAGTGGATATGAATGGTGTGGATCTGTTTGAAGTGGTGGATGAAAAAATTGTACAGGTTTGGTTGTTTTCTGAAGACCAATCTGCTGAAGACGAGTTTTGGGGAAAGTAAATCCTTTTAAAATTTGAAAATGGACGGTTGGTTTTAAAGCTTTACCGCCCTTTTTTTATCTATGAACCGAACGAGCCATTAGTGGCAAATAAAGTATTTTTGTATATCTAAATCGAAATAATATTAGTATCTATTTATGGAAATTTTAAAATCATTTGGAAGCAAGAAAATCGGTTATTTAGATTTTGACACCACTAGTCCGGCGGATGGTTTTTCGCTGCCATGCCGAAAATCGAACGACTGCTACATCGTTCTTTACGCACAAGCGGGAAGTTCCGTAATTACTGATTTTGTTGAGTATAAAACAGAACAGGATACTTTATTTTTTTTTAGTGTGGGACAACATTTCCAAATTGAGGATAATAGTAAAGGGGCACTGATTTATTTCAATCCCGAGTTTTATTGTATTGCCTTCCACGACAAAGAGCTGACTTGTGACGGAATTCTGTTCAACAATGTTTTTGAAACACCGTACATTACATTAACTGATAACGAAAATAGATCGTTCAGCAGGATTGCTGACGAGATAAAGGAGGAATTGAATAAAGATGATTACTGGACAGAAGAAATGACAAGAACAAAATTGAAGGAGTTGATCATCACAGCAAGTAGAGCGTGGCTTGCTAGGTCGCCTGAACAAAAAGGATTGGGAACAATAGAGGATGCGGTAACGCGAAAATTCAGCCATTTGGTTGAAGAAAATTACTATCGATATCATGGTGTTGCACAATATGCGGAACTACTTTATATCAGTCCCAAAACTTTATACAGAAAAATTGTAGATGAAAAAGGAATATCGCCTAATACCATTATCAAAAACAGGATTATACTTCAGGCAAAGAAATTGCTTGTCAATACCGACCTCACTATAAAGGAAATTGCTGCCCAGCTCGGATATGAAGACCAATCTTATTTTGTGCGTTTTTTTAGAATACAAACTGGAAAATCTCCAATTGAATTTAGAAAAACAGCAAACGAAAATTAGAGAGAGGAAAATAGAACTCTGAGATAAACATAGACTACAAAGAGACGGGTAGTGAGCTCTTAAAAAACTCCAAAAAAATTCGATAGTCGTTTTCAAAGCTTGCCAAACTAATAAAATTGTGCGTACTTCGTATTTCATACTAATTAGTATCTTTTATGACAAAAGCATCCACAACACGGAATACAATTCTTCAAAAAGCATTTGAATTGATTTATACCAAAGGCTATCAAACGACAAGTATTGATGAAATTATTGCTACAACCAAAGTTACAAAAGGTGCATTTTACTATCATTTCAAGACCAAAGATGAAATGGGTTTGGCAATAATTAATGAAATTTTGAAACCGACAATGAAAAATGATTTCATTAAACCATTGCAAAATGCTAAAAATCCAATCAAGGAAATTTACGATATGACGAAAGCATTACTTCTTGAAAATCCGTTTCTAAAGCTAGAGTATGGTTGTCCGGCAGGAAATTTAACACAGGAAATGACTCCCTGGAATATTGAATTTGGAAAAGCTCTGGCTGAACTGACTTTAGAATGGCAACAAACAATAGAAAATAGTATAAAAATCGCCAAAGAAAATGGAACGGTAAGAGATAGTGTAAATCCGCAGCAGGTAGCCTATTTTATTATGTCGGGATATTGGGGAATCAGAAATTTTGGTAAGGTTTATAATAATACTGACTGTTACCATTCGTACCTAAAAGAGCTAAAAATTTATCTAAATAGCTTAGGATAAAATATTTTACATAAAAACATACCACTTAGTATGTTTTTAATATCTTTGCATCGTTAAATAAAATTTACGATGTTTCAAACACTTACCTTTTACCATTCCATCATGCGTTGGCTTGTTTTAGCAAGTATAGTTTACGCAATTTATCGGGCATACAGAGGTTATTCTTCGAACGCCCAATTTTCCAAAACAGATAATGCCGTCCGGCATTGGACAGCTACAATAGCACACATTCAGCTTCTAATTGGGATTATATTGTACACCCAAAGTCCGATAATCAAATACTTTTGGCAAAACTTCAATGAAGCCATCCAAAATTTAGACCTTACATTTTTTGGCCTACTTCACCTGATTTTAATGCTAACCGCAATCATTTTAATTACCATTGGTTCTGCATTATCAAAAAGAAAAACAACCGACAAAGAAAAATTCAAAACAATGTTGGTTTGGTTTTCGGTTTCCCTTATCATCATTTTCATAGCCATTCCCTGGCCATTTTCACCCTTAGCAAACAGACCTTATTTTAGATAGTATGATACATTTATTCAAAACAAAAATCGGAAGATTACGCATTATTGGTTTTCTTGAAGGAGTTTCCTTACTGGTGCTCATTTTTATTGCGTCACCGATGAAACATTATTTTGACAATCCAGCTTTTTCAAAGATTCTTGGACCAATTCACGGAGCTATATTCTTACTATTCCTCTTCAATACTTTAAGTGTAGCTGTAGAGCAGAATTGGAAATTTAAAACCACGACCTGGAAAATTATTTTGGCTTGTTTTATTCCATTCGGAACGTTTTACATTGACCATAAAATTTTAAGCAAACTATGAAAACGTTATACATTATTTTGGGTGCAATTCTTTTAATCTATATTTCTTACCGCACCTATCGCTTTGCGAAACTTGACAACGGACTTTCCGAAAAGATAGAAAATGGAGCAATAATTTTAGATGTTCGAACCGAATACGAGTATAAAACAGGTCATATTGATGGTTCGATAAATATCCCACTAGGAACAATTCGGGAAAGATACATTGAACTTGACACCAATAAAACCTACATCACTACTTGTTCTCATGGTTTGAGAAGTGTAAAAGTGGAGACGCTTTTAAAGGAAAAAGGATATAAAAATGTTTTTAATGGTGGAGCTTGGTCTGATCTTGAAAAAATTGTAATCGAACAAAAAGGTGACAAATGATTTCGGTATTTAAAACGAATGTGACAAATGAGAAAGAAATAGAAACACTTAAACCACTTCTTGACACACATCTCGAAATTACAAAATGGAATTTTGACCTTGAAGACTGCGACAATATTTTGCGCATAGATAGCTTAAGCGAAATTGCTCAACCGACAATTAAAATACTGAAAGACAATGGATTTGACTGCCAAGAGCTTTAAGGTTCACTTATAAGAACCAAAACCGATAATAACAAACCAAAATAAGCATTGGGCAAAATGTCCTATACAATGAGTTCTATATCCATTGTGTGAAATTTCAAGAGCCGGTAACTTTGTACTATAAAAATTTTAGTAGAATTAAGTTTATGGAAACAAGGATTAAAGCCGTTTGGCAAGGAAGTTTTAAAGAAGGAAAAGGACAGTTTAATGTGACTGATTCCGCAATAAATAATACAGCTTTCAAACCTTCATTTGCTAAAGACAATGAAAGTTTTACAAATCCGGAACAATTACTGGCTTCCGCTCACGCTGCCTGTTATACAATGACATTGAGTTACATTCTGTCAGAAAACGGATTTTCTGCTGATAATCAAATTGAAACAACCGTTTCATTAGCGCTGAACAACAATGTAATTACAAAATCAATTTTGACCGTACAAGCTAAGATCGCTGATATAACAGAGGAACAGTTCCAAAATTTTGCCTTGAAAGCCAAAGAAATGTGTCCTGTGGGTAATGCCCTTAATGTTGAAATTAGTTTAGAAGCTACTTTGGTATCATAAAATCAGTTATAACCAAAACTTTAACTTGTTATGGAGCTAACCCATTTGAAATAAACAAAAAATCTCTTAAATGAAAATAGAAATCTGGAGTGATGTAATTTGTCCGTTTTGTTACATCGGAAAAAGAAATTTTGAAACGGCTTTAGAACAATTTGCAGATAAGAAGAACATTGAAGTAATCTGGAAAAGTTTTCAATTGGATCCTGCAATTCCCGAAGTTGCTACGGAAAGCTATACCGATTATTTGGTGAAACGAAAAGGAATGGCTGTAGAGCAAGTCCAGGGAATGTTGTCCAATGTAACACAAATGGCAACGCAGGTAGGACTAGATTATCATTTAGATCAATCAATAATTGTCAATTCGCTAAAAGCCCATCAATTGATACAGTTTGCAAAGTTAAAAAATCTGGGCAGCGAAGCTGAAGAACGATTATTCAAAGCATTTTTTATTGAAGGAAAAAATATTGCTGATACAGAGACCTTAGTTCAATTGGGTAAAGATTTTGGTTTGGACGAAAGCGAAATCAAAGCCAATTTAGAGGATGAAAAATACAAGTATGAAATAGCTCAGGATATCCAGGAAGCCCAAAATATAGGAGTTACGGGCGTTCCATTTTTTGTTTTCGATAGAAAATACGCAGTTTCTGGAGCTCAACCAGCAGAAGCTTTTTTAGAAACTTTGAACAAGTCTTTTGTCGAATGGAGAAAGTCTAATCCTGAAGCTATATTAGAAATTACAGAAGGAAAAAGTTGTACGGTTGATGGTAAGTGTGATTAATTTTATAAGTCACAAATAGTCTTCTTTCTAAAAAATCAACAAAATAATGTTAGATATGTACCGAATGTTTGTTGTTCCAGAAGGCAAGTCGGGCGAAAAAGGAGCCGAGATGATGGTAGATTTAGGTGATGCGATGGCTCGTGAAGCGATCCCATTTCTTGGTCTTGGGCAAAAAGATCGTGTTATTGAAATAGGATTTGGACCCGGAATAGGTTTAGAAACTTTGGCAAAAACGGTATCGCAAGGTACTATTGTAGGAATTGATCCTTCCGAACTAATGCATCGTCTTGCCAGTGAGCGTAACAAAGATTCTATAGTTTCAGGAAAAATCACTCTTATAAAGGGAACCGTAGAAAATCTACCTTTTGATGATGATTATTTTAATGGTGCAATCGCGATGGATAATATGCATTTTTGGAATGAACCGTTGAATGGATTAATCGAGCTCAAACGTGTACTGCTGCCGGGATCAAAGTTGATCTGTTCCTTCACACCACATTCTGGAGGAAGCAAACATGGCTGGGAAAAACTGTTCGAAAGAGCCGGATATGTGGACTTTACACTTTTGGAATCCGCATTAGGAATTCGCATAGTAGCGAAAATACCGGAGATATCTGTTTAAAAACCAGAACAGCAGTACAAAAGCATTTTAGCGCATAACGCTTTTCACCTGACCATCAAAGCTGTTACGTGTCACAACGTAAATTAAAGCAGTTAATCAAAACACATAAGAAAATGAATAGATATTTGAGAAATTGGAATTACATGCGGTTGCTACGATTAGCATTGGGCATTTTTATTATTGTGCAGGGAATCATGGAGCAGCAGTGGTTACTGGTGACTATGGGAAGTCTGTTCTCATTGATGCCTTTGATGAATATCGGTTGCTGTGGTGTATCAGGCTGCAATACCCCTATTTCAAGAAGTACTAAAAAACTAGATGAAACAACTTATGAAGAAATACGGTAAGAAACATTTGTATACAATATTGGGTATAGCTATTGGTGCAGTCGCAGGCTATTTCTATTGGAAATTTATCGGATGCAGTACGGGCAGTTGTGCCATTACTTCTAACCCTATAAATAGTACTATCTACGGTTCGGTTATGGGTGGGCTTCTCTTATCAATATTTAAAAAAGACAAAAAGCAATATGACGTTTCAAGAAATAATTAACAGCGACAAACCTGTATTGGTAGATTTCTTTGCCGAATGGTGCGGCCCCTGCAAAATGATGTCGCCCATTCTGGAAGAATTAAAACAGCGTATAGGCAATAAGGCAAGCATCATTAAAATTGATGTGGACAAGAACCCGCAGGCGGCGGCAGCGTATCAGGTTCGAGGCATACCTACACTGATCATATTTAAAAACGGAGAAATCCGCTGGCGACAATCTGGCGTATTTCCTGCAAATGAACTAGAAAGATTGATTAACGAAAACAAATGAGAATATACGTGTTAGAAGTTTTAATAGAACATCAGCAATAACGTTATTAACTGCCATTGCAGGTACTTGGGCTTATGGTTTGCTTACGGGGAAGTTGCCACATTAAATATTAATCAACCTCATCAAAACCTCCTTCAAAACAAATTAATTACTTTTGTAAAGTTTAAAAAACAAAACATCTAAAATGAAAATCAGCATCAGACCATTTTTTACAAAAGTTATCGTCATTTTGATGACTTTTATGGTGGGTCTTCCTTGTGCTGTGAAAAAAGATTTTAAAGAAGTTTTAAATATCCCTGTTTCAGATTTGGGACAGGCAGAAAAGCCCAATAAATCTGTCGTTTGTTCGAGTTTTTCAAAGACAGAAAGCAACAATAATTCGGTTTCTTGTAAGAAAAAAGAGGTACAGAAATTTAATTATAAATCTGGAAGTATTCAATATTCATCTGAAGTTTCATACTTCATTTTTTCGCCTTTTGCAGATGTTGAATTTACTGCATCGATTCCCATTTATATTCTTCACGAGCAATATTTGATTTGATTTTTTGATTAAAATTTAGCCACTTCAATATCTTTTTATTGAAGCTTTATGCATTTTATTTTATCAAATTTTAATTCAAAACAATGAACAATCAAACATATTCGTATGCCGGAATGTTTACCACGGCATTGCGCTGGGTGGCCGGCTGGACCTACTTTTCCGCGTTTTGGAGAAGATTAATTTTAGAGAACAAACTCAATCCTGATGAGGCAGGATATATCGGTGAAAAGTTCAATCACTTTTTACCCAATGCTTTGGGCATAAAACCCATTATCGAACACCTTGTTTCCAACCCTGAAAGTCTTTGGTGGGCAATGATTTCCTTCACAATTATAGAGGGAATTGTAGGACTTTTATTTATACTCGGCGTTTTTACCAGATTGATGAGCATTGGCGTTTTCAGTTTGGCACTGGGAATTTTATTGGGTTCCGGCTGGCTCGGAACGACCTGTTTAGACGAGTGGCAAATTGGCGTTTTGGGTGTTGCTTCTGGGTTTACCATTTTCCTTTCAGGTGGCGGAAAATATTCTTTTGACGAATATTTTATTCGAAAAAACAAATCATTTGCGAGCACAAAATGGTTTCAATTTCTAGGTTCTGGAATGTTGCCATTAACAGAAAAAGTACTGAACCAAACGGTCTTGGTGGGTGCTATTTTTATTTTTGGTTTGACATTATTTACCAATCAATATTTTCACGGTGGCGTTTATGGAACTTTGCACAACCTCTCCGTTCGTCCGCACGTAAGTATTAGCAATGCAAAAATTCAGAATGATACGTTGTCTTTTATCGTTTTCAGGGATGAGGGTGCCGATGTATATGGCTCGTTTTTGATAGGCATAAAATTGATGGATGAAAATGGAAATACGGTTTTTGAACAAACGCAAACGCAACTTTCACAATTGACTTCTGCGCACATTAAAAATGAGTATGTAGCAAAGGTAAAACCCGGAAAACACAGTTTGATATTGCCTTTGGGTGCAAAAGCATCATTAAATTTTAAGGAAACTATTTTTACAACTTTAGAAGGAAAATACACCTTAGAATTGTTGGATATCAGCGGTGTAAAATGGCAAGAAAAGATAACTGTTATCAAAAATTAATCAGATAATTTAAAAGCAAAAAAAATGGAAAAATTCAAAATATGGCTCAAAAAAAACTGGAGCGTAACGCTTTTATTTGCAATATTCGTTTTGTTATTGGTAAGCCCAGACGCAAAAGCGTGGTTGATGAGACAGATTATTTCAACAGGTTTACTTAATTCAAAAATTGAGGAGAAAAATGTTGAAAAACCTGCTAATGAAAATATTGCAACCATCTCTGAAAGTTTCAGCGTAAAAGATGAAAGCGGACAATTAATCAATGTTTCTGAACTGAAAGGCAAAGTGGTTTTTATTAATTTCTGGGCATCTTGGTGTCCGCCTTGCAGGGCAGAATTTCCGTCGATTCAGAAGTTTTACGAAAAATATGAGGGAAATGATGAGCTCGTTTTTATCACGATAAATTTAGATGATGAACCACAAGCCGGAAAACATTACCTTGAGAAAGAAAAATTTACTATTCCATTTTTAATTCCAAACGGAAATATTCCCAATGAATATTTCAGCGGTTCACTCCCAACAACCGTAATTTTGGACAAAACCGGAAAAATAAGAATGCATCACGCAGGAATGGCAGATTATAGCAAAGATTCTTTCTATGAGGAAATCAATCAACTTCTAAAAGACTAAGAATAGGCTCTAGGTATCCGTTATTTTTCAAGAAGCTCAAAATCAATCTTATGATTTCTCGTTTTAGAGTGTGTATTTTTTAATTAAACTAAAATATTTATAATGAAAACAAATTTTTTATCAACATTAATTTTAATAATAGCTTTAATTTTCATTTCAAATTACAGCAATGCGCAAACCCAAACTTTTGGAAATAAAGTAGAATACAAAGGCGCTAAAAAGAAATTGGCAGTAATGATTTCAGACGTTAAGCATTTTAATACCACCGTAGAAACCGTAGAATCACTAAAGCTAAAAGAAAACGGATTGACTTTTGAAATTGTGATAGTCGGTATTTTAGCAAAAGAAATCGTAGAAAATAAAGAACTTATAGAATTGATTGACAGAGCAGAAAAGTCAGGTGCACAATTGGTAATTTGCGAGTATGCCTTAGATATTCTAAAAGTTGACAAATCAAAACTTGACAAACGAATTATGATCACTCCAAATGCCTTGATATATATGTTTGAACTGAATGATAAAGGATACAATACGCTGGTTTATTAATAGGAAATAGTAAAATAAAATTGTGTGATTTCGGTTTTATATTTAATAATAAAAAGAGAATAGTTGGAAACAATAAAATTTAACAAGACAGAATGCGGGGTAGATTTTCTGCTCAATGTACTTCCTTCTGATGAAATTGGAGAGACATACCTTAATCATAAATTGTTTAATACAGATTATTTTGAAATCGTTTTTTTCAAGAATGGTAGTGGTCAACTTACGCTCAACTATCAAAAAATAAATGTTGAGGATAACAGTATTATTTTTATTTCCCCTTTTCAAAAACGCCAATGGAAACTTGATGCGGAAGATTTTGATTTTACGGTTTTGGCTTTTAAAGAGGATTTTCTGAATGATTTTTTCTCCGACAAACTGTTTACTTACCGATTGTCTTATTTCTATCAGTTAGAATTTCCTTTAAATATGCAGGTTGAGAAAGAAAACATCGATATGTATTGCGTTTTGTTATCAGAAATTAAAACAGAATTACGGGAAACCAGAATAGACAGTGTGCATATCATCCGTTCCCTAATCTATTACCTTTTACAAAAATTGAATAGAGTGTATGCGGAAAAACATCAATTATCATTAAAAAATCAAGATACCAATTATGCCTTCCAGTTTAAAAAGCTGATTGAAACAAATATCGAAAACAAACAACGAATCAGCGATTATACAGATTTATTGAACATCAGTCGTATTACGCTAAATAAATCCGTGAAAGACCAATTCAATGTAACGGCAACTCATTTGTTGAAGCAAAGGTTGCTGGTGGAAATCAAAGATTACCTCATTCATTTTGAAATGACAGTTTCGGAGATTGCTTACAAACTCAATATTTCTGAGCCCAACCATTTAATGCGATTCTTTAAGAAACAAACAGGGATGACGACTACAGAATTTTTATTAGATTATCAAAATGGTATCATTTCCCATTGATTTGGTATAATTACTCATCTCCATGTATGTTAATTTTGTATTATAATAAATATTTTAGTTATGAGCAAACAAGCATTAATTATCATAGACGTTCAAAATGATTATTTTGAAAATGGTGCACTTGAATTAGTAAACCCAATAGAGGCAAGTTTAAATGCAGGTAAGGTATTGGAATATTTTAGAAAAAATAGTTTACCCATTGCACACATTCAGCACACATCGGCTAATCCTGAAGCTTTGCCAGTTTTTGTAGAAGGAACACATGGTGTAGAAATTCACGAAAATGTAAAACCAATTGCAGGAGAAAATGTTTTTCAAAAAAATTATCCAAACAGTTTCAGAGAAACAGGACTTGGGGAATATTTAAAAGAAAATGATATAACCGAAGTTGTTATTACAGGAATGATGACCCATATGTGTGTGGATGCAACCACAAGAGCTGCCTTTGACTTTGGCTACAAATGTAAAGTAATTGGAGACGCTTGTGCATCAAGAGATTTAGAAATCAACGGTAAAACTATAAGAGCCAATGATGTTCACCACGCATTTTTAGCAGCATTGGAATTTTTCTATGCGGAGATAAAAAGTACAGAAGAATTTCTGTCTGTATAAAAGTAAATTCAACTTCATCATTATTCTCTACTAATATTCAGACTGTCAAGAGATCAATTTCATAGCATTAGAACTGTAAAAATCGATAATTGGTTATGCATAGGGAAACTGTTAGAAAATACATGTTGACGGAAAATTAGTCCGTAAATCCTACAAGGACAGGAGGATGATCGAGAACTACTTCAATTATATTAAAAACAGGCTTACCGCAACGCAGAAAAAGCTAATAGACAAATTATGTAAATCATCATGTGGCTTAGAACGCGACTTGGTATTGTAATAGATTCCGAAATCTTATGGAAAAAGTTGGGAAATCAACTCCAGGGATGGATAGAGAAGGTACTGAACTCAGGGATTAGAGAGATGGCAACTTTTGCGAATGGTCTGTTAAGGGATTATCAATCCATCGAAAATGCGATCAGCTTGCTTTGGAGCAATGGCCCTGTAGAAGGCAACGTAAATAAGCTGCAGACTATCAAACGGCAGATGTATGGCAGGGCCCGCTTTAATTTGCTCAGAAAAAGATTAGTGCTGACACCCACATATCCACCAAAAGTGGGGAAGAACCCTTTTCGTCGCAATATCTATTTGACCGTTAATTGGAGCTGGATGTTCATTGGAATTACCTACAGATTGCTCCATCAGTTAGGCATTATTTGACTTCCGAAAAAGCCGAAGGTATCCTAAACTCCCATTGAAGAGATTTCAAACAATGGATTGAAGATTAAAATATAATTTTTACATTCGTAATCTATTTATATAATTGATTTGAGCAAAGTTAGGACAAATGAATTCCTCCTTAGTGAAACTGAATTGCTCGGGCAAATAGCACAAGGGAATGAGCAGTCCTTTAAGAAGATTTACGACACCTACTTTACGAAGACCTACAAGTTTGCCTTTCATGTCCTTCATTCTAAAGAACTTGCAGAGGAAGTAGTTCAGGAAGTCATGCTTTGGTTATGGCAATCAGGTGATGAGATAATCAAAATACGTAATATTGAAAGCTTTCTTAAGACATTTGCAAAAAGGCGAGCTATTGATACTTTACGTAGGACAGCCATCGAAAAGAGATGGAAACTTGACTTGCAATCAGGCTGGCGCGAAGAAGATGAAGGGATAGAACAGAAAATTATATTGGGAGAAGCCAGAAAAATTTTACAAGAAGGCATTCAAATGCTACCTCACCAGCAGCGTATCGTATACCAACTTTGCCATCAACAGGAACTCACCTATGAACAGGTAGCGGAACAATTGAAAATAAGCAAAGGCACCGTTCAAAAACACATGTCTTTAGCACTGAAATTTCTTAGGGCCTACCTGCGTCAACATGCTGATTTAGCGGTTTTAATTATCTTATTCAGGTTGGTTTAAAATATTCCACTGACTGACAAGGTGTTGTGATTTATTTTACTATTCGATTACATCTTATTTGTTTGCCATTCGACTATAGGTAAACAGTTGTTATCGAATGCCAGCTAATAATTACCAAAGATATGAATAGTAGCCGCCTAAAATATTTATACGATCAATACCAGAATAATTGCTTGAGCGGTGAGGAACTACTGGAATGGGATGAAGCTGTAATTGATCGCAAGAATGACGAAATTTTGCTTGATATGATAGATATAGATTGGGATACAAAAAAGCGAAGTGATGCAGTACCAGAGACACAGAAACAACTAGAGATTTATAATTATGTGATTTCAAATTCAAATCGGCACAAACAGCTTCGTAAGTATCCAATGTGGTCAAAAATTACGATAGCTGCAGCATCGGTCATATTAATCCTTGGCATTGCAATTTTCTATTTGCACAAGGATACCAGTTCTGGAAATATGACCTATAGAGATGACGTGCAACCTGGAAAAAAAGGAGCTACGCTAACGTTAGCCAATGGAAAAAAAATAAGGCTCGACCAAGCAGCAAGCGGCGAGATCGCAAAACAAGAAGACGTGAGTATCGTCAAAACAGCAGATGGACAATTAGTATATCAAGGAGGTTCCCAGCGCGCTATTAGTAGTGAGCCATTAAATAACATATTGTCTACGTCCACTGGCGAGTTGTATAGTTTAATACTACCGGATCAAACAAGGATCTGGATGAATTCTTCCTCGAGCATCAGCTATTCCCCAACCTTATATGTTGGGGGAAAGCGTGTGGTAAAACTGACTGGAGAAGCTTATTTTGAAATTTATAAGGACAAAGCCCATCCGTTTATCGTCGAAACTCAGGATCAGAAAGTTGAGGTTTTGGGAACCCATTTCAACATCAATAGCTATCTGGATGAAAAAGTTATCACAACTACCCTTCTTGAAGGGGCTATAAAGATCAGTAATGCAAATCAGACTAAACTTCTAAAACCGGGAGAACAGAGTCTCAACAACGGAGCAGATCTTAAAGTCACAAAGGCCGATCTGGAAAAAGCTATAGATTGGAAAAACGGTGATTTTTTCTTAAATCACGTAAATTTCAAAACCGCAACTAGGAAAATCGCAAGATGGTATGATGTCCAGTTTATCTTTGAATCTTCTGTCCCCGATGATATCGAATCCGGGGGATGGATTTCCATGGATAAAAAACTCTCAGAAGTATTACGGCTGATTGAATCTTCCGGTCAGGTTCATTTTAGAGTAGAAGGAAAGAAAGTCTATGTTTCACGCTAGAACCACTCAAACACGTATAATAAGCTTTCGATCGATATAAAAAATCAACTAATCAACTGTTAAACCTAAAATATTCAGATGGAAAAAAAATACAATTAAAGACCAGCAAGCAGACAAATAAGCCAGAAGTGCGATAGCACCCCTGGCTTTAAGTTCGAAATCAATTAAAATCAACTGATAACCACAGAATACCACTCCCTTCGAAAGTTATGGTACTTCTGTTAACAAACTAAACAAATGTATAAAAATTATACTGGGAAACTTGGTGTACGTCCACCGCTATACCCGAAAATATTGCTAATTATGCGATTAACCTTTGTGATATTACTAGCTTCTCTCTTGCAGGTTAGTGCCTCAACTTTTGGTCAGCGAATAACGATCTCAAAGAAGAACACTTCGCTGGAAGCTGTATTGAAGGAAATACGCCGGCAGAGTGGATTTGATATTTATTATGACGGAAAAATAATCTCATCCACTCAGCAAATTGATATCCGGGTTGAGAATGTCACCGTTGATCAGGCTGTATCAAGCGCTATAAAAGGACTGGACCTTACCTTTGAAATTGAGAGAGGATCAGTGACGATTATAAGAAAGAAGGCGCCTTCTTTTGTTCAGCATCTTATCGACAAACTGTCCGCTATTGATATCAAAGGCAGGATCTTGGATGAAAAAGGCCAGCCGCTAGTTGGAGTTACTGTACAGACCAAAGGTGGAGGCAGAATTGTAAAAACAGGTAATGACGGTGGCTTTATCCTGACTGATGTGGCTGAAGGTGATCGGGTTGTCATCAGCTATATAGGTTATGAAAGAGTGGAATTGGCTGTAGAACCTAATTTTGGTGATATCCGACTCAGATTGTCCAATACTAAACTCGACGAAATTCAGGTCATCGCGTATGGAGAGACTTCCAGAAGGCTTAGTACCGGCAATGTAAGCTCAGTCAAAGCAGCAGATATCGAGAAATCTCCCGTAAACAATCCCCTACTTGCATTAGCGGGAAGGGTGCCAGGTATAGTAATTACGCAGGTTACTGGTTTTGCCGGAAGCGGTGTACAGGTCCAGATTCAGGGGCAGAACAGTATCGCAAATGGAACGATCCCATTCTATGTCGTTGACGGTGTACCATACACCCAAGCCTTACTCACTCCACTAAGCAATATCCAAGGTAATTCAAACAGTGGCATCAGCAATCCGTTGAGTTTTATCAACCCGCAAGATATTGAAAGTATAGATGTACTCAAAGATGCAGATGCCACTGCTATTTATGGGTCAAGGGCATCTAATGGGGCAATATTGATCACTACAAAAAAAGGCCGGGCTGGTAAAACCAGTGTAACCTTAAATTTGCAATCTGGCTATGGTGAGGTGGCGAAGAAACTGAAAAATCTAAATACTGAACAATATCTTTCCTTAAGAAAGGAAGCATACGAGTCTCAAGGACTGGCAATCCCTACTTTGAACAGCGTGAGGAACAATACCAACTACGATTTGACCTTTTGGGACCAAAACCGATTTACAGATTGGCAAGAGGAACTCATCGGCGGAAAAGCGCGTTTTACAGATATGCAAGGTACTATTTCAGGTGGAAATGAGAATACACAGATTATAATGGGTGTTAACTACCACAAAGAGACCACTGTGATGCCGGGGGAGTTTTCCGATGACCGAATAGGAGCCCACTTAAGTTTGACCCAGTCATCAAATGACAAAAGGTTCAAAGCCTCCATGACCGCCAGTTACCTGACAGATAAAAATAAACTCCCAGGTATAGACCTAACTTCAGCCGCGGTTAGAATTGCACCCAATGCACCCGCACTATATGATGCTGATGGTAAACTCAACTGGGAAGTACTACCAACCGGTATTGAGACCTGGACTAACCCGTTAAGAGGGATTCTGCGAACCTACAATGTCAGCACAAATAATTTAGTGGCAAACGGAGAAATAGGTTACCGGATATGGAAGTCGCTGAGCTTGAAGAGTACTTTTGGATATACCAAGCTTTCAAATGATGAGACCTCACTTCAGCCACAATCTTTTTTTGCACCCTCGGTGACTGCCAATAACCGCTCGTCAATATTTTCCAGCAAGACCTCATCAAGCTGGGTCATTGAACCTCAGTTGACCTATGATATGATCACCAAGTTCGGAAAATTCAATTTTTTGGTGGGCACCACATTTCAGCGAAGCAACAATTATCTGATGGCATTAAATGCAGTCGGCTTTAGCAATGATAGCCAATTGGCCAACATCAATGCGTCTACAGCAGTGAGCGTTCAGAACTCAATACAGGATACGGCAAATTATGCTGCTGCATTTGGCCGACTAGGTTATAACTTAAACGATAAATACCTACTGAACATTACGGTACGCCGTGATGGTAGTAGCCGGTTTGGCCGTGAAAACCTGTTCCATAATTTTTATGGGATCGGTGCGGCATGGATTTTCAGTAGTGAGCAAGTAATTGAAAAAAACATTCCCTTTCTGAGTTTCGGAAAATTGAAAGTAAGTTATGGTACCACTGGCAATGACCAGATCGGAAACTATTCGTTCCTGAGTCTCTACACCACACCGATTCTCGAGGTTCCATACGGGGGAGGAACCAGTTTGGCTGTTAATTCATTGAGTAATCCCTATCTTCAATGGGAAGAAACGACAAAGTTCAATGTGGGAATTGATCTGGGCTTCTTCTCTGATAAAATACTACTGAATGCGAATTACTACATAAACAGGTCTTCTAACCAACTAACCAGATTTACATTACCTATTACAACTGGATTCAACTCAATTTCTAGAAATTTCCCTGCAGTGGTGCGTAATAGTGGTGTTGAACTCCTTTTAAACACTCAAAACATCAGAGGCAAACGCTTCCAATGGAGTACGAGTTTGAATCTTTCTGTTCCTAGAAACAAATTGGTAAGATACGATGATCTTGCTTCTTCGTCATATGCAAATACCTTAGTTGTTGGCCGCTCCCTGAGCATATGGAAGACTGTTAAATATCTAGGGGTAAACCCCCAAACCGGAAGGTATAATTTCGAAAGGGCAGATGGATCGGTAACCGAATCAGTAGGCGATCGTACACTAATTGTTGATAGGTCTCCCCGTTACTTTGGCGGTTTACAGAATTCCTTTTCTTACCTTGGATTTTCGTTGGATTTCCTGCTACAGTTTACCAAGCAGGTTGGGCAGGACCTAAATAAGTTTGGATTTGCTCCAGGTTCCTTTTCCGCATCGGGTAATACAGGGAATCAACCTAGTTTTGTATTGAACAATTATTGGAAGCAAGCGGAAGATATCGCTGATTTCCAAAGGCTAAATCCCGGCGTCGCCGCACTAAATACTCCTGCAGGACTGGCAATGAATACAATTAATGATGCAAATTGGGTAGATGCTTCTTATATCAGGCTAAAAAATGTTTCCCTTTCCTATTCCTTCCCGCAGCGAATAGCGAAGGCAATAAAAATGCAGAATGTGAATGTATTTGTTCAAGCCCAAAACTTATTTACACTTACAGGCTACAAGGGTCTGGATCCTGAAACATTAAGTTCACTCACCCTTCCTCCTTTGCGGGTAATGACCTTTGGTGCCAAGATTTCTTTATAAATCGAAATATATATGAAAAATAAATATAAAATTATGCGGAATTCAACCACTTTGTTGATTTTTATAGTGCTACTTTTTGTATCTGGTGGATGTAAAAAATTCCTACAAGTCAATTCCCCTATAACAAGCATAACTTCAGAGAGTGTTTTTACAAACGATAACACTGCAATTTCGGTATTGACCCATATCTATGCAGTTATCGGAACCCGAGTAAATCAACCTATATCACCGGATGTCGGTTTCAATTCTATAAGTCTGGTCACTGAACTTTCAGCTGATAATCTAACCCTTTTTAATCTGGATAACGAAAAAATGCGTAATTATTACGAAAACAACCTGCAATCTATCAATAATGCTGCGGGCACTATTCTCTGGGACCGTGGTTACGAATATATTTACCGAGTAAATGCAGCACTCGAAGGCCTAAATGCATCAACAACCCTGACCCCTAGGATCAAACAGCAATTGATCGGTGAAGCCAAGTTTTTTAGGGCTTTCTATTATTTTTACCTGGTCAATTTATATGGAGATATACCACTAACTACCACTAGTGACTATCTGTTCAATTCAGCTTTGCCCAGGAGCCCGGTTAACACGGTCTACCAACAAATCATCACAGATCTAAATGACGCTCGTAGCTTACTGGACGAGCGGTATCTCGCTGTAGATATGAAGACGCCTACTGTTGAGCGAATCCGGGTTAATAAAGCAGCCGCAACAGCGATGCTCGCCAGAGTATATTTGTACACAGGCGAATATGCAAATGCTGAGCTAATGGCAACCGAGGTGATTAATAACCCACTTTATGAAATTATAAAAGACGATCTGGGGAAAGTGTTCTTAAAAAACAGCAGGGAAACCATTTGGTCTTTACAACCGACTTATGCCAACCAAAATACATGGCAACCCAGGTTTTTCTTACTCCCATCAACTGGTCCGAATGCAACATTTCCGGTTTATTTATCTGCCGATCTGATCAACCAGTTTTCTCCAACAGATAGACGGCTTGGTTCCTGGATAGGAACTGCTACTGTAGGAGCAACCAAATATAATTATCCTGCAAAATATAAAGCGGGTACCGCAGTGACAGCCCTTACCGAGTATGAGATGGTTCTTCGCCTGGCCGAACAATACTTTATCCGTGCTGAGGCCAGAGCGCAACAGGATAAGCTTACCGGCACCAATAGTGCGCTCAGTGATCTGAATGTTATTCGGGAAAGGGCAGGCCTTCTGGCTTCTAATGAGACTGCAAAACCGAGAATACTTGACCTTATTGGAGAGGAACGCCGTAGAGAATTATTTACCGAATGGGGTGATCGCTGGCTAGATCTTAAACGCACAGCTAAAATCAATACCGTGATGGGTGCATATACCACAATCAAAGGTGGGGTTTGGCAACCATTCAAGGCGCTATATCCAATAGCGCAGTCGCAACTGGATTTAAGTCCGGCAATACGAGACCAACAAAATCCAGGTTATAATTAACCTAGAATTGAAATACATAAGCATATCAGCCCAGATGTCTCTATTTCTGAGGTTGATATGCTTAATAACTATAATTGCAGGGCTTTTGGCACAATTGACCAAAATATCTTACATGACTAGGCACTTCGTAAGTTCCCAGCCGAAAAATCTAACGCTAAGCCCATGTCCTATTTATTTATAAAAGAAATATTATGAAAAAAATGATTTTAGTACTCTTGATGGCTTTGCCATTAGTGGCGCTTTCACAAGATTCCTATAAGATTATTGGAACTTTCAGAGACCTATCAACCAATGGGAAGATTTTTATGAGATATAAATCCGCTGGTCTATCCAGATTTGATAGCACGGTAGTAAAAAATGGTGCCTTTGAAATGAGCGGAAAGATGACAAACATCGTTCGGGCATCTTTACAGTTTATAAATGCAAAGCACGTAACCTCAGTAGGGCAGAGGCCAAAAGCGGATATGCTGACATTTTACCTAGAGAAAGCAACCATAAAAATCTTCGTTTCAGACTCCTTAAAAAATGCAGTGTTATCAGGATCGAAAGTTAATCAGGATGACAGGGATTTAAAAAAAATGATGGAACCCTTGCAAAGTAGATTACGGTCACTTAGGATCGACTATCACAATCTCGAAAAATCCAGCCCCGGGAACAAACCAACATTGGCAATCATCCAAAAACAGATCGATCAAATTTGTGAGAAGCAGCTGGCAATGACAAAATACTATGTTCATACACATCCGGATTCCTACATCAGCCTTTTTGCGGTCCGAGAGATTGCAGGTCCATATTCGGACAATATTGAAGCAGCCAAACTTTTCTCCACTCTTAGCAGGGAGATTCGAGGGAGTATCGACGGTAAAGACATGGCAAGGGCTTTAAAAGGGGTGAATAACACAGCAGTAGGCAGGATTGCCCCTGAGTTTAGCCAGCCGGACACGGTTGGTCGTATTGTCAAGTTATCCGATTTTCGGGGGAAATATGTGTTTGTCGACTTTTGGGCATCTTGGTGCCACCCCTGTCGCGCTGAGAACCCTAAGGTAATTACAGCTTTTAATAACTACAAAGATAAAGGGTTTACGGTGATAGGCATTTCGATAGATAAACAACAGACGCGCGATGCCTGGTTGAAGGCAATCCAGGATGATGGCCTTCCATGGATCCAGTTGATCGACCCGACGTCGGATCCAAAGGGTGCTGCAGCAGTATATGGTATCAGGTCAATTCCATCCAACTTCCTTATTGATCCAAATGGGGTAATCATTGCCAGAAACCTGCGTGGAGATGATCTTCAAAAAAAATTAGAATCTACACCTGACCTGAATTCTCCGAGGTGATCTTTTGTAGCTTTATGGCGATTAGTTTTTTAAGATTCAGAACGCTAGAAGGTTGCCTAAGGCCTACCTTGGCAAGCGATTCGTAACTCATCTAAAATATTTTTTATAACAGAAGTTACTTTTGAATTTTCTAAAACTTGGTTCGTACACAATATAATCAAGGATACAAACTGGACTTTATTGCTATTTTCGAAAGGACTGCTCGGAAACGAGCAGTCCTTTTCTTAGGGTTTTCAGGGCTTGAAGATGGAGCGTAAAATAAATGTAAGTGTCTATTAGTGAGTTATTTAATAAGCTAGGTTGTCTTTGAACACCCCATATAATCACATGCTTCTGACATACTGGATTATCACGGACGGCATGATTGTGAGTTAAGTCCGCAACAGGTCGTCGACGGTCTGCATCTCCTTTGATTTCGAAGGTATCGTTATACCCTTACTGCACCTGCGTTATTTGGCCGCCATTGCCTGAATAATAAAAGGTAGGGCAAGATGATACATGATAAATATCAAAAACTGTCTTCGCCTCCCCACCCAAATGAAGAGGAACTTGGTGACTTTTTTTAAAGTTTTCAATCATCTTTCGGCTATCTCGGTCGCTAATATTTATAAGTTCAAAATTTCTCTCTATGTATTTGTGGTAAAGATTGTTCAGGGGCTTCAAAGAAGCCATGCTGCCTTCACAACTTAATCAAACTGGTTCATTTGTTTTTGACAAAAATTATCGCTGACTGCGTGTATGAAAGAAATTAGTACTCAACTGTAATAAATTCGATATGGGCGGATTGATGGCTCAGTTGAATAGTTCAGAAGGCGGTACAAGTACTGGGGGAGGATTCTTTGCTGACCCTGAACAGGTATTTTGTCGCATTTGTTCAATGACGCAATACGAAGTGCAGCAGATAATGGTGAATCTCTAGATACAGATATAAATGAGTAAATAACATTGATGTCCACATTGTAAGCATTTGGGTTTGGCTTCCCCAACTTCCATTATCCCATTTTTCTCGACAAAGTCTTTGTAGATCCAGATTTTCAACAACACTTTTTAATGGGTAGAATTTCATAGAGATTAATGGTGAATTAAATAACCTTTTCAGTATATTTATATAACTGATAAGGACAATCAGCGACTTTATTTACAACCTATTTACAATGAAATAAAGTCTTCTCGTAATATATTGATTAACAATATGATATAGGGGTGTGTAAATGGACTGAAATCCATGTGTCGCCGGTTCGATCCCGGCCCATACCACACTTAAAAAAAGGCCTTTTTCAGCACGAAGAAGGCCTTTTTTGTTAAATCGACATTCTTTTAGATCGATTTTTCTATAAAGAGCTGATTCAGCCAGAGCGAAAAAAACATGTTTTTTTGTTTAATGGATAAACCGCACCAAACTGATCCCACGTTGCCAAATCTAAACTGACCCCTTTCACCTTTAGAAATCAGATTGTTATCTTGGATCTTGAAATATGCGAAGAGGGGTCAGTTGTTTTGGATTATCCAGTTAAGCTCATTTTCCAATAAAAATTACCTTCCTCCTAAAATATTTACAACCGTTAGTTGTCTGCGGTTCTGGGATTACTACCTCTAGCGGTTCGTTCAGTCTAAATATTGATATTGCCTTATCAATATTTGAGGGAATTCTAGAATCTCGTAATGCTAAAGCAAGTTGGTTATCCAGGTCAAGAACAGTCTCGATATTCGAGGTATTTAATAAATGCATGCCTTCCTCTGCGAATTTTATAGACGCTTCGAACTCTCCAATAAAATGTACTATATTGAATCCTCGCTGAACGCTTTTATATAATTTTAACATGCTTAAAACTTTGTCATGATATTTTATAGAATATCTCGCCAGTCGTTTCTTAAAATATATATCGAATCCCGTTGCTTTGCAACTGCTGATTCTCCCACATTTTGTCAGTTCGGAAGCTGTGAGCGTCGTATTCGCCGCATAAATCGAATCGGGAGTCAGATATCATGAGAAGTAAAAATCAATTTGATGATTTACAGAATTTTGCATACTTTTAACCCTAATCAATAATACGCTACTCTCTACTGCCAACCTACCCAGTTCTGGGCTAATACGCACTAAAGTTTAGCGCTTAAATTCTAATTATCAAAATAAACGAACCAATTCTCTTTAAATAACGATTATGAAAAAAACAGTTACGCTCTTTATTATTCTTTTGTCTGGCATCAATATTTATGCCCAAGAAAATATTGATTTATTAACATATGAAAACAGCCAAGACATCAATTTTTTTAGCTCAATTAAAAATGGTGCTCAAGTAAAACAGTATATAACAGTTAGTAAGAATAGTGTAAAGGTAGGTGATACTTTAATTTTAGGAACGCCTACTTCTGAGGAAATGAGCACAAGGACCTACTCCGGCAGTTATGGTACTAGGGCAAGAGGGGGTGTAGCACAATCAAGAAGTACTTCCAAAAAAACTTATGAGTTCATACAAATGGGAAGACCCGCTGGGTTTGGAAGTATAATGTCTGCTATGAGCGGGGATGCCCAGAATATGGCAGCTAATAGTTTAAAAAACACTACTGTTGTTGTTAATGAAATAAAAACATATCATAGAGGTAGTAAAAACAAACCTTTGTACGTCGTTATGGTATTAGGAGAAATAAATGGTAAGGCTTTTGGAATAAATAAATTTTTAAGTGTAATGGATACAGAGTTAGCTATTGAGTCTAGTGAAATTTTATTGAAAAATAGAAAAATGACTAGAGATGAAGCTATTGCTAAATTGAAAGAAGCCAAAGAATTAACTGAAATCGATATGATGAGTAAAGAAGATTTTGAAAAATTAAAAAAAGAGCTTGCTCCAATTATTACCTCTAAAGCGAAAGAATAGCACTCCCCATGATGCTTTTGGCCGCGTATAAATTTTCCGTTCTAAAACCCTATGAATAATTCGCACCAAATTGGTCCAACGTCGCCAAATCTAAACTGACCCCTTTTTCCTTTGGAAATCAGATTGCTATCTAGGATTTTGAAATTGGTGATTAGGGGCCAGTGATCTTGGATTATCCAAATAAAACTAACCATTCCTTCAACATAACAACCTGGCGAGAATTTGAATTGGCCATCTCCAGCTCTTATATTACGAGGATAAATTGACAATCATGGAATCAAGTAATCAAAATATTCAGCCTTCAGTCCCTTCGAGCATCGGACAATATCTCGATTTTGCAGATTACCTCAGCAAAATAGTTCCTGCCCTAGGTTTAATCGCCTTGCTCTACGGAAACCTACGGGCATTTTTCTTCTACCTGATGTTCTCCGTAAACATCTATGACTTCATTGACCTGGAAGAAATATTGAAGCTGGCAATTAAAGATCTGTTGCCAGCCGGATTAATTTTAGGAATGATATTGCTTATGAGGGCTACCACAAAATGGTTTGGATTAACCGCATTCATCATAGGGCTAGCGTCCATCATCTTTTCGTATTACCTCATCTTCAATTCCGAAAGTCCTCTAGCCTCCGCCACCGCTGAATGGATTTCCCTAGGTATCGTACTTGTCATTTTTGTTATATTTTTCATAAAGTTTTATAAGGAAAATGTGAAGGCAGCAATAATCGCAGGACTTTTTTCAATCGTATTACTGCCTTTTCTGAGTTCCAACGTCCTAGCGACCTTAATTTTGAATACCGAAATTTATGATGGAAAATCAATCACACTGAATGATGGAAAAACCATTACTTCCGATCGAAAGCAAAAGTTTATTGGTAAGACAGGTGACTACTTTTTTTTCTTCAATATAGACCAGCGAAATACGACTGCCTATTGCATGGATGATGTTTCGTATTTGAATATCGGTTTCACATTTTAACCTTTTACATCATGCTGATTATTCATGGAGACTGTAGGAGCCTGATCTGTATCCAATAACTTATTTTTTGCGGACGAAACTATCCTTTTCCCTTTGCCCGAACCATTTCCCGGATGATTCACATCATCAAGGTGTTTGACAGTTTGCTGAACACAATCCGGGACTGCGCCGCCAATCATCTTCTCATTTGGTTCCCGCTGATTCTCGCCTGCCGGTGCAAATGCATCGTCAACCTGAGGATCCCTGAAATCTGCCAGCTTTCCGAGTTCCTCCACTAATAAGTCCTCTGGCTTTTAATTCAATCATAATTGGTTGCGACATCTTTCCCGTAATCCTTGCGCAACTGACTGAAATCCTGAACCCCCAGCGTCTTGCTCACCTTCTAACTCCGGGCTGTAGCGATCAGGCTATCCATATTATTAAAAAATATCGTTGGAAACTCATCGAAGATGAAACTGCTCTTCAACTGATCCTTCCGATTTACCAGCTTAATCATACAGGAAACCTATAAAGAAAGCACTGGTCCGTAAGTCTGCAGTTTCTGCGGATTGTTGCCTATACAGATCACCTTCGGCTCCAAAGAATTGTTGATATCCAGCGTAAAATCATTACCGTTCAACACCCAATATAGCTGTGGCGAGGCAAGCTTGGCCAATCCGATTTTAGCACTCGCCACCTGACCTTCTAGCCGTGCTTTAGCTTTATTCTGCCAGGCCGAGATGAAGGAATTGATCAGCGCCCTGATCTCAGACTCTATTTGTAAGATCGCGAACAAATGATCGTGTTCCGACTGCTTCAACTCGATCACATGCGGTAATGTACAATACTTTCCATCTTTGTATTTTTTCAGGTACCAAATGATCGCTGTCAGGAAGTTAACTGGTGACTCTACGAAAAAATCCCCCAGCTTCTTAATCCGCTCCCGGTTCAATCCCAATAAGATCGTTCGTGCAGACTCCATCGCATATGTGATATCTTCCATACTTTCCTGATACAGCGGGTAACAGCGGTGGGTATGCCGGGCATCGTCTGGATTGATCACATAAATCTAGGCTTCACCTGATAGTTTCCCTCGTACAGACACAATCTCATTTGAAATTATAGTGACTGAGCGATTCCCTGACATGATAGAACAAGTATTGCTTGTCTTAACAATTTGATAATGTAAAACAGACAAATTGTGCGGGAATTCGTGCATATTTTTATGTTAATCATAATCTAAAAATTAAAGCTCAAATGCTCCTCAAAAAAATTATCCTGTTATGTACGCTGTCAGTGCTAACGCTAATTTTATCCTGTAAAAAGTCAAACCGACCCGATCAATTACCTGAAGTAAGTACAGAGGGAAAAAATACTTTTGGCTGTTTGATTGATGGAAAGGTGTTTGTCCCAAAAGTACGTTTCAATAGTCCGCTCAGTTTATCGGCCTATTATGCGGGTGTTCCTGTCCCTCAATTGAGTATAACCGCCCCCAGAGATGAAAGTGAGCGTAGCAGGATTACCTTATATTTACAGTCACAGGGAATATTACTATCCGAAGGTGCTACATATAGATTGGGGAGTCCAGGAACGACTGGGGTTGTTTATGCCAAGTATGTTCATACCGTTGACCTGGAGCGTATATCTTACGGAAGTTCACCTGATTTGAATGGCGAATTGCATATTCTTAAATTAACATCTAAAATAATTTCTGGTACGTTTAGTTACGACGCGGTCTCTTCAGAAGGGAAAAAAGTTGAAGTCAGAAATGGCCGTTTCGATCTTTCATTAAATTGATTTTCTCAAATTATCGATAAAATTGATGTGAACCGACAGTATTTTCACATCGCTCCCTTGTCATTTTATCAAGAGAAAATCATTAAGTATCTCAGTCAATTGTTTGACGCAAATGTTTCCATACCTGATGACATTGTACATAAGGATGCTTATATCGGTGCATATCTGGAGAAAGCAAACGAAATCCTCGAAAATATACAGCAACAGCGCTATGATTTTCAGAAGTCATTACCAAATTACATTCTAGATGTAAATTCGAGAAATAATGACTGGTGGACACTCAATTGAAGATTTTATCCGAGAAGTGGATTGCATTTATAAAAATGAGCGGTATTCTGTTCGTGACAATGGTGCTGTTTTGCGCCATCCCGGTAACAGTGTGCGTGCCCGTTCAGCGGATAATACTTGGACTTTTGGAAGACCAAATGCAAAAACTGGCTATTGTGAAGTGTGTTCTGTCCGCGTCCACCAGATAGTGGCTATGGCTTTTCACGGGGAGCGGCCAAGCACCGGGCATGTGATTGACCATGTCGATACGAATAGATGTAACAACCGGCCAGAGAATCTCAGGTACGTAACCAGGTTGGAAAACATACTGCTCAACCCGATTACAGCGACACGCATTTCTTATATTTGCGGGAGTGTGGAAGCATTTTTAGCTAATCCGGCTGAATTTCGTGATGCTTTCCGGGACCCAAATTACACCTGGATGACTACGGTTAGCGCTGAGGAAGCGAAGACGAGCTATGAGCGGATGATGAAATGGGCCGCAGGCGGTAAAGTGTCGGGTAAAGTGGCTGGTAGCGGCACATTAGACAGGTGGATCTTCAGCAGGGGGAACGGGCAAGACGTGGAATTATACGAAGAATTCCAGCAGCCTGACCCCACACCATCCTTAACTGCAAATGCAGCACAGCGTGACTGGAAAACCCCTTCAGAATTTCCCTGCTGTCCGCAGGAGTTTACTGAACCAATTACTGCATATGTGGAAAGCCTAAAAGAGGGCAAAGTATTCTGCCGTAATCAATGGTACACCTCGATCGTGGTAAAACATGCGGTCCTTGACGGCGGGGAGTCAATATACGTGATGAGCGAAAACGCGGATGAGAGTGGCGCTATTAAGCCCTGGGTGCTTGCTGAAATCACTTTCGAACAAGGGCAGTTCGTGCATATCAATCGAAGAAACTTTTTTTCAAGAGAGGGTGCGGAGAAACAATACATCCTTGCCCAGGGGCTTGAATGGACCGGTGAGGACAGCATCGATGATTATTGTTAAATAAGGTTACTTTAACATTTGAATTGACTGTAGGATCATCGCCGATTTATATGTGTCAAAAAATACGTATGTTGCGAAACAATCCGATCTCTCAAAAAATATTATATGGCAGGAGTGGCGTTTGTCGCCTAAAATAGGTCTTCTAGAGCTCTTCGATAAGCCCTGAAAATGGACATTTTCTTTGACGGTTCTTGGTTGAAAAGTTGCTTGAAAAATAGTTTCTAGCAACACGCCAAGGTCATCATAAAGTATTACCAGGATGATAGAGGTTAAATGCACTGTCTGACCAGGCTCATGATGTATTCAAGGTTTTTGTTGTCTTCGATAAGTATTTCATAATCGCCGTTTCCCCAGTGCCCTACCGCGGCCACATTCCTAGCGATGTGCTTTGGATCCTCCAGCTGCCCCTTTTTTCTATTGATCCACATCTTTATGCCCTTTTTTAAAATAGTGATATCGGCGATATTGCTTTTGCCTCGTTTGAAGCTGATATATTCTTTTTTCGGGATGAATTCCAGATCGTTGTCTAAATTTAAAATTGCATGTTTGAACTCCTCATATAACTCAACACTAAACTCGCTACCGCGCGTGGTCAAATCTTCTTCCTGGTATACCTTGATTTCCTTGGTGACCTTGGATATCTCCGACTGGCTGTCGACTTTCTGTAGTGGCTTTATGCTTGGAGCAGATTTGCTTTTCTTGATAGGGTTTAAGACTACAACGTCATTATCAAAGCGTTTGATTTCCCAAAGCTCTATGGACAGGTCCTTAAAGTTGCTTGATTGGCGCTGAAAGTCTGTAAAAGAAGGCGCTACAAAAACTACCTTGCTTTGCGACCAGTCGACATCGGTTCTTTTCAAAACATTATTTTGGCTTTCGTTGTATTCGACGATGAAGTCTGCCTTGTATTCCAACATTAAGTTGAGGTAGGACACACCCTGGTCGATCACGCTATAGTTCCTGTCTCTTTTGTATTCAATAATGACGAAAGCATTGGCTTCCGGGTCAAAAGCAAGGGTGTCGAGCCTGTTACTCTTAAGCATGAATTCTGACTTTACCATTGTCCATCCAGTAAGGACATAAAGGTTTTTTTCGAACAAAACTTGCATCTCGCGCTCTAACGCGAAGGGCTTCTCGGTTAATGCTAGTAGATTGTCACTTTGGTTTACATACAAGAGCATATTTAATTAAATGAATTATATTTACTGGATTTATTAACGTTTCTAAGTGATTGTGAAGTCAACAGTTCTTATCTAATATATTTGGGAGGTTAACTTTATCAAAACAAAATTAAGAGAAAAATCTATTTAACACGCAGATTTGGCTCTTAAATGTCACGGTTTATTATTCGTTGAGGAACCTGAAACATCAGGGGGCTATTCGTAGATATCAGATCAACTTAAGATTTTATGAAAGCAGAAAGGCCCTTAATCTAACTATTAAACTCAAAGATGGAAAGATAAAGTTCCCAAGTCATGTCAGAACCTGCAGGAACTTTATAAATTATTTGAACGGGCAATACTCTCCTCAGGTGATTACGGGCAACAAATATCCGAAAATTCCAGATTGCAAGCTGGAAGCTAATCATGAATATTAATTGTCGAGACTTAAATCATATGATTGTTTGCTAATTTCGTTAGTATTTTTGTAACTTTGATGCCAAGTGATTAGATGTGATGAAGTGGGTAGGAAAAGTGTAATAAAGACTGGCCTTTGGAAGTAATTCTTAACAATACGAATTTAAGAAGAATTTAGGAATTGTTGCTAATTAACTATTTCGTGATCAAATTTGAATGCTCCCGAGTATCCTGATATCCTTATCAGTTGGGTAACACTAATCCTTATACGAGAGAAACTGCGCTAATGCTATTCCGTTACTAGAAAGTAGCAAAAATTTTAGTTATTTTTAGCACATATTTAAGATTGATGTGTCGTTAAATTCCAAAAATTATAAACCCTTAATCATCATGATTGATGTTTAAAATACAACATGAAAGCGAACGATAACGAATATTTCCAAGAAGAACCAACACTTGAAATCACTTCTTTTCAAGTACCGAATTTGACAAAAAGTAGTACCACATCTAGCCGAAATCAAGATTTTCAAAATGCAAAACAAGGGAAAAATGACGAATTCTATACGTCCCTCGAAGATATAGAACTGGAAATGATTCATTACACCAACCACTTTAGAGGAAAGGTTGTTTATTGCAACTGCGATGATCCACGGGAGAGTAATTTCTTTCGATATTTCTACAACAATTTCGAGACAATTGGATTAAAAAAATTAATAACAGCATGCTATAGTAGCGTAAACTCTGATTCCTTTGAAAATGACTTGTCTGAGCAAGCGGTATATCTAGAATATAGTGGTAGGGAAAGTAGCAGTACGCATTCAAAGGATGAACTTGTATATACCAAGCAATTTAAAGGAGATGGTGACTTCCGTAGCGCCGAAAGTATTGAACTACTACAGCAAGCAGATGTAGTAGTGACCAATCCACCATTCTCACTTTTCAAAGAATATTGTGCCCAGTTATTAGAGTACAAGAAGAAGTTCATAATTATTGGAAATATGAATGCTGTAACTTACAAAAACATATTTCCGCTATTTCAAAAGAATGAAATGTGGTATGGACCGAGTATCCGCAGTGGAGACAGAGAATTCCGTGTGCCATCTAATTACCCCCTAACAGCCTATGGAACAAGAGAGGATAAAGATGGTAATAAATACGTTCGAGTTAAGGGAGTTCGGTGGTTTACCAATCTCGATTTCCCAAGCAGACATATAGACCTTACTCTTGAAAAAAGCTACTGTCCTATTAAAAACCCAAAATATGCAAACTGTGATGCGATAGAAGTTTGTAAAACTAAGGATATACCCTACAATTATGACGGCCCGATGGGAGTGCCTATTACTTTCATGGATAAATACAATCCCGATCAATTTGAAATATTGGGTTCTAGCAGAACCTTAAGCCACCCAATGTCTGACATAGCTGAAAAAGTGACGTACTCACAAGGGGGGCCACGCTTTTATTTGCCCAATGGTGATGGAACTTATCGACGGATGTATGAGCGGATAATAATCAAAAGAAAACAGTAATTTTAACGGATTCAAAGAAAAGAGATTTATGTCGTTCCGTTATCTTGGTAATAAGACAAAACTATCAGAATGGATAGTTGGAGAAATAAGCAGGGTTATTCCCGCTGGTTCATCAATTGCTGATCCAATGTGCGGTACTGCTTCCGTCTCGTTAGCCCTGGCGCAAGCTGGTTACTCAGTTACGGCTGCTGATGCCCTTGCGTTTCCAGTTATCCATGCTCGATCCCGGTTATTAGCTAAGCAGGCACCAGCTTTCAAAGCTTTTGGTGGACATAATAAAGCATTGGATTGGCTACGTTCGATCCCTTCTATAGAGGGATACTTCTTTAGGGAATTTGGTGATGCTGGAAGCCCTGCTAATGGGCGTCAGCCTCGACTATATTTCTCGGCCTCTAATGCTGCACGTATTGATGGAATTAGAATAAGTATACGGGATCTTGCAAGATCTGGAACTATTAATAAGCTTGAACACAGTTTATTGCTACACTCCTTAATTCGAGCAACCAACAAAGTTGCAAACATAAGTGGCACTTTTGGCTACTTTTTAAAAGAACTTTCAAAGAATGCCCAAAATCCAATTACTTTCGAATCGTTCCAGTTTGAGCAAACGCCAGGTAGTCATTCAGTATTAGAAGGGCCTATTGAAAAACTTGCTTCAACTCTCTGTGTCGATGCTGTATACCTTGATCCTCCTTATACGAAACGACAATATGCAGGGAACTACCATATCCTTGAGACTTTAGCTCAAGAGGATGAACCGATTGCTGTGGGCGACGGCGGTCTCCGCCCATGGAAAGAACAGGCCTCAGATTTTTGTTATCGCCGCTCAGCTGGTAATGCTTTTCGTAACGCCTTAAAACAATTAGATGTTCCTCATATATTTATATCTTATAGCCAAGATGGCCAAGTTCATGAAGATGAACTTCTTGCTATTTTAAATGATTTTGGAAAAGTGACATTACACGAGCAATCTTACAAGCGATACCGTAGTAACAACAAAGTGAAAGATGACATTTTATTGGAGCGCCTTTATCATATAGAAAAAAAATAGTCATGCCTAAGAAATTAAATATTGAACGCATCTGGTGGCGGAGCGTACAACCAGGAGAATTTTACAACATTGAACGTTACCATAGGATTAGTGGTGGTGGCGGGTCCTTATATATTGAAATTCCCAATTCTATGGTTCATGGTACTCTTGATTTTCTGGATCTTACAGAAGCCGGTTTTAATTCTTTGTCCTCGTTTACGATACAAGCTTCCGTAGTTGGGGATCACCAAGTATCTGGTCCGATAGAGTTTCGTAGTAAAGCAGGTGGGCGTATGCGTATAGCAAACCAGAATCGGCAACAGCCTAATACACAACGCCATCCGGCATGGACGTCTATGCGTAACTTCCCCAGGGCCCCTGATGATGTGGCAACCAGAGAAGAAGCTATGGAATATTTTCCTGATGGTGGATTACGTATCTATATCGCTAAGACTTTCGATGGGAAATACTATGCAGGTTTTACGAAAGGGCATCGGCCTCCGCATATGACAGATGACCATCCGATGTTTGAATTGTATAGCAATAAAGTTGGCGGGATAATTAACTCATAAAGATTCAAAATGACAGATCAACTTATCAATGTTCTCAGCTCATGGGAGAAAGGGCGAAACGTACTTTTGTATGGCCCCCCTGCTACAGGTAAAACAAGGCTTATCAGTGAGCTATTTCAAGTCTTAGGAAAACCGCCCGAGAGTGAGAAAGGTATAGTTCTTAATCCTGATGATGCACTGACGCCGTTTAGCAGGCCGGAACTGATGCTACCTATTCCACAGCCCGTAAAAGTTGTATGGACTACATTCCACCAATCGTATACTTATGAAGATTTTGTATTAGGTCTGATACCTGAGATGACAGGATCTGGTACAAAGCTCAAGCCATCAGCTGGAGTTTTCCTTGATGCTGCATTAGAGTTGTTAGACACTACATCCGAGTATAAGTCAATAGTAATCTTTATTGACGAGATAAACAGAGGTAATGCGGCTCGTATTTTTGGTGAATTCATGACTTTTCTGGATTTCGATTACCGTGATGAGGGTCGTTCTCCCCTTCCATTGCCCCTTAGACAGCTCAAGTATATTAACGGCCAAAGTGAAATAATTTACCGAGCCGAGGGGAAAGAAGCCCAAATCCCTGCGGGGTTTACATTTCCAAAGCATATTTACATTGTCGCTACTATGAATAGTGTCGATCGTGCAGCAGTACCCATTGACAGCGCGCTGTCACGTAGATTCGATCGAATTGAGATGCGGCCTAATTTATCAGTTCTTGCACATTTATGGGAATTGGAGGAGAGTTCAATTCCTCAACCTAGTGACGATAACTGGCAAAATTTAACTCCTTTTGAAACTGCATATCTGCTTCTCGACCGTTTGAATCTGGCCATTGCAGCTGATCTCGGCTGTGAGTTTGAGCTTGGTCATGGCCTCCTTACTCAACTGAAAGGTAATGAATCCGATGATGTTTTATGGCAAGATTTAGCTAAGGCATGGGATGAGGTTATTTATCCTCAACTTGAAGATAGATATTCTGGAAGACCGGAACAATTAATCGAATTACTTCGCGTTGATACTCCGCCAGCGGCAGGTACTTATGCATGGACACTTCGAACAGCACTAGGTAGCAGTATACGCGTTAGAACTCTCACGCCTGTTCGTGTTAGCGAACTTAACGCTGAGGAAATAGAGCGGTCATTTA
This sequence comes from Pedobacter sp. GR22-6, assembly GCF_037402555.1. Lineage (NCBI taxonomy): Bacteria > Pseudomonadati > Bacteroidota > Sphingobacteriia > Sphingobacteriales > Sphingobacteriaceae > Pedobacter > Pedobacter sp. GR22-6. The sequence goes on from NZ_JBBEUC010000002.1 coordinate 317,803, forward strand.
GATGGCTAACTCGTTGAAGACACACAGACGAATTCGACTTCAAGAATATGGTGAAGCAGTAGTTCTTGGCGTTGATGAAATAGATATTTCTACTCTGATCGAAGCAAGTAATCGGTGGAAAAGGATTCTAGGTCTTTCCAACGAGCCTTTTAAAATAGAAAACGTCGGAGGTGGCCAAATTCAATTGCGTGCAGAAGCAGTAACTGGTGTTGTTAGAGTGGGAACTACTGACATCGAGATAGCTCCGAAATTTCTAGCTCTAAATGAAGGTAGCTGGCAAAGTACACTTTGGCAAATACTTACAGTAGTTGAAGGTGGTCATATTGATGAGAGTATAACATCAGCTCATTTTGGTGCATCTTTAGCAATTCCCGACCTTCTCGCAGAAATGTTCTTGGGATCATATGCCCGAGGTTCAGCACGTGGTCTACCTCGGAATTATTTATCAGAGCAAAACCAAGGCAATTGCCTACGGGGTGCGTTTGATGTATCGCGCATAGGTGAATGGATTTCCCGCCCTTGGCTCGTACCTTTTATAGCTGATTACTTTACAGACGATTCTAGCTTAGCAAGGTTACTTCGTTGGTCAGCAAATTGTCTCGCAGCAACAGTTAAGTTACCAGGTCGAGCTAAAGCGTTGCGTGAGATTTCAGCGAGCCTTGCTCATGTAGGGAAGCGCCCGCCTCACCTTATAGAGGCAAGAAGAATCCAACTTGGCTCCCAGCACCAAGGGCTTGAAGCTGCGAGATTGGTAGGGCTCTTACTGTTAGAAGGAGCGGGTGTAAATCATGCTAGGGGTGAACATTCCCTGTCTGGTTTTTTATGGAGTTCAGATAAAATTTATGAAAATTACATCTTCTGGTTATGTCAACGAGCAGCAAATCAACACGGAATGAAGGTCACTAAGAATGAAATTACTTTAGGTCATATACATCATGGAGAAGGTAGTAGTTTAAAGACAACCCCTGACGTCGTATTTCGTAATCACATTGGCAAGCCAATCGCGGTGGCTGACGCTAAGTACAAGATACTTGGATCTCGGCCCAAAGCATCAGATATTTATCAAGTATTCACTGCAGGACATATTCTAGGATGCCAAAAAGCATCTTTAATTTATCCTTCATCTAATAATCGAGAGCTTACAACTTGGCATATACCTTCTGGCTTGGGTGGAAAAGATATTGTGTTAACAGCACTACCAGTTAATTTAATGAATCTTTCAATGGTTGATGGGCAGAAAGCGTTGATAGATGCTATTGGTTCTTGGTTAAAATAGCATGTAAGTTGTTAATACAGTGCTATGTTAGTAACCATAATACCAACTTATGAAAAAGACAGATTGAAAAGCCGAATATTTTCGTTTTGGTGGAATTAATTATCTACACAACTGAAAGTTTTTTATATAAAGGACGTGTATATTTTATAAGACCTTCCAAGGAATTATGTGATAAATAGCAGGCCTAGCTTTGTTCTCAGAATTTTCAATGCATTTGACACCTGCTTTGAAACATTTTCCTTTGAAATATTTAATGACTCAGCGATTTCCTGATGTGTCATGCTCTCATTTCTGCTTAATTCAAAAATTGCCCTCATTTTTTTAGGCAGCTGGTCAATTTGCACCTGTATATATTCTTTTAACTGTTTTTCCCTTATTAAATGATCCGAGGTCGAAACTTGTCGAGTTGATATATATTCCTTTAGGAAAGAGTGGTATTTCGTTTCAACCTTCTGGTGCAAAAAGTGATCTACGATCTTGTTGCGAAGACAGGTGTATAAAAATGCTGAAAAACTTGTGTTAATCTGTAGGTTCTCCCGACGTTCCCACAGTGAGATAAAAAGATCTTGGACAAAATCTTCTGTTAAATCTTTATCCTGTACCTTTTTATAAGTAAAGGCAATCATCAATCGTGAATACCGCCAATACAATTCTGTATATGCATTATGATCCGATGATCGAAGAAGGGTAACCAACTCCGAATCTGAAAAACTATTATACTTTTTTTTATCCGCCGACATCATTGTAATCTTTAAGTTTAACTAAAGACGTAGATCGCCGACGAAATAATGATTAAGGGGCGGCTTGATGTTCCGTCTTGCTGCGAATGGGGCACCGCTAAGAGCCTTGAGCGTAGCAAGCTGATAGGAACACCGCCCCTTAACCACATAATATGGTTAGGGACAGTGTGTTTTTACCTACCATCTCACGCTCATTGGAAAATTAGCGGTTTTCATTTCGCGAGAATCCTGTAAAAACTCTGTCTGTAAGACTAAAAAGTTTTTAAAAATATGTTTTTTAGTGGACTGTTCCCAGTCCATTTTCATTTTATATAATAATTAGTTTAAATGTTTCTAATACTAAACTAATATACCATAAATATTCCAAACCACCAAAAATTGGTAGTTCTGTTTCTTTTATTCGGTAGCCAAGTAGTGAGTGTTATATTGAAGCATTCTGAACTTTGTTTTATGAACATTCCTATAGGTAAATACATTAGTCAGAAGCTCCGCTCTAAAGGAATTCTCAACAAAGATGCGGCGACGTTTATCGGCTTATCGAAATCTGCCTTTGAAAAAATATTAGCTCAGAATGATATCTATGGGTCAAGATTACTGAAATTATCGGCTCTTTTAGATGAAAATCTTTTCGAATACTATGAAAGCGAGGAGCCGATAGCATCCTATCGAAAAAAGGAGTTGGAGGAATACGAAGCTAAACTAACGTCGTTGAGCGAAAGGGTAGAACAGCTCACCAAACGCGTGTTAGATCAGGAGGAAGTCATTCGTCTTTTAAAAGAAAAGGAGCAGTTCTTGAATCCTTCAAAATAATATTATTTTATTTTTCTAAAATTTGCTATTCAAGTTGGTTGGAGGGGGAGAAAGTATATACTTTAGTCAACACAAAACGAAAAGATAATGGGGTATAGGGATGGAGTTCTCTTGCCCCTTTTTTTATGCAGAAAATCTTTGAATTTCGATTAGGGGTTTTCCCCTAATTTGCAAATTAGGGGTATTTCCCTATTGCATTTTTGAGTGCTTAAAGCCCATATTTGGATTGAACCAAGTTTGTTGCCTATGCTGTAAGATTTACTCATTCTCCATCTGTGAAAGTTGTTGCCGGTCAACGGGCAGGGTGGAGCTTTAATTAATCCCTATTCAATGAATCAAAGTATGACTTCTCCGTTTCATGCGGATGGCCCTGAATTTAAGCCAGGAGCTGGTTTAAATGCGCTTTTCAATCTTAAGTTTTCTAAAATTCAAATGTTGAGGTTTCTTTACCTGCTCTGCTGTTGCTGGTTAGTTAGTCGCTGTCCCGGGTATTTTAACTCCGGGTGATGAATCAAAGTCATCATACAGCGCACCTTGCAATGCTAAGTTTGAATTCCATACTCAACTTATGCTTCGTCTATAGTTATGCATCTTCTGTTGCGCAGAGAGTACACGCTCAGTTCTCAGAATCTTAAACTTAAACTATAATTTATGACACAAGTAATGTATGAAGAATTGCTAAGGCAATTCAGTTCAGCTATTGAAGCTTTACCGACTAAAGAGTTGAAACCTGTGAAGGCGTTGGCGCTTTACCTTTCCCTGATCAGAACCCATTTGTTGGGGTTGAAAGAATTGATGTTGGAGAAGGGCTTCTCTTCCTTGGAGGAAGAGATCTGGTTTTTCAAGGAATTGAAACCGAAATTTTTGTCTGAGCAAATCTATCGTTTTGAATTGTACACCCTGGAAATGAAACGACCTGTGGGTACCGTAGATATGGTTCGGTCGTATCTGGAAGATGAGCTCCGAATTGTACAACGTTTCTTTCAGCAATATGCTTTTTTATATCAGTACTACCGTACTGAAGCTGTAGAGATGGATCATACTTATTTCCTGCGCAATGTCGAAATCCCTGACACATGGGTAGTAGATATTCCGGACCTGGATGCAGGTTTCTCTACCGGAATGGATCATTTATTCGCCAAGTTTATGGCCTACGAACGTTTGCAGATTTATTTACTTGAAGCAATCCAACATCCTTTTCCTATGGTGCATGAAGAGCCGGGCAAACAGCGCCGCAGCCGGGAACTGCGCTGGACTGGCGATGCCATTAATGTGGTTGAACTGGGTTTCAGTTTATATGATACTGGTCAGCTTAATGAGGGGAAGGCAAGTATTACAGAAATTTTTGAATGGCTGGAAGAGCAGCTTCATGTTTCGGTTGGTAAACCTCATAAGCGTCTGGAAGAAATCGACGCCCGCAAGCGGATCAGCAAAACTCATTTCCTGGATATGGCTAAGATGGCATTCCTAAACCGGCTTGACCGCAAGAATGCTTTTGATCCGGAAAAAGAAGCTTCACGCCGCCAACGTGCGGACAAGCGGCAACGTGACTGGGAGAAAAAGACGCGAGCGGCAGAAGAAGGAACTGGATTATAAGGTTTTCTGAAATGCCTTTTGCAGCGCTTTAAATGCTGTTTTTATAAATACTTTTCGGGAGTTCCGAAGGTACTCCCGAAGCAAAAACTGGCTATTGCGACAATTTTGCTGCTGTTATTCCGGGGCAATGTCGCACCGGAGCTAAAGCAAAGAGATATGTTAAAAGCATTTACATGGCCTGACTTCTTACTGGCCAGCATTTTATTGAGCCTGATTTGGTACGCGCTGGTCTGGCTCCTGTATTTCCGCAAAAAGAAGGTTCCGAATAAGGATGCCTTGCCGCACCGCTGGCAACAGCAGGTAGACGACTTAGCTGAAGAAGATGATCTGATGGGTACTTCGGTACTGGATCATGGGGTGAGTGTGGTGGAAGCGGATGAGTTTTCCTTCTCGCCCGAAAGCGACGAGGGCGGTGTTCCGGATCGTTTGGACCAGATCGGATTGATTGCAGATGCGCAGCAGGAGATCAGGAGCATATGCAGATTGCTGGAAACCCAGGATGGAGATAAGGAAGATTTTCAGGCGCTGTTTGGTGTGTTGCGTACCAAATACCCTGAGCTGAAGACTAGCCCGCAACTTGCGGCATTCAACCAATTCATCCGTGAACAGGTGCCTTTTCAATTGACGGAGGAAGAGTTGGAGGATCTTTGGATCTAGTCTCTGAGTGGATGCGATAGGATTGCTTTGGTTTTCCATACGAAAAAATCAGGCGGCGTGTAAGGCTGCTTTTCGGGAAACATAAAACAATTTTTAAACATGAAGAGAAAAGAGATGGAGCCTTCGGAGGTTCAAGTTAAGCCTGGGTCAGGCAAAGGTATCGCTGCACGGGGATGGCTGTTGTCAATGGCATTGCTAGCGTATAACATGCTTTGCAATGTAGCCACAGGCTTTGCCCAGGATGGTAATGCTGGCATCGCCGAAGCGACCAGTAAGGTCAGGGGATATTTTGATGCGGGTTGTGACCTGATGTATGCGATCGGTGCGGTAGTGGGTGTGATCGGTGCAATTAAGGTTTTTAACAAGTGGAATGCCGGGGAGCCGGATACCAATAAGGTCGCGGCCTCCTGGTTTGGTTCCTGCATATTCCTGGTCGTAGTGGCAACGGTGCTGAAGTCCTTTTTTGGAATATAGCACCTGAATTTTTAACCGATTGACGTGTGCGGGTGGCAAGCCTGTTCAAGAATGGCAGCGCTGCCCGCCTCGTTGATACAAAAAATGATTTTATGAGTTCAGTATATCACATAAATAGAGGCATCAATAAGCCGATTGAATTCCGTGGGCTGTATGGACAGTATATTGCTTACCTGGCGGTTGGGCTGGTCGTGCTATTGATCACCTTTGCCATCTTGTATATCATAGGAATGCCATTGATGGCACTTGTGCCCTTGATTTCGGGATTGGGTGCTGGCTTATACTTTTCTGTAACCAGGCTATCCAAACGGTTTGGCGTACATGGTTTGGGCAAGTTTATGGCCAAACGTGGTCTTCCTAAATATTTGAAGTTTCGATCCAGGAGGGTATTTACAAGCTTGAATTCAGGGGCTGGAAGGGGGGAGCGAAATGATTGAAATTGAAAAAATACTTCCGATCTGGAAGGTAGAAGCCAATGCGATGATCTCTATGTTTGGCGATGTGACCATCGCTTATGAAGTGACTTTGCCAGTAATTGGTACCCAGTCAAGTGCTGACTTTGAATCGCTGCATCAGTCGCTGGTGAAAGCGATCCGGGTATTGACGGATGGAACAGTGTTTCATAAGGCAGATTGGTTTCAAAAATCAAAAGTGAAGGGTACCGACCAGCTGGGAAACGTCTTGAACAATGCGGCCGGGCAGTTTTTTAAAGGCCGAACCTTTTTAGATCATCAATGCTTTATTTTCCTGACCCAAAAGCCTAAAGACAGAAAATTGTCTTCTTCCGCTTATTCAAACATTCTGCGCAAGTCGGTTGCGCCGGTCAGTAAAGCCGATCAAAAAGTGTTGGCTAATTTCTACTCATCCTGCGGGCAATTTGAACGGATTTTACAGGACAGTGGATCGGTCGGATTGCGCCGGCTAAATGGCGATGAACTTGCAGGAACGGCAAATCAACCAGGGATTATTGAAAAGTATTGTTTCCTATTAGGCAGGGGACAACAGTCGGTGATCAGGGACATTCATATTGAAAACGAAATTCGGATCGGCGATCAGCATTGCCAGTTGTATACTTTGGCAGATGCGCTGGATTTGCCGGCACTTTGCGGGCCCAGGATCAATTATGATAAATATTCTACCGATAAGACCAATTATAGTATTGGTTTTGCGACGCCTTTGGGACAGTTGCTGGATTGTAATCACGTTTACAACCAGTATTTATTTATCGGAGATGCCCAGAAAACGATCAGGCTGCTGGAGGCTAAGAAACTTCGGCTAAATGCTTTGTCTGCTTATTCGCGTGAAAATGCAATCAGTCGCGATGCCTGCAACGATTTTTTAAATGAAGCGATTGCTACGCAGAAGCTTCCCGTAAAAGCTCATTTTAATGTGCTGGCATGGACGGACAAGCGGGAGGAACTCGATGAACTGAAAAATAAGGTGGGATCTGCTATGGCGGCTATAGCTGCGGTTTGCAAGGAAGAAACTGATGGCGCAGCTCAGATCTGGTTTGCCGGTATGCCTGGCAATGAAGGGGATTTTCCCATCAATGATACTTTCGACACTTTTGCCGAGCAAGCCGCCTGTTTCCTGAACTTGGAAGGAAGTGTGCGTTCTGATTCATCAGGCTTGCGGCTCTCCGAGCGACTAAATGGGAGACCGGTTTTGGTTGATTTGTTTGATCAGCCCATGAAAACAGGTTTGATCACCAACCGGAATTTGTTTTGTTGTGGCAGCAGCGGAGCCGGAAAATCAATGGCCATGAACCACTTGCTGCGTTCCCTGTATGAGGTTGGGGCACACTGTGTGACCATCGATATCGGTGGCAGCTATAAGGGGCTTTGTGATGCAGTGGGTGGTTATTATTTCACGTATACGGATGAAGACCCGATCCGTTTTAACCCTTTTTATATAGGTGCTGATGATTCATTGGATGTCGAGAAAAAGGAAAGTCTGAAAACCCTGCTCATTGCATTGTGGAAGAAAGACCCTGAGGATTATAACCGGAGTGAATATGTTGCCATTTCTGTCGCCATTACGATGTATTACCAATACCTGTCAGGCAACCGGGACGTCTTTCCTTGCTTCAACTCCTTTTATGATTTCCTGATGAAAGAATACTTAGTCGTATTGAAGAACGGAGATGTGAAGGAGAAAGAATTTGATGTGGCGAATTTTCTATATGTATTGAATCCTTATTATAAGGGTGGGGAGTTTGACTACTTACTCAATGCCAGGGAAAATCTCGATCTGTTGAATGAACGTTTCATTGTCTACGAGCTGGACAAAATCCGCAGTCATGAGATCCTTTTTCCGGTAGTCACGATCATCATTATGGAAATGTTCATTTCCAAGATGCGCAAGCTGAAGGGAAAGCGTAAGATCCTGGCCATTGACGAAGCATGGATCGCTATCGCCAAATCCGGTATGGCCAATTTTATAAAATACCTCTACAAGACGGTTAGGAAGTTCAACGGCATAGCCGCCCTGATCACTCAGGAGGTCGAGGATTTGATCTCTTCGCCGATCATCAAGGAAACTGTCATCAACCTTTCAGATATCAAGCTGCTGCTGGACATGAGAAAGTTCATGAACAAGTTTGATAAGCTTCAGGATGCTTTAGGACTCTCCGATAAAGCGAAGACATTGCTCTTGTCGCTGAATAAGGCCAATGAGCCTGGTCATCCCTATCGAGAAATTTTCATTGATCAAGGGGGGCAGCAAATGAACGTTTACCGCAACGAACTCTGTTTGGAGGAATACTTGATTTACACGACTGAGGAAACAGAAAAGATCAAAGTAGAACAGTATGCGCTGAAATATGGTGACATCTACAAAGGGGTTTGTGCCCTCGCCGCCGATATACGCAGTTGTAAAGTCAAATTATAAATAGCCATTAGCATCCATCAGCATTTTTAACCTTAAAACCATTAAGAAATGAAAAAGAACATCAAAATCCATCCACAAATCTCAATCGTCTTTCTTGCCTTGATCTGCCTGTTCCACGCTTCATGCACTGGTGATTTGGACATCACTGGTACCTATGTGCATCATGCAGAAAGCGAATTTAGCATCGCTGACGATACAATTATTGTAGCACTTAGTCAAGACCAGGATTACCTCATCAGTAAATCAACAGGTTATCGTAGCCTGGACGAGGCAGGGAATCAGGGACCGCTGGTGCTAGAGAAAGAACACCGGAAAGGCAGGTATAATCCGGACTCAGGAATTCTGGAGGGAACGGGTAAAGGTGGTACGATATCATTTGATAAAACGGAAAAGGTACTGAAGTTGGGGGCCAACGTCTATCTAAGGATCAAATAACAGAATGTACTATGAAAAAAATATTAAAGCGTATGGTTAGAACCTATATGGTCGTCCTGCCTTTGAGCGTAGTGACGGTGCTGGTTGCTTTGCCCTCCGGGGCAAAAGCGCAGTTTGCCATCGCTGAAGTGATAAAGGCAGGCGTGAAAAAAGTAATTAGGGCTGTAGATCTCAAAGTCCAACGCCTCCAGAATGAGACGATCTGGCTACAAAATGCACAGAAGGTGATCGAAAATCAATTGAGTAAACTGAAATTAGGAGAGATTTCTGATTGGACAGAACGGCAGCGGCAACAGTATGCGGACTATTACCAGAAACTCTGGGAAGTGAAATCCCTGATCACAACTTATAAACGTGTTCGGGATCTTGCGGAAACGCAGGCCGAGATCGTAAAGCAATATCGCTGGGCATTCGGTCTGTTTCAAAAGGACAAGCATTTTAGCCCGGAAGAACTCTTATATATAGAAGAAGTTTACCGGGGGATACTGGATGCGAGCATCAGGAACCTGGATCTGGTATTCGTGGTCATCAATTCATTTAAGACACAAATGAGTGACGCCAAACGGTTGGAATTGATCAGCGCAGCGGCAGATGCGATGGATCAGAATTATTCCGATTTGCGCCAGTTTAACCAGCAAAATATCATGCTTTCCATGCAGCGCGCGAAATCGGCTTTGGAACTGAAAACCTTAAAAGAAGTCTATGAAGTCAATTAGAAGAATTTTAACCATAGCGCTTAGCTTCCTGGTCACCTGGCTCATGTGGATGCCCGAGGGAAAGGCACAGAACTGGAATGAGATTTTCAGGCAAAAAAGAACCCAAAGAAAGTACCTGCTTCAGCAGATCGCAGCCTTACAGGTCTATATCGGCTACGCTAAAAAAGGCTATGAAGTGGTTGGTTCTGGCTTGCGAACGGTGAAGGATATCACAAATGGTGAATTTAAGCTGCATGAAGCCTTTATCAGTTCCTTGAAAATGGTAAGCCCGGCGCTGCGGTCTGATTTGCGGATTCCCGAAATTTTGGCTTTGCAAGTCGGCATACTAAACTCCTTTGCTGCCTTAAAGCGAAATGATGGTTTAACCATTGACCAAATGGCCTATATAGCACTGGTAGGAGTGTCTTTGGCCAAAGCTTGCACGAATGACCTGGAAGAACTCTTGCTGGTCATCAGCTCAGGAAAGCTGGAAATGACCGATCATGAGCGTCTAGAAAGACTGGCAGGTGTCTATAGCAGTATGCTGGATAAAAGCGACTTCACCGCCGATTTTTGTAGCAATGTACAGCAGTTGGTCAGCCTGCGGAGAACGGATTTTGGGGAACTTGAAAAAATCAGGAGGTATCATGAAATTGAATAAGATGCGACTGATTATTATCTTTTACCTGCTGTTTGGACACTTTTTGGCTGCAAGGGCACAGAGTACAGAAGTACAACAACTCTTGTTGAATGTGGAAAAGCTGTCTCAGATGAAAAATATCCTGAGTGATATGAAAAAAGGCTATGAGATTGTTTCGGGTGGTTATCAAACCGTGAAGAACATCGCTCAGGGCAATTTCTCTTTGCATGAAGTTTTTCTGGACGCCATGATGCTGGTCAGTCCTGAAGTTAAAAAGTACAGGAAGGTATCAGCGATTATCGCTTATCAATCTGACCTGGTATCGGAATACAAGTCAGCATTCAAACGCTTCAAAACCAGTGACCTTTTCAGCATAACTGAACTGGACTATCTCGGAAGGGTGTATGCTGAGTTGTTCAAGCAAAGCCTGGAGAACCTGGATCAGCTGGCCATGGTCATCACTGCGGGTAAACTGCGGATGAGTGATGATGAACGCCTGAAATCTATTGATAGGATATACGCTGAAGTAGAGGACAAATTGGTATTTCTGCGCGATTTCAATGCCAAAGCCGCCTCCCTTTGTCTGGCCCGGGAAAACCAGCGAACAGACCTGAAACATCGTGCTAATTTTTATCCATAAGCCTATGAAAAATGATTCGAAAATAATGGGTCTGACTGGCCTCTGCTTAATTTTATTTCCTTTTGGAGCTTTTGCACAGGGGCTATCCAGTCAGATCGGTGGACTCCACACCGTATTAGAGCAGGTATATCAGGAGATGGTCCCACTTTGTGCGGAGATGATTGCCGTAGCCAGGGGTATAGCTGGTTTCGCTGCCTTATGGTACATCGCTAGCCGTGTATGGCGTCATATCGCGTCGGCGGAGCCCGTGGACTTTTATCCTTTGCTTCGCCCATTTGCGCTTGGACTTGCGATCATCCTGTTCCCTGCCTTGCTTAGTGTAATGAACGGTGTGCTTCAGCCTACAGTTTCGGCGACCACTTCGATGGTGAAGGATAGTAATGCGACCATCAAATCGCTGTTGAAACGAAAAGAAGAAGAGTTGAAAAAGTCCACCAAATGGAAGATGTATGTGGGAGAAGAAGGGAGCGGTGACCGGAAAAAATGGTACCAGTATACCCATCCCAAAGATCCAAACGCCCATGATGAAAACTGGATTGAAGCGATTGGGAACGACATCAAGTTCTGGGCTGACCGGCAAGACTACAAAATGCGCCATAGCTTTAAACAGTTCATGAGTGAAGCGCTTGAGTTGGTCTTTCAGGCGGCGGGTTTGTGCATCAATACTTTGAGGACTTTCTTTTTAATTGTACTGGCCATTCTCGGCCCTCTGGTACTCGGTCTGGCTGTTTTTGACGGCCTTCAACATACGCTTTCTGTATGGGTAGCCCGGTATATCAATATCTTTCTATGGTTGCCGATTGCGAATATTTTTGGTGCCATTCTCGGGAAGATTCAGCAAAATATGATCAAGCTGGACATTGATGAAGTGGCTCAAAGTGGAGATACCTTCTTTTCCAGTACCGATACAGCTTACATGATCTTCATGATCATTGGTATTGTAGGCTATTTCTGCGTGCCGACGGTTGCCAATTATGTAGTCCATGCAGGGGGTGGCAACAGCATACTTTCTAAGGTGAATGCCCTAACAGTGGCAAGTTCTGGGATGCTTACTGCCGGTTTTACGCGGGGCGGAAGTATTCATCAAAAGCATACCGATGGTATGGAGTCAGACAGCCAGGGTGATGGGAGAAGAATGATGTCCTCCGGTATGGTCGAAGCGTCCGGGCAGGACTATTTCAAAGATAAGCTAAGCGGAAAATCCTAATCTAAAATGTACACCTATGTTTAAACAACTTAAAAATATCGACACTGCTTTTCAGCACATCAAAAGGTTCAGTATTGCCTTTATGATCACCTGTGTCATTCTGACCGCAATTGTGGTTTTTATGTGCTTCTCTGCTATAAGGGAGGCGGGTTCCAGGGTAATGATTCTACACAATGGTAAAGTATTGGAAGCCTTTGCTTCAGACCGTAAGCAGAATCTGCCAGTGGAGCTGAGGGATCACATCACGACTTTTCATCGGCTCTTTTTCACTTTAGATCCTGACGAAAAAGCGATCAATGCGGGCATCGCCAAGTCCCTTTATCTGGCCGACGCATCTGCCAAGCGTAGTTACGACAACCTGCGGGAATCGGGTTATTTCAACAACCTGATCTCTGCTAACATCTCCCAGCAGATCGAAGTAGACAGCATCGCTTTGGACTTGAATGAAATGCCTTACGGCTTTACCTGCTATGCAACGCAAAAACTCATTCGCTCCAGTAGTACCATTCTGCGAAGACTGGTCACTCGAGGCGAGATCAGGATTTTAAATACGCAAACGGACAACAACCCGCATGGTTTTTTGATTCAGAAATGGGAAACCTTGCTGAATGAGGATGTCGACCCTAAGATAAGCAAGCCATGAGCATCCCTAAACACAAGCAGAAAACGCCTTTGAATAGAGGTGAAAGCAGTATTGCTGCGCATTTATCAGCAAAAGTTTTGCGAGCGCAGCGGCGACTCGCTAACTATCTGAACCGGAAGACAGCCCGGATGAATGCACAGGATTGGATGCTTGTGCTGATTGGTTTTTGCCTGCTGCTGGGCAGCTATTGCTTGTATCTGCTGATGCAGGTTTTCTTTTAACAGATTATTCACTCCTTAACTAAAATACTATGAATAGACAACGAATTGAGCGGCGCAGGATGTTGCTGCTGCTACCTTTATTAATCGTACCATTACTGGCTTTCAGTTTTCACCTGCTCGGTGGAGGCTCCGGGACTGCGGACCAGGAAAATTCTAGTGCTAAAGGCATAAACACCGTCTTGCCGGATGCACAATTTAAAAATGAAAGCCCGGTCGATAAGATGGACATTTACAACCAGGCAGACAAGCAGAAATCTGACTCTGGCGGCTTGTCCGGGATTGCAGATAAACTCGGTTTTTCAATTACTGACGATCCTCAGACTGCCCAGATTAACGAAAAGCTTGCTGCCATTAACAGGGAGATCAATGCGCCCTATGTCGCCCCAAAACCTCGTCTGGAAACTTTCAATTCAACGAGCGGTACAGACCATAATATGTCCAGGGATGTAGCAAAACTGGAGGCGCTGATGAAGAGCATGAAATCAGAAACGGAGGAACCCGAAATGGCGCAATTGTCCGGCATACTCCAACAGATACAGGAAATTCAGAATCCGAAACTGGTCAGTACGGCCGCTCCTGAAAAAGAAGTGGTTATTCCCGACAGCTTATTTAAAGCCATTCCGGCCGCGATAGCCAATAGTCAGAAAGTCGTTCAAGGTTCGGTCGTAGAGTTGCGCCTGCTGGATACACTGGCCGTCAGTGGACAGGTTATTCCCAAAGGCCATCCCGTCTTTGGGATAGCTGAATTCAGCAACCAGCGGCTGAACCTGGTCATCCGCAACATTCGCCTGGGCACCTCGATCATTCCGGTGAACCTCACTGTATTTGATAAGCGGGATGCCATGAGCGGCATAAATGCTCCTGAAGCCTTGTTACAGGAGGCGATTAGTGGGGGCACTTCGGGAGCACTGAGTAATATCGGGCTCACGGGGTTTGACCTGACGACCCAGGTCGCCGGAGCTGGGATCAGTGCTGCAAAAAGTTTACTGTCGAAGAAGATCAGGCGCCTGAAGCAGAAATTGACAGCTGGTTATCCGGTTTTGTTGCGGGACAATACTAAAAAACAAAAATGATATGAGCGGGCAGGTCAACAGGGCAATTGTGCTTTGCGAAAATTGGCAGGATAAAATGATCATGCTCGAAGAGGTTTTCGGAAAAGGTATTGAAAAGGATAGCGCCAGGCAGCAATATGATTTTTTGCAGCGGGGTATTAACCGGATTTCCAAGGGGGCTAGTCCAGATGAAAAGCTAGTCTTGGATATGGTCAGAAAAACTGTTACTAAGCTCGAAAAGCAGCTTTTTCCTAATCCTTTCCTACGTGCTTTGCATAAATTCAAATCTGCAGTATTTGATAAACCCCTTCAGGCAGTAAGGCTGGAAAAATTGAAAACGGAGAATATAGCATCACTGAAGGAGACGCTTGGGGGGCTTGGCTTAAAGTCTGATAAAATCAATTTGGAGCGATTGCTGGATTACGAGGGGGCAAAGGCGGCTGTCGAATTAACTTCCCCCTGGGGTACGAATAATTACAAGGTGAAGGTCAATTTTGAGATGGAACCATCTGGTAGGTACCAAACGCAGAGTTTTACTGGCACATTGAAAGATGCCTTAAATCCAGCCAACACAAGATCCTTTACTTTCGACGTGGAGTTAGGAATCAATGCAAGAGAGGCCGCGAATCTCTTGCAGGGTCGCGCGGTGCTAAAATACTTCCCTGTGGAGGATAACAAGATGGCTTCAAAATGGTTGCAACTCGATTTTCAGCATCTAACGTCCGAGGGTAAACCTCAATTGAAGGAATCGCCAGCGGACCATGAATTCAACTTAAAACAACAGGTATCGGCTATTGCCGAAGCGCTGAACAAGCCTGAGCTCGTTTCTTTAAGGGCATTAAATGGCCTGGAAGAAGGGAACCAGATCTCACTGAAACAGGTAAATGGACCGACTTATTATTTTGCTGCTGACCCTTTAAATAAACAAATCATGATGCTAAATGATAAACGGAAACCCATTACACTGCATCAACTGAAGAAGCAAGCAGATATAGCACTCAAGCCACAACAAGGGAAGAGCCAGCTCAGCAGCAAGCAGATGGATAAGAAGAAACAACAGGATCAATCACGGGGGATTGTCTAAGTGATGTCGGAGCTATTAGAGAAATCGGAGTTGGCTACCGAGTTAGTAGATTATTTAGCCCAACAGCTGAGCGAAGGCTATACTTGGGTAATTTACGATGCCGACAACCCGATTTGTAGCTCATGGGACTTGACCTGTTTTTGGATGACCAGGAGGCCTTCGATTTTGAGAAAGAATACTAACAAATGTTTAACTGGCACATTGCAGTTCCCATCACAGCACTGCGTGTCGAATTGGAAAAATAGAATATTCATTAAAAGATAAAGATATGAACAGAAACAGTTTAGAAGATTTTAGAGAACAGGTGAAAAGCCTGAAAATTCCACAGGAAATGGCGGCTAAAGTAGAAGCGGCTATGGAAAAAAATGCCCCGTACATTCAGGTTACCGATCAGCTACCCTCACGCAGGGGCTTTATGGAAGCTACCTTGCACGTCAAGCGTTCGCAACAATCGGATTATTATTTCCTCAATAAATATGATCTGGAATATAGCAAGGCCAAGCCCCTTGAAGAGGGCAAACAATACCTGGTGTTATCTAAAGATCCTGATGGAAAGCAACAGTTTAAAAAGTTTGATAGCCCCATTCAGGCTATTGAAAATTTCAAAAAACGTGATGGCGACGCAGAGTTGGGCATTGGGAAAGGGGTGAAAGATTACCTGTCAGTAGCCACTATGAAAGATGGTAAAGTGGATTATGTCAATAAGGATTTTCAACTGACTTTTTATAGTGACCCCATTAAAAATACGGTCTACATCAACGAAGGGAAAGGTTTTAACATGAAGCAAAGCGCGAATATGCTAACTGGAGGTTCCGCATTTCGTGATGATCTGGTTAGTCGCGTTGGGAAACAATATGAGGCCTGGAATGAATATCAGTTTGACAAACCAAGGGACAGGTATGGTAATTTGCCCATCAGGCAGTATGGGGAGGGTTATCCATTTAACCTGATAACAGAACTAAAGACCTATAACATCAAAGAGTTGGATGATCCCAAAAAGTTAGAACAGATTGTAAGCCAGTTGAAAGACGGTGACCGTCCACTGCTCACGGTCAAAAATCAGCAGGGAGAAGAATTTAAGATGACCGCCAGGGCTATGCCCCGTTACGGTAACATCAATTTTTATAACCTGGAGGGACAGTCGGAAAAAAGGGAACAGTTTTTAAAAGAGGCTAAGCCAGAACTTGCAAAAGAGCACGTTTTCTCCAAAAAGCTAGATCAGCAAAAATCAAAAGATCAGGGCGTAACCATTTAGCGTTGTTTCGCAGTTCAGCAATAATTTATTTATTCAATTTTAAATCAATCTATAATTATGTCAGCATTTGAAAAAATTAAGGACTTAGTAGCCGCCACGGAGGCCGATGCTACTGCATTTTACATTAAAGGAAACAAGGCAGCCGGAACCAGATTGCGTAAAGCTTTACAAGACATTAAGGTACTTGCCCAGGATGGTAGGGCTGAAGTAACTGAATTGAAAAATCAAAAGGACAAATAGCAAATGTACCTGGATGGTCTGCCGAGAATTTGGCAGACCATAATTCGGCATTTATTTAAAAATAATAATTTCAGATGGTGACTAAACCCATTTTCTCCAGCTGCTCACTGGAAAATTGGCTTAGGTCATTTATCGTACGTGTAGTTTTTGCTATATTGCATTATGAACAATAATCGCCCTTTGGCCCCCTCCAGCATCTTACCGAAACCTAGATGGCTTTGGATAATGATTCTAGCTTGTGTTGCATGTCTATGTTATTACGGATTGACGACATTGATATTTGGCGAAGAGTTCTGGTTAAAATCCATTACAGGAGGTATTTAAGGACCAATTGTTTTTCTAAAGTCGCTTAGTATGCGAATTTTATTTCTTTGTTTCAGTTTCCCATTTCAAGCTAATACCGCTATTCTTTGGGAATACATAATAGTCATTTTTTTCACGAGAACAACTGAGGCAGCCTCAGTTTATCTAGCGAGTTGCTGAATATGCCTTTTGGCAATGACAGCGTCGATGAAGGTCTTGACCAAGGGTCTTATCCGTCCATAGAATCTTTACATGACGATCTAATTAAATAAGAAAAGCGGACTTCGCTGTTACCTTGTTAAGGTCGAGTAAATCTGAGAACAGAGCGATAGTAGTTAATTAAAATATGGTTAGCTATATTTTAAGTTGCTCTTTTTAAGAATTGTGAAGTAAAATTGATAGCCAAGTTGATCTAAAAACTCTGGTCATTGAGATTACTCGATATTTGCAACTGCGAACAGTTATAATTCATGTGAGCTTTGCCAAGTACACGGGGCTGTAAGGTCTTAAATTCAAGGTGATTGTTTTTTAATGGATTCACTTATACCATTAATATATTCCCGTATACCACTATGCAGCTGGTCAAACTCCGCTCTAGCATTTTGGTCAATTTTGCAAATGTCATAGATCATCAGTGCTGTCAGATAGATCGCAATTCTGGTAATCGGCTCGGAGTAATCTTTTGAGATGGGTTTGCTTCGGGTCTGTTCGAAGTGTTCAACGGCCAGGTAGTTGGTATGGGTATGAATGGAGGCATATCTATACATATTCATAAATCCTCTGGTCTTGCAAGTGTGTTTGACCAGATCAGTGATTTTCAAAGGCCTGATTTTACCCCGATCGATTAGAAAACGCCAGGAATACCTGCGTTTGTCTGCCTTGTAGATTTTTTCCAGTTCTTTAGGATCCAGATTTTTATAAAATTCACAGCTTTCGAGCTCTTTGATGGTCTCCTCAAGTATCTGCTCATCTTTCTTCAGAATGGCTCCCGCTCCTTCAAAATCGTCGTGTCCGATGTCCATCTTCTGTTTATCAGTCAAACCGTCTATTTTCCAAAGCAGGAATCTGAATTTTTTCTCTTCGTCGCTTTGGGGTTCTACAAATAGGTGGTTGAAGGTAGCATAGTTTTCCATCATGATCCTGAACACGGAATTAACCGTAAACATATCGTAACCCCGCTGAGGGCGCTCTTTTGTAGATTGCTTGGTTTCAATGATCCCTTTTGACAAATGAAAGAAAGAGGAGGAATGGGTGGCAAATTTATCAATGATCAGGTTGGAGTATTTCATAAATCCATCCAGCTTTGTTTTTGTCCGACCTTTATAAACAGACAACATTGGCCCTAACAGCAGGTATTCGTAAGTATCTAGTAGGTTTTCTTCCAGTGGGTGATTCATGAGCAGCAGTTTGATGTGCCAATTTATATTTTAACTCCTGTAAAATCAGGATTGTGGAAAACAATTCCGCTCAGGTGTTTTTATGAAAATGCTATAGTCGGTATCTTGCTGTCTGTTTGAAATAAAAAGCTGGATGTTGAAAAAAGTAAATTTTACCGCCGAAGAAGCAGACTGGCTGACCAGGCTGTTGTTGCAACGGATTTCCTTATATGGAGAACGGTCTTCACCAAGGCCAAAAGTCATTGATCATTGTATTTCTGCAATGCTTAAGCTGGAAGAAAAACATAATGTAAGTTTAAAAGACTGGGAAAAAACAATGTGCATCAGTGTGGTGAATGAAAACCTCCCCGTTTATTATAAACAGGTTGAAGTCACCGATGCTTTTTCTTTGATCACCATGACTACTGAACAAAGAACAATCCTGGATTATATTGATATGGGTAAAAGTGTTCTGAAAAAGCTGCGCAAAGATGAACAGGAAACATTACCGGATTACAACCTGAACACCTCTTACCGTGAGAAGTACCAATTGCTGGAGAAGCTTAAAAGTTGTGATTTGATCTATATTTCAAGATCTGGGGAAGACAATGTTTATAAGATCGGTTTTGTATATCAGAGTAGAGAAGCTTCTGTATACAGGCTTAGTAATGAAATCAGACCAGATGATCTTGCATTCTATGCGCTTAAGATGGATGCCATCAAATACGGTAAACAGCGTTTTACATTGGTAACTGATCGTTGCGGTGCGTTTGATCTTTTATCTAAATGTGATGAATGTAATTATCCAGCCAACCAGCTTAATTTTTTCAAACAGTTACTGAATTAAGCCATTATGCACGAAAGTACATTCAATGAGCTTTTGACCAGTCTGAATCGCGGTGAAAGCCAAAAACTAACGTTCAGCAGACCTTTGACAACAACAGTAGAACTGGCAAACCATTGGACGCCAGGTAAGGGGGCTGCTGGCGAAGGGGTCGTGTTGTATGGCCCGGACACAATTTACTTGGTCAGACAATTTGAGGGTGGCCCGTTTATCGGACTTGTGCAGGAAGCCAGCCTTTATGATCTGCATTGGTACAGTCTGCCTGAATATAGGGGAAAAGGCTATTTATCTGCGGCGTTGAAATCAGTGGTTCTGCCACACTTGTTCCAGGATAACAGGGATTTTCAACACATTACCATTGATGGTACTGTTCTCAATGAAGAGAATTTTCAAGCTTCAGTCAGACTTGCAAAGGCTGTGGGATTTAAATATACACATGAGGAATCAGGTGTTATACATTATAAGATAGGAAGAGGTATGTTTAACAGACGTGCTTATATAGATGGTGAACTTTCACCCTTAACCGATGTCCGGGCGAAAGAAATCCGCAAGGAGATCAGCGATCATTTTACCTTGCTGGAGGTGTTGCAGAGTGAACTTGAAATGAAATTGGGAAACACCCGTGACCTCTTTCAGATCAAGAAGGATTTAGACCTTTTAAAATGCAACTTTGACAGTGTAGTTTCGGATGCTTATATGGATCATAGGATCTTATATGTTAAGAATTTATGACCCAGTTATTCTTACTAGTCTCATCATTCCTGGTAAATAGTTCATACTTTTAAATAAACGACTCAATATGTATATAAATATTACTGTGCTTGAAGAATACTGTACCAAAAATGGTTTGCCAATAACAACCTCTTTTGATATTGATGACGTTGAACCCATTCTAAAGTTTACAAAAGGGAAGGACAGGAACGGAGGTAAAGTTGAATTTCTTACGTTTGCAGAATTTAAAGAAATCCTGGTTGTCAATAACATGCTAGGGGAGGAGGGATTGATCCATGAAGAAAGGGACGCAACACGCGAAGAACTTTTGCAAAGATAAAGACCGGGACAAGGATAAAAATATTGAAGTACTGACTTATGATACTTTGTCCAAATATATCATACAAATGCTAAGCGCTGGTATGGGAAAAATTTATTTCCCGGAGATCATCCCTTTGGAAAACCATAAGGATTTTTTCTTCAGGGTCGATTAAGCAGATATGACACGTAAAGAATTCAAATATGCAATGCCAGACATAATTACCCATAAAACATGGGGATATGGTGAGTTAATTTGTACGGAAATTGACCAGCAACGGGTCTTTGCAGGATATCAGCACAACGATAAAAGAGTCAGCTATGGTACAATAGGGGTTAACTGGAAGGAAGTTTATGACGATTTAATGGCCCATCTGACACGGGCAAATCATATTCCGGCAGTAGCTTAATTTTCTCACTCAATATTTTATCAAGACTAATCGATCACTGCCTGTTGATGAAAATCTTTGTTTTGTACCTGGTCATCTGAAATGCAGTAACTGCGTTCAAATATACAGTGCCAAATGTTCCCGTCCTATGCATAGCTACTGGTGTAAAATCGGGAATCAATACCGGTTTGAAAAAATCAGCTGTTCATAGTACACCACATCACAGTCTTCAACCATTCCAGGAAAGCGATCTTTCAGGATTTAGTACTTCTTTTTGATGATGTTAATAATCTGGTCGGTGGTGGGATGGGGTTTGATCCTTTCCGCCAGTCTGATTTTACGGTTGTCGTCATTTACGCAGGTATCGTTGCAGTATCGGTAGTCAGCTTTTCCGACCAGAATTTTACTACAATAGTGGCGAGTTCTTTTAGTTAGGGTGGGGTTGATTTTTCTTATGCAGGAATTATAGCGCAATATTTAACGGATGGATAAGCTATGCTGGAATTGTGTAAGGGTTCGCCTGCCCTGAACAATAAGGAGGTGCTTGCGCTGCTGACCGGTTCAGATACAACAGGTGAATCGGCCACATAACTGGCTGAAAAAATATTGGAACGTCCGGGTGCCCAGGTCACCGGCCTCTATCAGGCTACCCTCTCCCACTTATGTAGCCTAAACAGCGTGGGGATAGCAAAATCCTGTCGGCTGTATAACTTGCCCGCAGGCTGTATGTCGGCCCGCCACAGTTCAGGACTGTATACATCACCCGTTATCCCGGCGACTATTCGGACCATTACCTGAAAAGGTGGAACGCCTGCAACTGAGCTATTTGGCCGCTGTGGCTATTGTTTATATGCTTTTTTTAAGATTGATCAGGCAGTTTTAGGGCACTTTGATGCACAAATTTCTGACTCGCAGTTCTCCAGCCAAGGCGGCGTCGCCCTGCTCCGCTGGTTTTGAAAAAATAATCTCCACACCTGCGCTGCGCTTCGGGTCGTATTTTTTTTTCAAAAGCCTTGTCTGTCTTCCTGCTCAATCAGGTGAGGGTCATATCAAAAAGCCAGGGAATGGCTCCTGCCGAAAGGTAGTACGCAGGTTGGAAAATTTAAAACCCATAGACAATGGACTCAAAAGTAAAAGACAACGGACAGGCTAAGGTAGCAAACACCGTGCAGGCAGACAAAACCCCAAAATTCGTGGCTGGTAATCCCGTGAATCCCGAAGCGAAAGCGCAGGAACAAAAGTCAGAGCCAAGCAAATTGCAGATCAAAACGCAGATTGCCCAGACCATCTCCAACCAAAAGGCAATTTTGGAAAGGACAATTAAACTAGGGGACGATCTGGCTCGTAAAATCAGGCATCGAGACAACCTGCAAACCATTATCACCACCCTTACTGAATTTGAGGTGGAACTGAAAGATGATGTGGATGAAACTGATGGTAATCATTTTCAGGGTTGTGTCTTGACCATTAAGGATGATAAAGGGGGCAGCTTTACCACTAAAAATCCTGTGATTATTAAGCATGTGGCAGAAGAGGTGAATACCCTTTGTCAGGCAAAATTAGAAGAAGTGGAAACAGGAATCATAAGTCTCATTCCCGCAGAGATTTAGAAAACCACGCATCCAGTTTTTTCGGGGTGCTGATTCACATTTTTAAATATGAGACACCTTTTTTATCTAACAGTTCGTGTCGAGGTGAAGACCGAACTCAGCCTGATGGATTCCCTGAGGGAGTTCGAGCAGGGCGCAAAAGTTAACCTACAATCTACCCCCAATGGAGGTGAAAGAAGTAGAAATTTTAAAATCAACATTACCCAATTCTAAAAACAACAATCATGGCACACAATCTTAATTATAACCAGCAAACAGGTAAACACAGTTTTTTTAGTGTAAAGGAAAAGGCATGGCACGGCCTCGGTCAGATCATAGAACAGTATCCCAATAGTTGCGAGGCCATCCAATTTGCCGGGCTGAATTTCGAAGTCGAAAAACGACCATTATTCACTTGTAACACAGAAAACTTTGAAATCTTTAACGATGTAGAAGTTGACGAGCACATGAACGATTTTGAACCCGGCATACTTTTGCCCGATTTTTTCGCAACTGTGCGTACGGATACCGATCAAGTGTTGGGCTTGGTCGGCAAAGATTACAGCGTTGTTCAAAATACCGAAGCATTCGGTTTTTTTGATAGTATCGTCGGTGGGGGAACTGGTATCAAATATGAGACGGCCGGATGCCTTGGCAGTGGGCAGGTCACTTTTATCACTGCTAAACTTCCGGACTACATTCGTGTAGGCCGCGAAGACCTGATCGAGCAGTTCCTATTCTTAACCTCATCGCATGACGGTTCGGGGAGCATTAGTATCGCCTTTACTCCGGTAAGGATTGTTTGTGAAAATACCCTAAATGCCGCTTTGAGACATAAAAGCAACTGTATCAAAATCAGGCATATGGCAAATGCGACGGATAAGCTCAGGCAAGCTCACCAAATGCTAGGCCTTTCCAATAGTCTGGCAATTGAAATGGAAGCGATTTATAACCGCTGGTCACGGGTTCGTATCAATGACCCTGAACTAAAACGCCTGATACAATTGGCAATGGTTCCAAATCGGGAGGTACTGGAAAAGCTGAAAGCAGGGCAGGACGAACAGCTATCAACGCAATACAACAACATTATCGAAAATGTGTATGAGTATGCATTAAGCAGCCCAAGCCAGCAGGAAGTCACCACCAGGGGAACAGTGTTTGGTGCATATAATGCGGTGACTGGCTATTTCCAAAATGTACGAAACTACAAGGACACAGAAGCCAAATTTAAATCCATTATGACAGGGACAGCCTCGGCACGTACACAAAGTGCTTTTGATCTATGCATGGACTTCGCTAAAGTAGGCAGTTCTGCATTAAACTAACGGAATTTATAACAGCTGACCTCTAACAGAGGTCAGCATAAAAAATAGATGATGAAAGGAAAAGATAGTTTCAGTCCGCAAGTGGCTGAGGAGATGAATTACCATGAGTACTTAGATTATTGGGTATGCAAATGCGGTAATTATGAAAAGCAGGAAGGCTTTATGGCCTGTGACCGTTATGGAAATTTGCTAAGCCCTATCGGCGCTCAATACTGCCGCTGTGAACGCTGCGGACGGGTCATAGATGCACAAAAGCATCAAATTATAGGTATAAACACCAATCCGGAGAGAGGTAGATTTTGAATTCTAAATTTTAAGATGATGAAGGATATAGCTATATGCTACAACTTTAAATTCAGTTTAACCATCAAAAAACGCAAAGGGAAAGACTATAAAAGCCATACAATCGTGGGTGTAGGCTTCAGTTACTGGAATGCCCTATGGGATGTTCACTATAAACTTAAAAATCGGAAAACTGAAATTCTGAAAATCAATAGTCTCATTGTGCTAAGGATTGCGCTGGCTGTTCAGGATGAAAAATCTGTCGCAATAAACCTCGCGGATCACCTGCCAGTGATTCCCGACGACCTAAATATAGAACTGCATCGCATACCTAAATAGATGATTATGAAAATATATCTCAAGGATTTAGACGGTGCGTTAATTGAGGTGACTGATGTAAATGAAGCAATCAGGCAAGTGGCTGGCTACATCAATTATTTGCATCAAAACCACCCGATTGAATTACAGGAGTTTGCTAAAAACGCCAGAGGTATTGGAAAGACTTATTTCAAAAGTTAGAAGCGCTTAAAATGTAAGAATCGCTCGTAACTAATAGAATATCCAAGGCACCCATTACAATCTGAAATAGTATCTACAAGGATTGCGGAGCATGATAGAAGGGACCCGTGTGGCGTTATCCGAATTTAGGAGAAATCGCATGCGGCCCTTCGGGCAAAAAGTGCTTGAAAAGATTAAAAAAGTGACCTCATCCAAGCTGTTTTAAAGTATTTGGTAAAAATAAAATTCTCCTAAACTCTTTCTGTCACTTTGTAACTTTAACTTACCCATTTTATGCAACTGCGCTTGGTCAAGCGTTAATTGAGGCAAATATAAGTTATTATATTCTGGCCACAGCAACGGCATAAGGTTATAAGCGATTACTATCCTAAGTCGTTAATAATCGCTATCTCACCCTTGCTTAAAATAATTTATGTGTTCACATCGATTAACATTATTACATAGGTCGTGGATTAGATTATATTTATATATTTTAGCAAGGAATCATATCCTTTTCTGGTTAAATAATTTTCCACATATTTGAGTGTGTGGATTACAATTGTTTAAATTTGATATAACGAATAAAATACCATGCAAATTGACGATCCAAATCATACTCTAGCTGTAAAAATTGTTACAAATCTCTGCGATAAGTTACTGATAGTTGATACAACTGCGAAGCAGATTGAAATGCTTCTCGAACAAGGGAAAATGACTGAAAGGTTTTGGATTGCTGCATTTGATAAGAAAATTACCGCTAGTATTCCTGCAAATGAAACTTAAAGCAATCGAGATCAATAAATTTCGTGGTGCCACACAGCCGCTTAATATAGAATTTAACCCCTCGAAGCCTATCTCTATGATCTTCGGGGAGAACGGTAATGGAAAATCAAGTATCGCCGATGCATTTATTGTTCTTTGTACAGATAGTCTTGGGTCTATACGCGACAAGTCCTCAATTGACAAGGAATTTATCAGGTCTCTTGGAAGCGATGCCAAGGATGTGTTAATAAAACTGTCCACTGACAAAGGCATTTTCAAAACTGAACTAAATCCTTCTGGGACTACATTTATAAAAACACCATCTGTAGGGCTTCCCACTTTAAGACATTTAAGAAGAAGCCACATTATCCATTTGATAGATGCAGAACCGGCTAAACGTTACGAAGTTCTGAAAGACTACATTGATGTCAGTGAAATTATGAAATGCGAGGATGAGCTTAGGAAAGCAAAAAAGTCAACCTCACAGTTGCTCACTCAACTAAAAAGTACAATCAGTTCAGCAACCGCCATACTCGATAAAACCTGGAAAGAGGAGAGCTGTCCTATGGGAAGTTGGGAGTCTTGGGCAAAAAGTGAGTCTGAAAAAGATATATCAAAGTTGCTGGAAAAGCAGGCCAAAATTAAACAGCTTTTACAAGATTGGATATCACTGATTTCTAAAAAAGATGAAGTCAAGAAAACGAATGTAATTTATTCACTTACCGTTAAAAGTGAAAATATATCAATTGAAAAGATTCGGGCGCTGAATAAGGCACACCCGCTAAGTGATTTCAGCATATTGAATGTACTTACTGAAGCCAATGCGTATATCACCAGTAAGCGAGATATTAAGGTATGTCCGGTTTGTGAGCAGGGTGTTAAAAAGGAGGAGTTACTTTCATCTCTTAAGGAGAAGATATCTCAAATGAATAGTTACCAGGCTGCTCAGCAGACCTATGAGGAGGCAAAAAAACAGAAAGATCGAACAGAAGCAATTCTAAAAGCGCAGGTCAATTCATTTATCGAAGATCTCAATGTTTTTATACCAGCTCTGAAAAAAATGTTAATAGCTGATGATCCCTTAACGACTGTTTTGGAGAAAATTGAAAAGTCAACTGTCAATAATGATAAATACAAGATGGTTAACACAAATCTTAGTGCAATTCAGCTGTTAATAAATGATTTAAAAATCGAGAGTGAGACGATTGAGAAGTCCAAGAACCAACATAATTTGATAAAACAACAATTCGATGCCCTGGTTAAATCCGTAAAGGAATTTGGAAAAGCTGAAAAGCTTGCCAAGGCGGCTGAATCTGCACTGACGATCGTAGAAACATCGAGGAAAGACTTTATAGATGCGGAACTGAACTCCATATCTAGCGACGTCGAACTGCTTTATCAAAAAATGCATCCCGGGGAGAGTCTTGGCGGAATCAAGATTTTTTTAAAGCCAAACGTTAGAAATTCACTTGAGCTTAATGCTGATTTTCATTCGGAATGTTCCATTACACCACAGTCTGTGTACAGCGAATCCCATCTTGATACTTTAGGTATTTGCATTTTTTTAGCCTTAGCCAGAAAATACAAAACAGATGAGACCATCCTTATACTTGATGATGTGGTAATGTCTGTTGATGAAACCCATCTGGATCGATTTATTAATCTGCTGCATGATCAGGTCAGTTTGTTTTCACACATTCTTATCACCACCCATTACCGGCCGTGGAAAGATAGGTATAGATTCAGCCGTGCGCCATCTCATCAGGTACATTTCATTGAACTAAGAAGCTGGCACATCAACACAGGCATAAAAACACAAAATGGCAAGATAGATCTGGAGGAACTGAAAAAAGCGTTAGATAGAGATGATTTCGACAGGCAAAGGATTTCAAATCTGGCAGGTACAGTGCTAGAAAATGTCTTGGATTTTATTTCTATAAAATATGCCTGCAAAGTTCCCAGAAAGCCTAAAAATGAATATGTGTTGCGGGAACTACTTGATTGCATTTCTTCCAAATTACAAAAGGTACTAAAAGTCCAGCATTTTAAAAAGGATCAGCTTGGCGTTTACGATTATTCCACTTTTGTAAAAGAACAGGAACTGAAGCCATTACTTGATTCTCTTAAACAACTTGCTGCAGTTCGTAATCAGGTCGGTTCTCACTATAATTTTGACGGATCGATGGTATCGGATAAGGACATTGAGGACTTCGGGAAATTGGTTTACGAATTTACGGAGAACCTGGTATGTCCTGAACTAGGCAACTTCCCTGAGCGGAACAAATCCGGATCCTATTTTGAAACATCATTAGGGTCAATCAGATTATTTCCGTTATCCGAACCAGTCAATTGATCTGATCAATTGGTTTTTAGTAAAAATTGAGTTTACAATATGAGTAAAATACACAAGAAAGTTATTGCATTTGATCCGGAAATCATCTATGGCTTACTTTTCAAGGAGCAATGGTTAGAGCTTCTGGATCTGATCTACAAACACCATAAGACAATTTGGTCGGATGTGCGTCTTCAGCAAGCAGCTCAACTGATCGAAATAGAATTTTTCAGAAAGATTAAGGATTATCCTGTAGAAGATGAAGTCATCATTGAGGTATTGGAAACATTCTACCAGCTGAACCACACCAAGCAATACATGTTGCAGGAAAATCATTATATGATGCTTATGGAGGAACTTGCCCTGCGAAGGCCAACTAACTACGGCAGTAGAAAGAATGCAAGCTCAAAAAGCAATAATTCCCAGCTTAGCGAAACCCTAAAAAGTTATTTTGTGCCTGGAAATGATCCGCTTCCGGAAAAATGGATCGAAATTTTCAATAGATTATTTGAGCTCATCAATATTCTCAAGGATCCGGACACCTATTATTCCGGCCCTCAATTTCTCAATGTTGTTCAGTTGTTTTCTCCTTACCATCCCGACTACGAGCAGTATATGATGGAAAGAAAACGGTTAGGGAAAAGTGAAACGCGAAAAACTTACTACAGGGAGATACTGGAGAATTTGCCAATTCGAGCAAGAATGGATACTATCAACAAAATTTTAGAGCGGGTCAAGCCCTTTGATATTATAAGGGTCAAGGAACTGGAAGTGTTGCTATATGGCCAGGAAAAGGCTGATTCAGCCGGTTCGCTCAAAACAAATGAAAATCCAACAGTGTTTGTTTCGTATACCTGGGATAATGAAGACCATAAAATGTGGGTGTTGAAGCTGGCCCGTAAACTGTGTAATGACGACATCAATGTGATCCTCGATCGTCACGTCCTTAGGCCGGGAAAAAGTGTGCCTCATTTTGCAGAACAATCAATTGCTAAGTCAGACAAAGTCCTTGTAATTTTTACGCCAACCTACAAGTTGAAAGCTGATAACCGATCTGGTGGCGCGGGTTATGAATACTCTATTCTCAACGCGGACCTTTACAAGAATCAGGTCGGCAATGACAAAATTATCCCATTGCTGAGAAGTGGCAATCAAGAGGTAAGTATACCCGATTTCATGCATCAATATATTCACTTAGATTTTCGGGATGATGGGGTTTTCGATAGCCGGTATGCAGATTTATTATGTGCTATCAAAAACCTGCCGATGCCTTTGTAGTTTATCCAAACTACTCCATTAGACAAAAAGTGTAAATGAAAAAGTTTACAGCTATTAACGATTTAGAACAGCTTTTCCATACCTCTAAAATATGCTTTACCAAAGAGACTACAGAATATTAACAGCAGAAGAACAGGCCTCTTATGACCAGGCCCAGGCGATGGCAAACAAAATTCCTGATTTCAGTACAGATGATCTGTTCGACTTTCATGAAATGATGCCAGCTGCTGGCTATTACTATGAATCGTTGTTTCCCAATAACTTTCTTTCCACAGAAGCACTGGAAGACGTTCCGTTGTATGAAGCAAAGCTGGCCGGATATGAAAAAGTGATCAGCGATCCCAAATCGAGAGAACGTGATGCATTGAATTATATTAAAAATGAGGAATCTTATTTTATCATCGCCTCCATGCTGAAAACTGGTTTCTGGTTCGGGCACCATGAAGCTTACTTGTTTAAGGAATTTGAATTACCACCGCATTTCAAGGCAGATTATGTCATCGTCGGTAAAAATTCCGGTGGTTACGAATTTGTCTTTGTGGAATTGGAAAGTATTTATGGTCAGATTACCAAAGGTGACGGAGACCTGGGTACGTGCTTCAGAGCCGGACTGGCTCAAATTGATGATTGGGATACCTATATTGAAGCTAATTTTTCTACAATAAACCTGGTTTTTGAAAAAGCGAAAATGCCAGGGGTCATTTTACGGGACGAGTTCCGAAAACTGGATAAAACTAGGATCCACTACGCAGTAGTAGCAGGCAGGCGTTCAGACTTTAACGACAAAACCCGGCGTATCCAGCGCCAGCATCGAGAACAAGGGAAAACTCATCTCTTCCATTACGATAATCTGATCGATTCGGCAAATAGCCTCATTAAAGAGGGAAATTATTAATGTAAGATAATCAACTGTAACTGGTCACTTAAAATTAATGTCTAAAGCACTTGAAATATCAATGGCAAGACATACTATTGCCAAAACCCCCACTGATTGGTCGGATCATATTCAAGATGCAAAGGCAAATCTTATTTGACCATATACGTTTGGTTACCTATATTAGCCCCCGAGAGCGTTAATTTAAAACGGGGAAGGGTCGCCAGATCAGTCCCCGTTTTTGTTTAGATAATGTCGAATTTTATATTCCTCAATATTTTATTTATTCCGTGCTGTAAGAGAGAGAGTACAATTTGTTAATCCCTAATTTTGAATAGTGTTTTGTGATATTTCTTTTCGGAATTTGTAACTAATAAGCTGCCGTCTGACTTCAATGACAAAATAAATTGTTCAATTTCCTTTGATCTTGAAATTCGCACGTAAGACTTTTTCTCCATTGGGTTGCTTATGACTTCATCAATTTTATATGGAACATCATTTATGATAATATCGGCGTCGCTTATTTTGAATTTGTAGGGGGTCGAGTTCACAATAAAGTTAGATTGAACGGCGGGTTCGATCCACTCTCCGTTTACTGAAAGTTGTCCCAAGTCCTTTATAATTTTTGATAAATCATCGATTGCTTTGACTTTACCTTGAGATTCTTTACTAACGTTTTCTTTGAGTAAGGATATTTCAGCGCGTAAGTTTACATTCTCAGTATTCAATGGTTCTTCATTTTCTATTAATTGTTTAAGTTGGCTAGATGTCTCTCTGGTCCGCTCCATCAATTTCATGTATTTCTTTACCGGCATCCAGTCATCTTTGGTAGCTTTTAGGATGTCATCATCATTTTTCGATGATATTCTGGCATTTTGAAGTTTTATAAATGAAACTAGGTACGGGAATGCAAAAGTATAGACCAAACTGGAGAGAGCAGGCCATACTATCATTTTGCATGTATTTTGTCTTTGATTGATAATGTCAAAAAATGATTTGTAGCCATCTCTTATTACTTCATCATGCGAATAGAATACTAGGGCCACGACGATCGGCCAGTTCCAAACACACCACGAAATAAAAAAAGAAAGCAATAAAGGATTAGATAGCCTATTTTTTAAATCTTTTAAAAATTCTTCGAAATTTTCCATTCAGAACGATAATATTTAACAATAATAAAAAAATAATTTGTGCAAAAGGATGTGTCGCTGATGTAGACGAATATATTGTTGAGCTGAAGCAAGTTTGGTCTGTGTGTCTGGGGATCGCGGGACGCACTCTATATTGGTAATGGGTTGCTATGGGGGTTGGTATATTCGATAGTTATACATAGATTCGAAATCAATATATTTAATATGAATTTAAGTGAACTAAAAAAAGCGGCAAAAGACTCTATTGAAATTTTATTTGGTAAAAACATCAGAGATTTTAGAGTTGAGCAGATTGAAAAAGCTAGCGACAATTTAGATTGGGAAATAAGTGTTTCGTTTTTAATGGACAATATCAATATTCCCCATGTAAAAAACATTATCGGTATGCCTGGACTATCAAGTATGTTGCCATATGATAGGGTGTATAAAACTCTATTGATTTCCGAAGAGGGAACTTTTAAAAATATGAAAATGTTCAAGGATGGTTCTCGTTGATACTAATGCATTAGTTGTAATTGTACTTGGGATGATGGATCCTTCCATTATAAACACGCATAAGACTACTTCAATTTATGAAATAGAGGATTATGAAACCATCATGAGTCTAATAGATTACGATTTAAATAAAATACTTGTTTTGCCAAGCACCTTGACGGAGCTTGATAATTTATTGAACAGCTTCAATGGCCGATATAGAGAACTTTATAATCTCACATTCAGAAAGATTTTGACTGAAACAACGGAAAAAACTCTTTCGTCACGAACAGTAGAAAACAGTTTTTATTTGCCATTACTTGGACTAACTGACTCCTTAATTTTACATTTGGCTCCCGAATTTGATGCTTTGATAACTTCTGACTCTTTGCTATCAGATTATGCGAACTCATTAGGAATAAACGTATTCGATATGGTCAAAGCTCGTAATGAACGTTTAGGTTAAATATGCAGGACGCTACTGCTGAGGATATATTTGGGTAGTGTGTACATTGTAGTATTTAACTTTACTTATATTATAAAGTAATTACAATAATATTTTTTTTTATACAAACCAAATGTATACATTAGCCGTTAATAAAGTGATCGCGAAGGAGGATATGCATTAGGTTATGCATATTTTTTTATACATCTAGTTTTGTTAAAAAAAAATTCCTACTTTTGCGGCCCCTTATGGAGACTGTAAATAACTAAATAAAATGACATCGGCTAACACACCAGTTAACTCTCAAAATTGGATAGATCGTATTAACGAGTCTGATGATTATATCAAAGATATGGTTGGTTATTTCAACGAAGGTTGGGACGCCAGAGGGGAGGACGACAAGCAAAAAATTCAAGATAGAATCAAAGCTAATTTAGTTCTCACTCTAACCTATGTAGATGAAGTTCTAAAAGAATTAATTAAAATAGGTTCTACTGCAAACGCCGTCTTTATTAAAATAGATTCATTTGTTTCTCAGACTGCACTTCTGACTATACCGATAGAAAAGTATCTTATGGATGAATTTGTAGAAATTTATACTGTAACTGATAAAATAGAGAGAGATAGTAGGTCTGAAAACTATAATGTTAGGATAAACTTTACATTTGATGATGGAAGTATCGATGAAACCATTTTAAAAGGTGATGGTTATCACAAAAGCCACACTCTAAAAAGGTCAGGAGAATAGTTAATGTCTAAAAAATTACACGCTCAGCATAATGAAAAGGTATGCGAAATTTTATCTAAGCTTGACGGTTGTAATGACTGGGTTGTAACAACGGCGTTTTATTCCGCCTTGCATTATGTACAGCATGAAATATTCCCTCATAATGATGGATACAGGGAATACCCAAACTTTGAAAGCTATTATAATGGACATCGATTTATAGGTAAGAAGCCTAATCGACATTTGGTTACAGTTGACCTAGTACGCGATAATCTACCGGAGTGCGGAAAAAGTTATAAATTTCTATACCAAACATGCATGACTGCCAGATATCATAATTACAAGATTCCTGAGAGCATATCTAATTCATCCTTAAAACACCTTGAAACGGTTAAAGAGTCTCTTGTAAAGTAAAATTAAGTGTTCATCGCCTGCTATGTTAATCTTGCTAATTTAATTATAAGTACAATCAAGACAAGTGATCAGAATAAAATACAAGTTGTAAGATTAATTCTAGAGGCAAGGTTTGAAAATGTAATTTTGTCGGAAGCATATCCCCCAAAGTACTCTTTACGGCTGAAATTTAAAACACTTTGAGCGATCAATAAAATCTAAAGGTTACTCTTATCACTATTTAGTTTCGCTATTCATTTTATATTTATTATCGCTACATCACTCGGTTTACCTAAATTAAGTTAAATACTAACGCTATCCTGCTGCTTCCTGATCACTCACCGGAGTCAGATTGGCAACTTGGTTTGAGGAGTTGGTTCAATACATCCTCAGTTGGTCGCGTTTAAGTAAAAGTGCCTTTATAGCTGTTTCAATGGGGTTCGTTGAAAATCCTTCCAACTTTCGGATATTGGAAAATTGTATCAGGATCGGCATATGATGCGAGGAGTCATCTTGCTCTTCTCATCGCACTACTAGAAATATATGATCTTCATCAACAGCGTCCATATGATAAGGGAAGGCCCCTTGCGTGGCCTAAAAGTACTATTTTATCTTGGAGCTGATCCTTTCAAAGAAATTTAAAAGAGGTATGAGTTGTTCGACTGTAGTCCCCCCATGTGCACTGAAAGCCTCGGAGAAATCTGGGGCTTTTTTGGTTATTAGGTGTAGTCCATGTCGATTGATCAGCTTACTTAATAGAAACTCAATAATAGGTGGAAATCTGGTTAATTTTATTACCTTAGTTGCTTAACGTAAACTCATGAAATATCAATTGCTCCTGATTATCTCGTTGTCTTCTGCACTCGCTTTCGGGCAAAATCCAGGAGAAACAACAACTAAAAGTACCACTACGATCATGAAGGGTAGTGAACTCAACAGGATCCTTGGTGACATGAAGGTGACTGATAAAAATTATTATGACGTTGAAGGCAATATCCTGGATCCTGCGGATGTGAAGGCCAGGCTCATGAGTTTCGATTATGAGCCTTCAATTAGAAAGCTGAAACAGTTTCCAGACTATAAACATGTAATATCTAAAGTGGATAAGAAGATTCAGGCAGAGATGGATTCGATTTATAGCTTTACATTACAGCCAACTAGTGCGAAACTAAAAACAGGAACCATCCTTGATACTAAACCCCTTTATAGTTATGTAGACAAGAAGCGCCTTGAAGGTAAAATCATCGCATTGATATTTTGGTCCGATGCATATTATGCTAAGACAGCAATAGATGTAAATGAAAAACTTAACAACGTGCTCAACGAGTATAAAATTCCCGGAAAAATTGAAATCCTCGCCATCACGCATCATCCCGCCGGAAGGGCAGCTCAGGCTTTACTTAGAAATCCCATCATAAATACACAGCACATCCTGGATGCCCAGGATTTGACGAAAGCATATGGAACTGAAAATGATCTTGTGATGTTACTTACCGATCCCAACCATAAAATTTTGTATGCTGTCAGAGGGTCAGCCGCAATGACGCCAAGACAATTTGATAAGTATCTTAAGCGAATGTTGAATTAAATGATGTATCCGCGCTCTATAATGAATAAACTCTTAATTTCCTTTTTGCTGGCACTGGTGTGGTCTAGTTCTGCAGCATACGCGCAAA
Organism: Pedobacter sp. GR22-6; assembly: GCF_037402555.1. Lineage (NCBI taxonomy): Bacteria > Pseudomonadati > Bacteroidota > Sphingobacteriia > Sphingobacteriales > Sphingobacteriaceae > Pedobacter > Pedobacter sp. GR22-6. The sequence goes on from NZ_JBBEUC010000002.1 coordinate 352,104, forward strand.
TCGTCTACGAACAAAACTATAGCGCTGCGTTAAAGAAATCCCAGGCGGTTAAAAAGCCAGTTTTCATCTTCCTGGTTCCAAAGGACAGTACCGGACTTACCAATAAAGGAGGATTGAATGAGACAGAAACAAGCCAGTTTTACAATACTAATTTTGTTAACCTAAAATTGACATCAGTTGAGCGGGACGCCATTCGGCTGGCATCCTTACATAATGTAAGGGTTTATCCTGGTTGCATCTTTATCAGTAGTGATGAAAAGCTGATCTGTAAAACGAACGGTGTAAAGGCAGGTGATAAATTTTTTATTGATCTCGGAAAAGAAGCACTGGACAGATTGGAAAGCAGAATTGCTTTGGTCAATTTCGACGAAAAGTACGCAAGTGGTGAGATCAGCAGAAAATTCCTGAAAGATTATATCAACCTGCGGATCAAAACTGGAACGACTAATAATGGGCAGTTGATCGAAAAATATATTACCTACCTCACCATCGCAGAATTTGATGAGCCTGGCGAGTTGTTATTTATCTTCAAAGCGGGTCCGCTCTTAACGGGAAATGCCTATAAACTGCTTTACCACAATGAAAAATTGGCAAACAGCATCTTGTTGTCACTCCCATTGTCGGAAGGCATCACTATAAATGAAAGAATAGGTAACAATACATTGTATGACGCAATCGCTACGAAGAATTTGTCTGCTGCCATGCGGTCTGCTTCTTTCGCAAGAAATACACACGCAAATAACTATAACGCAGGAGACAAGCTGTATACCTGGAATATGATGCAGTATTATAAAGGAGTTAAAGATACGGCTAACTTTTTCTCCACAGCAGGCCGTTATTACGACACATTCTACATGAAGATCGGCCTTGACTCGGTGAAAAATGCAAAGCGAAAGTCTGACAGTACCGGGAAATTCAATGAGACTGCACATACTGCAGATCGATTGAACAGTGCCGCAGGGCAGTTTTATGAATTTGGTGCCAAAAATGATGCGCAGCTTAGCAAAGCCATGCTTTGGAGCAAAAGAGCTATTGAGATAAATCCCGATCCAAAATATTATGATACATTGGCTCATATTTTATACAGGCTGGGATTCCATGATGAAGCTGTGCTGAACCAACAGAAAGCCCTTAAGCTTAGTAAACTTCAACTGGAATCAAAAGCTAAATTAGCAGGACTTACGCTGGAATTGAAGAAAATGAAAGAACGGAAATTGTAATCTTTTTTGAAGAGTTTCCAGCTCAATCCTTTTTATTTTTATTTATGTAGTCAACTACGTATATTTGAACATAAATAAAATTTGAATGCTATGAACACTATTAATTTGACCATTGCCCCCATATTCAATGACGATTGCAAATCGGTTATAGATTTGATATTACCCATTCAACAAATTGAGTTTAATGTCCCGATCACCATTGAAGGCCAACCCGATCTATTGGATATTGAAACCAATTACCACCGGGAGGGCGGCAATTTTTGGGCTGCGAAAATAGAGGGCGAACTGGTCGGCACCATTGCCCTGATGAATACCGGTCACCATGCGGCTGCCCTGCGAAAAATGTTCGTGAAAAAAGAGTTTAGGGGCAGGGAATATGGTATCGCACAACAACTGCTGGAAACGTTGATCGCCGACTGTCGTAAAAAAGACATCAGGGACATCTACCTTGGTACCGTAGATATGCTAAAAGCGGCACACCGTTTTTATGAGAAAAACAATTTTAACCCGATAGCAGTAGCAGACCTTCCTTCCTATTTTCCCAGGATGATGGCCGACAATAAATTTTATCACTTACATTTAAATGTTTAAACAAAATCCAATGAATGTAATTGATGAATCGGGTATACTGGCAATTTCCACCCGCCTGCAGCGCTTGAGCGAACAGATCAGGAAAGATGGTTTCCTGGTTTACAAGGCGAATGGGATTACCTTTGAGCCAAAATGGTTTCCTGTCATCTATACACTGCACCTCAAACCGGTGTTAAGCGTGGTTGAACTGGCTGCGGAAATTGGCTATACACACCCATCCACCATCACTTTGTTAAAGGAACTGGAAAAGGAAAAGCTGATCCGATCTAAAAAGGACAAACATGATGAGCGCAAACGCTTACTGCAATTGTCCGATAAGGGGAAAGAACTGGTTGAACAAATGCAGCCTGTCTGGGGGACCATCATCGCAGCGATTACCGAACTGACCGATACGCAAAACAACCTGATGAAAGCCATTAATGAAGTCGAGCAGCAATTACAGGAGAAAAGCTTTTTTGATCGGGCTAAGGCCATCATGAAGAAAGCCGATTAAGTTCTGATCAGGAAAGCAGTTTGTCGGGAGTAATTGGCAGCGCCCTGATTCTTTTGCCTGTTGCATTAAAAACTGCATTAGCAATCGCAGCTGCGACACCGACAATTCCAACCTCGCCAATGCCCTTAATGCCCATTTTATTGGGTACCAAATCTATTTCGTTAATGAACATGGCGTCCAGCTTTCCTACATCAAGGTTCGAGGGCACATGGTAATCCGCAAAAGACCTGGTAGCGAAACTTCCATAGCGTGGGTCAATAATTGATTCTTCGGTCAAAGCCATTCCTATGCCCCAAACATTTCCACCGATGATTTGTGACCGGGCAGTTTTAGGGTTTAAAATCTTTCCGGCACCCGTAACCGCCAAAAAGCGCGTCACTTTAACCATGCCTGTAATACTGTTGATCCTCACCTCCGCAAAATTCGCATTGAAGCTATGGCAGGAATACTTTTCAGCTTCAGCAGGGGCTTTGGAATCTGACCGGGTCTGAAAGGATGTTGTTTTTTCTGAAAGCATCAACTCGGCAGCTGTTGGGCGCACAAAAAATTGCTTGCCGGACTTTAAAAGCAGTTCGTCAGTAATCTTTGTGCAGGCATCATTCACTGCGTTTGCAAAACTGGAGGCGCCCACGGAACCTACCGATCCGGCAGCAGGAGGTAGGGAAGAATCGCCGATGGTTATGGTGATCTGCGCAACAGGGAGACCCAGGCCGTCAGCAGCCGTTTGTGCAAGAATGGTATTGGTGCCGGTTCCAAGATCTGAAGCTGCAATTTCTACGGTGGCGAAAACTTTCCCATTTTTAAGGCTGAGCTTGATGAGGGCAGAACTGTCGCGTTGCCTTGCCGGATAGGTTCCACAAGCCACGCCGTATCCAATGAGGTCATTCCCGATTTTATGGGTTCCAGGTTCAGCTTTTCGCTTGTCCCAGCCGAAGGCTTTGGCACCTTCCTTAAGGCATTGAACAGTTGTTCTGGAACTCCAGGGTTTGCCATTGGAAGGATCGGTTTTGGGCTCGTTTTTGATTCTCAGCTCAATCGGATCGATGCCAAGCTTGTGGGCAAGTTCATCCATTGCAGACTCCAAAGCAAAGCTTCCTGTTGACTTCCCGGGACCGCGGGTATAGGTCGGCAGGATCAGGTGCATTGGGACTGCACGATAAGAGATTAAAGCGTTTGGTACCTCATACATGATCTTCGAACAATCGCCGCAGGGTTCAATGTATTCGTCGTTAATTGCGGTATGCGTAACCGTTTCATGCACAAGGCTGCTGAGTTTGCCGTCTTTACTCGCACCAAGGATTATTTTTTGAATATTCCGCTGACGTAAGCCCACTGAATTGAACATTTGTTGCCGGGTCAGCGCAAGTTTTACAGGTCTGTTCACCATCTTAGCAGCAACTGCTGTGAGCACCAGATTAGCCCATTGCCCACCTTTGGATCCAAAACCTCCGCCTATATAGGGTGAGACGATCCTAACCTGCTCCGGCTTCAGGTTAAGTGTGGCCGCTGCGGAAGCCTGTGCGCCGTTTATAATTTGTGAGCCATTGTAAAGTGTGAGTAAATCAGCTTCCCATACGGCAATGGTGGAATGGGGTTCCAATGGGTGGTGGTGCTCTATAGGGGTTTCATACTGCGCTTCGATGCTTACCTCTGCTGTTCCTGCAGCGGATTTTCCATCACCTCTGACGAAATCCTGAAGTTCTTTCCCTTTAGGCATCTGGGGGTTTTGAGCTTCCCGTTCAAAATCAATTTTTTCATGCTTACTCTGCTCATACACCACTTTAACCAGATGAGCCGCATTTGTGGCTTGTTCAAAGGTTTCTGCGACAACCAGGCCGATGTGCTGACCATGAAAAGTAATTTCAGGCCCCTGCAACAAGGCACCGCCTCTCAGACCACCTTTTACATTTAACTTGGGGGCATTTTCATGGGTAATTACAGCCAAAACACCTGCTGCGTGTTTAGCAGCTTCACTATCTATCTTTATGATTTTTCCAGCGGCAATGGTGCTTTTAAAGAGCACGGCATAAGCCATGTTTTTTGCGGGGTAATCTGTTGCATACGTCGCCTTTCCCGTGATCTTCAGGATCCCATCTATCCGGTCGATTCCCTTGCCGATAGTTTTATTTTTTTCTTCCATAGTGCTTTGAAAAATTAACCTTTAAGTGCCATTTCGAGTGCATTTGCCAGGGTATGCTTTCCCATTTCCACTTTGAATTTGTTGTGGAAAAGCGGTTTTGCTGCATTCATTTCTTCCTCTGCAGCTTTTATGAAATTCAGCTGTGTTGCCGGTTTACCTTTTAAATACGCTTCGGCTTTTAGTGCCCTCCATGGTTTATGAGCCACGCCACCCATTGAAATATGGGCAGCCTGGATCATATTGCCATCAAGTTCAAGGCCAGCAGCTACCGAAACCAGGGCAAAAGCATAGGAATTGCGGTCCCTGACTTTAACATAGGCAGAATGTTGGGCAAAGTTGTTTTTTGGGATTTCAATTGAGGTAATCAGTTCGCCCTGCTTTAAACTGTTGTCCTTTTCAGGATATTCGCCAGGCAGGGTATGGAAATCGTCGAATTTTATGCGCCGTTCAGTTCCATTTGACTGAAGTACTGTTACAGAGGCATGCAATGCAGATAAGGCTATAGCCATGTCTGAAGGGTATACCGCCACACATTTTTCCGACCAGCCAAAAATGGCATGCATCCTGTTGAAACCTTCCATGGCAGCACAGCCGCTTCCAGGCGAGCGTTTGTTGCAGGGCATGGAAATGTCGTAGAAGTAGCTGCAGCGAGTTCTCTGTAATAAATTTCCTCCATTGGTTGCCATATTCCTGATCTGGGCCGAGGCTCCTGCAAGGATGGCCCGGCTCAGCATGGGGTATTCTTTTCTGATCAGGGGATGTTGAGCTGTTTCGGTGTTTTTAGCAAGCGCACCTAAGCTGACACCCATCGGGCTTTGCTTTATGGTTTTTAAATCCAGTCGCCCGATGTCCACGATTTCACTTGGGTTGGCTACATGCTCTTTCATCAAATCCAGAAGGTTGGTGCCGCCGCCGAGCAATGCGGCGCTGTTATTTTTTGCCAGCATTGCAATGGCCTCGGAAGGTTGCTGAGCAATTGAAAATTTAAATGGGTTCATGGCCTTTTGTTAAAAATTTAACCGGCATAAAGCCAGTTTTGTTCAATGCTTTTACCACTTTGGGCTTCCTTAATTGCGGCTACAATATTTGGGTAGGCACCACAACGGCAGATGTTTCCGGACATTCTTTCTGAAATTTCTTCATCAGTCAATTGCAGCTCAGTTTTAGCATCCCGAATGGCCGTCGTCACAAAACTCGCCTGGCCTTCCTTAGCTTCTTTCATTAATGCTACTGCTGAACAGATTTGTCCGGGTGTGCAAAAGCCGCATTGAAAACCATCGTGTTTCAAAAATGCAGTTTGCATCGGATTAAGTTCGTTACCCTTTGCAAGTCCCTCAATGGTGATCACAGATTTGCCTTCGCAGCTTGCTGCAAGGGTAAGGCAGGACAGTACCCGGTTTCCATCTACAATTACTGTACAGGCACCGCACTGACCATGGTCACAGCCTTTTTTAGAACCCGTGAGGCCTATCCGCTCACGCAGGGTATCCAATAAAGTCATCCTCGAATCCACAAGCACCTTTCTGTTGCTTGAATTTACCTTGAAGCTGACGTTAACGCCATTTTCAATGGCTTCTGGTAATAAATCCGGAATTTCTTCGATGTCTACTGCCCGCGCAAAAAGCTGTTCAGCTCCGGCGAGGTGACTGGCCAGAAGTCCGGCTGTTGCCAGACCCATGAGTTTTAAGAAATGCCGTCTGTTGAATCCCGAATGAAGTACCTCTTCCAATTCTTCCGGCATCAGGTCTCCGAACAGTTTTTGTTCTTCTGGTGTTAGTTGGGTTGTGTTTTTTTTCATATTGCTGATTGATGGTGGAACAGCTTGCAACCAATTGAAAATCTGGTTACTTGATGCATAACAATATCTCTTCCACATGGTTTCAATAAATCAAAAATGATACGAAATGTTTTTCAGCAACACTGATTGTGTTTTCTCCTGAGCAAATCTGAAAGCTTTTTTGTTTAACTTTAGCCTGATGGGCTGAATCGAAAGCCCAACTTGAGTTAAACCAGTGATGAAATCAATCTTATCCCTATTATTTGGCTGTTTCTTGTGGGTAATTCCCGCTATGGCGCAGCAACAAGAAATCCGTCAGCAGCTCCAAAGGATTACCGATGGTAAATCTGCCACCGTCGGAATTTCTTTAGCTGTAGTGGAAACGGGAGATACGGTCTCTCTAGATGGAAATCGGAGATTTCCAATGCAAAGCGTATATAAATTTCATCTTGCGCTTGCAGTGCTTGATCTCGTAGATAAAGGTAAGCTCAGGCTTCATCAAAAGCTATTTCTTAAAAAAGGAGATTTACTTCCGGATACGCATAGCCCGCTGAGGGACAAGTATCCCAATGGAAACGTGTCCATATCCATTGACGAATTGTTGCGTTATACTGCAGGGCAAAGTGATAACAATGGATGTGATATTTTATTCAGACTGGTTGGCGGACCAAAATATGTGAATCGGTATATTAAAAATCTTGGTATAAAGGAGGTAGCGATAGTTGCTACAGAAGAGGAAATGCATAAGGACCATAGGGTTCAGTTTAGAAATTACAGTACGCCTCAATCGGCCACGGCGTTACTCCTTAAATTTACAGAAGGAAAAGTGTTACAAGCTTCCTCTATGGAATACTTGAGGGACATCATGCAGAATTCCCCTTCTGGACCTAAGAAACTAAAAGGTCTATTGCCTTCCGGTACGGCGGTTGCGCATAAAACGGGGTATTCAGGCACTGATGACAGTGGACTTACCTATGCTACCAATGACATTGGTATCGTGACGCTGCCGAATGGAAATCATATGGTCATTTCGGTATTTGTGTCTATGTCCAGGGAAGAGGAAGCAGTGAATGACAGGATAATAGCAGAACTGGCTAAGGCAGCCTATGATCGGTTTTCCGAAGGCCGCTAGCCTTTGAATTGTTTTAATAACGCATTGATCAATGAAAAAAACAGCTACTTTAATTTTAATTGCAATCCTCACCATCCGCTCCATTTGGGGCCTGGTCACTTACATAAAAATGGACGGTTTTGCATTTTCATGGGTTCTGAACTTCCTATTGATGTTCTTCGTTGTTTTTTTTACCGGAACACTAAAAAGCCCGCTTAGTGCTGCTTACTTTGATAAAAAGGCTTGGGAAAACCGGGGTAAAATCTACGAAAATTTTGGAATCAATATTTTTAGAAAATTATTGGTTTTGATCGGTTGGGAAAAAGTGATCAGGAAATCTTACCCATTTGATAAATCCACCAAGGCCCTGACCAGTTTGAGTTATCAAACGAAAAAATCCGAACTGGATCACCTCATTATCTTAGTGATCGTATTCGGATTTAATGTTTTCGTGGCATTCAAATTCGGACTTGCCAAATCTTTGTGGTTACTCCTGTTGAATGTCTTGCTGAACCTTTACCCGATTTTTCTTCAGCGATACAACCGTCCGCGAATAGAAAGAGCTATTCAGCTGAGCAAACGCAATTTAGGCATCTAGGTTATTTCAGGTTCACCTTCAATTGATCGGCCTTTGCAATGATCGCTTTACTCAGTACTTTGCTATTGAGTGCCTCACTTTCGGCATCGTAACGGAGGTACTTCCAGGTACCTTTTGTGTAGGCGTCTTTAATGGCCAATAAATAATCCCTCCCTTTGATACTGATGGTTTTATCGTTTACTTTGGCCACCACTTTGCCTTGCATTGGTGTTTTTAACATGATGTCCATCATAGCAGGCTGAGAAAATTCTATCCGCATGCTTTGGTCATATGCGCCAAGGCAGATTTGTGCAGCTCCGACTTTTTCTATTTTACTCATTTTTAAATTGAGCGGCACAGGCTCATAAATGGATTTCATACCCATGCCCCCCATAGTAGCGCTGGCCATTGCTTGCATCTGAGCTTTCGGCATTACTTCAAACAATCTTGGGTAGGTCATGTCCAGTACTTCAGAGATCTTGTTCTGACTGGTCTTTTGTACAATGCTCTGGAAATCCTTTTGGATGGTGGTTTGATCCTGCGCAAACGCAGACTGTGTGGCAAATGCCAGCAATAGGAATAAATATCTTTTCATGGTATTTACTGAAGAGATAAATATGATGCCAGAATTTTTTAATTTTTTTTCGATGTTTTTTTAGCGTATCAAAGACCAAAATCCCATAGTTGCTAATGCAGTCATAATCAACTAAAAGCTTCTTAACCGCTTGCGATTGAAGCGTATTGTTTTTGTGTATATCTTATTGTTTTACAGAATGTTATGTGTTTTTTAACTTGTTGGTGTGCTAAAATTCAAATAGTTTTACCACAGTATTTATCATTCTAACCAAGTAAAAATGAAAAAAAGAGTTACTCTACTCATGATGTGCTTTCTTGCAACTTGCGCGCTGTCCTTTGCTCAGGACCGTAACGTAAAAGGTGTAGTGAGAGACAAATCAGGATCGCCTGTCCCTGGTGCATCCGTCCAGGTAAAAAATTCTAAAACAGGAACATCTACATCGGCTGAAGGTGCTTACAGCATTTCTGTGCCTGACAAGGCCATTCTGGTCTATTCAGCTTTAGGCTATGCCACGCAGGAAACAGCTGTGAATGGCCGGAACCAGATCGATATCAGTCTCCAGGAGGAATCGAAAGGACTTTCTGAAGTTGTGGTCATCGGTTACGGTACTATAAGCCGTAAAGATGCAACCGGAGCGATTTCCAGTGTAAAAGCGGCGCAACTGGAAAATGAAAATCCACAAAGCGTGGCCGACCTTTTGAAAGGAAACATTCCGGGATTAGGCATCAGCCTAAATACCAGTGCCAAAGGCGGAGGCGACATGTTAGTGAGGGGGAAATCGACCCTGACTGCAGGGACCGCGCCCCTAATTGTGCTTGACGGGATCATTTATAATGGTCAGCTGTCAGACATCAATCCGAACGATATAGAAACGGTAGATGTACTTAAAGACGCAAGTTCCCTCGCCGTCTATGGAGCGAAAGCGGCAACGGGTGTGGTGGCCATCACCACAAAGAAAGGACGTGGTGATCAGCCCAGCATTACGCTGAACACCAATATCGGACTGGTTGATCTTTCCAAAAACATGGAAGTTTACCAGGGACAGGGCTTCCTGGACTGGCGTGCCGACGTCATGAGAAGTGGCGCTGTTACGCCCCCTTATCTATATAATGATCCGCGTAACCTGCCTGAGGGAGTTAGCCTGACCCAATGGCTGAATAATCAAACCGGTGATCCGGTAGACCTTTGGCTAAACAGGCTGGGCCTTGTTGCCAATGAGAAAGCGAATTACCTTGCCGGGAAGACGGTCAATTGGTATGACGAGATTTTTAGGACCGGCCTGCGGCAGGACCATACGCTAAGCATGGGCGGCCGTAAAAATGAGATCAATTATTATATGTCCCTGGGTTACCAGAAAAACGAAAACCTGATAGAGGGCGGACAGTTCAGCACTGTAAGAGGTCGTCTGAACCTGGAGGGACAAGCGGCCAAATTTCTGACGCTGGGCATGAACGTGCAGTACGCAGACCGGGACGAGGCCAGGACCGGAGATGGTGCGCTCGAGGCGGACTGGAGCCAGCTGGTGAACCTTTCTCCTTATGGAGATATGTACAAGGCGGATGGTACGCTGAGGCGGATCCCAACAGATGATGAAGGATTGAATGCCAGAAACCCTTTCCTCAACATGACTTACAACCACCGCATGAACCGGCAGAATACGCTCTTCGCCAGCTTATTTGCAAAGGCGACTTTGCCCTTTGGTATCACATATCAGCTGAATTTTAGTCCGGGAATAGACATGTACCGTACCTTTCAGCACAATTCTTCCCTGAACCCCAATGTGACCATCCTCGGTGGATCGGTAACGCGGGCACAGGAGACTAGGTACAACTGGCAGGTAGATCATTTACTGAAATGGAACAGGACCTTTGCACAGATCCATAATTTTGATGTGACTTTACTGGCCAATGCCGAACGGTATTCTACCTGGTGGACACAGGCTGGAAATGAGGGTTTTATACCAAGCGACATCTTGGGCTACCACAACATCTCCAGCGGTATAAAGCCAAGTGTAAACAGTGAGGACAAGGTTTACACCGGTGATGCTCTGATGGCCCGGTTGAACTACAGCCTGATGCAGCGCTATAACCTCACCCTTTCTGTGCGTCGCGATGGCTACTCAGTATTTGGACTGAACTTCAAGAGCGCCACTTTTCCAGCTGTTGCAGCTGCCTGGATCGTTACCGAAGAAGAATTTGTAAAACCACTCAAATGGCTGAATTATGGTAAACTACGTTTCTCCTATGGTATCAACGGCAACCGAGACCTGCGTAACCCGGATAATGGAACCGTGGAGCCTTATGCAGCCCTGGCTACATTGGCCGCAGCGAAGTACCAGACAGTAAACGGAAGCGGCACAGCGGCAGAAGTCAATACCGTTGCCCTGGGGGGACGTATGGCCAACCAGAACCTGAAATGGGAAGAAACAGCAGCATTCAACGCCGGACTCGATTTCGCGGTGCTGAACAACAGGTTGAGCGGCTCGATCGATGTTTTTGCTAAAAAGACCAGGGATTTATTGGTGAAACAATCGCTGTCTTCTGTAACCGGATACAATCATGTGTTTTCTAACCTGGCCCAGATCAACAACAAGGGCATGGAAATCAGCCTGACCTCCAAAAACATCACTGCAGGAAAAGTGACCTGGAATTCCAATTTTAATTTTTCATTTAACAGGAACGAGATCAAGGCCTTGGCCTTACCTACTAACGATCCTGCAAATGGATGGTTCATCGGAAAGGACATCGATGTGATCTGGGATTATAAAATCCTCGGGGTATGGCAGGAAAACGAAATGGAAGAGGCGGCAAAGTATACCAAGGCCAGTATCAAAGCGGGAGATTTTAAGCTACAGGATGTAGACGGAGATTATGTATATACCGATCAGGATAAACAATTTCTGGGCTACAAAACACCCAGGTTCTTCTTTGCCCTACGCAATGAATTCAACCTCTTTAAACATTTTGACGTATCCTTTCAGCTGCTTTCCAGTTGGGGACAAAAGAAGGAATACAATCAGGCTAAAAACCAACCGGGCAGTGTCGGCTTTTCAAGGATGAGCTCCTACGTTCAGCCTTATTGGACACCTTCCAATCCGATCAACGATTACGCAAGGTTGAATTCAGGAACCAGCGGAACCAGCTTCAGTGTTTTCCGAGATAACTCATTTATCCGGTTAAATACAGTGGCTGTCGCTTACACGCTTCCGCAGCATATCATCGCGAAGATTGGTGCGAAAGGCCTGAAGGTCTACGCAAATGTGAACAATGCTGCGGTATATGCCCGCGAATGGGTGTACTGGGATCCGGAAAATAACGGTCCTACACCAAGATATTATACCCTAGGCCTTAATGTTTCTTTATAAGATAAGTTATGAATAAGCTCAATACAAAAATCGCTGTTCTATTTGCTGCAGCAGCATTGCTGGCAGCAAACGGATGTAAAAAAAGTTTTCTGGATTCAGATTTGTTGTCCGCGTATAGCCCTTCCAGCTTAAATAACCTGGAGGCCATGAAAGCGGCTTTAAACGGCATTGGTGCCAATGTACGCCGGGAGTTCTTTGGCGACTCGGCGCCTATGCTGACCGAATCCATCTTCTCTGATGTTGCCGTTGAAGGCACTACCGATAAAAGTACGCCTGCACAGGATCTGGTCAGCCGGATTACCCCGGATGCCAACCTGAATGGCGATGACTTCAATAAAATTGGCTGGTACTGGGACAATGAATTCCTGGGGGTCCGCTATGCCAATACGATCATCAGCAATATTGATGTGCCGAAATATGCTTCCGAAGCTGACCGTAATGCGGTGCTAGGCTCAGCGTATTTCTACCGCGCCTACTATTATTACCGCCTGACGCACCAGTTTGGTGATGTGCCACTTTTGCTGAAGGACCTGGATGCACCGCGTTCTGATTTCTACTCCACCAAAAGAGCGGTCATCCTGGAAAAGATGAAAAGTGATCTGGAGTTTGCCCAGACCTGGGTGAACGACAATGTGAACCGGGGAGAAGTGACCAAGGGGGCGGTCAGCCATTTGCTGACCAAAGTAAACCTGGCCTTAGGAAAGTTTGATGATGCCATTGCTTCCTCAAGCAATGTGCTCAATGGCGCCAAATACGGATTGATGACTGCCCGTTTTGGAAGTACAGCAAGTGACGCAAGCAAGAATGTAGTCTGGGACCTGCACCGCATGGACAACAAAGCGATCCCCGGAAACCGGGAGTCTTTGTTTCTCGTAATAGACCGGGAGACCCTGCAGGGCGCAACGAGTCTGGGTTCGCAATTGATGCGGAATACTGTTCCTGCCTGGCATTTTGCAAATGTAAAAACACCTTCAGGCGCAACCGCCCTGACGGATAATGCTGCTGCGGAAATTCCGTTGACCCGAATGTACGGACGTGGGATCGGAAGGTACAGAGGAACGCCTTACAGCACGAAATACATTTGGACCGACAATACCGATTACCGGCATGCAAAAGGTATGTGGATGGACATGACCGATCTGGTCTACAATAATCCAGCATTAAAAAACTCTTCAAATGCGGCAGACAAGGCTTTGTATGGTCAGCCTCTCGTGCCTTATGATGCAAGTAATGTGGCACAGCGTTTTCAGAATGGTGCCTTGGATACCATCCGTCACTGGTTCGGCTGGCCGCACTATAAAGTCTTCATCAATTCTACAAATGCTTTGGCTACAGATCCGAACTGGAACCCACCACGCGGTACGAATACCGACTGGTATGTATTCCGTGTAGCGGAAACCTATCTCCTCAGGGCAGAAGCGTATTATTGGAAAGGAGAACTGGCGCTTGCTATGCAGGATCTGAATGCGGTACGCTCCCGTGCCAATGCACAGCCATTGACAGATGCGAGCAAGATTACCATAGGGACCATCTTGGATGAACGTGCCCGTGAGCTATTCTGGGAAGAACCCCGCAAGACCGAACTGACCCGTATCGCTTACATCTTTGCGCAAACAGGAAAGACGGCTTACAATGGAAAAAGCTACACCCTGGCCAATTTCTCGGAGAATAATTTTTTCTATGACCGCATTATGGAGAAGAATGATTTTTACAAAAACAACGTGCCCACATTGCAGGGAGTGAATTTCAGGATCGCTGCCTACCACGTTTTGTGGCCGATCCCGGTTGCCGCACAGCGCTTCAATACTGGCGGTGTGATCAATCAGAACAAAGGATACAGTGGCTTTGAAAAAAACGTACCCGCACTGGATAAACTTCCCGAATAGATGAAGAAGTATGTTTTATTAGCAATACTATTCTTTCTGAACATGCTGACCACAAAGGGTCAGCATGTTTTGACGCGTCAGAGCCCTGTAGTTTTGAAAGCTGCTACAGCCCTGCTCAAAACGCAGGTGATGAAGGAAGCTGCCTGGGCCATGACGGAGCAGCCTGTTACCGTAACTGCAAGTTCATCGCCCCGGAGTGCCGGAGGTATCCATGATTTTTTCTCCGAAGCCGACTACTTCTGGCCAGATCCCAAACATCCTGACGGGGCTTACATCGAGCGTGACGGATTGACCAATCCTGATAATTTTGTAGCACACCGGAAAGCAATGATCCGTTTCAGTAAAATCATGGGCGCATTGGCTTCTGCTTACCAGTTGACGGCTGATGAAAAATATGTACAGCATGCCCTGCTGCATTTAAAAGCCTGGTTTTTGGACCCAAAAACGCTGATGAACCCGAACCTGCTGTATGCCCAGGCCGTAAAGGGTAAACATACCGGGCGAAACTATGGCATCATAGACACCATTCACCTGATGGAAGTAGCTCAGGCCGCCATGCTGATGGAAAAATCAAATGCTTTTTCTAAAGACACAGCAAGGGGCATCAAAGACTGGTTTGCCCAATACATTCAATGGTTAAACACCAGTAAGCCAGGCTTGCAGGAAAAAGGGATCCGCAACAATCATTCTACCTGCTGGGCGATGCAGGTAGCCTCCTTTGCAAAATTTTGCGGCGATGAGGCGATGCTGGACTCCATGCGAACCAGGTATAAAACGGTGCTCTTGCCGCTGCAGATGGCAGCTGATGGTAGTTTTCCGCTGGAACTGGCGCGTACCAAGCCTTACGGTTATTCCATTTTTAACCTGGATGCGATGGTGATGCTCTGTCAGATTTTATCCACCGAAAAGGATAACCTATGGTCCTTTGAAGCAGAAGGTGGGCAGTCAATTTCCAAAGGAATCCGGTACCTATGGCCTTTCGTAGCCGACAAGGGTAAATGGCCATTGAAACCTGATGTCATGTATTGGGACAACTGGCCTGTAGCCCAGCCTTTTTTGTTGTTCGGTGCGCAGGCATTCAATGACCTTGCCTGGTTTTCGACATGGAAAGGGCTGGAGCATGACCCCCAGGTAGAAGAGGTAATCAGAAACCTGCCTATCCGTCATCCATTAATCTGGCTTTAAATCAATCTGAACATGCACCTATAAACCAAACACCATATGAACACCAATCAAATGAAATCAATGCTGATTGTAGGCAGTTTCCTTGCGATGGGAAGCCTTAAGGCACAGAAAGTTAACGTAGCGCAGGCCTTTTCCGATGCGCAGGAACAAACGGAAATACTGCTGCAGGAAATTCAAAAAGATACCATGGCCGCAGCAAAAAAGCAGGTCTCACCGCGGACAGCAGAACATGGGAAACTCGTTATGGTCCGCTCGGGAGACTGGACCAGTGGCTTTTTCCCTGGTGAACTCTGGTACCTCTATGAACAGAGCAAATTGGCCAAATGGAAAGAGCTTGCCGAAATTTATACGCAAAAAATAAAAAAAGAGCAGTTCAATACAGGAACCCACGATTTGGGTTTCATGATGTACTGCAGCTTTGGTAATGCTTATCGGCTGACTGGCGATACAGCCTACCGGAATGTGATCGTGCAGTCGGCCAAATCCCTGGTTAAGCGCTTTAATCCTGTGGCTGGTGTGATCAAATCCTGGGACCATAACGGAACCAAATGGAAATATCCTGTGATCATCGACAACATGATGAACCTCGAACTGTTGTTTGAAGTAACCAGGCTGACCGGAGATTCCAGCTTTTATAAGATCGCTGTCAGTCATGCCGATCAAACACTTAAACATCACTTCAGACCAGATTTCAGTTCCTGGCACGTACTCGATTACGATGTGAAGACCGGTAAGGTCCTGCAAAGGCTAACCGCACAAGGTTACAGTGACGAGTCGGCATGGGCAAGGGGACAGGCATGGGCACTCTACGGATTCACCATGTGCTATAGGGAAACCCGTAACCCGGCCTATCTGAACCAGGCCAGGGGTATTGCCAATTTTATCCTCAAACACAAGGCGCGGCCCGCAGATGGTGTTCCTTACTGGGATTATGATGATCCAGCCATCCCAAATACCTCCAGAGATGCCTCTGCAGCTGCCATTACCGCTGCTGCACTTTATGAGTTGGATGGATACGATGCAACCAGGGGCTATCGGAAATCTGCAGATCAACTGCTGTATTCCCTTAACAAAAACTATAAGGCGAAAACAGGAACAAATAAAGGTTTCCTGCTGGAGCACAGCACCGGACACAGACCTGCTCATTCGGAAATTGATGTGCCCATCAATTATGCAGATTATTATTACCTGGAATCGCTTTTAAGAAGTCAAAAAAAATAGAATAACCATGCAACAACCTACTTACCCAGTCCAATTGTCCAAAGTGCTTTTGATGCTGGGACTCGCCTTTACAGCAGGCATGAGCCGTGCGCAAAATGCGACTGTTTTTACCACCGCAGCCAATACAGCGTTACGCCTGAGCAATTCCGGTAAATTGGTATTTAAAGAAATGAAGCAACCCCTGGAAACGCAAATCTGCATTTTCGTAGACCCTGAGCGGAAGTTTCAGTCTGTAACAGGGATTGGAGGAACCATTACCGATGCCACAGCAGAAACCTATGCTACCTTACCTGAAGCCAGCCGAAGGGAATTTCTGAAAGCCTATTACGATAAAGAAAGCGGCATCGGTTACTCCCTTGCCCGCACGACGATACACAGCAGCGATTTTTCAAGTGGCAGCTATACGTACATTCAGGAAAATGATGCAGCACTTAAAACATTCAGTGTGTCACATGACGAAAAGTACAGAATCCCACTGATCCGCCAGGCCATACAAGCAGCCGGTGGCAAGTTGCCGCTCTTTGTGAGCCCATGGAGCCCGCCAGCTTTTATGAAAGACAATAAGAACATGTTGAAGGGCGGTAAGCTGCTCCCGGACTATCGGGCAGCCTGGGCTAAATATTATGTGAAATTCATTCAGACTTACGAAAAGATGGGCATTCCTATCTGGGGGCTTACTGTTCAGAATGAACCCATGGCTACCCAACGCTGGGAGTCCTGTATCTTCACAGCAGAGGAAGAGCGGGATTTCATTAAGATGCATCTCGGCCCTACCTTACAAAAGAATGGCCTCTCAGATAAAAGGCTGATTGCCTGGGACCATAATCGCGACCAGGTTTACCAAAGGGCAAGCACGATTCTTAAGGATCCTGAAGCCGCAAAATATGTATGGGGTATCGGTTACCATTGGTACGAGACATGGACTGGCAGCGATATGCTTTTTGACAATGTCAAACTGGTTCATGAGGCATTCCCGGATAAGCAATTGATGCTGACCGAGGGCTGTGTGGAAAAATTCAACCTTGATAGTGTTTCCCGCTGGGACCTCGGCGAGCGTTACGGCTATTCACTGATCAATGATTTTAATAGTGGTGTGACCGCCTGGACAGACTGGAACATGCTGCTGGACGATAGGGGCGGTCCCAATCATGTGGGCAACTTTTGTTTTGCCCCCCTGCATGCCGACAGCAAAACCGGAAAACTGATTTACACCAATTCCTATTATTACCTCGGACATTTTTCTAAATTCGTACGTCCGGGAGCCTTTCGTGTGGCCAGTTCATCCAACCGGGACAAGCTGCTGACTACCGCTTTTCTGAATACAGACGGAAATGTGGCAGTGGTCGTCATGAACAGAAGCGCGGACAAAATTCCTTATTACCTGTGGATGGCAGGTAAAGCTGCAGAGGTACAGAGTCTGCCACATTCAATTTCTACTTTTATCATTCAACCATAAAAACATGATTTTAAACCTATCTAAAATAGCCTGCATCACATTTATGCTTGCACAAATTTGGACCAGTCCAACGAAAGCACAAGGCTTCCTGAGGGCCGATGGCCATAATATCCTGAATGAGAAGAATGAAAACGTATTGCTTAGGGGCATCGGCCTCGGGGGTTGGATGCTACAGGAAGGCTACATGCTGAAATTCGGAAAAGAAGGACAGCAGTACCGCATCCGTGAAAGGATTGCTGAAATTGTAGGTAAAACGCAGAGCGATAATTTTTACAAAGCCTGGCTAGCCAATCATACACGAAAGGCTGATATTGATTCGCTGAAAGCCTGGGGCTTCAATTCCGTCAGACTCCCCATGCATTTCAACTTGTATACGCTGCCTGTAGATCAGGAACCGGCTGCGGGACAGCAGACCTGGCTGGAGGAAGGCTTCGCCATGACAGACAGCTTGCTGAACTGGTGCAAGGCTAACCAGATGTACCTGATCCTGGACCTGCATGCTGCACCGGGTGGGCAAGGAAACGACCTGAACATCTCTGACCGTGATCCTTCCAAGCCTTCGTTATGGGAGAGCGAGGCCAACCAGCAAAAGACCATTGCCCTTTGGAAAAAATTGGCAGAACGCTATGCCACTGAACCCTGGATTGGCGCATATGATATCCTGAATGAACCCAATTGGGGCTTTCAGGATCCGGCCGGCGATAAAAATGGAACCAAAGAAAAAGGCAATGGCCCTTTGAAGAAACTGATGCAGGAAATTACTGCAGCGATCAGGGAAGTGGATCAGAAACACATCGTAATTATAGAAGGGAATGGCTGGGGCAACAATTACAACGGTATTCTGCCGCCATGGGATAAAAATATGGTGTTGAGTTTTCATAAATACTGGAGTTACAATGATCCGTCCTCCGCCGATCATATCCTGAAAATGCGTGAACAGTACAATATCCCTGTCTGGATTGGGGAGACCGGTGAAAATTCTAACGTTTGGTTTACGGAAGCCATTAGGTTATTTGAAAAGCATAACATTGGCTGGGCCTGGTGGCCGCTAAAAAAGATCGGGATCAATAACCCAATGGAAATCAAATCCAACCCTGGTTACGACGCGCTTTTGCGCTATACCGCCGGAAGAGGGGACAAGCCCTCTGCGGAACAGACCTATGCCGGATTGATGAAACTGGCTGAAGACCTTAAAGTGGAAAATACAGTCATTCATAGAGACGTGATCGATGCCATGATGCGCCAGCCCCGCTCGGCAGAAAGTAAGCCTTTTAAAAAACATATGCTTGGCAAAAGTTTGCTGGTTAAGGCGGTAGATTATGATCTGGGCAGGAATGGCCTGGCTTATTTCGATAAAGATACCGCAGATTACCATGTGTCTACAGGTAAACACACACCAGGTAACAAAGGGGGAGCGTACAGGAATGATGGGGTAGATATTGAATGGTCGGGAGACGGTTATGTGGTGAGCAATACCGAATCCGGAGAGTGGTTGCAATATACGATCGATGTTGCAGCAAGCGGTAACTATGTGTTAACATTGGATGTTGCGGCTAAAGAGCGCATTGGAGAACTGGGCTTTAGCATTGATGGAACCCTGATCGCGAAAGGGCTGAAGATTCCTGATACAGGAGGTTTTGGGAATTTCCAGACGATAAAAACCAATGGTTTTAAGTTGCAAAAAGGTAAGCATCAGGTAAGAATATTGATTGATGCGGGTGGTTTTAACTTGAGGCAATTGCAGTTCGTTAAAAATTAAATTAGTATTGGTTCGACGGAAGCCAGTTTCGCCGAACCAATACCCTATAGTGTCAGTACAGTATTGAACCTTCAGTCGGTTAAGCGCTATTTGTTTTTCGATTTTGGTTTGACGGATACACCTGATTCGTTAATCGCCCTTGATGCCGGATTGTATAGTGGGTTTTCGCCGGTATTACCGGGTGCACTATAAAGCGGGTTAACCGCAATGGCATTGGGATCACCTGTCTTGTTGCTCTTTAGTACTTCAACCCTTCTCCTTTCTGCGATAGTTTTAGTACTGTCTGCGGGCTTGCTGTCAGGCGCAATTATCCTGCCTGTGGCAGCATAGGAGGCAGCGGCTGCCCCTGATCCGCCCTTGAGTGCACCTAAGGAAGATACAGTTTGCGCAGGATCCACTGCCTGGTTTTTAATTTGCGCAGGCGCTTGATCTTGTTTTTGAGCTGGAGATTGGGCGATAGCGGCTGCACTGATCAGTGACAGGATAAAAGCTGGTAGTATTGATTTCATGATCTTGATTTTTAAGTAATATTTTCTGGTTATTTACTTGATATCAATCAAGATTGGATTTTGTTACCCCTTGGCAGAGGAAATTTTTACTTAATTCCGCGCAAAAAAATCTCAGGCCGTGTGTAGCATTTTTCAAGCCCACCTCGTTTTATCGGTATGAAAAAACTATATACAATTTTAATATTGAACAGCTTATTGGTGTTCAGTTTAGCTTGTCGAAAGGACAGGATGAGTTCAGGAGAGTTGTATGGAAAGTGGCAGCTCAGGGAAGTTTATCAGGATCCAGGTGATGGCAGTGGAAAATATGAACTTGCTAAGGGTGATGCAAAGTACCTGACCTTCACGAGGGAAGGTGTGGTCAGCGGCGATGCCATACCCAGCTATGTCAGGTTTAAGATTTTAGACGGGCAGCGGGTTGCATTGTATATAGATGACAAAACGAAACCGATAGAAGTAGGATATAAAGTTGACTCACACCGGCTTACCCTGACACCTCCCTGCATTGAAGGTTGCGGCTTCAAATTCATTAGATTATAAATAGAAAAAAACTGGGATAAAACCTGGAACGACTGCGGAAGTCTACCTGATCACTCTGGGTGGCGCTCATTTGAGCCTTTCCAGCAAGGCCTTTGTATTGGGGTTCGGAATGAGTACATATGCACGTTCCGCCCAGTACAGAGCGTCCCGCCTCGCAGGATCATTTTTATCTAAAAGCTCAGCACAAGCTTCGGCCAACTGGTAAAGCAGGCTGGCCAGTTGGCCGGAGTATTGGTGGAGTGCCAATTTCTTTTCAGCTTCCATGGCCTCCCTGTCCGCGCTATCCTTTGGAGCAGTTGCGAAGGCAACTTTCACTTTTTCGAATAAGATGCGGTCCTGAGCTGCGGCAAAGGCCGTATCCACAGCCATCGACTGCTGCGCCATGCGGTAGGCTAGCTTTTTTAAGCCAGTCAGATCTCTAAAGGTTTTGTAATGGAACAGTGCAAGCTGGTCGTAAGAACGCTGCTGCTGTTCACTCAATAATGGCAATATTTTATCTGCTGATATTTTGGACTGCTGGGCAAGTTTCGCATCTCCAGCTTTCGCCGCATTGCCCCAGACAAAATAAAGCGTATTCCCGAAAAAATCCGCCGCGGCCTGTCCGCCCTTGGGCGGCTGCAAAAGGCCTAAATGATTCGTGATCAAGGGAATTGCCGAAGACCAGGTGCGGCCACTATGTTGAATCAGGAACTGGATATTTTCTGCAGTGACTTGTTTATTCTTACCAAACGCAGAGACGAAAGCATCCATTACCTCCCTGTTATCCAGTTGGGCTTTTTTCAGGCTTATGAGATAGGTCGATAGGAATTCAGTATTTCGTTCACCTTTGTCGAAACGGCTTTTCAATAGGGCAAGGCTATCTGCTACGGAGCCGCTGCCCAGGGCGATTTTACCAATCGTGATAAATTGTTCTGCGGGCAGGTAATCTGTACTGCGGCTGCGCAGGGTTTCGTCGGCATTGAGGAAAAGCCAGGTCGGGTAAGCTTTGACCTGATAGCGGGTAGCCAGTTGGGGACCTTCGTTTTTCTCTGCATTTAGACGATAAGTAATGAAATTATCGTTGTAAAATTTTGCCACTTCAGGAAGGACAAATACTTCTTTTTCCATCTTCTTGCAAGGGATACACCAATCCGTATAGACGTCGACGAAGATCGGTTTGCCGCTTTCTTTAGATGCAGCGAGAAGTTCCTTCCAACCGCCCTGGAAAAAACGAATGCCGGAATCCTGTGCTTTAAGTGAAGAGGTATTGGCAAGGAACAAAAAGAATATGACCAGTTGTCTCATGGGATGATATTTGGTTTACAAATTCGAATTTAAGAGAAATTTCAATTCGAATGCAATTGAAATTCTGCAATCCCTTTTATTACTATCACTCAGTTTCGGTTGCTTAGCCCAATTCAAATCGGATTTACGCATTTGGAGGCCGCTATTAAAAGCAACCAATCTCCGGGGATTACAATGTTGTAAATTGATAGCATTCCGATAAAGATTCAAAGCCTTGGCTGTCAATGGTCTTAATTCTCCAGTAATAGGTTTGACCAGATTTGAGTTCGTTCAATAAGATATTCCTTTCAGTGAGTTGCCTTTGATAAAGGAGAGGGGTTGCATCGGTGCCAAAAAAGAGATCGTAACTTTTAATGTCCTCATCCACATCCATTCCCTCCCAACATAAATTAATTGCCTCATTGGTGATCTGGGCTCCATCTGCTGGACTTTGCAATTGCGCAGGAAAAGGTGAATGGTATGTGGAATTAAGGCCTGAGTTATAGAATCTGTAAGTGTAGCTTTCAGTTTGCTTAGCTGAACCCGCTGATTTGGATACCACGAACCAAGTATATGAATCGTTAATAGTCAAATCAACGCTTAGGGAAGTTTGATCTGTTGCAGTATGCATGATATTGCCGTTATAGGAAGATTGGATTTTCAATTCATAATAATCCGTCCCCGGGGATGGTGTCCAGCGGAAATTCACCCTGGATTTGCCATTCAGGGCTTGTGGATTTGGGTGAACAGAATTGTGCTCTGGATAAAGTAAGGTGACTTGTCCTGGTATGGCTGTACTGGTCGCTTCAGGTTTTACTGACTGGTCATTCTTTTTGCAAGCTGCTAAGGAGGCTAGCAGTGCTATAATGAAATATTTTGATGTATTTGTCATTTCCGATTGGTTTGCATTTGTTGGAGGATACGCCAAATCTAAGGCTGCAAACGGACTCAAAAAAATGAAAATAGACCAGGCTTAAGCATAATTAGACCAAGCCTGTTTGACCCCGGCTTTGTCTATTAAATCCCGGCATTCATCTATTTTTAGTAACCTGAGGATGCTGTTCAAATTATAGATTTAAGCAGAGTGGTTAGTGACAGCGGATGTCTTTATTACCTTAGTTTTAATTGCCCTGACGAATCACCTTTGCAATCGCTTTGGCCCATAATATCCCAAGGGCTTCGGCCCCCTTATCATTCGGATGAAGATAGAACCTGCCGTTTGGGCCGGTTTCAGTCTTCATATCAGTCAGATGGTTTTTCTTGAAATAGCCGTAGCCGCTCCTGTCACCAAAGAAAACACGTTCGGGATGTGTTTTCTTGTATGCTTTTACCAATGATAAGATTTGGGGAAGGTAGCTCTGCAGCCGTTCCCGACCTTCTACCAGGTAACTCGAACTATTGCGGGTGCTGTCGCTATACCAAAGTGGCCCCTGGAAAACAATTCTGGAATCTGGATAACGCAGCAATAGACTGTCGCCGATTGCCTTCAGGTTGGCGCGGTAATTTTCTTTGGAAACCGGGGAACCATTTGGGCCTTTTATGGCGCTGTCGTTGGTGCCCAGCATGATGCTGAATACCAGGGAGCCAGGTTTGTTGCTGAAACTGTCGGCCGCTTTCAGCACATCAGGAAATGCCTTTTTTGTCGCAGGCAGGAAATCAACGGTCGTAAAGCCACTCCGTCCCTGATTGTTGAACTGTACGTTTTTCCAGCCTAAGGCCGTCATGAGGTAACTGGCAGCCGCTGTAGGCGGACGGTTATTTTCTCCGATCCCGTTTGCCTGGGTGATGCTGTCTCCGATGAAGACAATATTCAACTGGCCTTTTTCCGAACGGGCAAAAGCACAGCAAAGGACAAAAATAATAGACAGGCTAAGGAAAGAAATGGTATTTGTAGTCATGGTGCAGACAAGATACGAATCTATCATCATATTGTCATGGTTTTGTAATTAGGGGGCTCCATGAACCGATAGCTGAATCCAAAATCCTATCATTGCGCATTATTTGTAATAATTCTAAATAACTGATTTGGTCTTGAAAAGTCCTGTCTTGATATCTACTGAACTTTGGCGCAGGATAGGCGAAGGGGATGCGCATGCTATGAAAACCCTCTACCAGGAAAGCTACCAGCATTTGTATGTCTATGGATTTCGCATGCTCGCTGATCAGGATAAGGTGAAGGACTGTCTTCAGGAGCTGTTCTGTGAACTCTGGATAAACCGCAATCAAAATACACAGGTGCTTAATGTAATAGCCTACCTCAAAATTTGTGTACGCAATAAGCTGCTGAAGGTGATTGCGGCCGATAAAAATACCATATTGCTTGATGCCGATCTGGAGAACCCAGATTTAATGACGCATTCTTATGAGCAGCTGCTGATTGAGAGTCAGCATTCCCTTCTGCAAAAACAAAGGCTGCACCATGCCCTGGATTCCCTGACCAATAGCCAGCGGGAGATCATCCGGATGAAGTTTTTTGAAGAACTGAGTTACCAGGAAATTTCTTTGCTGCTGGACATCACCCTGAGGACTGTTTACAATCACCTGCATGCTGCCCTGGTCATTTTGAGGAACAATTTCAAGCGGTAATTCATAGCGATAAAAAATATTTCATTTTTTTCTGGTAAAAATCGCTGAGTGGTTACTCATTAGGATAATGATCATTAGAATTCATTCCTAAAACCGAGTTGATGAACTACAATTTATACCAAGCTGAAGATTTTGCCGCAGATGAGCGCTTTGTGGCCTATTTTCTACAGACAGATGAGGAAGCGGTAGCTTTTTGGTCCAGATGGATCAGTGAGCATCCGGAAAAGCTGGATGAGGTACTCAATGCCGAGCAATTGCTCAGTTCCCTTTACCTCAGGCTGGACGAAGAACAGTATGAGCAGGCATTTGCCGGGTTTGAAAGTTTTTTGGAAGCCAATCCATCTCCCCAAAGTTTGGTAGTTGCGGAAAGAAGATCCGGGAGTTTGAAGTCATGGATCGGTATGGCTGCTGCAGCAGTCCTGATCCTGGTGGGGGGACTCCTTTTTTATCAGCAAAGGCAGGCAGAGGCAGTCTTGCTGACCCGGCATAGTGGCTATGGTCAGTTGACTATGATAACCCTTGCCGATGGTTCCAGGGTATCCCTGAACAGCAACAGTACCTTAACCTATCCGAAGGCTTTCGATGGCGAGCAACGAGAGCTGAAGCTGACAGGGGAAGCCTATTTTGAGGTGAGTAAGGACAAGTTGCATCCCTTTATTGTGCATGCCAACGGACTGAAAACTACAGTTCATGGGACCAGTTTCAACGTGGAGGCTTTCGACAAGGCGCCGGTCAGTGTATCCCTGGTGGAAGGAAGGGTAGCGGTACAGGCGTTTTCAGAGGGCGCTGAATGGAAACTTAAACCATCCCAGCGTGCGGTTTTTGATCCAATTAGTAAGAAAATAAAAGTGGACACTTTCGATGTGGCTGCGGTATGCTCCTGGAAGGATGGCTTGCTGCTGTTCAAAAATGCCTCATTTGAAACCATCGCTCAGAAAATCAGGAACCTGTACGGCGTAGAATTGGTCAATAAGACCAAAGATCAGCACTGGAACTATACAGGACGGTTCAGGAAAACCGACTACCTGAGTATTGTGCAGAGCATCTGCTTTGCGAAACGAATTAACTATACCCAAGACAACAAAACGATCACATTTATTCAATAACATGACAAAAAGCTACAACAGCTGTGTTTACCTTTTACTACTTTTCCTGTTGATGACGGGAACTGCCGGTTATAGCCAAACCTTTAGTCCGGAACGTGCAATGGTGAAGGTTGACGCCACCAATTTAAGTATCAGGGCAATTATAAAAGATATAGAAAAACAGACCGGCTATGTGTTCAATTACGATGAAAATGAAGTAGACCTGAACCAGAAAATCTCGATCCGGCTCCGTGCTTCTCTGAGACAAACTTTGTTGGCCATCTCCGGCAATAGCGATCTGGGATTTCAGATTACAGGCAATACCATAGCTATCCGTAAAGCTTTGCTACGGGAAAAACAAAGCAGCCGGATGATCTCCGGACTCCTGACGGAAGCCCGCACGGGATTGCCTATTCCTGGTGTGAACATCTATAAAAAAGGAACTGTACAGGGCGCTGTAACCAATGTAGAGGGAGAGTTTACCTTTAAACTCAACGGTGCCGATCTGGAGAATATATTGCTGGAATTTAAATACATCGGCATGAAGACCCGTACGGAGCGGGTAGGCAACCAATCTTTCTTCCGCATTGCACTGGAGGATGATGTGATGGGGATGGATGAGGTGGTGGTCACGAGTTCCTATACGAAGGAAAAGAGACGCGAGGAGG
Organism: Pedobacter sp. GR22-6; assembly: GCF_037402555.1. Lineage (NCBI taxonomy): Bacteria > Pseudomonadati > Bacteroidota > Sphingobacteriia > Sphingobacteriales > Sphingobacteriaceae > Pedobacter > Pedobacter sp. GR22-6. The sequence continues at coordinate 378,109 of NZ_JBBEUC010000002.1, forward strand.
TTGTAGGAAGTATCGCGCAGCTGAACCCCGGACAGCTACAGGTACAGCGGCCGATTGAAAGTTTCGATAAGATGCTGGAAGGCTTGGTTGCCGGTGTATATGTAGAAACGAACACAGAACTCAACACTCCGGTGAAAATTAACATCCGTGGCCAGGGCTCATTGCCTCAATTTGGAACCTCGCGAACCACTTCTTCGCAGCCGCTATTTGTGATTGACGGGATTCCATCCTATGAGCAACAGCGTGGCACGGAATCGAGTGTATTCAATGGGGAGGACTATCAGAATCCACTGGCCAATATCAATCCAGACGATATCAGCAGCGTTTCAATACTTAAAGATGCGACGGCCTCTGCTTTGTATGGAGCAAATGCAGCTAATGGTGTAATCATCATCACCACGAAAAAAGGACAGTCCGGAAAAACTTCGGTGAATGTAAACTACGACACTGGCGTTTCCAGTTTCATCAATGAATTCAAATGGTTGAGCGGCCCCCAGTATTATAGTTTGCTCCGGGAAACTTATGTGAACGGGGGCATGTCTGTAGCGGCAGCTTCATTGGCGGCTGGAAGCCCCACGATCAATACCGATTGGTTTGACCTGACTAACAGAAATGCAGTATACCACAATGCAGGTATGAATGTATCTGGTGGAAGCGGACCTACCAATTTTAGGTTCTCCGCCGGCTACCGGAATCAACAGTCGAGCTCCCTTGGAAATGACCTGAGCAAGGTTTATATGCGTTTGAATCTGAACCATGAATTCTCCGATAAATTTAAAGTAGGGTTCAATATTTCCCCAACTTTGAGCCGGAGCAATGCTTTGTCCGTGTTCGGTAGCGTAACCCTTCCGCCAAATTTATCCCCCTATAATGCTGATGGCACTTATGCTGATCTTCAGGGGGTACCCAATCCATTGGCTGTGCTCAATCAAAATGAAAATAGCAATAAGGGGCTTCAGGTGATGGCCAACGCAAATGCCAGTTACCGAGTCAACAACGAGATCACCATCTCCGGGACTCTAGGTGCAGATGCTTACCAGAACAAGCAAACCAAATACCTGTCGGCCCAAAACGCCACTGGCAGGAATCTGAACGGAAGTCTGGCCATTTACGACAGGAACTACATCGGATACATTGGATTTTTGCAGGGAGCGTACGATAAAACTTTTGGTTCACATACTATAAATTTCCTGATTGGTACACAGGTAGAAGACAAGGATACGGAATTGTTGAGGGGAAATGGTACAGGTTTCACGTTTGAGCGATTACGTACATTGAGTGCTGCAAGCAACATGGGAAGTGCTTCGGCCAAGAGTTCCGATGCCACCGTTTCTTATTATAGTCAGTTGAGCTATGACCTGAACAAAAAGTACTTCGCGAATTTTAATGCGAGGATAGATAAGTCGTCTATGTTTGGTGGCGATAAGCAATTGGCATCTAACGGCTCTGCCGGATTGGCCTGGCTGCTTAGTAAAGAGGATTTTCTGAAAGACAGTAAGGTGATCAATATGCTGAAACTGCGTGCAACCTATGGCTCTACAGGCAATTCCAGGATCGGAAGTTATGCTGCCAGGGGACTGTATACCTTTGGGACTGCCAGCGGGAGCACCTATAATGGCAATGTGATCTCTACACCGGAATCTTCTGCTGCGCCTAACCCTGAACTGGGTTGGGAGCGAAACAACAAACTCAATTTTGCGGTGGATATAAGCCTTTTCAATAAAGTGAACCTTACGGCAGAGTATTACCGCAATACGATCCATGACCTGATTTCCTCGGTATATGTACCACTGGAAAGTGGATTTAACACCATCTCGGCCAACACGGGAAAAATGCGGAATACAGGATTTGAATTGAGCATCAACGCGCCATTGATGGACAAAAGAAATTTCGGATGGAATTTGTCTTATAACCTGGGCTGGAACAAAAACAGAATGATCGAATTTAATAATGGCTATGCTGGTTTGTATTCTGTGAATACGCTGGCTTCGGGAATTGTGATCGGGGAGAGTGCATCTGCTATCTATGGTTATCACTGGGCAGGTGTGAATCCGGAGAGCGGTGCGTCACAGTACAGTTATGGTGGTAATCTGCTGAGTGGTGCAGAGATCAACAGAATGCCATTGGTAAATACTACGGTCATTGGCGACCGTCTTCCTGATTTTCAGGGAGGTTTGATCAACCAGTTCCGGATTTATGGATTTGATTTCTCTTTCAATATCCTGTACAGTTATGGTGCGAGTCAGCTGCTTGGTTATGCCAATGAGTCGGATGGACTGAACCTGCAGCACCGGAACCAAAGTGTGAATTTACTGGACCGCTGGCAGCGTCCAAATGATGTGACAAATATCCCAAGGCTCCTGATCACCAACACTTCTGCAGTGCGCAATTCTACAAGGTACCTTTACGACCTCAGTTATCTGAAGCTGTCGAATGTTTCCCTGAATTACCGCCTGCCGGTGCAGTTGACAAAAGCCCTGCGCTTATCCAATACCAGTGTTTTTGCAAATGCCACTAATCTCTTTTATGTATACAAGGATGCAGGAACCAAGGGCAGGAACGGTGTGGCAGAAAATCGTTTTGTTTATCCCGAGACGATGAGCCTGACCGCAGGTGTGAGAATAGGATTTTAAAAAAAAGAACGAAATGAAAAATTATCTATATATACTGTTTCCGGTTTTATTGGTTTTAAGTGCTTGCGAAAAGCTACTGAATAAAGAACCTACTGACCAGTTGTCTATTGAGGAGCTGTTTAGTGACATGCCGGGTTCCAAAAGCGCGCTGGCAGGTGCTTATAAAGGATTGATGTCGTCCGAATATTACGGAATGAAGATGATGATTTACCCTGATCTGATGGCTGGAAATCTGAAGTTTAGCAAAACTACCAATACGCGCCTGGACGATGTCTACCAGTTTAACTGTATACCTGATGAATCGGCTATGAACGATACTTACCGGGACCTGTACAGTCAGCTCAATAATGTGAACAACATCATTTATTATGTGCCTTCGGCTTCAGGTACAGATGCTGAACGGACCAAACTCATTGCGGAAGCCAAATGCATCCGTGCCTTGCTGCATTTTGATCTGCTTCGCATATTTACCAGAACAAATGCGACAGATGTATTGAACCAGGGGATGGGCATTGCGCTAAACCTGAAACCCCAATTGTACGCAGACCCTTCTCCGGTGCGTGCCACGCTCGGAGAGAGCTATTCTGCCATTGTAAAAGACCTTACAGAGGCGATATCCGTATTTGACGATGCCAATGCAGGCATCCTGCCTTCAGGAAACAAACAGAACTATTTTACGAAAAGCTCAGCCAAGGCCTTATTGGCCAAGGTTTATCTGTATCAACAAAATTGGGATGCTGCGTTCAGTACAGCTGATGAACTCATCAAAAACGGCGGTTATTCGCTAACCGCCAATGCGAATTATGTAGCAAGTTGGGCAACGAAAACACCAGCTACGGAATCTATTTTCGAATTGCCTTTTGAACAGATTGTCAGTGGCACAACATTGTCCTCGTACTATAGTCTGAATGACAATACTTACCGCATGTATGCGGTGAGCAATGATCTTCTAGGCTTATATTCCAGTACTGATGTGAGGGGCTCTGCGACCATGTTTAATTTATTGACAACCAGTACTTACAGGTTCACAAAGAAATACGCAGATGGTGGTACACTACAAATGCCAATTAAAGTCCTGCGCCTGTCTGAATTGTACCTGATACGTGCAGAAGCAGCGCTGGAAAAAGCAATTCCTGATTTTGTTCAGGCCAATGCAGACCTGAGTGCCATCGCGCGAAGGGCTAACCCCGCGCTTGCGTTGAGTAACATCACTGATAAAGCGCAACTGATAGATGCCATCCTGCTGGAGCGCAGAAAGGAACTGGCTTTTGAAGGCAATCTGCTCTTCGACCTTGTGCGCAGAAAAAAAGGAATCAGCCGGACGGATGGAACAGCAACTACCATGAGCCTTGATGCAGACGATCACCGCATGATCATGCCAATTCCTAAAGCAACAACGGACGTAAACATTCACATGATTCAGAACTTAGGATACTAATACATATGAAACGATATTTTAATTTTTTAATGGTCCTGATTTTTTGCAGTACCTCTTTTTGCCTTTCCTGTAAAAAAGAGGAGCCAGCTGTAAAGGAAGATTTGTACCCGACAGTGCCACTGGATAGGCCATCATCTACTGCCCTGGCTATTTTCCATCAGCCAACAGCGAATTTTCAATTGTTTGTTTACCGTTATGATCCTGCAACACAGCGTTGGGGTACACGTATCGGGAGCCATTTCTCCAGTATCTCTGCTGCGGATCCCAGTTTCCTTGGCTTTACCAATACCACGGTAGCAAATAGTGGTGTGGCAGCTTTCGACATGGTGCGTTTGTACACTGCTGAAATCGGTAGCACGAATATCAAAACTGCCAGCATCAATATAGACCAGGCACTACAATTTTTTCCCGATTATGAAGGTTCAAAAACCGGAGTTGTGAAAGTAAAAACCCAGGACGTAGTGATCACAAGAAGTGCCGGTACCACTTTTCTGATCGGAATCAGCGGTGAGGGTACTTATAATGAAACCTCTGGTCTGATCGACTTAAAAGTCACTTTCGATGATGCCAAGATCGGTGGCGGTAAGAAAACGATCGATTACAAAATGAGTACCGTGGCACTTACATTAAACTAAAGTACATGAAAAGATTGCTGATCATTCTTGCTTTCCTGTCGGCCTTTGTGGTGTCTACAGCTTTCCTGTACCAAAAGGAATATACGATCGACCAATTGCGGGAGCTTTATAGCGGAGCGCAAAAAGGCTGGCCTGTTCCTGAGCTGGACGAGGAAGTTAAAACAGGTTTCAGGGATATTGGTCAGCTCGATAAACCGGCTTACCCAGCCTACAATCCTTTTTCGGAAGAGAAGCAAAAGCTGGGTAAGCTGCTATTTTTTGATCCAAGGATGTCTGTGAGCAAACAGATTGCCTGTGCTTCTTGTCATGACCCCGAACTAGCCTGGGGAGATGGCAAGCGTGTTTCCTACGGACACAGCCGGCAAACCGGTAAACGCAATGCGATGCCCATTCTGAATACTGCTTATTATGAACACCTGTTTTGGGACGGTCGCGCCGGAAGTCTGGAAGAACAAGCCGTATTCCCGGTACAGGATCAGGTGGAAATGAACACCGCCTTAAAGGCTATGGTCAGGAATATTTCCCGGATCAAAGGTTATGCGCCACTTTTCAAAGAAGCCTTTGGAAGCGATAGGGTCACGCAGGAACGCATCCAGTATGCCATTGCGACCTTTGAGCGGAGTGTTTTGAGCCGGAATAGCCGTTTTGATGCCTTTATGCGGGGCAATAAAAAAGCACTAAAGGATCAGGAGATATTGGGTTTGCATCTGTTCCGTACAAAAGCCCGCTGCATCAACTGTCACAATACACCACTGTTCAGCGACAATAAATTCCACAATGACGGACAAACACTGCTGGGTTCCAAAATGCAGGATCTGGGCAGGTACAATCATACCAAAAAGCTGAGCGATGTTGGTCAGTTCAGGACACCTTCCCTGCGGGAGGTGACCATCACCGGTCCCTGGATGCACCATGGCAATTTTCCGACACTGAGAGATGTTGTCGAGTACTATAACTTAGGCAACCCAAGTCCGATCCAGCGGGCTGCAGTAGTGCCGGATTCGCTTAAAAAATATGGAAGATCGGCGATTTTAAGGAAACTGAACCTTACTGAAGAAGAAAAACAAGCTTTGGAAGCATTTCTGAAATCCATCAGTACGCAGGTAAATAAAATCATACCGCCTGATTTGCCGGGAAATTAAAATACTTTATTATTTTTGGAGGAACAATTATTTAATGCTCGTTTTCAATGCACTATAAGCCTGGCCTTCACATCCTCTCTGAATTTAATTCGGTTAAGAGCGATTATCTTTTTTCCTGTAAAGCCTGCAATGTTTTGTTTAATGAATTGATCGACAAGTATGAACTGGCGAAAGTTGGTGAGGTATACCATGATTTTGAAGGCGGTGGTTTTACCGCTGTGATCTGCCTTACTGAATCCCATTTGTCGATCCATACCTGGCCGGAATTTGGCCTGGCGACATTTGATGTATTTCTATCTAATTATCAGCGAAAAAATGAGGATAAAGTGAAAGGTATTTATGCTGACGTGCTGGCCTTCTTTGAAGGTGAGGAGCGTCAAAAAACTGAACTGGTCAGATAAAGATATGGCTACAACTGCTGCAACTTCCTTTCCGTCACCAGAACAAATCAACTGTCCAAAATGTAATTCAGAAATAACGTTATACGATCCGGAAGGAAGTGAATTCTTTGCCTGTGGGTTTTGCCACGATTATTTTCAATTTGTAGATGATACTCCAGTCAGAATAAAGACACTTGGCCCAGCAGCTTTAAAACCCCTTATTCCATTGGGGACAGTGGGGATCTTACAGGGTATATCTTTTAAATTGATCGCTTATATAGAAAAGGATGAGGGGAATACTACATATCCGGGTTGGAGAGAATATGTACTGTATAACTATGAAATAGGCTATGCGATATTAAGCGAATACGATGGACACTGGAACCTGATCTTTGATAAAAAGCATTTGCCGGACCTGGAAAAGGTCGTATATACTTCAAGTCAGGTGGTATATGAAGGTTATGCCTATAAGTTGTTTCACCATTATTCGCCGCGGGTACGTTCCTTAATTGGTGAGTTTGACTGGGATATCGTCAAAGAGCGTGTTAAGGTCTCTGAATTTGTCGCTGCTCCATATATTGTATCCAGAGAAGCAAGTATTGGAACAAAAAAAAAGACGGTTGACTACTATCTTGGGGAATACCAGGAGCCGGAGGTCATTGCTGAAGCTTTTAAACTCGAGATCAATTTGTTCCCCACCAAAATTGGAACCATCTCCAATCAGCCTTCAAAAGCCTATGCAAATTGGAAGTGGTCACTGTATACTACCTTGTATCTCATTTTAGCCTTACTGCTGATTGAACTATTTGTGGTGTATGTAAAGCCCGAGAATACCCTGGTAGACAGTGTGTACAATTTAACCTATGATCCGGAAAAGGGCGTCAATGAGTTTAAACCCTTTGTCAGCTCTGGCTTTAAGCTCGAAGATGAATCTTCCGCCCTGCAAATTGACATCAGTTCTGGTGTCGTCAACAATTGGTTGGAGACGACCATTGTTTTGGTCAATGAAGCAAGCAATCAAACATGGGAAGTAACTAAAGGATTCGAATATTATCAGGGTGTGGAAGGCGGAGAAAGCTGGTCTGAAGGTGAGCAAAGTGCTGAAGTATTGCTTTCCGAGATCCCGCGAGGTAAATACCACCTGAATATTTATCCCGCATCGGGGGATTCGGCAAGGAATGTTTTGGCCGTCAAGGTGGTCAGCAATGTGACCTTATGGAGGAACCTGCTGATCTGTATCCTTATGTTGAGTATATATCCGATCTTCAGCTATTTGTGGATGCGCAATTTTGAAAAAAAACGCTGGTCAAACAGTGATTATTCCCCTTTTTAGTGGCTATGAATACGATTTTTAAAACTTTTTATCTGGCATTGAGCCTGGGAATTACCGGTTATTTTGGCTATTCGATTTACCACGGTAAGGCCTTCTGGGAAAGTACTACTGTACAAAAAAATACGGAATACACCGGTAAACGATTTTATGGCGGTTACGGCAACAGGTTGAATCATAAATAATTTGAAACATATGAACTTAAGCGAACTGATTAATTTAAAATACGTAGTAGCCTCTGTGCTCTACTCTGTACTGGGCATTTTAATCCTTCTTTTGGCCTTTTGGATTATCGAAAAGATTACGCCCGAGAATCTTTGGAAAGAGATACTGGAGAAACAAAATATGGCGTTGGCAGTAGTTTTTGCCGCATTTATTATTGCTATAGCGATCATTGTGAGTTCCTCAATACATGGGTAGTGATGCATAAAAAACTACCTGTACTGTTATTAACTTCTGTATTTGTTGTAGCTACCTGCGGACTAATTTACGAACTGATTGCAGGAACACTTGCAAGTTACCTGTTGGGTGATTCCGTCACCCAATTCTCTACGATCATTGGTCTATACCTTTTTTCTATGGGTATCGGCTCATGGATATCGAAATACTTTGAAAAAGACATCCTGTTCTGGTTCATTCAGATTGAGATCCTGGTTGGTTTAGTTGGTGGCACCAGCTCCAGTATTCTTTACCTGGTTTTTGAAAGTGCAGCTTCTTTTCGCATCATTTTATATGGCCTCGTTGGTATTACAGGTACACTCGTCGGACTCGAGATTCCCTTGTTAATGCGGATATTGAAAGACCGGTATGAGTTTAAAGATTTGGTGTCTAGGGTGTTTACCTTTGATTATATTGGAGCACTACTGGCCTCAATTATTTTTCCCCTCTTACTCATCCCATATTTGGGCCTGATCAAAACTTCCTATCTTTTTGGCATCCTGAACGTCGGGATTGCACTTGTTGTTTGTTTGAACTTCCAGAAGGAGATCAAAAGTGTGGCCTATCTCAAAGTTGCGGCTATCGTTTGCCTCATGGCGCTGTTGACCGGATTTGTTTTCGCGAATGCAATCACCAGTTATTCGGAGAGTTTGGGCTATAATGATACCATTATCTATTCAAAGAGCACCAATTACCAGCGTATTGTACTCACGAAGAAAGGCAAAATGCTGCGCCTTTACTTAAATGGCAACCTTCAGTTCAGCTCAGATGATGAGTATCGGTATCATGAAGCATTGGTGCATCCGGGACTTTCCGCTATACCCGGGGCGAAAAAGGTATTGGTTATGGGTGGTGGCGACGGGCTAGCGGTAAGGGAAATATTAAAATACCCAAGTGTAGCGCAAATCAGCCTCGTTGACCTTGATCCCGGTATGACCAATCTGTTCAAGTCTAACCCGATGCTGCTGGAATTAAATAAATCTTCTTTACTGTCGCCAAAAGTTAAAGTCATCAATGCCGATGCTTTCACCTGGATAAGGGAGCAGAAAGAGAAATATGATTTTATTGTCATTGATTTTCCAGATCCTTCTAATTATTCAGTTGGTAAATTGTACAGCAATTCCTTTTACAGGCTGGTCAGGTCGATCCTGTCTGATGGCGGATTGATTGTCGTACAGTCTACTTCCCCGTATGTGGCCCCGAAGTCTTTCTGGTGCGTCAACAAGACATTGGAATCTGTAGGTTTTTTTACCATTCCCTACCACAATTACGTACCCTCGTTCGGAGATTGGGGATACATTATGGCAGCTGCAAAACCAGGATATAAACTACCCGCGGCTTTTCCGGGAAATCTGAGGTTCCTGACCAGGGAAGGCCTGGTGCAGATGCGCCATTTCCCTAAAGACATGCAAACGGTAGAAACCGAAATCAATAAGCTAAACAATCAGGCCCTGGTGAAGTATTTCGAAGAGGAGTGGGGAGCAGTGTCCTATCAGTAATATGGAATTGAATAGAAAAAGTTTTCTGCTGCGTTCTGTCCTGGTAATGGGGGGTATCTTTCTGAATGGCTGTGTCAGAAAAATGGTAGGCAAAAGTGAAAAATACAAACACATTAAAGTTTCCCTCAACGGTCCAGATGAAAAGGCGGGACACATGCTCAGGGATCAAATACCGGTTGCTGCACCGGCCTACGTCAGAACGCTGGATACGCTGATTATTGGTGCGGGAATCTCCGGGCTTTCCGCCGGCAGGTGGTTGAAGAAACACGGAAAAGAAGATTTTGAGATCCTGGAGCTTGAGGGGCATGCCGGAGGAAACTCCCATAGCAAGACAAACCAGGTTTCGTCCTATCCTTTAGGGGCCCACTACATCACCATAGCCAATAATGAAGACCAGTTGTTGATTGATTTTCTGCAGGAAAGTGGGGTCATCACACATTTTGAAAATGGACTTCCTTTTTATAATGAGTTTTACCTGTGCTTTGATCCTGAAGAACGCCTTTTGATCAGTGGTCAGTGGCAGGAGGGTTTAATCCCTAAGTTCGGGATTTCAAAAAGTGACGAAGAACAGATTGAACGTTTCTTTAAACTCAGTAATGAACTCAAGTATGCAAAAGGTGGAGATGGCAAATATGCTTTTAACATACCTCTCGATTCTTCCTCTGAAGATGAACGCTATAGGCGGCTCGACAGCATTTCGTTTAAAGATTACCTGACAAAGGAAGGTTTCAGTTCGGCTTATCTGCTTTGGTATCTGAACTATTGCTGTAAGGATGATTACGGACAGGAACTCTCAGGTGTTTCCGCCTGGGCGGGCTTAAATTATTTTGCTGGTCATAAAGGCAAAGCGGCCAATGCAGAATCCGGCGCGGTACTGACCTGGCCCGAAGGGAACGGCTTCCTGGTCAAAAAGCTGAAAAGCGATTTGAAAATGCACATCAAGACCTCAACAATGGTCAGCGCTGTCGTCGCCAACAAGCAGAACGTCGAGGTGACCGTTGTGGATCTGCTCAGGAATGAAACGTATACCATTGTTGCGCAGAAAGTAATTATGGCCTGTCCGCAGTTTGTAAATAAGAAGATCCTGAAAAATATCAAAAGGAATTCATTGGACTATGACCGGCTCAGTTATGCGCCCTGGTTGGTAGCAAATATTACTTTAAACGGTAGCTCTATCCCCGGCTTACAAACTTTGTCCTGGGACAATGTGCCTTATGGGAGACCATCTGTCGGATATGTTTACGCTGGCCACCAGAATGTTGGCGGCAATCAGCAATCCAAGGTCATTACATTTTACCTGCCGCTCTGCGATGCGCAGCCCAGAATTTCCAGACTGGCCGCTTATGCCAGAAATGATGCGCAATGGTTGGAGATCATCATACCGGAATTGGAGTATATGCATCCGGGAATTACCCCATCGATCCTCGAAATCGACATTTGGGTTTGGGGCCACGGGATGATCACACCTTCTGTAGGTTATATCTGGGGCGCGGATAGGAAAAAAGCGCAGGCAGCGGCGGAAGGCAAGGTCTTTTTCGCCCACACAGATCTGGCTGGGATCTCTTTGTTCGAGGAAGGGTTTCATCAGGGGCTAAGTGCGGCAAAATCTTTATTGGAGGCTGAGCGATGAAAACACATACGATAAGGTCTGGTCAGCCCTGGCTAAACTCTGCACTATCAGATGGTCTGCTCATTTTATCGATGCCTTTTCTCTCGTTGGTGCTTGTTTCCTTTTTTCCCGATCAGTTTAAAGTCAGTTCGGCAATGCCGGTTGAATACTGGGTAGTGCTGGTTGTCTTTATTGACGTTGCACATGTCTATTCCACACTCTACCGAACATATTTCAAAGCGGAAACACTGCAAAAACAACATGCTTTGTTGGTCTCTGTACCATTATTCTGCTATTTTTTTGGAGTTCTGTTGTATCATCTGGACAGCTTTCTGTTCTGGAGGGTACTTGCCTATCTTGCCGTCTTCCATTTTATCAGACAGCAGTATGGTTTTATGCGTCTGTACTCGAGAACGGAAAATAATGGAAAACTATCCCGTTTAATCGATGCTGTCACTATTTATACCGCGACATTATATCCAATGCTGTACTGGCATTTTGGTGAGGTCAGAAACTTTAATTGGTTTATGGCAGATGATTTTGTTTATTTTCCTTCTAAAGCTTTGGCTACAATTTCCCTCTATCTATATCTTATCGTGATTTTTGTGTATGTTCTGAAGGAATTGAATTTGGCAATCCAAAATCGGCAGATCAATATTCCCAGAAACCTCCTGATCATTGGTACTTTTTTGTCTTGGTATTTTGGGATCATCTATTTCAATGGTGATATGGCTTTTACCACGCTGAACGTGATTTCGCATGGTATTCCATATATGGCACTGATCTGGTTTTTTGAGAGGAACGAGCATCAGCAGCTGATCCGCCACCGGAATCTGATGTCCAGACTTGCGTTTGGAAAGTATGGCCTTGTGTTTTTTATATTGGTGATTCTGCTGTTAGCCTATCTTGAAGAGGGACTTTGGGATGGTTTGGTATGGAAAGAACATGCCAGCGTGTTTTCCTTTTTTTCATCTCTGCCACAAGTGCATGATGTAAATATACTTACGATGCTGATCCCTTTACTTGCCTTGCCACAAAGTACACATTATGTTTTGGATGGATTTATTTGGAAGAGGCGCTAGCCCTGTCTGATTTGAAATGGCTGTTAAAAGAAAAACGGGAACAACCAAGGCTGGCTGCTCCCGTTCTAAATTAACGCTCTCGAGGACAAATATACGGCAACATCTGGTATTGTCAAGAATTATTTGAAAAATATTTTCCTGTTGATCTGGATTACTTTAAATTGGCAATATTCAGAAATTTGCCGTAATCTTACCGCTGGAGAGTCTTTCACATGCAGAACTATAAAAACCACCTCAGATTTTACACCCCACATCATTTCATATTTTATCCGATATTGCTGATTCTGATCGCGTTTGCGGTGTATTGGTCTTTTGTAGATCGGGCCAATCATTTCCTCTGGATTTTTATGGCAGTGATCCTTTTCCTGGTCGGATGGTTGTCTTATATGCTGCGCCAGCACTATGCACTGACACTGCAAAACCGGATTGTGGTGTTGGAGATGCGTTTGAGGTACCATGTGCTGACTGCTGAGCGGCTGGAACTGTTGGAAGAGCGGTTGAGTTTTAGCCAGATTGCCGCATTGCGTTTTGCGCCTGATGAGGAGCTCCCAGCTTTATTGCAAAGGGCTTTGAAAGAAGGCTTAAGTCCGGATGAAATCAAGAAAGCCATACAGAACTGGTTGCCGGATCACAACAGGGTGTAGTTAATTAGTGCATCATGACTGCTTACAGCGGCTATACAGATCAGGAACTCATGACTTTTTTACAGTCCGGGGACCGGAATGCCTTTACGGAAATCTATAACCGCTTTTTCAGGGTATTGTACCTGCATGCGCTTCGCCGCCTACGCGATGAAGATGAAGCCAGAGATGTGGTTCAGGAACTCTTTGCTAGTCTATGGCTCAGAAGAGATGCGCTGCAACCCCGGAACAATCTTTCGCATTATCTCTACACGGCTACGCGTAACGGTGTCCTGAATTATATCGCAAGGCAGAAACTGGCTTCCAAATACATAGATTCTCTTCCACAATTCTGGGATGAAGGAGAATGCCTGACAGACCACCTTGCGCGTGAACGACAGCTGGCACAGATCATTGAACAGGAGATTGCAGAGCTGCCGATAAAAATGCGCGTGGTGTTTGAGCTCAGCAGGAAGGAAGGTTTGAGCCATAAAGAAATCGCAGAACGGTTAGGGATTTCTGAGGAAACCGTAAAATCGCAAATCAAGAATGCCCTGAAGATCCTGCGGGTCAAGCTGGGTATTTTGATCTATTTATACTGTCTGATGAATTAATTTGATTTTCATCTCACCCCTGCACCTTGGTTGTTTGTCTATATCGTATAGGGCAATAGCAATTTATCGGAATGCAGGAATTAGATATACAAGATTTAATAAAGAAGTTCGAAGCGGGTACATGTACAGAGGAGGAACTCAACCGGCTTGAAAACTGGTATTTACAGTGGAAGCCGGAAGCCATGGAAGCAAATACCGAACGTATGGAAATGCTGATGGCGGCAGCCTGGAAACAGATGCCTGTACATGCGCAGGCCATGCCGGTACGCCGGAGCCTATGGCCGAAATATGCTGCTGCAATTGCGCTTTTTCTGATCCTGGGGATCGGAATTTCCTACTTTTTACATCAAGGTGCTTCGCGTTCGGTGTATGTTAATGATGTCAGGCCAGGGCATCAGGGCGCTACATTAAAGCTGGCAAATGGAAAGGTCATTGAGCTGAACGGAGCAAAGAGCGGAGTAGTAGTAGGCCCCGCGGCCCTGCGCTACGACGATGGTACTGCAGTTTCCGAAATTGGAGCGAAGCCAGAAGGAACCGAGCTTATCGCAACTACAGCCAAGGGAGAGACCTATATCATTACCTTGCCTGATGGAACGCGGGTCTGGATGAATGCTGCTACAGTTCTGAGTTTTCCATCAGTGTTTAAAGGAAGCTCCCGGAGGGTCAGTCTACAGGGAGAAGCTTATTTCGAAGTGGCTAAAGATAAGGCGCATCCTTTCCTGTTGAAGACAGAAGCTCAGGAACTGATCGTATTGGGCACACATTTTAACGTGAGCGGTTACCCGGAAGATTCCGGCGTGACCACTACGCTGCTGGAAGGCTCAGTAAAAATTACTTCAGCTGCTGCGCAGGAGGTGCTGCTTCGGCCGGGCCAGCAGTCGAGTTTAGATGCGAAAGGAATGCGCGTTACACCCGCTGATACAGAGGAAGCAATCGCCTGGAAAAACGGCTACTTCCGTTTTAATGATTTGAAAATCAAAGAGGTCATGCAAAGACTGGCCCGCTGGTATGATATAGAGGTGATTTATGAAACTGGGCTTACGGCAGAGGGTTTCAATGGAACCATTTCCCGGTTTACCACGATCAATGATGTGCTGAAAATGCTCGAAAAAACAAAGACTGTTCATTTTAAAGTTGAAGGAAGGAGGGTGACCGTTATGCAGTAATTTTACTCCATCCGGTAATCCCTGAAAAGAAGTTACCCCGGCCTCGGAACCGGGATAACTCTGACATGGATTGCCTCAATAATCTTCAATTAATTATCAACGAACCGCGAAAGCCTGTCCCATCTGCAAAATGTAAAGGCTGACGTATTAACCACGCTAAACAAATGTACAATTTTTACCTTAACAAGGTGATGCGGCTTTATGGCCGCATGGCTAAATTTCTGCTGATTATGAAGTTGACTACCCTGCTATTGGTTGTCGCGACCTTGCACGTTGCCGCCAGTTCTTTTGCGCAGAAGATTACACTTGCGGAAAGAAATGCACCGATCCAGAAGATCTTCGACAAGATCCGTCTGCAGAGCGGATATGATTTTCTATGCACGACCAGCATCCTGAAGACCGCCAATCCAGTGACCATCAATGTCAATGCAATGGAGCTGAATGACGTATTGGGAAAACTCTTTGAAGGCCAGCCCCTGGAGTACACCATCGTAAAAAAATCTGTAGTGGTATCTATGAAGGAGAGCTCCTTCCTGGACCGTGTAACGGACTATTTTGCCGATATCCGGATCGATGGTCGTGTGCTGGACGAGCAGGGCAATCCAATCAGTTCTGCTAATATCAAAATCAAAGGGACGAATACGACCGTAAAATCCGGTGTCGACGGACGGTTCAACATTTCAGTACCCGAGCTTAAAACCGTATTGATCATTACTTATGTGGGCTATCAGAGCAGGGAAATAATGGCGAGTCAGAATATGGTGATTTTGTTGGACCCTGAAGTTAACAAGCTCAATGACCTTGTGGTGGTGGGCTATGGAAGTACGCGGAGGAAAGACCTGACAGGTTCCGTAGCTTCCATCAATATCGCTGAAGTGAAGGACGTGCCCTTTGCCACTATAGACCAGGCTCTGAGCGGTAAAGCCGCCGGTGTGCAGGTGGTGCAGGCCGATGGTTCACCGGGTGGCGTGGCAAAGATCAGAATCAGGGGAGGAACTTCTTTGTTGGGCGGAAATGATCCCCTATACATCATTGATGGTGTGCAGATGCAGGTGCAAAACAGGTATCTGCAGAGCGCTGCGGAGATAGTGAGTCCGGTAGAGAGTTATGGTGGCGACAATGCCAGTCAGACCATCGCTGGGTCATTTGCCAGGGGCTTGAATAGTCTTGGTGGACTCAACATCAATGATATCGAAACCATAGACATCCTGAAAGATGCCTCCGCAACAGCGATCTATGGGTCCAGAGCTGCAAATGGCGTCGTGATCATCACCACTAAAAAGGGTACACGTAATCAAAAGCCTGTTTTTGAAGCCAATTACTACAGCGGCATCAGCAAGGCCATCAAAGAAAAATTGCTGGATAGGGATCAATACATCATGATCATGAAAGAGGCTGCGCAGAACCTCAACAATGCCAGGGCAGCGCTTAGTCCGGCATTAGCGCCGGATGCTACGGCAACGAGCATCTTGAATGATCCCAATTTCCTCGGAACAGCAGATACCGATTGGCTGGACCTTGTGCTGAGAACAGGTATTACGCAGAATGCAGACCTGTCCGTAAGGGGCGGGGGAACCGGATCAAGATACTATACCTCATTGGCTTACAATAAAAACAATGGAACGGTAAGAGGAACAGATTACAATAGAATCGCCGGTAAAGTGAGCCTTGATAATGAGATCAATAGCAAATTTCGAATCAATACGAATTTAGATTATGGTTTCAGCACCAATAACATCACCAATGGCATGTATTCGCAGGCCATCTTTGCGCCACCTACAGTAGAGGCATATAACCCCGATGGCAGTGTAAAAATCATAGATCCAAGCAACAATGGTACTTATGGATTTGAAGGATTTCAAAATCCCCTGATGTTGCTCAAAGGAGTGAATAAATCCAATAACGTGAGTCTTATCGGCTCCTTGGC
Organism: Pedobacter sp. GR22-6; assembly: GCF_037402555.1. Lineage (NCBI taxonomy): Bacteria > Pseudomonadati > Bacteroidota > Sphingobacteriia > Sphingobacteriales > Sphingobacteriaceae > Pedobacter > Pedobacter sp. GR22-6. The sequence continues at coordinate 394,622 of NZ_JBBEUC010000002.1, forward strand.
TGCCGAGTACGACATCTTGAAAAGCTTGAAGTTTAGGTCTACAGTATCTGTAAACTTCAATAACTATAGGCAAACTAATTATGTGCCCAGTACCGCACAGGTCTCCGGTGCAGGAGGGTATCCTACAGGTTCTAAAAATGGTGTAGCTACACAAGCACAATCCCAAGCTGTGAATACTTTCTATGAGAACCAACTAACTTGGGACAAAGAATTTAACGAAAACCACAGGATCAATGTACTGGCCGGTACTTCATGGCAGCTCACGAGGAGTAGTCAGTTTTCTGCGGCCGGACAAGGTTTTCCGGATGATGTATACCTGAACAACCTATCTTCTGCCGCCTTGACCCTACCTTCTACCGGCACCTCTGCGCAGAACTCACTCCTGAGTTTTTATATGAGGGCCAATTATGCTTTGTACGATAAATACCTCTTTACCTTTACCGGCCGTTCAGACGCCTCATCCAAATTTCCAGAAAACAATCGTGTGGGCGTTTTTCCGTCGGGAGGTGTAGCCTGGCGCATCTCTCAGGAAAATTTTCTGAAAGAGCTGAAATGGATAGATGAAATTAAACTAAGGGCAAGTGCAGGTTCTACAGGAACGCAGAACATTGGTGATAATCTATTTTATACCCTTTACTCGCCGGTGTCGTATGCCGGCCTCAATGGATTGGCTCCTACTCAGCTTGGCAATGATAAAATTCGCTGGGAATCTACCCGTCAAAAAGATGCAGGGATAGACTTTGCCTTCTTTAAATCGAGGCTCAGTGGAGGTTTCGGTTACTATGAAAAATCGACAAAAGGCGTGCTGTTCCCGGCTACAGTTGCACGCAGTTCGGGTTTCACAGGCGTTACGGCAAACATAGCGGATATCAGGAACCGGGGTTTAGAGCTTTCGCTGCATGGGGATATTATAAGGGGCAAGGGATTCGTGTGGTCAGGTACTTTAAATATCTCCGGCAACAGGTCGAAAGTCCTTTCGCTGTCCAACGACTTCTCCGATCCGTCCAATCCGAAAGTTTACCGCTATGGCAATACGGCATTGCAAGTTGGTCAGCCACTAGGCTTACTTTATGGCTATCAGTTCGACGGTCTCTTGCGTACCGCTGAGGAAGTAGCTGATTACAAAAGCAAAAATCTATATGCGCAGTTTGGTTTTTATCCGTACCTCGGTATAGGTGATGCGCGCTACGTTTTAGATCCGGCCACTCAATTCAATAAGGCGGATATCGTAGGCCGTGCAGAACCGAAGTATTATGGAGGTTATACGAATACCTTCACTTACAAAAACATCAGCTTGACTGCCTTGGCTACCTTCTCATCGGGTGGCGATATCTTTTACCTGGCCGATATCCAGAATGCCGATGCAGGGGCCAGGACTAATAAAGGTGTAAGGATTTTGGAACGCTGGACACCGGAACATCAGAATACAGAACGTCCAAGGTTGATTTTGGGGGAGGGCAACAATCAACAATATGCTGCCAGCAACAATGTCTATGATGCATCTTTCATCAGATTGAAATCGTTGACCTTGAACTATCAGTTGTCTCCTGCAATGATGAAGAAGCTGAAGATGAATACCGCTTCAGTATACATATCTACCACCAACCTATTTACGATCACGAACTATCCTGGAGCAGATCCAGAGGTGAGCAATGATCCTTATAGCCTGATTGGAGGTTACAGTGATTCTGGTGGTTACCCTACCGTCAGACAGTTTAGTTTTGGTTTCCGTTTTGGATTTTAATTGTGATACAAATGAAAACAGTATATAAATACGTGGCCTTGGTACTGCTGGCAGCTACACTATATTCCTGCAAAGAAGAATTAGGTGCATTACCAAAAAATGCCAAAGTAGATGCCAATACCATACTCGATGCAGGTACTGCACAAATCGCACTGAATGGTGCTTATTATCGTTTTGCCAACGCTACAGTAAGCAAAACCTCCTGGCAGGAGCATGAACTGAAACCTGCTATGTTCGCCGGATATATTGGAATGTATTCCAGTATCCTGCCAGAAGAGGAAAATCGCAATGACCGAGCCAACATCAATTACTGGACGGAAGGCTATGTTTTGCTAAATGCCACAAATGGTGTGATTAGGGGAGTAAATGCACTCTCAAATGCTCAATTCAATGGCAATAGAAAAAATGAAATACTAGCTGAGGCCAAATTTCTGCGCGCTTATGCACATTTTAAATTGCTCAGCTACTACTCAGAGTGGTACAAACCAGAGAGTGAGATGGGAGTTTTATTAAGAGATGAACTTTCTACGCTGAGTAATATTCCCAAGAAGAGAAGTACAGTAGCGGAAAGCTATGCATATATTTTGTCCGAGCTGGATGAAGTGATTGCAAATGGCCCGGCCACAGCACCTGCACACTATGCAACCAAGTGGGCAGGAATGGCTTTGAAAATGCGTGTATTGATGTGCAGAGCTGCAGCTACCGACTATCCTGAAATTATCTCATTGGCCAATGCATTGATCCAAAATAGCCCATATAAGTTGGAAGCTGTTGCAGAAGATGTATTCCATAAAAACGGATTGGCCAGTAAGGAAGTGATTTTGGGTGTAAAACCTCAAGCCAATCAGGAAAAGGAAACCTACAGCAGAAGTGCACAATATTTTCCTGGAGCATCTTCCCTGTACGTGGCAAAAGCACCATTGAATACGATGTATGCCAACGACCCACGCAAAGCATGGATCATTGGCAATGCCAGACCTAAGGCAGGCTATTACTATTTCACAAAGTATATGAAGGAGGGAGGCACTTCTTCTGCGCTTACCGAAAGCTATTATGCCTTAAGGCTTACTGAGGTGTATCTGCTCAAAGCAGAAGCAATTGTACGTTCCGGGGGCAGTTTAAATGATGCAAAAGCGGTGATACATGAAATACAGGCTAAAGCTGGCATTACAGCAACCCAAAATAACAATAGTTACCTGGCAGTAGAAGCTGCTGCTACACCTGCGAGTTTATTGATCCAGATTTATAATGAAACGGTAAAAAGTCTCATTGCTGAAGACGGCATGGAGTGGCTGGCTTTATTGAGGCTTCCGTTTGATACAGTGAAATCTGTAAAGCCTAATGTCACTACCCAGGCGCAATACATCCTGCCAATACCTAAAGACGAATTTTTATACAACCCTATTTTTGGCGAACAAAACCCAGGTTATTCAAAAAACTAAACAGCTATGAAACTGAAATATAATTTATTTGTAATGATCTTCTTATTAAGCCTATGCGGTTCGGCTTTCGCACAGATCAAGCCCGCCGACAAAGCTTTAAACGACTCCATAGGCAAATTGAACCGTAAAGATCGGTTGGAATGGATCTCTACATATGCTTCCAAAAATCCATCTTCGCCATCAGGACCGTATTTTTTGAGCGAATTCTTAAAATTTGATTATCAAACCACAATGGCTCAGCAAGATGCCATCATGACAAAGTTTAGCGGCAAAGCCAAAACCACAAAGGAGTACCTGCAAATGGCCAAAGATTTGGACAGTAAGAAAAAACTATTGCCAGGTAATGTAGCCCCCGACTTTAGTTTATTGCAGCCTGATGGGAAGCCGTTGAAGCTTTCAGATCTGCGAGGTAAATATGTTTTGATTGACTTCTGGGCCAGTTGGTGTGTGCCGTGTCGCAAAGCCATTCCGCATTTGAAAGAAGTTTATGCGAAGTATAAAGACAAAGGATTTGAGATCCTGAGTTTGTCTGGCGATCAGAATCAGGAAGCCTGGAAGAAAGCGATGGCCCAGGAGCAAATGCCCTGGCTACAGGTGTGTGATGAGTTTCCTGACAAATTCAAGCCTTCTAAAGTAGGCGAGATCTATCAAACCCGTTTCATTCCGTTCTATGTATTGCTAGATAAAAAGGGTAAGATTTTGGTCTATAGCGGACAGGATGCCGATGTAGAGAAAGAACTGGAGCGTATATTCCCCAATAGCTAGTCAGCGAATTGCATTTAAAGGAAGCATCCCTGGGTGCTTCCTTTTTTTCTTTCCTATGCATGATGCAAATGTTCCTGATTTACCATTTTGTAGCGTTTAGTACGGTCCTACATATCTGCTGTTGCCCACTAGTTTTCCATCTGCAGAGGAAAAGTTCATGTACGCGTGCAGGGCGGTATTTTTTAGCTTAGCAGGCAAAGCTACCGTAAAACCACATGCATCACGCCGTGTTACATTCTGGAATATCGCTGCCTTGCCTGTATCTGCCGCTACTAACAGAAAACTAGCCTGGTCACTGAACCTGCAAAAGTTGGACTCCTGTTGCTCCTGCCACTTAAATATCGCCATGCCCTCTTCCAAAGTTACCGAAGGCACCAGTGCCCCTTTTACATGTCCGCGACTGTACACAATTGCCGGGTAATTTAGGATCACCTTGTCCTCTTCGAATACAAAAGCTTGTTCAAAATTGTAAGCGTAAGCTGCATTTAAGGCAGATCCTTTCTTGCGGTATTGCTTGAAACCGGGGTTGACCAAGTTGCTAATGCTGTTTAAAAACTGCGATAATAGTATAAGTTGCTCACGGGCAAGAAGCTGCGGTTCCGTACCTGGTTTGTCACTGGTCCTTGGCAGGCCGGATACAATATTTTGGCCTCGCGACATTCTGCCGACCACTGCACCTGCTTTGTTGCGCATTGGCCCATTAATTCCTGAATTTAAAATTCCCATAATTTAGATAGTTGATTGGTTGAAACTGCCCATGTAAGTGCTGTTGGATACTTTTTTGCGATCGGCGGCAATGAAGCTAATGTATGTTTCCATATACTGCGATTGCATTTCTACCGGGATTGCCAAAGTGTCTGAGCCAACAGATCTACATTGACCATACAGTGTAAAAATGCTTTCCTGTGTTTCCGGAAAATAAGCAAGCATCATCACTTGATCTGTCGCATCTGGCCATGCCATTTTTGGGTCGCTCTTCCAGCTGAACTTCAAACCTGTTTCCAGCAATTCGATTTTCGGTTCTACTGCGGGAAGTGATTCGCCTTTGCTCACACATACATTTTTGTAGTCGATCTTTAAATCTGGAAAATCACCGCTTATGACCTGCTTACCATTGTTTTTAACGGCCATGTTGTAGGCATGTGAGGTCGTCCCTAAACATTCTACACTAAAGCCTACTTGAAGAAACTCCAGCAAATCTTTTAGCAGCGCAGTGGTCAATTTAATCCTGAGCCTGTTCCTTAGTTGCGGGACTGTCGGTTCCGCGTTGTTAATACCGATGGAGCGATTGACCTCTTGACCATTAAGTTGATAATAGACTAGCCTGCCTATTTTTCCGTTGTGTGGGCCAAAAGGCCCGTTTTTACTTCTTCCCATTATTTAATTTTTTTAATAAAAAACAATGGTAAGCTTTGTTTGTTTGATCCGCTTTTATTTTCTTGTATTTTAAATTTGTATGTTAAAAGAAACGCTTCTGTATCGATAGTATACAGGTTTGTCTCATCGTTATAATATTGACGCATTGGAAACCCGTATATTAACGATTGCAGACCGGGTTGGCTTATAGTTGGTTTATACCTGGGTTATAGTTGCCTTATTGTTAGCTTATCCAAGTATAAGGAAAATATAAGCCTATTATAGCTGAAGTATTTCGTAATTCAGGCTCCAGTCCGAAAGAATGCCATTTGGAGCCCAAGCCTATTAGGAGGGAGTTAAGGATTTGTTATTTATAGGTACTAAAGTAATACTTTGTGGCATTCTTACTACCAGATTTCTGAAGTATTCCAACATCCGTCGCGACTTTTAAATCTCTACTTGCAGTTGCGGTAGATAACGATTTGAAATGTTGAAAATAATCTTTTCTGGTAAAGCGTAGATTGTATCGTTTTAATCCTATTGGCCTTTCTTAATTCTGTTTTTGGAACATTCAAATGCAGGGTGTTTACTGCGCCAATTTGCTCGGAAACATTTGTTAGTAAGGATATTATCTGAGTATTTAGCTGGTATGGAGGCTTGTTGTAGGTCATATGATAGTATCATATGATACTATCAAAGGTAGTAAAAATCATGCTGACCCGCACTATTGATTATGCGGTCGCTCATTGATCCATCTAAAGCCTCGATCCATCAGTTCGAATCTTTTTTTCTCTGTTTCGATCATCACTGGTCGACCGAATAGTTTACCTTTTAGTCTGAGACCTTTATCTGAGTAAAGCTGATAGCTTAGTTGATAATGGCGTTCCTTGTCTTCCACAAATGAGATCTTGACGGTTTTTTTTATTGTATCGGTTTTGTAGCTGAACCAGACTTTTTCACCGTCGTGGTAACTGATGAAACCGTAGTCATAATCGTCGAAGGCGATGAATTTCCATTTTTGATGATAGAATGTTCCATCGGTTGGCGCAATTTCCTGATCCCATCTGAGCCATGATATATCGTAGGCGCCGTAAAGAGGGGATGGGCTTTCTTTTTTTTGAAACCATGCTTTATTGAGGGCCATTACCAGGGGGACACCTGCATAAAGTGCAATGGCGGCATATTTGAGAGCTAACTTGGTAATGCGCATCCATCTCTTTGGGAAATGAGGGGCTTTCCATTCGTAAAATGAAACCGCTTTGTTTTTGAAGAACAAATCAAACAATCTGATAAAGTTCGGGATCAAAAATATGATGCACAGGGTAACCAAAGCCGTGCTCAGAATCTTTACGGGAACATCAAAGCAATAATTGACAGCCATAATGTTCGCGGAGGTCATGAGGCACAAAAGTGCTCCAAGTGTGGCTGTCTTTCTAAATAAAAGCAGTACTCCCATCATCTCAGCAAAGAACATAAACCATTTATAACCTTCGGAATATCCTAGGAATGTCCATGCCAATCCCATAGGTGATGAATCGCCATAAGTTCCTGTGAGGCGTCCCATGCCCGGAGCTGGAAATTGCCCATCGTTCAGTTTGGCTACGCCATAATGAATGAGCATAAAGCCCACATAAAAGCGAATGACTACCGTGAGCCAGTAGAAAAGTTGATCATGGCTTTTGCGTTTTCTATCGAATATGGACCAGATTAGCGTGCCTGCTATGGATGTAAGCACAACGAATAGAAGCAGTACATAATCATAAGTGGTATCTCCACTGCCATTGCTAAATTCAGTAATGGTGTAGGGGAGTTTGAGGAACTTATCTGCGAACCAAGGCACAAAGCTTTGTAGCCAGGGGGTGGTAAATTTCGTCAGGTAGTAAAGAAAGGGGAGTCCGCCGTTGTTGAAGCAAAATATGAATAATACGCAAAGCAGAAATATGAAGCGAATGCCGACTAATGAAAGCGTTTTTTGCATGCCTGATTGATAAATGGTTTCATTAAAGTACGCGATTTTTTCTCAGATTTATAAGGTCTTCATTTGAAATCATGGGCAATGTTGTTATTTTGCAGAAAAACAAGCCGATGTCTACAATCCTTTTTGATCCAGCTTCCAGAGAAAGCTTACATCCTTTAAATCAGTTAAAAGCTATTGCGGATCTTCGCATGGGTCTATTGACGATCAAGGAGAGATGGGGACTATTGTTGGACAAAGAAATGCTGGTCAGCACAGTAGATTATTTGAAGCCCCTATATGCTCCACTTACAGAAGGCGAGCATCTTTGCATCAATGCGGCTGTAATACCGACTCCTGCTTTGGTTGTAGCTATCAAAGGCTTAAAGCAGCAAGAGGTATTGATGTATGAAGGTGTAGTCATTGCCGCGAATGGCTTTTTGACTTGTAACTTAGTTGACTGGCCGGCTTTCAGTGCCATACCTTTTACAGATGGATTGAAAGTGATCAAGTATCCATGGCAATTATTTCAATGGAATGCCGAGCTGATCAGGTCTGATTTTGAGCTTGTGACTTCTGGAAAGCAATCTCAACCAGCTCCCGAAGGCTGCACGTTGATCAATCCGGGACAGGTATTTATCGAAGAGGGGGCTGTATTGGAGCACTGTATCATCAACGCTTCAGAAGGGCCGGTGTATATCGGTCCTGGAACTTTGGTTATGGATGGCGCAATTATCCGTGGGCCATTTGCAGCTGCGGAAAAGGCTGTGATCAAGATGGGAGCGAAGATTTACGGAGCTACCACTATAGGCCCTTCCTGCACCGCAGGGGGGGAGATTAAAAATGTGATACTACAGGGCTATGCGAATAAGGCACATGATGGTTACCTGGGCGACTCAGTAATTGGTGAATGGTGTAATATTGGAGGTGGTGCTTCCAATAGCAACATTAAGAACACTGCGAGTGCTGTAATGATGAGAGATGAGGCGACGGGCGAACAAGTGAGTGCCGGATTGAAATGTGGCTTAATTATGGGCGACCATTCGAGGATAGCGATCAACAGTGCCATCAATACGGGGACAGTGATTGGTACCTGTTGCAATGTCTTTGGTGCAGGGTTGGGCAGTAAATATTATCCGGCCTTCACTTGGGGCCGCGATGAGCACTATGAATTGAAAGGCGCTTTAAGGGATGTTGGGAATTGGATGGCCTTTAAATCTAAGGTACTTTCTGCTACTGAAACGTCTGTTTTAGCCTATATTTATCAACTACCAGTTTAAATTTCGTTTATGAGAAGAATATCCTTTACATTTTTGTTTGTGCTCCTGACCTTTGGCCTGTATGCGCAGTCGACTTATGTCCGTTTTGAGACTAAACAAGGCAATATCGTGGTGATGTTGTACGATGAAATACCGAGACATAAGGCGATGTTCCTGAAGCAAATCAAGAAAGGTACTTATAAGCAAGCGGAATTCAATAGGGTGATTAAAGACTTTGTGAATCAGGGAGGTGAATTGGACGATAGCATTCTGAATCGCGAAAAGCGTCATCCTGAATTGGGTGCTCCCAGGTTTCCGGCCGAGATCAAGCCACATTTGATTCATAAGCGTGGTACTTTTGGAGCCGGTCGGGACGATAATCCCGAGAAGGCATCCTATTTCAATCAGATTTACTTTGTGATTGGGAAGAAATGGACGGATTCATTATTGGATCGTGTGGAAAAAAGAACGGGTAGGAAGATACCTATGGAACATAGGGAAATTTATAAAACGCTCGGAGGTGTACCTCATCTGGATGGTGATTACACTTTGTTTGGGGAGATCGTGCAAGGTTTGGAGGTTGCAGAAGCGATCAACTCTGTAGCTACAGATAAAAATGACGTGCCGCTGAGTCCAGTTGTGTTTAATGCAGTGGTGTTGTCTAAAAAAGAAGCTGCAAAATTGAAGAAGAAACTTAAATCAGTGGTTGAGGGGAATACCTGAGGGGGATGTATGCATTGGATCCATAAAAATGAATAAATAAATCAACATGAAAAAGCAACACTATTTCTTACTGATTCTTGCAATTGCGACTAGCCATTTGCGGGCACAAACGAAGCTTGATTCTGTTTCGGTAGTGATTACCGATAGTCAGGCTGTAAAATCGACTGTGATATACTTAGATGGTCAGCGGATTTCCCAACAAACACTTGATTTCATAAAGCCTGACGACATTCAATCTTTTGATGTGGAGAAAGGTGGCGAACAAGAAAAAATATATGTCAAGTTGAAAAAAGACTTGAATTATAAGTTTTTGTCAATGGCGGAAATCGCGAGTAAGCATATAAAAAGGAAACTGGAGCATCCTTTATTCTTCGTAAACGAAAAATTGGTTACTGATCCATTGCTTTTATTGGGGGAACATCTTGTTCGTAACATTAAGGTTCATACCTCTGAGACATTGCCTTATTATGAAGATCAGAAGTTTGATTTAGTAAAGATCGTTACTACAGTCCCTACACCGATGTATATAAGGGGAGGCGTTGCCGCCAATTAGGGAATTTATAATAAAGGCGGGCTTTTTTATGAGCCCGCCTTTTATTTTATAATTCTCCTGCATTTCTGTTCGGAGGATCAACACCGAGCAATGTTTTTACAAAGAAATCTCTTTTCTTGGCTTTACCGAAAGGACCGCCATCGCTATGACCAAGACCAGGAACTACAATCAGTTCAAAAGTCTTGTTGGCCTTGATCAGTGCATCGGCAAAACGATAAGTCGATTCTGGAGGTACATTGGTATCTGCTTCACCGACAAGTAGCATTAGATTCCCTTTTAGCTTCGCTGCATTGGTAATGTTGGATTGTGCTTCGTAATGAGGACCTACAGGATAACCCATCCATTGCTCATTCCACCATTGTTTATCTACACGGTTGTCGTGACAACCGCAGGCCGCTACTGCCGAGGTATAAAATTCCGGATGAAAGAGCACAGCTCCGCCTGCGTTTTGTCCGCCAGCAGAGGTCCCATAGATGCCAACCTTGCTAATATCCAGATAGCTGTGTTTTTTTGCCAGTGCTTTGATCCATAGGATCCGGTCTTCAAAACCAGCATCGCCGAGGTTTTTCCAGCAGACGTCATGGAAAGCTTTGGATCTGTTGGCAGTTCCCATTCCGTCGCATTGTACGACGATGAAACCCAGTTCAGCAAGGCTTTGCATTTCGCTATATGGCAGGAAGGTTTTAGGTACAAAAGAATCCTGTGGACCTGCATAAATGTATTCTATAACGGGGTAAGTTTTTGTGCTGTCCATATTTGAAGGCCGCATCATGATGCCCCAGATGTCGGTTTTTCCGTCGCGTGCTTTGGCTACAAACACCTCGGGCAATCGAATGCCTTTTTTATGGAAGTCGCTGAGGTCTGCTTTTTCGATGTCCATCAGTTTTTTGCCATCAGCAGTAGTATGTAAAGTAGTTACTGGTGCTACATTGACTTGCGAATAGGTGTCTAGAAAGTATTTTTTGTCAGGTGAGTAGGCGATGCTGTGGTTGCCGATCGCTGGGCTCAGGTGCTGTAGTTTTTTGCCGTCAAAGCCAATGCGGTAGTAATGTATATTATAGGGATCTTCCTCAGGGTTCATGCCGCTTGCCCTGAACCAAATCTCCCTTTTCTTTACATCTACGCTGTCGATGTTCCGAACCACCCAATTGCCCTTTGTGATTGCTTTTTCTTTCCCTGTGATCTCATCGACTAAATAAAGATGTCTGTAACCATCTTTTTCTGTAGCCCAGATCAGTTCATGAGTATCGGCTAGATATTGGGTAAAGATGCGCTGCTCATAAATGAAGGTATTTGTCTTTTCGTCGATGATGTCTTTGGTCTGAGCGGTTTTGGTGTTGACTTCAATGACACGGAAGCGTTGATGCCCGCGGTCTCTTCTTTCAAAGGTAAAGTAGTTATTGTCGCCTTTTCTCCAGTGCAGTTGAGGCGGACCAAAGAAATCTATCTTTTCAGTTGCTACTTTTTTATTGGTTTTGTTCGCAATGTCAAATACAAACATTTCAAAACTGGTGAAATCCTCTCCTGGCTGCATGTAGTTGTTGGATTTGAGTTCCGCCCGGGTAGTACCCGGAACTGAACTCAGAAGATAGTACACTTTTTCAGTCTCTTTAGGGTCGGTTTTATAGCCGACCAATGTTTTGCTGTCTGGCGACCAGGTCATTCTTGCGTAGGGTTTCGCTGGAGTACCATCAGTGGTCAGTTGTGTTTCTTTTTGATCACTTATTGATTTGATGAAGATGTTGCCATCTTTGACGATTGCCGTATATTTTTTGTCGGGAGATTCATTGCTACGCTCGAAATTTCGTTGACGGGGATTGCGTTCAGTACTGCGTTCAGGTATGGATGCGGCTAAAGTGGAGGGGTCTTTTACAACACTTTTTTTTCTGGAAGTCGGGTCGACGCTTATCGTTTCATTTTCACCGCCTGGTGTATTTACTTTATACCAGAACGACTTGCCGTCAGGAGCCCAGTTGGCTTTTACGGTAGCCCGTGCGACTGATTTTGCAACGCTGGTATCCATCATCGCGGAGCGCTTGTAGGCTGCAATCAGCTCATCCTTTCCAGGTTGATAGCTTTGTTGGGCTGAAGCAGAAAACGCAATGGTGCTGATTAATGCTGTAAAGAAGTATTTCATCTGTGTTAAGGAAATAATGAGTGGTAAATGTAGAACTAAAGGGGAACCGATGCTGTGTGTAAATTAACAAATTGTAGCAATGAATTAATAATCTGCTAGTAAGAAGGAGCTTAACAAAGTATTTTACTTATTTTTAAAAAACGCTATGAAACTCACACGACTAAACCTGACTGGCCGGTGCTTACTGCTCCTGTTCCTTATCTCTTCAGCATCCATATCTTCCTTTGCGCAATCAGGAGGTTCTTCAGAAAGCATTAAGAAACTCGTATCGGCTTTGAGTACGCGACAGAATACCGATTCTTTAGAAAGCGTGTATGTGCAGTTTGATAAAACAGTTTACGGGGCTTCCGATACGCTTTGGTATAAGGCCTATGTCTTTGACGCCAACAGCTTGACCAGCCCGGGTAAAAGTGGGATTCTTCATGTTGATGTATTGAATGCTGAGCATGCAGTAGTGAAGCGCTTCCTGGTTCCGCTGGTCGCGGGTCTGGGCTGGGGGTATCTTCCCCTGAGCGATGCTGGATTTTCCGCTGGCCAATATACTTTAAAGGCATATACCAATTGGATGCTGAATTTCGATGACCGGGCTATCTTTAGCAAGGTTTTTAAAGTGAAGCCAGACAAAAATGCAGATGCATCGACTGCGCTGGTCCGGAACTCAAGTTCAACAACAAGTGCTAAGGACAGAAAAGTTGCCGGTTCAGCATCAGCGCAGCAAAATTATGATCTTCAATTTATGCCGGAGGGAGGCTATCTGGTGGCGGGTGTGGAGACTACCATTGGGTGTAAGGTACTGTCGCCTGAGGGAAGAGGGATAAGCCTTAAAGGAAAGATTTTAAACGGTAAAGGTGAATCTGTAGCCGACTTCCAGACATCTGAACGGGGAATGGCAAACTTTAAATTTAAAGCACAGGCCGGCGAAAAGTACAAAGCAAGTGTCGCCCTGGCCGGTGCTACAAATGCGAACTACAGTTTTCCGGAAGTCAGTGCTTCCGGTACTGTGCTGAATGTAGACAATCATCCCGATAGCAGCAAGCTGAGTATTTTCGTTCGCAGATCAGAATCCCTTAAAGCAAATCATTTCTACCTGATCATGGCTTGCAGGGCCGGGACATATGCCGTAGATGTCGATTTAAGTAAGGATACTGAGCAAATGATTCAGATCAGTAAGAAAAAATTTCCTACGGGCATCTTGCACATCAGTCTTTTAAATGAAGCATATGTGCCCCTTAATGATCGTCTGGTATTTATCAATCACCATGATTTCCTGAATTTGCAGGTGGCGACAGATAAAGACACTTATGGAAAACGTGATAGTATCGGTTTGTCGATCAATGTTAAAGATGCGCAAAGCAACCCGATAGTCGGTAGTTTTTCAATGTCTGTTACAGATGACAACCAAGTGGCCGACAATCTGGTCAATGGAAATATATTGACGGAAATACTATTGAGGTCTGGTGTGAAGGGAGATATAGAAGACGCTGCCTACTATATGGAAAATCATGCTGAGGCAGCAGGAGGATTGGATGTATTGTTGCTTACGCAGGGATGGACTGCTTTTGACTGGAAAGGTCTGTTTACAAATCGGGAGATGAAGTTCAAGGCAGAACGTTTTTTTGAGATTCAGGGTCGGGTAGTTGGGGCCTTTGGGGCAAAGTCCAGTAAGAAGGTTGCATTATTGGGTACGAAACCTATTTTTTTAAAGGATACAGTGACAGATGAAAGAGGGTACTTTATTTTTAAAAATCTTCCGCCTTTTGAGTATCCGGTGTTTCAGATCAGAACCTCCAATGCCAGGGATAAGTCTTTTGACCTGAATATTGAAATAGATGAACCCCAGTTCCCTGATTTTAAGATAAAAAATATCCAGCCAAAGCCAATCATTGAACAGGTGCTTGTTCCAAATGAGGAATTGACCAGGTTAAAATCCTTCCAGCAGAAATTGGATGGAACGATGCTAAAGGAGGTAAACATCAATGCCATAAAAACGGTGAATAATTCCGATAATCTTAATGGTCCGGGCCAAGCAGATCAGGTACTGAATGAGGCCGACCTTAAGAAGGAAGGACGGGTTACTTTGCTGGAAGTGTTGGAAAAACGGATCAAAGGTTTTATGCTTACGGCCAATGGTGCCAGGATAAATACACAACCACTGAAGTTTATTTTTGATGGAATGGATTTAGAATTCGGTCAAAACCTGAGTTTCATTGACCTGAGAAATGAGCTTCAGGGATATAGCATAGAAAACATAACCGGACTGGAAGTTGCTGTCAACATGAAATATACCTCCAGGTATAACTTCAGGCATCAGGAGAACAGTCATTTGATCAGTTATGTTGAGGGAGGGCCAAGCTACATAGAGATCACTACCAGAGCTAAAAAAGGACCTTTTGCCAAGCCCGCAAGAGGAATGTATTTGTATCGATCCTTACCTTTCTCTTTGCCTTTGAAGGAATTTTACGTACCTAAATACCATAGACAGAAAGCAGAAACAGAAGCACCTGATCTCAGGCCTACTGTTTATTGGAATCCCAATATACTGACTGATGCTGAAGGAAAGGCTTCGTTTTTCTTCTACACGACAGATGTCGCGGGAACTTATACTGTGGTAGTAGAGGGGAGTGATATGAACGGCAACCTCGGATTTTTCAAAAGAAAAATTAAGGTTGAATAGCCTGGCTTTCTTAGGAATTCCCACCTGAACCCCCTCTTGGAACTTCAGGTGGGAAAGTACACTATATGCCGTCGGCACGCATAGTATATACCAATTTCACATGCCTGAAGGCGTTAGCTTCAGACCATTCGTTATCGTAGTTTAAACCATAAGGCCAAAAATGTCCACCGCCAGCATGTACAGCTCCGGCACTACCATCAAAGATTTTGATCAGGTTAACGGTATTGGTGCCCAGAAAATCTCCAGTAGAGGTATTGGAATACCAGCCCCCGGTTTGTCCAACGCCCCAGGTGTGGCCGATTTCATGCATCGCTGTACGCGTATTCTGGTAACTTGCACTAGGACCAAAGCGAATGTGTCCTCCGGAAGTCGCATCTGCTGTTGCAACACCTGTATTGTATTCTACGGTGAGCGTTCTTGCTGGCCAATTTGCACCAGCATTGTAGCGCGCGCAGGCATCATTCATGGCATTGGTGATGCGTGTCTGCACATCAGCAGGCAGCCCGGTACTGGTGAGCGTCCATGTGAGTTGTCCGCCGGCATTAACCGTGAGCAAGGACCACTGTTGGTTTTCTCCAGCCCAATAGCCCCATTGGGCCACGTTGGCATTGTCGTTAATAGATTGTCCCGCTACATCAAGATCTTTGCCACTGTTTCTGTTGGTAATACGGTAGTATCCATTACCCAGAGAGGTAAATTGCCATTGCTGATGGTTTGCTCCTGTGTAGGTGGAAATGTTTACGTTAGCACCGTCGGCGGTTCCGGCCTGGTCGACCTGCAGTCCTTTGGTACTGTGTACACCGATTACAGAATAATAGCCGCCACTGAGTTGAGTTAGCGTCCATCGTTGATTGGTACCGCCGGTACCACCATACTGTGCAACATTTGCTCCGTCGGATGAGGAAAATCCAGCCACATCCAGCGTTTTTCCACTTTTGCGGTTTACGATGTAAAAAGTGCCATTGCCTACAGTTTGTGGTACTTCAGTAGGTGGTATTGCACTTGTTCTTTCTCTTTTGGAGAGGGTGTCGATTGTAGTGCTTGAATCTTTGCTTGCTACGGTGTCTTTTCGACAGCTGGAAACACAGAAGGTCAGGGCCAGCAAACTGAAGCCGGCCAATTTTGAGAGGATTGAATTGGTTTTCATGAAAATTGATTTAGGGTTAAGAATGATTGTTATCTATTTGGTTTATAGCTAATTTACTGTATTTATAAGCTCTGGTGTAGTCATATGTTAACGCAATAAAGCTATATCTTAACCCGTCTGTGCTGCTGTTTTAAAAGAAAAAGCCCCCAAATAGTGTCTAACTTTTTGGGGGCAGTCTAAATGACTTGAGTGATTTTAATACCGAAGTATCTCTCTTACCAGAACTTCACATACAATGCCGCGATGATGAGTAGTGTAACCACAATCAGCGCCATAGTAGATGGTGCGACTTTGAACATTGATTTGTCGAGTTCGAAAGCTTTAGGATTCACTTTTGGTCCAGCCAAACTCATGGCAATCATGATGGCCATGGTAAAGAAGAACGAAAGTCCCATGCAGATATGGAATGGAATTTCGAAGCCACCTTTTCCATTTGGATAGGCGGTATACAGCAGGGTATCGTTGCCCAATAAACCCGGTGCCATTTCGTTGAAGAATACAGACAAAAGGAAACCTGCCAGTACGCCGACAATTGCGGCACTGCCAGTAGTTCTTTTCCAGAACATACCCAGGATAAACATGGCAAATACACCAGGGCTAATGAAGCCGGTATACTTCTGAATAAAGGTGAAACCACCTTCTCCGCCGATACCCAAAAGATCATCCCAGGTGAAGAGTACAGCCAGGATCATCCCTACAAATACCGTAGCTCTACCGACCAGGACGAGATTTTTCTCTTCGGTACCTTTAGTGAAATATTTGGCATATACATCCAATGTAAAGATCGTCGAGATACTGTTTACTTTACCCGCCAGGGAAGCCACGATGGCTGCGGTAAGTGCTGCTACAGAAAGACCTTTCAGCCCCGTTGGCAGGAAGGTCAACATTGCCGAGTAGGCCCCGTCTTTACCGCCGATCAATTGAGGTAAGTGTCCGCCTTTATACAGTACAAAAGCAGCAATACCCGGAAGCATTACAATTAAAGGCATCATCAGTTTCAGGAAGCCTGCAAACAGGATACCGGTTCTGGCAGTATGCAGATCAGCACCCAGCGCGCGTTGAGTGATGTACTGGTTACATCCCCAGTAATTCAGGTTTATGATCCAGATACCTGCTACGTAAGATGCCATACCCGGGAAGGTCAGGTATTTGCTGATCTCGTTCTGTGTAGATTCTGCAGTAGGTTTTGGAATGATCATTTTGAAGTGTTCCGGTGCTTGTTCCATCAAAACATTAAAACCTGCAATGGCATTTGCCCCAACCCCAAATTTCTCCCCAACTACTGTCAAGGCAATATAAGTGGTGACCAGACCTCCGAAGATCAATACTGCTACCTGTATCACGTCAGTATAAGCGACTACTTTCATACCACCCAAAGAAATGATGAGGGCAAATACAGCCAATCCGATCATGATTACATGCAGATAATCGCCACCAGTAAGCCCGTTGATGGCAACAGCACCCAGATAGAGTATCGAGGTCAGGTTGACAAAAACATATAAGAACAACCAAAAAACAGCCATGATCAGTGCTACAGACTCATTATATCTGGTTTTCAGGAACTGAGGCATCGTATAGATCTTGTTCTTGAGGTAGACTGGGATGAACCAGACAGCTACAATGATCAGCGCAATTGCCGCGATCCATTCATAGGCTGCTACTGCAATACCCAGGAAAAACCCTTCTCCGCTCATGCCAATAAACTGCTCGGCAGAAATGTTAGACGCAATTAAGGAAGCGCCAATGGCCCACCAGGTTAAGGTACCTTCGGCCAGAAAAAATGCTTTGGCATCATGCTCATCTCTTTTTCGTTGCCGGTAGATGTAATATCCGTAACCAGAGACGACCAGGAAATAGATGATGAAAACTACATAATCTGTAGTTACTAAACTATTGTTCATAGTGGTTTATTTGGTAGTTTTAAGTAAAATAAATTTTTGTGCCGGTAAAATAAATTTTATCCGGCACATTTTTGTTATTTATAAAAGATTTCGTTCCACTGAAGTTCATTTCTGAACTGATTGATCTTTGTATCTGCTCCGATATTCACATATTCTATTCCTGCGATGTTGGCAAAATCCAATAAATGGGCGGTACTGAGGTTCTGGCTGTAAGCGGTATGGTGTGCACCACCTGCGTAAATCCAGGCTGCACATCCGGTTTTCATATCTGGAAGTGGTTTCCATAATACCTGCGCTACAGGAAGTTTTGGCAATTCATGTTCCGGCTCAACTGCTTCTACTTCATTGACCAGTAAACGGAAGCGATTGCCCATATCGATGATGGAAGCATTCAGTGCGTTTCCACCCGCTACACTGAAAATCAGCCTTGCCGGATCAGCCTTGCCACCGATGCCAAGCGGATGCACTTCAAGTCTTGGTTTTCCATTGGCCAGTGAAGCATCTACTTCCAGCATGTGTGAACCCAGTACCATTGAATTGGCCGGATCAAAGTGATAGGTATAATCTTCCATAAAGGCATTCGCTCCTGGCAGACCGGCACCCATGACTTTGCAGGCACGTACCAAGGCGGCAGTTTTCCAGTCGCCTTCTCCGGCAAATCCGTAACCGGCAGCCATTAAGCGTTGTGCTGCTATACCGGGCAGCTGGATCATGCCATGAAGATCTTCAAAGGTATCGCTGAAACCTTTAAAACCACCGTCTTCCAGGAACTTTTTCAGTCCCAGTTCGATTTTAGCAGCTTCGTATACTGAAGAATGTCTTTCGCCACCGCGAAGCAAGTCGTCAGTCATGGTATAAGTAGCTTCGTACTCAGTCAATAATTCTTGTATGGCCTCTTCAGGGATGCTGTTAATGATGGCTACAAGATCGCCAATTCCGTAGGTGTTCACCTCGAATCCAAACTTCAGCTCAGCCTCTACTTTATCCCCATCAGTTACGGCTACATAGCGCATATTGTCGCCAAAGCGTGCAAATTTAGCGCCTTGCCAATCATGCCAGCCAGCAGCTGCACGGGTCCAGGTGTCAATTTCTTTGACAACCTCTTCGTCCTGCCAATGACCTACAACTACTTTACGGTCTTTGCGCATCCTGGTCACCATAAATCCAAATTCGCGGTCGCCATGGGCACTTTGGTTCAGGTTCATGAAATCCATGTCGATCGTATCCCATGGAATGTCACGATTGAATTGGGTATGTAAATGCAATAAAGGTTTTTGAAGGATATTAAGTCCTCTGATCCACATTTTGGCGGGAGAGAAGGTATGCATCCAAGTGATTACGCCAATACAATTGGCACTCAAATTAGCCTGCTGCAAGGTCTCGAAAATCTCCTCTGCAGTTTTTACGATAGGTTTATATACTACGCGTACAGGGATTGCTTCTGCGCCGTCAAGCGATTCGGCCACCTGCTGTGCATGCGCAGCGACTTGTTTTAGTGTTTCTTCTCCGTAAAGGTGTTGGGTTCCGGTGATGAACCATACTTCCAATGTTTTTAAATTGATCATTATTGAAATGGGATTGTTTAATTTTAATATTAAGTATCTTATTGTCCGTAGTACGAATCAGGTCCGTGTTTGCGCTCGAAGTGTTTTTTGATCAAAGCATCTTTCAGTTTGGGCGCATCCGGATTGATCTGTCGTGTCAGGAGTGCCATTTGAGCAACTGACTCAAGTACAGCGCTATTGTACACTGCTTTTTCAGCAGTTTTGCCCCAGGTGAATGGAGCATGATTGCCAACAAGGATCATTTCTACCTCATGATGGCTGTAGCCGAGTTCTTTGAAATGGTTGATGATCTGAAATCCGGTTTCGTATTCATAGTTTCCTTTGATCATTTCGTCGCTCATTGGAGGTGCGCAGGGGATATCTACCGTCAGGTGATCTGCATGCGTGGTTCCGAAGATGGGAATATCTAGTTGCGCCTGGGCCCATGAAGTGGCGAAAGTGGAGTGGGTATGTACAATTCCATTGATCCCTTCCCAATGCTTGTACAACACGGCATGGGTTTTAGTGTCGGAAGATGGTCGTAATGAGCCTTCTACAGTATTTCCTTCGAAATCTACGATCACCATTTTGTCCGGACTCAGGTCTTTATAAGGCACACCACTAGGTTTGATGGCGAAAACGCCAAGGTCTCTGTCGGCTGCACTGACATTGCCAAAGGTAAACAAGACGAGGTTTAGCTTTGGCAGTTCCATATTGGCCTCATATGCCGTTTCTCTAATGTTCCTGTAATTGCCCATGGTTTTCAGTGGATTTGGTCGATAATCTGGCAGCAGTTTGTTCTTCGATAAAGCCGCCCAGTGATTTGTAGTGTGCGTAATGCGCACGGTATAATCCTTGTTTTGCAGGATTTGGTTCGTATGTCCGTTCGAATCCGGTGCCCATAGCAACCATAGCTTCTTCTACTGTAGGGTATATCTTGGCTGCGGTAGCGGCAAACATAGCTGCACCCAATGCGCAAGTATGTTCGAAACGGTGAATCCTGATTGGCATCTCCAGTATATCGGCCATCATTTGCATGATATAAGGGGATTTTTTTGCTACTCCACCTATACCGATCACCCCCTTTACGGGAACGCCCTGCGCGATGAAGCGGTCAACAATACTTTTGGCTCCAAAGCAGGTCGCTTCTGCCAAAGCCCTAAAAATGCGTGGCGCATCTGAACCCAGGTTTAAACCGGTAATGGCACCTTTGAGTTCCTGATTGGCGTCGGGCGTACGACGGCCGTTGAGCCAATCTAGTGCAAGCTCCGCGTTTTTGCTTTCCGGTAACCGGGCCGCTTGCTGACTGAGCTCGACGATGATCTTGTTTTCAATTTCTTCGATGAGTGCCGTAGCAGTAGCGGAATCTACCAGTGTGGTGTTTGCCAGGATACTGGTCAAAGGCCAGCTCAATACTTTTTTGAACCAGGCATACACGTCGCCGAATGCCGACTGACCAGCTTCCAGACCCAGCGTGCCAGGGATCACTGATCCGTTTACCTGTCCGCAAATTCCTTTAACTAATTTCCCATCCAATTCTTGCGTTGGTGCTACCAGGATGTCACAGGTACTGGTACCCATGATTTTACAGAGGTGATAAGGTTCAATTTGCCCGCCTACAGCACCCATATGTGCATCAAAAGCACCAACACCTATTACGACATCGGTGGAAAGTCCAAGGCGCTCGGCCCATTCTTCACTTAAATTACCTGCTGATTCATCTGATGTATACGTGTGCTCGAATAGCCTTTCCCTAAATCCAGCCAAAAGTGGATCCAGGCTACTGAAGAAGGTTTCCGGTGGGAGCCCATCAAATTCCTCAGCCCAGAGGGCTTTGTGCCCGGCAGCGCAACGACTCCTTTTCATTTGTGAAGCGTCGGTTCCCCCGCTGAGTAAGAAGGGGATCCAATCACAGTGCTCTACCCAGGAATGGGTGGCATCGCGAACGGCATCATCTGCTCTAAGTACATGGAGCAATTTGGCCCAAAACCATTCAGAGGAATAAATTCCGCCAACGTATTTGAGGTAATTGATTTCGAATTTAGCCGCGTGTTCATTGATTTGCGCTGCCTCTTTAATACCTGTATGGTCTTTCCAAAGTACAAACATGGCATTCGGATTTTCCTCAAAACCTGAAGTAAGTGCAAGAGGTGTTCCGGTTTTATCAACTGCTACCGGTGTAGATCCAGTGGTGTCTACAGCAATACCCTTTATTGCAGAAGCGATATCAGGAATGCCCGATTTTGCGATACAATCTTTGATGGTATGCTCCAGACCTTCGATATAATCCAGCGGATGTTGTCTGAATTGGTTGAGGGTGGCTTCACAGTATAGGCCTTTTTGCCAACGTTGATAATAATAGACTGAAGAGGAGACTTCGGCCCCATTTTCGGTATTTACAATTACAGAGCGCACAGAATCAGAGCCGTAATCTATACCGATGACATATTTGGTTAAATTCATGGTTATTACAATAAACGTCTAATTAACGTTTATTTTTTTAACAAATGAAAATTATTATGAAATTTCTTTCAAAAAAAAATGATGTTAGCTGATCAGATTCTCAGGATTGGGGATGAAGTTGAGGAAGGATTGGAATTTTGCTTTGTATTTATTTTTATCCAGGGTGTAATAAAAAGCCCCACGTTTGGAATTAGACTTGTCTTTTTCGGTAAGTTTGATGAGCAGATCCGTTGAGTTTACTTTGCGTATAAAATTCCTGTTGTCGATTTTCGTGTTATATACTTGCTCATATAAATTCTGTAATTGAGGGATGGTGAATTTTTTGGGCAGTAGCTCAAAGAGAATGGGGTGGAGCGCTGCTTTGTAACGAATTCTTTTTTTCGCTTTCTCTACCATACTGTTATGGTCAAAGATCAGTGATGGTGCTTCGTTAACAAGAAACCATTCCGCGTGAAATTGATCGCTGATCTGAGTCTTATACTTATTGATATCTATCAGTGCAAAATAAGCGATAGATATTGTACGCTCGATGGGATCGCGGTCGGGACTTCCGTATGCTTTCAGTTGTTCCAGGTAAACATCTTTGAGGCCAGTGAGTTCATGAAGGATGCGCTCTGCCGCACCATACAGATTTTCTGTAGGACTTACAAAGCCTCCCATCAGACTCCATTGATCTTTAGCCGGCTCAAAACCTCTTTTGATCAATAGAATTTTTAGTTGGTCGCCATCAAATCCAAAAATAATGCAGTCTACTGCAACCAGAACCCGTGTTTGGTCAGAATAAGTTATCATGCTGGTAGTATCGTTTTTCAAGAAGTATGTATTTGGTTCTCTGAATAAGGAGAGCAATTTATAAAAATAAAAGTCAAAGGTACAAAAATAATAATCGAGGTCTGGAAGCTTAAATTATAGGATAAACAGCTTTTTCTTTTTGGATGTGTGCATATCGGAAGGTTTAGTTAAAATATTGTTTGATGTAGCTAAATAAGGTTTGCAAAATATTAGGGAATCTTACGTTCTTTACCCTGGATGCAAAACCCATGTGGTGTAGTAGAACGTAACAAATGCATCAAATATCCAAGAATAATAAATGTTAATTTGACGTTTATTGAATAATTATTACATTTAGGGCTCGCAGGATTACGTTGTTTCATGCGCTGACCAAATGTATATTAAAATGAACAAGATGAATTATAAAAATTACTTCCTTGTATTACTCCTTACAGGGATATGCCAAACCGCTAAATCACAGCATAAAGATCTAATTGTCGTCAATGCCGCCCAATCTCAAGGCACAGTATCACCTACCATGTGGGGTGTTTTCTTTGAAGATATTAATATGGGGGCGGATGGTGGAATTTATGCCGAAATGGTAAAGAACCGTTCCTTCGAGTTCTTGAAACCGTTGATGGGCTGGTCTGTAAAAGGAAATAAGATCACAGAAGGCGATATATTGATTTTAAATAGACAAGGCGCCAATCTTGCCAATCCGAGATTTGTGCGGGCCAATATTAAAGGGGCCGACAAAGGAGAGGCTGGAATGAGTAATGAAGGTTTTAAAGGTGGAATGGGCATTAAAAAAGATCTGCGATATGATTTCTCTTTGATGTATCGTCAGCAAACGCCAGGTCTCAGTCTGCATGTGGAACTTCTGGATGAGCAGAATAACGTTCTGGGCACTGCCGTTTTGAAACCGACTGATGCATCGGGGCAGTGGGCAAAACAGGAAGTTAGTTTGAACGCTAAAGCCAGTTCCGCGAAAGGTAAACTGAATATTTGGTTTGAGGGTAGCGGTGTATTGGATATGGACATGATCTCTCTGTTCCCTTCTGATACCTGGAAAGGTCGTAAGAAAGGCATGCGTGCAGATATGATCCAAATGCTGGCCGATATGAAACCTGGTTTTATTCGCTTTCCCGGAGGTTGTATCGTAGAAGGAATTGATTTGGCCAATAGGTATCAATGGAAAAAAACGATAGGCCCTTTGGAAGAGCGCCAATTGATCATGAACCGCTGGAATGTAGAATTTGCACACCGACCTGCGCCTGACTATTTCCAGACTTTTGGTCTGGGTTTTTTCGAGTATTTCCAGTTGTCCGAGGATATCGGTGCTGAGCCCCTTCCAATTTTAAACTGCGGCATGGCCTGCCAGTTCAACACTGCGGAGGTAGTGCCTCTAGATCAGTTAGATCCTTATGTCCAAGACGCTTTGGATCTGATTGAGTTTGCCAATGGCGATGCTTCTTCAGATTGGGGTAAAGTAAGGGCGTCTATGGGACATGCTGCACCATTTAACTTGAAATATCTGGGTGTAGGGAATGAAAACTGGGGACCTCAATATATAGAGCGTGCAAAAGCATTCCAAAAAGCGATAAAGGCCAAATATCCGAAGATCAACCTGATCTTTAGTTCGGGTACTGACCCGGATAGCGAGCGCTTCCACTACCTGGACAAAGAGTTACGTGCGATGGATGCTGATATTATCGATGAGCACTACTACCGGTCACCCGATTGGTTCCTGAAAAATGCTGCACGTTATGACAGCTACGATCGTAAAGGTGCAAAAGTATTCGCCGGCGAATATGCAGCCCATGTGGATAAAACAGTTGGTACGAAGCGCAATACCTGGCAGGCAGCTATCGCTGAAGCCGCTTTTATGACCGGGCTTGAGCGGAACGCGGCGGTAGTGAATATGGCATCCTATGCTCCTTTGTTTGCCAATACAGAAGGCTGGCAATGGGCACCCGACTTGATCTGGGTAGACAACATGAATATTTATGGAACACCGAATTATTATGTTCAAAAGCTGTTTTCTACCAATAAAGGAACCCAGGTCGCTTCTGTACTAGCAGAAGGAAAATCACTTTCCGGTCAGGATGGTCTGTATGTTTCGGCTGTAGTCGACAATGTAAAAAAAGAGCTAATTGTGAAACTCGTAAATACCAAGGATACAGAACAGAAAAAGCAAGTTTCTCTGGAAGGATTGAAGTTGGCTGCTGAAGCCCAATTGACGATACTTCAGGGTGGTTTGACAGATCAAAATTCAATGGACAGTCCATCAGCCATCGTTCCGGCAGAAGCAAAGCTAAAACTGAAAGGTAAAACTGCCGCCTTGAAATTGCCTGCAAATTCATTGGTCATGCTGAAAGTTAGTTATAAATAACCATGACGCTTGCTAAACTCATTGATAAGGCGATAAAATATGTGCTCATCTTGCCGCTCAGCATTTGTTGGGGACTGTTGCCGGCGCAGCAAAAATATCCCTTTGAGTTGTTTCAGTCACAGGAGGTGAAGTTGCTGGATGGGGTGTTTAAAACAGCCCAGCAAACCGATCTCGGCTATATGCTTGCATTGGATGCCGATCGACTACTGGCACCCTACCTGAGGGAAGCAGGGTTAAAGCCACTTGCGCAAAGTTATCCCAACTGGGAGAATACCGGTCTGGATGGACATATAGGGGGACATTACCTTACAGCATTGTCACTCATGTATGCAGCTACCGGTGATGCCAGAATAGAGAAGCGGCTAAAATATGTGCTCGCTGAATTGAAGAGATGCCAGGATGCGGGTAAAACAGGTTACATTGGTGGGGTACCAGGGAGCGTAAAGTTGTGGGAGGAGGTAGCAGATGGAAAGATTGATGCAGGAACTTTTAGCCTCAACAGCAAATGGGTACCACTTTATAATATCCATAAGGTATTTGCGGGTTTGCGGGATGCTTATCTATATACAGGCAATGTTCAGGCAAAAGAGATGCTGATCAAATACAGCAATTGGTTTGTTTGGTTAACGGCTAAATTGAACGATGGGCAGATTCAGCAAATGTTGAAATCTGAACACGGTGGGATCAATGAAGTACTGGCGGATGTCTATGAAATAACCGGAGATCAAAAATACCTGAAGCTGGCTTATCAGTTTTCTCATCATGCCATCTTGGATCCCCTGGCTCAGGGCAAAGATCAATTAAATGGCATTCATGCCAATACACAGATACCTAAGGTTATTGGATTTAAGCGTATCGCAGACGTAAATAAGGACAGTACCTACCAGAAAGCTGCTTCGTTCTTTTGGAATGAAGTAGTCCGGCACCGGACTGTGGCAAATGGAGGTAACAGCGTCAGGGAGCATTTTAACCCGCTAAATGACTTTTCAGGGATGATCAACAGTGTAGAAGGGCCTGAGACCTGTAACAGCTACAATATGCTGAAACTCACAAAACTATTTTATGAGTCAGAGGGCTTATGCAGTTATATTGATTATTACGAACGTACCGTTTACAATCATATATTGTCGTCCCAACATCCCGGTAAAGGTGGATTCGTCTATTTCACACCAATGAGGCCAGGGCATTATCGCACATATTCCCAGCCAGAAACCAGTTTCTGGTGTTGCGTTGGCTCAGGATTGGAAAATCATGCGAAATATAATGAACTGATCTATGCGCATCGGGGTAATGAACTTTACCTAAATCTTTTCATACCGTCAAGCTTAAACTGGAAGGAAAAAGGGCTGAGTTTTGAACAGCAAACGCAATTTCCAGAATCAGAAAAAACAACTTTTATAATGACTGGCGGTAAAGCAAGTCGCTTTACACTGAACGTCCGGTATCCTGTTTGGGTTTCAGCGGGAGCGATGAAGATTTTGCTGAATGGAAAAGCGACAAGCTTTGAAGCAAAACCGGGCTCCTACGCGTCGATCACCAGACTTTGGAAAAAGGGCGATCGTGTAGAAATCGTACTTCCAATGAAGACCTATACAGAAAAGATGCCTGACGGATCAAACTACGTAGCGGTGCTTCATGGCCCCGTTCTCCTTGCTGCCAAAACAGATACGGCAAATATGAAGGGTTTGTTTGCTGATGAAAGCCGGATGGGACACATTGCTTCAGGAAAACAATATCCCCTGCAGGACATGCCGATGTTTATACATGATGAGCAGGACATCACTTCATTCATCCAGCCGGTCAAAGGTAAAGCGCTAACTTATACCGCCTCAGGACTTATTCATCCAGCACGCTACAAAGGATTGGAGTTGACACCCTTTTATAAGCTGCATGATTCCAGATATGTTGTCTATTGGCAGGAAGAAACTACAGCCGGATTACAGGCTTTAAAAGTGAAGATGGCGGAACAGCAGCGTATTGCGGATGACCTGGCCCGGATCACGATAGATATGGTTTTTCCCGGTGAACAGCAACCAGAGTCTGACCATTTTTTCAAGGCAGAGCAATCCAGTAACGGGGTGTTCCAGGACCGGCATTGGCGTACAGCCAAAGCCTGGTTTAGTTATGAGTTGACGGATGCAAAAAAAGAAGCTTACAGCTTGCGGCTAACCTACTATGGAAGGGATAAGAACCGCAAATTTAAGATATTGATGAATGAGCAGCTGCTTGCTGCGGTGAGTTTGGATGGTCGCATGGGCGATAAATTTTTTGAGGTCGATTATACCATCCCTCAGGAAATACTAAAAATGGCATCTTCAAAGTTAACTGTTAAGTTTGTTGCAGAGGATGGCTCAGAAACAGCCGGGGTCTATGAACTTCGCCTGTTGAGAAAATGACATAAATGAACCACAAATGAATACACAAATCAATTACCTACGCTTTATATTACTAAGCGTCCTCTTTTTTAGCTTAAGTGGAAAGCCTACATTTGCACAAAAAACGAAAAATACGGCTTACCTTTTCACTTATTTTACGGGAAATACCGGAGCAGAAGAAGCCATTAGGTTTGCCCTGAGCAGCGACGGCTATACCTATCGCGCCTTGAATGGTGATCAACCTGTGATCAGTTCTTCGGTAATCAGTTCCACTGGCGGCGTGCGCGATCCACACATTTTACGCGGTGCGGATGGAAAGACATTTTATATGGTGGTTACTGACATGGTATCGGCCAAAGGCTGGGATTCTAACCGGGCAATGGTCTTATTGAAATCTACTGACCTGGTCAATTGGACTTCAAGCATCGTCAATATCCAAAAACGTTTCCCGAATCAGGAGAACTTACTCCGGGTCTGGGCACCTCAGACAATATATGATAAAGAAGCAGGTAAGTATATGATCTATTGGTCTATGAAACATGGATCAAGCCCAGATATCATCTACTGGGCTTATGCTAATAAAGATTTTACAGATCTGGAAACAGAGCCGAAGCAGCTTTTCTTTAGCCCGACAAACGGCCCTTGTATCGATGGCGATATCATCTTCGATCAGGGAAAATACCATTTATTCTATAAAACAGAAGACAGTGAAAAGGGAATTCGAGTAGCAGTATCCGACAAGTTGAAGGAAGGATATGTGATGCGTCCGGGCACTGTACAGCAGACCAAAGATCCCGTAGAAGGAGCAGGCGTATTTAAACTCAATAATGGTGAAGGATACATCCTGATGTATGATGTGTATACGAAAGGACGCTACCAGTTTACGAAGACAAAAGATTTAAAAAACTTTACAGTCGTAGATCATGATGTGAAAATGAACTTTCACCCACGCCACGGCACAGTGTTGCCAATTACGACTGCAGAAGTAACAGCCTTACTGAAAAAATGGTATACAGGACCAGATGTAGTTGGCTCTGCACAATCTCCAGCCATAAAAAAAAATAATGTGGTGATCGATACGGCAAGCAAAAAGGTTTATCTGCCGGTAAAAATGGGTACTTCATTGAAATCTTTTGATCCAGGATTTGTCGTCTTTCCAGGTATGAGTATTAGTCCAAGGGGACCATATGACTTCACAAAAGGACCTGTGAAAATAAAAATTAAATTACCTGGTCATGAGGAGGTTATTTATGAGCTAAGTGCTTCCGTAGATCTGAATCCAGTGCTGAACGGTTATTATGCTGATCCGGAAATCCTCTATTCCAATAAGACCAAAAAGTATCATTTATATCCTACCAGTGATGGTTTTAACGGTTGGTCAGGAACCTATTTCAAGACATTCTCTTCGCCAGACCTGGCAGAATGGAAAGACGAAGGGGTGATTATCGACTTACCAAAAGACGTAAGCTGGGCAAAGAAAAATGCATGGGCGCCTACGATAGCGGAAAAGAAAGTTGGTGACGGTTATAAGTATTACTATTATTTTACCGCCGCCCAGAAAATTGGTGTAGCTGTATCAGACGATCCATCCG
Organism: Pedobacter sp. GR22-6; assembly: GCF_037402555.1. Taxonomy (NCBI): domain Bacteria; kingdom Pseudomonadati; phylum Bacteroidota; class Sphingobacteriia; order Sphingobacteriales; family Sphingobacteriaceae; genus Pedobacter; species Pedobacter sp. GR22-6. Next base: position 423,414 of record NZ_JBBEUC010000002.1, read on the forward strand.
GTCCTTTCAAGGACAGTGGCAGAGCGCTGATTGCTGGCAAGCCTGCAGGGATAAAAGGAGGGCAAGAGATTGATCCGGATGTATTTACAGACCCTAAAACAGGCAAGAGCTATTTGTATTGGGGTAATGGATATCTGGCCGTGGCTGCGCTAAATGAAGATATGATCTCCATAGATTCTGCAACGGTTAAGGTCATCACTCCTGATAAAACTTTTAGGGAAGGTACAGAAGTGTTTTTCCGTAATGGTAAATATTATTTCTTATGGTCGCAGAACGATACCCGTGATGCAGATTATGGCGTGAGGTATGGTACATCAGATACTCCGACTGGGAAGATCAGTATTCCTGAAAATAACCTGATCCTATCAAAGGATGTGTCGCAAGCTATTTATGCCACTGGCCATAATTCCGTAATACAAGTGCCTGGAAAAGATGAATGGTACATTGTTTACCATCGTTTTACCCGGCCGGCCGGTATAAGTATGGGCCAGTCAGCAGGCTATAACCGCGAAGTATGTATCGACAAAATGGAATTTGATGCCGCGGGCAATATCAAGATTGTGAAACCAACCCTTAAGGGAATTAAGCTGTCGAAGAAATGAAGCACTACCTGATCGCGATATGTCTTACTGCATCTTTGCTGAGCGTGTCTGCACAAGCGCAAGTCAGTAAAACGCAAATACTGGAGACCATCAAAAAGGCGAATGATTATTGGCAGGCTAACCATAAACCGGAGGTCCGCGCTTTTTGGGATGAGGCAGCTTATCATACCGGTAATATGGAAGCATTTTCGATTACCGCTGAGGAAAAGTACAAAGATTATTCGGAACGCTGGGCCGGGCATAACCAATGGATGGGTGCGAAGTCTAAAGATAGATCGGAATGGAAATATAAATACGGGGAGAAGGATGATTATGTGCTTTTTGGCGATTGGCAGATCTGTTTCCAGACCTATATAGATTTATATCATTTGAATCCGGAAGCACATAAAATTGCACGTGCTAAGGAAGTCATGGAGTATCAGATGAGCACTTCTGCAAACGATTACTGGTGGTGGGCCGATGGGTTATATATGGTGATGCCGGTGATGACTAAACTGTATAAGGTAACCGGAAACAAGCTATATCTCGAAAAATTGTATGAATATTTCGAGTACGCCAACAGCATCATGTACGATCAGAAGACCGGTTTATATTATAGAGACGCGAAATATGTGTATCCTAAACATAAAAGCGTAAATGGTAAAAAAGATTTTTGGGCCAGAGGCGATGGTTGGGTTTTCGCAGGCCTGGCCAAAGTGCTGAAGGATCTGCCTTCGGATGATCCGCACCGCGAAGTATACCTGAGCAAATATAAAAAACTGGCAAAGGCGATTTTGAAAAGCCAGCAGCCGGAAGGTTACTGGACCAGGAGTATGCTGGATAAAGATCATGCACCCGGGCCGGAAACCAGTGGCACATCATTTTTTACCTATGGGTTATTATGGGGAATCAACAATGGATATTTGAAAGAAAAGGTCTATTTAGGAGCGGCAGAGAAAGGTTGGAAGTATTTATCTGAAGTAGCTTTGCAGCAGGATGGTCGTGTTGGCTATGTGCAGCCGATAGGGGAAAAAGCAATTCCCGGTCAGGTAGTAGACGCCAAATCGACCGCCAATTTTGGTGTCGGTGCGTTTTTACTTGCAGCAGCTGAAATGTATAGATATCTGGATAACAATAGTAAAAAATGAGAAATTATAAAATCATCACATTTGTCCTTTTGCTTTTGCAGATCAACACACTTTGCTTTTCGCAAAGGCGAAGTTCTGCCAAAAAAGCTCAGGTAATGAGTGATCGCAAATACTGGCTTGCAGAAATGGATAGAATGGTAAAGCCGGTATTGAAAGGTCTGGCTGCAGATAGCCTGAAAATTATCATGCCCAAAGTTACTTCCATTCACGTAGACAATAAAGCCCATCGCATAGAAGTGCAATACCTGGAAGTTTTAGGGAGGGTACTTTCTGGAATAGCGCCCTGGATTCAACTGGAAGACGGCGATCAGGATGAGGTAGCCATGCGGAAACAGTACAGGAAATGGGTGATCAGCGGGCTTGGTCATGCGCTGGATTCCAATGCCAGGGACTTCATGCGTTTTGATATTGGCGGACAGCAGCTTGTAGACGCTTCATTTCTATCGATAGCCATATTGAGGGCGCCCTGGATCTATGAAAATCTGGCAAAACAGGAGCAAGATCGACTGATCGCATCCATAAAAACTACAAGAAGGTTCAAGCCGGTATTTTCCAACTGGCTTCTTTTTTCCGCAATCAATGAAGCATTCCTGGCAAAGCAAGATCTGGAATGGGACCCGATGCGGGTGGACTATGCTTTACAACAGATGGAACAATGGTATGTGGGCGACGGGATGTATATGGATGGTCAGTCTTTTGCATTCGATTACTACAACAGTTTTGTAATCCATCCTTACCTTGCCGCAATCTCGGGAGTCATCGGAAAGAAAACGAATGCTTACCAGGCAATGTTCGATAAAATAAGAAAGAGGAATGAACGCTATGCGGTGATTCAGGAACGGCAGATCAATATAGACGGAACCTATGCTGCTACAGGCAGATCGCTGATCTACAGGGGGGCAGCTTTTCATCATTTAGCAGATATGGCATGGAGAAGGGCTTTACCAAAGGAATTGAAGCCAGCCCAGGTTAGGTCTGTGCTGACGGCAGTATTAAAAAAGACGCTGGAGAGTCCGACGACCTATAAGGATGGTTGGTTGACTTTAGGCTTGTATGGTTCGCAACCCAATATCGGGGATTTTTACAACAATCAAGGTAGTCCCTATCTTTGCACCGCATTGTTTCTGCCATTGGGGCTTTCTGAAAAAGATCCCTTCTGGGCCGATCCTGCGCAAAAATGGACTGCTCAAAAGGTATGGACAGGAGAGGATGTACCAAATGATCACGCATCCAGTTTAAAATGATAAAGATGAGCAGGAAATTCATATTCATGATTTTTTATAACCTGTTGAGTATGGGCTTGTATGCGCAGTCGAATTCGGTTATCAGCACCATCGCGGAAAATGGATGGGCCAGTAATTCAGTGAATACTGTAGTGTTCCGGAAAAATTCCCTGGTTACTTTTAAAAACACGCAATATGTTGGTTATTATGATGCTGAACAGTATTTGGTGGTTGCCAAACGCAGAATCAATGATTTGAAATGGGAAGTTTTACGGAGCGCCTATAAGGGAGATGCCGCAGATGCACATAAGTCCATCAGCATTATGGTGGATGGAAAGGGATACCTTCATGTCGCCTGGGGCCAACACAACAATCCACTTAATTATGTGAAATCCCTGGCTCCGGGTTCGCTGAATCTAGGAGAAAAGGAAACCATGTTAGGTTTGAAAGAAAGCAAAGTGTCTTACCCTGAGTTTTATAGACTCGCTAGTGGAGACATTCTATTTATGTACCGCGATGGAGGATCCGGAAATGGGAATATGATGATTAACAGGTATGACATGAAGACCGGCAGATGGGAAAGGGTGCAGGATAACCTGATTGATGGGGAAGGTCGGCGAAATGCTTACTGGCAGACCGCAATGGACAAGAATGGAACCATACATCTATCCTGGGTGTGGAGGGAGAGTCCGGATGTAGCGAGCAACCACGACCTTTGTTACGCCCGTTCTAAAGACGGGGGGCTAACCTGGGAAAATTCTCAGGGAGTAACGTATCAATTGCCAATACATCAAAAAAATGCAGAATATGCTGCGATGATTCCGCAGAAAAGTGAATTGATCAATCAGACCGCTATGTTTGCAGATGATCGCGGTAATCTATACATCGCAGGATACTGGAGAGACCAGAATTCTCTGATCCCTCAGTATCATTTGGTTTATTATGATGGTAATGTCTGGCGAGAACGTAACCTGGGTTTTCGCTCGACAGCGTTTACGCTTAGTGGTAGCGGTACAAAACGTATACCTATATCAAGGCCCCAGCTCGTAGCCTGGAAAAGCAAAGGTCTTTTGAGTGCAGCCTTAATTTTTAGAGATGCAGAGCGGGGAAGTAAAGCCTCAATTGCTGTCTGTAAAGATTTGGTTAAAAATATCTGGAATGTAACTGATCTTAGCGACGGATCAGTGGGCGACTGGGAGCCCAGCTACGATACGGAGTTGTGGACTGAAAAGCATCGGTTAGATCTTTTTTTGCAGAAAGTAGAACAAATAGATGGAGAGGGGCGAGCGAATACTAGGCCAACGGCTGTTCAGGTATTGCAGTGGAAGCCTTAAAGCCTCCCGTTCTTAGTTAAAATATAGTCGGATATAGCTAATTATGTAGGAAAATATAAGGGCTTTAATGGCTTAATTTACATTACACAAATTAACCAGAATTATTCAACTCTAATTAAAGCCATGAAACTTAAAAACTTTTGGTTTGGTCTCGCCCTGTTGTTGCTTTCTCAGACCGTCAATGCGGCTAAGCACCTTAAAAAAGACATTCAGGATACTTCGCTAACGAAGTACGTAAAAGTCAAATCATTTACCTCAGGTAAACCTTGGTATGATACTGAAGGTAAATTGATCAATGCTCATGCTGGTGGAATCATTTTAATCAACAAAACTTATTATTGGTTTGGTGAAAAAAGAGGTACACACCGCTCGGAAGGAGTGAATGTTTATTCATCAAAAGATCTTTATAATTGGAAGGCTGAGGGACTGGCTCTGGCACAGTCTGATGATCCGGCGAGTGACATTACTAAGGGCTGTCTGATGGAGCGACCCAAGGTCATTTACAACAAAAAAACAAAAAAATATGTAATGTGGTTCCATTTAGAGCTGAATGGGAAAGGATATAGTGCTGCCAGAGCCGGTGTCGCGATCAGTGATAAAGTTACGGGTCCTTATGTTTATCTAAAAAGTTTCAGGCCCAATGGAAACATGTCCCGGGACATGAACCTGTTTGTAGATGACGATGGCTCCGCCTATCATATTTATTCTTCAGACGAAAATATGGATCTTAGGATCGTAAAACTTAGCGATGATTACCTCGAAGCAACAACTGAAGACGTAAAACTATTCCGAAACCAAAGAGAAGCACCGGCCTTATTTAAGAAGAACGGGAAGTATTTTCTGATCACCAGCGGATGTACGGGATGGGCACCAAACCGCGCGAGTTTACATGTTGCGAACAGTCTTTTTGGCCCCTGGGAATTTAAAGGTGACCCAATGAAAGGGCCTGGTGCGGAGAAAACATTCGGTGCACAATCAACTTATGTCCTTCCTTTAGGAGGTAAGGATGGTGGGTTTATATTTATTGCAGATCAATGGAACCCCAAAAATCTGATGGACAGCAGGTATGTTTTTCTACCCATTCAGTTGAAAGACGATCAGGTTAGTGTCGAGTGGAAAGCCGACTGGACATTCCCCCTTAAAGATTCTATCGTCAACATCAGGATCGATTTGAAAAAACGGGCACAGACTATAGAAAACATTGGTTCTTCAGGTTGTTGGTTTTCCGAAGGAATTGGCAAATACTGGCCTGCGGAAAAAAGAGAGAGCATTGCTGAGTTGCTTTTTAGTAAGCAATTCAATAAAGAAGGGCAGCCGCTCGGAATTGGTCTTTCTTCCTGGCGATTCAATATTGGTGCGGGAACTCTTGAGCAGGGAGATAGTAGCGGAATCAAGGACTTCAGAAAGCGGTCAGATTCTTTTCTTAACAAGGATGGAACTTATGACTGGACGAAACAAGCTGGTTATCGCTTTTTCCTGCAAAAGGCTAAAGATTATGGCGTAGAAACGCTGATTGCTTTCTCCAATTCTCCGCCAGTGCAGTTTACCAAGAATGGACTAGGGTTTAAGACCGAAAAGGACTATAAGTCTAATTTGCGTGAGGATGCTTATGGTGCCTATGCAAAATTCCTGACGAATGTCTTGAAGCACTTTGAAATGAAAGGACTGCGATTCAGTTATGTCAGTCCGGTGAATGAACCGCAATGGGACTGGTCGAAAAAATACATGGAAGCAGATCAGGAGGGTAGCCCCTGGACGAATGAAGAGATTTTTAAAATTACTAATCTATTGAATACCGAGTTGGTCAATCAGAAAATCAATAGCGAGATCTTGGTAACGGAGGCGGGGATGCTGGATTACCTGTATGGTAGTACGGGGCCAGCTTCTCGACAGATCCAGCGTTTCTTTGATCCAAAAAGCCCAAATTATATGGGTGATTTTGAGAAAGTACCTAAAATTATAGCAGGGCACAGTTATTTTTCGGAATCAAATGATACGGTTTTAGTGAATACCCGGAAAAAACTGGCAGATACTTCAAAAGCTTATGGCCTTCGTTATTGGCAATCCGAGTACTCGATGCTGGCAGATGGATTCAGAGATGGCTCAAGGGGGCAGAGAACTGCTATGGATTGCGCTTTGTTTTTGTCGAAAGTCATCCATTCCGATCTTAGTATCGGAAATGCTACTGCCTGGCAATTCTGGAATGCATATGAACCTGGATCTGCAGATTTCAACACAAGATATTACCTCATAGCATTACAGCCAAATGCCGATTATCAAGATGGAGAATTTAAAGTCACTAAAAATTTATGGGCTCTAGGGCATTATAGTAGGTTTATCCGCCCCGGAATGACGCGTGTAGCAGTTGATATCCTTCAGGATGATGCCTATAACGCTATAAACAATTTATTGGTGTCTTCGTATGTGGGAGATGATGGAAAATTGGTTGTGGTAGCCACAAATTATGGAGCGGAAACGGTAGCGCTAAATATAGATCTAAAAGGAGCTGGTCGTACATATACCAGCGGGATCAAGTATTTAACAACTGCAGAGCAAGGGAAAGATATGATCCCAATGAAGATTGAAGCTAAGTTGAAGGGCATATCCACGCCACCGCGCTCTATCACTACGATTGTCCTCAACTGAGGGTGAATTTTACAATAATCAAGGATTTATACCAATTTTCGTTATTTAGGGTTAAAATATGGTGATTATGTGTTAAAATATAGTTATCATTTTGATTTAATAGTGGATACTTTTAATAAACGTCAATTAGACGATTATTAAAAGTGTTCACCGTTTTTTTGTTAGGGAAAAAATGGATCACTAACCAAATTTTAAAACCAAATATAGCGTATGAACAGACTCCACATTTTTTCTGTAGAACTCTTTTAATTTGAGTTTCAAATGAGACATCCGGCGGGTAAAGCCCGATGGTTCTGTCAATCGTATGGCATGAGGTAGCTCTTTGGCCATATTTATTTCACAAAATAAATAAACGTTAAACTGACATTTAAATTTACATGCATCGTTGATGCGTGCTGGAATTCTAATATCCAAACCATTTATAACATAAAAACCAAGTATGAACACTAGAAAGGGATTAAATCCTAAAATTCGAAATCTCCCGGAAGGGGCTCTGGTACTATTCCAAATCAATTGTATTTCAAGTTCACTTTTCCATTATCGCATTATATGAATAAAATTATACAAGGTTTATATAGCAAAATCGGGGCACTGTCGGTGCTGGTTTCGCTATGCTTCTTAGGTACGGGAGCAATGGCCCAGGGTCAGGTAACTGTCAAAGGGATCATCAGAGATTCCGTGGGTGGGCTGCCAGGTGCTGTGATCAAAATTCAGCAGGCAAGTAACCAAGGCACGGCCACAGATAATTTCGGCCGTTTTACGATAAGTGCTAGTAAAAATTCAACCTTAATTATCAATTGTATTGGATTCAAACCAAGACAAATCCAACTGGCAGATCAACGTGTAAGTGCAGATAATGTCATCAATCTCGATATCCGGCTGGAGAACAGTACAACAGATCTCGAAGAGGTGGCCATTACGGGTTTCGGTAATACCCAGAAAAAGGCCAGTATGGTCAGTTCAATTACCAGTGTAAGTGTTAAAGACCTTAAAACTCCTTCATCCAACCTTACCAATGCTTTAGCAGGTAGGGTCGCGGGCATCATAGCCTTTCAAAGTAGTGGGGAGCCAGGTTTAGGGACGGACAATTCGACTTTTTATATCCGGGGTCTTTCTACTTTTGGAACTGGAAAACGCGATCCATTGATCTTGATTGATGGTGTAGAATCAACACCTACCGATATGGCCCGACTACAGCCCGATGACATTTCGGATTTCTCTGTTTTAAAGGATGCAGCTGCTTCCTCTATTTATGGTGCAAGAGGTGCAAATGGAGTAGTCTTGATCAATACAAAAATGGGTATGGATAGTAAGCCTCAGTTCAATTTTACTGTGCAAAACAGAATCTCCAAAAATACCAGGGATTATGAGTTCGCAGATAACATTAAATACATGAGTATGGCTAATGAAGCAGCCTTGACCAGAACTCCTAATGGGATAGAGCCTTACTCTCAGAACAAGATCAATAGTACAGCAGCAGGTGCAGATCCTTATCTCTATCCAAATAATAACTGGTTGGATCAGCTGGTTAAAAACTATACCATGAATCAGGGCTATAACTTAAATATCTCTGGAGGTTCTAATCGCGCAAGGTACTACATAGCCGGTACCTTAAATAAAGACAATGGCAATCTAAAAATTGATCCAATAAATGATTTCAACACTAACGTCAATTTAAAGAATTATTCCATCCGTACTAACATTGATTTTAATGTGACCAAATCAACTGTGCTGATTGTCAGGATGTACGGACAATTTGATGATTATCAGGGACCGATTGGTGGTTTCAACGAGCGTGGAGAGCGGATATCTGGAGGTGAAACTACGTTTAGGAATGCCTTGAATGCAAATCCTGTCATGTTTCCCGCGGTTTACCCTGCTTCCAAACTACCCTTTATAGAGCACCCACTCTTTGGCTCTGCGCAGACAAGGAATACTGATTTGAGTCTTACCCCTACGATGTATTTAAATCCTTATGCAGAGATGGTGAAAGGTTATCAAGTTTACAAAACTTCAAATTTGCAACCTCAAATAGAATTGAAGCAGGATTTGAATGGCTTGACAGAGGGTCTATCTGCCCGTGCTATGGGATATCTAAGAAGGGTATCCTTCTACCGCGCCAATAGGGCTTATTTGCCATTCTACTATTCTGCGATCATAAACCCGCAAGATCAGTCTTATAATTTAGTAGCATTGAATGATGGGGGACAAACTTCCTTAAGTCCGGTAGGTCGTGAAAATTTAGACTTTCAACAAGATGCTAAAGAAATCGACTCAAGAATGTGGTTGGAAGGTTCGGTGAATTACAACCGCGTCTTTGATCAAAAGCATTCAGTCGGGGGCATGTTGGTTTCCTACATGTCGGATTATGAAAATATAAATACAAACGATCTCATACAATCGCTGCCTGCAAGGAATGCTGGTATATCTGGCCGTTTTTCTTATGGTTATGACGACCGCTATCTGGCAGAATTTAATTTCGGTTATAATGGTTCAGAGCGGTTCGACGTGAGAAATCGCTGGGGCTTTTTCCCTTCAGGTGGTATTGGTTATCGGATTTCCAATGAGAAGTTCTTTGAGCCTTTACGCAACGTGATTTCAAATTTGAAGTTTAGAGCGACTTATGGAATCTCGGGTAATGATGCTATCGGAACAAGTCTTCAAAGGTTTTTCTACATGTCCAGGGTTAATTTGCAAAATGCAGCTTATGGTGCTTCGTTTGGACGCAATGACGGTGCCGCTATATACAATCGGCCAGGAGTATCAATTGATAGGTACGAAAATGCAGACATTACCTGGGAGCGCTCGAAGCAGTTAAATCTTGGTATGGACTTGACCATAGCTAACTCGGTAGAGTTAATCGTGGATGTTTTTAAACAAAAGCGAACCAACATTTTACAGTCTGCACAGAACATAGATCGTGCTGCAGGTTTGATGACTATACCATTTTCTAATTTTGGAGAGGCGAATTCTAAAGGTATAGATCTTTCGGGTAGCTACCGTAAAACTTTATCTAAGGATCTATGGATTAACGCCAGAGGAACCTTTACCTATGCTACTACTAAAACTGTAAAGGTTGATGAATTGCCTTACCCTGCTGAATTATCCTATCTGTCCAGGAAAGGTGCTGCAATTAATCAGGCCTATGGATATATTGCTGAACGCCTTTTTGTAGATGACGAGGAAGTAGCGAATTCACCTATCCAATTCGGAGATAGGGGATTGAGAGCTGGTGACATCAAATACCGTGATATCAATAATGATGGATTGGTGAATAGTGATGATCAGGTGGCTATTGGTTATCCTACTGAACCGGAAATCACTTATGGCTTTGGTTCTAGTTTTGGCTATAAAAAATTCGATTTCAGTTTTTACTTCCAGGGTTCAGCACGCTTTTCTTTCTTCATCAACTCAAATCAAATACAGCCCTTCTATCAGAGTGGCGGTTCTCAAACAGGCTTGCTTAAGGCAGTGGCGGATGACTACTGGTCAGAAACCAATGGTAATTTATATGCCTTCTGGCCCAGACTCAGTACCTGGAGAGTGCCAAGTAATAACGTAACCTCTACTTGGTGGATGAGAAGAGGGGATTTCCTCAGGCTGAAAAATGTGGAGCTCGGATACACTGCCTCGATAAAGAAGCTTAACGTAAAGAGTGCAAGAATATTCTTTGCAGCTACAAACCTATTTGTTTTGAGCAACTTCAAGCTTTGGGATCCGGAGATGAGAGGAAATGGGATGAATTACCCGCTCCAATCTCTATACAATATTGGCTTACAGGTTAATTTATAATATAAATACCTATTAGAAATGAATAAGAAAAAAATAATCGCAACCGCATTCGTTTTCACAGTGCTTTGTATTGTGACCTCTTGCAAGAAGTTTCTGGATATCGTTCCGGACAATGTTGCTGTGATCGATAATGCATTTAAACTTCGAATAGAAGCAGAAAAATACCTTTTTACGTGCTATTCTTTTTTACCGAAAAATGGCGATGGCTGGTTTAATGCCGGAATGATGTCTGGAGATGAGATTTGGATGCCGCAAACTGACCAGGCGACCTGGCACCCGGCATTTCGCATCGCTCAAGGTGAACAAAATAGGAATGCTCCATGGTTCGATGAATGGGGAGGCGATCGAAAAGGTGGTGATGGACGCTTCAACTACTTAAATATGTTTGTGGCGATTCGCCATTGCAACGTGTTTCTTGAAAATATTAAAGACCCTACTAAGGCACCTGATTTGGGTATTGCCGAGCGTGAGCGCTGGATCGGGGAGGTGGAGTTTTTAAAGGCTTATTATCACTATTATTTGATGAGAATGTATGGCCCTATTCCAATTATCGATGTAAATGTTCCAGAGTCTTCTGCTCCTGAGGCCTTGTATTATAAGCGTGCACCTATAGATGAAACAGTGAATTATCTTTCAGGTCTTTTAGATGCGGCTGTAGAAAAACTTCCGCAGAGAATATCAGATGAAAACAGGGAACTCGGGCGAATCACCAAGCCGATCGCTTTAGCTGTAAAAGCTAAACTGCTACTGATGGCGGCCAGCCCATTATTTAATGGCAACTCTGATTATGCTGGCTTCAAGGACAAGGAAAATACGGTGTTTTTCAATCCAACTTTTGATCCTCAAAAATGGGAAAAGGCAAAAAACGCGGCAAAAGCTGCGATTGAATCGGCCGAATTGAATGGTGCGGTATTGTATACTTATACTAACGATTCCTATGGGCTAAATGCGGAGACCAAAACCCAATTGAACATTCGTAATGCGATAACTACAAGGTGGAGCGCGGAACATGTTTGGGGTCTATCTAATAGTTACTTTGTTAACGAAGCATTGTGTATGCCTCCGATGGCAGGTATTGCAAATGTGGACCGATTCCAGCTACAGGGAGTATGGGCTGCACCATTGAAAATTGCAAAAATGTTCTATACCAAGAATGGTGTTCCTATTGATGAGGATAAAACGCTGGATTTTGTTAACTACATGCAAACAAGGGTGGCCACTACTGCAGAACGCTTTCTGGTTGAGCCGGGATTTGCTACCGCGAGGCTCAACTATGATCGCGAGCCTAGGTTCTATGCTGATCTTGGCTTTGATGGCGGTAAATGGTATATGAAAGACGCAACCACTACTGGCAGCGACGTAAACTCTGTTTATGTCCAATCGAAGAATGCGCAACGATCGGGATTTGGTCACTTCACCAATTGGAATGAAACCGGATACTTCATCAAAAAACTTGTTCATTGGGAGTCTACCACAAACACAAACAATGCGCCTAGCTGGAAAACCTATCCTTGGCCGGAAATCAGATTGGCAGATTTATACTTGATGTACGCAGAAGCATTAAACGAAGCAGAGCCTGCATCTGCTACAGCTATCACGTATGTTGATCGCGTAAGGACAAGAGCCGGACTAAAAGGGATCGTGGAATCCTGGACAACCTATGCTAAAAATCCGTCAAAACATACGACCCAGGCTGGCCTGCGTGAGATCATTCGTCGTGAGCGCCTTATAGAGCTCGCTTTCGAGGGACAACGGCTCTGGGACCTTCGCAGATGGAAGCTATCTGCTGAAGAACTGAATAAGGACATTACGGGCCTGAGTATTCTAGGTAAAACAACTGAAAGTTATAATATTGAGCGAACGATATTCAGCCAGACGTTCATTGCACCTCGAGATTATTTCTGGCCGATAGGAGATACGGAAATTAGAAAGAATCCAAAACTGGTACAGAATCCAGGATGGTAGTTTATACATTAAGTACTAAGATTATGAAATCGGAAACTATAACAAAATGCTTGCTGTTATTTACACTTCTCTGTATACTATTTTCCTGCAAGGAAGAGGAGTTAAGGCAACCAGCAGAAAATGACACCACTGTTCCACAATTGGTGAGTAATGTGAAGGTCGAAAACCTAAGTGGTAAGGCCAGAATTACCTATAAATTGCCAAATGATAAAAATTTGTTGTATGTAAAGGCTGTCTTCACATTGGCCAACGGTACAAATTTCGAGGCAAAATCTTCCTTTTATAAAGATACCGTGGTGGTAGAAGGTTTTGCAGATACTCAGGAACATGAAGTAAAACTCTACTCAGTGAGCAGGAGTGAAGTCCTGTCAGAACCCACCATTGTTAAGGTAAAGCCTTTGGAGGCACCTTTTCAAAAAGTATTTAAGAGCATACGTGTATTAGATGCGTTCGGGGGCTACAACTTGACTGCTACCAACCCTACACGAGACAACATCTCTATTATTGTGATGAGAAGAAATGCATTCAATGAATTTGAAGTAGATAACTTCAAAAGTATATTCACGCGAACTGATGCCGTTCTTTCTAAAATTAGAGGCTTAAGTACCACCAAGCAGGAACTGGCTATATTTGTAAAAGACAAATGGGGCAATAGTTCAGATACACTCTATACTGATATTAATCCGATTTTTGAGGCAAAGTTAGATCCTCAGCTCTTCAGAGCTTTAGTGTTGCCGGGAGATGCGCCTCAGGTGACAAATGGTGCCGCCCTCGTTTACGCTTGGGACGGTAGACTGGGCTGGCCGTACACGAGTTTTACACATCAGATTAACGGTGGAGATGTGCCTCATATGGTTACTTTTGATACAGGTGTTTCTGCAAAATTAAGCAGAGTTTGGATCAGGCCTTTTCCTGAAGGTACAAGATACTACTACTTGTCGACGATGAAGAGATTTGAAATTTACGGTTCATCAAGTCCAAATCTCAACGGTGCATTGGATGCCAGCTGGATATTGCTGGGAAGTTATACGGTGGTTAAACCTTCAGGTCTTCCTTACGGAAATGACAACGCTGAAGATCAGGCGACAGCAGCAGCTGGCTTTAGCTGGGACGTTGATTTAGCGGCACCAAAAGTGCGTTACCTCAGAATTAGATGTTTGGAGAACTGGGCTGGTGGTACTGCGCAAAGTATCAATGAAATTGAAGTGTATGGTGCAGCACAGTAAGCAATTTGATTCATTAATTAGAACTAAGGACATGAAGTGTAGAATTCAAAATAATATAAAGAAGACCATTGCGGTATCGTTTGTAGCAATATTATTATTTGGCTGTTCAAAGTCAGATGATTACAAAAAATATCAAGCAGATGGCGACATCCTTTACTCGGGTAAGTTGGATTCGGTAAAGATTAACCCTGGTAATAACCGGGTTCAGTTGACAGGTATTTTGAAAGCAGATCCGAAAATTAACAAGATTAAGATTTTCTGGAATGATAAAAAGGATTCTATCGAATATCCAGTAAACATGAACACGGATCCTCGGAAATTCGCTAAAACTTTTGCTGTAGAAGAAGGTATCCGGAGTTTTCTGGTATACACCTATGACGCTGATGGAAATAGATCGGTAGGAGTGAATGCTGTGGGGAGGATATACGGTCCTCGGTATGCTGGTTCCTTGAATAATCGCGTAATCAGCAGTGTTGCTCAGGCTAATGGTGCAACCACTGTTGATTGGCTTCCTATAGATCTTTCTGCAGGGCCCTTTGCTACGGAAATCCGGTATACATCATCCACAGGTGTTAAGACTTTGAGAGTGCCTGTTGCGGACGAAAGAACTGTTCTGAGAGATGTTGCTGCATCAGCCTCAACATTAAGTTACAGAACTTTATTCTTACCTACTAAAGCAAGTATAGATACTTTCTATACTGAATTTGCCCAAGTGGGAATTTTCAAAGAGGTCACTTCTCAATATTTATTAAATACCAGGATTCCTTTTACAACTTCTGCTAAGGGAGACAGATGGGGTAACCCCACAGATTGGATTACCAATTCAGCGGTGAAAAACTTTACGCTAAATAGCAGCACAAAATATGGTGGTGTGGATGCTTGGTTCGGTGGTCCTCAGCTCGCAATGGAAGCGGGATGGTCCACAGATAATATGGTGACCATTACCAATGGTAAAATTTACCAAAGCCCAACTTTGCCTGCAGGTTTATACACCCTTGAAATGGACATACCAGATTGTACCTCCGGGGGTGATTTTTATACGGTTGCTGCGGAAGGTGATGGCATTCCGAACACGGAAAATATCAATGCATCTCTGGCTTTCGCAAAGACCAATTCTCCTGGAACACACAGAATCACTTTTACGTTAGCAACGGCCAAGAAAGTATCTCTAGGCTTTGTGGGTAACCTCCCCAATAAGGGTGGTGGAGATGGTACTTTCTGGAGGATCAGTCAGGTAAGATTAAAGCAATTACCTGCTGTCAACTAAGGATTTGTACATTTGATCATAAACAAGGCTGCTTCAGAATATTTTGAGGCAGCCTTGTTTATTTCTAACTTAACTTATACCCTTTGCCAAATGATTTTCTATATTTTTTGATGTATTCAGAAGGCCGTAAGCCAAATAACTTTTGAAACTGCTCCCTGAAGTATTTGATGTCCGTAAAACCAGATTCCAATGCAACTTCATTCACGTTATGTTCCGTATTGATAAACAACTGGGCGGCATTTCTGAGCTTTATATAACGGATAAATTCATTGATCGTTTTGCCTGAAATTGCCTTCACTTTTTTATATAATGCCGAATGGCTCATTCCTATTTCATCAGCCAAAGTCTTAATGCTGAAATCAGGATTATTGAGGTTTCTTTCTGTAATGGAAATACATTTTTCTAGAAAGTCTTTATTCTCTTGAGACACCTTGGAATTGTCTGATTTCAAAGTGATCTTATCATAGAAATAGTTCTGCAAGGTGTTTTTGCTCTTCAGCAAGTTCGCGACTCTCGCCAGTAACATATCCTTATCAAAGGGTTTGGTAATGTAGTCGTCTGCTCCACCCTCTATGCCTTTTAGTTTGATTTCCGGGGAGGAGCTTGATGTCAGCAGGATCACCGGTATGTGGCTTAAGGTAGGATCTTCCTTAATTTTGGTGCATAGTTCTACTCCGCTTAACTCTTGCATTACCACATCTGTTACGACGATATCTGGCATATGTTGTCTTACCATCAATAAACCTTCTTCTCCGCATTTTGCTTCATATACAGTATATTTCGTGGCAAACAACTGCTTGATGTATTTACGGATTTCTTCGTTATCATCTACAACGAGGATACCGGGCTTGTCTGTAGTGAAGTCAGCAGTAAGTCCATTTTCCGATGCAACGGCTTCGGTTTCATGTAGCTCAGCAATTAGTTCATTTATAAATACTGGACTTTCATTTACATCTTCATAGATCGCCTGATTTGAAAACTGTGTTTTTCCTTTGGATAACCTGACTAAGAAATCTGTCCCTTCGCCCGGATTGCTGGAGTAACTCACCTGACCAGAATGGAGGCTGATGAACTTATTTACCAAATAAAGACCAATTCCGAAGCCAGTTTTCGCTCCCGGGTTTTGTTCAAATACCTGATAGAAACGATCAAATAGTTTGGTACCCACCTCTTTGGGGATACCGATTCCCGTATCAGTGATGTGAATTGATACCTCATCAGCTGTTTCTTCAATTGAAATTCCAATGGCACCTCCATCCGGTGTGAACTTAAATGCATTGGCAATAAGATTGAATAAGGCAATCTCAATTTTCTCCTTATCGATATAGAGATCTATATGTTCTGCGCTGCTGCTAAACGTGAAATTGATCTGCCTGGCCTTGGCTTGCTGACTGAAGCAAAAATAAACCTCTTTACAAAAGACAACGAGGTCGGTCTTTACGATCTTCAGGTTGTCGGCGTCAGATTTTCTGAATAAGAGCAATTGATCTACCAGGCTCAACAGCCTCCTGGCATTCCTGTACACTACAGTTAATTCTTTGGAGTCGACCTGACCGCTATTGTTTAAGAGTTCTTTAAGTGGATTAATGATCAGGGTAAGTGGGGTACGGAATTCGTGAGACACATTGGTGAAAAAAGCCAGTTTCTTTTCGTTGAGTTCCTGCTCCTGAGCTACCTTTAAATTTGCCAAATCGATCTGGTACCGCAATGTCGTTTGACGTTTTTGGTAATTCAGATAAATGTAGATCAGACCAGCGGCGACGGTTACATAAAATAGGTAGGCCCAGTAAGACCTCCACCATGGTGGCAACACCTTGACGAGAAGGGTACGTTCATTGTCAAGCCATTTGCCCTCCGCATCGGTAGACTTTATTCTCAACGTGTAATTGCCTTCTCTCAATCTGGAATAGTTTATTGTTCTGTTGTTGCCAGACTCGTTCCAGTTTTCGTCCCATCCTTCCAGGAAATACGCATAGGCGATTTTGTTGGGAGAAGAATATTCCAAAGCAGCAAAATCAACGGAAAGCACAGCTTTGTCGTAGGGCAAAGTAATCTTTTGGGTGTCGTATATATTTTCTTTTTCCTCAAAGTCCTCATCTTGCTCGTAAGGGATATTATTTATCCGAAGTCCAGTAATCAACAATTGTGGTTTGAGTACATGCGACTCAATTTGCTCAGGTCTGAATAGGTTGAATCCTTTAATACCGCCGAAGAGAAATTCCCCTGAGGTAAGCTTCAATGCAGCATTGTAGTTAAACTGTTTACTCTGAAGTCCGTCAGTCTCATGGAAATTTTTGATCTGTTTGCTGGAAGGGCTCAGTCGACTCAAACCGCTAAATGTGGAAATCCATAGGTTCCCTGGCTCATCTTCCAAAATGTTAAGTATTGAATTTCCGGACAATCCATCTCTTTGGGTTAGCACCTCGGAGCGGCCGGTTTTTCTGTCGAAACGTAACAGTCCTGCACCCTCAGTTCCTATCCAGAAATTACCATTTTTGTCTTCGTATATGGCCCTGACTGCAGCATTCATTTTAAAGACCTTATGATTTCTTCCAGTTGGATCGATCCGGATCAGCGAAGAAAAAGTCCCCATCCACAATACGCCTTGCCTGTCTTCCCGAATTGTGATTACATTTTTGAGGCCGGCATCAAAAAGCTCAAACTTATCCAATTGCCGGTTAAATTTATAGGTTCCTCCATCAGTGCAAGTACCTACCCAGATGTTGTTTTGTTTGTCCTGATAGATACTCCATGTATTTCTATCTGTAATTCTGCTTTTTTCATTAAAACAGGTATAATGACTAAAGTTACCTTTGGATGCATTGAACTTATTAATCCCACCTCCATAAGTGGCCAGCCAAATGTTGTTGTCCTTATCTCGAAGGATGCCCGCCACGTTATTATTGCTCAATGAACCAGGATCGGAAGATTTATGACTGTAACTGTTGAAATTGCCATTTTTCCTATTCCAGTAACTGAGGCCTTCTCCATCTGTACCTACCCATACATTCCTATGCTCATCTTCACAAAAAGATAAAATGAAATTGCTGATCAATTGGTTCGGTTTAAGTGGATTAGAAGTGATGGTTTTAAACCGGGCCCTGTGCTGGTCTATCACATTTATTCCTCCTCGCAGCGTACCGATCCACATGCGTTGGTCTTTATCTTGAAAAATGGTATTCACTGCTCCACTGGTCAGCAATCCGGCCTCTTTACCCGGGCGCAGGTAATCAGAACTTTCATCGATAAGATTGTAGGTGCCGATTCCATCACCATCGGTTCCGATCCACAGCCTGTTGGCTTTATCCACTTGCAAGTCAAATATATTTGCGCTGAACAGCGTATTTCCACGATCACGGTAGGAATATAGCTTTTTGCTGGCGATCTCATATTTATATAGGCCAGATTCGTTTCCAATCCAAATGTTTCCCAGTTGATCTGGTTCCATACAAGTCACATTCATGTGAAGCTTGTTGACAGGTATTATTCGCTTACTCGTCGGCTCATAACGACAAAGCCCCTTTCCCTGGATATAAAGCCAGACGTTATCCTTATGATCTATTTTTACAGATAGTACCGGATATCTGTTTGAGCGTTCTTTTCCTTCCGTGTAGAAAATACTGGTTGCCAACTGGCTGTCTGCTCCATAGATGAGTAACCCTTGTCCGTCAGTCGCTATGTAAACGTTTCCAGCCTTATCTCTGGCAAGATCATTGACTGCATGAGATGCGATTTCATTTTTACCATTATTCTGAAATTGGATCATCCTAAACTTACCTGTCCGGCTCTCATAAAGACTCAGTCCTTTTTTCGTGCCAACAATGATGTTGTGCCGGGTATCTTCTTGAATAGCCACAATACGATTGTCTGGCAGGGAGAATTGATCATTGGGATCATTTTTAAATAGCTGAAATTTATAGCCATCATATCGATTTAAACCCTCATAAGTTCCGAACCACATGAAACCATATCGATCCTGATAAATGCTGGTTACTGCATTATTGGATAAGCCATTTTCGATTCCTAAATAATACAAATAAGGTGGATCAATGGCTTTTGAATGAAGAAAGCTGAAAACAAAGAGAATCAGATAACAATATCTTTTCATGAATAAACAGGTACCCCAGGATTTGGTTAGATCGAACTGGTTCAAATATACGATTTCACCCCTTCTATTTTACCATAATGCCCCTCATAAATGTGCTGATGTCGTAGTTAGATTTGCTCAAACCAAATTATAAAGATATGAACATTCAGCAGCGCAGCTCATCTCATTTTAGCACAATTCATCACGTTTATTGCCATATAACCAGTCAGGTATGGAAGGATAATAACCTGTTATAATAAGCTAAAATATGGCGATACTGCTATATTTTTTTAACCTAGTTTTATAAATGTTATGTTGACGTTTAATTAGGGTGCTATCAAAATATCTTAGATGTCATTCGGGGACACATGACAATAACTAATAATAAATAAACCAAACTACCAAATAATCAAATATGATTCGAACTAAACCCAAAGACGAGTCTTTCGGATTGAAACATTGGACCTACTGTTTCAAGGAAAAGACATTATGCAAGGCAAACAACGATTTAGCTAAACAATTAAAACAAAATAGACATGAATAAAAAGCTACTTGATAAGTATAAGGCTTATTCTCTTTCTTGTAATATGGGAACAGTATATAAAATACTATTATGCTGCTTTCTAGTTACAGTTAGTTTCCAGGCCTCTGCTCAAACAGAGGTAACCGTTAGAGGGGTAGTAAAGGACAGCATAGGCGGCATTCCTTCTGCAACGGTGAGTATTCCAGGTACAAAGACCGGGGTTTCTACAGACGGCGATGGTAGATATACAATCAAAGTACCAAGGACTTCGAAGTTGTTGTTCTCTGTTGTTGGATATAAACCTAGAACGGTATCAGTTTCAGATTATAAACCTAATGCAGAAGGAGTTTACTCTATTACCATTACTATGGAATCGGACGATAGCTCTTTGGAGGAAGTTACAGTTGTAGGTTTTGGTACTCAAAAGAAAACAAGTGTAATCAGTTCTATAACATCTATCAATCCAAAAGAGTTGAAAGGACCTACAAGTAACCTAACTACAATGATGGCGGGCAGGGTCGCGGGTATGATTGCTTATCAGCGAAGCGGTGAACCTGGTGGTGATAATGCTAACTTTTTCATTCGGGGTCTGGGAAGTTTCGGTGCAGGAAAACAAGATCCGCTTATATTAATTGATGGTATCGAATCCAGCAACACCGACCTGGCACGACTTCAACCGGATGACATTTCTTCTTTTAATGTTTTAAAAGATGCTACGGCGTCTGCCGTTTATGGTGCCCGTGGTGCCAATGGAGTGATTCTCGTAATTACAAAGTCGGGTGTTGATGGAAAAACTAAGTTCCAATTCAGAAACGAAACTTCTTTGTCGGGAAATACGAAAAACTTTCAATTCGCTGATAATATCTCTTACATGACATTAGCAAATGAAGCGGCTCTGACTCGGAATTCCCTGGCTATTCTTCCATATGTGCAGTCGAAAATAGATGCTACAGCAGCAGGAGAAAATGAATTGCTGTATCCCAATAACAATTGGATTGAAAAATTGATCAAAAATTATACGATCAATAATAGGTATAACATGAGTATGTCGGGCGGTGGTGTTAAAGCCAGATATTACATTGCAGGAACTTATAATATTGACAATGGTGTTTTGAAAGTTGACAATCTAAATAACTTTAACAGCAACATCAAATTAAAGAATTATTCAGTCCGGTCAAATGTCGATGTCAATCTAACGGCAACAACTCAGGCTGCAATTAGAGTTTATGGTCAGTTTGATGATTACAGCGGACCCGTGGGAGGTGTTGATGGAAACGGAAATAGAATAAATGGTGGTCAGAAGATATTCAATCAGGCTATTTGGTCTAATCCGGTAATGTTTCCTGCTGTATATCCGGCAAGTTTATCTCCCTTTACTAAGCACCCGCTATTTGGTAATGCAAGAACCCCAACAGACGGTCTCTACATCAACCCTTATGCCGAGATGGTTCGTGGATATGAAGATCGAAATGCTTCAACTTTGCAAACACAGATCGAGATCAAGCAAGATCTGAATTTTCTTACAAATGGACTAAATGCGCGTCTCATGACTTATGCAAGAAGGTATTCTTTCTTCAATATTTCCAGACAGTACAATCCATTTTATTATTCATCCAATTTGCAGCCGGATGGAAGCATTGCTTTAACTACACTGAATGATGGCGGACTGAGCTCAGTTGGAACAGTTGGAACTGAGTACCTGAATTATTCAGAAGGATCCAAAGATCTAAATTCGACCTTTTATGTCGAAGCTGCGGTAAATTACAACCGGACTTTCAGTGAAAAGCATGCGGTAACGGGTATGTTGATCACAACACTGAGAAATTATCTTGCTGGTAATGCAGGTAGCCTACAGTTGTCTTTACCTTCTAGAAACCAGGGTGTTTCTGGACGTGCAACGTACGGATATGACAATAGATATCTTGCAGAGTTCAACTTCGGATATAATGGATCAGAGAGATTTGCCGATAACAATCGTTTTGGATTCTTCCCATCCTTTGGTTTAGGTTATGTGGTTTCAAATGAGAAGTTTTTTGAGCCGCTGAAGTCAGTAATTAACAGTTTGAAACTTAGAGCAACTTATGGTTTAGTTGGTAATGACCAAATCGGTGCGTCAGGAGACAGATTTTTCTACTTGTCTGAAGTGAATATGACCAACGCTACTTATGGTTCTACATTTGGAGAATTATATAACTATTACAGGTCTGGTATATCTATTTCACGTTATGCAAATCCTTTAATTACCTGGGAGCGTTCAAAGCAGATCAATTTAGGTCTGGATTTAAACATCAAAAACGCACTGGATATTACTTTCGATATCTACAAAAACACGAGGTCGAATATATTGACTTCAAGGACATATATCCCTGAAAGTATGGGGCTTCAGGCAGCAGTCCAAGCCAATACCAATAAAGCTGAAAGCAAAGGTATCGACCTGGCATTGACTTACAACAAATCCTTTGGTAACGGGATGTATATTCAATCAAGAGGTAACCTTACCTACGCGACAAATAAGATCCTGATTTATGATGAACCTTCTTACAAAGACTCCGAGGCCTATAGATATCGTGTGGGAAACTCTACAACTCAATCCTATGGTTATATTGCTGAACGGCTATTCGTAGATGATAAAGAAGCAATGAACTCCCCACAGCAGTTTGGTGCGCGGGCAGGCATTGACTATAGGGGTGGAGACATCAAATACCGCGATGTCAATAAAGATGGATTGATTGACGATGCGGATATGGTGCCGATTGGAAACCCAACATCTCCTGAAATCATTTATGGTTTTGGTGGAACCTTTGGATTCAAAGGCTTTGATATCAGTGCATTTTTCCAAGGCTCTGCTAGGTCTTCTTTCTTCATCAACTCGGAAAATATTTCCCCTTTTGTACTGAATGGTGGAAGTCAGAATGGTCTGTTAAAGGTAATCGCGGACAGCCACTGGTCGGAAGAAAATCGTAACAGTTATGCCCTATGGCCGAGGCTAAGTCAGACATTTATCAGTAATAACAACAGAACCTCCACCTGGTGGATGAGAAATGGAGCCTTCTTGAGGCTTAAGAATGTTGAGCTAGGTTATACGCTAAAAGCTCAGACTGCTAAACGCTTAGGACTGGCTAGTCTAAGGGTTTATGCCAATTCGTCCAATTTAGCGGCCCTAAGCAGTTTCAAACTTTGGGATCCGGAAATGGGTGGTTCAGGGTTAGGTTATCCTGTTCAAAGTGTATATAATATTGGTTTCAATGTTGAATTCTAACCTATTAATGATGAAAAATAAACAAAAAAATATGAGCACTAAAATAGCCGGAGGCAGGATTTCTCGTGGTCAGCTGGTACTTTTAGCTGCATCGATGATGGTCTTGATATCCTCTTGTAAAAAGTACCTGGATATCATTCCTGATAACGTGGCAACCATTGATAATGCATTTACGCTGAGAAATGAAGCAGAGAAATTTTTATTTACTTGCTATTCTTACTTGCCAAAAGACGGAGACCCTTCTTACAATATAGGGTTTATGGCTGGTGATGAAGTTTGGATTCCTTATGATCAGCGGGAATTTGGGCCGTCTGCATGGCAGATCGCACGTGGTTCCCAAAATGCAGCATCGCCTTATTCTGATGCCTGGAGCTCACGCCGTGGTGGTGGTGGACCTCAGAATAGCAGTGGTGTTGGATTTTATGGATTATTCGACGGAATCAGAAACTGTAATATATTTTTAACCAATCTGAAAGATCCAACCAAGGTGCTTGATTTAAGGCAAGACGAAAGGGAAAGATGGATTGCCGAAGTACAATTTTTGAAGGCTTATTATCATTACTACCTGCTTAGAATGTATGGCCCAATCCCGTTGATAAAAGAGAATATCGACGTGAGTGCCCCTGAAGGCGATGTTAGAATCAAGAGAGTGCCTTTCGACGAGTGTGTAAGCTACATTTCCAGTTTATTGGACTCGGCATCTTCAGTGCTACCGAATATGATCAGCGATCGTGGATCTGAATTGGGACGTGTAACTAAACCTATTGCGCTTGCAGTAAAAGCAAAACTATTACTGTTATCAGCGAGTCCATTATTTAACGGAAACCCCGATTACGCTTCTTTCGCAGATCAAGATGGAGTAAAGCTTTTTAGTAGTGCTTATGATGCTTCAAAATGGGATTTAGCGGCGAAGGCAGCAAAGGCAGCAATAGATGCATCCGAACTTGCAGGATTTAAGCTCTATGAGTTTAAGGAAACGACATTCAAATTGTCTGATACAACGATGCGTCAATTGTCAATAAGAAACGCGTTGACAGAAAGATGGAACAGCGAACATGTTTGGGCAAATCCAAATTCAATGGCAGCGGAAGGCCTGCAGCGTAATGCGATGGCAAGAATACACGCCGATATCGGAGTAGGCACGGCTAGACAACAATTGAGCGTTCCGATTAAAATTGCTGAGCAGTTTTACACAAAAAATGGCGTGCCGATTACTGAAGATAAGACTTTAGATTTCTCTAATAAATACACAGTCAGGACAGCCATCAGACGCGAGCGATTCTATATTTCACAAGGTTATCAGACCGCGCGCCTGAATTTCGACCGCGAGCCGAGATTTTACGCAGATCTTGGATTTGACGGCGGAGTATGGTACAAATACGATAGTAAAACCAACTCTGATTCTGCTACTTACTTTCTGGAAGGGAAATCTGTACAGCTTGCAGGTGCAAACAATTACGGTTGGTATAACGAAACAGGATATTTCATAAAAAAAGTAGTAGACTGGAACATGTCCAGCAGTTCTTCTGGGGTTTCTTATAGAAACTACCCCTGGCCGCAAATTAGATTGGCCGATTTGTATTTGATGTATGCAGAAGCACTGAATGAATCCCTGGCTGCTCCAAGCGCAGATGTTTACGAATACGTGAATAAAGTACGTAGGCGTGCAGGATTACTTGGTGTTCAGGAATCGTGGACAGCTTACTCATCGAGTCCTGGAAAATATACGACGACAGACGGCATGCGTAGCATTATCCAGCAAGAAAGATTGATTGAATTGGCTTTCGAAGGTAGTAGGTACTGGGATATTCTGAGGTGGAAAAGGGCATCGGAAATGTTTAACCAAAATATTACGGGTTGGAGTGTATTCCAGGGTACCACGCAAGAATACTATAAAGTTCGTAGCATTTTCCCTCAGAGCTTTATCGCTCCAAGAGATTATCTATGGCCGATCAGGACTTATGATTTAACAGTTAATCCAAAACTGGTACAAAACCCAGGATGGTAGTTGTCACATTTAATACTTGCAAGATGAAGATAAAATATTATAGTATGTTAGGCTTGGCGTTTTTGAGTCTAGCCACATTAAATGCCTGTAAAGAGGATAAAATAAAGCCATTGTCAGAGAATGCTAACGCTCCGGGAACCGTTTCCAATATAAGTGTTGTTAACGGGCCTGGTAAAGCTCAACTAAGTTATGCACTTCCCAAGGACCAGGATTTACTTTATGTAAAGGCGGTCTATACATTAACAAATGGCAAAGAGTACGAAGTAAAATCTTCCTACTACAATAGTTCACTCACTGTTGAAGGCTTCGGGGATACCAATGAGCATATCATAAAAGTTTATGCTGTGAACAGGAGTGAGGTAGCCTCTGCGCCAGTAGAAGTAAAAATTAAACCTCTCGAGAATCCAATTTGGGGTGTGTTTAGGAGCTTGAGAGCTATCGCAGATTTTGGTGGGATAAAAATTGCAGCAAGCAACTTGAATAAGGCGGAATTGGCGATAGAAATTTTGGTTCAAAAAGAAGGTAAATACGTTCCCAGCGCCAAGAACATTTATACCGCTGCTGCTGATATAGATCAAAGTATCAGGGGCCTGGACACTGTTTCTCAGAAGTTTGCTGTTACGATACGTGATCGTTGGTTGAATTACACCGATACGTTGTACACTACGCTCAAGCCTTTATATGAAACGGCTTTGTCAAAGTCTGCCTATCGTGCAGTAATATTGCCTACTGATGTGGCTCAGGAATATACTTCTACGAATCTGACATATATGTGGGACGGAAATATTATCGACTGGCCAAGAATTTCATTGACTAAAACCACTATTACTACTCCTCAGTGGGTGACCTTTGATATTGGGGCTGCTGCCGCTTTAAGTCGTATTGTGATCTGGGATTATCCTGAATATCTAAACGCCGGCCGGACTTATTATTATGGTGGGAATATCTTCCAGTTTGAAATTTGGGGAAGCAACAATCCTCCAAGTGACGGAAGTTTCAACAACTGGACATTGCTCGGCACCTACCAGGCTAAAAAACCTTCCGGAAGTGCTTATGGCATTCAAACCAGCGAAGACTATACGGCTGCTAATGCAGGGTTCAGCTATAGTTTCAGGGTAGATGTGCCTAAAATGAGGTATATAAGGATAAAGAATAACAAGAACTGGCAAGGTACCACGT
Organism: Pedobacter sp. GR22-6; assembly: GCF_037402555.1. Lineage (NCBI taxonomy): Bacteria > Pseudomonadati > Bacteroidota > Sphingobacteriia > Sphingobacteriales > Sphingobacteriaceae > Pedobacter > Pedobacter sp. GR22-6. The sequence continues at coordinate 449,652 of NZ_JBBEUC010000002.1, forward strand.
TTATGTCCGTTGCAGAAGTTCAGGTTTATGGAGATCCTAGATAAATAGCGTTAAATATTAAAATTAACAAGCATGAAAGACATTGTAAAAGATCAGTATAAAAAGCAAGTGTGCTTTGTACTTAGCGTTCTTTTTGCGGTTTTCTTAGGATCCTGTAAAAAAATGGACGATTATAAAAAATATGTTTCAGACGGTGAAATTACTTACACAGGAAAATTGGATTCTGTAAAGGTACTGTCTGGAAATAATAGGGTATTTGTTAGAGGATTGTTATCCGCTGATCCCAAGATAGTAGAGTGCCGTATATTTTGGAATAATATGGCAGATTCTACCAGTATTCCAATTACCCGCTCAAGCACTGTAGACACTTTAAAAAAGTCAATAGCTATAGCAAATGAAGGTGTGCAAAACTTTGTAATATACACCTATGACGCTGCTGGGAATCGTTCAATTCCGGTAAATGTTGCAGGTAGAACGTATGGAGCCAGGTACCAGGCCACATTGGTTAATAGAGATATATCAGAAGCCAGGACGGATGAAACAACTGGTATTACAAGCGTAAACTTCCTCGGAATGGACCGTTTGACAGGAGTTTTTGCTACGGATATTACTTATACCAAACAAAATAACCAGTCTGTCAAAATTAGAGTGCCGATAGATTCTTCGAGGGTTGCTTTAGCAAATTTCAAATACGGTTCTACCATCAGCTACAAAACATTGTTCTTGCCAGATACAGTAAGTATCGATACCTTCTATTCTGCGGTGACAACAAGGCAAATTGTAGCCCCTGCATTTATAAAAATCAACGTTACTAATACCTATTTAAAAAATACAGGATCTCCATTTACGCCTGTCGCGACAGTTTCCCGCTGGGGTGTTTTGACTGATTGGACAACCAGTGCTTCGGTTAAGAATGCAAGTGGTTCCAATGGAGGTCTGGAAATGCGTTCTGGTGTTGCTACGATGTCATTGGAGGCAGGATGGGGGCTGCCGGATATTACCAATGGATTCATTTACCAAACCATTACGTTACCTGCTGCAACCTATTCGTTTGAAGCCAATGGATTGGAACAGAACGCTGGTGGTACAAGATACATTGTGGTTGCTCCTGGTACGACGATGCCAAACGTTGTGAATATCCCAAGTACAGCATTAGCCTTTGCCCCTTTGGCCGCTACGACAGCAACTACACAGACCAAATTGGAGTTTACATTGACGCAACCGACCCAAGTTAGTATTGGATTTGCAGCCAATATGACCGGAGGTTCGGGAAGTGCCGGATTTTATACTAAAATAAAGTCTGTGAGATTGTACACAATACAATACTTGTAGCATTAGATATCTGCTCTCGGAAGTGCCAGGCTTTAAGCCTGGCACTATTTCAATTAACTAAGCCTCCCAAATACATGAATAAATTCTATTACTTGAAACTATGCACAGTTGTAATGTCTGCATGGTTCGTCTTATCCTGCTCGAAATCGAAGCCTGTAATTAAAGATGAGGAGGGGTCTACCTCCACTCCTGCAACTTTAGCAACATTAACTACCACTGTTCTTAGTTCAATTACAACTACGTCCGCTGTGACAGGTGGAGCTGTAACCAGTAATGGCGGAGCTGCTGTTACAGAGAGGGGTGTTTGTTACAGTCTTACACCAAACCCTACAATAGCTAATTTAATTGCTATTCCTACAAGTGTTTCAGGATCGGGCAGTTTCGTGACACAAATAGGAGGCTTGACGGCTTCGACAAAATATTATCTTCGGGCATTTGCCACCAATAAGGCCGGTACAGCATACGGCAATGAAATTGAACTCGTCACCGCTGATATTGTCAGCGCAACTTTTGCCTTTACACCTATGTTTATCATTGGTTCTACACTGGCTGCGACTGATGTCGAAGTGCTCTCGGATGGTGGAAATGCAGTTACTGAAAAAGGTATTGTTTGGGGAACTTCAGCTAATCCCACAGTTGCCAATAATAAATTGAAGCACAACAGTACTGGAACAGGTAAATTCCGTATGATGATCAGAGGTTTGGACGAAAAAACCGACTATCATGTACGTGGCTATGCCGTTAATTCTAAAGGTGTAAGCTATAGTGCCGATATCACTTTCAGGACCATAGCAAAAGGGAAAGTAACTTACCAGTTTAATAAAGTTAATAATCCTAGTGCAGATCAATTGGCAGCTTATAATAGGTTGCAGATGCCTTTAGATAGCGCTGTATGGTACCTTAATAATTTCACCTCCGCAACAAAACATGTATATATGAACTATGAGCCTGGTACACCAACGGCTGATGCAAATAATGAAGGCTGGATGCGATTTGGAAGTAGCTCAGATTTTCACAATATCAGGACCGTGCTCCACGAAATGAATCATACATTTGGAACTGGAACATCAAGCTGGTGGAGCGGAAAAATCGTCGGAGGAAAGCTTCAGGCACCAAATGTAAGTGCCATGCTGAAAAAAATACAAAATAGCAGCGTCGATGTACAACTTAGCGGAGATAGCCAGCACTGGTGGCCATATGGTCTTAATCAAAACTCTGAAGTCACTTCCAGCTGGGATTATGTATATAACTGCTTGATTATAGAAGCAATGCGAAAAGATGGACTAACGCAATATAGCGGAGCCTACACTCCTTAATTCCTCTTATTTCAATCACACACAATGAACAAAACACTATCCTTCATTGCAGGAATTGCACTAATAACTACCGCGTCGGTTAGGGCGCAAAACAACGACTGGGAAAATCCCAAAATCGTTGATCAGGGTAAAGAAAAGCCACACGTCACTTTTGTACCCTTCGATCGTCAGCAGGAGGCTCTTGCTGACGATTATTCGAAGTCTGCATATTTTAAATCGCTGAACGGACAGTGGAAATTCAATTATGTAGACCAGTATAAAGACAGGCGTACAGATTTTTATCAGACCAATGTAGACGATTCAGGCTGGGCCAATCTCAACGTTCCCTCCAATTGGGAGTTGAACGGCTTTGGTATCCCAATCTACACCAATATCGTTTACCCACATCCTAAAAATCCACCTTTCATAGGTGCCAATAACCCGGTCGGTACCTACAGAAAGTCTTTTACCATTCCAGAAGACTGGGACGAAAAAGAAGTATTGGTTCATTTCGGTTCCATTTCCGGATGTGCCTTTGTCTATGTAAACGGCAATAAGGTGGGCATGACGAAGGCCTCCAAAACACCTGCGGAATTCAACATTACGAAATACCTCAAAAAAGGACAAAACCTGATCGCAGTACAGGTATTCCGCTGGCACGACGGTAGCTACCTGGAAGATCAGGATTTCTGGCGTTTGAGTGGTATAGAACGCGATGTATACCTTTATGCGCTGCCCAAACTGGCAGTTTGGGATTTTTTCATCAAAGGAGATTTGGATACTAAATATGCAGACGGTCTGTTTAGTGCCGATGTAGCTATCCGCAAGTTCAAAGGAAACAACCTGAAAGCGGGTACTTTATCACTTAGCCTGTTGGACAAATCCGGAAAATCAATCTATAACAAACAGGAGAAGTTCAGTGTCACTGCCGATAGCATTCAAACAGTTAGCTTCAGAGAGACCATCAAAAACCCTTTGAAATGGAATGCAGAAACTCCAAACCTTTATGATTGTGTGCTTACCTTGAAAGACGATAAAGGTGCTGTTCTTGGCGTCACAGCTTCAAAAGTCGGCTTCCGCAAAGTTGAAATCAAAAATGCCAGGCTATTGGTCAACGGAATGGCAATCTCCGTTCATGGGGTCAACAGGCACGAGCACGATGATGTAACTGGTCATACCACAACCAAAGCTTTGATGTTAAAGGATATCAAGCTGATGAAGGAACTGAACATCAATTCCGTAAGACTTTCGCATTACCCCAATGATCCGCTTTGGTATAAACTCTGCGATCAGTACGGCTTGTACCTGGTAGATGAGGCCAATATTGAAACGCATGGCATGGGTGCAGAATTCCAGGCCTGGTTCGATAAGAGCAAACACCCTGCTTATATGCCGGAATGGGCAGCTGCGCATGTCGACCGTACCGTAAGGATGGTCGAACGCGATAAGAACCATGCATCGATCATCATCTGGTCTCTCGGAAATGAGTGCGGTAACGGACCGGTATTTCACGATACCTACAAATGGATCAAAAGCAGGGACAACAGCAGACCTGTTCAGTTTGAACAGGCCGGTGAAGACTGGAATACGGATATTGTTTGTCCAATGTACCCCAGTATCGGGAGTATGAAACGCTACGGTTCAGATACGACTAAAAAAAGACCGTATATCATGTGTGAGTATGCGCATGCCATGGGCAATAGCAACGGCAACTTTCAGGAGTATTTCGACATGATCCGCAAGAGTAAAAACATGCAGGGTGGCTTCATTTGGGACTGGGTAGATCAGGGCATCAAAACCAAAGATGCTACAGGAAAACCTTTCTGGGCCTATGGTGGCGACCTTGGTGCTTTCTACTGGCAACATGATGAAAACGGAGTGGCCGATGGGATCATCAGCTCAGACCGTACACCTGATCCCGGAGCGTATGAAGTAAAGAAAGTATACCAGAACGTGATCTTTACGGCGAAAGACCTGAACAAAGGCATCATCAATGTTGAGAATATTTTCGACTTTAGCAACCTGAACCAATACAATTTCAAATGGGAGTTGCTCAGAAACGGAGAAAAGGTCAATGAAGGTAAATTTGAGGTACAACTAGCTCCTCATCAATCCAAAGACCTTACACTGAAACTTCCTAAATACAAGTCCAGCGCAGGTTCAGAGTATTTCCTTAACGTGTATGCCTATACAAAAACAGGGACGGAAATGTTGCCCTCAGGATTCGAGGTTGCGAAAGAGCAGTTTCTGTATGCCGGTGATTACTTTGCAATGGAAGCTGCGGGATCAACAAAGCTGACCATCACCAAAGACGATAAAAAACTAAGTTTTACAGCAGGGGAGGTAAAGGGGGAGTTTGACCTGAAAGCCGGTAGAATGATGCGTTACAATAAAGGAAACAGCTGGTTCAACAACTTCCCCGAACCTTATTTCTGGAGAGCACCTACCGACAATGACTTCGGGAATGAAATGCCTTCAAGATTGGGGATTTGGAGGATGGCTCATGAGCAAAAGAAACTGAAGGCCATTCAGGTAACAGAACAGACCGCTGCAGGATTAGCGATCAAAGTGGAATGGCAATTGGCGGGCATCGACGTGCCCTATCAGGTTAGTTATTTCATCCACAACAATGGTGATGTACAGGTAACAGCCAGCATAGATATGACTGGAAAAGAGTTGCCTGAAATGCCACGCTTTGGTATGCGGACCACATTACCGGGCGCTTATAATAATTTGAGTTACTATGGCAGGGGGCCACATGAAAATTACGTCGACCGGAACCTCGGTTCTTTCATTGGCATCTACAATGACAAGGTCGAAAACCAATATTTCAAAGGTTACATCCGTCCGCAGGAGAGCGGCAACAAAACAGATGTCCGTTGGTTTACATTGACTGATGCTAGCGGAAAGGGCATCAAGGTAAGGGGTATTCAGCCCATTGCCTTTACTGCGATCAACCACAGCACAGAGGACCTTGATCCTGGCATCACCAAGAAACAGCAGCATCCCACTGACCTGCCGCCACGCAATCAGGTCTTTCTGAACATCGACCTCAAGCAGCGCGGGGTAGGTGGCGATGACAGTTGGGGTGCTTATCCTCATCGGCAGTATCTTTTGCTGGATAAAAAGTACAGCTATAGTTACACCATTAGCTTAATCGATAAATAGGTTTTAATTTGAAAAGAAGCCGCCTGAAAAAGGTACGTTCGTCATGCTGAATTTATTTCAGCATCTCACAATAGCTATTCAAAACCAGCTTAAATGGGATGCTAAAATAAATTCAGCATGACGATTCGTAGAATAGATAAGAAAAACAAGCTATATATAGATGAAAATCTTAAACCGCATCAACCACATCCTCTTTTTCCTCATTCTGGGGATCACCACGAAGGCTATCGCGCAAAAAGACAATCCTTCCTCTCGCTATTTAAAAGAGGGTTATAAATTGGTTTGGGCAGAGGAGTTTAATGAAAATGGAAAGCCCGATTCTACACGCTGGAGATATGAAAAAGGATTTGTACGCAATGAGGAAATCCAATGGTATCAGGAGGACAATGCCTGGTGCGAAAATGGAATGTTGATCATCGAAGGCAGAAAAGAAAAACGGGCAAACCCTTTGTACAGAAAAGATAGCCGCCAATGGCGCAACAGTCGTGAACATATTGAATACACTTCTTCCAGCATCAATACGTCCGGTAAATACAGCTGGCAGTACGGTCGCTTTGTAATGCGGGGAAGGATTGATGTAAGTGCCGGACTTTGGCCAGCCTGGTGGACATTGGGCCTAACCGGCGAGTGGCCTTCTAACGGAGAGATTGACATCATGGAGTATTATAAGGGAAAGATTCTGGCGAATATTGCGATCGGTACGTCAAAGCGATACAATGCCCTTTGGTTTAGCGAAACAAAAGCAGTGCAGGAGCTGGGTGGCAAAGAATGGGCGTCCAAATTCCATGAATGGCGAATGGACTGGACGGAAAAGGAGATTTCTCTTTTTGTAGATGATGAATTGATGATCAAAGTAGACATGGATAAATTGTACAATAAAGATGTCAGCGGTACACATCCCTTCAAACAGCCCCATTATATGTTGCTGGACCTCGCCATGGGGGGATTGAATGGCGGCGAACTGGGACGTACTGTTTTTCCAAACCGATTTGAAGTGGATTACCTGCGCGTTTACCAAAAATAGTTTTAGCCCAGGTATTTTCACTGGTTGGGAAATACCACTGTGCTGCTTACCTGAATCGCTCCTCCTTGGGGCCTGCGCTGGGTCTGGGTCGGGTTTTGGGTACCTTTTTGCGAAGAAGACCCGACGCAGATGTGATTCTGGGGCCTTTCTGCCCAAGGACAGTCGGCTATGTTTTAGCAATAGCTTTGTACGTTTTCCTGTTACTTTGCGATAGCTGCTGTTGGAGATACTAAGATAATGCCTATCTTAGGGAAACGCTTTTAATCTTTTAAATATGACCAAATTAAACCTGCTCTTCCTCTTATTGATCCTTTCGGTAGAGGGACTCTTCGCTCAATCAAAGACCTATCACATTGAAGACCTGACCAAGCCCGAAAAATTGTTGCCAACTGTGCATGCAAGTCGCCTGTTTGATAATGTCGATAAAAACTTTCTGAAGCTTTCGGTCAGCGAAAGCCTGGTCGATTTAGGTACCCGTCCAGTCATCACAGGTTACCTCAGGGCTTACCAGAACCACTATCCCGTCACCATCAGCCCAGATATTGCCTGGCTCCTCATTTGTCAGGGCTTTTCCCACCATATCAACCAGAACCCGGAAAAACTAAGGTCAAAATTTGTCAATTTCGAAGGTAAAAAAATGCTGACCGTACAACGTGACATGAAAGGAACGGAAGGCTTAGCAGTTTTCCCATGGGAGACGGTTTTCCCGGAATTCGCTCAACAGATTGCGTGCTACACAGGACAAAAGCTGATCGATAATTTGTCGGCAGATTTCACAACCAGCACTCCAACTTCAGTCATAGCAGGACAAATTACCATCATGGAATCTATGAAAGAATTTTTCAACTATAAAGTGATCATGATGGGCTGCGGTATTCCAGATGTTACAGTCGAGGGAACAGTTAAGGATTGGGAGAAGATTTTAACGCGACTGGATTACCTGGCAGATTATGAGTTGGAATGGTGGACATCAGAACTGAAACCTGTCATTCAGAAGATCATCGACACTAAAAAAGGGAAGCTTGATAAGGATTTCTGGATGAATATGGTCAAATACCACAAAACAGGTGTCTATGGATCATATGACGGGATAGATGGCTGGTTGCTGAAGTTTTATCCCTATTTGGAGGGTGGAGCCCCGCCTATGAAGGCTGCTGCGGCAACAGCGGGCAGTTCAGAAGCTCTGGTTAATTTCCCTGTCGCTAATACCGATGACCCCGGCTGGAAAAGCCGGCCAATATATTTGAGAAGATCAGACTTCAAAGAGATCAAGAGTGTCGGTCTGCTGCCAAAAGAAATTGCCAATGTGCCTTTTTTGTTTGAGGTTCAAAGTGGTGATCAAAAAATTGTCGCGACCTATAGGATGGAGTTTTGGGCCGGTTTTATGGGCGTAAAACAAGATCCAAAATCCTTCAATGTGAAACCTGAAATCGGCTGGGCGGTCAATAAGCTAAATTAATTCCGGTTGGACTTTTAGCGGTCCATGGTCGTAATTTGTTTAATGCATCCCTAATTTTAACCACTTGGGCTAAAGGCTTCTTTTTTTCCGGATTTCTTGTCAAATTTGCTCTATATCCACCAATATCATATGTTCCAGCAGATAGAATACATCAATAGAAGAACTACAGTTGCGAAGCAGTTTAATTCAGGACTGCTATTATTTATGGGCAATTCGGAAAGTCCGATGAACTACCTGCACAATACCTATCATTTCAGACAGGACAGTACATTCCTTTATTATTTTGGTATTCAGGAACCCGGACTCGCGGCGGTGATTGATATTGATGCGGATAAAGTCATCCTTTTTGGAGATGAAATGAGCATCGACGACATCGTTTGGATGGGCAGGCAAAAGACATTGGAGGAAAAGGCAAACGACTCTGGTATTGTTGAGGTAAAACCGGCAGGGGAACTTGAACGCTATATTAAAACGGCCAGGAATAAAGGAACTCTTGTTCATTTTCTGCCGCCCTATCGGGCTGACAATACCATTAAATTAGCTGAATTCTTACAATTGCCAATAGCAGATGTACATGCGCATGTTTCTGTGCCTTTTATTAAAACTGTAGTGGCACAGCGGTCAATAAAATCAGATCTGGAGCTTGTTGAACTGGATAAAGCAGCTTCAATTTCGGCAGATATGCAGTTGCTGGCCATGCAAATGGCTCGTCCCGAGATGAAAGAAAGTGAGATCGCCGCTGCCATCCATCAAAGGGCACTGCTGGGAGGTGGCAATATTGCCTATCCGATCATACTGACCGTCAATGGCCAGATCCTGCACAACCACTACCATGGAAATACGCTGAAAGAGGGAGATTTGGTACTGAATGATTCTGGTGCAGAAACTGCTATGGGATATGCCGGAGATTTGACACGTACTTTTCCCGCGGGGAAGCGTTTCAGTACAAAACAAACAGAGGTATACAATATCGTTTTGAATTCCTATCGGCAGGCTGTGGCAGCGTTAAAGCCGGGAACCCGCTATCTTGATGTGCATTTTCAGGCCTGCCTGGCATTGGCAGAGGGACTGAAAGCGCTCGGCTTAATAAAAGGTAATATGCAGGAAGCTGTTGAGCAAGGTGCGCATGCACTCTTTTTTCAGTGTGGAACCGGACACATGATGGGCTTGGATGTTCATGATATGGAAGATCTTGGCGAGCAGTATGTAGGCTATGCAGATGGCCTGCTTAAAAATACGGATCAGTTCGGGCTAAAATCATTGCGATTGGGTAAAGAGTTGGAGCGCGGTTATGTGCTCACTGTAGAGCCCGGACTCTATTTCATTCCTGAACTTATTGACCGATGGGGAGCGGAAAAGAGATTCCCGGACTACATCAATTATGATCAGGTTGCTGCTTACCGGGACTTCGGTGGCATCCGCGTAGAAGATGATTTTGTGGTCACCGATACTGGTTCCCGGATGTTGGGCAAACCATTGGCGATTACTATAGAGGAAGTGGAAATGAACAGGGATTTTTAAAGGCTACGCGTTATGCTTATTTTTACTGCCCAAATCTAAGTAATATGTCGATCACATCAGTAGCAGAAAGACAAGGAATGGAGAAGGTTAGCGAGGCAGTAGCGCTGACGCTTAAGGAAATGAGGAATTTCGCCAGGCCGGGCATCACGACCAAGCAGCTTGATGACTTCGGAAAGGAAGTTTTGATCAGCTATGGAGCCCGATCGGCACCCTTTCTGACTTATGGCTTTCCCGGCTGGACCTGCATCAGTGTGAACAATGAGGTGGCGCATGGAATTCCTTCTGGCAGGGTCATGGAAGTAGGGGACTTGATTAATATTGATGTGTCTGCTGAGCTCGGTGGATTTTGGTCAGACAATGGGGGCTCATTTATACTCGGTGAAGATCTTTATCAGTTGCAGCCATTGGTAACTGCTTCTAAACTGATCCTGCAAAAGGCCATTAACCAGATCAGCGCAGGACTGAAAATTGCTGAAGTTGGAAGAATTATCGAATCGGAAGCCAAAAAAAGAGGCTATAAGGTCATTGAGAACCTGGCCGGACATGGTATTGGCAGAAGTCTCCACGAAGCTCCGCACCATATTCTCAATTATTACGATAAATCCAATCGGGAGCGTTTTAAAAAGCATTCTGTGGTCGCGATTGAAACATTCATCTCAACGAAATCTGATATTGCTGAACAATTGGAAGACGGCTGGACCCTGGTGGGAAATAAAGGCGGTCATGTAGTTCAGCATGAGCACACGATCCTCGTGACTGAGGGGCGGCCGGTAATCCTGACCCACATGAATGGCATTTGGGACGCTATTTAGCCCCTATGATTTAAACTCCCAGGAATGAAAATATACCTTTCGATTTCTATGTTCTTTCTGTTGTGTACCACCTTATGTGCAACTGCACAGGAAGCACAGCATTATCCGCAGGCCGCGGTCGTTAGCGCACATCCTGAAGCCACTCATGTTGGAGTTAGCATCATGAAGGCCGGAGGAAATGCGGTTGATGCAGCCGTAGCGGTACAGTTTGCCCTGGCAGTGGTATATCCCAATGCCGGAAATATTGGAGGTGGTGGTTTCCTGGTTTACCGAAGTAAAGAGGGCCAGATCAATTCCCTTGATTATCGTGAAACCGCACCGGCAGCCGCAACGAAGGATATGTATCTGGATGCGAAGGGTAATGCCATTACAGACAAAAGCCTTTTTGGTGCTTTGGCCTCGGGTGTTCCCGGTACGGTAGACGGCATGGTACGCCTGCACAGGAAATACGCCAGGCTACCTTGGAAAACGGTTCTTCAACCAGCCATTGAACTGGCGGAAAAAGGCTTTCCAATTACCAGGCAGCAAGCCGACGAACTCAATGCGCGTAAATCACAGTTTCTGAATTACAACAAAAGGAGTGTCGCCTTTACAAAAGATAGTCTTTGGCTCGCCGGAGATTTGTTGATCCAGTCTGAACTGGCCCGTACGCTGAAACTCATCAGGGACAAAGGTAGGGCCGGATTTTACAGTGGAACCCTGGCTAATGCAATTGTGCAGTCGATGGCCCATACCGGAGGGATTATTTCCAAAGATGACCTTAAAAACTACCGTTCGGTTTGGAGAAAGCCGCTATCGGGAAATTACAAGGACTATCGCATCATCTCTATGCCGGCACCTTCAAGCGGAGGAATTGCGCTTTTAACACTTTTAAAACAAGCGGAACAATATCCACTTTCCCGTTGGGGATTCCAGAAGGATTCAACTGTACAGGTTATGGTAGAGGCAGAACGGAGGGCTTACGCAGACCGGGCCAGCTATTTGGGTGATCCGGACTATTTTAAAGTTCCGCAAAAAGCCCTGTTGGATACCACTTATATGAAGAGCAGGATTCGGGACATGAGTTTTTCTGCGGCTACACCCAGTTCGGCAGTTAAAGCAGGACAACTGCCTTACGAAAGCGAACAGACGACTCATTATTCTATTGTGGATACGGAAGGAAATGCAGTAGCTGCCACAACTACATTAAATGGCTCTTATGGATCTATGGTTGTAGTAGAGGGCGCAGGATTTTTGTTAAATAACGAAATGGACGATTTTTCGGTCAAGCCCGGAGTAGCCAATATGTATGGTCTGGTCGGTGGTCTGGCCAATGCGATTGCCCCAGGTAAGCGCATGCTCAGTTCCATGACCCCAACAATTGTGGAGAAAGGAGGGAAGCTTCTTATGGTAGTGGGAACCCCCGGAGGCTCAACGATCATTACTTCTGTTTACCAGACGATCCTCAATGTGCTGGCTTTTGGTATGGATATGCAGTCGGCCGTTGCTGCACCACGTTTTCATCACCAATGGCTTCCGGATGAAGTTGCGTTCGAGCAGGGCGCGATCGATGAACCCACGAAACAAAGACTGACAGCCAAAGGCTACCGATTCACCGCGCGTGGACCTATTGGAAGAGTGGATGCAATTTTGGTGAAGCCGGGGGGAATACTGGAGACAGGTGCCGACCCCAGGGGGAATGATACCGCCTCTGGATTTTAGCATACACTCAATGGCTAAATTCTGGCCTTCTGTATTTGTAAAATGCAAGGATACCTGCAGTACCAAAACACACTGGGTCTTCCATTTTTTATCATATCATTTGTGCAAATATAAACAAATACTACTAATTTAGTATACATTATTATATTTGTCATCCAGAACGACAAATCAATCTTATTCACAGATGAACAGACATTAAAGACAACAGGAATTGGCATTATTTGAGCTTTTTTTTGAAGCGCATTGGCAGCACCTATACATCAAAGCTTTTAAATTCCTGAAAAATAAAGATCAGGCATGTGCCATTGTCCAGTCTATTTTTATCGACCTTTTGCAGACCAAATCATTTAAAGAGGACAGGGACTGGGAGCGCCATCTTTCGGGTTTACTTAAGAATAAGGTGTTGGAACAGATGCGGGAATATTTGGCAATTGACAAATCGCTGGAGGCGAAAGGGGCTTCGGCTGATGTTCTTCAAACTGCGACCCTCGATATGGCCATATAATAAAATCATCTTGACAATCGGATGTCAGAGCCCAGATTTTTACGCTTTTAATGCTATTTTTGTTGAAATGAACATAGCAGCTGATGAAAAAAAATAGTGCTTGTAATCTTGATAGTTGTTTCATGTGCAGGCTGTCTTTGAAGGAATGGCATTCGGCTATTGCAAATCACAGAAAGAATTTTACGGCTAAAAAAGGAGAAGTAATTATTCAGGAAGGAGATCCCGTCAGGGGTGTGTATTTTGTGACTTCCGGAAATGTGAAGGTGCATAAGCACTGGGGCGATAAAGAGCTGATCCTGCGCTTTGCAAACGACGGAGCTATTTTCGGACACCGGGGAATTACCAGTACCACTGATGTGTACCCCATATCCGCGACTGCATTGGAAACTACAGAACTCTGTTTCGTAGATATCGAATTTTTCAGGGCAACCATTAAAGTGAACCAGGAATTCGCCTATGGACTGTTGATGTTCTATGCCGACGAATTGCATACTTCTGAAAAGAAAATGAGAGAATTGGCACTGATGTCTGTGAAGAGCCGATTGGCGGTGGCTATTTTGGGTCTCAGAGATCAATTTGGACAGGATGAGGCTGGATTTTTAAAATTAACACTAAGCAGGCAGGATCTAGCAGCCTATACCGGAGCAACTTATGAGACTGTGTTTAGAACAATGAATGAATTGCAGGCAGAAGGGTTGATCACACTTACAGGGAAACTGATAGGCATTGCAAACGAACCGGGATTGAAGGAATTATTGAAAGAAAAAGACTGATGCTGGGAATTGTCTTATGTGGTGGACAAAGTCTGAGAATGGGAATGGACAAGGGACTGATGACCTATGGCGGACAGTTTTGGGCTGCCTTGGCGATGCAAAAACTACATGAACTGGGTATTCAACCGAAATGTTCTGTTAATGTGGTCCAGCAAGTGACATACGCTGGTCATTTTGGAGCCGAAAATCTGCTTTCTGATTTGGATGCTTTGGCTGTTAAAGGTCCTTTGCTGGGCTTATTGTCGGCACACGTGGCTTATCCTCAGTCGGACGTATTGCTCCTTGCCTGCGATCTTCTACTAATGGAAAAAAAACTTTTAGGTCAGCTTATGGATGTTTCGCTGCGAAATGAAGATGCATTTGATGCCTATTTGTTTAATAATGACGGTCAGCAGGAACCTTTGTGTGGTATTTACAGGGCGGGAGGGCTTAAAAAAATCTTAAGTCTTTTAAGAGAAAATGGCATTGCCAAATACAGCATGAAATTGATGTTGAATCAACTTCAGGTATGCGAAATTCCCCTCAGCACCGATGATCAGCATTGCTTCAGAAATTTCAACTCTCCTGAAGAGCTCAGGTGCTTATAGTGTCTGCAAAGCAGCTATTGCTACAGGCTTGAAGCTACTTTTAGCTCCACCGCACAGGCTGCAGCCGTAATTCTCTGACAAATTTTCAAAAATAGTGCCTGGCTGAATGTCGTTCTCTGGTTCTCCGATCTCCGGATGGTAAACTGTTAAACAAATGCTGCATTGATGGACCATAGCAACAGCGGGTGGGGCTGTTTCCCTTTGTGGGGAGATCGGTGATTGGTTATGAAGTTTAATGGTAGCTGACCTATACTGATGGAAGCGGAGTATCGCACGCCGCAACTGCTCGGGCAAGATCGTTTTCGGATTACTGCGGCTGAATATTTCGCCTGTACGTTCGTTGGGATTAAAATCTTTCGCGCAGAGGATGTCGTATACCGGAAATAGCTTAAGACCAAAGCAATTTAGAAGGTAACGCTGCTGAATGAGGATGCTGCTGAATACCTCACTTTTTTTACGTGTTTTGATCCCGAAGCAGATCCCGAATGTCCGGGTATCGTCTATGCTTAGGTGTTTCACCAAAAAGCTTTTTAATGCCAGGCCTTCGAGACAATTGTCCTCCACTTGAAAATTGAGTTCATTGGCTGCATGGCGCATGTTGAGCTTGAATTCTTCCAGTAATTTATTCCAATGTGCTTTGTCTTTTTCATCAATTCCTTTGATGATGATGCTTTTCCATGGTGTGCAGCAAAGCTGCCCAAGTTTAGTTTCCAGACACAACTGGCATAATTTCTTTAAAAATGCAATGTCAAACAATTCATCCCGCCGATAAATGCCCAACCAATACTTGTTGTTGTAGGGGTTGAGCCCTTCGTAATACGGAAGATTAAAAGAGGATAAAGCGACAGGGTTTTCTGCGCTTTTGAGTATGAAATCATTCTGCTCCAGCATACTAAACAGTGACGCTCCACTGGCCATTTCATTGTCTATAAATTGCTCTGCATTGTTTGTAATGATCTGCTCCAGCAATTGGGTCACAGTTGCAATATGATTGGTATAACACAACTGATCCCACTCATAGGTTACATTTGTTTTTGGAAAACGAATAATGAGGTGCCAGTAATGCTCATTTACTGAAGAAGCGATCCAATTGATGTTACCGGTCAGCATAGGCGTAAAACTCTGATCGCTGTCGGAGATGTTCACTTTTACAGCAGGCTCAAAATCGATGGCATCCAACACGTCTTTGTAGACCCCTTCTGTCAGCCAGGTATTACTTATGAAAATACCCTCAGCAGGATAGGAGCTCACGATATTAGGACAGGTATTATGGCCTCTTTCGTAAGGAATAGCCAGTTGATCTAATTCTCCTGTAAATGTATCGATATGATAAGAAGCGACATCGACTAATAGCTGTTGCCTCAAACCAAAGCGTACAGTGCGAACGTTTGCTTTTGTGGCGGCAACAAGGATGTTGTATAAAATCCCCGGTGAAATGATCCCCCCTTTAAAGTTGATGGCGATAGTTTGCTCCATATTTAGCCCTTTAATAGTCCAAATTCAGCTATAGCTATCGGGAAATTTTTGTTCTCATGTCCTGGTCGGCATAGTTTCAATAAAGCAAAGCGTTGTGTATCGGACAGATGTTGCCATTGGCGAATGGACATATTCAGATGAAGTTCTGCTAATTTCTCGCGTAGTATGAGCGGAATATTTTGAAGGTTCCTCCAGGCGGGCATAGGGTCTATATCAAGTGCTGTGGCCTCATTCCTGGTGTATTTGCTAATCAATCCGGTGAGGAAGTGTTTGTAGTTGAGTTTGTCCTGGGGAGTTATTAAGGGTAGGAGGGCCAACTGTATCCGTTCATCCGGGTGAAACTTGCTCCATTCGGAAAGTTTCAGTTTGATGCCTGTTTCATCCATTTTCAGACGTACAATCATAGGGATGCAACGGATGTTCTCCTCCATAAAGTCTTCTTCAAACTGGAAATATTCAATGCCCCGGAGATTTTTAAATTCAGAAGGGCTGGGTTTGGTTTTCATCATTGTCTTTAAATTTAAAGGGGATTTGTCATTATTACTTCGGTTCCTTTTTTCGGAACATTAATGAAAGCATCTAAGATGGCCTTGACTTCCGGGCGGCAACTTCCACAGCCCATTCCGGCACCGGTCAGCTGGCAAAGTTGCAGGTGATCTTTGCAGCCCTCCTGTATTTTATTGATGAGGTTACCTTCTCCCACATTATTACAACTGCAAACTGTCTTGCCGATCAGTGGTTCGGTTGCTTTTCCGCTTCTCAGCAATTGGAGCCTTTTTTCACTTAGCTCCATCTTTTGCTCAATCAGATTTCTGAATTCGAGGAATTCATTTTTGTCGCCAATTAATATGGCCCCAACAAGTCTGTCCTGATGCACAATACATTTTTTGTAATAGCGCTTCGCTTTATCTATGAATACGATCTCTTCATAAGTTGGATCATTGTTGGGCACTTCTGTCAATCCCAATGAACACAGCTCCAGGCTATGCATTTTTAAGATATTCATCAGGAGACTCCCCTCGTAAAATCTTGAAATGTCTCCGCAGAGCATTCTGGATACAATTTCTGCCTGTTGCTCTGCAGCTGCGGTGATGCCATACATCTGACCCTTGAATTCTGCAATTTCACCAATGGCGTAGATGTCTTTTTCGCTGGTTCGAAGGTACTCGTCAACCAGGACACCCCTTTGACAGTCGATCCCTGCGGCTTTGATCAGTTCAATATTGGGTACCGTGCCTATCGCAATAACCAGCGCAGTGCATTGGATGAGCAGGCCGCTTTTTAGCCGGATTCCGGAAATGCTTTTTTCACCCAGAACGCGGTCCAGCTCATCATTGTAAAAGATTTCAATGCCTTTTCCAGTCAGCTCTTCATGCAGCAGCTGACTGCCCAAAGCATCAAGCTGGCGCCCCATCAATCTTGAAATCCTTTGTATAATGGCCACTTCAGCGCCTTTTTCCCGGAGTGATGCTGCGAGTTCGATTCCCAGTAGTCCTCCGCCTATGATCACGATTTTCCCACTATTGACTGTCACATGCCTCATGAAATCATCAGCGTCGGGGCGGCTGCGCATGGTAAATATCCCTTTTAGTTTTGGTAGGTCTTTAAGCATAAAGGCCCTGCTGCCGGTGGCCATTATCAGTACATCATAATGATGGATCTTCCCATGGTCATCCGTTACGGTCTTGTTTTCTTTGTTGATTTTTGAAATTCCCAGTCCCCGGTGCAGTTGAATCCGATAATCCTGTTCCTCTGTCTCATCCATTTTAATGAGCTTGTCCCAGGCAAGGGTTCCGATGATATAGTCCGGAAGCAGTACCCGATTATAAAAAGGCAAATTCTCTCTACTGAAAATCTCAATGTCATCCTCTGTGTTCAATGCGCGATGACTTCTGACGAATCCGCAGGCACCTGCACCTGCGCCGACAACGATGATTTTTTGTTTCGGTTTTTGATATAACCTGACCTCTACTGCGCTGAATTTGAAGTCCGGTTCTTTACTGAGCGGATCCACCAGGTTGTTGGTCAGGTTGTTCACTCTATTTAGGTCGCTCTTCGCGATCAATCCCCAATGCATGGGCATGAATACTACCCCTGGTTTGATATCTGGTGTGTACTTGACCTTTACCCGGACATTTCCCCTTCTGCTCAGGATTTCCACAAGGTCCTTGTCTTTAATCTTCCGCTGCGCTGCATCGCTGGGATGAATCTCCAGGAAGGATTCGCTGATGTGCTGATTTAATTTGTTGACTTTCCCTGTTTTACTACGGGTGTGCCATTGGTCCCGTATTCTGCCTGTTGTGAGGATGAGCGGATGCTCAGGGCTTAGCGCTTCTGAGTGATTTTGGTCGCTGACAGATACGATGTTGGCTTTTCGGTCGGCTGTATAAAACTGATGGTCGGTAAAGAGCCTGCTGGTTCCTTTGCCTTCTGTTTTGGCGTATGGCCATTGAACCGCGCGTTTTGCTTTCAGGATTTCGTGGTCCAGTCCGCTGATATCGATGTTTGTGCCTGCTGTAAGCGCAGCATGCTCCTTGTAAATGTCCGCTGCAGTTTTGAAGTCGAAGCCCGAGAAGCCCATTTTTCTGGCAAAACGACAAATGATCTCTGCGTCTGCAAGGGCTTCTCCCGGGGGATCTGTGAGTTTACCCAGGTAAGAGATGTACCTGCCCGCGTTGGTCATGCTGCCTTCCTTTTCTATCCAGGCTGCAGCGGGTAGTACCACATCCGCATACTTCAGGGTTTCGACTTTATTGCTGATGTCTTGCACCACCACAAATTTTGCCTTTGCTAAGCCTGATTCTGCTTTGCGAACGTCAGGCAAACTAACCAATGGATTGGTACAGAGGATCCAGATTGCTTTCAGTTTGCCTGTCTGTAGTTCATCAAACATCTCCGTTGCTGTTAATCCAGGCTTTGACTGGATCTTTCCAATTGGGATTTGCCAGAACTCCTCGACTTCCTTTCTGTCTGCTTCATTCGCCAGATTGCGATGCGCCGGAAGCAGGTTGCTCAGGCCTCCCACTTCTCGTCCTCCCATAGCATTGGGCTGACCAGTCAGTGAAAATGGTCCGCTGCCAGGCTTGCCGATGTGTCCGGTGATGAGGTTCAGGTTGATCAGAGAAAGGTTTTTGTTGGTGCCGACAACACTTTGGTTCAGGCCCATGGTCCACATGGAAATGAACCCTTTGGCCGCTCCGATGTAAGTTGCGGCCAGCCGGATGGCGCTTTCCCTGATGCCGCAGATTTCAGCGGCTTCAGTCAGGCTTGTTTTAAAAACAGTGTCGCGGTATTCCTCAAATCCGTTGGTATGATTGCTGATGAAGTCATGGGCTAACTTCCCGTCCTCAATCAGGCATCGGCCAATTGCATGGTGCAGGGTAATGTCTGTGCCGGGATGGATTTGGAGGTGTACATCGGCGATAGCGCAGGTCTGTGTTTTCCTGGGGTCGCTGACAATGATTTTAAGGTTTGGGTTTTGTTCCTTGGCGGCTTCTATGCGTCGCCAGATGATCGGGTGGCACCAGGCCGGGTTAGCCCCGGCAACGAAAATGCAATCTGCCAGTTCCAGGTCGTCATAGCTGATCGGAACCGCATCTTCACCTAAACTCATTTTGTAGCCGACCACTGCGCTGCTCATGCAAAGACGGCTGTTGGTGTCGATGTTGTTGCTCCCGATAAATCCTTTGATCAGTTTATTGACCACATAGTATTCCTCGGTCAGGCACTGTCCGCTCGCATAAAAAGCAACACTGTCGGGGCCATACTGCGCAATCAGCGCTATAAATACCGCTGCTGTTCTTTCCAGTGCGGTGTCCCAACTGACCCTTTGCAGCGGCATATTTTTATTGTACCGCATTTCAGGGTACAGCAGGCGGTCTGTCTTGTCATTTGCCGTATAATGCAGGTTCATGGCTTTACTGCACAACATGCCTTTATTCACCGGATGGCTTTTATCGCCCTCAACAGTAATGCGTTCATGTTCATCCTTACGGGCTACTATGCCACAGCCTACGCCGCAGTAGCAGCAGGTAGTCGTATGAGTTGATGCCACGTGATCGGTGTTTTTCAAGACGTTGCTGCTATGGTTATTTACCAGGTGTTAGTGCCAAATCATTGATTTCGGAAGTTTTTTGTGCCATAACCGTTCTGAATATCAATACGGCTATGCCTATGCCGAGAATGATGAAGCCCAGCAGTGTGAATGCATTTGTATAATCAATGAGGCTTTTTTCCACTTCGATTCCCTTTTCAATTACATGTTTACTCGCATGACTGGCTTTAGCCTTAAATAGAAAAGCGATCAGCATGGCGCCGATATTTCCTCCTGCACCAACAATTCCAGCGACGCTACCCACTGCCAGAGGGTTGATGAAAGGGACAAGACTATAGGTTGCACCATTCGCCATTTTAAGGCTCAGGCCGAAAACAAACATCATAAATATGGCCATACCAATGTTGCCGGATTTGGCAAACCAGATGAGTCCGATGCCCTCAATGAGCAGCAAGACTGCGAGCAGGAGGGTCTTGCCATCAAAGCCCCATGTTTTTCCGATTTTATCAGCAACAATGCCTCCAAGCGGCCTTGCAAAAATATTGATCCAGCCAAATATCCCGGCTACCAGGCCGGCTACAGCAATGCTTGCGTCAAATGAATCTGTGAAAAATATCGGTGCGAAGTTGTCGACAGTAATCTCCACACCGAAGCAGGCAGCGTAGGCAATGGTCAGTATCCAGGTGCGGTAATCTTTGGCTGCAATTAGGAATGTATTTTTGCCCCTTGCGGCACTTTCATGCTTCAGGTCCTTGAAATCGCCCTGTGGGCTATCCATTGTATACCTGTGATATAAAAAAGCACATACCAGGAGCATAATACCAGGAAAGATCATTGCATAGCGCCAGCTGTCTTCTGTACTACATAGGCCAACTGCGGTAAGGCCGGAAGCGATTAGCGGCATAAAAACGTTTGCCGCACCTCCGCCAGCATTTCCAAATCCGCCCGCAGTAGCATTGGCTGTGCCTTTTATAGCTGGAGCAAACATGACCGATGTGTGGAACTGGGTAATGACAAAGGATGCCCCAATGACGCCAATGGCCAAACGGAATAGTAGAAATGAAGTGTAAGAATGACTGGTGCCGATCAGCAAAACGGGGATGGCACAAAGTACCAGCAGCCAGGTATAGATCAGTTTTGGTCCATATTTGTCAATCAGCCTTCCGATTAAGAGCCGGGCTACGATTGTAGCGGAAACCGAGGCAATCTGAATGTTGCCCACCTGGTCTTTTGTCAACTGCAGTTGTTCCCTTGCAATTTGCATCAGCGGTGCCATACCAAACCAGGCAAAAAAGCAAAAAAAGAAAGTCAGCCAGGTGATGTGAAAGGTTTTCATTTGCAGGCCCTTCAAGGAAAAGATGCGTAGCGTTTCCAGCGGCTTATTAGCGTTCGTCGTGTTCATATTGGTCGCTTTTAAAATTTATAACCCAAGCCGATACCAAGGTTCCATTCCCCATTTTTAGCAGCTGTTTTTGTATTGTAATACAATGGAACCTGTAGTGCAATGTGGTTCAATACAGCGGTCAGTCCAAAACCCAAGTTGGGTGTTACTATGGAGTTCTTTGTTGAGCCTGCTGCTGCTTTGTCTTCCTTGATCCTCAGACTTGGCAACAGTCCGGCAACGAGTGCAAAGGGTTTTTTGCTGAATTTTATACTTGGTCCAGTACAGTTAATGAACGCGCCATGATCGACATATCCGGCGACGATGGTTCCATCGAATAGCTGCGCTTTGGTTTGCGATTTTAGCGGAAAAACAAGCAAAAGGAGGGTCAGACAGCCAAGAAAGGCTATTGCATTTTGAGTTCTCATGTGGATTTGGTTTTAGGTTGTTTAGGTTACTTCATTTGGATCCTTTCAACAGGATTTGGGTATGGTGCCGATGAAAACCATCCCGTTTTCAATTTTTACCGGGTAGGTCTTCAATGCGCATTCATCGCCGGTCAGGCATTCCCCGGTGCTCAGGGAGAATGTCTTTTTGTGGAAGGGACAGGCTACTTTAGGTTCATCAGTAACAGATCCGATCATTCCCCGGCTTAGCGCCATTTGTTTACGGTGCGGGCATTCATTTTGCGTGGCATACCACTCATTTCTCCTGGTGAAATAAAACAGGGCGATCTGCTCATCCCCATGTTTTACACAGACGCCGCCATTTTCTACCGCATCCTCGACGCGACAGGCTGCAAGCCAATTTGATTGTTCGTTCATAATTTTTGAGTTACATTCCATTCTGCAGTTCTTTTTTGTCCGCGCATTTCTGTAAATGCGATCGAGGGGTCTTTTTCTTCAGGCGCGTTCACGAAATGTGAAAAACGCTTTCTGATGGCCGGATTTTCAACAGCTTCTTTCCATTCGCAGTGGTAATTGCTGATGAGCTTTTCAATTTCTGTTTCCCATGCTGCTGCCATTCCCAGACTATCGTTGACGATCACATTCCTCAGATAATCTATTCCGCCTTCCATTTTATTGAGCCAGGTTGCCGTTCTGGTCAGGGGATCGGCGGTACGGATGTAAAACATCAGGAAGCGGTCAATATATTGGATACAGGTTTCGCTGTCCAGATCGGTAGCCAGCAGCAAAGCATGCTGCGGTTTGCTGCCTCCGTTACCGCATACGTAGAGGTTCCAGCCCTTCTCTGTGGCAATGATGCCAAAATCCTTACTCTGGGCTTCGGCACATTCTCTGATGCAGCCACTCACTGCAGATTTGAATTTATGTGGTGCCCTTATCCCCCGGTAACGTTCTTCTATTCTGATGGCAAAACTCACACTGTCATGCAGTCCAAATCGGCACCAGGTACTACCTACACAGCTTTTTACGGTTCTCAATCCTTTGCCGTAAGCATGGCCGCTTTCGAAACCAGCTGCAATCAATTCCTCCCATATTACGGGAAGATCATTCAGGTGTGCGCCAAAGAGGTCGATCCTTTGTCCTCCGGTGATTTTGGTATATAGGTTGTATTTTTTTGCGACTTCACCAATTACAATTAGTTTGTCAGGAGTGATTTCACCACCCGGAATCCTTGGTACTACCGAATAGGATCCTCCTTTTTGGATATTGGCCAGGAAACGGTCGTTGCTGTCCTGGGCAACATCATTTCCTTTTTTGAGGATCATTTCGTTCCATAGGCTGGCCAGGAGCGAGGATACGAGTGGTTTGCAAACTTCACAGCCATCGTTTTTGCCTAATGCATCAAGTACTTCGTCGTAACTTTTTAACTGATGAATGTGGATGAGGTCCATCAGTTCCTGTCTGCTGTAATTAAAATGTTCGCAGATCACATTCTTGATGTATTTGCCCTGTGATTTCAAGGTGTAAGCCATCAGGTCTTTCAGCATTGGCACACAGCCTCCGCAACCGGTTCCCGCTTTTGTACATTTCTTGATGTCGTCCAGGTTTTCACAGCCTCCGGTGGAGACTGCAGAACAGATGTCGCCTTTAGTGATGCCTTCGCAGCTGCAGATTAAAGCAGAATCAGGCAATCCGGTAATTCCCGCGCCAGCAGGTTCGCTTCCCCCGCGTGCGCCCAAGAGGATCTCTTCAGGATGCTCCGGTAGTGCAATCCTGTTGCTGGAGGTTTGCAACAGCAGGTTATATGCTGTTGCATCTCCAATTAATATACCTCCTAAAAGGTATTGCCCGTCATTACTAATGTTGATGCGTTTATATACGCCTTTATGTTTGTCTTCGAAAATGATGGTGCGGCAGGCGGGTGTGTCAATGAAATGATCACCAAAGCTGGCTACGTCTATTCCGATCAATTTCAATTTCGTGCTCATGTCGAATCCCTGGAAAGACTTATTGCTTTCGCAAAGATTAGCAGCCAGTACTTCTGCCATTTCGTAACCTGGTGCGATCAAGCCATAGATCATGCCATCATACAATGCACATTCACCAATGGCAAACACAGCAGGGTCACTGGTTTGCATTTTATCATCCACCAGAATTCCGCCACGTGGCCCAACTGCTATACCGCAGGCTTTAGCCAGTTCGTCACGGGGCTTTATTCCTGCCGATATGACAAGCATATCAGTCTCCAGCAGCGTGTCGTCGCTGAATTTTAGCGCAGTGATCTGCTTTTCACCTTCTATGCTACTGGTGTTTTTATTTAAAAGTATTTGCAGTCCCAGGTCCTGGAGTTTTGCATTCAGCATATCGCTTCCTGCAGCGTCTATTTGTCTGGGCATCAATCTAGGTGCAAATTCCACAATACTTGTGTTTCCGATGCCCAAATCGATGAGTGCTTTCGCAGCTTCCAGTCCCAGGAGACCACCTCCGATTACCGCAGCTGTTTTAGCCTTTTTTGCATAGTCGCTGATCAGGTCGAGATCTTCTATCGTCCGGTAAACAAATACCCCGTCCTTTTCAACTCCGGCAATGTTTGGTACGAAAGCGCCAGAACCTGTCGCGAATACCAGGTAATCGTAGGCGTAACTAAGGCCATTTGCAGCATACACAGTTTTTTTCTCCCGGTCGATCTCCAATATCTGGGTATTCAGGTAGAGGCTGATGTTCTGTTCATCGTACCATTCCGGGCTACATAAAGAAAGGTCCTCAGCTGTTTTTCCATTGAAATATTCACTTAAATGAACCCGGTCATAGGCTCTGCGTGATTCTTCTCCAAAAACGGTAAGCTTAAAGGCGGCCGATTTTGCCCGAAGTTTTTCGCAAAACTTATATCCCACCATTCCATTTCCAATTATGATTATTTGTGGTTCTTTCATAAATCGTGAATTTTATTTGTGTTTTTTGGTTTTTTGATTGGTGTTTTTTGAAATAATATGAGTTTTTGTTGTGTTTTTGGATTTTTTGTTTGTGTATTTTTGTTTTATGTGATTTTTGTTAGTCAAATATATGTTTTTTGAATACAAAAAAATCAATTAAATATGATTTTTATCATAAAATAAATAATAATGTGGTGTTTTTTGTTCACATTTATAGGTGTAAATCATAAAAAAGGAATTTATGTCTAATAAAATAATGAAAAAAGAGGTTTATTTGATGGGTTCTGGCCCTGGTGACCCGGAATTGCTCACGATTAGGGCATATAATGTGCTAAAAAGAGCAGATGTGGTGCTTTATGACAATTTAAGTAGCCAGGAACTGCTTAATATTGCTCCGAAAACGTGTATTATGGTATACGTTGGTAAAAAACCCTACCAAGCCTGTACTCCTCAGGAAAAAATCAATGAGCTGATTGTCGATTATGCCCGAAGTTATCAGGTGGTTATACGTTTAAAGGGAGGTGATCCTTTTATTTTCGGTAGGGGTTTTGAGGAATTGCTTTTTGCTGAGTCTCAGGGCATACAGGTAGAATACATTCCGGGAATCAGCAGTATGCAGGGGGCAGGTTTTATAGATATTCCATTGACACATAGGGGGATTAGTGAAAGTGTGTGGATGATTACAGGTACCAAAAAGGACGGAAGCTTGTCAAATGACCTGAAATGCGCCATGAAAAGTTCGGCTACTGTAGTGATCTATATGGGAATGAAGAAGCTCGCAGAAATTGCCGCCGCTTATGAAGCCGCAGGCAGGGGCGGTACCCCTGCGGCAATTATTCAGCATGCCACACTACCTCAGCAGAAGCAGGTGGTATCTACAGTTGGGGAATTGCCAAAAGCTGCATTCAGAGCGGGCTTGAGTAATCCTGCAATAATTATTATAGGTGATGTGGTGAAGGTCAGGGAAGTTTTGGCCCAGGTAAATACCAGTCATTACTGTGCCGTCTGAGTAATCCGGATTTTTTTGCAAACTCTGGCAGGCTTATTGCAATTTACAAAGCCTATCCTGTCCATATGCAATCGAAATTAGTAATGAAATTATGCCTGACCAATCTGCTGGTATGTTGTTGGGCTTTCTCTTTTGGACAAAATGCGGGTGATGCCATCATCCAGAATAAAAAAAGTCTGGATACCGCCAGGCAAACCGACCTTATTGATATCGGTAAGGCGATTTTTAGAATACGTCCGGGAAAAATCCGGGAAGAAAAAGACAAAAAACTATATTTTTCCATCCTCCCCATTGGTGGTACTGTACCTGGAGGAACCGGAAATGCACTCATCACCAGTACTTCAGCCGCAATGTACCTGGGTTCTAAAAAGACAACAAATTTGTCGACTGCGACCTTTACACCCTACTGGAACCTCGGCAGCCGCTTCGGATTGCCGGTCCGGACCAACATTTGGCTTCCTGACAATACCTGGCTGATCCAAGGAGATACGCGCTTTCTGGTTTATCCACAATATACCTGGGGTTTAGGCAATTCAAAGGGAAATGAGGAAAAGACTTTGTTGAGTTATAAATACATCAGATTCTATCAAAATGCCTTAAAACGGATCAAGCCCTATTTATACGCAGGCTTGGGTTACAATTTGGATTACCGGTTTAACATCAATACCGAAGATAACTCGCCTGAACTGCCTGAATATTCAGGTTACAAATACGGCACAGGCAAAAATTCCTTCTCATCAGGAATCAGTCTGAACCTGGTTTACGACTCCAGGAGCAACTCTATTAACCCATTACCGGGGATGTACGGGAATCTTGTTTACAGGGTAAACCCAACCTTTCTAGGAAGTAACAACAACTGGAGTTCGGTTTACCTGGATGTACGGAAATACATTTCCTTGAATCCTGAAAAACGCAGCCAGCAAAATACACTTGCGTTATGGTCTTATTTCTGGACGGTATTGAATAACAAAACCCCTTACCTGGATTTACCGAGTACCGGCTGGGACCCTTACAACAGGTCGGCCAGGGGGATAGATCAGAACAGGTACCGCGGGAGGACACTGTTTTATGCCGAGAGTGAGTACCGCCGGGACATCACTGCAAATGGGCTGCTGGGTTTTGTGGTTTTTGCCAATGTCAATACAGTCAGTGGATCTGGATCCTTATTTAGCTCCTGGAAGCCAGCAGGTGGAACGGGGTTGCGCATCAAATTCAATAAAGCTTCCAATACCAATAT
This sequence comes from Pedobacter sp. GR22-6, assembly GCF_037402555.1. NCBI lineage: Bacteria > Pseudomonadati > Bacteroidota > Sphingobacteriia > Sphingobacteriales > Sphingobacteriaceae > Pedobacter > Pedobacter sp. GR22-6. The sequence goes on from NZ_JBBEUC010000002.1 coordinate 476,326, forward strand.
CGGCATCGATTATGGCGTCAGTAAAGGTTACAGCGCGGTGTTGTTCAATCTGGGCGAAGCGTTTTAAAGCCAAAACTGTCCTTTACTTTAGAAGAAATTTAATCATTTCTGCGCTGATACCTCTTTGCCGCCATCTCGGATCACATGGTAGCCGGGTGACATGATTTCTATATCAGCTCCACGGAAGACATCCTGGATGTTTTCTAAAAGGTTGCTGTAGATGGATGCCTGCTTGTTGGCTTCCTTTGTATATGCGTTAATCTGGTAAGAAATATAAAAATCATCTAAACTGGTTTGCAATACGAAGGGTTTCGGTTCAGCCTGGATATGCTTTGTTTTTAAGGCAGCGTCAATGAGCAACGCATATACCTGCTGCCAAGGTACATCATAGCCGATGGTTACAGTGTAATGAACGATTAAGCCCTGACGTTCGTTTTTGGTATGACTGGAATAGTTAATCGTGGAGCTGGACAGTACCAGGGAATTGGGTACGGTGATGTCCTCATTTTTAATGGTCTTAATTCTGGTGACCAACATGGATTTTTCCATCACATCACCTACAACCTCTCCGATCTTTACACGATCACCTATGCGAAAAGGGCGCATGTACGTGATGACCAGGCCTGCTACGATATTTGTAATCGCACTTGAAGAACCCAGGGAGATCAGAATTCCCAGGAATACCGACACACCCTGGAATGCAGGGGAACTGGATCCCGGTAAGAACGGGAAGATGAGTACCAGCATAAATGCATATAGGATAAACCGGAGTATATTGAAGGTAGGAATAGCCCAGTCGGCATGGAATCCGCGGAACTGCATGTTGCCCCGTTTGACCTCATAAAACAAATACCTGATGCCCTTGAGCAAAAACCTGAAGAGCAGTACAATGACGATCACTTTGAAAAAATCAGGCAAATAATCGACTACGGCTTTTCCTGCGGAGCGCAATGGCCCGAGAATCCATCCCAGCAGTGTCCAGGTCCAACCTTCCGTTTCCGGGAAAAGGCTGAAAAGCAGCGGCAGGGACAAGTAAATGATGAATAGGACGACCAGCAGTTTCAAGACTGCAATAAACTTCAAAAGGCCAGATTCCAGGTGTTCTGCTGTGATCACCTTCATCTGTTTTAGGCGCAGCGTGTTTAGGTATTTTTCTTTATGGGCTGAAACATATTTGGATATGCGTCGGAACAGTCTATTGATGACGACAACAATAACTACGAGGAAAAAGATGATTAAAACAACCAGTCCGAGGCGTTTCATTAAATTTGTCAGGCTATGCTCATCACGCTCCCGGATGATACTTTGTTTGATGATGCCCTGGTATTCTTTGGCAAGCTGGGCATTTGTCTTACCGACCCATAGTCCATCAAGGTTGCCAACACTGATCAGCACATCATCGTTGTTATAGATCAGGTCGTAATTGCCTTCGTTCTCGACAACAACCAGGGAGTCTGACTTAAAGATCGCCGCTTTGTATAGGTTCTCTATTTTCGAAGATATGGCTTTGGCACGTTCCTTAGGGTTAAATGACCCGGTGCGGGTATAAATGTAGAATAATGTGTCAATGTTCAGTTTTACCGGATGGCCTTTTGTAGTTTTCTTCAAAGCGCTCAGCTTTTTCATCTGATTGATGTTTCTTAGCGAATCTGCAGCGGTAATATTCCTCAACTGGGCTTCAAGTTCCCTGGTTCGAACCACGTTTCCGGTAACTTTTAGAAGTTCCTGCTCAAGCTGCTGCTTCACCAGCGAATCAACTTTTTTCTGCTGTTCATCTTTGATCAGCAAGGCTTCGTTGAGTGCAGAGCTGTCTGCAGCAGGTGTTTGCTTTTGCTGAGCGAAAGAAAGATCGCTGGCAAAAAGAAGGATGAATGCAACTAGAAATGTTTTGAGGAGTGACATGGGCAGCTAATTGGTAAATTAGGTCAATTTACAAAAGTAATTATAAGCTACGCTTAAACGAATGGAGAAAAATAAACACATGGTCCCGAATACTTGATTTGAATTCTTGTATTGACAAAAAAATCCCTCATAATGTTCCCATCAATCAATTGGTTGCGTACATTTAACGAATATTCAATGGCCATCCGACCCCTCCAAACCGAAAAAGAATTGCAGGCTAAAATAGCCAGGGGAGACCGGCATGCTTTTACGCTGTTCTATAATGCCTATTATCCAGTGATTTTCGGCTTTGCGCGCCACCTTTTGCACAGTGAGGAATTGGCACTTGATATTGTGCAGGAAAGCATGTTGCACATTTGGAAGTTAGGGAGGCAATTGGAAAAGGTCAATAATCTGGAAAGCTATCTTAAGGTATTTGCAAGGAGAAGGGCGGTTGACCTCCTGCGTCACCGTGCTGTAGCGTTAAAGGCAGAGCGTATTCTTGGTAGTACCTGGACAGAGGACCATAATGACACGGAAGAAGCGATACTGTTGCGGGAGGGGCGCAAGATTCTGGAAGAGGGCATTCAGCTCCTTCCGAAGCAGCAACGGCAGGTCTATCAACTTTGTCAGCAGGAGGGGCTCAAGTACGAAGAGGCGGCCCAGCAAATGGGAATTTCGACAGGAACCGTAAAAACCCATCTGAAGCTGGCGATGCGGTTTTTGCGTGAACACATCAAAAACAACAATGATATAGCTATACTTTTGGTGTTTTTTAAATTATTATAACTTTTTTTCATTTCCCATTACCCCATTTTTCGAGGTTGCGCGACTTACATTAAAAGGGGAAGCCATAACAGAATGGAGGATCAAAGATTAAAGTATTTATTCAATCGGTATTTGGGCAGCCAGCTTTCAGAAAGGGAGCAAGCAGAATGGTTAGAAGTCTTGACTGATCCTAAACACAAGAATGCTATTGATGAGCTGGTGGATGGTGTTTTTGAACGCGAAGATCTGCTGAAATTTCAGCTGGAAAAAGCCATCGCAAATGAACTGCTTCAGGCTATTCTAAATGAGGTTCAGACGGCTCAACCGGAAAACCTGATGATATGGAAAAGGTTCAGGAGCGCCGCTGGTATTGCAGCAGCAGTTGCGACCATCGTTCTTGGGGTATGGTTTTTCACTCACCTTGTTCAGCCTCATCGTAATGATTTGTCATCCCGCGCTTCCAGGGATCATCTCAGATATGCCAATGACATTGCTCCCGGAAAAAATGGTGCGACCATAACCCTTTCTACCGGACAGGTTATACCGTTGAGCAGTAATAAAACCGGAATAATTATAAGCCCTACATCATTAACCTATGATGACAATACCCAGGTGATCCAGAACGGCCAGGGAACGCTAATGATGACTGCCTCTACAGCCAGGGGCCAGACCTACACCATTACTTTGCCAGACGGTTCCAAAGTATGGCTGAATGCCGCATCAAGTTTAAGATTCCCTACTGGTTTCGCCAACAAAAGTTCACGTGAAGTAGAGCTGAAGGGAGAAGGTTATTTTGAAATTGCAAAGGACAAAGCGCATCCATTTGTGCTGAAGACAGGGGGGCAGCAACTCAGAGTTTTGGGTACGCATTTCAATGTCAATGCCTATATGGATGAGGCTAATATCAAAACCACATTGCTGGAAGGTAGTGTAGCCGTTTCCTCGACCCGGCAGCAGGTTGTGCTCAAGCCAGGGGAACAGGTACTGAACAATGGCACTAGCTTAAAGGTTGGCAAGGCCGATACGGATTTGGCCATTGCCTGGAAGAACAATGAATTCAACTTCGAAAGTGAAAGCATTGAAACATTGATGAAGATGGTAGAGCGATGGTACAATGTGCAGGTTGTGTATGCGGGTGAAAAGACTACAGAGAAATTCAGCGGAAGGGTTTCAAGGTTTCAAAATGTCTCGGAACTGCTCCGGGTTGTGGAATCTACAGGCTACGTCCATTTCGATATTCAGGGAAGAACGATCTATGTGACTAAATAACAGAAATATTCACCATTAATAGAAAACATGAAAAGAAAACTACAATAGCAATCCCGGAAAAAACAACCAGATCCCAACAAGAATTAGGACCTGGTCACAGTTTGACGAAAAAAAATTGAAAAAATCAACTATTTAACCGCAGATCCCTGGACCGTCGAAAGCAAAGGTATCTGCCCAAACAAACCGTACACGAATGTATCAAAAAAATACTAGGAAACTTGGTATACCTAGATTGCTATACCATAAAATCATGTTAATCATGCGACTAACCACCGTAATATTAATCATCTCACTGCTACAGGTCAGCGCTTCCGGCATTGCTCAGAAAATCAGCCTCAACAAATCAAACGCCACACTGAAATCAGTTTTCAATGAACTCAGGGCTCAGAGTGGGTATAACTTTTTCTATACCGATAGCCAGTTGAAACGGGCAAAACCTGTCAGCATCAAAGTTGAGGGCCAGGATCTGAAAGAGGTGCTGAAAATGATCTTTTCCCTGCAACCCCTTACCTACGAAATCAACAGCAGTACAATTACATTGAAAGACAAACCTGTTTCCTTTTTGGATGAGCTCAACGTATATCTTAATAAGATAGACCTCGATGGAAAAGTGCTGGATAAGAGTGGCAATCCTTTGGCGGGAGCCACCGTGAAGGTCAGGGGCAGCAAGAAGATGGTGGTTACGAACGAAAACGGACGCTTTAGCCTGCTGGATGTCAACATTGGTGATGTTCTGCTCATATCCTATCTGGGGTATGAAGACCAGGAAGTCCTGGTTTCCGGAACTGAAAGCATTACAATAAGCATGACCATATCGGAAAGCAAACTCGATGAGGTCGCCATTGTAAGCACGGGTTACCAGTCGCTGCCACGGGAAAGGATGACCGGTTCATTTTCCAGCGTACAGGTTAAGCGTCTGGAAAATAAACTTCAGCCTAGCTTATTAACCGCATTGGAAGGCCAGGCTGCTGGTATGGTGGTTACTAAAGAGGGCAAATTAGAAATTCGTGGAAGGTCTACATTTCTGGCAAATTCAGAGCCCTTAGTGGTGGTAGATGGTTTCCCTATTTCCGGTGGATTGGAAACTGTGAATATTGATAATGTAGAAAGCATTACGATCTTAAAAGATGCAGTAGCGGCTTCTATTTATGGTGCACGCTCTTCGAATGGTGTAATTGTAATTACCACAAAGAGCGGTCGGGCAGGCAGTTTTCAAATGAGCTATAAAGGGAGTACCGGCGTAACGCTGCGTCCAGATTTATCTTACATGAACAGGACGGGAGCATCGGATTACATCGAGGCTGAAATCGCCGCCTACAACATCAGCCCGACTGCGGTACTTTTTGACTATGATTATTACGGTATGGCACCCCGCGTTACACAATTGCTTGTGCAGCGCGATCGTAACTTAATGACACAGGCCCAGGTAGACGCAGAGTTGGTCCAGTTGAGACAAAATGATGGCTTGGGCCAGTTGGAGAAATATGTATTTCGTTCAAAGTTGACCCAACAGCATAATCTCTCCTTCTCAGCTGGTAACGATAAAAATATGACAAATGCGGCCATTCGTTATATCGCCAATCGCAATAACATGATTGGCAATAAAGATAACCGCGTTATTGTGGATTTAAAGAACGACTGGAAGCCCGTTAAAGATGTAACCATTCGCTTATTTACAAACATCAACTTTTCAAATGGAAGCGCTCCTTTTAGAACGGCTGCGAATTTAACGGATTATAAAAGAACATTTACGCCTTCTGTTAATACTGGAATGCTTACACCATATAGTTCAATAGCAGACGCAGCTGGTGCAGCAGCAAGTGTTCCGGTGACAAGACCTGATTTGATACCACTTTATGCCGGGATCCAGGGACTTAAACCGATGACCTATGAGCCATTACGTGACCTCTTGTTAGAAACCAATACTACAGAAAGCTATCAGGCACGTTTAGGCGGCAGCCTGGGACTAAACATCATCAGCGGTTTATCTGCTGAAGTTGGTGGAATATGGACAAGGGGCAGTTTGCTTAACCGTACGCTTTTTAATGTTGATGCTTACCGGGTAAGGGCTATGTATAACGGCGCAACATCAAGGACCACAAACAGCAAGCATTATGTGGCAGATGGATCTATTGTAAATGAAGCACGTAACATCAATGAAGCTTATACTTTTCGTGGTCAACTGAATTTCAACAAAACCTTTACGGATAAACATCGCATTACTGCAATCGCGGGTGCTGAGGTCAATAAAGATTTCTTCGATAACAATACCTATCCAACGCGCTACGGCTATAATGAGCAGGCTGGCTCATCCGTACCGTTCAATTATGCTGACTTTGGCAGTGGTGCTTATAGTTCCGATTACCTTTTATTTACCAGTCAAACCTATGTTCCGCTTTCAAACGGCGGCTATGCCCTGCGTGACAACCGTTATGTTTCGATGTATGCAAATGGTTCCTACGAATATGATAACAGATTTTTGATTAGCGGTAGCGCACGTATTGATCAGGCCAACTTTTTTGGTACCAATCCTAAATATCGGTATAAACCAAACTGGTCTGCAGGCGGTACCTATAAATTATCAAATGAGCATTTTTTTGATGTTAGCTGGATCGACAAGCTGAACCTGCGCGGATCGTATGGTATCAATGGAAATATTTCCCTAACCCAGGGTCCATATCTGTTGTTGAATGTAGGAGGTTTCTCTCCAACTTCCGGAGGTGTATCCTATTCTATTGCAACACCCCCAAATGCTGATTTACGTTGGGAACGTACGCATATTACCAACATCGGTGCTGATTTATCTTTCTTAAAAGGGAGGTTAAATGCAACATTAGATTATTATAAAAAGCTAAGTAAAGATTTGCTGGCTCCAGATATGATGGATGCGACTTACGGCCGTGAAACGATTACAAGAAATGCTGGAACTGCGGTGAATAAAGGCATTGAACTATCCTTGGATGCATATGTCATAAAGGCGGCTGGATTTACCTGGAATACCTATTTTAACGGCAGTTATAACACCAATAAAGTAATAGATTTTAATTACAATTACCAGTTCGGCACCTATTTAACTCTGGGCTCCGCTGCTTCCAACTTTGGTGGCAATGCTGGCTTGGGTGCCCTGAGGGCAGGCTACCCAATTGATGCTGTATTTTCAAATCGCTTTGCAGGATTAAACGATACTGGTACGCCAACTTTTTACAACAGCAGCGATGCCAAAATACTTGGTGGTGCTATCAGTGTAAACGATATGGTTTATTCAGGAACCACTCGTCCGAAATATTCGCTGAATGTAACCAATACTTTCAGTTATAGAAACTTTGATTTATCGTTTATGCTGGTTTCCCAATTGGGATTTGTGTTCCGTCGTGATACCTATTTTGGATCTAATATCGAAAACAAATACGTAGCTGAGCGTTGGAGAAAAGCAGGTGATGAAGCCAATACAATTTATCCAAGATTATCTACTTCCAGTGCTGATGGATGGTATTATCCTTACAGTGATATCTTGGTCGAACGTGGCAATTATATAAAATTAAGGGATTTGACATTGGGCTACACGTTTAATAACCGGGTTTGGGGCAAGAGTGGTTTCAATAATATAAAGTTGTATTTCCAGGGAAGGAACCTATGGATGGCTACTGCCAATAACGACAACATTGACCCAGAAACCATGACCAATACTACAGGTGGTACAATCGTTCGCAATTTGCCGCTACGTCCGGAATTTTACTTTGGTCTTTCTGTTAATTTCTAAACATTACAACATGAGAAATTTATTTATATATATATGTGTTGCAGGGATTGTTTCACTTAGTTCCTGCAAGAAATTCCTGGATGTAAAGCCTAAAGGCACCCTTATTCCAACTAGTGTTGCGGATTATGATCACCTGCTTGATTTTTCTACAGGGCTTGAGTTGAATTTCGTGGATGCTGGTAGAGGAAGCAATCTTTCTTATCTCACCGATAACCTTGCCATATCTGAGGGACAAGCTAAGGTGGGTTTTATCCTGAATAACCATCCGAATATTGGCAGGTATTATTCTTTTATTTTCCGACAGCCTTATAATGATCCAAGAACATACGATTATTTCTGGAGTGCCAATTCGAATGCCGGAGCTTACCCACAGGTATCTTATTTCAATAATATAATTGAAGGAATTCGCGGCGTAGATAAAAAAACACCTACTGAAGAAACACTGGCAAAAACTGCTACGGCACAGGCATTGGTAGGAAGAGCCTGGTGCTATTTCAATTTGAACCTTATTTATGGCCCCGTGTATAAACCAGGCGAGAACAATGACACTAAAACAGTCCCTTATGTAACCAGTCCGGATCTTGGTACCGCTATCCCGCAACTTTCTACTTCTGAAGAAATGATGAAGCATGTAGCAAAAGATTTATATGCAGCATTGCCCAATTTACCGTCAGCATCTGGCTGGCCCTCGCGCGCCAATAAAGGTACAGGTTATGCGATGCTGGCCAATTATCATCTTTTTACCAAGAGATATGACAGCGTAGCCTACTATGCCAATTTAGCCTGGGACAATGCTGGTGGAGAGGCATCGAAACTGATTTATGATTACAACACGTTTTCGGTAGTAACACCAAATACCAATGAATGGACTGCTGCATTGAGAACAACGCAAGATAATTTACATAATTTGGTCAACCACCGGGAGATGTTGTTTTACAGGGGGACAGACAATAATGCCGGCATCGGTACTTCATTGTCTTATCCTTCCGCAGAATTGATTGGTTTGTATAACCAGACTAGCGACCTCCGATTTAAGTTGTTTTTTATCAATTCTCCTGGTTACAATACAACGCTGGGTGGTGGCTATAATGATGGAACTCGTATCAGTAATTATCGCTTTAACAAAACAAAAATGACTGATGGTTTCACCTATCCGGAAGTATTGCTGATGCGTGCGGAAGGTTATGCCCGTACCAACAGGCTGGACCTGGCAATAGCTGATCTGAATGCCCTGCGCCAGCGCCGTTATGTGACCGGGACACCGGCCCTGACTGTCGGGACACAGGATCAGGTCATACAGCAAGTGCTGGACGAGCGGAGACGTGAACTGCCGATTGGCGGACTGAAGCGTTTTCTGGACCTAAAACGACTGGTACTGGACACAGGAAAGCCCTGGAGCAAAGCCCAGGTGGTGCATACGATCGGAAACAACAACTATACGGGCAGGGTAGACTCGCCGGATTTCGTTTTCAATATTGTGAATACTGTTCTTCAGTTTAATCCGGGTTGGGGTCGGCCTCTCGATACCAGGCCCTTTAATTAAAACACTATGAAAAGCAAAATTATCCTGCTGCTGTTGTCCCTTTTTGGGGCAACAGCAGCATTTGCCCAGGGAAATGTAGTCCTCAGGGGTAATGTAATTGGCGATAACAAGGGAAATAACAAAGTGATTATCTATTTTAATAAGGGCCTGCCGGAAGACTCCACCTTCGTTGGACCTGATGGTAGGTTTAAATACAGTTACGCGTATAGCCCCGGTATAACAGCAACTCTTTATATGGAATACGACATCAAGGTTCGACAAAGGGTATTTCCCTTTGTGGTGATTACCGACGGACCCGGGGAGCTGCTGCTGAAAGATGCAAATATCGTGGAAGGGCTTCATTCAGGAAAGATCAGTGGTGAAAAGGCAGCTGTAGATTTTTTAACACTTCACAAGCAATACACGCAGCAAAAAAAGCAAGATCTTCAGTCAGATTCCATGATGACTGTAGTAATGACCAGGTTGGTAAGTCAATTCGTAGCACAGCATCCGGATTCATATGCGGCAGTTGCGGCCATGCGGAGCTATAGTGTTCACCTGGAAAAAAGAGAAATTTCATCTATTTTCGAATGTTTGTCGACCCGGCAAAAGCAGACAGAAGAAGGGAAGGCAATGGCCACGCTGATCGGGGGAATGAAGCGTTCGGCGATAGGCAATAAAGTGGAGGATTTTAGCCTGCCCAATCCCGATGGCAAGGAAATCAGTTTTAGCAGTTTGCGCGGTAAGTATGTTCTGATCGACTTTTGGGCCAGTTGGTGCGGCCCATGCAAGGCATCCTTTCCTCATCTGAAAACTCAATATGCGAAGTATAAGGGCGATCGGCTTGAGATATTGGGAATCTCTTTAGATCAAAATAAACAAGCCTGGCTGGATGAGTTGCCAAAGCAAGCCTTGCCCTGGGTGCAGGTATTGGATAACCAGAACCTGGCACGGAAAATATTTGCGATAGTAGGAGTGCCTACGACTTACCTGATCAGCCCGGATGGCGAAATTCTGATGAAAGAGATTGGTTTTCAGCCAAACGGCGAGCTACAAAAAAGGCTGGAGTCAATTTTCACTAGAACTGACCGCCAGTAAGTTTTTCTTATATTTGACCTGGAACGGTATTAGAAGTACTAAATATGCAAAAAAATGAACGATTTAAGTCAAAAAAAAGCGACCTCCATTCGGCCCTTTATCGGTGCTAAGGATTTTGAGCGGTCAAGGGATTTTTATAAGGACTTGGGCTTTAGCGAAACTGTCTTAAATTCGTCTTTATCCTTGTTTAAATGGGGCGACCTGGGTTTTTATTTGCAGCATGCCTATATAAAAGACTGGATAGACAATACCATGGTATTTTTTCAGGTTGAAAGTGTAGCGGAAATCTGGGATGCTTTGAGTGGTATGGAACTTACAGCAAAATACCCGGAAGTCAGACTCGTCCCAATCCGAACAGAAAATTGGGGAAAAGAATGTTTTCTACATGATCCTTCTGGAATACTTTGGCACTTTGGTGAGTTCGTATAGTCTTAAGGGCTGGCTATTAAGGTTGCTTACATTGGTAAGTCAACCCTTACCCCATTTTTCCAATAGCAGGGTTTGTAATCAATTGGCACATTTCCAACCGATCCGGTCACATAAACATCCTCGCCATTAATGAATATTCCATAAGCCTGGGCAAGATCTTCCAGTTCCTGGAGTTTTCCATTCTTCCAATAGCATGCGGTATGCCCCGTGCTGTTGGAATTGCGTTTATTGATCAGGCCAACTGCATAAACATCAGATCCGGATTTAGTGATCTGCCAAACTTCTCCATAACGTTCGTCCAGTACAACAGGCTCTGTATTCTTCCAATACATGGGTACACTGCAACGTCCTCCAACATAGATTTCATTTGGACCTGGTATATAGATACTACTGACACCCTGGAAATTAAAAGTTTGTTTGGGGAGTGGAAGTAAGATCATGGAGGAGTGACCATCCCATACGAATGGGGTTAATGGACGCAGATAATTGCCTGCTTCGCTGGATGTGATTTTTCCTAGTGCGCCAGCAAAATAGGATTGCCCATTGTAAAAAGCTACGCATGATATGGTTCCAATGCTGTCAGTATCCATATTGACTAAGGCATCGTTTTTATAATAGAACATCTTGCCCCCCTTTGCAAGACTACCCTGGTCGAATTGGTAATTTTGTAGTTGTCCGTTAAGGTCTTTATAGGAATAAACCGCTCGGAATTGATCGTCAACCGACTGACGGTAACCGGTTTGGTTTTTAACGAGTGCTGTAAATCCGGATGGACTGGAAACCTTAGCGTTAACCCAATATTTCGTGCTAAACGTATTGTTGTCATTCTTAAAGCCGTTGACAAGGACGTTGCCATTATTGACCGAAATAGAATATCCACTGGCTAAAGTGAAACGGAGCTGCTGTTCATTTTCTTTTTTACAGCCAGCTAATCCAATGACCGCTAAAAATAAAAGGGCCTTTCCAAGAGTTGATGAAGTAGTCATAAGACGTTAATTAAATTCAAGTTTAGCAATAAAATGGTTCTTCGATAGTGCAAACGGTTTTGGTACAGGAAACGCTACACCCGAGCTGAAATTTATTGACATGTAGAGCGAATGTCTTTTAAAATTAACGCTTTATCAATACCATAGCATGCAAAGACGTAATGCAGCTATAAGATAATATTCCTTTTAAATGCACAGCCCATTTCAATGATAGAATCGGTTTTGGCAATTCCAGGGATGTTGTCAATTTGATCATACAGGATACTCCGCATGTGCTGGTGGTTTTTTGCTGCAATTTTGAGGTACAGCGTGTAGGTTCCGGTGATGTAATAACACTCGGTTACTTCAGGTATTTTCTTGAGTTCTTCGATGATGCGGTCAGAGTCATGGTCTTTTTCCAGGCTAATCCCCGTAAATGCACCCCAGTCATAGCCCAGTTTCTTTTCGTCAAGAACAGGTTTAATTCCTGTTAAAATACCCTGTTCTGTGAGCCTGTTTATTCTTTGGTGGACCATCGTATTGGATACCCCCAGTTCCGCGGCTATAGCAGAATAAGCCATCCTGCCATCCTGCTCCAGGAAGTTTAAAATCTGTATGTCAAAATCGTCGATCCGTTCCATGGGTGTTGAAAATTGATTTTTAATCTTTGTTTTAAAGTTAAATTGACTTTTATGTCAGGTAATAAGTTTAAATTTATCTATTTTTGTGCGTCTAACCAAATATAAGAATTATGCAATCAACTGTACAATCTGGCAAAACTGAATTACTGATTGAAAAGGAAAACCAGTATGGGGCACACAACTACCACCCGCTGCCGGTAGTGCTGGAAAAAGGAGAGGGTGTATTGCTCTGGGATGTGGAAGGTAAGCAGTACTACGATTTTCTCTCGGCTTATTCTGCGGTAAATCAGGGGCATTGCCATCCAAGGATCATCGCCGCCCTAAAGCGGCAGGCGGAAAAACTGACCCTCACTTCCCGTGCGTTCTATAATGATCAGCTGGGTGCTTTCGAAGCATACCTATGTAGTTTATTTGGATATGATAAAGCACTGGTCATGAATTCAGGGGTGGAAGCAGTAGAAAGTGCCATGAAACTCTGCAGGAAATGGGCCTATAAGGTAAAGGGTATTTCTGGCGAAGGAGCAAAAATAGTTTTTGCGAAAGGTAACTTCCATGGCAGGACGATTTCTGTGATTTCGGCTTCGGATGATGACAGTGCAAAAAAAGATTTTGGACCATTTGTACCAGGGATCGTCCAGGTGCCTTATAATGATCTTGCTGCTCTGGAACAGCTTTTTGCAGAAGATCCTGGTATTGCCGGATTTATTGTGGAACCGATCCAGGGTGAAGCAGGGGTGGTATTACCGGACGAAAACTACCTCCCGGGTGTGCATGCGCTGTGTAAAAAATACAATGTGCTTTACATTGCGGATGAGATTCAGACTGGGATCGCCCGTACGGGAAGCATGCTGGCATCTTATGAAGTTGGCTCGACGGAGAAATTAGATCGTCCGGATGTACTGATCCTGGGCAAAGCAATTTCCGGAGGTGTACTTCCAGTCTCGGCCGTGCTTGCCGATGATGAAGTGATGCTGACGATACAGCCAGGGGAACATGGTTCGACCTATGGAGGAAATCCACTGGCCTGTGCAGTTGCGATGGAGGCCATGCAGGTGGTGCTGGACGAAAAGCTTGCAGAAAATGCAGCCAGGTTGGGTGTACTGTTCAGGGCAGGACTGGAAGAGATGGCCAAACGGATCAAACTGATCAGGTTGGTAAGGGGGAAAGGTTTACTGAACGCGATTGTGATCGACTGTGATGAGCATTCGGATCTGGCCTGGGAGATCTGCATGCGCTTTAAGGAGAACGGGCTACTGGCCAAGCCAACTCATGGCAATAAGATCAGGCTGGCCCCACCTTTGGTGATCACAGAAACGCAGATCATAGCATGTCTGCAGATTATCGAAAAATCCTTAACCGATTTTGTATCCGCATCATGAAAAAATTGGTCAAACTGGTAAAAAACAGGTCTGATATCGGAGCGGGCACGCGTGGTTCTGATATGGGAATAGATGCAATTGAGATCGCTGCGATCAACAAAGGCAGTGACTATTTCAATAGTTATCCTTTTGTAGATGTAAAGACGCACAATGAAAGCATCTACGACAAAGACCGCAATACTTTTGCAAAACGAATAGGTCAGGTGCTGCAGCAATGCACACGTTTGTCGGAATCCGTAAAAGAAACCTTATCCTCGGGTTATTTTCCATTGGTGTTCTCGGGGGACCATTCTTCTGCATTGGGGACCATCAGCGGTATAAAAGCTGCCTTTCCGGACCAGAGCCTGGGTGTGGTGTGGATAGACGCCCATGCGGACCTGCATTCGCCCTATACTTCTCCTTCTGGCAACATTCATGGGATGCCCCTTGCGGCGGCCCTTGCCAATGATAACCTGGATTGCCAGATCAACCCAGTGGAAGGAGAGACCCTGGCCTATTGGGATGGATTAAAAACCATCGGGACTGACCTGCCTAAACTGGATGCTGAACACCTGGTCTATTTTGGAGTAAGGGATACAGAGGATGCGGAAGATCAATTGATCAGTCGCCTGGGAATCAGGAACTACAAGGTCGATGAAATCAGGTTCCGTGGAATGCCTGCTTGTGTGGAAGAAACGCTGTCCAGATTGTCCGGCTGTGCAATGATTTACATCTCTTTCGATGTGGACAGTATGGACTGTGACCTGATATCCTCTGGAACCGGCACTCCGGTTGCTAAAGGATTTGATCAGTATGAAGTTATTGAGCTGATTAGGGCAATTCTCGCATCCGGAAAAGTAGTCTGCCTGGAAGTCGCAGAAGTAAATCCTTTGCTGGATAATAAAGGAAACAAGATGGCGGAGACGGCTTTCGAAGTCATAGAATTGGTATCACCATTTTTATAGCACTCACATCTTAGCGCTGAGATAGATTGCCTGAGTTTTATCACCTTAATAGTCCAATAGTCAGCTAGACCGAACTAATATGAGGATACTCAAACTAAACTGCCTGTTGTCTTTTCTGACCATTGCATTTCTAAGTGCCTCTGTTCAAGATAACACACTTGGAAAATTACAATTTCAAATAAAATTTGCCATCGCAAAAGGTCATCCTGCCAGTGTATTTATAGAAGGAACTTAGTTTGAAATTCAACTTGAAACAGAGCTGATACAAGCCGGAAGCAATTCCTTTCAACTTTATCCTTGATGCTGATGGCTATTTGCTGCAGTTTTATGGAAAAATCAGGCTATGAAACTATTTTACGCGCTTTTACTTTGCTTATTGTCCAGCGTTTGCCTCGGCCAGCAAAAAACCGTCCTTCCGGTAAACACCATCTTCAAAAACGATTCGGTCAGCTATAGCGGATATCTGAAAGGATATTCTGCTGAGCTTGGCTTTACTACAGGAAATGTTATCGTCAATAACATCATCACTGGTTTGCAGGAAAGCTACTTAATCAATATCCATCCTGACGGGACATTTTCCGCAAAGTTTCCCATGCACTATCCTCAGGAAGTATTTGTCAGAATGAACGGAGCTGCCAGCAATATTTACTGTGAACCAGGCAAGTCTGTATTTCAGGTATTTAATCTTAAAGATAAGAATGAAAAGCCTAAGACGATGGGAGATTTAGCTTCAATTAATCATGAACTTGCTTCCGCCAGGCATTTAGAAGACATCAATTATCAGGTAGCTTACCGCGAAAATTTCAGTCCCGATGAGTACAAGCAATACTATCAAAAGTTGATGTCGTTACAGATCAGTGCTTTAGATAAGTTCCGTGATAGTGCTCATATCAGCGATAAGGCTTACCGGCTACTCAAATCGACAATTGTTTTTAAAATCGCTATGCAGTTGTTTGAATATAAGGACTACTGTACGCGACATGGTCATCCAGTTATTTCCCCAGACGCGAATTATTACCGGGAATTCTTAAAAGACTTAAACATCAATGATCCTTACAACTGTGAATCAACATTCTTTCGATTCTTTATAAATCGGCTGAAATTTATTGATCTACCTGGCTTCGAAAAGTTTCAGACGATTTCCACTTCCTCGCTTTTAAATAAATTGAAGACATACCTGTCGTTTACACAGGAGGAACTGAAAGTGATGGCCGGCTTTCCAGAGACCATCGATTTTCTTGATGAAGCAAGTAGAATCGGTAAGGCTATAAACATCGGGGACAAACAAAAGAAATTCCTGGAAAAATATGAGCAGCAAATGATTGCGGTAGCCTGGGAGTATAATCAGAAACAGAGATATTCAAGGCTAAAACAACTTTTGAACGTCCCGGATGGTTTGGCTATAGATATCATGAAAACACAGGATATTTTACAAAATATGGAAGACTTTTTTCTTCCGTACAATAAGGATCGGCTAAATCAGATAAAAATCTACATGGATGAACCTTACTTTTATGCTTATATTATCCGGTCAAACGAACGGGTAAAGAAAAAGATTGAAGAAAATAGCCTGATAAAAAAAGGATTTGTGGTCAACCAAACGGGCAAAAACCCAGCCGACAGCCTATATGAAAAAATGATGCGGAAGTTTGAAGGTAAAGTGGTGTACCTGGATTTTTGGGCTACATGGTGCGCTCCCTGCATTGATGGTATAGAACGTATTGAACCCTTGAAGAAGGAATTTGAAAATGAAAAAATCGCCTTTGTTTATGTCACAAATCAAACTTCGCCCTTGACCACCTACAACAATAGGATACCCGCTATAAAAGGTGAACATTTTAGGATTAGTACCGATGAATGGAATATTTTGAGCAGTAAATTCAAGGTTGGCGGTATTCCGCATGCTGCTTTGATTGATAAAAAAGGAAATGTGATTGATGCTAATGTCCGACAGACTGATCCTGAGAGTTTAAGAAAAAGATTTCAAGAACTTATAAAACAGTAATACCGCAATTCCTATTAGAGATGAAAACAAAGTTTTTTATATTCCTTTTTTTCTTGCTTTCGGCTAGTTCTTCGGCACAGCGAAAGTTACCAGTTATAGATACTGAAACCGGAACACCCGCTAATTACGGGGTAAATTCCTTAAACTCGAAGATTGTGGTGACACTGCAAGTTGATCCTAACACAAAATCGATCAGTCCTTTTAACCCCATAACAAACGACCCTTTGGGAACTGTTGTTTACCTGGAAGGGGCCAGTAAAATTCTGCTTACTACCCGACTAAGAAAAGACAGTCTTAGCTATTACCGATATACGGTTGTAGAAAATGATACTAATACAATTGTATCAAATGGTTTACTCACAAAAATTAATTTCATATGGAATAATCGAAGTAGCTGGCCGGGCTATTTAACCATGGACTTTGGGATCGAAAACATAGCCAACAAAAAGCTGACGGTTAAGATATATAGGTTGCCGGACGCAAGCCAGGTGACAACGATTATTATCTATAATAAACCTTTGATTGCCGCTAAGATCATCGAGAAGGCATTAGTGAAGCAGGGTGATTTCAATAAGAATCTCAAAGCCTATCGCCATGATATAATTGATTTAAAGAAAGATGCAGAGTTTAAGATCAGCAGGAAAAATAAAGGGGTGTATATTTCTATGGATAAAACAGACCTCGATTTTGCATATTTCATCTACTTGATATACAAAGATAAAGATGGGAGAAGTCCTTTGCTGCATTCAAACAATTGGTCTTATAACTCTTACGGGGGGATTCCTAATTATACTATTGACGCAGATTATTTCCAGAAGCCGGGGGAGTACGAGGTGATTGTTTCTCCTCATTCCAGCTATCTTGAGGCCACAAAGGACGCTAACCGCAACACAGCCAGGTTCTCCTTCAATGTTTTAACTTCTCCCAGAACCTACACTGGTAAGGAAGTATTTCTAATTGGTCTCGCTGGATTCGGTTTTTTAAGCATTGTAGCTGTTGTCGTTATTTATTCAGTAAAAAAGAAGAGCAGAAATAAGTTATTACTTGCCAATCTACAGACAGAGATCTCTCAGAGTGAACTGAACGTGGTTAGGTCTCAACTCAATCCCCATTTTGTGTTCAATGCTTTGAGCGGAATCCAGAGTTTAATGAATAAGAATGAGATTGAAAAAGCAAACGGTTATCTTAATAAATTCGCAAGACTCACACGGAATGTTTTGGATGACGATGCTTTGATTAGTGTAAATGCGGAAGTTGAACTACTTCAGGACTATCTTTCAATGGAGCAATTGCGTTTTTCTTTTGACTTTGATATACAAGTAGAAGAGAGTTTAAATTTTAGTAATGTAGAAATTCCGGCGATGCTTTTGCAGCCTTTTGTGGAAAATGCAGTAAAACATGGGATGGCATCTGTAAAGAGCGATGGGAGGATTATTGTCCGGCTTTTGAAAAATGCTAAAGACCTTATTTTAATAGTGAGTGATAATGGAGACGGATTTGATGTTTCACACGAAAATCCTGGCTTGGGATTGAAGTTGAGTAAAAAAAGAATAGCTTTATTAAATAAAATATATATCGAGTGTCCTATTACGTTGTCAATAGCTTCAGACCCCGGAAATACGACAGTAAAAATCACATTAGCTCAATGGTTATAATTCATGAAAGCAATAATAGTTGACGACGAGCAAACAAACATCGAAAATCTGGCATTGCTCATCCAAAAGTATTGTCCACAAGTAAATTTGCTTGGCACCGCCACGGAAATTGATACTGCTGTTGAGTTAATCACGCTACATAGGCCAGATGTTTTATTCCTTGATATACAGTTAGGCAATCGCTCTGGCTTTGAATTACTTCGACTATTACCGATGAAGAATTTCGAGGTGGTTTTTATAACCGCATTTGACAAATACGGGATTGAGGCCATAAAGTTCGCCGCCCTTGATTATTTGCTTAAGCCCGTTGCTATACCTGAATTGATCGTTGCAGTGAATAAGGCAGAAGAGAAAATGCTGGCTCGGGAGAGAAATCAACAGCTGACTTTTTTATTAAGTCATATCAATAATGACGGATCAAAACCCAGTAAAATTGCGTTACAGCAACTGCACGAAATACGGTACGTAGAGGTGGCCGACATTGTGCGGTGTGAAGCCGACAATTCCTATACGTCTTTCTACTTGATTAACGGTGATCGGATCGTAGTCTCCAGATCGATCAAAGAATACACGGATCTTTTAAAGCCTATCGGTTTTTTGCGCACCCATCAAAGCCATATGGTCAATATCAGCTATGTAAAAAGCTGGATTAAAGAAGACGGAGGAGCCTTATTACTCGTTACAGGAGATAAAATTCCCGTTTCAAAACCTAATAAAGCAGGAGTTCAGCTAGCATTAAATAAGTCCCTATATTAGTTTGCGCTTTCATTATGCATCCAGTCGGTGGTTCCGGCAGATGGTACTTTGAAAGAATGGTTGAACTGGCGCTGGAGGGGCTCGCTATGATGACCTCCGCAGGTGGAAAACAACAAAATCCAGGCTGGTAATTTGTGAAGGTTTTCCGGTGGTAGATTTGTATCATCATCCATTACTGAAAATGGAAAACCTTGTTAATTTAAAACGGCTTAAAGATCCGAAAACCCATAAGTACAAAAACCACATTTATCCCAAATCTATAGATTTGCCTTTCGATCCCATAAATGATGAATATCCTTATCCCAGCGCGGCCATCAATATGACTTATGATGGTTTACACCCCTCCGATAAGGGGAACGCGATTATCGCAAAAGAAGTTTTGAGTGCCTTAAAGGGAATGGGGATTGGATTCAGTAAATAAACGCGTAATCAGGTCAAAATTGGGATGAAATAGAATGATAGAAGTAGTGTCCAGCTATATTTGATTTTATATTTGTATTTTAGAGTCAGGTGAATCTCATGAAAGATTATAGCAATTACACGGATCAGCAATTGGTTACTTTACTAAAGAGTAAAGATGATCATGCTTTTACGGAAATCTATGAGCGCTATTGGTCGGTTCTGTACCTGCACGCAAAACGTCTTCTACATGATGACGATCTGGCTCAGGATGCTGTGCATGATGTATTTGCAACACTCTGGAGAAAAGCAGCGGATTTCGAACTGACTACCAGCCTCAACTCTTATTTATACCGTGCAGTTAAAAACGCAATCTTGAATGACATCCGCCATGAGCGGGTTGCCGCCAACTACCTCAATGATTTGAAACGTTTCTATGAAGAGGGTACCACCTCTACAGATGAGCTCATGCATTTGAAAGAATTGCAGGCATTGATCGAGCAGGAGATCCAGAATCTGCCTGACGAAATACGAAAAGTATTCGAAATGAGCCGGAAACTGCATTTGAGTAATGCCGAAATCGCGCTGGAGCTGAATAAATCAGAGTCTACTGTCAAAAATCAAATTAAAAGAGCTAAAGATATCTTGCGGGACAGATTAGACCTGCCTTCATTGTTGATTCTATTTCTATTAAGGCCCTGAATCTCGAATGCCAATAAAAAATTTGCTTCTTTTCGAATGCCTTTCCCACTAAGCTGAATTTTTTAAAATATTTTTTCTCTTAGACTAGTCCTTTGCCGATAAGCAGGTGTCTTACCAATATACTCCAAGAAAATCGCGTAAAATGGATAATGAAAGTGTCAAACAGTTAATTGCAAAATATCAGGATGGAACCGCTACCAAGGAAGAAAGACTGATCGTTGACGAATGGTACAATCACATTACTAAGGCGGAACTGAAACAAGCTGTTGATCATGATATGAGTTCGGCGAAGGCGGCGATATGGTCGCGTTTATCACTGGAGTTGAAGCAGCCTCCAGCCAGTAAGTCACTTTATAGCTATCTGGCAGCCGTTGCTGCTGCTGTAGCCTTTATTGTAATAGGAGTATATTTCTTCAACGCTCCTGAAATCGGACAAGATAACGGTTCGCAGATTGCGAAAAAGGAAGAGATCATACCAGGAAAAGTTGGGGCGACCCTGACTTTAGCAAATGGTAAGAAAATCAGGCTGGCTGACGTGGCAAAAGGGCAACTGGCCAAAGAAGCTGGTGTGGTGATCACTAAATCTGAAAATGGACAGTTGATTTATCATATCGAGGGAAATGGTTCAGAGATAGGTCATGTAAATACACTAAGCACAGCGAGAGGAGAAACTTACCAGATCCATTTACCGGATGGCTCTCTTGTTTATTTAAATGCCGCTTCGAGTCTAACTTATAATACTTCATTAATTGAAAATGGAAAGCGTGTAGTTAAACTGAGTGGCGAGGGCTATTTCGAGATTGCAAAGGATAAAGTTCACCCATTCATAGTAAAAACAGATAAAGAGGATGTAGAGGTACTGGGTACTCATTTTAACATCAACAGCTATGTAGATGATGACGTAACCAAAACCACGCTCCTGGAGGGAAGCGTGAAGTTGAGTGCTTTTGGTTTGACCAGGATATTGAAACCCGGTCAGCAAGCCAGATTGGGTGTAGGTAAAATCCGGATTGCGGAAGTAGACACTGATGTAGCTGTGGCCTGGAAAAACAATGAGTTTGTAGTGGAAAGTGAGCCTATAGAAAACATCATGAAAATGGTAGAACGCTGGTATAATGTTGAGGTGATCTATGTAGGTCCTCAGACAAATGAAAGATTTAGTGGTGGGGTATCACGTTTCGACAAGATATCTAAAGTGCTGGACATTGTGGAATCTACCGGAGAAGCCCATTTTGAAATTAAAGGAAGGAAAATATACGTCTCTAAATAGAAATGCCTAAACCGATAACTAACAGGAATATTTACCCTTAACTAAAACATATGAGAATAAAGTTACAATAAAGGAAGACCATATATACGAAACCAGATCCTAACCTGAAATCAGGACCTGGTTACAGTTTGGAACATTCAATTTAAAAATCAAACGTTAAAACCGCAAGCTCCCACACCGTCGAAAGAGAGGGAACCTGCTCAACCAAACCAACCACTAATGTATCAAAATTCCAGGAAATTTGGTAAGCCTAAACGGCTGTACCTAAAATTATTGCTAACTATGCGCTTAACCATCGTAATATTAATAGCATGCTTCATGCAGGTCAGTGCTTCCAGCCTCGCCCAGAGAATAACTTTGTCTAAAACAAGTGCACCTTTGAAGTCAATTTTTAAAGCGCTGAAGGCGCAAACCGGTTATAACTTCTTTTATACCGATAATTTATTGGAAAATACCCAGGACGTAAGTATTAATGTCAAAAACTCAGAATTGGCAGATGTGCTCAATCTGATTTTTGAAGGACAGAACCTTGACTATTTGATTCGGGACAAAACCGTCGTCGTCAAGGCATCTAAATCTCAGAAACAGGACGTGATTTCTGGTTTTGTAGGTGATGCTAATGATCGCTTGGGTATCCCTGGCGTTACGGTATCTATCAAAGGAACGAAATCTGCGGTACAGACCGACAAAAATGGCAAATTTACCATCAGTATATCCAAAGGTGCTGAATCTTTAGAATTTAGATTTTTGGGTTATAAAACAGTTGAAGTACCCATCTCAGCAAACTCGAATTATACAATCTACATGACACAAGAGCAGCTGGTACTGAACGAGACTGTGATTACGGGGATGGTCGATAGAAAAGTCAGTACCTATACGGGAGCTGCGAAGACCATGACTGCTGCCGAACTTAAGGCTGTAAATCCTGTAAATGTTTTCGCTGGTATTGCTGCTCTAGATCCATCTTTCCGAATAATTCCCAATAACAAAATCGGAGGGAATATTAACGTACTTCCGGAGGTTACCATGCGTGGGCAGACTTCATATCCGACTCTTGGAGCGGAACTCGCTGGGAACCCAAATATGCCTTTATTTATTCTCGACGGATTTCAGGTTTCATTGCAGGCAATTGTAGACCTGGACATGAATCAGATTGCTTCGGTAACTTTGTTAAAGGATGCTTCGGCTACGGCGATGTATGGTTCCCGTGGGGGTAATGGGGTTATGGTTGTAGCCACAATCCTGCCGCCAAGAGGGAAAGTAGAAGTATCCCTAAACAACAATTTTACCTTAGCCTCGCCAGACCTGTCTGTCTACAACATGCTGAATTCAGCAGAAAAGCTGGATTTTGAACGGCGTGTAGGATTCACCAATAGCTATAGAGGTGATTTCATCAATTCGGAAAGGTATAAAGCGGTGGTAAGTGGAGTGAACACCGACTGGAAATCTATTCCTGTTCAAACGGGTATCAACAATAGAACTAATCTGTCTTTAAGGGGCGGTGACCAGTCGCTGACCTTTAACCTCACATTTAGTGGAAACCTTTTACAGGGGGTCATGAAAGGTCAGGACAGAAAAAATTATGCTGGAAGTTTTACGCTGAGTTATAGGACGAATAAACTAACATTTCAAAACAATAGTATTGCAACACAGGTCATTTCTAATGACTCGCCTTATGGAGAATTTGGTCAGTACCTGGATTTGAATCCTTATTGGAAGCCTTATGATGAAAATGGTAATGTTAATCAATACCTGGAGAATATCAACATGGGCTTCGGAGTAGGTAGTTCAGTTGTATTGAATCCATTGATGGACATCACATATAACACCATTAATAACAGAAACAAGAATTTCAATCTAAGGAATAATACGACTGTTCGTTACGATGTCAATAATTCTTTGTGGTTCAACGGGGCTCTGGGAATCACAAAAGTAAACGGTACGATAGATAATTTCTATTCTGCACTAGACAGCCGTTTCAATGGTGTCGCAGATTTGAGTGCTAAGGGTAGCTATTCTATTGATAACAGTTCTTCTTTTGCTATGGATGGGACAGGATCTGTAAATTACAACAAGAATTTCGGAGCGCACGGTGTTACCGTATATGCAGGCTTCAGGCTAGCGAGTGCACAAGTCAATTCTTATGCGGTCTCTACACAGGGTTTCCCTTTTGACCGTTTAGATAACATCCTGTTTGCCGCGCAGTATTTAAACAGCAGGCCTACAGGTAGCGAGAGTACAATCAATAACCTTTCGTACACCGGAAGCGCCAACTATTCTTATGATAACCGGTATTTTACGGATTTCACTTACACCAGGGATGGCTCCTCGGCCTATGGAGAAAATAACAAATTTGGCAATTTCTGGTCTGCAGGATTGGGATGGAATATCAATAACGAACATTTTCTGAGGGATAGCGAAACGATCAACCTGCTGAGGCTTCGTGGCAGCTACGGTTCTACTGGTACATCTGTACAGAATCCTTACGCAGCACAGTTCAGGTATAATCTGGGGACAAATACGGGCTACTTCGGTGAAGTGGGTGCATTCCCCGGCGGATTAGGAAACCCCAATTTGAGCTGGCAGCAGGTGTTGAAGTCAAATCTTGGTATTGCTTCCGCATTTTTTAATAGCCGTCTAACTTTCAATGCGGAGTTCTATAACGAAGTAACCCAGAATGCTTTGACTACAGTTTCCCTGGCACCTAGTACTGGCTTTCCGTCGTATACCGAAAATCTAGGCAAAATTCAGAACAAAGGATTACAGCTCGATTTGGGTTACACTATATTATCTGAACCCCGTAAGGGCTTAAAATGGAATCTTGCAGTGAATGCGGCTACTAATAAATCTGTCTTAAAGGAACTTTCTGATAAACTTAGGGCCTTTAATGCAGCGCTAAATACCAATAACGCCAATCAAACTGTTGAAAATGCCCAGTTTATTGAAGGGAGATCAACAACTGGAATTTATGCCGTCAGATCCCTCGGTATTGATCCCATTACTGGTCAGGAAGTTTATTTAAAATCGGATGGCACTCCAACTTTTGTCTGGGATGTGAACGATAAGACTTACGTTGGTGATAGTCGTCCAGTCTGGACCGGTGCTGTGAATTCGAATTTAGTATATGCAGGTTTTACCTTCAGCTTTAGCATTGCCTATAACTACGGTGCGGATCTGTACAACAGTACGTTGTTGAATCGGGTGGAAGGTGTCGATGCACGCAACAATGTTGACCGAAGAGCCTATGACCTGGGTTGGACCGGACCAGGTAGCATCAGTCCTTATCGAAGGATTACAGGTTCACCAACGCTCACGAAGCTTACCTCACGTTTTGTTCAGCGTGACAATAACATTCAGCTCAGCTCAGTTAACTTAAGCTACCAGTTCAAAATGCCATTCGTTAAAAAGTTAGGCTTGCAGAACTTGAGCGTTAGTGCAACAACAAACAATGTGGTCACATTAAGCACCATTCGAGTTGAACGTGGTACAGATAACCCATTTGCCAGAGAATACACATTTGGTCTGAATGCAAGATTTTAAATTGAAAAGACAAATTCATACCCCAATGAAAAGAACAACATTAATTATAGGAATTCTTGCAATAGTTGCGATGTTTTCCAGTTGTAAAAAGTTTTTGGATGTACAGCCCAAAACAAATTTATCTGAGGAACAGTTGTTTACTTCAGAAGTTGGTTTTCAACAAGCCTTGTCGGGAGTATACGGCCAGATGGCGAGTAGCAGTCTTTACGGAGATAACCTTTCTATGGGTTTTGTATCTGCGCTGGCACAGAATTATTCAACACTCAATACCAACGCAGATGTTTCACTGCAACAATCACAAGTCTTGAACTATGCCTCAACAGAAGTCAAAGGGTATACCAATGCCATTTGGTCTTCAAGTTACAGTGCGATTGCCGCAGCCAATAAAATCATTCAGAATGCGGAGACAAATAGGTCTGTGCTGAGCAACAATTCGTATGCACTATTGCGTGGTGAGGCTTTAGCCTTAAGGGCCTTCATACATTTTGATCTATTACGGATGTTCGGCCCTGAATATACTGCAGGTGCCAATTTAAAGGCCATCCCTTACAAAAAAGAAGTCAATGAAAATGCAGAAATCCCATCTACAACTGCAGATGTAGTCAAATTTGCATTAGCTGACCTGAAGGAAGCGGAGAGTTTGCTGTTGCCCGTTGATCCGATTGTGACCAGCGATTTACGTACCAGACGGAACAAGCTGAATTACTATGGTGTAAAAGCACTGGAAGCAAGAATCAAACTATACAGCGGAGATAAAGCCGGTGCTGCTGCAGCAGCAAATGTAGTGATCAACTCTGCAAAATATACGTTTGTTACCCAAGCGGCGGCAGGAGCGGTCAGCACAGGATTACTGGTACGCGACCGCTTATATTTTAATGAACAGGTGTTTATGATCAGGGTTAGGGACATATTGCCAACTGCACAACGTTATTTTAGATTTAGGGGTGCTGTAGGACAAACCCTGACACGTACCGCGACTAATTTTGCTACGCTGTATGAAACCGCATCGGGTGGCGGTACGGACTTTAGGTTCCTTTACCGCCTGGAACAAGATGGCGGAAATTTGTTCCCATCTAAGTTCTGGCAGACCTCAACCGCTACAACGACAATTACAGACAATCTACTGGACCAATATGTACCTGGTATTCGCCTCGCCGAAATGTATTACATCCTCGCTGAAACTGCGGAGAGTCCTGCGATCGGTGTTGGATATCTAAATATGGTTCGCCAAAATAGAGGGCTTTCTAATCTGGCAACAACGATTACAGCTACGGCGCTCACAGCGGCGATCACGAAGGAGTACCAAAAGGAATTTTATGCGGAAGGCCAATTGTTCTTCTACTATAAACGTACTAAAGCACTGAGAATGCAATTCCGTAATATCGACGTGGCACCGGAACAATATGTACTGCCAATCCCAGATGCTGAACTTCAATTTAATCCGAATTATGGAAATTAATCACACTCCTGTTATGAAATACTTATTATATGTGACGATGGTCTTCTCCCTTTTTTCTTGTAAGAAAGAAGCGGTAGAAACGTATCAAGGAAAAAATGGCATTAGTTTTTTTGCTTATACCTATCAACAATTACATGCCACAGCAACGAGAAGTTACTCTTTTGCTTTTCAGAGTAAGGTAAAAGCAAGGGACACCATGTATATCCCTTTGAGACTTACAGGCAAGTTATCGGATCAACCGCGCACGGTACTGCTAAAGGTTGCCGAAGGAACTACGGCAACCGCGGGTGTAGATTTCGAGCTAAAAGAAGTGACCATTCCGCCAGGGGTTTCTATGTTTAATTATCCCCTTGTGCTGATCAATTCTGCTGGAATGGCGAGTAATGTTTATCGAATCGTGTTGGAACCAGCGGAAACCAAGGACTTTACTTTGGGCACGTTAGGACAGACACCCGCTACCACGGCTAATCTGGGTACGGAGGAGAACTTTAGATACCTGAAGATCGATGTATCCGGTATGTATGTCAGACCTGCTTATTGGAATCTTCTTGATGAAGATTTTGGAGAATTTAGTGCTGAAAAGTACAAGTTCATGGTTAAGGTATTGGGTATAACAGATTTCTCTTATGATAATATCGGGTTCGACGGTTTTATCAATTTCCCGGTGACACTGAGGAATGCACTGGCCGCTTATGAAGCTGCAAATGGTCCATTGTTGGATGAGAACCGTAACAAGATTTCTTTCCCTTAATTTAGATATTATGCATTTAAAACATTTTTTTAAGCTTAGCCTGATTATCGCAATCATGCTAACACTTGCTTGCACTAAAGATAATCAACTCTTTAAATATAAACAGATCAATGACATCAAGATTACTGACGCAACTACTGCCTTCACGGTAGCTCAGCGGGATTCGCTGATCATTACGCCAACATTGGTAGAAACCATGCCTGCTGGCGATTCATTTACCTACAGCTGGACGATTGATTCGAAGGTAATCGCTGAATCCAAAAATTTGAGGATTCAGGTAACCTTAAGTCCCGGTACCTACACCATGACATATAAGGTCACAAGTAAGATAAATGCTATTTACACGCTCCAGCGTTATGTCATTACGGTAACCGGAATTTACCCGGACGGATGGTATGTAGTCAATAGCAAGGATGCAAAGGGCAAAGTTTCTCTGATCAGGACGGATGATGTGATTTTTGACAATCCTATGGAAGTGGCTAATAATAAAACCTATTCAGGAAAGCCACTAGCCTTATATAACTTTGGGAAAGGCGGTTTCTTCTACTATTTCACCGATGTGAATGTATATCGGTTTAACATGAACGATTGGATTGAGCTCGGCGACAAAAGTTCGATACTTCCAAACTTGGCTACACCGCTTCCTTTTAAAGCTGCGCCGGCATTTATCATGAACGCCTCGAAATTTGATCAGTTTATTGTTGCAGACGGCGGCTTATATGCTGGTATTTCAGGCTCGACTTCAGATAACATCAAACCATTTACCCAACGCATTCCTGGCAATTATGACTTGTTTCCCGGCGTGTTTCCTAACACTTATGACCTAACCTATTTTTATGATAACGCCAACATGCGCTTTATGCGAATGGCTATATTTTCAAGGGTTCTGGAAGATGCACCTAGAACAACAGGCTCTTTTGATATGGCAAGTGTGGGCAGAAAAATGATTGCGTATGATCGTGGCATATCGACATTGTTTGAGGAAGAAATCGAATGGTATTTCGTCATGCAAGACAATAACGGCCGCTATTTAATGTCGTTGACCTATGATAGATTCGGTAGCACCCTTCCTGGAGTGAATCAACAAATGACAAATAGCCCGGAAATTGGTAGCGCAACTAACTTTGCAACATCATCAATTTTAAAACAACTTTATTATACCGTTGGCAACAGGGTGTATTTATACGACATGCTTGCGCAATCAGCAAGACTTATCTACACTTTCCCGGCTGGGTATGTAATTAAGGATATTGAAATGCAACGGAGCACCAGTAAACGATTGGTGATCGGTGTGAATAATGGTGCAGCAGGTGAAGTTTATTATTTCGACATCAACGCTCAGGGGGAATTTAACAATGGGACCTATGCTAAGAAGTTTACCGGCTTCGGGGAAATTGTACAAGTTGCCGCCGCCAGACAAAATCTGTAGATTTTACTTTAATTTAAAGAACATCAATAATAGCTAATCAAAATGAGAAAAATAATATTGCTTACTCCGATTCTGCTCATAGGGCTATCAGGATACAGTCAGCAGGAAGTACCGGCCTATAAAGCAAGCCTTGATTCTTTGAAGATCTTCATTGATCCTTTGAAAAAGGAAGCAATTCTTGAACGACTAGTGAAAAACCATCCACGAGATAGTTTTGACCAATACAGAGCGACACTTGTAGATAACTTTGTCATCGCGAAAAACTCGGCGAAAGCTTTATTTCATTTCAATCAGATTGCAGAAACCGCAAGGATCATGTATGTAGGATCGGTGGCGACGGGAATCATGGCTTTCGATTTGAAAGCTGCAGAAAATTTAGTCGAGCAAGAACTGAGTAATTCAACGAATGCTCCGGAAGACCGACAGTTCCTGTTGCATCTTTATAGTCAGGTGATGGCTAAGCAAGGAGACTACAAAAAAGCCTTTGCGGCCATCAAAGAATGTTACGAACATGCAGTAAGAAAGACTACTGGTTTGACTGCTGAATATTACTACCTCATGAGCAAAACAGGTGGATACAAGGAAGCACTTCCAGAGCTGGAGAAAGCAGTATTAGCAGGTTTAGCTGATGATAACTATAAGGCCGAATTAAAGAGCGCTTATGCAAAAGTAAACCCTGGTAAAGATTCAAATGCTTATCTGGCAGCACTAATTAGTCAGTTTGAAGGGAAATACAGGACCGCTATAGCAGCTAAAATGCTCGACGAACAGGCACCGAATTTTAATGTTACGGATATTAAAGGTAAGAAAGTGTCTCTGTCAGATTTTAAGGGTAAAGTCGTTGTTCTTGATTTTTGGGCCACATGGTGTGGACCTTGTAAGAAATCTCTTCCGGCGATGCAGATGCTCGTCAACAAGTATCGGAAAGACCCGAATGTAAAGTTTCTGTTTATACATACCTGGGAAACTGTTTCAGACCCTACATCGGATGCTGTGAACTACTTACTGACCCACAAGCTGGATTTGCCTTTGTACATGGACCTTAAAAATCCGGATACGAAAAAGAATCCCGCGGTATCTTCATTTGGTGTAGATGGAATCCCGGCAAAGTTTGTCATTGACGGCAGTGGGAAAATCCGCTTTAAGGCGAGTGGATTGGTGTTGCCGGACGAAGCCGCTGTTGAGGAGCTTTCTACTATGATAGACTTGTCTCGTTAAGTCCGGGGATGTAAAGCCCCTATCTTGAATTTCTGTTCTGATCCAATTGCATGTTGGTTCGGCGAAATGCACATTTCGTCGAACTAACATGCAATTTGCTATCATCAGGGACCATATCCCTCAAATATTTAGCATGAGACGCTTGTATTCCGTTGGGCTCTGACCAGTATTCTTTCTGAAGCATTTGTTGAAATGCGACAGGGTATCAAATCCGCATTCGGAACTGATTTTTGAAATGGGAAGGTCGTTCATCAGCAACAATTTGCAGGCATAGGCAATCCGCATATCCAGGATATAATGCTTAAATGATTTGCCGGTTTTGCTCTTAAAAAAACGACAAAATGCCGATGGGTTCATGGCAGAGAAAGAAGCAATCTCTTCCAGGGGTACCAGTCGCGTATAATGCTGGTTGAGGTAGGAAATGATTTTGTCGATCCTGGAGCTTTCGGTTATCGTCTGCCGTTCAAAGCCCGGACTGGAGATGACCTGCCGCGAAGGGATTTCTGATAGTTCGTGCAGTACCTGCAGCAAGGTAATGATCTGGTCGATGCCTGCCTTGGAGGGCAGGGACTCGAGCAGGCCGATCAGCGTTTCAGAACCGCCTTCCGGAAAATAAATTCCATGCTGCGACTCTTCGAGCAATTTCCTGATCTTGAGGAAATGCGGATAATTCCTGATGGAATAGTACATGAAGTCCTGTTCAAATTGAATGATCGTTCCCTTCACGCGGCGGCTTTCCTCAGGATTCATATAACAATCGTCGCTGCTCAGGTAATGCGGCAAGTTTGAACCCAGCAAGAGCACATCACCGGAACCGTAGCGGTCTATACTGTCGCCCACAAATCTGGTTCCGGTGCTTTCTTTTACATAAATGATCTCATATTCCGGATGGAAATGCCAGGGATAGCTGAAGTGTTTGTAGTCGTAATGCCTGGCTTTGAGCGGATAGGATGCTGAAATGGACAGCTGCTCATTCATGATATTCTTGATCTGTGGGCTGGTCTTCTTCATCGCAGTGCAGGTTGGCTATTTGCAAATATAGAACTGTTATTGGCAAATTTAGGAAAACAGATCTGCTCCGGAAATGGCTAATATTGTTTTGTACAACCAAATAATAAAAACTGAATGATCGACAATCTTGAACAAACTTTCAGGTGGTTTGGCCCCAATGATGCTGTTACGCTGAATGCCATTGCGCAGACTGGGGCTACCGGAATCGTGACTGCACTTCACGACATCCCCTGTGGGGAAGTATGGCCACTTGAAGCCATCAAAGAACGCAAAGCCCTGATTGAAAATGCAGGTTTAAAATGGTCAGTCGTGGAAAGTGTAAATATTCATGAAGACATCAAAACAGCCGGCCCCCTCAGGGAGGAGAAAATTCAACACTATATAGCCACCCTAAAACACCTCGCTGCCTCTGGGATCCGTACGGTATGCTACAATTTTATGCCGGTGCTCGACTGGACCCGGACACACCTGGATTACGGCTTGTCAAACGGGGCTTCGGCCCTGCGTTATGATGCTCCGGCTCTTGCTGCCTTCGATCTGTTTATCCTTGCCCGGCCGGGAGCATTTCAGGATTTCAGCGAAGCAGCGCAGTTGGCGGCGAAAATTTATCTGGAAGGGCTATCTGCAGATGAGAAAGATCAGCTCGTCAGTACGATATTAGCAGGTTTGCCCGGAACAGATGAGGTGTTTACCATCGATCAGTTCAGGGCGCATTTAGAGCGGTATCAATCTATAGGTGCGGCAGCGCTAAAAGCCAACCTTCAGTATTTTCTGCGTGCCATTATCCCGGTTGCCGAAGCCCTTGGCATCAACATGTGTATCCATCCCGATGATCCTCCTTTTCCAATTCTTGGCCTGCCCAGGGTAGTCTGCACGGAACAGGATTTGCTGGAGGTGCTGAACATGTGCCCTTCTCCTTCAAATGGAATTACCTTGTGCACAGGCTCCCTCGGGGCAAACCCTGCGAATGATCTTCCGGGAATCGTTGAGCGCCTGGGTTCACACATCCACTTCCTGCACCTGAGAAACGTATGCAGGGAACCGGATGGCAGTTTCTATGAAGCGGAGCATCTGGCGGGAAGCACGGATATGTACCTCGTTATGAAAGCCATTATCCTGGAACAACAGAGGAGAAAAGACCAGGGCAGGGAAGACATTGCGATCCCAATGCGTCCGGATCACGGGCACTTGCTCTGGACCGACAGGAATTTCAATACCTATCCGGGATATTCTCTGATCGGCAGGATGAAGGGCCTTGCAGAACTCAGGGGACTGGAGATGGGGATCAAAAGAACATTAATCGCGTAATTCGTAAAATTCAACATATGAGTTTAAAAGGAAAAGTAATTGTAGTGACAGGTGGAACGGGGATCCTCGGAGGATCTTTTATTGATGCCATTTGCGGCGCAGAGGCTAAAGTGGGCATTTTGGGCAGGAATGCATCGGTCGCAGCGCAACGTGCTGCGGAAATCAACAAGAAAGGTGGATCGGCGCTTGCCCTTGTAGCAGATGTACTGGACGAAGCTCAATTGGTTGCGGCCAGAGAAAAAATACTGCAGGAGTTCGGCGCTGTCCACGGGCTGGTCAACGCTGCTGGCGGCAACATGCCTGAGGGCATTCTGCAACCTGATGAAAATATCTTTGAGATGAACTTAAGCGGTATGCAGCGGGTAGCTGAACTGAACCTTTGGGGTACACTCCTGCCCACCCAGGTTTTCGGGAAGGCCATCGTTGATGCCGGGGGAGGAAGCATCGTAAACATTTCTTCCATGAGTTCGCAACGGGCGATCACTAAAGTATTGGGCTATAGCCTGGGTAAGGCCGGAATCGATTGTTACACAAAGTGGTTTGCTGTGGAGCTTGCTAACCGTTATGGCGACAAAATCCGCATGAATGCCATTGCGCCCGGCTTTTTCCTGACGGAACAAAACAGGACTTTACTGACCAATGAAGACAACAGCTATACACAGCGCGGAAATCTGGTAATCGGTCATACACCCATGAAGCGTTTTGGAATACCTGAAGAACTCAATGGTGCATTACTTTGGTTGCTGGGCGAGGAATCCAGGTTTGTCACGGGTACCATCATCAACATCGACGGTGGTTTTTCTACATCAAGCGGCGTATAATGATGATGAAGGCATGGAGAAGTTACAGGTTTGTCGTATTGTGTTTGCTGTTGATCAGCACTACATCAATGGCACAATCGGAGACATCGAAACAAGGACTAAAGTCTGGTGAGGAAGTTTTGTTCAGACCTGGGCTTACCGTCCGGATCAATGTCGACCGCACTGAAGCTGCAGTGCTGAAAACTGCTTTATCGCTGTTGCAAAAAGATGTTCGGGCGGTATTTGACGCGGAACTCCAACCCGAAAATGGAGCTAAAGAGGCAACCATCATAGCCGGGACCCTCGGCCGGAATGAAGCAATTGACCGGCTGGTTCGCTCGGGAAACATAACCGTGTCCGGAATCCGGGGCAAATGGGAATCCTTTATCCTGAAAACCATAACAGATCAGGGACGGAAGAAATTGCTGATCATTGGAAGTGATAGTCGGGGCACAGCTTACGGACTGATGGAACTGTCGAGGCTCCTTGGTGTATCACCCTGGGAATGGTGGGCTGATGCCACACCGGAAAAACGAGCATTTTTCGCTTTTCCGAAAGCGCTGCTTAGCAGATCGCCCTCGGTTCAATACCGGGGTATATTCTTAAATGATGAAGACTGGGGGCTGATGCCCTGGAGCAGTAAAACCTATGAGCCTGGTTTGGCTACTGTAGGAAAAACAAAAGGGGCAATAGGCCCGAAGAGCTACGCAAAGATTTTTGAACTGCTGTTGCGGCTTCGTGCAAATACCATCTGGCCGGCGATGCATGAAGTGACGGTACCTTTTTATTTTTCTAAGGGCAACAAAGAAATGGCTGATCAATATGGGATCGTTGTGGGTACCTCACATTGTGAGCCGCTGATGCGGAACAGTGCAACAGAATGGGACATCGCCGGAAAAGGGGACTATAACTACAAGAGCAATAAGGATGCGATCCTTTCTTACTGGACCGAGCGTCTGAAAGAACTGAAAGGTTCGGAGAACATTTACACCATTGGGCTCCGTGGAAAGCATGATGGCATGATGCAGGGTGTAAAGGGACTGAAAGAACATCAGGAGGTATTGGCCCGGGTCATCAAAGATCAGCGTGATTTGCTGGCTACTTACGTCAACAAAGACCTAACTAAAGTTCCACAGGTATTTATCCCCTATAAGGAGGTCCTGGATGTGTACAATAATGGTCTCCAGGTGCCGGATGACGTAACCCTGATCTGGTGCGACGACAATTACGGCTACCTTACCCATTTCCCTGACGAAAATGAGCGGAAGCGCAGTGGTGGTAATGGGATTTACTATCATTTGTCCTATTGGGGCAGGCCCCATGATTACCTTTGGCTGGGGACTGTAAGTCCGGCATTATTAGCACAGCAGATGCAACTTGCCTATGAAAAGGGGGCGCGCAAACAATGGATCGTAAACGTGGGCGACATCAAGCCTACAGAATACCAGATGGAACTGTTCCTGGATATGGCCTGGGACATCGACGATGTCAGGCGAAAGGGAAGCTCAGGACACCTGGGCAATTGGCTGGAGCGGGAATTTGGAAAAGTGAATGCGGCCCAGTTGTTAAAGGTGATGCAGGAGCACTACCGACTGGCTTTTATCCGGAAGCCCGAGTTTATGGGCAATTCCCGGACTGAAGAGAAAGACCCGAAATATAAAATGGTGTCGGATCTGCCCTGGACTGAAAGGGAGATCAGGAAGCGCCTGTCGGACTATGGCAAACTGGAAGATCAAATTGGCGCCATCTCGGTGAAAATTCCCCTCTCGAAACGGGATGCCTTTTTTCAGTTGCTGGAGTATCCGGTCAGTGCTGCTGCGGAAATGAATAAAAAACTTTTGTATGCCCAGTTGGCGCGGCATGGCAAAGCAGATTGGGAACTCAGTGAGCGCGCATTTGAGTCGATCAGGGAATTGACGGCGCGTTACAATACCATGAACAATGGAAAGTGGAAAGGGATCATGAATGATAAGCCCAGGGACCTGGCTGTGTTTCAGCAGCTGCCGAAAGATACGACAGGGGCGGAGATGATTGCCGATGAGCAACCGCTTCAGATTCAGGATGGGGTAGCTTATAAAAGCTTTAGCGGTACGGAGCCCTTGAGACATGGCCTCGGTTATCAGAATGGGGCGGTCAGTCTGTCACCAGCTGGTACGCTGAGTTATGAATTCGCGGTCAGTCCTGGTGATCGCATCAGAATCGACCTGGCCTTTATACCCAGTCATCCGGTATCTGGCAAGCAGTTGCGCTGCAAAGTCACTATTGATGGGAAAAAAGAACAGCTCTTAAATATCTATACCGAAGGCCGAACGGAAGAATGGAAGAAAAATGTATTGACTAATCGTACTGTAAGGAGCATTTTGGAAAAGGTAAGCGGCCATAAAATCAGCGTTGAAGTCAGCACATTGGATGAAGGGATGATTCTGGATCAGATCATGATTTATAAGCAGTGATTGTTCGGTTTGCATAACTAAATTGGCCGAAAATTGTAATTAGCTAAACAACTTCGTATTTTTGAGTAGGTATCACGATTGTTACTAGCATATCGGCCGGATTGGTGAAGGAAACAAATTATAGCGAATTTCAGGATGAGCAACTGAGTGCTTTAATGAAGCAGGGTGACCATGCTGCGTTTACTGAAATCTTCAATCGTTATACCAATTTGCTTTATCTTCATGCCTATAATAAACTGAGGAATGATACCGAGGCCCGTGATGTGGTGCAGGAGATGTTCATTCGATTGTGGGACAAACGGACGCTGATAGATGAAGGAAACAACCTTTCTGGTTATTTATACAGATCGGTCATGAACGGGATCTTCAACCTGTTGAAGCATAAAAAGGTGATAACGAATTACGCCGATGCTTTTAGTCGGGTTCCTTATCAGTCCGGGGGTACGGATCACCTCATCCGGGAGAAGCAGCTCAAAGCATTTATTGAAGCCGAAATTTCTGCACTGCCTCCCCGCATGCGGGCGGTTTTTGAATTGCGCAGAAATGAACACCTATCCAATAAAGAAGTGGCAGAACGCCTGGAGATTACCGAATCTACTGCTGCAGATCAAATGAAAAAGGCCTTGAAAATACTGCGGTCGAAGCTGGGGATGAACCTGGTTCTTTGATTTTATATATTTGTAAATCAGTTGTTTGTATTTTGTTTTTAGAAAAAGATTCAAAGGCTATCCCCAATCTATAGTTCAGCGTTGTATTACACATATACCGAGGGAAAAATGCAAGATCAGGACTTTAAAGAAATTTTAGAAAAGTATACGCAAGGAATAGCCAGTCCTGATGAGGAAGCCTGGCTGGAGCGTGCTTACCTGAACTGGAATGAAGATGAACGTGTAGTTCCTTCGGATGAGGTATTGAATCCCGCCTTGATTGCGATCCGCCAGCAGGTGATGTCGGCAACCAAACCAAGACCGGCAATGGGAATCTGGACCAGGATCAGCACTGCAGCTGCGGTATTGCTGCTCGTCTCTTTGTTGAGCTGGCTATTTATAGATCAGTTTAAAACAGACCAGCATATTGAAATTGTCGCGGGCACCAAAGATATAAAGGCTGGTGCAGACCGTGCAACACTGATCCTGGCTAATGGAAAGGAAATAGACCTGACGAATGCGGCAGATGGACAGTTGTCGGCTGAACAGACAGGTCTGAAGATCACCAAGTCTGCAAATGGCGAACTGACTTATGAATTGTCAGATACCGAAACAACCGCTCAGCAGGTAACACGCTACAATACCATTCGTACCCCCGCCGGAGGGAAATATAAAGTCGTTTTGCAAGACAGCACGCAGGTCTGGCTGAATGCATCCTCCTCACTTACCTATCCTACTTCGTTTGCCAATGCAGATTTCCGTACGGTGGAATTGAAAGGGGAAGGTTATTTCGAAGTGGCGAAATTGCAGAGTGCTGCTAGACATATTCCGTTTATTGTAAAGACGACAGATCAGGAAATACGGGTTTTGGGTACGCATTTCAATGTAAACGCCTACGAAGACGAACGCAGCACAGCCACTACGTTATTAGAAGGAAGTGTGGAGGTCAATGGTCGATTCAAATTGATTCCCGGGCAACAGGCCAGGGGCGAGGGTACTGAGATCAGGCTTAGAAATGTTGTGGCCTCGGATTATGTCGACTGGAAATCCGGTGAATTCAACCTGAACAGTGGAGATTTCAGAACGGTGATGCGTAAAATCGCACGCTGGTATGATGTTGAAATTGTCTATGATGAAACCGCACCGGAGCGGGTCAAAAACCTGGGCGGATGGATTTCCAGAACTAAGAACATCTCTTCGGTTTTAAATATCATGCAGGAAACTGGTAAAGTCCACTTTAAGCTGGAAGGAAGGAGGGTGACTGTAAGTAAATAACTACTACATCATATACCGGCTTAAACTAAAAAACCAGAAGTGCGGGAACACCTCTGGCTGAGTTTGGTTTAAAGCCATTAATTGACAAACTATTCAACTTAAACCATTCAAATGTACAAAATTTATACCATCAAACCGGATGGGCCTTCGGGTCATGTCCAATTAATTCTTCGTGCTATGCGTTTAATAACCATTCTACTATTTGGCGTGATGATGCAGGTAACCGCTGCTTCAGTAGCACAGAAGATTACGATCAGTGAACGCAATGCGGACCTGAGGTCTATATTTAAGTCTATCCGTGCCCAGAGTGGCTACGATTTCGTGTTCGATATGAAGCTGATGGAGACAGCGAAGCCCGTAAGTCTTAATGTTACCGAGGCTAGTCTTGCCGAAACATTGAAGCGTTGTTTTGCCAATCAGGCATTTACCTATACGATCGAAGACAAGACCGTTATTATAAAAGAAAAGTCCTTTCTGGACGATGTGGCTAGCTACTTTCAGGATATTGAGGTCATTGGTACCGTACTGGATGAAAACGGTCAGCCGATGCCGGGTGTAAACGTGAAGGTCAAAGGCAGCAATAAATCTACTACCACAGGTCTCAGCGGACGCTATTATATCCGTACTGACGATAAGAATCCGATTTTGGTGTTCAGTTATGTAGGTTATAAAACTAAGGAAGTGGTCGCAGAAGCAAAGCTCGATGTGAGCATGGCACTCGATCCCGCGAAATTGGATGAAGTGATGGTGATCGGTTACGGTACTACTACAAGACGGTTGTCGACCGGTTCCCAAGCTGGGATTACTGCCAAAGATATCGAAAACCAACCGGTTACCAATGTATTGTCGACTTTGCAAGGCCGATTGCCAGGGGTTTCCGTTGTGCAAAGCAATGGCTTACCTGGTGCGGGCATTACTGTACAGATCAGGGGTGCCAATTCATTAGCCAAGAGTAATTTACCTTTGTTTGTGATCGATGGGGTTCCTTTTCTTTCTACGCCGATCAATACCGCAACTCCGGGAGCTACACTACCTTCCGCAGAAGGTAGTACGAGTCCAATGAACTCGATTAATCCGGCCGATATTGAAAGCATAGACATCCTGAAAGATGCGGATGCCACCGCTATTTATGGCTCAAGAGGTGCAAATGGTGTGGTACTCATCACCACCAAAAAAGGCAAAGCTGGTAAAACGACCTTTGGTGCCAATGTTTCAACGGGTGCTTCCAGGGTGACCAGATTCTTAAAAACGCTCAGTACAGAACGTTATCTGGAGATTCGCAGACAAGCTTTTATCAATGACAACATCGTACCGACTGCCGCGAATGCCCCGGACTTAACCGTTTGGGATCAGAACCTGAATACCGACTTTCAAAAAGAATTTCTGGGGAATACTGCCCGCACCTATGATGCCAATGTGAACCTTTCGGGAGGGGACCAAAGGACCAATTTTTACCTGAGTGGAACCTATCATAAGGAGTATAATGTGTTTCCGGGTAAACAAGGTTATCACCGCGGAGCTGCAAACTTCAGTTTGAACCATAGCTCTGCAGATCAACGTTTTTCACTGGCTTTTTCGACCATCTATTCTGGTGATAAAAACAACATATCGGGTACGGATATGGCCAGCTGGGCATACAGTTTACCACCAAATTATGCCCTGTATAAGGCAGATGGTACTTTGAACTGGTCTACCGCGTTAAATAATCCACTCGGATATCTGCTCCAGACAAACGACAATAAAACTTCGAACCTGCTCAGTAGTCTGACCCCTAAATATACCCTGGCTAAGGGACTGGATGTGAAAGCCACCTTTGGTTATAGCAAAACAGATATGGAGCAAATGTACATACGTCCATTGTCGTCCATGAACCCAACACCGATGTATGGCGCACCTGCTCCAACTACAGGAACGGTAAATAGTGCCTACAACTTTTCAACCAACTACATTATAGAGCCTCAGCTGACCTACAAACGCGACATCTGGAAAGGGAGCCTCGACTTTTTGGCGGGTGGAACATGGCAATACAGACAGTCCAGACAACCGTATTACATCAGTGCATCCGGATTCGTTTCAGACGAGTTCCTGACCAATATCTCTGCAGCTTCTGACCGGTCAATATCCACGGCATCTACCGATTATAAATACACCTCTGTATTTGCCAGAGCTACTTATAATGTTCAAAATAAATACATTACAAATTTCACGTTCCGGCGCGACGGTTCATCCCGTTTCGGCCCCAACAACCGCTTTGGTAATTTTGGTTCAGTAGCGGGTGCATGGGTTTTCTCGGAAGAGCGTTTCCTGAAAGACAAGTTTAAATGGTTTAGCTTCGGTAAACTGAGGGGCAGTTATGGTGTTATCGGTAGTGATGAGATTGGAAATTACCAGTATTATGATAGCTACAGGACAAATACTTATGTATACAATGGTAGCTCCGGCCTGGTACCTAGCCGAATTGCAAACAATGATTATAAATGGGAATCTACACGCAAGCTTGAGCTTGCCCTGGAACTTGGGTTTTTCGAGGACAGGCTATCCCTGACCGCTTCAACCTATAGAAACAGAACCAGTAACCAATTGCTTGATTTCGGAATCAGTGCGCAGGCTGGGTTCTCCAGTTATCAAGCCAACCTTCCGGCTACTATACAAAATTCCGGATGGGAGTTCAGTGCCACCAGCACCAATATCAGGAATAAGGACTTGAGTTGGACATCCTCATTTAACATTACTCAGAACCGCAACAAATTGGTTTCTTTCCCTAATATCGAGAAATCACCTTATTACACCAGGTACGTTGTAGGCTCACCAATGAGTGCTTTCTATTATTACAAATATGATGGCATTAATCCGACCACAGGCTTACCTCAGTTTGCCGATCTCAACAACAGCGGTGCACTGAACAGTGGTTTTTTACCTACTGGTGCAGGCGACCGTTACTACGTGGGTACAGGATATCCTAAATTTTTCGGTGGTGTAAACAACTCAATTACCTATAAAAAGATCAACCTTGATTTTACATTTCAGTTCGTTAAACAGAAAGGACGTAGTTTGATCGCATCTTCATTCTACCCTCCGGGTTTTATGTCCAACACGGCTGCAAACGTAACAGAAGAATATCTTGCTTTGAGTTCTTTGGAGAAACTGGCGACCACGGGATATGCGGCAGCTTATACTGCCTACTCTAATTACAGCTTCTCAGATGCTTCGGTAATAGATGCTTCGTTTATCAGGTTGAAGAACGTAAGTCTGTCTTATACTTTGCCGACAAGCTGGTTGTCCAAGATTAAAGCGCAGAACCTAAGGGTGTACGCACAGGCACAGAATCTGTTAACAATCACCAATTATAAAGGCATTGATCCTGAATCGCAAGGTCTGGCAACTCCTCCCTTGCGTACTATCGTAGCCGGTCTTCAACTTTCATTTTAACCAGGAATTCCATGAAAAAGATTATATATAACTTGACTGTCTTCTGTTTATTTACCGCAACACTGATGAGTACAGGTTGCGAAAAGTTAATAGAAATTGATCCGCCTTTGAATGAAACCTCTTCTACACTGGCTTTTGCAACAGACAATAGTGCGAAAAGTACCATAGCGGGTATGTTTGCTACCCTGGCACAAAGTGCTGCTCAGAACATCAATCTAACCGTGCAGCCCTCGCTGCAGGCAGATGACCTGCGCTATCTTGGTGTAAGTACCCAACCTCTGGAAATCATGAACAACAGCTATACCCGCATAAGCAGCTTGTCTAATGATCATTGGAGTACCTGGTACAACATCATTTATCAGGCGAATCTGATCGTCATCGG
This sequence comes from Pedobacter sp. GR22-6, assembly GCF_037402555.1. Classification (NCBI taxonomy): domain Bacteria; kingdom Pseudomonadati; phylum Bacteroidota; class Sphingobacteriia; order Sphingobacteriales; family Sphingobacteriaceae; genus Pedobacter; species Pedobacter sp. GR22-6. The sequence goes on from NZ_JBBEUC010000002.1 coordinate 517,471, forward strand.
GCTGGAAAAATCAAGCACTGTTACACCGGCTTTAAAAACCCGATTAATTGCCGAGGCTAAGTTTGTGCGTGCCTATTCCTACTTCAATTTAGTAAACATGTTTGGCGACGTCCCTTTGATACTGGAAACAGACGTGACCAAGACTGCATTTCAGCCCAGAGAGACTGTAGCAAATATTTACCAACAAATGCTGAAGGATCTTACAGAAGCTAAATCAGGGCTTTTACCAGATTACAGTGCATCCTCTGGCGACCGCAGTGGTGTCAATCAGTTTGCCTGCAGTGCTTTATTGGCCAGGGTGTACCTGTTTGTGGGCCGCTATGCAGATGCCGAAGCCAGTGCTTCGGAAGTGATTGCTTCCAGTCTTTACAAGGTTGTAGAAGCCGCAGATATGGGTACGAAGGTTTTCATAAAAAATAGTACGGAATGCATCTGGCAATTGTCGCCGCCATTGACTGCTACCAACCAGTACACTGCTGAAGCAGGTACACTGTTGCCCTCTACTTATACTGTAGCAAATATTCAGTACAGGATAAGTAAAGATTTAACTGACCGCTTTGCGCTGACAGACCTGCGTTACCTGCGCTGGATGAACAATGTGACAATCGGAACAGAGGTTTATAGCCTCCCTTTTAAGTACAAATACCGCACCAATGCGCTTGCACTAGCGGCCAACGTGGCTGAGCAAACCCTGATCCTGCGCCTTGCAGAGCAATACCTGATTCGTGCCGAAGCCAGGGCCAGAATTGGAACAAACCTCAGCGGTGCGAGGGATGACATGAATGTGATCCGCAGCCGCGCCCAGGCTGCATTGAGCACCAGCACGGTGCAGAATACCTTGCTGGAGGAGATCGCACTGGAAAACCGCAAAGAGTTTTTCGTTGAGCAAGGTTTCCGTTGGTTTAACCTGAAACGTACCGGTCAGGCCGATGCGGTAATTGGGGCAATAAAGCCAACTTATAAACCTACAGCGAAGTTGCTGCCCATTCCGATGGTCGCTACAGATGCCAATCCTAACCTTACTCAAAACGAAGGATACCTTTAATTTATGATCAATAATATGAACAACAAAGCCAGGCTTTTTAGCCTGGCTATTGCTACCCTTTTGCTTAGTGCCGGACTACATTCCTGTGCGCTTTTCAAGGCTAAGAAGTCGAAAAAAAAGGCTGCCGCCTCCATTTCAGCGACTGCAGTAAAACCTAAAGCCGATAGCCTCAAGAATACCCTGAAGCCTTACAAGGAGGTCATTACGGCGAAGGCAGTAACGCAAAATGGGCTAATGACAGTTCACAAGCTGGCTGAAAAATACTTTTTTGAAATCCCTAAAAAACTCCTGAAAAAAGAAATTCTGGTCGTTACACGCCTTAGCGGTTCTACTCCCGGAGCTGGCAATTTCGGTGGAGAAGAGGTAGGCAGAAGAATGATCTACTGGGAGCAGGGACCGGATAATAAATTGTTCTTACGTGTGGCTGCTTTGGTCAGCGTAGCAGATTCTACAGATATGATCTCAAAAGCAGTGAGCAATTCAAACATCAATCCCATTACTGCAGCATTTCCTATAAGAGCTTTAGGCAAAGACTCGGCTTCTTTGGTGATCGATGTTACTGATTTCCTGCTGAGCGAAAATCTGCTTATGGCCTTCGATCCGGAAAGTAAGAAAAGCTACGGATTGGCTGCACAGGCTACAGACCGCTCCTATATCGCAAGTGTAAAGACATTTCCGATCAATACGGAAATCAAAACCATGCGTACTTACAATTCGATAGCGGGACCACTTCCCGCTACTAGTGAGGCCGGAGCGGTGACTTTAGAGATGAACAGTTCATTTATACTCTTGCCGGAAAATCCGATGCGCAAGCGTTACTATGACCCGAGGGTGGGTTACTTCGCGAGTGGTTATTACAAGTTCTCCGATGACCAGCAGGCCGTAAAAACCGAGGGATTTGTACACCGCTGGAGACTGGAAGTAAAGGATGAAGATCAGGAGAAATTCAGACGAGGCGAATTGGTAGAACCCAAAAAGCAAATCGTTTATTACATCGATCCCGCAACACCAAAAAAATGGCGTCCTTTCCTGATCGCAGGAATTAACGACTGGCAAAAGGCATTTGAGCAAGCTGGCTTCAAAAATGCCATCGTAGGAAAAGAATGGCCGGAAAATGATAGCACCATGAGCCTGGATGATGCCCGCTTCTCGGTGATCCGTTATTTCGCTTCACCAAAAGCAAATGCCTACGGACCAAATGTGGCCGATCCCAGAACTGGTGAAATCCTGGAAAGCCATATCGGCTGGTACCATAACGTGATGACCCTGGTGCACAACTGGTATATGGTGCAATGTGCAGCAGTAGACCCGCGTGCACGCAAAAACAAGTTTGATGACGAGTTGATGGGTCAATTAATCCGTTTCGTTTCCTCCCACGAGGTAGGACATACCTTGGGCCTACGCCATAATATGGGCGCGAGCAGCACTGTGCCGGTAGAAAAACTGAGAGACAAAGCATGGGTAGAAGCACACGGACACACACCTTCGATCATGGATTACGCCCGTTTCAACTATGTGGCGCAACCGGAAGACGGAATCACCGAGAAAGGATTGTTCCCACGGATCAATGATTACGACAAATGGGCCATCCAATGGGGTTACCGTCCGATTTTAGATACCCGGGATGCCGAGGCGGAACGTAAAATTTTGAACGTCATCACTAAGGACAGCCTGGCCAACAATAAGCGGCTGTGGTTTGGTGGCGAAGGCAAGGATTATGATCCGCGTTCGCAGTCTGAGGATTTGGGCGATGATGCCATCAAAGCAAGTTTGTATGGAATCAAGAACCTGAAACGCATTGTGCCGAACCTGATCAACTGGACAAGGGAAGATGGAGAAAGTTACACGCAGTTAAAAACCATGTATAAAGAAGTGGTAGGTCAGCTGGACCGTTATGCCTTCCATGTCATGAAAAATATGGGCGGTGTAATGACGACAGAAAAAACTTACGACCAGGCTGGCGCTGTATATCAGCCGGTAAGTCTGGCGAAACAAAAGGAAGCCATCAAATTCTTTAATGAGCAGATCTTCAAAACCCCAACCTGGTTGCTGGACAAGCAGATATTGAATAAAATAGATCCTGGATACAGTTTCAATGAAGTACAGAAATTGCAACAAGGGATAGTCGGCGCCGTAACTTCACAAAGCCGGTTATACCGCATGATCGTTAATCAGAGGGACTATGGGAAAGGTGCTTATTCTCCCGCTGAGTGGTTGAATGATCTTAAGAAAGGGATATTTACGGAACTGCCTACAGGTGCCTCAGCTGATGAGTACCGCAGGGCGCTACAAAAGATGTATGTGGGTAGCATTATTACGATGTACAATAAGCGATTTGCTTTACAGGGATCAACGGATAATATTCTGGCTTCCGTAACGCCAACTGATGTGCTTTTGTATTCGAATGTCAAAGCACTAGCTTTTGCGCACCTCAAAGATCTGCGGAAGGAGATCGGTGCAGGTATTGGTAGAACAGCAGATAGAGATACTAAGATTCACCTGGAATACCTAAAACAGATGCTGGATAAGATCGTGAATGAATCGCCGATACCAGGATTAAATTACTGATATGTTTGTTTACAGAAAATACCTAAAGCATATTTTAGCAGGATCAGCCTGTACCACTGCTGCCTTGCTGATGGGCTTTGTTGAAAGCGCGCAAAGGCCTGCTGCAAGTTATGTCATTACAGCCAATATCAAAGCCCAGGAGGGAACACGTTTTTTCCTGAGCTATTTGTACGGCGGCAAAGCCTTCAAGGATTCAACAATATACCAAAATGGGCAGGTCGTATTCCGTGGCCAATTGCCGGAGCCGCTGATCTGTACGCTTAGCAATTCGCAGAATCAGCAACTTCGGATCTTTATTGCCGAAAATACCCAATTGTCATTCTCCGGGAGTATGAATCAATTGTTCGATCTGAAACTCAAAGGCGGTATTCAGGACAGTTTGTATCGGATTTACAATGCCGGTTATGGCCAGATCTCGCAAGAATTTAGAAAAGACCTGGAAAAGAGCGGAGCCGGGCGAAAAGACCATGCTAGTCCGGCTTACCTCCGCTATCGGGAGCGTGTAGATAGCCTCTTAAACAGCTTTGTGCATACTTATGCCAGCAGTACTGCGGCTGCGCTAGCCATCATAGACAGCTATGTAACCAATCCAGATCGTAAGGCTGCAGCTAAAGCCTATACCTGGCTGAGCAATAAAGGGAAACAGGGTTTCTATGCGAAGAGGATACAGCAGTTTTCCAGTGCAGATGTACGTTTGTCGGTCGGCAATACAGTTCCTGATTTCAACCTGCCCGATCTGCAAGGAAAGAAACATCATCTTTCGGACTTCAGGGGCAAATATGTATTCCTGGATTTTTGGGCCAGCTGGTGTCCGCCTTGCAGGGCTGAACATCCCATGTTGCGTGCTTTGCACAAAAAATATGGTGATGATCAGATCCAGTTCCTCAGTGTTTCTATGGACTCTTCAGATCCGGCATGGCGTAAGGCTGTGGCCGACGACCAGTTGACCTGGTTGCAGCTGGGAGACCCTCAGGCACTGAGCGGTCCACTTGCCGACATCTATGGCATTAAGAGTTTACCAGCCAGTTTTCTGCTGGATAAAAACGGAAAAATCATTGCCAGCCACCTTCGTGGTGAGGCACTGGCCGAAAAGATAAGAACCCTATTAGGTAGTTAATAATTAAAAACGCAGCTGGTGGATGCCGCTGCGTTTTTTATAAAAGCTCAGCCACACATTTATAAGAACCACAATTCTCAACCGAATGGACAATAAGATTGTAAAAATAACCAACCTTTCCCACCGCTACGGAACCGCATGGGCCATCCGCGACATCAATTTCGAGATCAATGAACTGGGTGTACTCGGTTTACTCGGATCCAACGGGGCGGGTAAGTCAACCACCATGAACATCATGTGCGGTGTACTGAACCAGACCGAAGGCAGCGTAGAAGTCGGCGGCTACAACATGAACCAGGATCCGATTGCTGCCAAAAAGCTTATCGGCTTCCTCCCGCAAAATGCACCACTGTACATGGACCTCACGGTAAAAGAATACCTTACCCAATGTGCTTTCCTGCGCCTCATAGATGCCAAAAAGGTACCTGCAGCAGTAGACAAGGCTATGGGCAAATGCGGTGTGTCGCATTTCAAAAACCGGCTCATTTCGAACCTCTCCGGAGGTTACAAGCAGCGGGTGGGCATTGCTCAGGCGATCATTCACGAGCCCAAGCTGGTGGTGCTGGACGAACCAACAAACGGACTGGATCCCAACCAGATCTTTGAAGTTCGCAAGCTCATCAAAGAAGTAGGGGAAGAGAAGGCAGTCATATTTTCCTCGCATATCCTTTCGGAAATTCAGGCCACTTGTAGTCAGGTCAAAATGATAGAGAGCGGAACGATGGTGTTTTCCGATACCATGGATGCCTTTGACAGTTACATTGAACCCGATAGCTTGATTATGACCTTGCTTCAGCCGCCCGCAGTAAGTGCAATAGAAAGCCTGAGTGGGGTGAATGCGGTAGAAGTGCTGAGTACTACTAAGTTCAGGGTTCGTTTTGATGCAGGACAGGAGATCAGCGAACGTCTCATTCAGATCAGTACCGATCAAGGCTGGCGCATGCGCGAGATCAGCCTGGAAAAAAGTTCGCTGGATCAGATTTTCGCACAATTATCAAATAAAAAGTCTTAGACATGAAAAATATATTAAGGATTGCACGCATCGAGCTTAGTCAATTGTTCTACTCACCCGTGGCCTGGATTGTACTATTGGTATTTATTTTCCAGGCAGGCTGGCAGTACATTTCGCTTTTGGAGCGTATGGAGACCGCACAGCAACTGGGCCAGCAGTCGGGAAACCTGACCAACTGGTTTTTTGCTGGCTTCCGCAGTTTATATCCAAAAATGCAGGAGTACCTATACCTGTACATCCCACTGCTCAGCATGGGGCTCATCAGCCGCGAAACCCATAGCGGATCCATCAAATTGCTCTATTCTTCGCCGATTAGGGTGATGGACATTGTGATGGGAAAATACCTGGCTATGATCAGTTATTGTTTCATGCTCATCAGTGTACTATTGGGGATCGGAGTGATTTCATTATTTACCATCGACCAGGCAGATTTCTCCTTTATCCTCTCGGGGATCATCGGCTTGTATCTGCTGATCTGTGCCTATTCGGCCATCGGTTTATTCATGTCTAGTCTCACCAGTTATCAGGTCGTGGCAGCCATCAGCACCCTGGTCGTACTCGCTGCGCTAAACTTTATCGGCAGCCTATGGCAGGACATCAATTTTGTACGTGACATTACCTATTTCCTGTCCATGTCGGGCAGGGCCGAAGAATCGATCAACGGACTGCTGGCCAGTAATGACATCTTTTATTTCCTGATTGTTATTGCCCTGTTCATTGGATTGACATTATTTAAGCTCGAGTTTGAACGCAGGACCATTTCCCTACCTGCTAAACTGGTTCGCTACCTTGCACTGTTGTCATGTATGCTGCTATTTGGCTATTTGAGTTCAAGGCCACAATTTATCTTTTATAAAGACATGACTGCTACGGCTAGCCGTACGCTTACTGCAGAAAGTAAAGCGCTGATCGATCAGATCGATGCCCCGGTAGTGATTACAACTTATGTAAACCTACTGGACGAAAACTACTTCTTTGGCCTGCCTGCCTACCAGAACAGCGACAAGCGTATTTTCGACATGTATTATCGCTTCCTGCCACACATGCGTATGGAGTATGTATTCTTCTGGGCACACTCAGAAAATGTTCGTCTTTATGAGGGAAATCCGGGTTTAAATGATGAGCAGCTGGCGAAAAAAATGGCCACTACCCACCACCTGAACTTCGATGAAATCCTGCGTCCGGAGGAGATCAGCAAACTGATCGATTTGAAAGCGGAGCGTAACCGGTCAGTGCGTACAGTTTCCTACAAAGGTAAAACCACTTTTCTGCGTATTTATGACGACATGTTTAAGCAGCCCGGAGAAAAAGAAATCACTGCTGCTTTCAAACGGTTGGTGGTCAATTCGCCTAGAGTTGGCTTCGTGAGTGGCCATAGCGAGCGGGACATCAATCGTTCCGGAGACCGGGATTACAAAGTTTCTACCAGGGAGATTAGTTTCCGTTATTCCCTGGTCAACCAGGGCTTTGAAGTGCAGGAAATCTCTTTGAAAGATCCTGGACTGAATAAAAAGATAGATATTCTCGTCCTTGCCGATGCGCTGACAGCTTATGACGCAACCGAAATCCAGCAGCTGGATAGCTACATAAAGCATGGCGGCAACCTTTTGATAGCGGCAGAACCAGGGACACAGGCCATTTCTAATCCCGTACTGAACTTGTTGGGGCTTTCCCTTCAAGAGGGACTGTTGGTACAGAAAAGTGCCAATTTTGAGCCAGCCTTTATCTTGAGCAGCTTAGCCAATAAAAATTGGTCTCAACTGGTAGAGAACACTGTTTTTGCCAAACGGGATAGCGCAACAGTAACGACACCGACAGCGGCACCGATTCAAATGGAGGCCAATCTGGGCTTTGAACTACAGCCCATACTACAGACACAATCCGCAAATACCTGGTTGCAGCCAAGTCTGGTAGTGGATAAGACAAAAGCACTGGTAGATTCCCGTGCTAATAGCGACAGAAATCCTTATACCACAGCCTTTGCCATGCGCAAAAAGGAACAACGTATTTTTGTGATCGGAGATGCCGATTTCATGAGCAATGCTGAGTTGAGCCGGCAGAACTCCAATTCGCTGAACTTCTCCTTTGTCACTGAACTCTTCCGCTGGCTGAGTATGGATCAGTTTCCTATTGATACCACAAGAGAAGAGCCCAAAGACAATAAACTTACGATCAACAATAGCCAGTTGAGCTGGATCCGTTGGGGACTACTGGGCTTTCTCCCGGGTCTCATTGCACTTTCAGTATCCTGGATGTTGATTTCTCGAAAAAGAAGATAAGGAAAAAACAGCATTATGAAAAAATACCCGATGTTAATGTTGATTGCCCTGTTTGGGCTGATCACGAAGTCTGGCAAGGCGAGCGCGCATTCTGCCGGGCCAATAGATACCACCACACTTATTTTGACCAATGCCAATATACTTGATGCCAAGGGAGCTCATTTCATCAAAGGAAAGCACCTCGTCATATCAGACGGTAAAATTCGCAGTTTGACCACATCCCTGAAAAAATGGAAAGGCGCCAGGGTGATCGACCTTCAGGGAAAATACATCATCCCAGGCCTGATCGATGCACACGTTCACGTCACTGCCAACAGGAAGAATAACATTGAAAATACCTATAGTCACCTGAACTATTTCCTGCGGCATGGCATCACTTCTGTAAGAGATGCAGCCGGAGACGGCAGCGCACTTCGTCTGGCACAGGAAGAGATCCGGCTGGGTAAACGTTCCGGATCGGATGTTTACTTCGCGGCGTTCATGGCCGGCGATTGGTATTTCAACAGAGATCAGCACCTGAGGAAGGAGCCCTATCAGCCCTGGGAGCAATTATTGACACCGGCAACTGATCTGGACAGCGCAATGGCTGCCGCTAAAGCTTGCGGTGCTACAGGGGTAAAACTGTACCATTCTTTCGATAAGGATTTTCTGCCAAAAGTGATTGCAGCGGCCAAGAGGCATGGTTTAAAAACCTGGGGGCATACGATGATGTATCCTGCAAAGCCAATTGAGGTGGTAGGGGCAGGTCTGGAAGTGCTTTCTCATGTTTCAATGCTGGAGAACCTGACCACTGATACCTTGTTCTTTAGAAGGAAGACCAGTTTGGCCTATAAGGACAGCGTAATCGCCCAGTTGTATATCAGCACTTTTTGCAGGATGATGAAAAAGAAAAAAGCGATTCTTGATGCGACATTGTGTGTTTCAGAAGAACGCGATCCATGGGTCTTCCCTTTGCTGAAACGGGTCCATGCGGCCGGTGTGGAGATTGCCGCAGGGACTGACCAGATCGTAGATGTCAACAGACCTTATCCGCGCTTACTGGACGAACTGAGGTATTTTGTGGAGCAATGCGGATTCACTAATGCTGAAGCTATACGTTCCGCTACCATTACAGGAGCCAAAGTGGTTGGACAAGAAAAGCACATTGGCTCCATAGAAAAGGGAAAGCAAGCGGATATCATTGTATTAAATGGGGATCCGCTTCAGAATATTGCTGAACTGAGAAACATTCAAATGGTGATTAAATCCGGAAAGATCAGACTGTAGTTAAAGATGCGTTTGGGTCTGCGATATAACTGGAATATGTTTGCGATATGTTTGCATTATACCAGGGTATCGCAAATATATTCCAATTATCTTGATGATATATTGCAGATCCCTTCCGGAAGCAAAGGGAACCTTAGCCTTTAGGCTGTTTGACCTCTCTCCCTATGGGAGAGATCTCCTGTTAGGGGGAGAGAGGGGCGTATGATATACAGGGAAAATAACTAAAGATATCCGGTTATTTTGGTGATATTTTTTGCAATTCTATATATTTTCGTCGAAAACATTTTAAAAGTTTGTTAAAAGGAATTGTTATGATGAGTCAACTTACAATATGTAGTTTTACCGATATCTTGTCTTTGTTCCCTACTGAAAAGGGCGAAAGAAAGCGTCCTATATATGATAATTACAGACCGTCTTTTTCCTTCAATTCTATAAATCATTTTTCTGGGGAGATTTCTTTTCCCGGTTTGGATGAATTGAAACCAGGAGAAACTGCAACTGCGAAAGTGAAGCTGTTGCCATCAAAGCACGTTAGTCACCATTTAAAAGTTGGAGACTCCTTCTCCTTGTTGGAAGGACGGAAGGTGGTTGGCACAGGTGTAATCCAGGAGATCGAAAAGATATAGGTTTTGAGCTAAAATCCCTCTCTCCCCTAAAGGGGATCTCTTCCAAAGGGAGAGAGGGAGATTCGACAAGCATGTTTGCTTTTTATGAAAAGATTTGTAATCTTGGCCGACCAAGATAAACCATAAAGCTCTTATGAAGTACAAGCAATTCAAAATTAAAAATTTCAAAGGAATAGAGGACATGACATTTGACCTCGATAAATCTCCCGATGCAAACATTTACACCCTTGTTGGACTGAATGAAAGTGGTAAGACTACTATTCTAGAGGCGATGCACTTATTTTGCGCTGATGACCCAAGACTAAATGAATTAATGCTCCCAGATGCATCTGTAGTTGACTATAATGATTTAATTCCGATAAGTCAACGAGATAATTTTAACGGTAAGATTGCTATTGAAGTTACACTTAAGTTGGAAACTGATGACAAAAAGAAAGTAAATGAATATCTCAATGAAAAGACAATTTTCAAAAATATCCAGAATAAAGGCGAGCTGAGATTTACAAGAAGTTTCAACTACAAAGATTCTAAATTTCAAGATTCAGGATTGACATGGAGTGGGTTTAGTGCTTGCACAAAAGAAGAAAAAAACATTTATAAAGCAATTGGCAACGAATATCATCCCGAAGTAAACCTCGCTTTAGCTAGTATTTGCTTAAAGCTACTGCCCAATATCCTGTATTTTCCGAATTTTCTATTCGATTTTCCCAATAGGATTATGCTTGAGGCACCGGGTATTTCTGACCCGAAAGATAGTTTTTATATCGCCCTTATTCAAGATATACTGAATTCGCTGGATAACGGAACTAATTTGTCAGACCATCTCATCTCAAGAATTAAAAGCAACGATAGAGGAGATAAGCGTAGTCTTGACAGTTTAATCCAAAAAATGGAAAAAAAGATTACAGAAGTTATTTTTGATGCCTGGAATGTAATCTTTAAAAGAAAAGTCCTGAATACCAAAGTCGTAATTGATTACGATATTGATATAAATAAGCAGACATTTCTAGAATTTCAGATCGAAGCGAATGATGGGATATACCAGATAAATGAACGTTCATTAGGCTTTAGGTGGTTCTTCGTTTTTCTTTTGTTCACGCAGTTTCGTCCACACCGAAAAGATTCGCCCGAAGGAGTAATCTTTCTCTTTGATGAACCCGCTTCTAATTTACATTCTTCAGCACAAAAGCAGCTTTTGAAAAGCTTTGAAAATCTAATAGGTAACGGAAAGATCATTTACACTACACATAGCCATCATTTGATAAACCCAAAATGGCTAGAGAGCACATACGTCGTAAAGAACCAAGGTTTTGTTCTAGAGAAAATTGAAGAATTCCACAGTAAGAAAACAGATATCCGAATCGAATCGTATCGAGATTTTGCGACGAATCATCCTCATAACACTGCATATTTTCAACCGATTTTAGACGTCCTTGACTATGCACCAAGCAATCTTGAGAATGTACCTAATTGTGTGTTTCTAGAAGGTAAGAATGATTATTATACACTTGCCTACTTCAAGGATGTGATTTTGGAAATAGAGGAGAAGTTAAATATGTCACCGAGTACTAGTTCCAGCAATATGGATACCTTAATAAGCCTATACCTAGGTTGGGGTAAGGAATTTATCGTTTTCCTTGACTCCGACAAGGAAGGTAAAAAGCAGCATTCACGTTACGAAGAAGCATTTGGTATTTCGATTGAGGATAGGTTATTTACGATGGAGAGTGTAGATTCTGCTTGGAGCAGTATAGCTATGGAAAAGCTTTTCTTAGAAGATGAGCTTTTGAAATTTCAGAAAACTACATATCCAGACACAGCAAAATTCAATAAAACGCATTTCAATAGAGCGGTCCAAGAGAACTTAGCAAAGAAGCGGAAGTTTGAATTCTCTGAACAAACTCAAGAGAATTTTAGAAAACTATTGGCTTTCCTTGTAGATAAGATTAGATAATTCATAGTTTCCCTCTCTGTCGTTCCGACCTCTCTTCCAAGGGGAGAGAGGTCTAACATAAAAAAGAGAAGAGGGATTCAGTTGATGTGTTTTTGGATTGTTGAAAGCACTGCTGTACATCTTCATTGTCAAATCGTAGGACTTTATAACTGGGGTCAGATAGGAGTATGTAGTGTTCCATGTCATATATTTCCCGGTACTGATCGGTGTGAATAGACCGTCTACTTCAATAAACAACTTTTTTGGGTGATGGTAAAAGTCTACTGTGTAATCGCTGATGGTATGCTGTCTACGGAATTTTGTATTCTCGAAGCGTTTGGCTTTTAATGCGTACCATAGTGTTTTTTCTACTGGAGTCATCTCTTGTCTTAAGTGTTTTCTAAATTCTTTGGTGTCATAATGGTTGGTTTTTATTTTGACATTCCTCTCTTTCTCCGGGAAGAGATGCCCTTTAGGGGAGAGAGGAATGCAATTTTTTTTAATGTAAAATTTGGTGGTCTGCTCCGATATTGTATACTTTCGTCTGAAAGAGCATTAATTTATGACGGGCAATTTGTCTTGAGGACAAGTGCCCGTTTTTTTGACGAAATATTTTCAGTATTTTAGTTTGAGATTGCTAGCCGAATGAACGCTTACAGCACATATACGGATCAGGAACTGGTTGCTTTGCTGAAGCGGGGGGATCGACATGTCTTTAATGAGATTCATGAGCGTTGCTTTGATGTCTTGTTCCGCTCGGCCTATAATGTGCTCAGGGATAAGGATTCTTGTATGGATATTGTGCAGGAGGTGTTTACCTGGTTTTGGGAGCACAGGGACAGGCACAGCATGAGCAGCATCAAAGGTTATTTGCTGATGGCGGTGAAGTACCAGACGGCCAACTATATCCGAAGCAGCAAAGTAAGGGAAAACTACCTGCTGGCCCATGTGGAAGAAAGCTTTTCAGTGAACGAGGAAAGCCTGGAGCTGCAGGAACTGCAAGCTGTGATCAAGAGCTTTACTGAGCAGTTGCCCAAACAATGCCGGGAGATATTTAAAATGAGCAGGGAAGAGCACTTGAGCAATAAAGAAATAGCGGGAAAACTGGGGATTTCAGAGAAAACCGTTTCGGTTCAAATCATGCGGGCTTTAAACAAATTGCGCGGGGAATTGGGCAAAATGTACTTCTGGATCAATTTCTTTATGTAGCGAGGTGAGTAACATTGTATAATGGCCTAATTCGTCATGCTGAATTTATTTCAGCATCCCGCATGGAGATTTCGGAGATAGTATCCACCTCTTTTCGGGCCAAAGTGTCCAGTCAATTTTCACCCAACGCTTTCTGGATCCCCTGGACCTGGCGCTAGGTATTTCTGCCTGATAAATGCGCTTAGATAAGCGTTAGTAGCCTCCCCAATTCAATTCTTTATAACTCTGTGTTTAGAATCCAGATTTTACCCTATTTTCAGTACGCTGAGCTTTCTGAAACTGCTCAGCAGACCAGGAATGCAGACCCCATATAAATGATGATTCAAAGCCTTTAAAATCAGTCAAGTGGATACTTTGGCTGAAATTAGTGGACATTTTGCAGCGAAATGGCTGGACAGCGGATTCCGAAATCAGGTGGACAGTATTGCCGAAACCTCCATGCTGACTTCCTGGAATAATTTAGCTGGCATGCCTACAGCTGAATAGTACAGACAGAGCTCTCCGAAAAGCTCGGAAAGCGTCTCGTTCCTGGCTGCCCATTTGTATGTAGGATAATCAAGACAGAATTGTTCGTCTAATTTTGTAAGTTCATTCCGTACAGAATCAATCTTGATGAGAACTGCGTCTGGAGTGTGTTTTCCAGCTTCTGTCCTCAGTTTTTGAATGATGCCGTTTAATTTTTCCCTTTCAGGCTTTCTAAATAATACCCTTTTGTTCATCACGGTATTCAGTTCGCCGTCGATGCCCGAGTAGAGCACGCCTTCGCCAATCATGTAGGCGCCATTAGCAGGTACTTTGTTTGCATCGATAGTCACAGTCAGGCCCTCATTTACATAGATGCCTGCATATAAGTATTTGTCCGCATTGAGCCAGATTTGCTGGTAAGGCAGGTTTTGATCCAGCAAGATCTCTACCCGGCCCTCCGCATTGGTCTCCGCATGTTTTGTGCTTTGCATGCTGATGCCCAGTTGAACGAGTGTGTACGTAATATTGATTTTTTTACCTGGATCCGGTAGATTTAAAATTTCGACAATGAGCTTAGCAGGTTTGCGGCTCATCAGGTAGGCATCTGTTTTTTTATCCTCCATAGCAAGTGGAGCGCCACTTTGGGCATTTAACTGGCTATATGAAAATAGCATGAGGAGAATTAAGAGGTGTTTCATAGCGTTTATTTTTTTAGTGTATTTAAGGCTTTCAGGACTAATTCTTTTTTCGCCCGGGAGATGGGTACGCGTGTATTGTCGTTAAGCAGGAGGTATCCTCCATCTTCCTTCAGCAGACTCTTCACAAATTTGGTGTTGACCAAATGCGATTGATGGCAGCGGATAAATTCATAATCGGCCAGCAGTTCCTCATATTCAAATATGGGTTTAGAAACCAGAATGTTATTTCCATCAGTTAAGAAAAATTGTGTGTAGGCATTTGAGGATTCGCAACGGATGATCTCCTCTGTATTGACAAACCTGATTTCCTTCGTAGAGGCCAGGGCTAGTTTGTGCTCCTTTCTGGCGTCCTTGTCCCTGATCAGGTTCATGAGGTTTTCAAGTTGATGGTTCTGCTTTTTCTGTTGAAGTTTTGATGCCGTTTTACGGATGGCTACTTTCAGTTCCTCGGGATCTATAGGCTTTAATAGATAATCTATTGCTGAAAATTTAACTGCCTGAATCCCGTATTGATCAAATGCAGTGACGAAAATGACCTCAAACTGGTAGTGCGGTAAGGCCTTCAGTACATCAAATCCATTCTTCTCTGGCATTTGTATATCCAAAAACAGCAAATCAGGTGCTGTTGCAGTAATTGTGCTGATGCCCTCCTCTGCGCTTGTTGCTGTTCCTACGATCGTTACCGGGAGTCCATGTTTCTCCAGTAGGCCTACGATGTTATCTATGTTGTTCTTTTCGTCGTCAATAATTACCGCCCTGATCATATCAACCAATCTTTAAAATGAATAATTACTTGTGTTTTTTCGTCCAGGCGCTGTACTGCAAAACTAATTTCCTGTTGATGAAGCGTCTGGTTTAATAATTTGATCCTTTCTTTTGTAAGCTGCAGGCCGAATCCGGCAGATTCCCTGCGCTCGTCAAATCCTTTACCATTGTCGGTCACCTGTACCACCATGTCATTGTCTGCTTTTTGGAAGTAGACCATCAATTCACCTTTTTCCTGAAGGGAAGATATGCCATGCTTTACTGCATTTTCTACTAATGGCTGGAGGAACAGACTCGGTATTTCTATAGCATTGGTATCGATTTGTTCCGTAACTAGGATTTGGTAACTAAAACCAAAGCGTAACTTTTCCAATTTCAGGTAGTTCTCCAGGATCTTGATTTCATTAGAGATGCTCACAAATTCATTGTTGCTTGCTTTTAAGGAATCCCGCATCAGGTTGCTAAACTCCAGCAGGTATTTGGAGGCATTTTCAGCATCATTTTTTGTGATCAAGCCCTGAATAGAGCTCAGGGCATTGAACACAAAATGGGGATTAAATTGAGAGCGGATAGATTTGAGTTCGGTTTGCACCAGCTGCTTTAATGTACCCTGTGCTTTCAGTTTTTCTGCTTGTTTCCTGGACCGCCAAAGCAACACCACAAAGCCGATGGCCAGCAGGACCAACACCGTCAAGCCTATCTTGGCCAGCAAGCTCTGATACCAGGCTGCCTCTATGGTAAAGGTATATTTGCAAACATTCATTCGCTGTACGCTATAGCGGATTTGTAATTCGTACTTGCCGGGGGCAAGGTTTTTAAGCCAAACTAGATTGAAGTCGAAGTCGTTGACCGTCCATTTGGTCGTGTCGCTTCCACGAAGCAATCTGTACTCAATGATTTTTTTGGAGATAACGATGTCGTCCAGGCAGAAGATCAGGTTATTTTCGTTGTTACGGAATCTCTTTTTGCGTTTCAGCAGCGTAGTGTCTGCACTCCAGTCAGTAGGTGTCTCGCCGACGGAGCTTCTTTTCCATTGTTGTTTGAATATGGTCAGGAAATCCGGGAGTTGGGAAAAGGTAAATACTCCGACTACCTTGGGTTTCCATTTTAACCAATATGCAGTCATTGAAGTATTGATGTGGTCAGGATTGCGGATGTCTCTAACCTGAAAGGTCAGTGAAGTACCGTAATTTCCTTTGAAACGACCCAGATAGGCTGTAGAATCATCTATAATTGTTGAATCTGCAATTTTAGTCATCATATAGGCTTCCGCGAACAAGCTCGGTTTCCTCCACGGCAGAACCACCCTTTTGTTGTCTTCCAGGACCCTGAACTCATATTGCCCTGCGTTTTTCCGGTTGATACCATTCACCGTGATGATAATTCCGGCAGAATCGAGTATGGGTATCGCGTAAGCTCCTGCGTAACTATTCATCGGTCTCGATATCGTTTCAAAAGCTTTCGGACTGCGGATCAACTTGAGTTCCGGGATCTTTGAGAGCACATGCTCATGATTAACCGCCAGTCTATTGGAAAAGAAAGCCATCATCATTAAGTTCTTTTCCTTGAAAAGCCTGCCGTCTTTGCTGTGAAAGGTGTAGGAGAAATATTTGCGGATAGAATCTCCATGACTATCATGCGCAATGCTGGGATGGATGCGGTCCAGTTCCATTTCCAGCTTTTGTGCAGTGCAAATCTGGCAGCCGAGTAAAAGAAGGATGGTGATCGAGTTGCGCATATATCTGGTTACTAACATTTGCATCAAAGTAAAGCCTTTACAGCTTTCCTTGTACAAAAAGATTTGAATCTGGCAGGTGTTATTTTGAATCAGGTAAGATAATGGCCAATTCGTCCGGAGCAGATCCAAATGCGATGGCTCTCCCGGTTAATATTTAACTACTAACAGCTAATAAACGTGAGTTCTGTAACAGTAGTTCACTTTAATTTTGGAAAGGATCCAAACTTGTTCAAATGAGCGTACCCTTCAAACCGCAACTCATCTTGCCTGCAATTTTCATTGCGTTTACTTTTTTGCTGCCGATTTCTGCTGTACAGGCGCAAACTCCTGGTGCCAGTTATACCCATGCCGATACCCTAAGGGGCAGTCTGACACCGGAGCGAACCTGGTGGGATGTACAACGGTACGAATTGTCCGTCAAACCTGATTTCAATACCAAAAACCTGTTGGGGTCCAATAAAATCCTGTATAAAGTCCTGAAGGCTAATGATGGAAAGGCCAGGATGCAGATCGATCTTGCAGCTCCATTAATCATCGACAGTGTGATCTATAATGACAGGAAGGACTTGAAATTCAGTAAAGAAGGAACGGTCTGGTACATAGAGGTGCCTGCCCAGCAACGAGGTAAGACAAACAATGTAAACATCCACTATCATGGGAAGGTACATGAGGCGATCCGGCCACCATGGGACGGGGGCTTCATCTTCGGACTGGATTCCCTCAGGAGGCCATGGATGACGGTCGCCTGTCAAGGCCTCGGCGCTTCCATCTGGTATCCGAATAAAGACCATCAAAGTGATGAGCCGGATCAGGGTGCTTCCCTGACCATGACCGTACCGGACAGCCTGACTGCCGTAGCAAATGGCCGCCTGGAATACAAACGTGACAACGGTAATGGCACGACGAGCTACAAATACAATGTGGTCAGTCCGATCAGCAACTACTGCATTATTCCCTATATCGGAAAGTATGTCAACTTCAAAGAGGTCTATCCTGGTGAAAAAGGGGCCTTGGATGTCAACTATTGGGTGCTTGACTACAACCTGGAGAAAGCAAAAACTTATATGCCTGATCAGGTACATAAGATGTTCAAGAGCATGGAGCACTGGTTTGGCCCCTATCCATTTTACAGGGATGGCTACCAGCTCATCGATGCCTCCCATACCGGGATGGAACACCAATCGGCCGTGTCCTATGGCAATAAATACAAATTTGGCTATCTGGGCCGCGATGCGTCCGGCTATGGCTGGGGCCTGAAATGGGACTTCATCATCATCCATGAAAGCGGGCATGAGTGGTTCGGAAACAACATTACCACCAATGACCTGGCAGACATGTGGGTGCATGAAGGTTTCACCAATTACAGCGAGACGCTTTTTGTCGACTATCACTTTGGTACACAAGCCGGCAATGAATACAATTACGGAATACGGACAGGAATAAAGAACAACAAACCGATTATTCCGGATTATCATGTGAACGCACAGGGCAGTGGCGACATGTACCCTAAAGGAGGAAACCTGATCCATAGCATCAGGCACAGCATCAATAATGATGAATTGTTTCGTCAGATTTTAAGGGGACTCAACAAGGAATTTTACCATAAAACGGTAACCACAGGAGAGGTAGAACGCTATATTTCAAAAAAAGCCAGTTTCGATTACAGCAAGGTCTTCGACCAGTATTTGAGGACGGTACAAATTCCTGTGCTGGAGTATAAAATAACAGATGGCCAACTGAGCTACCGTTATACCGATTGTGTAAAAGGCTTTAATCTGCCCATTTCATTAAAGATCGGGTCGGAAAACCTGAAGTTGAACCCAACTGAAAATTGGCAGAGCAGTAAGGTGAAACCAACCCTTTTACAGGGCTTTGGGGCTGAGGCAGTTTCCAGGATGTACTATGTAAAGGTCAGCAAGGATCAGGCAGCTGTATGGTAACACCAATGTTGTTAATTTATTGGTAACACCTGCTAATTTCCACTGCTAATTCCATTTTTCATCGGCCTACTTTTGAATAAAAACAAAATACTATGAAGATTAAATGGTCAGGCGTATTTCCTGCTGTAACAACTAAGTTTACAGACGACGATCAGTTAGATTTTAACGCGTTCGAAAAAAACATTGAGGCACAACTGGAAGCAGGTGCCGAAGGATTGATCCTGGGTGGATCATTGGGTGAAGCAAGTGTGCTTACAAATGAAGAGAAGTATGAATTACTAGCACATACCGTTGCCTTTGTAGCGGGTAAAGTTCCAGTTTTACTGAACATTGCAGAATCAACGACAAAGGCAGCCATCGCCACCGCAAAAAAAGCGGAAGAACTGGGTGCCAGCGGTCTGATGCTGTTGCCGCCTATGCGTTACTACGCAGATCAGGAAGAAACACTGGTTTTCTTTAAAGCCATTGCCGAAAGCACAGAGCTGCCGATCATGATCTATAACAATCCGGTAGATTATAAAATAGAAGTTACCCTCGACATGTTTGAGGAACTGGCTAAATATCCGAATATCCAAGCTGTGAAAGAGTCTACCCGTGACATTTCTAATGTAACGCGGATGATCAACCGCTTTGGCGACCGTTTCAAAATCTTTACCGGAGTAGATCCTCTAGCCATGGAAAGTTTGGTAATGGGTGCCCATGGCTGGGTAGCTGGTTTGGTAGATGCCTTCCCAAGAGAGACTGTGGCGATTTTCCGTTTGGTAAAAGAAAACAGGATTGCTGAAGCACTGACCATTTACCGCTGGTTCCTGCCGGTATTGGAACTCGACATCCATCCTAAGCTGGTACAATACATCAAACTGGCGGAAGTGGCTACTGGTATCGGTACAGAAAACGTAAGGGCACCAAGGTTGGCACTAAAAGGCGAAGAGCGTGAGCGCGTTTTGAAAACCATCAACGACGCTTTGGCTAACCGTCCTGAACTGCCTGAAAACAGCTGGGGTGTTTTAGAAAGCCAGACCGCATGATAAAAACAACTTTTAAAGCCGTCAATCCTGCTACAGGAGCTTTTCTTGATGGTGAATATACGATTGCAACAACAGCAGATGTCGAGGCCGCTATGGCCGCGGCATCTGCTGCGCATTTGATTTATAAAAATACTTCCGGAGCAAGCAGGGCTGCGTTTTTAAGAAACATAGCCAGCGAAATTGAAGCTTTAGGTGACGTTCTTGTGAATAAGGCTTCGGCGGAAAGTGGTCTGCCGCTTGCCCGTTTGCAAGGTGAAATGGGCCGTACTACAGGCCAGTTGCGCCTTTTCGCCAATCAGGCGGAAGAGGGCTCCTGGGTCAATGCAGTGATTGACACGGCACAACCGGAACGCAAACCATTGCCCAAGTCCGACATCCGGCGTATGCTGGTTCCTATCGGACCGGTCGTGGTTTTTGGGGCGAGTAATTTTCCATTGGCATTTTCTGTTGCCGGTGGCGATACGGCTTCCGCACTCGCTGCGGGTTGCCCTGTTGTGGTCAAAGCACATCCCGCACATCCAGGTACCAGCGCACTTGTGGCAGAGGCTATCCAGCGCGCAGTAAAAACAAGCGGCCTTCCTGAAGGTATCTTTTCCATCCTTTTCGATGATGCCTATGAAGTAGGTGCAGCTTTGGTAGCGCATCCGGCCACAAAGGCGGTCAGCTTTACCGGTTCTTACAAGGGGGGGATGGCATTGGTGAAACTCGCGCAACAGCGTAAAGAGCCTATTCCCGTATTTGCAGAAATGGGCAGCATCAATCCGGTATTCCTTTTGCCAGCAGCTTTGGAAAACAGGGCGGCGCAGATGGCAACAACCTATGCGGGTTCCATTACCTTAGGGGCAGGACAGTTTTGTACCAATCCGGGCTTGCTCATCGGGCTGAAATCTCCTGCATTGGAAAGCTTTGCTCAGCAACTGGGCGAGTCGATCAGTGCAGTACCTTCAGCGACCATGCTGACACCAGGGATTTGTGCCAATTTCAATAAACTGGCTACTGAGGCAGTTGAACAAACGGGCGTAAGCTTGCTCGGTGCATCTGCTAACCTAAATGAAAGCGCAGAAAACCAGGCTTTGGCAAAAGTAGCCAGGGTAAGCGGAACTGAGTTTTTGAACAATCCCGACTTGCAAGAGGAGGTTTTTGGTCCTTATTCCCTATTGGTAGCAGTAGAGGATGCGGCGCAGCTGCAAGAGATTGCAAATGTATTGCAGGGACAGCTGACCATCACCCTGATGGCCGAAAAATCAGAGTTGAAAGAATATGCTGCGCTTATCAATACCTTGAGCGACAAAACGGGCAGGCTGATCCTAAACGGTGTACCAACGGGCGTAGAAGTTTGTGCAGCGATGCAACATGGCGGACCATTCCCCGCGACCAACGACTCGCGCTTCACTTCTGTAGGAAGTACAGCGGTATTGCGTTTTGCGAGACCAGTGGCCTGGCAGGATTGGGACAAGGATTTGCTCCCTGATGAACTGAAGGATGGTAATCCACTTCATATATTCAGATTGGTAGACAATAAATGGACTCAGGAATAATGGACAGCAAGACTTTTTTCTGTGTAGATGCACATACCTGCGGAAATCCGGTACGACTGGTAGCAGGAGGCGGCCCCAATCTCAATGGGGCCAACATGAGCGAAAAGCGCCAGCATTTCCTGAAAGAATACGATTGGATCCGTACAGGTCTGATGTTTGAACCCCGGGGTCATGATATGATGTCGGGCAGCATCCTATACCCGCCTCACGACCCTCAAAATGATGTCGCTGTGCTGTTTATAGAAACCAGCGGCTGCCTGCCGATGTGCGGGCATGGTACTATAGGTACCATTACCATCGCGGTAGAGGAGGGGCTGATCCAACCGAAAACTCCGGGCGTGATCCGCATGGAAGCACCGGCAGGATTGGTGCTGATTGATTACAAGGAACAGGATGGTAAAGTAACTTCGGTGAAACTGCGCAATGTGCCTGCCTACCTGGCTGCGGAAAACCTGCAGGTGGAATGTCCGGATTTGGGTATGCTGACTTTCGATGTCGCCTACGGCGGAAATTTCTATGCGATCGTAGATCCGCAGGAGAATTTTGCAGGTATCCAGGATTTCACGGCCTCCCAGCTGATCAGCTGGAGCCAGGTGATCCGCAAGCGCATCAACGAAGCCTATGCTTTTGTGCACCCTCAGGATGCCACCATCAATGGCTGCAGTCATATCCTTTGGGCGGGCGACACCATCGATCCAACTTCCACAGCCAGAAATGCGGTGTTCTATGGAGATAAGGCCATCGACCGTTCACCTTGTGGAACGGGTACTTCTGCGCGCATGGCACAGTGGCATGCCAAAGGGAAACTGAAAAAGGGCGATCTCTTCATTCATGAAAGCATCATCGGCAGTAAATTCACCGGAAAGGTAGAAGATGTGGTCAAAATGGAGCAATATGATGCCATCATCCCGAGTATAGAAGGCTGGGCCCGCGTGTACGGTTACAATACGATTAAAATAGACAATAACGACCCTTATGCCCATGGCTTTCAGGTCATTTAAAAGATAAAATATATGGCTGACATCATCATTATTGGTGGGGGCATCATCGGACTCAGTTCCGCCTATTACCTCAGTAAACAGGGGCACCAGATCACGGTCATCGACAAAGGTGACCTGACCGACAATTGCTCTTTTGGCAATGCGGGTATGATTGTGCCAAGTCATTTTGTACCCCTTGCTGCGCCGGGAATGATCCGTCAGGGCATCCGCTGGATGTTCGACAGCAAGAGCCCTTTCTATGTAAAGCCTTCGCTTGGTGGCGGACTCCCTGCATGGGGACTCACCTTCCTGAAGAAATCTACGCAGAGGCATGTGGAGGAATCGGCATTGCCGCTTCGGGACCTTTCATTATTGAGTAAGCAACTTTTCCAGGATTTGGCCAAAGAACCCGACTTCGATTTCGAATTGCGCAACAATGGTATCCTGGCCTTTTACAAAACGGAGAAAGCGGCGGAAGAAGAAGCCCATCTGGCCAAAAGAGCAATAGAACTTGGCCTGGATATGGCCGTGCTCAGCAAAGCGGAATGCGAAGCCTTGCAGCCAAAACTGAAGCTGGATGTACTCGGTGCGGTGCATTACCGTTGCGATGCACACTTGTATCCGGTAAAGTTGATGCAGGCGCTGATAAAATACCTGGAGCAAAAAGGCGTAAAGATCGTCCGCAATCAGGAAGTGACGAGAATGACGACCAATGGTAGCCAGATCAGTTCGGTTTTTACCGGAACGAAGGAATGGAAAGCCGATCAGTACATACTGGCCACCGGCTCCTGGTCGCCGGCCGTAGCCAAACTCTTAGGATTGAACATTTCCCTGATGCCCGGGAAAGGCTATTCCTTTATGGAAGATGAGCCACAACAGCGCATGAGCATTCCTGCATTGTTGTGTGAAGCGCGTGTGGCGATCACGCCAATGAACGGGCAGATCCGGTATGGGGGTACCATGGAGATCGCGAAGATCAATAGCCAGGTGAACATGAACAGGGTAGAAGGGATTGTCGCTTCGGTTCCGAAATACTTTCCGGATCTTACGCCGGCTGTGCCTGCCTTAAAAGATATCTGGTATGGTTTCAGACCTTCATCGCCCGATGGCTTGCCTTACATCGGCCGCAGTCCGAAATTAAACAATCTTGTAGTGGCTACTGGTCATGGCATGATGGGGCTCAGTTTGGGTCCGGCTACAGGTTTGCTGGTCAGTCAGCTTGTTTCAGGTCAAAGACCGGAAATCGACATTCAGGCATTTTTACCTCAAAGGTAATTCTGCTAAAAAATACCATGTGTGATCGGTTGTTCAGGCCGCCATTGTTGAGCCCATCAACAATGTGCGGCCTTGATATTTATGATCAAAGCCTCCCCAATTAAGCGTCATACTGACAAATAATTGTCTGATTGTAACCGTATTTTAACCGATATAGCGCTTTGGTTTGAGATTTCTGTTAATATCTGTATATTCAAATTATCGAACCAAACCTACAAGCATGAAAGTATTACCATTTACACTGTTAGTGCCAGATGATAAAAGTGTCATTTCTGAACAAGTAGAACTCCCTCATTTTTATCCGCACCTGCACCGCCACGACGAGTGTCAGATCACCTGGATTGAAGAAGGGGAGGGCACGCTGATTGCCGGCAATAACATGCACGATTTTCAATCGGGAGATGTCTTCCTGATCGGCGCCAATCTACCGCATCTGTTTAAAAGTAATCCGGAATATTTTGTGTCCGATAGTGGAAAGCTGATCAAAGCCTGTTCCTTATATTTCAATCCGAAAGGGGTGATGGCATCCTTGTTTGATCTGCCGGAAATGAAAAGTTCGAAAGCCTTTCTGCAAAACCACAAGCATGGTTTTAAGATCCCTGAAGAATACAGCAGGGAAATAGCAGCCAAATTACTGGCCGTACACCAATCGGCGGGTACCGACCTGCTTTTTAAGTTCCTGGAGCTGTTTGAAGATTTTATGTCGATAGAAGATGCAGAACCGCTTTGTCCGGCCATGTATTCTTCAGATATTTCGGAGAATGAGGGGATCCGCCTGAGCAATATCCTGAACTACATCATGCAGAACTACAATACACCGATCACTTTGGAAAACGTGTCTGATGTCGCCTTTATGACCCCTCAGGCTTTCTGTCGCTACTTCAAAAAACACACCGGCCGCAAGTTCATTTCCTTCCTGAATGAAGTGAGGATCAATGAGGCCTGTAAAAACCTGGTATCGGGCAAAAAGGCCGATTGCATCTCTGGAGTGGCCTATAATGCGGGTTTCAACAGCATTACCAATTTCAACAGGGTCTTCAAAAGTGTAGTAGGTAGTTCACCTAAAGATTATGTAAATACCTATCACAAAGTCAATAATTCGCATAGGGCAAGCATATAAGCTAAAATTTTATATATTTGCAGCCTCAAAAGTAACCTCTGAAAAGCAGAAGGCTTTTTAACTTTAAAGACAACCCAAATGCTGAATTTTGTTCTCTTTGGCCCACCGGGTGCAGGCAAAGGCACCCAATCTGAAAAATTAATTGAGAAATATCAATTGATTCACATTTCTACAGGCGACCTATTTAGGGCCCATATTAAAAATCAATCCCCCCTGGGACAACAGGTCAGTGCCCTGATTGCCGAAGGACAATTGGTTCCTGATGCCATCACGATTGCGATGCTGGAAGAGGAAGTGGACAAAAACCCACAGGCCAAAGGATTTATTTTTGATGGTTTCCCACGTACGGTGCCTCAGGCAGAAGCCCTGGATGCTTTCCTGGAAAGTAAAGGAACTGCGCTGGCCGGAGTGATCGCTCTGGACGTAGATCAGGATGAATTGACCAAGCGCATCGCGCAACGTCAGCTGGAGACCGGTCGTGTAGACGATCAGGCCGATAAATTGCAAAAACGCATTGAAGAATATTTCAGCAAAACCATCCATGTTTTGCCTTATTACGAAGGACAGCAAAAGTTGAGTAAAGTGAATGGCATCGGAAAGATCGATGACATCTTCGCTGAGCTGAGTGCTGTAATCGATCAATACTAATTTACACATTACCACGATAGCGGGACAGAACACAATGCTGCCCGCTATTGTTATTTATAAAAAAACAGAAAATTATGTCGCAGGGTTCCAATTTTGTAGATTATGTTAAAATATGCTGTCGCTCCGGTAAAGGGGGGGCAGGTTCTGCACATTTGCACCGTGATGTAAGGACTGCTACAGGCGGTCCGGATGGTGGTGACGGTGGTCGTGGCGGCCACATCATCCTGAGGGGAAACTCCCAGTTCTGGACACTCCTGCATTTGAAATACCGCAAACACATCATTGCTCCGGACGGGCAACCGGGTTCCAGTGCAACCTCTACCGGTAAATCAGGTAAGGATGAAATCCTGGATGTACCCCTGGGTACCATTGCCAAAGATGCAGAAACCGGAAACGTGCTTTTTGAGATCACGAAAGACGGCGAAACCAAAATCCTGACCCCTGGTGGCCGTGGTGGTCTGGGCAACTGGCATTTCAAGACCCCTACCAATCAGACGCCACGTTTTGCCCAGCCGGGTGAGCCAGGAAAAGAAGAATGGATGGTACTGGAACTGAAAGTGCTTGCCGATGTAGGTCTGGTAGGTTTCCCGAATGCGGGTAAATCGACTTTACTTTCCGTGGTATCTGCCGCTAAACCGGAAATTGCTGATTATCCCTTTACAACGATCGTACCCAACCTGGGGATTGTCTCTTACCGTGACAGCAAGTCTTTTGTGATGGCCGACATTCCCGGGATCATAGAAGGTGCTTCTAAAGGTAAAGGATTGGGTTTTCGTTTTCTGAGACACATCGAACGTAATTCTGTACTGCTGTTCATGGTGCCTGCAGATACCAACCGCAGCATTGCTGAGGAATATGAGATCCTGAAATCCGAATTGAAGGATTACAATCCCGAACTCATGCAAAAGCCACACATCCTTGCCGTGACCAAATCAGATATGCTGGATGAAGAGCTCGTCGCTGAAATGAAACAGGAATTGCCGAAGCATGTGCCATCGATCTTTATCTCTTCTGTAGCTCAAAAAGGCATCACCGAACTCAAGGATATGCTGTGGAGAGCGATCAACGAACACAGCGAAGCTTAATCTTAGCGGATTATGCTTTCCTGTTCAGGAAGGCATGTCCTTTCATCGTTCTATAGGCAATTACGGCGCTGATCAGCATCAGCACTGCTCCTGCGAGAAATGGTGCGCCTGCAAACTTGATGGAGGCGGCCGGACTTGTAAACCAGGAGAACAGGTAGGTCATGAGTAAGGGACCAACAATTGCCGTGGCACTCATCAGACTGGTCAGTGCGCCCTGCAGTTCACCCTGCTCATTTTGTGGTACATTGCCGGACATGATCGATTGCAGTGCCGGGCCCGCGATTCCACCCAGGCAATAAGGGACCAGAAATACAAACATCATCCAGCTTGCCGAGGCAAAAGAAAACAGGACCAGTCCGAGGGCATACATCGCCAGGCCGATGTAAATACTCTTTTCATCGCCCAACCAGGGATTAATGACGCGAATCAGTCCACCCTGTACGGCTGCAACCAATACGCCGACCACTGTCAATGAAATCCCTATCGTAAAACTGCTCCAATGAAATTTCTCTATATTGATGAAAGTCCAGGTACTCTGTACGGCATGGCTCGCGATGTAGACAAACACGAGGGCAATGACGAGTCCGCCCAATCCTTTGTACTTCTTCAACTGCAGTAAAGAGCCCAGGGGATTTGCCCTCTTCCATTCAAACTTCCTGCGGTGTGCCTGATCCAGGGATTCCGGGAGTACAAAATAGCCATAAGCCACGTTTAGTAAAGTGAGTGCTGCTGCTGCAAGAAAAGGAACTCTTGGTCCCAGTTCACCGAGTATTCCGCCAAGGGCAGGACCAATAATGAAACCGACGCCAAAGGCAGCACCGATCATCCCAAAGTTCTGTGCCCTGTTCTCATCGGTACTGATATCAGCGATGTAAGCTGTAGCTGTTGTGATGCTCGCCCCAAACATGCCCGCAATGATCCGGCCCAAGAAGAGCCACCAAATGGTAGGCGCCAGGGCGAGGAAGATATAATCGACGCCAAAGCCCAGTAAAGACAACAACAACACCGGTCGGCGGCCATACTTGTCACTCAGGTTGCCCACAATCGGCGCGCACACAAACTGCATGATGGCGTAAACAAAGGTGAGCCATCCGCTCCATTGCGAAGCCTGACTGATGTTGCCACCAATGAGCTGTTCGATCAGTTGAGGGAATACCGGAATGATCAGGCCGATGCCTACAATATCCAGGAGTAAGGTAACAAAGATAAAACTGAGGGCTGCCTTTCGGGATTTTGCCATAACGGATCAGATATATTTAGCCCCGCAATTTATAAAAATTATTCTTTCTCCAGATATTCCTTTAGTGAAGTTGCGATGATATGCGTCCAGCCCGCGCTGAAACTTTCCCTGCTGAAAGAAGGATCGTCTTTGGCAGGGAAAGAAGCTGTGCCTGTATGCGTTAAGGTAAGCCGCGTTTTGGTTCCTACCTCAAAGAGTTCGAAAGTCACATGGGATTGTCCCGGGTAATTGTCGTACTGCCAGGAGTAACACAGTTTTTTACCTTCTTCCACTTCTATCACTTTACAGATATGCAGGTATTGTTTCTCTTCGCTTCCAGCCATAAACTGGAATTTGAAACCCACTTCAGGTCTAAAATCTTCAAGGTCAAAATACCATTCCCGCATTTTGTCGGCATCAGTAATAGCTGCCCAGACTTCAGCAACAGGCGCATCAAATGTTCTTTCAATTAAAATAGGGGTAGTGTTCATAAGCTTTCTATTTCTTCTATTACAACTATAAACGCATGAAAAAGGTTTTTCATTGTTATATCTTGTAACTCTTCAGCACGTTCATCACCCAGGTTTTGCCCCATTGCTCAATTTGTTCTTCTGTCCACAGGAAGGGAAAGAAGATCCTTTTCTGAAAACGCGGAGGCAAATATTTTTGCCAGTTGGTACCTCCTGTAGCGGCAATATCGGCCGGATCTTTTTCCAGGTAGCGCACCGCCGATTTGTAATGCGACAGCGGCCATTCCACATTCACAAAGAGGTCGAGCTTGCGCAATTCCTCTTCAACGAGGCTTACATCCTGACCTTCTGCTACCAGCTTGCGGTAAAGCGCGGCAAAATTGCTTTCCGTACTGTCTTTTGCCAGACGCAGGAACTGCGCTGCATATTTCGAAATGAACTGCTGTAGGGTGAGTGTCTGCTTTCCGGTGGAAAGTTCAGAAGCACCGAATTTCCAGTATAGGTATTCGAACTGTTCCTCTACACTGGCAGCTCCCAATTCCTCACGCTTGCTTTTATCCACCAGGCGGATGAGGTCTGTAGAATGAATTTCTATCATGCGGTACTGGCCCGACTGAAAACCGCTGGCCGGCAGCAGCGACATCCTGAATTTCAGGAACTGGGATTTGTCCATGCCATCGACCATGATGTCAAATGAGGACACCAATGCGGTAAAATAGGCATTGATGCGCTTCAGCCTTTCCGCGAAAAATGCTGAAGTCAATGCAGGATGCGCGGCAATCTGCTTGCATTCATGCAAAGTCAGTTTGAAGTACAATTCTGTGATCTGGTGGTACATGATGAAGATTTCTTCATCCGGGAAAGGGGTTTTGGGTGTTTGCAGACTCAATAGCGTATCTAAGTGGATGTAATCCCAATAGGTAAGGTAATCTGCATAGAGTAGTCCGTCCAGGTAGGCGTTGATATCCTGACCCATTGCTGTAAACTTCTCCTGAAGCTTGGAAAGGCGGTCGGTAATTTCTGGTGTAATTTCCATCTCTTTTCTTTATTCGATTTCAAATGTGTGCTTTAGATCAGCGACTTGCTGATGTTCAGTAAATGCTCACCTGTAGTATATACATCTTCAAAGCTATTGTATAAGGGCACAGGACTCAGGCGGATGACATTAGGTTCGCGCCAATCCCCAAGAACGTTGTTTGCCATCAAAGCATTGAAAACCTCTTTGGCTTTGTATTTGGCTACGATAGACACCTGGGCGCCACGGTCGGCCGCGGTGGCCGGTGTGATGATCTGGTATTGTTCCTCGCCAAGGCTTTTGTTGACCTCCCCGATCACGTAAAACAGGTATGCGCTCAACTGGATGCTTTTCTCCCTTAGGGGTTCAATGAACCCTGCTTTTTCGAAGATGCGTAAGGATGCATAATAGAGCGACATCGGGATTACCTGCGTGCAGCTTACCTGCCAGCCATCTGCGCCCGCTTCCGGTACAAAACCTTTGGTCATCTTGAAACGTTGCGCTTCCTGATAGCCCCACCAGCCGGCAAATCGTTGCATTTGCTCGTCCTGAAAATGCTTTTCATGCACAAAGATGGCGCTAATGCCACCCGGCCCGGAGTTCTGATATTTGTAAGAACACCAGCAGGCAAAATCGATATCCCAGTCGTGCAATTTCAAAGGCACATTACCTGCCGCATGGGCCAGATCAAAACCTACAATGGCACCCGCTTCATGTCCGGCTTTGGTGATCGCGGGCATATCGTACCACTGGCCGGTGAAGTAGTTGACCCCACCAAATAATACCAGGGCAATTTCTTCCCCCTGATCGGCGATGGCCTTCAGGATATCCTCCGTCCGTAAGGTGTATTCTCCTGATCTTGGTGCTACTTCGATGATCGCCTCCCGGGGATCATAACCATGGAAACGGACCTGGCTTTCGATGGCATACTGATCGGAAGGGAAGGCACCAGCTTCCATGATGATTTTGAACCTGCCTCCGGATGGTCGGTAAAAGCTCACCATCAGCAGGTGGAGGTTGACCGTGAGGGTGTTCATGGGACATACTTCCTGAGGACTGGCACCAACGATCGGAGCCATCAGTTCTTTGAGTGTTTTGTGGTAAAACATCCATGGGCTGTCGCCCTCGAACCAACCTTCTACCGCGTGGTTTTGCCAGTTGCCGAGTTGCTCCTCTACATATTGCTTTGCAGATTTTGGCTGCAGTCCCAATGAATTGCCGCAGAGGTAAATAAAAGGTTTGCCGTTTTGCTGAGGGAATAGAAATTCGTTCCTCAATGCGCTGAGTGGATCCTGCTGGTCCAGACTTTGCGCAAAAGCCAGGTTATTTTCAAAAATCATTTTTCAAAAAGATTAATCAAACGTAAATGACATCTTTAGCCTCAGGGCCAGATGCAACTGAATAAAAATTAAAATTGGTGTTGGTATAAATATACCGGTTGGATTCAGGGATTTCCCGAATTAAGAAGGTCTGCTGATGATATTTTTTAGAATATTTACCATTCGTATATTGCTGAGGCTAAAGTAATACTAAAATATTGGTTCAGCAAATTCAGGATGTTTTTTTCCGGTTTAGGCACTAGTTCGTCTTAAGCCATAGGTGATGGCAACTAGCAAGAGCAGCGCAGCAATGAAAGCAAAGGCCGCATTTAAGGAAAACTGGAAGGCAATAAAGCCCAGTAAGGCCGGTCCTGCGAGCTGTCCCGCATAACCCATCGTACTGATCACCGGGATGGCTATAGTGGCCGGAACGCCTTTGACGCGGCCGCCTTCACTAAAAAATACCGGAACAATATTGGCCGCACCGATACCTAGCAACACAAATCCCAATAGCGCTGTAGCGATCCAGGGGCTGAATATCGCGATAAACAAACCTGCGGCAGCAATGAGTGAGCCGGCCACAACTACCGTTTTGCCATTTAGTCGGGCCACTATTTTATCACCAAGCAGGCGCATCACTGCCATAGCCACAGAAAAGGCCGCATAACCCATCCCTGCGAGTTCCGGATTGATGCCTTTATTGTCGCGCAGGAAAATGGCGCTCCAGTCGAGCATGGCCCCTTCACTTAAAAACACAGAGAAGCACATGAAACCGAGGAAGAGTACAGTGCCCTTGAGCCAGGACAATTTGTTCGTACCCGCTTTTTCCGAAGGTGTTTCCGCAAATCTGGCAATGACCTCCTTTTCTTTTACCACATCAAAGAGAAAACGGTAGTTCCAGAACAGAATCAGGACAATGGAAAGCGAAATACAGGTGGCCGCAGTAATTGGGCTCAGTCCGAATTTCATTAAAAAACCCAATCCAAGTGAACCCAGTAAGCCACCTACGCTAAACAAACCGTGCAGCGAGGACATGATCGGTTTTTCCAGGTCATTTTGTACCTGTACGCCATGTGCATTCATGGCCACATCCACTACGCCAACACCGCTTCCAAAAATAAATAAGGCCAGTCCCATCAGAATCGGGGAGCTGATCAGCAAGAGCAGGGGAAGGGTGACTGCCACGATCAATGCCGCATATTTGATCACGATCCGGCTGCCGTAACGGTGGGCAATAAAACCACTTACCGGCATCATCGCGATGGCTCCGGCGCCCAGCAAGAGCAGCAGCAGTCCCAGATCCGCATTGTTGAGTCCCAGGCGGTCCTTCGCGTATGGCACCATGGGTGCCCAACTTGAAATGCCCAGTCCGCAGACGAGAAAAATGGCTTTAGTGGCTTTTTTGGCTTGAAGTGCTGTTGTCGGCATAAATGGGAAGTAGAATACAATGTTAAACAAATTTTGAATTTTCTGCTGAAAAGCGAGCAATTGTAACGAAGTTGAAAGGCAGGTTTAAAAAATGTAGTCAAATAAGCGTTAGTGTGACGTTTATTATTTATCTTCGATCAATCCAAATGTTAAACGTAATATGTTAAGAAAAATACTCCTCATTAGCGCCTTCTCCATTAGCACAATTTTTGCACAGGCACAAAGCAAATCGACATTCAAAAGCTGGGCTCAAACGCCACCTATGGGCTGGAACAGTTGGGATTGTTTCGGTTCTACCGTAACCGAAGCGGAGGTGAAAGCCAATACCGATTATATGGCGGAAAAGATGAAGAAGCTCGGTTGGGAGTACATTGTGGTAGACATCCGCTGGTTTGTAGAGAATGACAAAGCAGGGGGGTACAACCAGACGGATCCGAGATATGTGATGGATGAGTATGGAAGGTACCTACCTTTTACAGGTCGTTTTCCCTCAGCAGCAGACGGCAAGGGCTTCAAGGCACTGGCAGATTACGTACACAGCAAGGGCCTGAAATTCGGGATCCACATCATGCGGGGCATCCCTGTAGAGGCCGTGAAGCGCAAGCTGCCCATCAAAGGCGCCAATGGCATCACTGCTGACCAGATTTATACCACCGATTTACAATGTACCTGGCTGCGCGACAACTATACGATCCTGGCCGATAAGCCGGGAGCACAGGAATACTACAATTCGATTCTGGAGCTGTATGCTTCATGGGGTGTCGACTTCATCAAAGTAGACGACTTGTCGCGCCCATACCACCAGGGTGAGATCGAACTGATCCGCAAAGCGATAGACCGTACCGGCAGACCCATTGTCCTGAGTACTTCGCCTGGCGAAACCCCGGTTAAGAATGCCGAACATGTAAAGGAACATGCCAATATGTGGCGCATGGTAGACGATGTATGGGATGTATGGAAAGACCTGGTACACCTCATGAACGTAGCTAAAGGCTGGTATCCCTACATCTCAGAAGGCACCTGGCCAGATTGCGACATGATCCCATTGGGCAGGATCTCTGTACGGGGCGAACGCGGACAAGACCGCATGACCCGCCTGACCAAAGAGGAACAATATTCATTAATGACCTTCTTTACCATTTTCCGTTCACCGCTGATGTTCGGTGGCGATATGCCTTCCAATGATGAATTTACACTTTCCCTGCTGACCAATAAAGAGGTCTTGAAAATGCACAGAGAGGGTATAGAAGTAAAGCAGCTGTTCATGCAGGATGGCAAAGTGGCCATTACTTCACGCAACAAAAAAACAGGCGAACGCTATCTGGCCTTCTTCAATCTGGGAGATAAAGAAAATGCAACCGTATCTGTAAACCTGAGCGAATTGGGTATCAGTGGCAAGCATAAGATCAAAGAACTGTGGACCGGTAAAGTGACGCAGAGTTCAGCTGCTAACATTTCTCAGGAAATCGTGCCGCATGGCAGTAAGTTGTATAGCATTAAATAATTCAGTGAAAGGGAGATTTAGTCTCCCTTTTTTTTGTTTTCTTAAAAAAGTCGATGATGACCTGGTTGGCAGATTGTGGATAGTTGTGTCCGCCCGGACTTTTATAAATGATGACCGGATTGCCTGTTTCAGAGGAGAAGCTTGTTGCGTTCTCAGTAATGCGCGTTCCCTGTTCGGTACAGCCATTCAGTTTCAATAAAAACTCACAGGTATTTTTTTGCCTTTCTGCAGGAACCAGTTGATCCTTTTCGCCATACAAATGCAGTACAGGCTTCGGGATTAATTTGTTCCTGTTTCTGCCAGCCACTGTCGCAGTAGGCGCAAGGCCGGCAAAAAGCTTCCCTCTGTCTGCCCAGAGCAGGTAAGTAAAACCACCTCCATTGGAATGCCCGGTGACAAAAACCCTGTCCTGATCTACCTGGTACTGCGCTATGAAATAGGCCAGCATGGTGTCAAAGAATTTCAGATCCCTGTCGTTCAGGATGCCTGACCGGTTTTGCCAGCCTGAGGATTTTCCTTCGGGATCGGTAAGCAGGCCCGGAGTATTCAGTCCCTGAGGACATATAAATATGGCTTCGGGCCACAATTGGTCAAATCTCCTGGTCCTGTACATGTGTTCCTGGCTTCCGCCATGTCCATGGAAGGCGAAGATGATGGGTGTCTTTTTACTTTTTGACCCTTCGGGGATGTATACCAACGCGCTCCGCGATGTACCCTCAACTTTCCATTCCAGGACTTTAGGTGCCGGAGTTGTGATTTGCTGGCTGACAACAGATTGGCTCTTTATCAAGAAGCCGGTGAGGATGACTATCAGGGTTTTTGTTTTTGTAAACATGTTGATTAGAGTGCAATACCCATGGAAAGGTTTAAGCAAAAAGCGTTTGTTTTTTACTGGAGCCCTGGCAAGAGATTGGAATTATTTTGCGCTCCACTGTGTAGATTAATAAAAGTATTTCTATATTTTAGCTAGGGGAATGAATGCCAATACAGAATTTCAGGAAAAGGAACTTTTGCTTGCTTTAAAGGCAGGGGATGAGGCTGCTTTTAGAAAAGTGTTTGACCTGCATTTTAAGCGACTGCACACCTTTAGCTTCCGTTTTTTAAAAAATAAAGAACAAGCAGAAGAAATTGTCCATGATGCACTTTTGAACCTCTGGCTAAACCGGCTAAAATTAAATGCTGAACTTTCTGTCTTACCCTATCTCTATACCATTACGCGACGTCTGGCTTTAAATGCGCTGAGGGATGTGGCTACTTCGCAAAAAGCAATGGATCGATTATGGGTAACTATGGAAAAGTTGAGTAATGAGACTGAAGAAGCTGTTTTGCTGAGCGATTTGAAGCAGTTTACGGAACAGTCGCTGCAGAGTTTGCCGCTTCAGCAGCAAATTGTTTTCAAAATGAGCCGTTATGAGGGTTTAAGTTATGATGAAATTGCAGAAAAATTGAATATCTCCAGAAATACAGTGAAAAATCATCTTGTCGCAGCTTTAAAAACGCTGAGGACCCACTTCGGACAATCGGATACCGCTTACTTTATATTGTTGTCGGCAATTATTTTTAAATAATTTTCAATTCAACTAGTCCTATTTTGTTTTTGCCGTGTAAAGCATATAAAAGAGGGATAAAAGAAACACCACATGATTACACAAGACCGCCTCAATTTTCTGATGGATGCTTATGCACAGCGAAACATTTCAAGAGCAGACTACGCTGAACTGATGTTGCTGCTTAAAGATCCCGTGTACAAGGATGTGCTGGGCCTTGCAATGGATCAGGTTTTTGAAGAAATACAGCCAGAAGACATGCACACGGAGGAGGAACTGGATGTCATATACAATCGTATTTTAATCGATGCCCGTTTTGATCAGAAAGCCAGGACCACACTATTGCTGAGGAAATGGAAGTTGGCCGTTGCAGCAGCGGTGGCTACGGTTATTTTTGGTGTGGGGCTGTTTTATTTTAACCATTTAGAAGAGACACCCGCCGTGCTGACAAAATCTAAGGAATACAAGATCGTCCCCGGTGGAAACAAAGCTACTTTAACCCTTGCCAGCGGTAAGGTGATCGGACTGAGTGATGCGAAGAGTGGAGTAATAATCGACGGTACTAAAGTAACCTACGAAGATGGTTCGTTATTGCAAGGGGGAGGACAAGCCATTGCTTCGGTTGCGCAACTGATCACGGCAAGTACTCCACGCGGTGGGACCTATGAGTTTGTGTTGCCTGATGGTTCGCACGTATGGCTGAATGCAGCCACTACTCTGAAGTTTCCTTCCACTTTTTCCGGCAGTTCGAACAGAACCGTTGAGTTGAAAAGCGGCGAGGCCTATTTCGAGATTGCCAAAGACAGTGCCCATCCGTTTATTGTGAAAAGTCCGGGACAGGAAATCGAGGTGTTGGGGACGCATTTCAATATCAATGCCTATTTAGAAGAAGATGCGCTGCGGACCACACTGCTGGAAGGTGCTGTTAAAATCAATCAAAATGTATTCTTAAATCCCGGACAGCAAGCCCTGCTTAAAAATGAGAAGATTCAGGTTTTGAATGCAGACATAGAGGCAGCGATGGCCTGGAAGAACGGAGAATTCATCTTTAATCCGGACAGCTTTGAAAGCACGATGAATATGATTGCGCGCTGGTATGATGTGGAGATCATTTACGATTATAAACCTGTTGGACTGCGTCTTTCCGGACAGGTCTCCAGACGGAGAAGTATCACTGAGGTTTTAAATAGACTTCAGGAAATAGATGGTGTTAAATTTAAAGTCGAGGGAAGGAGGATCAGGGTGATTAAATAACTACTTAAAATGGATGATCCTTTTAAAAGCCAGGTTCCGACGGTAATCGGAACCCGGTGAGTGATTGGCATCAGATAAAGAACCATAACAGACATTATCAATCAACGTATATACTCTTGACCAGAGGTACGTTTTAAACCAACCAACTAAATGTATAAAATTTTTACCAACTATTTTGGTACGTGTCCGTGCTATGCCAAAAAAATCCTTTTGACTATGAAGGTAATCGTTGTTATTATTCTTGCGACCATTTTGCAGGTCAAAGCGAATGTCAGCTACGCGCAAAATATCAACTTAAAAGAAAAGAATGCAGCGCTCTCGAGTATCCTAAAGAAAATCAGGTTACAAAGTGGCTATGATTTCGTATATAATGAAAACCTGATCAACGGCATCACCATTGCCCGGCTTGATGTGGTAAATGGCACAGTAGAGCAGGCGCTCAATCAGAGTTTGCACAATTTGTCCCTCACTTATACCATCGATAATAAACTTGTGGTCATCAAACAGAAAGCACTTAACTCCACAAAACTGATACTCGCGGATTCCGTAATTAATGGAAGAGTAATAGATGCACTGACCAAACAAGGGATTTCCGGAGTCAATGTGTCCAATAAGAATAGAAAAGGTGCTGTTCAAACTACTGCCAATGGCTCATTTAGTATCAATGGAGAAAAGGGCGCTGTAATATTATTCAGCTATGTAGGATATCAGCCCAAGGAAGTGGTGATCTCATCTGCCAGAACTCCCTTGGTAGTTACGTTAGAAGAAGCAGTAAATGAGATGAAGGATGTGGTGGTCAATGGTTTGTTTACCCGTAAAGCTGCAACTGCAACCGGGGCACAGACGAATTTCAATCAGGACCAACTGTTAAAAGCAGGCAGCCAGAATCTGGTACAGAGCTTACGCAACTTAGATCCGGCTTTTGCCATCGTAGAAAACATAACGATGGGGTCTAATCCAAATGCACTGCCAGATATCCAGTTGAGGGGACAGTCTGGCTTACCGGATCTGAACGGAGAATATACAGCCAATCCGAATCTTCCTTTGTTTATACTCGATGGCTTCGAGACCACGCTTCAGAAAGTGATCGATCTGGATATGTACCGTGTG
This sequence comes from Pedobacter sp. GR22-6, assembly GCF_037402555.1. Taxonomy (NCBI): domain Bacteria; kingdom Pseudomonadati; phylum Bacteroidota; class Sphingobacteriia; order Sphingobacteriales; family Sphingobacteriaceae; genus Pedobacter; species Pedobacter sp. GR22-6. Next base: position 554,672 of record NZ_JBBEUC010000002.1, read on the forward strand.
AGCAGTGTAACCTTGTTGAAGGATGCTGCTGCAAAAGCGATCTATGGATCCAAAGCGGCAAACGGAGTAGTCGTGATTGAAACCCTCCGTCCGCAATCGGGGCAGCTAATGGTTAGTTATAATACGCAGATCGGTTGGGAAGTGGCCGATCTAAGCAGCTATAAATTGACCAATGCACGTCAGAAACTCGAGGCAGAGGTTGCAGCTGGTGTATACAGAAGTACCTCTCCGGCCAATCAATATACCCTGGCAACGGAATACAACAATTACCTGAGGGCAATAGAAAGTGGAGTCAACACCGACTGGATGTCGAAACCCATTCAAAATGGTTTGAATCAAAGGCATTCGGTAAGGGTAGAAGGTGGAGATCAACAATTGGTTTACGGGGTAAATGCAATGTATAACGGCATTAAAGGAACCATGAAAGGATCTGACCGGAACATCCTGTCCGGTGCGATAGACCTCCGTTACCGCAGGAAAGCATTCAACGTGAATAATGTATTGACCTTACAATCTACCAAATCCAACAATTCCCCATGGGGAAGTTTCTCGGAGTATGTTTCCATGAACCCTTATCTGAACTATACAGATGCCAATGGAAATATTCAGAAGATTGCCAATACAGTAGTGAAACCACCAGCAGGTTCACCAAACCTGACTTCAAGCCCAGTTTACAATCCAGCATACAATGCGACCTTATCTACCTTCGACAGGACTAACTATACCGATATCACCAACAATACCAGCGTAGATTGGCTCATCATCCCTTCATTAAGGGCCGTGGGACGCTTTAGTTTCACCAAACAGGTCAATGAAGTAGACGTGTTCCTGCCTGCAGACCACACTACATTTACAACCACAGAATTCACTTCGGGAGCAGGTGTCTTCAGAAAAGGAAGGTATACCAAGGGAAATGGAGACCTGAACAACGTGATCGGAAACCTTACCCTGAGCTATTCCAAGCTGATCAACAAACATGCCCTTACACTGAACGCGGCCTACGACATGTCGAGCATCCGTTCTACGGGCAATTCTTACATTGTAGAGGGATTTCCAAACGACCGTTTGGACCTGCCTTCATTAGGACTTCAGTATATGCTAAACACACGCCCTGCAGGAACCGAAAGTACCGTACGGGATATGAGTGTTTTGGCTGCTGGAAACTATGCTTACGATGAAAAATATTTACTCGATGCTTCTTACAGAGCTACGCAGTCCTCTCAATTTGGGAAAAATAACCGTTGGGGTAAGTTCTGGTCTCTGGGGCTGGGATGGAACCTGCACAATGAAAACTTTGCCAAAGCGCTGAGCTTTCTTGATCAGTTACGTTTGCGCGCGACTACCGGTTTCACGGGTTCCCAGGGTTTCAATTCTTACATGAGTCTCGGTACACTGCGCTATTACCTGGACGATACTTATGCCAACCAAAATGGTGCTTACCTGATTGGACTCGCTAATCCGGATTTGAAGTGGCAGCGGAAGCAGGACCATAACTTTGGATTGGACCTTGGAATATTCCGGAAATTTAACCTGAATATGGATTATTATATCTCCTATACCGATGGTTTGCTGACAGACATCACACTTCCCCCTTCTGCTGGTTTTGCCACCTATAAAGCCAATCTCGGAAAGGTAGAGAACCGCGGTTTTGACCTAAGATTGCGCTACAGCGTATTCCAGGAATCGGCTACCCGCAGTTCACTGAGCCTGTTTGCCTCCGTGTCCCACAATAAAAATACATTAAAGGAAATCTCCAATGCCTTGCGCAGTTACAACAACAGACAGGATGTAATCAGTAGCAATCCGGCTACAGCTGGTTCCAACACGCCAAGGGTACGTTTTATAGAAGGACAATCCATGGATGCCATTTACGCAGTTCCTTCCCTGGGAATAGATCCGGCAACCGGAAAAGAAGTATATCGGAAACTGGATGGAAGTGTGACCTATGATTGGAAGGCCGAAGATCAGGTGGTAGTAGGTAATAGCCTGCCAGACATCAACAGTAATTTCGGTTTCAATCTCCAATATGCAGGTTTCCTGGTCAATGCCACATTCCGTTACACATTTGGGGCGCAGATCTACAATACCACACTGGTAAACCGTGTGGAAAATGCCGATATCTACCAGAATGTCGACCTAAGGGTATTGACAGACAGGTGGCAGAAGCCCGGCGACATCAGTTTCTTTAAAGACATTGCCGACCGGACGAATACCCGCCTCACCTCCAGATTTGTAGAGGACAACAACCAATTGACTTTTGCTTCCATGCAGGTCCAATACGAACTCGACCGTTTTGCTTCCATCAAGAAACTGGGCTTTAGCAGGCTGAGGGCAGGCTTTCAAACCAATGAAGCATTTGTATTCTCCACGGTAAAGGTCGAACGTGGAACCAGTTACCCTTTTGCACGCTTATTTCAGTTCACATTAAATGCAAACTTTTAAAATCAGGAAAATGAAAGGATCTAAACTATTATATGCAACTTGCTTTTTGATGCTGCTGACCTTATCCTGCAAGAAATGGATTGAGGTGGAACCAAAGACACAAATTGAAAATGAACGTTTTTTTGCCAACGTGCAGGGCTTCACGGAAGCACTAAACGGAGTTTACATCAAAATAGGAACTACCCCCTTGTACGGAAGGGAACTGACCTTCGGGCTTGCAGATGTATTGGGTGGCATGTATAACCTTTCCACCTCAAATGGTTCTGTAGCTTACAGAGATGCTTTTGCCGGTTCTTATCAGAATGATGGGCCGCGTCCGATCATAGAAGGCATCTGGTCCAACAGTTATAATGCCATTTCCAACCTGAACAACATTCTGGAGCAATTAGAAACTGCCGACCGGTCTATGTTCATCGGAAATCAGTACGAGCTGATTAAAGGAGAGGCATTGGGACTAAGGGCTTTCCTGCATTTCGATTTGCTCCGTCTCTACACACCTTCCATTAAAAATGCCGGACTCGATAAGCCGGGTGTTCCCTATGTCACACAATACAGGCCGGTGCTTACGCCCCGCTTAACTGTAGCAAATACATTGGAAAAAATCTCTGCCGATTTGGATGCTGCAGAACTGCTGTTGAAGGCCGACCCATTATTTACCAACGCTGCAGTAAATCTGGAGAGGGACTTAAAATTCAATTACTACGCAGTCAAAGCGGTAAAAGCCCGCGTAGCGCTATGGAAAGATGACAAGCCTGCTGCCCTGGCAGCGGCGGAAGAGGTAATTGCAGCCGCGCCGGTTAAATTTCCTTTTGTGCTGCAGTCTGCCGTCGCTTCCAGCAATGAAGCAGCAAGAAACAGGGTGTTTACCACAGAACATATCTTTGGTTTGTATGTCAATAAACTGGCTCAAAACTACGTAAGCCTGCTAGACAGTACCCGCTTTACCACTACATTGATCATTACCGCGGCAAGATTAGCCGAACAATTTGAAACAGCCTCGGTAGGTACTACCGATTACAGGAATGTATACCTGATCCGGAACCTGACAGGATTAGCTACTCCCAAAATCTTTTTTGGCAAACTGTATCAGGCTGCGGGCATTACTGAAGCCTTTTCTAAACGGATGCCGCTGATCAAGATTCCGGAGATGTACTACATCGCAGCAGAGTGTCTGAAAGATACCGATCCCGCAAAAGCCATAGCCTATCTGACCACAGTGAGGGCGGCGCGTGGCGTTACCGCTACAATCAATGCGTCTTCTACAGCAGTACAGATCCAGGAGGAGATCAGGAAAGAATATTGGAAAGAAATGCCCTCAGAAGGACAATTTTTCTTCTACCACAAACGCATGAACAGTACTGCTGTACCAGGTGTTTCAGGAAGTTATCCACCGGCCCGGTATGTATTGCCTTTACCGCAATTGGAAACAGAATTTGGTTATTAACATGAACATTTCATCACCCTTAAAGCAAATTATAAACGGATGAAAAACTTTAATACATTATCAGCATTGCTTATGCTCATTGCATTGTCTATGGGTTGTAAGAAAAATGAACAGGATAAAGCCTATAAGGATGTCAACAGGATCGGCATTGCCGGAGATCCGCTGGAATATGCGACGGCAGATTCCATTCTATTCAGCTTCGCCGTTTATCCGGCAGGTACCTCAGAAGCAAACGTTTCAGTGATTGGCACCGTAATGGGTGCTGTAGCGACTACCGATAGGGAGTTTAAGCTGGAAATAGATGCCGCTAAAACTACCGCTTTACCGGCAGAGTACGTGCTTCCCGCCAGCTTTATTGTAAAAGCAGGATCTGCAACAGCCAGGATTCCGGTCACCTTGAAACGCAGTGCAAGAATCCAGAATGCCAGTATCAAGCTTGCGCTGAAAGTAGCTGGGAATACCAATTTTGAACCCGCACCGAAGAGTACATTCAGTATGGTCTGGACAGATGAACTGACCAAGCCGACCAATTGGGATGGAGCAAATTCTGTGGGTTTCTATTTTGGGAAGTACAGCAAAGTAAAACATCGCCTGATTGTAGATGCTACCGAATACAAAAACCTCGCAGTACTGAGTGGTAATTATAATGCCCTGTTTTACATCGCCAGCCGGGCATTGGAAGACCTTACTACTTATAATGCGGCGCATCCTGGAAATCCCTTGAAAAGCGAGGGAGGCATTACGATAGGCATTTGCAGCAGTTGTGATTAAATGATGTTCAGACAATAAATCATTAAAATATATAAAGATGAAATTATTAAAGTATTTGATTTGCATGCTTCTTTTAACAGTAGTATTTGCTGCCTGTAAAAAAGACCATAGCAATACATCAGTAAAGGAGCTTCCCGGCTTCTATGTGGATACCGTGGGGGTACAAAAGACCTTCGAGACCCAGCAAAGTGTGGGTACAGTAGTGATCAGCCCTAAGGTGGTTTATGATGGTGAAGCGTCCAATTTGTCTTACCTGTGGCGCGTATATGGAACTACTCCAGACACCGTCAGCAAGGTAAAAGAATTCCGCTCGGTGATTTCCAATAACCCGGGCACCTATACTGCAGAACTGCAGGTGACTGAGAAAACCACTGGAATTAAGGCTTTGATGCGCTATTCAATTATTGTCAATTCGCCACGTCCCTATGGTTGGCTTGTTGCTTACGAGACTGTAGCTGGGGGAAGCACTGATGTTTCACTCATTCGTTCTACGGAACTCATTAAGACGATCAGCACGGACGAGGTGATGCGCGACATCTACAGTGCTGTGAATGGAGGGCCACTTGCGGGAGCTCCTATAGGTATGGTCAGTAATGTTTCCAGTCCGACAGCAGACATGTTGTTTACTACACAAGCTGGTGTTCGGCTGAACAGGCCGGATTATAAAAAACTCCAGGATTTCAACCAGTTGTTTGTCGCAGGAGCGCCATCGCCAAAGCCGGAAGCAGTGATGGAGGTGCCGTTTTTCGGTAACCACCTGATCAACAATGGTGAGGTGTATTGGCAATACAGCGGTTTATATGTCGGAAAGATCTCTGTGGATACCAAAGGCTATAAGGCCGCCCCTTACGGTTATGCCCTATATGGCAAAAACGGTGGGTTTTACGACATGCTAAACAGGCGTTTCATCTACATGGACCAACAAGTGAGCCAGGCTGCTACCTATCCAAGTCCCAAGTCCGGTTCTACCTCCCGGTTTGACTTGAGTAATATCGGCAAAGACCTGGTCTACGTAGGGATTGGTTTTGGTCAGAATGGTGTTTCCTCTAATCCGGATACCTATAAGTATGCCTTTTTCCAGGACATCGATAAAAGCAAACGCTGGTTCTATGGGATGAACTTCACCCTCCCGGATCAGCCAGATCTCTGTATGATCGATATCAGTAGTATGCCTGGAATTTTTGACGCCAAATATTTCGAACTTGGTACATTGGGTTCGGTAGCATTTTACGCTACGGATCAGGTACTGTACAATTTTACCTTCAATACAGCCACAAATACAGCCAGCATTTCAACGGCCGGATTTACTGCACCTGCGGGTGAGCTCATCACTTGTGTGAAGTTGCTTAAGCAAGCAGGTAGTGGATATACCGGGTCCGAAAGTAAAAGCAATCGTCTACTGTACGTGGCTACCTGGAATGCAGCAACGAAGATCGGAAAAGTATACCTGTTGAATGCCAATCCCACAAGCGGGGCCCTTACAGCCACGCCGCTTAAGGTGTATACCGGATTTGGGAAAATTAAAGAAATGTGCTTAAAGCCAGCATAGTCTGAAACCAATTAACTATGAAAAGATATTATTTCATCAAATCTTTATTGTGCACGGTAGTTTTATGCTACGCTGCACTTACGGGTACCGCCCAAGAGGTAAGTTCAGCGGTACAATTTAAAAATCTAGGAGAGCCGGCACCGGCTCTCCATATCGCCAAATGGCTCAAGGGCGACAGTATTGCCGAGTTCAAAAAAGGTCGTGTTTACGTAGTCGAATTTTGGGCTACATGGTGTCAACCTTGTATAGCTGGTATGCCGCACCTATCTGAACTTGCACGTAAGTATAAAAAAGACGTAAGCGTTATCGGTGTAAGTATCATGGAAAGGGCCGCTACTACGATGCCCGACATAGAGAAATTTGTGGCCAGCCAAGGTACCAAGATGGATTACAATGTGGCTGCGGAATCCGGAAAGCTGATGGCAGATCATTGGATGAAAGCCTATGGCGAACGAGGAATTCCGTTTTCATTCGTAATAGACAAAACAGGTCGCATAGTTTGGTGTGGTCCCCCGAAAGGATTAGATCAAGTTTTGCCAAAGGTCATAAACGGTAGCTGGAATATGGAACTTGCTATTCAAAAAAGAAAAGAAGCGCAGCGATTGACTCCAATAGATGGCAATTTTGTAGTCACGACAATGAATCCCTACATGGGGAATCCCGGGCGACCAGAAGCGGCACTGAAAAAGATAGATAGTATACTAACAGTTGAACCTGGACTGAAATACTTCCCGAAAATGGGGCATTTCACTTTTTATGCATTGTCCAAAACAAATCAGAAAAAAGCCATCGAATTCGGGAGAGCATGGTTTGCAGCCAATGATTATCCTGGATATTCGACCGTGACAGATGCTGTCCATGGAAAGAAAGGTTTGATTCCGGAATTGTACCTTTTTGCGGCCGAATGCTATCAAGCGCAACTCGACGCATACCCCTGGAGCATGGACTTTGCCGCAACCTACAAAAGTATGGCAGAACTGTACCTGGCTGCTGGCGATGAAGCAAAATCAAAAGAGTTTCTCAAGAAGGCAGAAGAAGCACCTAAGAAATAAAACCGATTATGAACACAAAAACATTATTATTGGCCGCTGCACTATTGTGTCCGGCAGCAGCCTTGTACGCACAGCGTGGTCCGGCCAATCCCAAGATGACTGCCCTGATGGGTCAGAAAGACAGTACGGCGTTAAACCGCCAATTGGATTCGCTACTCAAAACCAACCAGGAAGAAGACCTGACTTTGCTGATCGGTTATTACAATGCCAAGCAAAACGGCCCAAAACGTGAGGAAATAGAAAAGCTTTCGGCCAGCAAATATCCAAACGGACTTGGTGCCTTTGATCAGGCACTCAATAAAATCTATACAGAAACAGATGGTGCTGTAAATGAGAAAAACTACAATGACCTGATGGCCCGTTTTTCTAAAAATCCAAAACTAGCCGGTCATAAGTTTTTCGATTTTAGTCGGTATTATACCGCAGTTAGTTTCCGCAACAACCCTAAAAAAGTAATGGAGTACCTGAGCCTGATCCAGGACACCGTTTATAAAACCCAGGCTTTTTCTTATGCATCCAGAGAAGCTTATGGCAGGAAAGAATATGTGCTGGCAGAGCAACTGATTAGGCAATCTTTGAATGACCTGGCCAAGCGCAAGGACGAAAGTTCGGCCGCCTATTTCACTTATTTAAAACAGTATGCATCGGCCTTGAATGCCAATCAGAAATATGCGGAAGGATTAAAATACGCCAGGATCGTGCAAGCCAAAGGCGATCAGAAGGACAAGGCATTCGCTGATACCTATATGAATCTGCTGGTGGGCACAGGCGAATACCAGGAAGCTTTTCCTATGATGGAAGAAAGCGTAAGGGAAGGTCGAGCATCTGAATTGGTAAAGGCTAAACTAAAAGATGCTTACAAAGCTGTGAAGGGTAGTGATAAAGACTTTGCTGTGTTTGAGGCCAGTTTACAAAGCAGCTTGAAAGAAAGCATTAAAGCAGGCCTGCTCAAAAAAATGATCAGTGAGCCAGCCTTCAATTTTACGGTGAAAGACCTCAATGGAAAGTTGGTTTCCCTAGCAGATTATAAAGGGAAAACGGTAATCCTTGATTTTTGGGCCACCTGGTGTGGCCCCTGTAAAGCTTCTTTCCCACACATGCAAGCTGCGGTCAACAAGTTTAAAAACGACCCTTCTGTAGTTTTCCTGTTCATTCATACCTGGGAAACAGATGCCAATCCGGTAAAAAGTGCCGGTGACTATGTGAAAAATAATAAATACACCTTCAATGTACTCATTGACCTAAAAGATCCTGTCACAAAATCCAACAGCGCCGCTGTAGGTTATAAACTGAAAGGCATACCTGCAAAATTTGTGATCGATGGCCAAGGTAATATCCGCTTTAATTCTATGGGTAATAGTGCTGCCGGCGACGATGCCTTTGTGGAAGAAATGAGTACCATGATTCAATTGGCAAAAACGCCAGCTTCATTGGGGAAGTAAATGTATAAGATTAGTATTATATATTTCCGATTTTAATTTGATATGAATTCAGGTTGAGTCCAGCTTTTTAACGGAAAAGTTGGACTCAACCTGGACTCATCTTGGAGTCATCTTGGATTCATTAGCTATCATTCTATATAGTTACCTTATGTCCAGAGCTATGACGTGTAGCGATCGAAAAAAATGACTTTTGAAGTCTTGGAAATCGTCTTTGGCCCCGGTACTCCTCCGAAAATATTACACTATATACAAAAAAGAAAATTTACGACTAAAATACAATTTGAGCTAGAGGAGGAAAAAGTAGACTGAGGGGGTTTATTTCGTCGCGATTTGATTGACCGAAGGCCTCTTTTTGCTTTCTACCTGAGACGATTATAACCAGCCCATTCTTTTAAACCAAAAATAGATCAGCACTGTAACCACGACCATGAGCCCGATTATCATCCGGGTCTTTAAATACCTCCAATACCCTGCATTCTGCACCAAACATCCCCAAATAGGCACTTAGTTTGGTACTTACATCTTTCTCTGCAGTTACGCGGAGTACTTTTTCCTTATCATCCAGATCAATTGACCAGTCAATCACACTTTTGAAGAGTGTGATTGTTCTGGCAACGATCTTTAAATAATGAGGTTTCCAAATATCCAGGGACATGACAATGATATACTTCTCCATATGATATCAGTTTAATTGATCCCTCCCCCCAGTGACCTGTACAAATCGGTTAAAGCATTCAGTTTATCTTTCCTGATGGTTACCGATTCCAGGTCATTTTGCAATGAATTGTTTTGCGCAGTGATCACTTCCAGGTAAGTAGCCATGCCACTCTTGTAAAGCAATAATGCATCTGCGTTTGCCTTACTCAGCGCTGCGGTTTTCCTGGCGACGATTTCCAGTCGTTCATCAGTAGCCTTTGACTGGCTCAGTGCGTTCGAGACTTCACCTACGGCTGTAAGTAGGGTTTGTTTGAACTGGATCACTGATTTTTCTTGCTCCAACTGTGCAGTTTTATAGGCTGTGCTCAGTTCCTTTCTTTGGAATATAGGCTGTGCAAGGTTGGCGCCGAGGTTATGAAAGAGTGAGGCTGGAATGTTGAACCATGAACTGGCTTTGAAGGAATTTGCTCCGGACTGGGCAGTGATGCTCAGTGCAGGGTACATTGCCGCTTTCGCCAGTCCTGTTTTTGCATTTGCAGATACCAGCGCATACTCAGCCACACGTACATCTGGTCTTCTGCTCAGCAACTGCGCAGGTACTCCAGCGGAAAATACATTGGCAGCTGGGATTTCCAAACGATCAGTGCGCTCTACTTGAGCTGGATATCTTCCACAGAGTATACTCAGCGCATTTTCCTGAACGGCGATATTCTGCTGAGTTAATGGGACCAAAAGTTCGGCAGTATTCTTCTGTGCCTTGATCTGCTCTACGGCCAATGAGTTGATCTGTCCGGCAGAAAACTGTAAGTTGACCATTCTTAGGGTGCTGTCGCTCAGGGATACGTTTTTATCAGCAATCTCCAGTTGTTCATCCAGGCTGAGCAGGTTGTAATATGCTTGTGCAACCTGAGCGATGAGCCGAGTTTTTAGGGCACGCAGATTTTCTTTCTGCCCAAGATAATCGGCACGTGCCCCGGCTGTACGCATAGCGGCCTTGCCCCATATGTCTGCCTCCCAGGACAGGGACAGGCTGGCGCTGTAATCATCCAGGAAGTTTCCGCCACCCGTTACCTGTCCTGCCAGAGACCCGTTCAGGGAGTTTTTCGACAGGTAGTTCCTGTTTGCAGATGACAATAAACTAAGCGATGGCAAGATGGATAACTTCGCCTGTTTCAGGGAAAGATCCAATTGCTCCAGTGTCAGTACTGCTGTGTTGACTTCATTGTTGCGCTGGAGCGCAGAGTCAATCAGGTTGACCAGCAATGGATCTTTGAAAAAGGTTTTCCATTCCAGCAGCGTAGTATCGCCGGCCAATACGCTTTGCTCGCGGTATTGATCCGGTAGGGCCGCATCCGGCCTGTGGTATTTTTTGCCAACTACACAGGCAGAGAGTGTAATGGCAGCCATCATATAGGCTGCCAATGCTTTCAATTTCATTTTCATAATTAAACGTTTTGATCAGAGGCTACCGGTGATTTTCCGGAAACTTTTTCCTGGAGGTACTGGAACAACATAAACAATAATGGGATCACAAAGACGCCCAATACGACTCCGCTGAACATCCCTACTGCAGCTCCTGTACTGATTGAACGGTTACCGACAGCGGTACCACCGGTCGCGATCATGAGCGGGATCATCCCCACAATGAAGGCAAGCGAGGTCATGATGATCGGACGAAGCCTGGCCTTGGATGCTTCTAAAGCAGATTCCAGGATGGAAAGCCCGGTACGCCTGCGTTGTACTGCAAACTCAACGATCAGAATGGCATTTTTAGCCAGAAGTCCGACCAGCATGATGAGTCCCACCTGTACGTAAATGTTATTGTCCAGTCCCACCATCTTGATGCCTGCAAAGGCACCCAGGATACCTGTAGGGATTGATAAAAGAACTGCCAGCGGCAACAGATAACTCTCGTATTGTGCTGCAAGAAGGAAGAACACAAAGAGCAGGCAAAGGCCAAATATGAAAATCGTTTGATTTCCAGAAGCCTTTTCCTCCAGGCTGAGCCCGGTCCATTCGTAGCTGTAGTCTGCCGGCAGTTCGTTCAATACCTTTTCTACGTTTTCCATGACTTGTCCATTGCTGAAACCGGGTAGGGCCACCGCGTTGATGGTAACGGAATTATACAGGTTGTAACGATTTACCGATTCAGGTCCATATACCTTGTGCAGGCTGACCATTGATTTGACCGGTAGCATCTGGTTTTTGTCATTGCGGACAAAGATCTCATTGAAGGCTTCCTCATCTGTACGGAATACACCGTCTGCCTTCACATTGACACGGTAAAACTTACCGAACCTGGAGAAATTCAGCGACTGATCGCCAGAGAAATAGGTTTGTATAGTACCAAGCATTCCGCTCACGCTTACGCCCATTTGTTTGGCTTTGTCTTCGTCTACTTCCAACTCTAGTTGTGGATAATCTGCCCGGAAAGTGGTATAAGCGTATTGTACGCCTGGCTGTTGCATGATCTGTCCGATCACTTTATCAGCCATTGCTTTCAGTACAGCTGGCTCACGCGAGTTGCGGTCCTGTAAAACGATCTCTGCTCCGCCAGTTACGCCATAGCCCTCTACAGGTGGCATCCTTAAGGCCATCACAGTTCCTTCTTTTATAGAACTGAGTTTGCCTGTAATATCAGCCAATACGGCTTCGATGTCCTTGATCTCGCCCCGGTCTTCTTTGTTCTTTAGTTTCACGAAGCCCATTCCATAGCCAGCACCTGCACTACTGCTGAGGATATTGTAACCCGAAATACTATTGTTATTTTCAACCGCAGGATTGTTATTCAATATCTTGTCTATTTTGTGGAGCACAGCAGTGGTACGGTCTAAGCCGGTACCCGGAGGCATACTTAAACTATATAGAATAAAGTTGTCGTCTTCCATCGGTACGAAACTTTTGGGTGTACTGACCATCATCCATATGGCGATGCTTGAAATCAGCAATACCAGAGCTGCAGCAATTGCTTTTCTTGCGGCAAGAAAACGTAGTCCGCTGATGTACCTTCTGGTCAGCTTGTCGAAGCCCGAGTTGAAGCCCATGAAAAAGCGCTGCTTGAAGCTGGTTTTCTTGGGCTGGCCGTGATGACCTGCAGCATGGGTGTTTTTGAGCAACAATGCACATAGGGCGGGAGTCAGCGTCAGGGCGTTAACTGCCGAGATGATGATCGCTATGGCCAATGTATAAGCAAACTGCTTGTAAAATATACCCGATGAGCCGGTCATGAAACCGATCGGGATAAATACTGCCGACATGACCAGGGTAATGGAAATAACTGCACCCGTGATTTCCTCCATGGCGCCATGTGTGGCTTCCTTTGCAGACAGGTCACTTCCTTCCATTTTACTGTGTACGGCTTCCACGACCACAATGGCATCATCCACTACGATACCTATGGCCAGTACCAGTGCGAAAAGCGTCAGGATATTGATGGTGAAACCGAGTACAAACAGGAAGAAAAAGGTACCTACAATAGCCACCGGGACCGCAATGGCCGGAATGATGGTGGACCTGAAATCCTGCAAGAACAAAAACACGACGATGAATACCAGGATGAATGCCTCGATCAGGGTATGTTTTACCTGCGATGTTGCTTCATCCAAACGGTCTTTGGTACTCATGAGGTTGGCCACCTTAATGCCGGGAGGAAAGGAGCGTGCCGATTTCTCCAGCTCTGCCTTGATCCCAACTTCGATGTCATTGGCATTGGAACCCGAAGTCTGCAAAATAGCGATGGTTACCGCTGTTCTTCCATTGGATAAACTGTTGCCGCTGTAAGAGATAGAGCCAAATTCTACCCTGTCCACGTCTTTTAACCGGATGACATTGGCACCATTGTTACGGATGACCATGTCTTCATATTGGGTAGGCTCATTCTTTTTACCTTTATACCGGATCACATATTCCAGAGCGGCATCAGATTCTTCGCCCAGTTTCCCCGGTGCAGATTCCAAACTTTGATCGGCAATAGCGTTGGTCACATCGGCTGGCACAAGACCTGCACTGGCCATCTTTCTGGGGTTCAGCCAGACGCGCATAGAATAATCTTTGGCACCGAATAATTGTGCCTGTCCGACTCCCGGAACGCGCTTTACCTGTGGGATCAGGTTGATGTTGGCGTAGTTCTGTAAGAACACCTCATCATATTTGCTGTTGTCTTCGGTGTAAAGGTTGAAGATCATCACCATACTGTTCTGCTGTTTGGAAGTGGTCAGTCCCATTCGGATTACTTCCTGGGGCAGAATTGGTGTGGCCTGCTGCACCCTGTTTTGCACATTTACAGCAGCCTGATCAGGGTCTACACCCTGCTTAAACACTACTGTAATGGAAAAGGAACCATCGTTACTGGCCGATGACCTGATGTACTGCATGTTTTCAACTCCGTTGATCTGCTCTTCCAAGGGGGTCACTACAGAACGGATCACGGCTTCACTGTTCCCACCCGGATAGCTTCCGCTCACCATCACAGTAGGTGGCGAAATGTCCGGGAAGCGGGTTACTGGAAGTTTAGTAAGACCCAGGATACCTAGTATCAGCAAGACTACAGAGATTACCGTAGCCATTACTGGCTTGTCTATTATCTTTTTTAACATTTCTATTTTGATTTAACGATCTGAGCATTCACCTGCATGCCATCTACAAGGACATCTATATTGTTTAATGCGATCTTGTCTCCGGCTTTAATGCCACTTTTTACCAAATAATTCTGGCCCGATCTTCCGGCGATCTGCAGCGGGGTCATGGAAACTTTGTTACTGTCACCCAATGTGAACACAAAAAACCTGTCCTGGATATCTTTTACACTGGCCATCGGGATGCTCAATGCGGATGCTACTGTTTGATTGATGACCACTCTGGCCGATCCACCCGACCTTAGCAGTTTGTCGGGATTTTGAAATATCGCTTTCAGGGTAATGCTTCCTGTAGTTGGATCTATGTTTCCACTGGCAGTTTCAAGTTTTCCCTTTTGGGTGTAAGTACTTCCATCGGCAATGACCAGTTCTACATTATTGACTATACCGGGATCGGCCGCTACATCCTTACGGAAACCGATGTACTCCGCCTCACTCATGGAAAAGTACACAAACAAAGTATTGATGTCGGCCAGTGTGGTGAGTGGCTGTTCGTCTGAAGGAGTCACCAGGTTGCCGATCCGTTTTGGAATCCGGCTGATGTAACCACTTACAGGCGCCTTGATCAAGGCGAAATCTGCATTGAGGCGCGCCGAACCTACACCTGCTTTTGCTTGCGCTACTGCGGCAGATGTGGCCTCATAGGCCGCCTGGGCAGATTTTAGCTGGATCTCGGAAACCACCTTTCCATCTACAAGCGGCCTGATCTTTTCGACTTCTATTTTCGCTGTGGCCTGATTGGCTATGGCCGACTTCAGCACGGCCTGTGCATTGTTGACCTGCTCATTGAACACTGCCGATTTGATCTGGAACAGGCTTTGTCCTTTGGTTACGTAATCGCCCTCTTTGACGTAAATGGCATCGAGGTAGCCACTGACCTGGGCCTTCACATCTACGCTAACGCTTCCCTCTACATTTCCAGGGAATTTTTTCTGGATGCCAGCTGTGGCTGTACCTGCTTCGAAAAAGTCTACCTGGGGCGCTGGGACAGCAGCTGCCTCATCATGTGATTGGCCTCCTCCACAGGCACTGATTATCATAGCAGCAGTAAGACATAAGAGTCCGTTTAAAGTTCTTCTACGCTGAATAATTTGCTGAATCATTTTTTTCTTGATTATAATTTAAGGAGCAAAGTAAAGGAGTCCTGCGCCCGGAATCTGAAATACTTTGCTGAATCGTAGATAATTGAACTTGAATCGAAGCAGGGTGATTCCGAATCCCCGAGGCCATATCTTTTAAAGGTAAAGCGCTCTTTTTAGCGCTTTACGGTTGAGCAGAGGCAGGTTTACCGTTTAGGTGCATCTTTTCGGCATTCAGCAAAAAATCCCTATCGGTCAGCACAGCGGCTGCCTAGATTTGGAGCATTATCAATAACCCTTAGTTATGAAAACCATCATTGTTGCCACTGATTTTTCGGCCGAAGCAGAAAATGCATCGATCTACGCAGCTACGGCTGCTCAGCAACTGGGTGTCAGGATCATCCTGTTCTCCCTTCAGAACGTATCTATACACGCACTCAACTCCAGGCTTCCTGGAAGCACATTCGACCACATCATCATCCAGTGTTATGAAATGGTTGCTGAAGCTGCGCAGAAGCTTGTTCACAAATATAAAATAGAAGTAGTGCCCGATCTGGCTACCGGTGATTTTTATGAGGAAATAGAAAGGTGCCAGGCAAAATACCGGGCAGAACTGGTGGTGTTGGGCATGCCACAGAAATCGCTGGAACAGGATTTATTGGGCAACACTACCACTAAGGCCATTGACCGTTTGAGCATTCCTGTACTGGCTGTTCCATTGACCGCGAGCTATAGGGAGATCAAAAAGATTCTTTTCGCCTGCGATGTCATGCGCGGGGTTCAGACAAAGGTCTTGCTGCAGGTACGGGAACTGGCAAAATTATTAGGGGCAGAGGTAGAAGTATTTCATGTTCAGAACCAGGTTCAGGCTTTGCAGGAAATGGAGCTAGAGGAAAATTTTGAGTTGATCCGCCATGAGCTTTCGGGGATACGTTATGTTTACAAAGGGGTAGCCTCCAACAAGATCGTTGCAGCCATCAGGTCTGAGCTTCTCGCCAGCAATACAGACTTACTGATCATGCTTACGCACAGGTATGGATTTTGGAACAGTCTGGTACACCGGAGCAAAACCAGGGAAATGGCGGCAGGTGCCAGTGTACCATTACTTTCACTACCGATCAAACCTGGAGGGGCTTAAGAGTCCATCCAGGCTTTGAACTGGGGAGCTTTGTCGCGGCTAATGAAAATTTCGATGTGCCTGCTTTTTTTGAGTGTCAGCTTGAGCCGGCCGTTGAAAGTATTTACGATCTGGCCAATGGAATCTATGTGAATGATCATTTGGCGGTTGGCCCTGAAAAACAATTTGGGGTCCAGCTGCTGTTCCAGCTCTTCCATGCTTTGAGGGAGCACTTCCTCGCCATCCTGATTTAGTTTGGCGTACATGATCTTTTGTTCGAGAAAGAAATACTCAACATCAGCAACCAATAGTGTTTTGTAGCCATCTCTGTAGGGCAATAAAAATCTGCTGCGGTAGTCGGTTTTTTCACGTTTCAGAAATGACAGCAGTTCTTCTACGGAAGGTTGTACACCATCCTGGTAGCTTTCCAATCTCAATAAAGCATTTTTCAGTTCCTCCTGATCGATAGGTTTGAGCAGGTAATCTACACTGTTGAATTTGAATGCCCTAACCGCGTATTCGTCGTAGGCAGTAGTGAATATGACAGGACAAGATACTTTGACACGTTCAAAAATCTCGAAGCTGAGCCCATCGGACAGCCGGATGTCCAGCAACATCAGATCAGGTTGGGGCTGGCTCTGTAGCCAGCTAACTGCATCTGCAACACTTTCCTGTACTTCTGCAATGTGATAAGATGGGCGCAATTCAGTGATGAAACGCCTGAGCCTGTCGGCATTCGGTTTTTCATCTTCAACGATCAATATGTTTTTCTTCGTTTGCATGTGATTGTCTTTAATAATTTCCAAGCTTCAGTAGTGGAATACTTACCTTATAGGTCGACTGGTCTTCCTGGATGTTTGGTTCCTCGTTACTCAGTAAACGGTACCTGTTGATGATATTAATGAGCCCAACACCCGAGGCCAGGGGCTTTCTTTCCAGAGGGATCAGGTTATTGGAGACCTCCAAACGGTTGTTTGCGTCAACTTTAATGTCGATATTTAGTGGCACGCTCTTGAGCGTTTTGTTGTGCTTAAGCGCATTTTCGATCAGGATCTGCATGGTCAGCGGCGGCAGCTGTAAATGGAGGTGTTCAGGAGCTATATCAATGTCAAAGACTACGCCGGTGCCGACCCGCTTTTCAATGAGGAAAATATAAGCTTGCACAAACTTGAGTTCATCTTCAAGGCTGATGAGGTCTTTTTTGGCATTCAACAACAAATAGCGGTATACCTTGGAAAAGTTCTCCGCATACGCGTATCCCAGTTGCTGGTTTTCCAGGATCAGTTCCGAGAGTACACTGAGGTTATTGAACACAAAATGCGGGTCGACCTGAAGTTTAAGTGCTTGTAGTTCAGCTTCTGCAGCAGCCTGTTTAAATTCTGCTGCCTGGAGAGAGGTATTCTTCCAGTTGTTGATGAGGTAATTGGCCGTATTGATGCCGCTGATCATTATGGCGATGATGGTACTCACAATCAGCCACTGGCCAATACCTCTGATTTCCTCTTGGCCGATGTCTATATTTTTGTCGTCAAAGAAGTAGCCAAGTGTAAATTCCATGGAAATGATGAGGGCTGTACAGACGAGTGTAGAAAGCGTCTGAAGCGCCAGGCGCAGCACTGGCCGTTCCATCCAGGAAATTAAGCCATTGAATTTGGTGTTGATGAATATGCTTGCCTCAGAAATGAGGATGCAGAAAAATAAAGAAAAGAGAAGTTCTATGAGAATGACTTTGACAGGGCGGAAGAAGAACTCCTTCCAGTAATTTGCGTAAGGATCTATCAGGTAGGAAATCAGGTAAAGCATGATAAAGGCGAAGAGGATAAAAAGTATCCTGCGCCCCTTGTTGGTTAGAAAAGTTTCCCGGTTGTCCTTCCTCAATAATTACTTCAATCAGCACAAAAATAGAGATTAAATGAGCGCTTGAAGCTGCTATCTTATTCATTCGCCAAAAACAGTGGTTAAATCGCCTGATGGCAATGCTGAATCGTAATTGGATTTCATTTCTAATTAGAATATCTGTTCCCGGGAACTTTGATGACCATCCCTGGAGAATCTACTTCAACCTAACATCCAGATAAACAGAGTGGCGCCCATAGCTGTCATAAAAGGGCTTAAAAACAATATTATCAATACTAAATTCTAGCGTTTGTGGATCACCTTTTATTGATTTGCTGATATCCTCTGCATCGAGAATTACCTGGCGCCATTCTTTTCTTGCTTCAGGTTCCTGGGCGGCGAGTAAGATAGGGCCATAAAACAAGCTGGCTATGTTTTGCTGATCCATTACAGGGTCCAGGTGAAATTGGAAAGGCATTTTTAATTCTACAACATCGCCATCTTTCCAGCTGCGGTTGATTTGCAGGTAGCTGCCTGGCTTTGCCTCCAGCTTTTGTCCCTGGCCATTGATCTTCACAAAGAAGCCTTTGGTAGCCCAGCCGGGTACACGCACATTGATGGCGAATTTTCCAGCACCTCTTATTGTCAGCTGCGTGTGGTCTTCTTTCGGGAAGTTGGTGCGCTGCTCCAGGGTAATGCCACGTTCTTTCCAGGTCAGGGTAGAGGGGATGTAGAGGTTGACATAAAGCGCTTTATTGTCTTTGCTTTTGAAATAAATGGAATTCTGCAACTTTGTGCTGCTTTCTATGGCAGTGCCATTGCAGCAGGTAAAACCCTTCATGTCGGCATTGCTAAATTGCTTCATGGAGCCCGGCCTAAGGGGAACATGATAGGTGTTGGCTGGGCTATGCTCGGCTACCGAAGCCAGGATATGGTTGTACAAGCCACGCTCATAATAATCCATCAGTTCGGCACGCGGATCGAAAAGAAAGAGGTCGCTGGTGAGTTTCAGCATGTTGTAGGTAGCGCAGGTCTCATTCTGTCCACCCTCAGAGAAACCATTTTCATATAAGGTGGAGGGCTGAGTCAGGAAGCATTCTGCATTCGGTGGATTACGTGCACCGGCTACCCCGCCGATACTGTACATGTAATCATTTACAGCCTTATACCAGAAATTATCTGCGATTTTATAATATTCGGGATTGAGGGACACGTGGTACATTTCTATGCTGCCTACCATTTGCGGGATGTGCTGATTGGCATGCAGGCCGCGGAAATTATCGACATTTTTGGCCAGTCCATGGCTGTGTGCAGTATTACCAAAGAACACTTTGATGTTGTCAAATAGCTGTGCCGTTTGTAGGAATTTTGGATCTTTTGTGATCCGGTACAAGTGTGCCAGGGTTTCGTTCATCCCGCCAAATTCACCGGCGATGTAGGTATTCCACATCATGATCCGCGTTTTGGCAGGTAGTTTGCTCAGGCGGGCATGCACCCAGTTGGCCATTCCTGTAGCAATTTCCAATGCTTTTTTATTGCCGCTGACTTCGTAAATATCTACTAATCCTGCCAGGATTTTGTGCAGGGTGTAGTAGGGCGCCCAGATCTGGTTCTTTTGTCCGCCATACTTAGCTCCATTTTCCAGCATAATGAACTGGTCTGGTGGGTAGGCGCTGATGAAGCCTGTACCCCAGTTCCAATAATCGCTGCGAATACCAGCGTCGCTGAGATCAGAGTCATAGGCCGATTTCCCAGGGCCATAGGGTACGAGTCCGGGATCGGATACCTGTGCAGCCTTGCCTGCCTTCGCTTGTCCGGATAATTTAGCCAGGTCATAGAGGGTGTTAACCATGTACTCCATTTTGCTGGAGAAATTGGCTTGAAGTGCCTTATTGTAGCCAGTACTGGCATAGGCCTGGGCTATTGCGGTCAGGTAATGCCCTGTTGCATGGCCCCTCAGTTTGGTATCCTGCGTGTCCCACACACCTAGAGGTTTTGCACCTGTAGGTTGCGGCTGGTCAAAGGCATGGCGGAACATGTATAAAAAGGAATTTGGGTCGGTGCCGGCAAGGGTGTTGATGAATTTGTCGCGGTTCTCCATGAATTTACTTTCATGTCCATGTGCATCCGGATTTAAGCTGACCTGGTCCAGCGGAAAGGTTTCCAGTTTTAAAGCCGGTGTGACCGGTTTGCCGGCTTTGTTTACCGTGATGAATGCTTTGGGCTGAAATTCCGTTCCGGCTACCCGGCCGGTAAGGGTATAGGTGCCGGGTTTTAGTACCGCGCTATTGTCAATTGCCGCAGGCCAGATCACACGGACTCTGGGACCTTTGAAGTTGTTTTTATAAGTTGCATCTACATAACTGGGTAGTCGGGGCAAAGTTCCAGTTTCAGTCTCCACCTTCACATCAGCTACCTGTGTTAGGTAAATGTTGTAAAGCTGTGCTTCGGCCTTCGGAAAGACGGGGAGATCATCCTCCGTTTTGGTTTGGCTTGTTGTAATTGGATTATTGCCCATGACCTTGTTGTAAATTCCTGCAACCTGGCTTTTGCTGAGTGGGATCCTATAGATGCGGAAGTCGTGGATCATGGCATTCAGGTTGGGTAGTACGGCTTGCTGGCCGATCAACTTTTTGAATGCTGAGGGGATGTGCTGGGCCTGGCCGATCGGCTTGGCATCCACATAAGTGACTACGGATTTTGAGGGGACATCTACCACCATGCTCAGGTGTATCCATTTGTTGGGTGGTACAGCCGGTAAAAGCTTAAAATTTGACCGTAGGTATATCCATGCAGATATGCTGACCGATTCTACGTCTGTAAGGACTTCTGCGGGAAGTGTGATGGAAACACTGCTGTCTCCATTGAGCGACAGTACTTTCCCAAAACGGTTGTCGACTGCGAATTTCGGTTCTTTGCCCGGAGATTTGCCATGTAGGTTATTTCTGGACCAGTCTTTCAGGTCGCCATTGAATAAATAGCGCGCAATCATTCCTGTTTCGCCAATTCCATCCAGGATCTGATCGCCATTTTGCGCCTGAGTGTTTTGTGTGGCCTGAATTAAGCAGGCTGTGAGCAGGAAAATCCGGAATAATATATGGTGTGTCGTCATTTTGAATCATCTATTGAGTAACTCTCCCCGTAACTGAGGGGGCATCGTTGTCATAAAACTAGGAAGATTACTCGTTCTTGAGTAAGTATATTTTAGCTGATCTCTACCTGATATTAGCAGTTAGTCAAGCGCTCTGTGGAGATGGGATATTCATGAAAAAGCCCCTGAACGAGACTGTTCAGAGGCTTTTTTTGCGTTTAATGGTTGTCAGCTTACTGACCTCCTGAACGTTCTTGCATGCGTTTTTTCATCGCTTCAGCACGTTCAGCCTGCCATGCAGTGAATGCTTTTTTCTGCTCATCGTTCAACAATGCAGCAACTTTGGCATTAGTTTGTTCGTTTGCTTTAGTCATCATCACACGAACTGAATCACGGTTGCCACCGTTTTGCATCGATTCGAAAACCTTTGCCATTTTAGTGCCTTGCTCAAGATATAAAGCAGTGACTTTAGTTTTCTGATCTTCAGTTAGTTTTACTTTTTCATTCAATTGCTCTACGTTTCTTTTAGCTCTTTCCTCAGGTGTACCGCCCATCCGGTTGCCACCCTGGCCTTGTTGTGCTTGTGCGAATGTAGTTGCAGCAAAAACAAGCATGCAGATCATCATTAATTTTTTCATTTTCTTAAAGTTTTTTGGTTATTAATTGCTGCTTGGAGTCTCAGAAATGCAATAGGTTTAATTGGGGCTGGTAACTTAATTGTTGCATCGATGGGTATTGTAACAAAATAACCGCAAATGTTAAATCTTGTTTAACCTGATTAAACCTATGTAGGCTTCGGCTGTCCTAAAGCCAAAAAAAAGAACGATACAACATGAAGAAGTACCTTAGCCGAATTACATTTTTAATCCTGATGACCATAGGTGCTGCAAGTGCGACTGCACAAGATCAACCGGCTCAAACGACACCACCACCGCTACCTGTAAGAGAGATCAGCGGAATTGTAAAAGACAGTACAGATTTGGGAGTAATCGGGGCTACAGTATCACTTACTTCGGATAAAGATACTTTAAAAACATCGACGAATAACGACGGAATCTTCGTGTTTAAGAATGTGAAGTCGGCAACTTACACCATAGTGGTGCAAAGCATAGGGTACACCAAAACGCCGGTGATGCGCTACAAGCAAAATGATATGATCGCACGTATCGTGATGGATCCGATTCTTCTGAAGGAGGAAAAAAATACGCTGAACACGGTTGTAATCAACGGAATCCCATCAATTACCTACAAAACGGATACGGTAGAATATAAGGCTAGTGACTATGTGGTGCGTGCAAACGCTTCCGTAGATGAGTTGCTGAAGAAAATGGAGGGGATGGAAGTGGGTAGTGATGGAAGTTTGGTGCATCAGGGGCAATCGGTGACGAAAGCTCGCTTAAATGGAAAGGACTATTTGGGTGGGGATATTGCTAATGCCATAAAGAACTTACCGGCAGAGATCGTAGATAAGATCCAGATTGTGGATGATTATGGGGATCAGGCGGCGAGAACGGGAGTGAAGGATGGCGACGCTTCAAAGGTACTGAACATCACAACCAGGACGGATAAATCGGTGGGAAATATGTTGAACCTCAATGCCGGAGCAGGTAACGATGAGCGTTATGAAGCCGGATTGTTTGGTACACGAATTAATGGGAATCAGAATATAGGTGTAAATGCTAATTTGAACAATACCGTGAATGGTGTAGCGGGCGGAAATAGTGGGGGAGGAAATGCTTCTGGTGGCTTTTCTGGCGGAGGTCAGGGTGGCGGCGGAAGAGGTGGACAAGGTGGCGGAAATCAGGGCGGTGGCCAGGGTGGCGGAGGAAGAGGAGGGGCGTCAGGGGGGCAGTCTAGCTCAGGTGCATCTAGTGGAACTGGAGGTACAACTACTGCCAGTAATGCTTCGGTAAGTATGCGTGATCAATTCGGAAAGTTGGCAGTTAATTTTAACTATGGGTACACGGGGACGGATGTAAATTCATTGAATAGCAGTAGTTCTCTTGAGGTGACTTCTGCCGGACGAATTTTCGCGACACGTGGTAATTTAAGTGAGAATGATACGAGGAGCCACAACCTGAGGTTGGAATTGGAAGCTGATTTAGATAGCAACAATTTCCTTAGATTCATTCCTACGCTTAACTATGGCTCTACTAATGGCTTGAGAAGGGATTCGCTGTATCAAAATGGTACACTTGGAGGGGAAGACTTTCGTCAGGATCAGATCAGTTTTAATAACACCAAAAATACGACACCAAGATTGGGTGCTTCGGTTTTTTACCAACATACATTTAATAAGCCCAGACGAAATTTTTCTTTCCAGGCAGACATCAATAGCAATGAAACAAAAAATGAGCAGGAACAAATTACCAATTTCACAACCTATAACGCTGTTGGCAGCCCAGAAGAGACCTTGGAAAACAGAATCGTCCTGCGCAAAAATTTGCAAAGTAACTACCGGGGAAGCTTAACCTATGTGGAACCCCTTGGTCTCAATACGCAGTTGGAATTCAATGCACAATTGAATTATAATGGCTACGACAATAATGCTACAACAAGAGATGCGGCTGCGGGAGCTGCGTCGCAAATTATCGATTCATTGAGTAACATTTATAAATACTCGTTTACGCAAGGCCGGGTAGCATTGAACTTCCGCTATGGTTTGAAAAGTGAGTCTAAAGTGCGATTTTCTCTCGGCTTAACGGGTATTCCATCTGTGTTGTCCGGAACGAAAGAAAGCCTGGGTACGACTACCAGCAGAAGCAGTTTTAACCTGATCCCAATAGCACGGCTTGAATACATCTTTTCACGTCAGCACCGGATATCTCTTAACTATTCAGGGACGGCAACTGAACCAACCTTTGATCAGATACAGCCCGTGCGTGACGTGATCAACCCGCAAAATCCAATAGTAGGTAATCCGGACCTATTGGCGAGTTTTACCCACTCGATTAACGGAAATTATAATAACTACATCGCCAATTCCAAATTAAACTATTCCCTGAATTTCAATGCTTCGTTTTTAGAAAACTCGGTGATTAGAAATAACGTACAGTATACAAGTGAAGATAATAGGCTGATTACAGAGACCAGATTTATAAACGCAGATGGTATATATCGTATCAACGGTAACTATTCAGTCAGCAAACAATTGAGTAATAGAAAATATAACCTTTCGTTAAGCGGTAATGTCAACTTTAACCATGGTGTGGCTATGAGTAATAACTTATTGACAACTACTGATACCTGGACTTTTGTAGAGCGTTTTGGTCCAAGGATCAATCCAACTGAATGGTTTGAAATTAATCCAAATGTTTCCTATAACCACACCGACTCAAAAAGTAGCCTTTCTGACGCAAATTATTCGACGAATACTTTGGCACTGAATGTAGATGGCAGGGTGATCTTATGGGATAGCTGGATTTTCAACTACAATGCCAGTAAGAACTATGTGAGTGGGATTGCAGCCAATGTGACGAATAATCCATTCGTAATCAATGCTGCTATCGAAAAGGAACTGTTCAACAGAAGAGGCAGGATTACTTTCCAGGCTTTTGATGTGTTGAATCAGAACAACTTTGTAACGCGCGAGATCTTAGATAATGGTGGATATGTGGATACGAAGTCGAATGCGTTAAGCCGTTATTTCATGTTGAAACTGAGCATGAGATTGCAAAAATGGACAGGTGCTTCGGGAAGGAATGGAGGGCCTGTGAGAAGAAGGGGAGATGGTAGTTTCATGTAGGATCAGTTGCTGCTGAAATGGTTTGGACTTTGGAGTTTCCATAAATTGGCATAAAAGGAACTGACACGGCTTAGCAATTCCCGGTGGGTACCTTGCTCTATTACATGACCTTTATCCAGCACAATGATCTGATCTGCATTATGCAGGGTGCTCAAACGGTGGGCGATTACGATCACCGTTTTGTTTTCTGCCATAAGCACATTGATCATGCGCTGTACATATTGTTCAGAAGCAGAATCCAGGGAAGAAGTGGCTTCATCAAGTATGAGGACCTCCGGGTCGCGGTAAAGTGCCCGGGCAATAGCGATCCGCTGACGTTGTCCCCCGGACAAGGTAGCTCCATTTTCTCCGAGATGAGTTTGGAATCCGGCAGGCAGCGCTTCTATAAAATCTATTATTCCCAGTTGGGTAGCGATGTCGATGATCTTCTGCATATCAGGCTCATAGTCGCCGATAGCGATATTTTCGATCACAGTGCCTGAAAAAAGATCTATTTTTTGAGGAACCACCGCTACGAGTTCACGAAGAGAAGAGTTTTTAATGTATTTGAGGTCATACTGGCCGAGGCTGACATTGCCTTGTTGTAGCGGGTATAGGTTTTGTAAGATGGCCATGAGGGTCGATTTGCCTGAGCCACTCTCGCCCACAATAGCAGTAAATTTACCCAGCGGTATTTTTAGGTATAGGTTTTCAAACACGGGTGTCCGGCTGCCATAACGGAAGCTTACATTTTCAAAACGTATGTCCCCGAGTTGCTCTCTGCGGATGTCAATTTGATGGGCTTCTTCTTCACGTTCCAGATCCATAATTTCGAAGAGCCGATCGGCGGCAATAACGGCGTCCTGCACAGTCTTGTTCATGCCTATGAGTGAGGAGACGGGGCCTGTGAAGTAGCCAATCAATGTATAAAAGGAAAGAAGTTCTCCTGGTGTAATCTCATTGTCGAGCACAAAACCTGCGCCCAGCCAAAGCAGACTAATCGTGAGTGCACGGGATAGAAATTCTGTGGAAGTTGCGGAAAACAGTCCGTTCAGGTTGGATCGGAAACCAGTTTGAAGAAGCTTGATGAAGCGTTCTTCTGTTTTTTCATTGGCATAGTTTTCCAGTCCAAAGCGTTTGATGGTGCCTGCGGCATTCAGGCTTTCTACCAATTGAGATTCCAGTTCCGCAGAATCTTCCATTAATCTGCGTTGAGCTTTCCTGTTCAGCTTATTGGTGATGAAGTAGATGCAGCTGTAGACCGGGATGACAGCAAGGCTGAAAAGAGCCAGTTTCCAATAGTAGGTAAACATCATGATGAAAGAAAAGAAGACGATAAAAACATTTACCAGGAAATTGATGCTAACGTCGTTTAAAAAGGCCCGGATTTTTACTGCATCGCCGATTCTGGACATGATCTCGCCTACACGCATGGTATCAAAAAATTGTTGCGGTAATTTGAGGAGGTGTTTGTAGTAGCCCAGGATCAATTGTGCATCAATCATCTGACCTGTCTTCAACGTAAATACGGTTTTGGCTGTGCCGATGAATAACTGTAAAAACAAGATCGCCATCATGGCCAGTCCCATGAGATTAAGTAAATTACGATTGGCGTCGACCAATACAAAGTCGACGATCTTCTGCACGAAAACTGCAGTCGACAAACCAAGTATCGTATACAGGACTGCACCGAACAGTGCCTGAACAAGGATGCTGCGGTGCGGCCTGATGAGGAGCCAGAAGCGTCTGGACATGGATGTTTTTTGATCTCCCGCACGGAAATTATCGGAAGGGAGAAGGATGATCAGGTTACCTGTCCATTCGGTTTTAAATTCTTCGTGTGTTTTTCGATGAAGTTGTCCGTCCATTGGGTCCATGACCTCAATGTATTTCTGCGTGACTTTCCTAATGACGACATAGTGCTGCAAGATGCTGTCTATGATGAGGTGCGCGACTGCGGGTTTAGGGATTTTGAATAGGCTTTCGAAAGGACCTTTGACTCCTTTTGCTTCAAAACCCAATTTCTGAGCGGCCTCAACCATACCTACAATGTTTGTCCCTTTTTTATCGGTGCCTGCAAGTTGGCGGATTCGGGCTACAGGTAAGTTTAATTTATAATAGGCTGCAATGGAAGCCAGACAGGCCGCACCGCAATCTGTGATGTCTCGTTGTTTTATTTTGATGCTCATGGACTTTCTAGCTGTTACTTCGGAGGTTCGGATTTACCCAGTCATCTACTTTATCATATAGCAATTGGTACAGGCTGCGTTCGGTGACGGTAAAGCGTGCGGTGAAATTCATTCCTTTTTTGAGGTAGCCCTTGTATCCGTTCTTCAGCATCAGGTAGTGCTGGTTGAGGCTGCACCTGACTTTGAAAACCGGCTGTTCATTGACCAGGATAATGTCGTCTGATATGTCTGTTACCCTTCCATTGGCAAGTCCCCATTGGTTATAGTTGAAGGCGTCGACCTGAAACCGTACTTCTTGTCCAATTTTAATCAGGCCAATATCTGCCGGTCTGATGTAGCAGAAAGCCGTGATGCTGGTGTCCGGAGAGATTTCGCCGATTTTTTGATTGGCAAATACATAAGCGCCGTTTTGAATACCGGTCAGGTTCTGAAGTGATCCATCAATTGGAGCCTTGAGCGAATACTGTTTCTTCTGCTCGTTGATGTCGGCCTGCTGGCCAGAGAGTTCGCTAAGTTCATTTCGATATTGATTGGCTTCGGTTTGCCAGAGCGTTCTGTATTTACTGCTGACCATTCTATAGGAGGATTCAGTTTGCTGAAGTTCATAGCGGTAGCGGTCGTGTTCGGCTTGGGTGAGCACATTTTTCTGATAAAGCTTATCGTATCTGTTGAATGTGCTCTCTGCTTGTTTTTGCGCATTGCGCGCATTTTCCAGTTCTTGAGCAAACTGCTGCCAGGAAGCCCGGTATTGTCCTGTCTGGAGGCTTGGATAGCTATAGCCATTTCTATTGATATAGACCATCAATATGCGGATGTCCTGAAGAAATTGCTGAAGCTGCCGTTGCCGGTTTTGAACTATTGCCCCCTGTTGTTTGGGGAGGGCAGCGTCGATGACCAGTAGCAGGTCACCCTGCTTTATTTTTTTATTGTCGGAGATCTTGAGTTGGACTAGTCTGCCGCTTACGGGAATGATGAGCTCTGTTTTCTCTAGGGCAGACTGAAGAGAACCAGCGCTTTTGACACTGATAGGGGTTTTGATAAAGGGTAATAAAAGGAGTATAATAAAGATGGTGAATAATGTGGTCAGGTATATGAGCCGGGTCGACTGACTAATTTGGGCACGATACACCAGTACGTTGTTGGCAATGGTTTCAGTTGAATACCTGGAAATGGACATGTGGCCAGTTTGTTAAAAAAAGAGCCAATGTACTGGGGGGCAGTACCTGGCTCTTTTTTGGGTTTTAAAGATTCCAGACTAGTTTGATCACGGAGTCTACCTGTTTGCTGAGGTAAGCAAAGGTGTCGTTCTTTACTGTGGTTACGGTATCAGTTACTGGTGTCAATACACCGTTTAAACGTCCACCAAGGAGACCGCTTAGCAGTCCTCCGCCCTCAAGCGTGTTCATTTCAGTGGAGTTCATTTCCTGAACACCCAGCTGGTTTAATTCTAGATTTTTCATGGGTCTATAAAATTTAGTTTTAATAGGGTTGTTAACTTATAATAGGAGGTAGTTTTTTTCCTTACTCGTTACAGGCTTTTCAGGTTCCGCCTCTGTTTTGGCCAAACATCAAGACGAATGTAATGGTATCGGTGTTAAGTCAATTCGTTCAAGTTGTTCAGTTGGAGAGATTTGTGAATTTTTCGAGCAAATGAAATGAATAAAGTTGGGGAAAGTAGTGTTTCTGTGGAGTTAAGGGCTTTGCAATACCCTGGTTCGCGCCGGACGTGCAGGATTGCCCCTGTAAACTGTATAGGCCAATAAATCTGTATTCGCCAGAGCAGCAGTCATCAATACGGAATGGGTTTTAGCGGTGACTCCCGGACAGACAATTGCCCGGGTTGCAATCCAAACCCCATCTTCAAGTACAATAGGCTTAGTAATCAGTTTAAATGAGTTTGAGGTATAGTTGTGATTTCCTGTTAATAGTATTGCATCTGCAGATATACATACATTTTTTCCAATACTGATATAGTCCAGATTTTCAATTTGACATTCGCCAAGCCAGGAATGGTCACCTATGCTGAGTTTCCATGGGTATTTAATATGAATAAAAGGTTTGATCCTTACGTCCCTGCCAATTTTGGCCCCAAATAATCTTAGGATAACAACGAGTATTGTGCTAGAGGGTATCAGTCCAGACCTAAAGAACAGAAGATTGCTCAAATACCAAACGGCAAGCTTTAGCCTGGATGCCCCGACCTGGAAATTGCCTTTGTCGAAGTTCTTTTTTAGTTGGGTGTGTCGGTCCATAGGTAAATGAATAAAGCGATGAGAAGGTATATGCTAATATTAAACAAGAGGTGATGATCGAAGAAGTTGTCGGATTTGTAAAAAAGAGCAATTAATACCAGTCGGAGGATATTCATTAATTGTATGGTTATGACGCCCAGGAAGATGAATCCGAATTTTGTTTTGAGCGGCTTAGGGAAAGCCAGGACGAAGGCGGTAAAACTGCTCATAATTCCATAGCCGAGACAGGAATAAACCAACCGGAAGCCAGAATAATGCCGGACGGAGAGGCCTGTTTCGTTTGTGTAGACAGTATATCCGAAATTCCTAAGTAGAAATGCGCTGGCATGAATGTCGAGTTTGCGCCAGGCTTTGATATAGTTGATATGCTGATCAAACCATTTAATGTAGAAACCTCCCGGGGTGCTGACCGCAATAAAAAATATATGGGTGCCATAAAGCAGTGAGAACAGAATTACAAATCGGATTAGAAAGTTATCTTTTCTTTGTTGATTCTCCTTATGCTGTAGTTCTTCCAGCTTCATGTCTACGACCAGGCGGAACCAAAACCCTTGTAAAAAGTGGAAAATGATGCCAGTTCTTCCGTCCAAGATGCCTCCGCGAATAATGAGGCGATAAAAGAGGTATAAAGCTGGGCGAAGGTAGAGAGGAAGTTTGGTCCATAGGTTTTTGAGCCACAATTTGCGGTTGTTAGGCGCACCAAACAAACTGGGATGGATACTGGGCAAGATGGGGTATTTTCGCTTATATAGTTCCTCTTCTGCAAGTAGATCACTGTACCTATTGTGCTTGGTGAGCCAGAAACTAATGCAGTTTTCTTTTATATTTTCTTCGATCAGGTAGCCGGATTTCCAAACCTTCGTTTTTCCAGTAACTATAAACCGGTGGTCCATATTTTCATTTAGATCTGACCAGCCTTTTCCATAACGGAACATTTTCAGTAGGTATTTTGGGAAATACCCTCCATATTTGATCCAACTGCCTCTGAAGTAATTTTTTCTGTTGAAATAGATTCCGTCAATTGTTGAATGCGCTTCATTTCTAAAAACCTTCAGTAAGCCAATCAGTTCATTACTTAATACCTGATCTGCATCCAGGCAGATTACCCATGGCGTACTGATTGGGAAGACTTTTAGTGCATGATCCCACTGTTGCGGATGGTTATGGAAGCGATGCTGGGCAAAGATAACCTGGTTTTCTTTGCAAATTTCAAGCGTACGATCGTTACTATAAGAGTCCAGCACATACGTGGGAGCGTGAAGAGTGGACAGAGAGGAGATGAGTCTTGGCAAATGTAGCTCCTCATTGTACGTAAGGATGATAATGGAAATATCAGTGTTTTTCACGAATTTGTTGGTAAAGATTGATGTATTGCTGTGTAAGTAGGACCTGATTATAATGTTCTTTAATGAGGGAAGGTGCAATCGTTTTGATGTTTTGTCTTTTTGCTTTATTGTGATGAGCCGCTTTGAGCACCGATGCAATCTTTATATGGTTGGCAGGGGCTACCCATCCCAGTTCGTTTGCTTTTACGTATTTCGCAAGGCCAACATCCTCAGATATGGCAACTGGTGTTCCTGTAATAAGACTTTCGAGTATAACATTGGCAAAGTTTTCATTGTGGGAAAAGAGCACCAGCAAATGGTGTTGAGCGATCATTGCATATTTGTTGGAATTGGTTGCAGGCCCAGTCCAGTTGATTTTATCAGCAATACGCAATTCACCAGCTAATTCTTTTAGCACTTTGATATAAGTTTCTAAGCCATCTCCGGCAATGGTCAACGTCCATTTATAGTCAAGGAGATTCAATGCATAGAATAATATTTCGAGACCTTTCTTAGGGTCGATACGGGAAAGAAAGATCATTTTGAAACTTGCATCGTCAAAATTTGAATTATTCAGGGGAATGTGGGGCCTGGTGTCGATCATGTTAGGGATTGTGGAAATGTGTTGTACCTGCTGAATAGGCAATAATTCTCTTCTTTCCTGCTCGCTGGTGCAATGGAGGTGACAATAACGGATCAGTTCTTTTCCAATATGCTGGTGAAGCAGGTATTTAATGGTGGTGTTGCCAGTCCCAAAGCTATACGGCGATAACATTCCCCTTGGAGATAGTACCACTGGTATCTTCTTTAGTTTGGCTATAATGCAGGACAGTATTGAGACCAGGTTCCACCAGGAATGAATGTGTATAATTGTGGTTTTGGCATCTGCTTTTTGATATAGATTGAACAGGAGTTTCGGAGAAAAGTGAGAGTGGTCTTTGCTGATCCTCCTGAAATAATAGGTTTTAACTCCATTAATGAAAACCGGTGTGTTTCTTGGTACGTTGAGTTCATACTTTCCATTCGCAGTGGTCGTCAGTACTTCTATTTGCAGTTCATTTTTTACCAGGTTCTCGCAAAGAAATGATACGGACTGTGTGGGGCCGCCATAACAGTAAGCGGGTTTATATGCGGGAATTACATGTATGATTTTCATGTTATAGCGGATTTTTTGTGATCGTTTTAGTTATTATCATGAATTGGTGTATGATGAGCAGCAGTATGATTCCATAGCATAGATTATTCAG
Source organism: Pedobacter sp. GR22-6 (assembly GCF_037402555.1). Classification (NCBI taxonomy): domain Bacteria; kingdom Pseudomonadati; phylum Bacteroidota; class Sphingobacteriia; order Sphingobacteriales; family Sphingobacteriaceae; genus Pedobacter; species Pedobacter sp. GR22-6. Next base: position 586,523 of record NZ_JBBEUC010000002.1, read on the forward strand.
CAAAAACTCTATATTATTACCCCTCCAAAGTGGTTGGAATATACTGTTGAAGATGATGCAACAACCAAGCTGGTGCCCTCCAAATAGTTTGACGGAGGTATTGCAGAGAAATTGACATGTGATCCCGTAGCAAAACATATAAATAAATATCCCAGCTGCGCCTCCCATTAAATAGCCATCTACTACGGGACGGGTTTTAGCTGAGACGGGCGAATCGCGGTTCACTACACCAAAACGATAGACTCTTTCCATGGCAATTTTTTCAGTAGAGGGCTTATCTGCCCAGATCATCTTGGGGATGAGTGCGTAGAGGGACTGTAGGATCATTTGTTGGAGCGTTAGCTCTTGGTGGTCGGTATTGTATTTTACATATTGTATAAACATATCCATTTCGCTGATTCTGCTGTCGAGAAATTCCTTGCTGTTGTTAAGGATAAGATCTCCTTCCGTATGCTCAAGGAAGATTTGATATGCATTTGTTCTTGCCTCCTGAGGTTTTTTACCTAAAATCCAGGCTTGAGTTCTAATGATTCCCGTAAAAGTTGGAAGTATGTAAAGTAGGAGCAGAGCGCAAATGGGAGCGGCGAGTGCAGTTATTTTGGGATAGTACGGAAATGCCATGAATATAAGGAGGATGAATTGCACGATGATTACCTCTTTGTATCCGGTAGAAGCAGCATTAAACAATTGATAAATAAATAATAACAATCCTGGAAGCCAGTCTCTGACCGCTCCTTTTTTCAGACCTCTGATGAGCAAATAAATGGTGCACGCGATGCTGATGTTATACAATGGATATTTAAACTGAGATAGACCGGGGATGTAATTGAGGATGCTTGAGCATGTTATGGCCGAGAACGCGAGCTTGATCACCAGATGAGGCGTTTTTTTTAGTGTATATTTTTTGAGGGATTGGGGAGGCCTGACTACCACAATGCCAGTAACCAATGCTGCATGTGCAAGTAAGGTGTATCGTTGGCATTGCGCGATCAGAATGATCTGTTCATCTGATGCTGCAAGTAGTATACTTTCTTCACTTAAATCGTCAATTTGGTTGAAGAAATAAAAGATAGAACTAGAGCACATGAAGCCTGCGAAGATCAATTGAATTATAATAATTGGCCGCATGACCTGTAAGCGAAAGGGTCGCTGAGAATTACAGGGACTCAAGCCTGAGAAGATGCTCAGGTAAAAGATGACTAGGGAACCTGTCCATGCAATGAAATAGGAGGCTATTGGGTTGTAGTCCAGGTAAATGGATGCTATCCAGGGTGTGAATAGTGCAGGAATTAATTTTGTCTGTGTGTTAAAACTGTTGAATTCCATCTAGTATGCCATTTACTTGTTTGTCAAAATTCCAATTGCCAATGATCTCCAATGATGCTTTACCCTGCTTCTGGAGTTTGGATTTGCTACTGATCATGATGCTCAATTTTTCTTTTAAGTCCTTCAGACTGTTGTTTTTGAACGTACAACCATTAGCGTCCTGAATAAGATCGGCAGTGCATCCAACGGTTTCTGCTGCCAGGATGGCTTTTCCTGCGGCCATCGCTTCGTTAATGGCTAGTCCCCAGGTCTCATGTAAAGATGGCATACAGAATAGATCACATGCCTGGTAGAACTGAGGCATTTTGCTTTGATTTTGAAATGGTAAAAACAATACTTTATTAACACTGTACTTTCGTGCGATTGTTTTAAGACGGTATTCCAGAATACCACTACCAACAAATAATAAGGTTGCATCTGGATAGTTGATCTCCAAAAATGCCCTGAGTAATAATATTGGGTTTTTGTTGGGATGGAGCTTCCCTGTAAAAAGTACGAGAACTTCAGTTTCGGGAATTCCTAGTTTTTTTCGAAGGCTGCTGGTTTCTTTATCCTTTTCATTCGTGATTTGTGCAAACCTTTTGTTGTCGATGGCATGTGGTGCAAAATGAAGCTGATGGTCTCCTAATCCAAGCTTTTTGAAGTAATGCCGATTAGCACTTCCTACATAAAAGGCATGGTCGACATATCTATAAATGGATCGGAGTATTAGGATTCTTAACGCATTTTTGAACAGGCCGTTTCGTTTGAGCATATTCGAATCACCACGTAAACCGATGGGAATCTTTTTGCTGAACTTATATAGGATCTGTAGATGTCTGAGATGTGCCCATCCATAGATTAGCAAATGTGTAGGTTTGAAGCGCTCTATGGGTTGTAGCGTATTGCGTTTGGGTAGAAAATCGTACTCATAGCCCTCAAATAAAGGTATGTCCCAGGCTATGCTTCTTTGGAATTTGGCATCATAGGTTTGCTTGCGGGTGTCTGTGTAAAACACTTTGATTGTTGTTCTCCTGGCCAGCATGCTGAATACGGGGCTGTAATAAGGAACAGGGTGGTGAATGACAATGGCTAGTTTCATGATTTCCTTTTATTCTGCGATCTCACCCTGGACTAAAGTGATTTTTCTGTTGGAGAGTTGATCAAGTTGAGACCCGTTATGGCTCACAATAATGATTGTTTTTCCTTCATTTCTGTTGACTTCCACGATTTTCTGTATTGCGAATTGCTGGAAGGAATGATCTCCGATAGCCATTACCTCATCAAGAATAAGGATGTCTGTCGCCAGATGTACTGCGGCTGAAAATGCAAGTCGCATATGCATTCCTGATGAATATTTTTTTACCGGGAGTTGAATGGCATTTGTTAGTCCTGAGAGTTGGACGATGTTATCTATACATCTGTCAATCTCAGACTTTCTCATGCCAAGCATTGCTCCGTTGAGGTATACATTCTCCAGTCCCGTAAGGTCCCCCTGATATCCCATGCCTGTCTCCAGGAGGCTGGAGACCTTTCCCTGCCCCATTACGATTCCGCTTGTCGGTGCAGTGATCCTGCTCAGAATTTTTAGCAAGGTACTTTTTCCAGCGCCGTTACTTCCGCAAAGTGCGATGATTTCTCCTTTTTGTACCTCGAAATTGATGTTTTTGAGTGCCTGAAAAACTTGTTTTCTAGCTTTTCCGGAGTTCCGGTTGCTCATGGTGCAAACGTAGCTTTTGCATAGGTTTTCGGCTTTGATCGCAGTATTTTGGTTCATGTTTTAGAAGTAGTCTATGAAATTTTGTTGTGCTTTTTTAAAGACTACAAGTCCGGATAGCAATATGATCACAGCAAATGTAGTCGTGTATAGCAGGGAATTCATATCGTGGTTTCCCTTGCCGAACCAGGCATATCGAAAGTGTTCAAGAAGGGTAGATATAGGATTCAGTTTGATGAATATCAATAGCTTTTTTGGTGTTGCCGATTGAGGAAATATGACCGGGCTTACGTACATCATCAGTTGAATGCCAAACGCAACAAGGAAACTGAAGTCTCTGTATCTTATGGTAATTGAAGATACGATCAGCCCTATACCGAGCCCCAGAGCAGCTGCATTAGTCAATAGTATTGGAAGAACAAGTAAATGCATACGAAGCTGGATGGGGTATCCTTTTAAATGATACAAAAAGGAAAGTAAGCAGAGAACGCTCAGTTGAATCGCGAAACGTAATAGTAAGGAACCGATTGTCGCAAGAGGTACCAATACTCTGGGGAAGTAGAATTTACTAAAGACTTTGGCGTTGTCTTTAAAGATATTTGCTGTTTTGTTGATGCTCTCTGCAAAGAAAGTCCACATCACAATCCCTGATAGATAAAATAAAAAAGGAGGAATATTATTTGTTGGAATTCCGGCAAGTTTCCCAAAACTGAATGTAAAAATAAGGGTACTGAGTATCGGCTGGAGGATAAACCAAATTGGGCCAAGCAAGGTTTGGTGGTATTGTGCCCGAATCTCACGTTGTACTAATTTTAGTAAGAGATATCGATGAGAAAATATAGCGCCCATATCCAGGTTGACAGGGGATTTTAGAGGCTTGATTGTCCAGTATTGTCGTTTGTTTTTCATAGGTTGGATTTCAGGCTTTCAAGTAGCTTGACGATGTGTTTTTCATAATTCGGGTAGCCAAACTGAGCTAAGCATATCCGTTGTTGATTTTCTGCTGATATTTTTTTTGGACTGTTTAATGTTTGTTTGATTGTGCGCTGGAGTAAATGAAGATTGTCGGGATCCACCGTCGAGCCTAGAGCTCCACTGAGCAATGTTTCTCTGCTACCGTCCGCATTTCCGGCAATGACTTCACATCCGCAGGTAGCCGCTTCTATGAAAGCAATTCCGAAACCTTCTTTCCTGCTGGGGAGCACAAAAATGTCGGCGAGTAAGTAGTGGTCCACTAATTCATTTTCCGGGATAAAGTCTATCAGCTTCACGTGATTTTCCAGTTTGAGTAGCCGGATGAGATGATGGAGTCGTTCTGTTTCTTCCTTTTGTTGCGTTCCGCAGAGTAAGTATTGCAGATTTGGGAAATCTTGCAATAGTTCAGGCATGACAGCAATCACTTTATCATATCCCTTCTGAACATCATGACTGCTCATGCGGGTAATGCTCATTAAGACTTTCTGTTGCGATAACCGATATCGCGCTTTGAGATATGTTGGTTTGTTAAAGGTTAAAGGAATGCTGAAGAAAGGATCGAGACAATTTCTAAGGATACTGATCCTGCCTTCTGATATCGAATGTTCTTCTATCATGGTATGTTTTGTGAACTCACTCACTGACCAAACGAGCACTTCAGTATTGAGAAGGTGTTTCTGCCAAGTATTTAGTTTTCGCCAAACTTCCACTCCATGAGCAATTAAGATGATAGGGGTCTTTCGATTAAAAATCCTGATGATGGGAACTACAGGTAGTAAATTGACATGACTAAGGATGATTGTTCCTGCGCTAAACTGTTTAACTATAATTTCTTTCAGAAATTTGAATTTGTTTCGCTTGAAGCCCCTGAATTCACAGTTTTCAGTGTATCGAATAACTGGTTTGCCGTCATGTAAAGCAAGTGCACAGAAGTTGGATTTCTCTTTTGTGCAAATTTCGGAGAGCGCATGCGTTAGTGTTTTACATACCTGTGGAATTCCACCCGTTTGACTAAAAGTATTCAGGCTCAGTAATAAAATCTGTTTTTTATCTTTCATGATGTAGTTGGCGTTTCGTTATATCTCGAAATAGTCATTGTATTGATGGGGATGTTGTGTGGGGTACTGGTAGGCTGTCTGTCTGTTGGAACCCGTACCTTTGTAATATGAATCGTGAAAAGGACTTTCTTTAACTCCATTTAATATCAATACCAGATTATTGAGTTGAAATTCATTTTTGAGTCGTTCCGCGGTATCGATAAAATGATGTCTGGATAGGCCGGACCGAAGTACGAAAAGGTTGATGTCTGCTGATTTGATCAATGGTTTTCCATCTGAGACTAAACCTACAGGGGCAGAATCCAATAATATATAATCGTATTCCAATCGTAGTTGCTCAAGTAGGTCTGTCATCCGAGCGCTTAACAGTAGTTCTGATGGATTTGGGGCTAAGGTACCCGCTGGGATAAAATCTAAATTGCTGATCGATGTGGTTGTTAGAATCTTCTCTAAAGGAGCATTTCCGGCGAGGTAGTTGCTGAGGCCATGCTGATTGCTGATTTTTAGCCGGTGGTGTAAGCTTGGTTTTCTTAAGTCAGCGGCGATTAAAAGCACACGTTTCTTTGTTAGAGAGATCGCAATTCCCAGGTTTAAGGTGATCAAAGATTTTCCTTCACCGGCAATTTCGGAACTGGTGTGGATGATCTTGCAGCGATGGTGGGTCTGAAGAAAAGCCAAGTTGCTCCTAAGCCCGCGAATGGATTCTGAAAAAGGAGACCTTGGTTCGTCCAATAGCAGAAATGGCTGGTCAGGTAATGATTTATGATACCTCACGACACCGATGAGCGGTATTGAGGTGCCTGCTGTTATTTCATCTTGATTATAAATATAGATATTGGCCATACGAATGCCCAGGATGACAATTGAAGTCAACAGCAAGCAGGACAAAATGAAATTTATATAGACATTTTTTGGAACAGGCGATAATGGATTTGAAGCCGGCATCGCGCGATCTATTATGCTGGCTCCAGCGGTAACTGCTGATTTTGAAATCTGGGCTTCCAGTTTTTTTTCTGAGAGGTAGGTATTGACTTTTTCCTGAACAGCGAGCTTGGATTCCAGATCCATGTAAGTACCTTCTGAATTCGGACTTTTTTTGACTATTGTTATCAGATGTTGCATTTCGGTATCCAGGTAATCATTTTGTATACTGAGATTTGCCAGTTGATTCTTGAGGTTATTCTCTATGCTTTTTTTAAGGTTGGTAATTTGTTTGTCCAGTTCAATAACTGAGGGATTTGTCGGTGTAAACTGACTTAGTTTTTCCTGCTTTTGGATGAAGAGTTCGTTGAATTTACCAATCAGGGAGAGGAGTTGAGGGTCAGTCATGCCTGAGAGATCCTGATTGAGCGATTCGGTTAGGATAGGAAGCTTGGTCTTTATAAAATTAATTTGGATTTCTTTTAATTTGAGCTGCCGTTGTTCCTCTTTTAATATCTCTAATTTGGCGATGAGATCTTCTCTTTTCAGAAAGGGATAGGCAACTTTGAATTTTTGAATTTGTAGTTTGGAAATTCTGGTATTTGTATCAAGCCTTTCAAGAATATCCGTGATGAATTTTTCGGTCTGGACTGCTGAGGAAGAACGAAGGGAACGGTCAAAATTTAGGTACTGATCTACAATGGCATTTAATATATCTGTGGCGAAATAGGGGTTGCTATCGCACATGCTTAGCTTAAGGACATTTACGTTTAAATGATCGTCGATTTTTAAGGATCGATTGATTTTTTCCAGATAATCACCCTCATGATTAAAACGGAAGATGACGGGTTTGTTGGTCTCGCTGTTAAGCTTCAGTATACGAAAAGTCGCTTCGGGAAGGCTAATCGTTGTTCCATAATTATATTCGCTCACTGTTATACGACCTTCCCGATCCTCTAAAGAAAGCTGATATCGCTGTTTGTTGACCTCTTTGAAAGTACATGTTGTACTCCCTAATGGCGTATTCTTTTGAAGAATACGCACATCCAATAACTTCTCAGGGTAGCAGTTAACTAATTTAAAATTTTCTCGGACATAAAATGATACCGGATAATTTAGGGATTTAAAGGCATTTCTGATCACCTGATCAGAGCGGATAATTAGTTTTTCCGATTCGGTCTTATTTGTCCGATCATATAAATTTCTGATGCTAGTGAGTTCTGAGAGCTCAGAACGGCGATCTTCAAACTTTAATGAAGTGCGTGAGATATAGACAGGACTGGAGAAGCATAAATAACCGTAGGCGAAAAGTGTACCCAAAATCGCTGACAAAAGTAATAGCGGCCATTTGCTGCTCAGAATAACAACTAATTTCAAATAGCTAAGCTCTTTTCTCATAGTCTCCTCCAATATTTTTATAAAAATTCCAAGTTTTAAGACGGTTCTTCAGTTTTTTAGTGAATTCCATAAAATTCTTAAAAGTATAACAATATTTTTATTTGATAATTTAATTTGATTAATTAGTTATTTTATATAATCTTGCTGGCAAATATGTTAATTATTTATGAAAGTAACTATCATCACTTGTGTTTTTAATGGAGTCAATTTTATTGAAGCGTGCATCGCTTCCGTTTTAGCTCAGAATTATCAATGCATCGAGTATATTGTTATAGACGGTGGTTCTACAGATGGTACATTGGCTGTGATCTATAATTATCTGGACCGAATTGATCGTTTTGAAATCGGCTCAGATTGTGGTTTCTATGATGCGTTAAATAAAGGAATTGCATTGGCTTCCGGAGAAATTGTTGGAGTTTTGAATTCTGATGACCTTTTTGCCGACGATGAAGTAGTTTCTGCTATAGTAAATTGCTTTCGGAGAAATTCCTGCGACGCAGTTTACGGTAACCTCAATTTGGTCAGTCGTACAGAAGTAGGACGAATATTGAGGTGCTGGAATTCTAAGGAAGCTACGAGGGAAGATATTGAATCAGGCTGGATGCCTGCTCATCCTGCACTGTTTTTAAAGCGGGCGCTGTTTCAGTCCTTCGGTAACTATGTATTGACTTTGGGCTGTAGTGCAGACTATGAGTTGGTTCTTAGGTTTTTCTATGTCAGGAAGATCAAGAGTTTTTTTCTGAACAGGTTACTTGTTGTCATGCGATCGGGTGGGATGAGCAGTAGGTCTGTTTCGATACGATGCCTGACCTTATGGACCGATTATCATGCATTAAAGCGCAATAAAATTCCTTTTCCACTGAAGGCGCTTTTTGTAAAGAAGGTAGGTAAATTAAAACAACTTCGACTATGGTAGTATTTGCTGTTGTATCTGTTTTTTGTTTCGCCTATGCCTTAGCAGTCTTGAAGTTACCCTTGATTATTGCTTTTTGCGAGCGCCATGGACTGTATGATGAGTCAGATTGCCACCGGAAGGAGCACGTATACGGAATTTCCCGATTGGGTGGCTTGAGCTTTTTTTCCTCCTTTACCCTCACGTTATTGTGCAGCATTGATATGGTTAGCTCTGAAATTTGGGCGCTTACCTGTGCTTCTACGCTCATCTTTATAGTAGGTTTGCGGGATGATCTGGTCGGTGGATTATGTCCAATGAGAAAATTTACCTTACAATTTGCGGTTTCTGCTATTTTAGTTTTATGGGGTGGATATGGATTGGAATTTGGTACCAGGATGACTATTTATCTTTTTATCACTTTATTGGTAATCAATGCTTTTAATTTGATTGATGGGCTAAATGGCTTGGCGGGTACTATTGGACTTTTGGTTAACTGCTTATTTGGTCTGCTTTTTTTACGGGAAGGCTATACAAGTTGGTCGTTGATTTCCTTTGCGTTCGCTGGAGCTGTCTGCGGGTTTTTAAAGTACAATTACCATGGGCAAATTTTTATGGGGGATTCGGGGGCAATGCTAATCGGAATAATCAGTGCGGGCTCTGCGCTCAAGTTAATTTCGATCAATAGTCCGGTGTCGGAAGATCCTATCATTTGGTCAACATCTGCGTTTGGACTCTGTCTGTCGGTGATGGTTGTCCCAATCTTTGATACATTCCGGCTATTTGTGATCCGAATACTTCATGGCAGGTCGCCCTTCATCGGAGATAGGAATCACATTCACCACAGATTGAAGTTTTTGGGTATGGACGATAAGAAAATTGTATGGGTTCTTGTTTGTTTTAGTATCTGGATGATCTTGATTGGTTTGTTTTTGAGCGCAGGAGGAAGCTTGTTTGTAATGACAGCAACCTTTGTGACTTGTATGTTGATCAATACTTTGATTACTTACCGAATAGGAAAACGGCTTGATAAGGGATATCGCCTGAAAGATGTTTTGATGAAAGATACATTCCGGTGCAAGTGAAATTAATATTGTTGTAAAATATAATACTATTACCAATGAAAAACTACCGCAACTACCATAATATAGGTACTTTTGCCCCTATAAACAAAACGAGCAAATGAATATCGCAATCAATGGATTTGGCCGGATCGGGCGTATTTTTTTACGAAGGGCAATCGAAAAAAACATCAATGTGGTGGCTATAAACGACCTTGGAGATCCAGCTACGCTCTCTCATCTTTTTAAATATGATACGGTGCATCGTGGGTTCAAAGGAGAGGTTGACTCTGATGAAAAAAGCCTGATCATTAACGGAAAACATATCCACGTATTTGCAGAATCTGATCCTGAGCGTTTACCTTGGAGGAATCTTAATGTTGATCTGGTCATTGAGGCAACCGGAAAATTTACCGGGAGATCTGCTGCAGAGCGTCATCTAAAGGCTGGTGCGAAGCAAGTAGTGATTTCTGCGCCTTCGGCAGACAAGGATGTTCCAATGGTAGTTCTTGGAGTGAATGATGATGATATAGATTTAAGGGCAACAGTGATTTCGAATGCTTCATGTACGACGAATAATGTTGCTCCGATGGTAAAAATATTGGACGACAATTGGGGAATACTAGATGGGTACATTACGACAATTCACTCTATGACAGGCGACCAGAACCTACATGATGCCCCTCACAAGGATTTAAGAAGAGCAAGAGCGGCTTCTGCTTCCATTATACCCACGAGCACCGGCGCTGCAAAAGCCATCACCAGTATATTTCCGCACCTGGAAGGGAAGCTTGGGGGAGCGGGAATCAGAGTGCCCGTGCTGAATGGTTCACTAACAGATTTTACCTGCATATTAAAACAGGAAACCACAATTGAGGCAATCAATGAGGCCTTTAAGAATGCAGCTCAAAACCAAATGTCGGGCATTTTATCTTATACTGAAGATCCAATTGTATCAGTTGACATATTGGATAATACTTATTCCTGCATTTTCGATGCCCAGCTGACCTCGATTGTTGGGGATTTGGTTAAAGTGGTCGGTTGGTATGACAATGAGTCCGGTTATTCAGCCAGGCTGGTAGATTTGGTGCAAAAAATCCAGTTGGTCCATGGTTAGGTGCATTTCTGCAAGAGAAACGTTGCCGCTTCGAAGTGCTATATTGAGAAATGGTAAGCCATTTGAAGAATGTGTTTTCCCTGAAGATGAGCAAGAGGGGGTATTTCATTTGGGTTTTTTTGTCGGTACGCAGTTGGTTAGTGTAGCAACGCTTTTTCCGGACAACTATCCTGAACGACCAGGGTTGGGGTTTAGGCTAAGGGGGATGGCTACAGGGACTGCTTATCGGGGAAGTGGCTGCGGCACTGAGTTGATAAAATTTGCACTTTCAATGCTTACATCTGCTAATGCTTCTTATATTTGGTGTAATGCAAGGAGTTCCGCGACCGCATTTTATACTAAATTGGGCTTTGAGATGCTTTCCGAAGAGTTCGAAATTTCCGGGATAGGTCCGCACTTTAATATGATCAGAAATTTAAATACATAAAATACCACCAAAACCATACTATAAAATAATTTTTTTAAAAGATGAGAACAATAGATCAATGCAATTTTTCAGATAAGAAAGCTTTAATCAGAGTAGATTTTAATGTGCCTTTGGATAAAGAATTCAATATTACCGATGATAAAAGGATGCGTGCTGCGCTGCCTACCATCACCAAGATTTTAAATGATGGTGGAAGTGTGATTTTAATGTCTCATTTGGGCAGGCCAAAAGGCGGTCCGGAAGATAAATATTCTTTGAAACATATATTGGGTGATTTGTCCAGGATGCTAGATTTAGAAGTGCAATTTGCTAATGATTGTATCGGGACAGAGGCAGTTGAAAAAGCAGCAAATATTACCCCTGGCCAGGTTTTGCTATTAGAGAATCTAAGGTTTTATAAAGAGGAAGAAAAAGGTGACCGTGATTTTGCTGAAAAATTATCCAAATTGGGTGATGTATATGTAAATGACGCGTTCGGAACTGCACATCGTGCACATGCTTCCACTGCGATTATTGCTGATTTTTTTCCTGAAAACAAATATTTCGGTTATCTGATGGCTGAAGAATTGAAAAATGCGGAGAAAGTAAATCATGGTGCTGTAAAGCCTTTTACTGCAATTATGGGTGGGGCAAAGGTTTCAGATAAAATTCTTTTGATCGAGAGCCTGCTTGACAAGGTGGACAACCTGATCATCGGTGGTGGGATGGCCTATACGTTTGCGAAAGCGCAAGGTGGCGAAATTGGCACATCATTGCTGGAAGAAGATCGTATGGCACTTTGTTTGGAATTGATTCAGAAAGCAAAAGATAAGGGTGTAAACCTGATTCTCCCTGTTGATACTATAATCGCTGATAAATTTGATAATGAAGCGAGAAAAGATGCTGTCGATTCAGGTAAGATTCCTTCGGACTGGATGGGTTTGGATATTGGTACCAAAACAGTGGAGTTGTTTTCTGAAGTGATCAAGGGTTCCAAGACATTGTTGTGGAACGGTCCGATGGGGGTATTTGAGATGGAGAATTTTGAGCAGGGAACCCGTGCGATTGCGAATGCAGTTGTGGCTGCCACACAAGAAAATGGCGCTTTTTCACTAATCGGTGGAGGTGATTCTGCTGCTGCTATTGCGAAGTTTGGCCTGGAAGATAAAGTGAGTTATGTGTCAACAGGTGGGGGAGCATTATTGGAATATATGGAAGGGAAAGAACTTCCTGGTGTTAAGGCAATTAACGACTAGGTGTTTTGAATAGTTTTAAGGACAGGCGGTCGTTTTTACGATACGCCTGTTTTTTTTGCCCACTTTCTCCCACCAGTAAATAAGGCCTTTTTTTGGCTAAAATGGGGGAAAGTGGTAATGATTTAATATGTGGAAAACTTTTTGTGGTAGAATGTGGTAGAAAGTGGTAGAAGTACCTATTTTTACACTACATAAAAAGTGCACATATTGATATGGTTCAATTATTAGGAGAGTTTGATTGTAAATTGGATGCGAAGGGCCGCTTGATGGTTCCTTCGAGTCTGAAAAAGCAATTGCCTAATGTTGAGCAAGAGGGACTTGTGATTAACCGGGGTTTTGAAAAGCATCTGGTGATCTATCCTAAAAAAGTGTGGGAGGGTATTGTCGAGGACTTGGGTAAGTTGAACCCGTACGAGCAAAAAACAAGAGAATTCATACGTTATTTTACCCGTGGTGCAACCGAGTTGATATTGGATGCGGCAGGTAGGGTGAATCTTCCAAAGTCTTTATTGGAGTCTGTTGGTATTGAAATCAATACTGATCTGGTGTTGGCCTGTCAGTTTGATAAGGTGGAAGTTTGGTCCAAGAAGGCTTACGAGGCTTTGTTTGATAAAGAGCCAGAAGATTTCGCGAGGTTGGCTGAAGAGGTAATGGGTAGTTTAAAAAGGGGGGAAGATGGAAAATAACTATCATGTGCCGGTAATGCTGGATGCTTGTGTTGAGGGTTTGAACATCAAGCCGAATGGAGTGTATGTTGATGTAACCTTTGGTGGTGGTGGTCATTCCCGTGAAATATTAAAACATTTAGGTGCTGATGGTGTATTGATTGCTTTTGATCAGGATCCTGATGCTCAAAGAAATAGAATAGCTGACCCAAGATTTCGTTTTGTTGATCAGAATTTCGCCTATCTTAAAAATAACCTGCGCTTGTTGGGTTTTAAAAAAGTAGATGGCATCCTGGCGGATTTGGGTGTTTCTTCTCATCAGTTTAATGAAGCTGAGAGAGGCTTTTCAACCCGTTTCGAGTCAATTCTGGATATGCGTATGGATCAGCAAGGTAAGCTGACCGCTTCAGGTGTATTGAATACTTATTCTGAAGATCAGTTGCATAAACTATTTGGGATTTATGGTGAAGTGAAAAATGCAAAATCGCTTGCAAAAGCTGTAGTTACCGGTCGTGTGGAGCGTCCTATAGAGACGCTCAGTGATTTCAAAAGGGTTGCGGCAGCGCATATTCCAAAAGGTAAGGAGCATAAGTATATGGCTCAGGTTTTTCAGGCATTGCGTATTGAAGTTAATGCAGAGATCGATGTCTTGGAGAGCTTTCTTGTACAGTCGGCGGAAGTATTGAATGAGGGGGGGAGGCTGGTCGTAATGTCTTACCATTCATTGGAGGATCGGCCGGTTAAGAATTTTTTGTCTAAAGGGAAATTTAGAGGTGAAGTAGAAAAGGACTTTTTTGGTAATGAAATTAAGCCTTTCAGGGTGCTTACCAGGAAGGCGATTGTGGCGGATGAAGAAGAGCTGGAACGCAATAGCAGATCCAGGAGTGCTAAACTGCGGATAGGAGAAAAGATATGAATAACCAGTTTAGGACACAGACAGATGAGCAGGAGGTTGAAGAAGAGCTGGATATAAAACTGAAAAGTAAGTCTCCCGTAGTGGAAAGTGCATTTTTCAGGAAGTTATTTACCGAAGGGGTGGTAAGTAAAGAGTCGGCAACGGAGATGTTGCCGTTTTTAATCTTTCTTGCGGTGCTGTGTATGTTGTATATCGGCAATAGCCATATGGCGGTAAAGAATGTTAGGAATATAGATAAATTAAATAAGGAAGTAAAGGAATTAAGTTGGGAATACAAATCTCTGAAAGCAGATTTGATGTTCAAAAGTAAGCTAACTGAGGTTGCGAAGAAGGTAGACACTTTAGGTATTAAAGAATTAACTGAACCACCAAAAAAAATTATTATAAACAGTAATGAATATTAGAGCTAACATATTATTGCGTGTTTATCTGTCTTTCGGACTGATAGTGCTGTTTGCCGTGGCAGTACTCATCAGGCTATGCGATGTACAGTTTGTGGAGGGACATAAATGGCGTGCCATGGCCGATAGTCTCTCTACAAAGTATATCAATGTAGAAGCTGCGCGTGGAAATATTTATTCCGTTGATGGTAGTCTATTGGCGACTTCGATACCTGAATATGAGCTGCGTATGGATATGTATGCTGGTGGTATAGCAGATGATAATTTATTTAATTCAAAAGTTGATTCTCTGGCATTGCGTTTATCGCAATTTTTTAAAGATAAAACACCTAAGGAATATTCCAGGTATTTGCGTGTTGCCAGGCGCGATAGTGTCCGTTACCTTCTGATCAAACGTAAAGTAGGTTATCAGGAACTAAAAGTAATCAGAAGTTTTCCTTTGTATAATGTAGGTAAATATACCGGCGGATTGATTGCAGTTCAGCAGAATAAGCGGATAAGACCTTTTAAATATCTGGCTGCGAGAACTATTGGTTACAAGAACGAAAATGTGAGTAATGGTGTAGGGCTGGAAGGTGCCTATGGAGAATACATCAATGGTGAAAGTGGTAGGAGATTAGTGCAGCGGATTTCGGGTGGTGTGTGGATGCCGATCAATGATGAAGCAGAAGTGGCACCAAAAGAAGGTGCTGATATCATTTCTACTATTGACATTAATATGCAGGATCTCGCTCAGAAAGCCCTGGAGAAGCAGTTGAAGATTAGTGATGCTGACCACGGTACAGTGATTCTAATGGAAGTAACTACAGGAGAAGTGAGGGCTGTGGCTAACTATACCCGTGTTAAAGAGGGTGTATATGAAGAAAAATTCAATTACGCAATAGGGGGTAGTCAGGATCCGGGTTCAACATTTAAACTCGCTTCGTATATGGCTTTATTGGAAGACGATAAAGTGGATACGAATACTATGGTTGCAACTGGTGATGGAACTTATAGGATCCCTTCCCATACAATCAGGGATTCGCATGGTGGTATCGGGACGGTTACGGTAATGAAAGCTTTTGAGCAATCGGCGAATACTGCGGTTGCTAAATTGGTGAATATGCACTATCAGGAAAATCCTTCTGAGTTTACAGATCATTTTTATGATATCCATATGAATGAGCGCCTGGGCTTACAAATCCCTGGAGAACCAAAGCCGATCATTAAAAATCCTAAGTTCAAGGACTGGAATAAAAACATGACCCTTCCTCAGATGGCTTATGGCTATGAAATGCAGATTACTCCACTTCAAATGCTGGCATTTTACAATGCAGTAGCTAATGATGGTAAGTACATTTCTCCGATTTTTGTACGGGAAATCAGACGTTTGGGAAATCCGATCGAACAGTTCAGTGCCAGGGTAATTAAAGATGAAATCTGCTCACCGAAGACTATAAAGAAATTACAGGCGATGCTGGAGAGCGTAGTGACAAAGGGAACAGGTAAGGAAATGGGCTCTCCTCTGTACCGTGTGGCAGGAAAAACGGGTACTGCACAGGTGGCGGATGATAACAGAGGGTATCGTGGCAAAAAAAGTTACCAGGCATCATTCTGTGGTTATTTTCCTGCGGATAAGCCTAAGTACTCTATTATGGTGAGTATAAACGGTCCTAAGAATGGTTATTATGGCGCGCAGGTCGCCGGTCCGGTTTTTAAGGAGATTGCTGACCGTATTTACGCAAGGGATATACAGATGTATAATAATATCCCAGAGCATCTGGTAGGTAATACGAATAATCCTGAAGCGAAAGCAGGGCAAAGTAAGGCAGTGAAAAAGGTATATACAGCCTTTGGCATTAAAACGCTCTATGCTGCCAAGTCTGACTATTTCAATAAAATAGATACGAGTAATGGTATCGCCTACGAAGATTTTACTTCTTTGAAAGGAGTGATGCCTAACGTGAACGGTATGGGGTTGAAGGATGCTTTGTATTTGCTGGGAAATGCCGGTCTTAAAACAAAGGTTAAGGGACGTGGAAAAGTGACTGGGCAATCTATTGCTGCGGGCAGCAGGATAGGAAAAGGTTTGTTGGTACAATTAGAATTACAATAGATGCAGTTGCAGGAAGTACTATATGGAATTGCAATAAAGAACCTGGTTGGTACAACCAATCGGGAAGTGCTGGATTTGGTCTTTGATTCGCGTAAGGTGAATGTGGGGAGCGTATTTTTTGCAATAAAAGGTACGCTTTCAGATGGTCACGATTATATAGAGGCTACAGTTTCTTCGGGAGCTGATGTAATTATCTGCGAGCAGATTCCTGATCAGCAAAAAGAAGGAGTCACTTATATTGAGGTGGAGGATAGTGCTGTTGCACTCGGGATTATGGCCACTAATTTTTATGGAAACCCTTCCGGGAAATTAAAGCTAATTGGCATTACAGGTACTAATGGCAAGACTACTATTGCGACTTTATTGTTTAAGCTGTTTCGTGAATTGGGCTATAAAGTTGGTTTGATTTCTACCGTTCAGAACCAGATTGATGATCAGATTATCGCTGCGACGCATACTACACCTAATCCTCTTGCACTAAATCATTTGCTGGATCAGATGGTTGTAGAAGGTTGTGATTATTGCTTTATGGAAGTCAGTTCGCATGCTGTGGTGCAGCATCGGATTGAAGGGCTGAGTTTTGCAGGTGGTGTGTTTTCTAATATTACACATGATCATTTGGATTTTCATGTCACTTTTGACAACTACATAAAAGCAAAAAAAGGTTTTTTTGATGCCTTGCCAAAATCTGCTTTTGCCTTGACTAATCTTGATGACAAAAATGGCATGGTAATGCTTCAAAATACCAAAGCAAATAAAAAAACTTATGCTTTGAAGCAACTGGCTGACTTTAAGGCTAAGATTATTGAGAATAGTTTCAGTGGCCTGCACATGGATATCAATAATGCGGATGTCTTCTTCAAATTGGTAGGTTCTTTCAATGCTTATAATCTTTTAGCTGTATATGGAACAGCGATGCTTTTGGAACAGGATGAGCTGACTGTGTTGACCGCAATGAGTATGTTGACGGGTGCAGAAGGTAGATTTGATTACCTGACTTCAAGGCAAAATATCATTGGAATAATCGACTATGCGCATACTCCTGACGCGGTGCAGAATGTGTTGACTACGATCCAAAATATCAGAAAAGGTACCGAGCAAGTCATCACTATTATTGGTTGTGGCGGAGACAGGGATAAAACAAAAAGACCGATAATGGCTCAGGTGGCCTGTGATTGGAGTGATAAAGTAATACTTACTTCTGATAATCCACGCACGGAAGATCCCCAGGCTATTTTAGCAGATATGCAAAAAGGTGTGTCGCCAAGCAATCAAAGAAAAACTTTGACGATCTCAGATAGAAGAGAAGCAATCAAAACTGCCTGCCATCTGGCTAATCCTGGAGATATCATTCTACTGGCGGGAAAGGGGCATGAGAAATACCAGGAAATCAATGGTGTTAGACACCACTTTGACGATAAAGAAGTATTAAAGGAACAATTTAACCTGATCAGCTAATGTTATATTATTTATTTGAGTATCTAAATCAGCATTACGATTTTCCTGGATTGAGGTTGTTTCAGTACATCACCTTCCGTACTTCATTGGCGATCATTGTCTCTCTGATCATCACCACTGTTTACGGTCGCAGGATTATCAATTATTTGCAGTTAATGCAGGTGGGAGAGTCGATCAGGAATTTGGGTTTAGAAGGACAAATGCAAAAACAAGGTACCCCGACAATGGGTGGTATTATTATCCTGCTGGGCATTTTGATCCCGACTTTGCTTTTTGCAAATATTGGCAATGTATATGTGATCCTGATGATGGTAACCACGGTTTGGATGGGGGCCATCGGTTTTCTGGATGACTACATTAAGGTCTTCCGTAAGAACAAGGAAGGACTTGCGGGTAGGTTCAAGGTGGTCGGACAGGTTGGCTTGGGAATCATTATTGGTTGTACTATGTATTTTCATCCAAATATTGTAGTCAGGACTACGGTTCAGGATAATGTAGAAAGTAAGTCGACCGCACCAATGGTTCTCCGTCAAAAAGGAGAGACCTTTTACTACACACAGGATGTAAAATCTACGAAAACGAATATCCCTTTTTATAAAAACAATGAATTTGACTACGCCAAAGTCCTTAAGTTTATAGGTGGGGACTACGAGAAATATGCATTTTTAATCTTTCTGGCTTTTACGGTATTCATTATTACAGCCGTTTCCAATGGCGCAAACATCACCGACGGAATTGATGGGCTGGCAACCGGCACATCTGCTGTGATTGGGGTAACTTTGGGGGTATTGGCCTATGTTTCCGGGAATACGCAAATGGCGGATTATCTAAATATCATGTACATTCCCAATTCCGGGGAACTGATGATTTTTGCCGGCGCTTTTGTGGGGGCTTGCGTAGGATTCCTTTGGTACAATTCTTACCCTGCCCAGGTATTTATGGGTGATACAGGAAGTTTAGCTATAGGCGGGATCATCGCTGCTTATGCCATTATGATCAGAAAGGAGCTATTGATTCCGATCCTGTGTGGAATATTCCTGATCGAATTGGTATCTGTGATCATGCAGGTATCCTACTTTAAATATACAAAAAAGCGATTTGGAGAGGGGCGCAGAATATTTCTAATGTCGCCACTTCACCATCACTATCAAAAGAAAGGTTACCATGAGGCAAAGATTGTTACACGTTTTTGGATCATCGGGATTTTGTTGGCAATCATCACTATCATCACATTAAAATTGAGGTAATGAAAAAGAATCTGATCGTCATACTAGGAGCTGGTGAAAGCGGTGTGGGTGCGGCAATACTGGCGCAGAAACAAGGTTTTGATGTTTTTGTGTCGGATTTTGGCATCATTGCAGACCAATACAAACAGAAGTTAACTGAACACGATATACGCTTTGAGGAAAAGCAACATAGCACTGATCAAATTTTATTAGCCACGGAAGTGATTAAGAGTCCGGGTATTGCTAATCAAGTCCCAATAGTTCGGGAAATTCGGAAAAAAGGAATTCCTTTGATTTCTGAAATAGAATTCGCAAAGCGTTACACCAAAGGCAAGACGATTTGCATTACCGGATCGAACGGGAAAACGACAACAACGATGCTAACCTATCACATTTTAAAAAATGCGGGTTTAAATGTAGGTCTTGCAGGAAATATAGGGAATAGTTTTGCCGCATTGGTTGCTACCTCCGATTTTGATTGGTATGTTTTAGAGTTGTCCAGCTTTATGTTGGATGACATGCACGATTTCAAAGCGGATATAGCCGTATTGCTTAACATCACGCCCGATCATTTGGATCGCTATGATTATAAAATGAGCAATTATGCTGCTTCGAAAATGCGAATTACAAGAAATCAAAAAAATGATGATGTTTTTATCTATTGCGCCGATGATGAAGAGACGCTTAAGATTATGAAACAGATCAAGCCCTCCTCTAAACGCTATCCTTTTTCCATCAGGAAAAAAATAGAAGAAGGGGCCTACTTAGAAAGCGATAATATACACATAAATATAAACCTAAATAACCCATTGACCATGTCTATTACAGAGTTAGCCCTTCAGGGCAAGCATAATATTTATAACTCTATGGCTTCGGGCATAGTTGCGAAAGTATTAGATATCAGAAATTCCGCCATTCGTGAAAGTATGGGAGATTTCAAAAATATTGAACATCGCTTGGAGCACGTTGCGAAGATTTCAGGTGTCGATTACATTAACGATTCCAAAGCGACCAATGTAAATTCTACCTGGTATGCGCTGGAGAGTGTCGGAAGTGAAGTGATTTTGATCATGGGTGGAGTTGATAAAGGGAACGATTACGCGATGCTGAAAGATATGGTACATCAAAAAGTAAAAGCCATTGTCTGCATGGGTAAGGATAACAAGCGGATTCACGAGGCTTTTGAAGACGATGTGGAAATAATCGTGAATACCTTTTCGGCTCATGAGGCGGTTCAGGTAGCCTATCATCTGGCAAAAAAAGGAGATACTGTACTGTTGTCTCCAGCCTGCGCCAGTTTTGATCTTTTTAAAAATTACGAGGATAGAGGCAATCAATTTAAGGCTGCTGTAAAAGAACTATAATGATGTTAGCTATAAATACACTTCTCGACAAGACAAAGGGTGATCGCTGGATTTGGCTGATCATTATTCTGTTGTCTATGATTTCCATATTAACGGTTTATAGCGCAACCGGTAATATTGCGTATAATAAGGGAGTTACTGTAGAACGGTATTTATTGTTCAAACACGTGATTTTTGTGATTCTGGGTATAGGTATGATCTACATTTCACACTTGCTAGACTATAAGTATTATGCTGGCATTTCAAAAGTCCTGATGATCATCACGATCCCATTGTTAATTTACACCTTATTTACAGGTCAGATCAATGGGGCCTCGCGTTGGGTTCAGGTACCGGTGATTGGCTTAACATTTCAAACTTCAGATTTAGCCAAGCTTTCGTTGATTACATTTTTAGCCCGAATGTTAACTAAGAAACAGGAGAATATCAAGGATGTAAAGGAGTCTTTTTTGCCGATTATGGGCTCCGTTGTGATTGTCTTCGGGCTAATTGCGAAAGCGAATCTGTCGACAGGACTGATGCTTTTTGGTGTGAGTGTATTGCTGTTGATTGTTGGACGTGTGAGTATCAAACAGATTTCATTGGTTTGTGCCGGCGGAATTGTGATGATCTTCATTCTTTTTCTGACTACAGAACGGGCTGGTACATGGCGTTCAAGGATCGATGCCTTTATGCATCCTGAACTGCAGCACTCTGACAAAACTTACCAATCAGACCATTCGAAGATTGCTTTGGCTACCGGTGGCTTGTTTGGAAAGGGGCCCGGCAATAGTACAGAACGAAACTTCTTACCTCACCCATATTCTGACTTTATTTTTGCCATTATCATAGAAGAGTATGGGACTATCGGGGGGCTGGCTATTGTTGTACTCTATTTGGTACTATTGTATCGATGTGTTAGGATAGTTACGCAAAGTCCCAAAGCTTTTGGTGCTTTACTTGCTGCTGGACTGAGCTTTAGTTTAACGATTCAGGCCTTCGCTAATATGGCAGTTGCTGTAGGTTTAGGTCCGGTTACCGGGGTACCCTTGCCATTGGTGAGTATGGGGGGAACCTCAATCTTGTTTACCAGTATTGCTTTTGGCATTATATTGAGTGTGAGCAAGGATGTGGAGGAGAAAAGTGTGAGTAAAAAGGTGATTGTGGGTGACATTCCTGCAATGGCATAAGAAAAATAGAATGAGAGCAACGAGAATAATTATTTCAGGTGGTGGTACGGGAGGACATATTTTTCCTGCGATATCCATAGCGAATGCGCTGAGGCGTATAGAGCCTGGCTGTGAAATACTGTTCGTTGGTGCTCTGGGACGGATGGAAATGGAAAAAGTTCCTGCTGCCGGATATAAAATTGTTGGTCTAAATATCAGTGGGATTCAGAGAGGATCTTTATTGAAGAATTTAACGTTACCAGGAAAGGTCTTTTCGAGTTTAAGTAAGGCTATGCAGCTCGTTAAGGATTTTAGGCCTGATGCGGTTGTGGGAGTAGGAGGCTATGCTTCTGGACCGATATTGTTTGCGGCTTCTTTGAAAGGGGTTCCGTATTTGATTCAGGAACAAAATTCGTACGCAGGAATCACAAATAAATGGTTGGGTAAAAAAGCCTCAAAGATTTGTGTGGCATTTGACCATATGGATCAGTTTTTTCCTTTGCAAAGGATTCTGAAAACCGGTAATCCGGTTCGTAAGGATGTCGCTAACATCGTTAATAAGCATCATTCGGGAGCAGAACTATTGGGGCTTGATCCATTGAAGAGGACAATTCTTGTAACAGGAGGAAGCCTTGGGGCAGGAACACTTAATAAAAGTATAGAAAAACACTTATCTGAAATAATTGCTGAAGATGTACAGATAATCTGGCAGACTGGTAAATCATACTATAAAGGAATATTGGAACGAGTAGGGCTGAATGTCCACCCCAATATTAGGATTTTGGAATTTTTGAATAAAATGGACATGGCTTATGCGGCTGCAGATTTGATCATTTCAAGGGCAGGTGCAGGTACTATCGCAGAACTTTGTTTGATTAAGAAGCCGGTGATTCTGGTTCCTTCTCCTAATGTGGCTGAAGACCATCAAACGAAAAATGCGCTTGCATTGGTCCAAAATAATGCTGCATTATTAATTGCGGATCGTTCTGCTGAAGATACGTTGGTAAAAGAAGCACTGATTTTGTTAAAGGACAAAGATCGGAGCGCTGTCTTAGCAGAGAACATCGGTAAGATGGGCTTGCCAAATGCTGATGAAGTGATTGCTAAAGAGGTAATGATCCTGGCTGGGAAAGGGGGAGCGTATGGAGCTTAACGCCATTCATAAAGTGTATTTTGTTGGTATTGGAGGTATCGGAATGAGTGCGATCGCAAGATACTTTGCAAACAGAGGATGTCTGGTTTGCGGATATGACAAGACGAGAACCAATTTAACTGCAACATTAGAAGCAGAAGGAATGGATATTTCTTATCAGGATGACGTAGCTACTTTGCCTGAGCCGTTTTTGAAGGTGGAGTCGGATACATTGATCGTTTTCACTCCTGCAATTCCAAGGGAATCCGTCTTGCTGCATTATTTCAGTGAGTCTGGTTTTTCATTGAAAAAACGGTCAGAGGTTTTAGGTATCATTAGCAGGGGCCAATTTTGCATTGCTGTTGCTGGTACTCATGGAAAAACGACTACATCCTCTATTATTACACATTTACTTACCGATAGTGGTTATGGTTGTACTGCTTTCCTCGGTGGGATTGCGACAAATTACAATAGTAATTTCTTATTGTCAGATAATAATGTGGTGGTAGTTGAAGCGGATGAATACGATCGCTCTTTTTTAACCTTACATCCGGATATTACTGTAATTACTGCTATGGATGCAGATCATCTGGACATCTATGGAGATGCTGCTCAGTTACATGAGTCGTTTCAGTTGTTTGCTAAACAGTTGAAGGGCGGAGGCTCCCTGTTTAAAAAACAAGGTTTGCCTTTGGATCATGGGATTTCCTATAGCGTTGGGTCCGATTCGAATATTAGGGCCGCCAATATAGGGGTAGAGGATGCGAGTTTTGTATTTGACTATGTTTCTGAAGATATTACTATAGTAGGTCTGCAACTCATGTTGCCAGGTAACCATAATGTAGAGAATGCCTTGGCTGCTATAGCTGTAGCTTTGAAATTGGGTATCTCTGTAGAGAAAATAAAATCAGCAGTGGCAAATTTTAAAGGCGTGAAGAGGCGCTTTGAATATATTGTAAACACAAAAAGCAAAATTTATATAGATGACTATGCGCATCATCCGGAGGAATTGAGGGCTTGTTTTGATGCAGTAAGACAACTCTATCCTGAAAAGAAACTCACTGTAATTTTTCAGCCTCACCTGTTTACACGTACGCGTGATTTTGCAGATGGCTTCGCTGAAGTGTTAAGTACTGTGGATGAATTATTGTTGTTAGAGATTTATCCTGCAAGGGAGCTGCCCTTAGAAGGAATCAACTCAACTTTTTTGCTGGAAAAAATCCATTCAAAACAAAAATCACTGTGCAATAAAGATAGTGTGCTTGAGCGCATAGAAAATGAGCGGCCAGAATTACTTTTAACTGTTGGCGCAGGAGATATTGATACATTGATACAACCACTTAAAAAATTGATGACAGATGATTAAGCGGATAAATTGGAAATTGTTATTTAAATGTTTTGCCTGGACTGTTTGTCTCAGCGGTTTGGTGGTGCTTATGGGATTTGTGGGAGTGAAGAAACAGACTGTGACTTGTACCAATGTCAAAATACTGATTCCAGGCGCTGATAATTTTATAGAGCGGGAAGAAATCGATGCCATTCTGAAACAGAACCAAGGTACCTTGATAGGGCGTAACTTGGAACAGATCAATTTGGAGGACATTGAAAAAAATATCAAATCGAATCCCTACATCGCATTTGCAAAAGTTTATGCTGATATGGATGGTGTGATACATATAGAAATACAGCAGCGTCAACCCATATTGAGGGTTATCAATGCCAGTGATCAAGATTTTTACATTGACAAAGACGGATTAAAGATGCCGGTTTCACCAAACTTTACAGCAAATGTATTGGTCGCAAATGGTAAGATATTGGAGCATTTTAGCGGTAGAGTAGATACGCTTATTACAAAAATGGCTAAAGACCTCTATAAGACTGCGCTATTTATCAAGCGAGATACCTTATGGGATGCACAGATAGAGCAATTATTTGTAGATGAGCAGGGTGATATTGAGTTTATTCCCAGAGTAGGAAATCAACGTATTGTCCTTGGGGTAGCAGATTCGCTGGAATTGAAAATGAGAAATTTACTTGCGTTTTATAAAAAAGCGATGCCTAAAGTTGGCTGGGATACCTATAAAACGATCAATATAAAATATACCAATCAGGTGGTTTGCGAGAAGAATAAAGTTGATTCCTCTGCAAATAATCTGAAGATTACCCCTAAACCTGTAGACTCGTTGAGCCATGAGGAACCAGGTGAAGGAAAAGAATTTGAAGCAACAAAAACAGATACCAAGAAAAACAATTAATAAACTCAACAAAATCGATATAGTTATGGGCAAAGAAAAATTAACCACTCAGTCTCCAATAGTAGTAGGATTGGATATTGGTACTACTAAAATCTGTGTAATCGTTGGACGGAGAACACAACATGGAAAAATAGAAGTATTAGGTATAGGGAAGGCAGAATCGGCGGGTGTAACTCGAGGTGTAGTATCTAATATACAAAAAACGGTACAGGGAATTTCTCAGGCAGTGGAGCTCGCCAGCGGGCAATCTAATGTAGAAATTCGCGTTGTAAACGTGGGTATTGCTGGTCAACACATCAAAAGTCTGCAGCACCGCGGTATCTTGACGCGCAGAGAGCTCAATAACGAAATCGGTAAAAAAGATATAGATAAGCTGATTGATGATATGTTTAAACTGGTAATGCCCCCAGGAGAAGAGATCATTCATGTGCTACCTCAGGAGTTTACTATCGACAATGAACCGGGAATCAAAGATCCGATTGGTATGGCTGGTGTTCGACTGGAAGCAAATTTTCACATCATCTCTGGTCAGGTTACTGCTGTGAAAAACATCATGAGGTGCGTGACAAATGCTGGGCTACAGACTCAGGAATTGATTCTGGAGCCATTGGCTTCCTCTGAGTCGGTGTTGAGCGATGAAGAGAAAGAAGCTGGAGTAGCGCTGGTGGATATCGGTGGTGGAACTACGGATATTGCGATTTTCCATGAAGGTATCATCCGTCATACAGCGGTAATTCCTTTTGGCGGTAATAGTGTTACTGAAGATATCAGAGAAGGTTGCTCTGTGATGAGGAATCAGGCAGAATTGTTGAAAACGCGTTTTGGCTCTGCCCTTGCTGAAGAGAATAAAGAAAATGAAATTATATGTGTTCCTGGATTGAGAGGCCGGGAACCTAAGGAGATTTCTGTTAAAAACCTTGCTTATGTTATTCAAGCCAGAATGGAGGAAATCATTGAGCACGTTTATTATGAAATTAAGTCTTCTGGATATGAAAAGCGACTGATCGGAGGTGTAGTCATCACAGGAGGGGGCGCTTTGTTGAAGCATCTTTCGCAACTTGTGGAATATGTAACGGGATTGGATTGCCGTGTTGGGTATCCCAATGAGCATTTGTCGAAATATGAAGATATGCCAAAGACAATTTACGATGATTTGAAAAGCCCGATGTATGCAACGAGTGTGGGGTTGTTAATTAAAGGAATTCAGAAGGCGGAAGAACTATTGGAGGAAATGAAGCAACCCGGTGTTTTTGTTGAGCGACCAAAAGACAAAGAAAAAACAAAGCGGTCCGGTGGTGGCTTGTTTGATAAATTGCTGGCAAAAACCAAGGACTTTATTAAAGATGACATGAACGTCAGTGATGAGGATTATATAAAACCGTAGTATTTTTCCACAAAACATGATTTTTCCACATTTTCAACACTTGTGGAAAACGCCTGTTAAAAAAGTGTTAATATTACATAGAGAGATGAACAGGAAAAACGAATTTTTAAATAACTGATTCATAAAGATATGCAGTTCGAAATGTTAAAAGATAAGTCATCAATCATCAAGGTAATTGGTGTTGGTGGCGGTGGTGGTAACGCGGTAAACCATATGTACCGTCAAGGAATTACTGGTGTAGACTTTATTATTTGTAATACAGACGCCCAGGCCTTAGAATTTAGTCCTATACCTAATAAGGTACAACTAGGTGCCAGTTTGACTGAAGGTATGGGAGCGGGTTCTATTCCTGAAGTTGGGAAAAATTCGGCTATCGAAAATATCGATGATATCAAGCAGATGCTGGGAAGTACAACCAAAATGTTGTTCATTACAGCAGGAATGGGCGGTGGTACGGGAACAGGAGCAAGCCCTATTATTGCTAAGGCGGCGAAAGAATTGGATATCCTGACTGTAGCAATCATTACTACTCCATTTGCCTTTGAAGGTAAGAGGCGTAAAATGCAGGCGAATGACGGATTGGATGAACTTAAAAAGTATGTAGATTCCTATCTGGTGATTTCCAATGATAGATTGAGGGAGATTTTTGGTAACCTCACATTGGGTTCCGCATTTGCTCAGGCTGATGATATTTTGACTACTGCCGCCAAAGGAATTGCAGAGATCATTACTGTGCCTGGTTATATCAACGTAGATTTTAAAGATGTGCGTACTGTGATGAAAGACAGTGGTGTTTCCATTATGGGTAGTTTTGCCTGCGAAGGTGAAAACAGGGCACTGAATGCTGTTGAAGGAGCTCTTGCTTCTCCTTTATTGAAAGATAATGAGATTGAAGGTGCGCGGTACATCCTTTTAAATATCAGCTCGGGAATCCGAGAGGTGACTATGGATGAGGTGACCATCATTACGGATTACATCCAGGATAAGGCAGGATTATCTGCTGATTTGATCTGGGGTAACTGTATAGATGAAAACTTAGGGGACATGCTTTCGGTAACGATCATAGCCACAGGTTTCCAAACCAAGGAACAGCGCGAAGAGGATAAAAAGAATGTGAAGAAAATCTCATTGCTTACTCCGGAAGAAGCTCCTTTGGTTAGACCAGTTGAACCGGTAAATTCGTTCATCGCACCTAAGGTAGAAACTCCGCTACAAGAACCTGTAATGAAGGCTAAAGAAGAGATTAAACAGTCAGATCTTTTTGGCGACTTGTTCAATATCAACAAACCTAGGAGAACTGAAGAGCCTGAGAATATCGTTGTTAGGCATACCCTAATTGAAGATGAAGCTCCTGTTAAGGAAGCCCCGCAGGAATCAGGATTTGAGTTTGAGGTTAAATTGGCCGAAACCGATTTTGTATTCGAAAAGCCAGTTGCTGTTTTCAACAATGACGTGGAACCTCAGAGAGAGGAAATCACTGAAAAAGGTGCTGATGATGATAAAAATGATGATTCTATCGAAGATCAACTCAGAAAATCTAAGGAAAGAATCTTAAGGTTAAAAGACTTGAGCATGAAACTTAGGACCAGCAACGGTCTTCAGGAGTTAGAGAACGAACCAGCTTACAAACGCAAGCAGATGCAATTGCAGCAGGTTCAGCATTCTTCAGAATCCCAGGTTTCAAGGTTTACCTTGAGCAATGATGAAGATGGTTCTACTGAAATCAGACCTAACAATTCATTCTTACACGATAACGTTGACTAGATATTGTTTTAGATAATATGAAAAGCCTTAGCAAAATTTGTTAAGGCTTTTTTAGCATAATGCTGTGGCTGGACATCTATATTGTTTATCAAGCATTTTAAGCTTAAATTTGCAAGAAAAGAATAAAAACTAAATACATATAACATTGGATATTTTTGAAAAGATAGCGAAGCATATGGGGCCGATCGGGCAACATCACAAATGGTCTCATGGATATTTTTCATTTCCCAAATTAGAGGGCGATATCGCACCTCATATGAATTTTCGCGGTAAAGAGCATTTGGTGTGGAGCTTGAACAATTATTTAGGCTTAGCTAACCATCCTGAAGTTAGAGAGGCGGATCAAAAGGGAGCAGCTGATTTTGGTATGGCCTACCCGATGGGTGCGCGTATGATGTCTGGTAATTCCAAATACCACGAGCAATTGGAGCAGGAGCTTGCTGCATTTGTAGGCAAACCAGATGCATTCTTACTCAATTATGGGTATCAGGGTATGGTGTCTATCATTGATAGCTTGGTGGATCGTAATGATGTCATTGTTTATGATGCTGAATCTCATGCCTGTATTATAGATGGTCTGCGTTTGCATATGGGAAAGCGCTTTGTGTATAAGCACAACGACATTGACAGTGCCCGCAAGCAACTGGAGCGCGCGACTAAATTAGTTGAGCAGAGTGGAGGTGGAATTTTGGTGATTACAGAAGGTGTATTCGGAATGTCTGGTGCTCAGGGTAAGTTGAAAGAATTGGTTGATCTAAAACAGGAGTTCAATTTCCGTTTACTCATCGATGATGCTCATGGTTTTGGCACGATGGGACCTACAGGAGCAGGTACACACGAAGAGCAAAACTGCATCGATGGTGTAGACGTCTATTTTGGTACATTTGCTAAGTCAATGGCAGGTATTGGAGCATTTGTGGCCTCAACAGAGGAAATTACTAACTTTTTCCGTTATAATATGCGTTCTCAAACTTTTGCTAAGGCCTTACCTATGCCAATGGTTATAGGACTATTAAAGCGTCTGGAGCTGCTTAAAAATAATCCGGAGCTCAGAGAGAAATTGTGGACAATAGCGACTACACTTCAAAACGGATTGAGGGCACGTGGCTTTGATCTCGGGGTAACGAATACGATGGTTACGCCTGTCTTTTTAAAAGGCGAGCTTTTGGAGGCGACAGCGCTTACAATGGATCTGAGAGAAAACTACGGCATATTCTGTTCAATTGTTGTTTATCCTGTTATCCCGAAAGGATTAATTGAATTAAGGCTAATCCCAACTGCGGTTCATACGTTGGAAGATGTGCAACGTACACTCGACGCATTTAGCGAAGTATCTGACAAATTGAAGAGTGGTTACTACAAAGAAAATCAGTTTTCTATAGCATAAGAATTTTTTAATCGAACGGCCTCTAAAGTGATTTAGAGGCCGTTTTTGTTTAATTTGTTTTTTTAAATACTTGTTGTACAGATGTTTGGGTATTTTTTTTGCTCTTTTCTTGTGAATAACCGCTTTAATTGTGGAAAAAAACAGGGTTTTGGAAATCCATTTATTATTCGAAAAATTTTTTTATTAAAATAAACATCTTACTTTAGTAACAGAGTATTAATCAAAACCTTAAACCTAAAAGGAGTAAATTAACGATGAAAAAATTCAATGAAGTAAAGGAGCTTGTAGCATCTTTAGAAGCTGATGCAGACAAGTTCTACAACAAGGCGAACAGCGCTGCGGGCACACGTGTACGGAAAGGTATGCAGGATCTTAAAAACTTAGCTCAGGCTATCCGTTTGGAGATTCAGGAAACAAAAAATAAGGCTTAACCAACCTTGTTTTTAAACAAAAAGGGCGTCACGATTATCGTGACGCCCTTTTTTATGCTGTGATTCGTTTGGATTCGGTTATGATTGCATGACGTAGGGTCTCAGATACAGGTACAAGCGGTAAGCGCAGGTGGTCTTCGCAGATCCCGAAATGTCTCAAGGCAGCTTTTACACCGGCGGGATTGCCTTCAGCAAATATCAGTCTGGTAAATTCAATTAGGTTCAAATGCAGTGGTAAAGCAGCCGAATAATCTCCCATTAGGCATAACCTGATCATTTCGGAAAGCTGTAGTGGCAATGCGTTACCGACTACAGAAATCACCCCTGCGGCTCCCAGTGAGATCATTGGCAAAGCCACAGGATCATCTCCGGAGATCAATAAAAAATCTTCCGGTTTGTCTCTCATAATTTGATTGAACTGGTCGAAATTTCCCGAAGCTTCTTTGGTTCCAATGATGTTTTTGAATTCAGAAGCCAGGCGGCAAGTTGTATCCGGACTCACATTACTTGCAGTCCGTCCCGGTACGTTATACAATAAAAGGTCCATTGAGCTGGCTTCGCTAATGGCTTTATAATGTTGGTATATACCTTCCTGGGTAGGTTTATTATAGTAAGGACTTGCAGAAAGAACGGCACTATAACCATTCGCTTCAAAAGTCTTGATGTCATTGATCACGGAAGCCGTATCGTTGCCGCCAATGCCAGCCACCAAAGGCAAACGGCCATCATTTATCTCTGCAGTAAATTCCCAGATCTTCTTCTTCTCGTCTTTATTAAGTGTTGATGCTTCGCCAGTGGTACCTAAAGATACCAGGTATTCTACCTTTCCATCTACCATGTAGTTGATGAGGTTTTTCAACCCTTCAAAATCTACTGATCTGTCTGCTTTAAATGGTGTAACTAAAGCTACACCGGTTCCATGAAATTTTTTCATTCTTAATTTTACTTCAATAACGCTAATAAATCCTGCTCTGAAATCAGGGGTACATTTAGTTTTTTAGCTTTCTCCAGCTTGGAAGGTCCCATATTTTCTCCTGCAACCAAGTAATTCAGCTTGGCAGATATGCCACTCAAAATTTTACCACCGTTGCTTTCGATCAAATCTTTCAGTTCCTCCCTGCTGTAATTTTCAAAAACTCCCGAAATTACAAATGTTTTTCCAGTTAACTTGTCACTTTGCAGTGCTATTTCACTTTCGATCACCTCAAATTGCAATCCTCTGGCTTTAAGCAACTCAACTTGTTTCAAATGTTCGTTTTTGCCGAAATACTCTTTGATGCTCTCAGCTATGCGTTCCCCGATCTCATCTATGGCGGTCAGCTCCTCTACACTTGCGTGGATGAGCGTATCAATGTCTTTTGTCCCGTAGGCAAGTTTCCTGGCTACTGTCTCTCCCACATATCGTATTCCTAATCCGAAGAGTACCTTTTCAAAAGGCATTTTTTTAGACTCGGCTATACCTTTTAGCATGTTTTCAATCGAGCGTTCCCCGAACCTTTCGATTTGCTTTAGTTCATCGGCCTTTTCATCTAAAGTATAGAGATCACTAATGTGTTTTACGAGTCCGCGTTGATAGAAAGTCTCTATAGTTTCGTCGCCCAAGCCATCAATATTCATTGCCTTGCGGCTGATAAAATGTTGTATTTTACCAACGATCTGAGGTGGACATGCTTCGTCATTTGGGCAATAAAATGCAACTTCTGCTCCTTTTCGAATGAGTTCTGTACCGCATTCCGGACATGCTACGGGATATATCACCTTGGCTGCACCCGCTTTTCTCTTATCCAGGTTTACACTGATGATCTTTGGAATGATTTCACCACCTTTTTCTACGAAAACACTATCGCCTTCGTGAAGGTCGAGCCGCTCAATTTCATTGGCATTGTGCAGGGTAGCACGTTTTACCGTAGTGCCAGCCAGCTGAACCGGTTTCAGATTGGCAACGGGTGTAACTGCTCCAGTACGTCCAACCTGGTAAGTGACCCTATCCAGAATAGTTTCCACTTCCTGGGCTTTGTATTTGAAAGAGATGGCCCAGCGTGGAGATTTTGCTGTAAAGCCCAGTTCCTGCTGCTGGGCATAGCTGTTTACTTTTAAAACAATTCCATCGATGTCATAAGATAATTTGAAACGCTGATCGTCCCAATATCTGATGAAATCCAATGCCTGATCAATATTATCTACAAGCTTGGAGTGTTCCGATACATGAAACCCCCATGAGGATAAGCCCTGGAGACTCTCCCAATGGGTCCTGAAATAATTTTTATCTGTATTGAGCGAGTAGAGAAAACAGTCCAGGGGGCGTCTTGCTACCTCTTTAGAATCCTGCATTTTAACCGTTCCTGCTGCAAAGTTTCTCGGATTCGCATACAATACCTCGCCGAGTTCTTCGCGTTCTTTATTGAGCCGCTCAAATGCCGCACGGTGCATGAGTATTTCACCTCTGAGTTCAAAGAGGGGAGGGACATCAGGACTTTTCAACTGATGAGGTATCCTGTTGATGGTTTTGATATTAGTGGTCACATCATCGCCCTTAGATCCGTCACCTCGCGTCACAGCCCGAACCAGTTTGGCATCTTCATAAGTGAGGCTGATGGAAAGTCCATCGAATTTAAGCTCACAGACGTATTCAAATTGATCACCAATCGTTTTTCTGACCCGTTCATCGAAATCACGCAGATCCTGTTCATTGTACGTGTTGCCCAGAGATAGCATTGGCCATCTGTGTTTTACGGTAGTAAAGGTCTTGGTAATCTCGCCACCAACCCGAAGGGTAGGGGAATTCGGGTCAGCGAATTCCGGATGCGCTTGTTCAAGTTTGCCCAGTTCTTCCAGCTTCTTATCGAACTCATAATCAGCTATGGTTGGCATGGCCAATACGTAGTAATTATAGCTATGTTGGTTAAGCTCCTTAACCAAAGCATCCATTTTGTCTTTTACATCAAATAGTGACATACGAGCGAAGATACAAACTAAGCTTGTAAAGGATTTAAACTGAGATCAATTTCCTGAAAAATACTCATGTAATGAGGTTTTAGCTGATCTCTGAATAGTATGAGCTTATCCGTCAGCAGCTGAACCTGTTCTTCTGTAAATGGATTGTCCCACAGTCTCATACAAATCCGTTTAAGCGCATAGGAGATGTTCTCGATCTTCTGGTAGCTCAACAGGTACTTGCTGGACAGGAAACTTTCGAGGAATTTGAAGAACAGGGAAGTGTCTTCCATCCCGGCCTGTTTTAAAAAGGATTCCAGAGCTGCTTTATCCGCTTTTTGGAGCTGCTCATAAAATGAGTTGATGTTAATGATGCCTTCAATGGTCAGCAGGTGATCGAGGATCAGTTCCAGGCCAATGTGTGCCAGAAAGAAGGGTTTTACCGGACTCTCTCCGAAAATCGGCAGGAGGATCAGTTTCAACTCGTGACTTTGTGTCTTGAAAAATTCAGAAGAGTGAAAAATATTGTCTACTTGTATGTGTCTTGCCCAGCCGCTCAATATCGACAGCTCTGAAGGATCGTTAGCAAATAGATGTGCTTCTTTGAGCGGGTACAAGTTGCAGTCCTTTTGTGCATTCTTAATGAAATCCGGCAAAACGATGCCCATTACTATATTTTCATTGTCATTGTAGCGGTCGAAATAGAAATGGGATAGGAAATTCATGGATTTAAAAGTATGAAATTTTGTTGAGTGCTTTTCCTATATTTGCCGCAAAAGGATAAAATATGACCAATTTTGTTGAAGAATTACGTTGGAGAGGCATGCTGCAGGATATGATGCCTGGAACTGAGGAGAAACTCAATGAAGGAATGACCTCCGGTTATATCGGCTTTGATCCAACTGCAGATTCATTGCATGTTGGGCACCTTACGCAGATCATGACCTTAATCCACTTTCAACGTGCTGGGCATAAGCCTTACGCGCTAGTAGGTGGGGCAACCGGAATGGTGGGCGATCCTTCAGGGAAATCCGATGAACGTAACCTTCAGACCGAAGATATGGTTGAACATAACCTGGCTGGTATGAAGCGTCAATTGTCGAAGTTTCTGAATTTCGATGAGGCAGGTAACGGTGCCGTCATGGTCAACAACAACGATTGGTTCAAAGATATGAACTTGTTTACCTTTATCCGGGACGTGGGCAAGCACATCACTGTCAATTACATGATGGCAAAAGACAGCGTGAAGAGGAGGCTGGACGGCGATTCTGGACTTTCCTTTACCGAGTTTTGTTACCAACTGATCCAGGGTTACGATTTTTACTACCTGTGGAAAAACCAGAATTGCCTAGTACAAATGGGGGGTTCTGACCAATGGGGCAATATCGTCACCGGAACAGAGCTCATCAGACGTAAGGATGCCGGAACTGCTTTTGCGATTACCACCCAATTGATCAAAAAGGCAGACGGGACTAAATTCGGAAAAACGGAAAGCGGAGCCGTATGGTTAGATCCTCAAAAGACATCACCGTATAAATTTTACCAGTTTTGGTTAAATGCTTCTGATGATGATACGAAGAAATGGATCCGGATTTTTACCCTAAAAACACAAGAGGAAATCGAGAACCTCGAACAAGAGCATGATGCAGCCCCTCACCTGCGAATATTGCAGAAGGCACTGGCAGAAGATATTACCATAAGAACCCATTCTGAAGAAGCATTGGAGACCGCAATCAAGACTTCAGAGTTTTTATTTGGAAATGGCTCATTGGAGTTTTTCAATACCTTGAATGAAGAACAGGTATTGGAAATTTTCGAGGGTGTACCTCAACACCGGATTTCTAAAAACGAGCTTGCCTCAGGGATTGATGCTGCAACACTTTTGGCTGAGAAGTCAACTATACTGGAATCAAAAGGCGCGGCCAAAAAACTTATCCAAGGAGGCGGGGTATCCGTTAATAAGGAAAAATTAACAGATGCTGCGTTTATATTCACAAAGGCAGATCTATTGAATGATCAGTTTATCATTGTGCAGAAAGGCAGAAGAAATTACTTTTTACTCATCGCAGAATAAATTAAACGCAAAGCAGGTGTTTTGCTTGCTTTGATTTTAATTGACCAACAAATTGCAACCCCTGATGTCGGCATTATCAAACCTGCCGAGTACTTCAAACGAGCCATCAGGATACAGACGGCCCAAATCCTGAGTGGCAATAAATGAACAGGAATTGATGTTGGCCAGGTCTATGACATTGATGCCTCCGGTCTTTCCATCGGCCACCAGGCTCAGAGGATCATTCGTATCCCTCAACTGGATCTTCATCCAGGGTGGACAGTTAAAAATACCTTCCCCATCAGAATAGCCCTGAGAAAGCAGCTCCGTCATGCCGTATTCGCTATGAATGGCATTTACGCCAAAGCCCGATTTCAGGATGTCATGCAGTTCTTCACGCACCATTTCCTTGCGTTTGCCTTTCATGCCACCCGTTTCCATCACGGTCAGGTTTGGGAATTGGATGCTGTGCTGCTCTACGAAATCAAGCAGGGCGTAGGTCACGCCAATCAATATCGTTTTCTGCCCGGCTCTATTTAACTCTTCTAACTTATTGTATAAATCCTGATGATTGTGCAAATAATATCCGCTGTCGGGATGTTTACTTCCTGCGATCAGGGCATCTACCATGTATATGAGTGAGGAGCCATCCCGCTCCAGATAGGAGGGTAAGAGGGCTAGAAGACAAGTCTCCTCAATATTTCCATAAAAAAGCTCAAAAGCTGCCCGGAAACTTTTCTCATAAATAGAGAGGTCAGTCACCAGATGCCGGCTTTGCGACATACCTGTAGTGCCCGAACTACTAAATACGATTTCAACGGATTGTTCTTTTGGGGAACTGAGCACCTCATGCGATTTGAAAAAGGAAATCGGCAGATAGGGGATATCCTTGCTGGAATTAACAGCCTCAATATCAACGCGGAGATGAGATACATAGTCCCGGTATATTTTACAGTTTTTAACCTGATACCTGAATACCTCCAGACAAGTACGCTCGAACTCTTCTGCTGTCGCAATTGAAAAAATCTGCCCTGATAAATGCTTCACGCTGCAAAAATAAGCAAAGCTTTCAATTATGCGGTAGTGCTTCTCTTAATGAGAACTGCTTTTCTGAAATGATAACCACAATAGCCGCTGATTGCTGCGACGAAAGCGCCGAGCAAAGCACTCAAAACGAGAACGAGTTCCCATATTTTTACACCAAGCATTTCGGCAATGCGGCTGGCAAGTACATTTTGGTTTGGAATGCTTTTTAGCAATGCTACACCAGTCCACAATAGTAGAATTGCAAAGAACGGTGCCCATAAAGAGATTTTTCCGGTTTTTCCGATGATTCCGCAAGTCACGAAACTAATAGGCACAATGATCCACCAGGGTAAGAACAATTGCAATACGGCGGTTGCGGTGAAAATGACAAGGAATACCATGATCTTATTTTTTAGCTATTTTGAGTTTTGTGATTATTTTGGCGGAAGGATCCTCCGGGGACTGCATGAAAAACAGATCGTACAGTTCACCTTTAGCCCAGGTATCGATCATGTTGTCGTAGAATTGGCTGCCCGGATTTCCAGATTGGCCACCCGGAAATACCCCGTGTCCTTTAGGCGTTTTGCCCAGCTCCACCACCATCCTCCAGGAGGGGCCATTACTTTCACTCATGGCATTGATGGTCATTTTTCCTCCGCCTATCATTAAGGTTTTAGAACCCAGTCCCGGTACCTTAGCCAAATGAGGTACATTGCTGTGCTTTACATTTGCCCATTGCCAGGGTTCGCCGATAGGCCCATATTTACGCTCCAGGCTATCGCAGCTGTATTTAAAGGCCTCATTGACCAGGTCATTTAAACTTTCTTTTACAGGTGTCCGGATATTGTCTATCCATTTGGAGTTCGGCTCGTTTAAAATGAGCTGGAGTGTTCTGTCTCTGGAAGGATATCGCATAGAAACTCCCTCAATGGTAAGCTCATCGTCCCAAATGTTGTATTGCAAACGCTTGTTCCAAAGGTCGAATACGCTGGCACCCACTTCTTTTGCATCGTAACGTTTATTCCAGTTATTCAATAAGGATAATGCTTCTTTTTGGGTGGCATTCAGTCCAGAGGGATTTAGCTTGCTGATCAGGGAAGCCAGCACATTCTGGGCATAAATGCTGTAATTGTCGGTTTGCATCAGCCTGATGCTGTCTGCCGTAGCGCCGGTCATTACTGTCAAGCGGTCATTGATGCGTTTTGCCCGCTCATATGGGCTAAATTCCCAATTGATGTAATAAGGATAACTTTGATCCGTGGAGGACTGATTGGCAGAACTCACAAAATTTCTTGGTGGATTTTTGACCGTTGGATTTTGCGCCGCTGGGATCCAGCCTTTCCAGTCGTTTTTAGGGTCGCTGCCATCAAGAACAAATTTTCCCTGATTTTTCCACTTCAAGGGAAACTTACCGTTGGCCGTGATGGCGATATCATTTTCTGCCGAAGCAAATATGAAATTCTGCGCCGGAGCAGTATAGTAGGTCAGTGCTTTACGATAATCTGCATAATTCTTTCCCCTGTTCAGCAGGTAAAAAGTTTTTAGCTCATTGGACTGCTCATGAGCGATCCACCTGAGCGCACTGCCTTCCGGGATATTTTGGACTCTGGAAAATTTCTCCGGTTTTTTCAAGTATACCACTGGCCCATGATGTGTATAGTAAACTGTATCAATTTCTGCTTTTTCACCCCTGATGCCAATCTTCTCGAGCCTGATGCTGGTCTTTTTCCATTGATTGTCGTACCAATAACTACTGTGGCTGCTGTCCTTAAATTTTACCTGGTAAAAATCAAGCACATCAGCTGCGACGTTGGTGACGCCCCATGCAATATTCTGGTTAAAGCCAATGATGATTCCGGGGGCACCAGGCAAGGACACACCATAGGAGTTCAGTCCGGGTGCATGCAACTGGATTTGATACCATATGGATGGCAAGCTAAGGTCAAGATGCGGGTCATTGGCTAAAATTGGGTATCCGGAAGCAGTTTTCGCTCCCGACAATGCCCAGTTGTTGCTCCCTATTCCTTCCTCTTTTTGTTTGGTACGTATGTTATTGGTTGTTGAAGACTGGTCTGAGCCTGAAGGCATTTCAGGTACAGCCAGTGGCGTAAAATCCCATTTAGTCCCGACAGGGATAATAGGGTCCTCTTTAAAAGGATAGTCTGGAAATAAATCCTTCACTACCTCAGTGCCAAACTGTTTTCGGATGTTGCTCATGTAGAACTCATCTGATCCCATGGCAAGTACTGCCGACATTTGTTTCAATAACAAAGCACATTTTATAGGCGTCCAGTCTTCCGGTTTAAAGTCGAGCAATTTATATTCCAGTGGAAGTTTAGCTGGCGATAAAGAACGGATATAGGCATTGATGCCTGCGGTATAGGCCAGGATCATTTCTTTGGAATGGGGATCGGCCATCATGCCTTCCAGCGACTTTTCTGCACCATAAACCATTCCCATCCTTCTTTGGTAGCGGTCCAGTTCGATCGCTTTTTTGCCTACGACTTCCGATAAACGGCCCGCTGCAAATCTGGTTTGGAAATCCATTTGCCAGAGCCGGTGCATGGCTGTTACATAACCTTGTGCGTAGTAAACATCGTGATCATTTTTTGCAAAAACATGTGGGATCATGCGGTCGTCGAACAGAACGTCTACAACTTCATGGGCATCTTTCAGCGCAATTTTTTTTGAAGTTTGTATTGACCGGCTTTCCGCATTTTGCCAAAACCCGGTATAGGGGTTCAGGAATTTCAGCAGTGGCGGCGTATCTCCAAATTTTGTATTCAGGAGATAGGTCAATGCTATTGGGATGAGGATGCAAATGAAAGCTTTGATTTTATTCATCATTATTCAATTAAGGTTTTGCCTATTCCTGGATAATTACAATATTTGGTTTGGATTGCAATTTAACATAAAACTTAAATCAATTGCAATGAAATTTGCATTGCCTGTATAAAGCGCTCTAAACCCCCATATAAGACCGCCATAATCTCCCTATACTGACACTATTGGTAACAAGGAGCTAACAGGGGAATAACAGGGGGATAACAGGGACTTCACAGGGGCAATTTCCTGGTAACAGGCCTGTGAAATCCATGCAAAATTCCGGGTGAAATTCAATCACCACAGCAGGCTTCATAAATGATGTATGAGCAGTGTCCTTACCTGACTGCTGCGAGAGATCGATGAAGAAATTAATAGTTGAAACGGAACATTAAATACAATTTGTGAAATTAAAAATTTGTATTAGATTAGAATAAAATTAACCAATTATAAAACTTCACGTATGAGCAAAACTTTTACCAAAGCAATCTTCACACTTTTACTATTGTTTGCTACCGCAGTTGGCGCACAATCTCAAAGTGTAACCATTAGCGGGCTTGTCACAGATAAGACCACTAAAGAGCCAATACCAGGTGTTGGGATTACTGTCAAGGGGAAAACTTCAGGTACTGCCACGAATGACAATGGTAAATTTGTTTTTACTACTAACCTAAAAGCACCTTTCACAATTGTAGTCTCTTTTATCGGATATACCTCTATTGAAAAAGAAATCACGGGAAATGCAGCCAATTTGAATTTTGAATTGGAGTCTGGTACCGTACTAGGACAAGAGGTGGTCGTTTCTGCATCGAGAACGCCTGAGCGGATTCTTGAATCGCCCGTCTCTATTGAAAGAATGGGTGCCGCAGCCCTAAGGGAAATTTCTGCACCTTCCTTTTATGACGCGTTGAATAATTTAAAGGGAGTAGAGACGAGTGCACAGAGTTTGACTTTCAAGTCAATCAATACACGTGGATTTAACTCCAATGGAAATACCAGGTTTAATCAGTTTGTAGACGGAATGGATAACCAGGCTCCGGGACTTAATTTCTCTGTGGGCAATATCATAGGACTTTCAGATTTAGATGTGGAAAACGTAGAGTTATTACCGGGTGCATCATCGGCACTCTACGGGGCGGGTGGTATCAACGGTACCATGCTCATGACTTCTAAAAATCCATTTGATTATCAGGGTGCGAGTTTTCAGTTCAAGACAGGTGTAAATCACTTGAATGACAACAATACAGGGAACCAGCAGTACAATCAATTAGATGTTCGAATGGCAAAAGCCTGGAACAACAGATGGGCTGTAAAAGGAACTTTCTCTTTTCTGCAGGCAAAGGATTGGCAGGCTGATAATTATGATAACTTTGACAGAGCAGCCCGTACCTTCAAATCTGGAAATAGAACTACAGATCCGGCATATGACGGCGTGAATGTTTATGGAGATGAGGGTGCTCAAAATATGCGCAACGTAGCTCAGGCTGTCCTGAGCGCCGGCCAGCAACAATACATCACAAACTACGGTCTTGCAACTGGTGGCTTGGTTCCATCTGCTACGCAAATAGCGACGTTCCTAAGTACCAACGCACAGACCAGACCTTTTTATTTGGGTGTGGTTGCAAACCCCGCTTTATTGCCTAGTCAGGATGTTTCCAGAACTGGTTATGAAGAAAGGTCTTTAGTTGATTATAATACGGAATCTCTGAAAGCATCAGGATCTTTGCATTACAAAATTACGTCCACAATCCAAGCCATTGCGCAGTTGAACTGGGGGATGGGTACATCAGTGTATACTGGATCCGACAGATATTCATTGCGTAACTTCAGGATCGGTCAATACAAATTGGAATTGAAAGGTGAAGACTTTTTTGTTCGTGGATACACTACACAGGAAAGATCTGGCGATTCATATATTTCTTCTATCCTGGGTAATTTCATGAACGAAGCTTCCAAGAAATCTCAGGACTGGTATCCTCAATATGTGGGCAACTATATTGGTGCCAGGGCATCCAATCCTGCAGTGACCGATGCGCAAGCTCATGCAGCGGCCAGAGCTGCTGCCGATCAGGGAAGACTGATCCCGGGTACTCCGCAATTTGATGCAATGAAATATCGGATTATGAATACGACTATTGTCGCTACAGATATTCCTAATAATGTTTTTGGAGCTAAATTCAACGACAAGACCAATTTATACCACTACGAGGGTATGTATAACCTGTCGAATGTGCTCAATAACATAGTAGAATTTCAAGTTGGGGGTTCTTACCGCATGTACCAATTGAGGTCCGGAGGAACCATTTTCGATGATTTGAATACTAAATTAGATATTAATGAATATGGTGCGTTTGGCCAGTTGGCGAAAAAATTGTTTGCCGATAAATTTAAACTATCTGTTTCAGGACGTTATGATAAGAGTACCAATTTTGATGGCAGGTTTACGCCAAGGATATCTGGAGTGTTGACGGTAGCGCCAAACAACAACCTGCGGGTTTCTTATCAAACTGGTTATCGTAACCCTACAACCCAAAATCAATACATCGACCTATCTGTTGCGGGTGGTGTGCAGCGCCTGATTGGTGGTCTGCCATCTATGTTGAATAAATACGGATTGTTGACTAATAAAAAAGCGTTTACTGATGTCAGCTATCGCGCTTTCCTTGCTTCCGCCGCAACGGGCACACCTAATCCTGCTTTATTGCAGACGTATGAATTTGATGCGAGAGGTGTACGTCCTGAAAGCGTAAAAGCTTACGAGGTCGGCTATAAAGGTTTATTAGGAACAAGATTCCTGATCGATGCTTATGCTTATTACAATACCTATAAAAATTTCATTACTTCAGTAGAGGTTTATCAGCAAAACGGAACAAGTTTTTCTAAATTTGGTGTTCCTATAAATGCTCAGGGTGAAGTAGATACTTATGGTGGCGCTTTAGGTATAGACTACTTGCTCGGTAGCTACAACTTAAGTGGAAACGTATCTTACAACAAGATCGGTGACCTTCCGGCAAATTACATCAATGATTTCAATACTCCGGAGATCCGTTACAATCTGGGACTGGGTAACAAAGAGGTTATCAAAAATGTAGGCTTCAATGTCAACTACCGCTGGCAGGATGAGTTTTACTGGAATTCTTCTTTCGCTTCCGGTACGGTTCCATCATTTAGCACTGTCGATGCACAAGTTAACTTAAAAGTTCCTTCAGTGAAATCGATGATCAAAATTGGGGGCTCCAATATCCTCAATAAATACTACTTTACTTCCTATGGAAATCCGGCTGTAGGCGCTTTGTATTACATAGGCTTTACCTATAACCCTTAAAATTAGTACTTAAAAAATCTTTATAATTCTTAAAAAGGCCCTGATCTCCATGTCAGGGCCTTTTTTTGTGCAGTGATTATCTCATAATAATCCTTTGGTTTTAATGGAAATTTTAACACTTTTAGGTACTAAAGCGATTTTTCATGGAAGAGACAAACGAAAAGGGAAAAGAATTAATAGAAAATATAAATGCGGCCGAAACAGAGGAAATTATTCAACACCTGAATAACCCTGTCACCGACCTGAAGCCTATTGTAAAGAAATACCTTGGCGAGGTAAAAGCAGTGGTTACCGAAGGGAACAGGTTCTTTTTCGGCGATGGCAGTGCAAGGGTAGAAGTACGTGTAGTGAGCGACGAGATCATCAGGGTTCGTCTCGCACCACATGGTGTGTTCCTCGACGATTTCTCCTATGCTGTTCCTGTGGTAGATCAGAAAGTCACTACCTTTAAAATGGAAGAGCTGGATGAATATTACGCTATCGCCACGAATACAGTCACATGTAAGATCCGCAAAGCCGATTTCCTGGTCTCTTTTACTGAAAATCAGACGCAGATGGTCATGAGCGAAGACGCTTTCCCTATGCACTGGGAAGAGAATGTGGAGTTTGGCGGTTACTACGTCTACGCAACCAAGAAATGTCAACCGGAAGAAAATTTCTTCGGACTTGGCGATAAATCCGGAAATATGAACCTGCGGGGGCGCCATTTCCAGAACTGGAACACCGACGCCTATTCTTTTGGCTGGGACCAGGATCCGCTTTACCGTACCATTCCTTTCTATACCGCAGTGCACGATAAAGCTGCTTACGGTATTTTTTTCGACAATACTTTCCGTTCTTATTTCGATTTTGGAAGGGAAGACAATAGCAAGACCAGCTTTTGGGCAGATGGTGGTGAACTGCAATATTATTACATTCACGGTCCGCATCTAATGGATGTGGTCAAAAGATACCAAAGCCTGACCGGCACACACCCCATGCCTCCGAAATGGGCCTTGGGTTATCACCAGTGCCGCTGGAGTTATTACCCTGAGAAAAAGGTGAAAGAAATTGCCGATGGATTCCGCTCCAGAAATATTCCTTGTGATGCGATCTATCTGGACATCGATTATATGGATGGTTACCGTTGCTTTACCTGGAATAAAAGTCATTTTCCTGATCCAAAAAGAATGATCAAGGAACTGGCCAATGATGGTTTCAAAACCGTCGTGATGATCGATCCCGGAATTAAAGTTGACGACAACTATTGGGTATTCAAGGAAGGTAAAGAGAACAATTTCTTCTGTCGCCGTAGCGATGATTACTTTATGGAAGGTCACGTTTGGCCTGGCCGTTGCCAGTTTCCTGACTTTACTAATCCTGCAGTAAGGGATTGGTGGGGTGGTCTGTATAAAGAACTGGTAGATATCGGTGTTGCCGGAGTTTGGAACGACATGAATGAGCCTGCCGTGTTTGGATCAGGTACTTTTCCGAATGACGTAAGGCACAATTACGATGGCTACCGCGGTTCGCACCGTAAGGCGCACAACGTCTACGGAATGCAAATGGTACGTTCTACTTACGATGGACTGAAAAAACTGATGCGCAATAAACGTCCGTTTACCATTACCCGCGCGGGTTACTCTGGTATGCAGCGTTATGGATGTGTATGGACTGGGGATAATGTGGCTACCTGGGAGCACCTTAAAATTGGTA
The DNA here is from genome assembly GCF_037402555.1 of Pedobacter sp. GR22-6. Classification (NCBI taxonomy): domain Bacteria; kingdom Pseudomonadati; phylum Bacteroidota; class Sphingobacteriia; order Sphingobacteriales; family Sphingobacteriaceae; genus Pedobacter; species Pedobacter sp. GR22-6. The sequence continues at coordinate 630,111 of NZ_JBBEUC010000002.1, forward strand.
ATATCCAGTGTCAGCGGATGTCTATTTCCGGAGTGCCTTTCTGCGGAACGGATATCGGAGGTTTCAGCGGAGAGCCTGATCCGGAATTGTTTACACGCTGGATCCAGTTGGGTACTTTTTCTCCCTTCATGCGCGCGCACTCTGCCGGTGATACCGCAGAAAGAGAGCCATGGAGCTTTGGAGAACCCTATACCAGCATCAACAGGACTTATATAGAACTGAGGTACCGTTTGATGCCTTACCTTTATTCCGTATTCTGGGAACATCACCGTTATGGATTCCCGATCCTGAGGCCTTTAGTGATGCTGGAACAGGAAAACCCAAGCACCAGCTTCCGTCAGGATGAGTTTACTTTTGGCGACAAGATCCTGGTTTGTCCGGTCTTAGAGCAGGGAGCCTCTTCACGTGTGGTCTACCTGCCTAAAGGCAAGTGGTATAATTTCTGGACGCATGAGGTTCTTGGAGGGGAGAGTGAGCATACGATCGCTACGCCTCTGGATCACATGCCGCTGTTCGTCAGGGCAGGATCTGTGATCCCGGAATATCCGGTGATGCAGTATGTTGGCGAAAAGAACATCGAAGAAGTGCTGTTGAATGTGTACTTTGCCGACTATGAAGTCAATTCATTCCTGTACGAAGATCATGGAGATACTTTTGCCTACGAGCAGGACATCTATTCGGAGAAGAAGTTCATGGTAAAAGGAACAGCTTCCTCGCTGTCAATTGAGCAAACCAGAGATGGCTTATATACCCCGAATTATGAACTTTACAACTATAATGTGGTCGGATTGCCATTTGGTGTAAACAAAATCACGGTCGACGACGTTGATGTTACAGATTATACACTCGATGAACGCAACTGTTTGCGTTTCAAATCAAATAAAAATTTCACAACAATAAAAATATACAACTAAATGGGGGTGCTTGCCTATAGCTTATTCAGCGACTTTGACATTTCATTATTCATTTCAGGCAAGCACTTTCGGTTGTACGAAAAATTTGGGGCACACCTCATTGAGGTAGCCGGAACGAAAGGTACTTATTTTGCTGTCTGGGCACCCAATGCGCAGGCAGTCCATGTGATTGGCAACTTCAACCATTGGAGTAAAACAGCGCATCCGCTCAATCGGAGGCTGGATTCGTCCGGTATCTGGGAAGGCTTTATTCCCGGTGTTGCAAAAGGGGAGGTCTATAAGTATGCAATCCTTGGCTTCGAAGGACAACTCGTTGAAAAAGGGGATCCCTATGCAATCAAGTGGGAACATCCACCAAAAACTGCTTCTGTCGTCTGGGAAAACGATTACCAGTGGAGCGATAAATCCTGGATGAAAAAGCGCGTAAAGATCAATGCACTCAATAAACCCATGTCGGTCTATGAACTGCATTTGGGCTCCTGGCAGCGTGATCCCAGCGAGCCTAAACGGGTATTGACTTACAAGGAAATCGCAGCAAGCCTCGTACCTTATGTGATTGATATGGGCTTTACCCATGTGGAGCTGATGCCCATCATGGAATATCCTTTTTATCCATCCTGGGGATACCAGATCACGGGTTATTTTGCAGCCAGCAGCAGGCATGGTACACCGCAGGAACTGATGTACCTGATTGAAGAACTGCACAAACACGATATTGCTGTGATCCTGGATTGGGTACCTTCACATTTTCCCGGAGACCAGCATGGTCTGTATCACTTCGATGGTACGCATTTGTATGAGCACGCCGATATGCGCAAGGGGTTTCATCCCGACTGGAAATCCTATATTTTCAATTACGACAGGAACGAGGTACGCTCTTTCCTGATCAGCAATGCGATGTACTGGCTCGATCAGTTTCATGCAGATGGCTTACGTGTGGATGCTGTGGCTTCTATGCTGTATTACGATTTCTCCAGAAAAGCTGAAGACGCCGCGACCAACGAGCACGGTGGCAGGGAAAATCTGGGAGCCATTGCTTTCCTGAAAGATATGAATGAGGCGATCTATGGAAGCTTCGAAGGCGTTCAGACCATTGCCGAAGAGAGCAGTACCTACCCTGGCGTAACGCATCCCGTGTATGCTGGTGGACTGGGTTTTGGAATGAAGTGGATGATGGGCTGGATGAACGATACACTCAAGTATTTCAAGAACGACCCGATCAATAGAAAACACCACCACCATCAGCTGACCTTTGCCATTACCTATGCTTTCAGCGAGAACTTCATGCTGCCTTTTTCACATGATGAAGTGGTACATGGAAAGTCGTCCATGATCTATAAAATGCCTGGCGATGAATGGCAGAAGTTCGCCAATCTCCGGTTATTGTACGCATACATGTTTACTCAGCCTGGCACCAAACTGCTGTTTATGGGTAATGAGTTTGCTCAGACTCATGAATGGGACTTTAAAAATTCACTGGACTGGCATTTGCTTCAACATCCGCCACACCTGGGAATGCAGAAAACGGTAAGGGCCATCAATAAGCTGTACCGGTCGGAGCCTGCACTATACGAGTATAGTTTTTCTCATGAAGGATTTGAATGGATCAATGCAGATGATGCCGACCATTCCGTTTACATTTACATCCGCAAAGGTAAGAAGGCAAAGGATACGCTCATTGTCATCTTAAACCTTACCCCCGTGTACCGTGAAAATTACCGGGTCGGACTGCCTTTCAAAGCCAAATGGAAAGAGATCTTCAATACGGATGAGGAGGAGTTTTTTGGTAGTGGTAAACTGAATACCGGTACTTTACTACCTGAGCAGGAAAACTGCCACGGCCGGGAATTCTCTATCGAAATCAACGTACCGCCCTTGGCCGCCATCGTTTTAAAGCAAGGAAAATAGCGAGCAGGACCAGGATCACGATTCCTGAGGGAATGATCCAGTCTTGCCAAAGTATCGCAGCTTTAAGGGCTATGCGTTGGTCGTGGCCCATATAGATCAGTGCGTCCCAGTAGTAGGGCAGGTATTCCTGTTCTGCATTCCGTCCGCCTGAGAGCCAGCTCAGTTTCGAATGGTGTAAAGCCTCGCTGACGCTTTGGCCTTTAATGAGGTTTTTATAACTCTCTGAAGTGATGGTAGCTGCGGCTTGATCATTCACATTCCAAAGTCCCGCAATGGTCCCTTTCGTGCCAATCGCCGCAAATCCCCTGCTCAGGCTAATGATTCCTTCACCTTCTGCCATCATACCGTCTGCCGTTCTACAGGCACTGAGTACCACGAGATCAGGAGCAGATTTTCTGGCAGAGAGTTCGAAAAGAAATACGGGTTTATCTTCGAAAGCTAATGTCGGTTCCTGCTGTATGCCGGAAAGATAGGAATGGGTGCTGATGTGAAGCACAGAAGATTGTTCGAAGGACTGAAAAAATTGCTCCGCTGTTGCCTTTGCATCCATGAGGAAATCTCCGGATATGAGGTTTTTCAATGCCGCTGCCTCTTTTGCCACTGCTGGGATAGACTGCTTGCCCTTATGTTGATGGGTGATGAACAGACCCGAAAAACCTTGAGCTGAAGGATCATTCTGATCGGATTGCTGCAGCAGGGTCCGGATAGAAAAAGCATAAGCAATGCTTGCTTTTTTAATCAGGAAAGGCCATCCTGAGATTGCCGCAGTATACCGATTATTGGTTACTAAGCCATCAAAGGAAAGATAGCCCAGCACCTCATCTGGAATGATGATCAAACGGTCGTTTTTCCGGATGTGGAAGGAACCCAGAAGCAACTCATATAAATTATAAGATGACTTGAAATAGGCTTTGGGATTATTGGTCATGGCCGCCGGACCATGCTGATAGTAGCGGTTTACAAAATCGCTGATTCCCTGCCGGATCAGGCTGGCATTGCGAACACGCCTGATGTGTTTTACCCCTTGTCTGGAGAGCTCAATGGCATATAAATCGTCGCTGCCTATGAAAAATTCGATAAGCTGCTGTCCAGCCGGCAGCTTTCTAAACAGTTCTGCAACACCCTCCTCATTCAGTGTGGATGCCTTCATCGCAGGATATTTATCGCGCAGCTTTTTCTCTACAGCCTCTAGTTTGAACTGCAGTTCTGCATTGTGTTTGGTCAGGGAGCTGATCTCTTCTGGTTCCCGCAGCAATTGACTCTCGTTATAGGCTATGGCCCGTTCCAGGCTTTGCTTTACGGAAAATAAGGTGTCTTTGGTTTGGAGGGTCAGTTGCTGCTGGTTCCTGCGGATGTCGTCCAGCAGGCTGCGGGCCTTAGCTTTTTCGATGATGTCGGTGATGATTTCTGCGTATTGCTGTTTACTGCTTCTTTGTAAGAGATCAAAAGCAATGGCAATGGCTTTCTCAGCCATATTTCTGCTCTCTGCCTGAAAGCGTTGCCGGGTTTTTACATCGGCCAGTTCCAGACGGATTTGGTCGGCCGCAAACAGTGAAAGCCTGATGTTTTCCAATGCCTGCTCCTCTTTTCCTAAATCCAGGCTGGCCAGGGCTTTTTGGTAAAAAACATCTACCAGGCGGTTGTCCCCGTAAATCTTGTTTCTGTTCAACAATAGCTTCTCGTCAAGAACACCCAATGTATTTAGGGTATTGTTAAAATGGCCGATCGCCTCTGCGGCAAAGCCTTGTTTGAGGCGTATCTTGCCGATTTGTGTGAGGATGTAGGCCTGCTCCCTCAGTCTGTTGCCTTTGTAATATTGCTCATTGATCTGGACTGCCAGTATGTAGTAGTTTTGTGCTTGTTGGTATTGCCCTTTCGCAAATTGTACATCTCCGGCAGTGATATAGCTGCTGAGCAGCCAATAGGCAGTTTGCAGGTCCTGTGCCAGTTTCCTTTGAACCAGGATATTTTTACCGATCACTTCTTCCGCTGCTTTCAACTGGCCAAGGTCTTTGTAGATATCGGCCTGTGTATTGCCAAGCAGGATTTTCAAATGGGCATCTTGCCCTGCTTGTGCAAAGCCCAATTGAATACATTCCATGGCTTTTTTCTGATTGCCAAGGGAACGGTAGGAGATGGCCATATTGTTATAGGTAGAGGCTGCCAGCAGCCGGTCTTTTTCCCTGACAGAGAAGTCGAGTATTTTTTGCTGAATGAATAATGCCCGCTCATAGTCGCCAAGTCGCGTATAGTCATTTGCCCATGGCTTCAGGACATAGTCGGTAATGTCGATGTTCAGGTTGTGCTCCGACCAAAAGTTATAGGCCTGTTCATAGCTGTTGATGGAGGCCAGCACATTCCCTGAGAACAATTGGTTGTAGCCCTGATTGCTGAGCAGCATCAACCATGCTTCCTTCTCATCAGTAGCGCTGGCTTTGCGCCAGGCCTCTTTTTCTGAGTTCATCAGGAAAGTCAGGTATTTTCTCCGGTTAAGGTTACTGTAGTCGATCCTGGTATAGATCCAGTCACTGAGCTTGTCTTCTTTTTTCAGGGAGTCAAGCTGGTGCCGGAGTTGCGGATCGGCTATTTCGGGTGTTTGTACCAGGCTAAACACCCATAAGGAAATCCACAGAAATCGGCTTAGAATTTCCACGTGAGGTAAGTGATCAATCGGTTGTCGGCACTTTGCAGGGTAAACAGGTAGCGGAAGCCTATGGAAGGACCAACCCTGACTTTACCCAGTTGCACATCTGCAAAAAGGGTATTTTGGAAATCGCTGAAACTGCTTTTGATTTTATCGTAGGAAGTACTTACGCTGGTTGTGCCGCCCGATTGCAGCAATTCCAACAGGCCAGTTCTGGAAGGCAGCACTTGCTTATCCAGGTTCAGGGACACCAATGTCCCCAGTCCTGCGCCAATAAACTTATTGAAGTTTCTCCGGATCTGTAAAGGTACCAGGTTTAAGGTGATGATTTTAGTTTTGTTTAAGCTGTCGATATAACTGATTCTTGCCTCCTGTTTTCTGCCGTCGGCACCCGCATAGGAAATGATGGTCCCATCTCCGGGTGTCCGTTTCACGAGATAGGACTTCTCAGCGAAAGTACTCGCATAAAGTTCTACCTGCCAGTAGTAGCGCTGCGGCGCATAAGGAGCCAGACTAAGACCAAAAGTATGGTTCTTTTGTCCGGAGAAGGGCGTGTTCCCGCTTTCGAAGGGAAATCCGTAGCCCGCAATGATGCCAGGTGAAAGCCCCATCTTATATTTGCCAGTTGCGCGGTTGGTGTAGATCGGTTCGTTCTTGTCGAACACAATTGCCGCACCGCTTTTGAAGGGCAGCTTTTTAGGTTTTTCCTTGAAGCCAATGCTGTATTCCACATAGCCCATGGTAGAATCGGCATCCTTTACACCTTTCTGTTTCATGCCCGGCAGGTAAATGTTTTTAAATACAAAATGTACACTGTCTGCAGTATGTACCGTATCCATAGCACTCTGATTGGCATAGGCTGAATCGGCCATGATCAGTTTGGGCTTGGAGTCCAGGATGCGGATCGAGCTGGCATCCAGTGCTCCTGGAATTACTACACCTACATCTACCTTTTTTGCAGGGCCTTTACCGGTATTCTGAAAGCGTACCCTATAAGTAAGCTGTTTTTTCTTGCCCACAAAGCGGAAGTTCATGCGGCTGTTTTTCAGCATCATTTTATTGGGATCGTGGGAGGCTACGATCTGCAGTTCCATCGTGAAAAACTCAGTACTGGCCAGGGGGTTGTCCGGCACAAACATACCTGTCAGTTTTAGTACAGCATTGGTATCCTTGAGCATATCGGGTGTAGTCCTGAACTGCAGAAACAAAAACCTTTCCTCGCCGGCCTTTAGATTTTCAAATTTCCAGCTTTCGGAGCTCTTAAAAGCCTCCATTTTTTCTTTGATCAGCGCAGTACCTTGCTCATCGAACACAAACTGATGGTTTTTTGGCAATTGAGGCCCTGCAAGACTGGCATAAAATGAGGCCTCTTCGTTTACTGTTTTGAAGGCGGCGAAGTTGGCCTGTTTTTCCAGTACGGTCTTTTTCTCCCCATGGTAAGGCCGGGTTTCTATCAGCTCGAAATTGTCCTTGCTGAATTCCTTGTCATTGTATAAAACGGAAAGCGTTCCGTTGAGTCTGTCAATGCCGTTCTCCCGTTTGTTTTTATAACCCAATACCAGCATCATGTCTTCGCCTGGCTTAGGCATGCAATTCGTTTTCAGTTCGATGGATCCTGCGGATTTAAAGAAAGCCGGCTCAGTTGTATTCACAGCAGCCAGCACTGGTCTGCTACTTCCCGGCTTTAAAGGTTTCGGACGGGAGGGAGGTGGTTTTCCATCGTCATAGCTGTTCGTGGCAAATAGTCTAACATTGTAGAGCAGGTCATCCGGATAAATGTGCTCAGGTGCTTCTTCAAAGGAAAATTTTCCATCTCCAAATTCCCAGAAGTAAGTATAGAAGGGTTCAAGAGCCCCGGCGATCTGGCGCAGCGGGCGAAGAACCGAACTGAATTTCACAATGCCGTTTTCAGTTCTGTGGTTGATGAGAGCAGGCACAGTATCAGCAGGCAGTACCACTGCCGGACCAGCCTTGGGCTTCAACGGCTTTTGTGCTGCTGCACTCAGCGTAAACAAACAACAAATTGTAAAAAGAAAGCCTTTCATCCTATAAGTAATATTAGTAAAAATTTCTGTAAAACTAAAAAAGGATAAAGTCCCGGTTACAGGACTTTATCTCAGTTTTCGTTTTTATAAGCAGATGGTAAGAACGGATTAGTAGTTATCGAGGCTGCTGATCGCTGCTTGTACGGCGGCTTCAGTAGTTTCAGTTAAAGTCAGGTTGATGGTTTGGTTAGCAGTCAGGGTAGTCTCTACTGCTGCGTAATAGTATTTGCCATCTTTGATAGAGAAAGAGAACATGCGGCCTTCCGATCCAATTGGCATGCTATTGTCATAGCTTTTCACTTTGTTTGCACCGTCAGGAGTATACAATTGTGCTACTACGTTGGCACCTTTTGCACAGAAGTATACAAAAGTTTCGCCGCTATAAGCGTGGAAGCTGGCCATGCTGCCTGGGTTATTCAATACTTCTACCCTGATGGTAGTTTTTGGATTGGCGTTGTTGTAAAAGGTATCACAGTTTACCCAGCCCAGGTTTCCAAAATCAAAGGTAAATGCAGCTTGTGAAGCACCTACTTCTTTCATACCTACACCATTGGCATTCCTCGGAGCAGCCCAGGCCATTTGTGCTGCGGCACCAGCTACCAGTGGTTGGTTGTTTTGGTCTACGCCCAACCAGAGTTGAGTGGCTCCATCTCTTTTGGCAGGAATGGCTATTTTAATCGGAACGGCCAGGTTCTGGTCTACACTAACACCGTTGGCTTTCACATCCACAAAGATGAAACCGTCGGATACCAAAGGTGCGCCTGAAGAATGGTTGGTATTGGAACCGGTCAGGATCACCGCACTTCTTTTCAGTACTTCATATACTTCTACGGTTACTGTTCCTGTTACTGCTACACCACCTTTGGTCAGGGAGCCGACAGGGAAGGTGATTTTTGTACCATCTAAAAAGCTTACTGTTTGTGGCAATGCCGATGCATTGATTTCTTTACGTTGTTTTTGTGCACCGAATTTAGCAGTGAACTCGCTGGCGCTATTGACCGTATTGGTTTTGATGTCGCTGTTTTCTTTTTTACAAGCTACGCCAAGCGCGATTAAGAAGATGAATAATGCTGAGGTTAAGTTTAAAGTTTTCATGATGTTTCGTTTTTAAATTTGCTTACTCTTTTCAGGCTTTTCAGCGTCCGCCATTTATGTGATTCGTAATGATATCAGCACCGCCCAACTTTTGTTACCCCCTGTTTCGAAAAATATTTTAATTTAGTGGCGGTATCCTATATATACCCCACGCCAATGGCCAAAAACATACATTCAGATCAACGCTTAATTACCGGACTGGTACAAAATGACAGCGCGATCATCAACGAGATCTATAAGCGCTGTGCAGGAAAAATTAAATCCTGGATCCTGTTCAACAATGGGACTGAAGATGATGCTGCAGATATTTTTCAGGAGGCCCTGATGGATGTCTATAAACAGGGTAAGTATAAAGGTCTGGAACTGACCTGCCCCTTCGAACCCTATATCTTATTGGTTTGTAAGCGAAAATGGCTCAATGAAATCAAGAAAAAATCAATTCTGCCGGTAACAAATAACGAGGAGGATTTATTACATATCGGAGAAGATACATTTGCAAACGCAGACTATCTGGAAAATCAGGAAGCACAGTCGAAGCTGTTTTTCAGTGCATTTGAAAAATTAGGTGAACGCTGCCGCGAAATCATATCATGGAGCATGAAGGGTGAGGCACAGGAAAAAGTAGCCGAAACTCTAGGTGTGACCTATGGTTACCTGAGGAAAAAGAAGTCGGAATGCATGGCAACTCTGGTAAAATTGGTTCAATCTACTAAAACGGAAGAATGATGAATGAGGAGAAATTATTAGCTGTTGCACGTTACCTAGAGGGCGACATGGAGCAGGAGGAAAAGCAAGGATTCGAAGCACAGCTTCAGACAGATATAGAACTGCAGCAAATCCTGAGGGAGTATGAAGACATTCATCAGACCTTAAAAATGCAGTTGGCACCCGATGCACAGGATCAGCAGGTGCAGCAAACACTTCAGCAGTTCAACCGGGAGTACTTTAAAGCAGAGGTACTACCGCAAAAGACAGAGCTGAAGGTCTTTTCTATGAAACCTTACCTGAAATGGATCAGCGTTGCTGCGGTATTGATCATCGGTTTGCTGGTATGGGCACCATGGTCGGCGAATTTGTACGAGCAGTATGCGATCAGCCGACAAATGTCGGTGGCGGAGCGCGGTATCGGTCAGGAAGAGCCATTGGGACAGGCCGCAACTTTGTTCAATAAGAAAGACTATGCCGCTGCACGTAAGATTTTGCAAAGGCAGTATATGGAGAACCCCAACAATCCATTGTTGTCCTATTATTTTTCCATCACGCTGATAGAGACCGGACAGGAATACGAAGCGAGAACTGTGCTGATGAAACTTCATGAGGGTGAATCTGTTTTTAAATATGATGCGGCCTATTATGTTGCACTGAGTTTCTTAAAAGAAGATAAGAATAATGATGCGCTGATCTGGCTGCATAAAATCCCTGAAGGAACGGCCAATTACAACAAAGCACAGGAGTTGATCGACCGTTTGAACTGAAATGCTGCAGAATAATCAGTCAAACCTGTTCTCTGCTAGATGACTGGGCCTACGCAGCAGTACTTTATGTTTTTTTGTTTCAAATCTTAGAATTATGAAACAGAAAAAACATTTATGCGGCCTGGTATTCGCTTTACTATGGCTGCCACAATTACTCCTCGCACAGAAGCGTGAAGATTTCTTGAAGATGAAAGCCGGTGACTGGTTTGAAGTGCTTGTATCAGATACCGCAAGGAAACCCAACAATGAAAGCTACCGCTACAACGTCAGGTACTTGTTAAAGAAAGTTGAGGCGAATGGCCACAAGGAATATGCGGTGACTTTTGAGCGGGTAAGGGTAATTTCTGCGATTGGGAAGAGTATGCCTTTGGGTTATGACTCTTATTATCCTCCTTATAAACAAGGTTTGTTACAGAAATCACAGAAACCTTTCTTTATCACAGAAGCAGATCAGAATGGAAAAATCCTGAGCATTGTGCCTCAGGGGATCTTTCCCAAGATGGAACTCCATGAGATCAGTTCAAGGAAGGAATATGGAGGAAGTGCCGCAGAGTTTGAACCTATCCATGAAGAAACAGCGAAATATATTTCCCAGCTCATCTTTACTGCAATTAGTCATGGGGAAAAGGATTGGCATAATGGCCAGTTATATAAGGATTCGGGACTTAGTTTCCTGGTCAGCTCAGCCTCCTTCATACTTCAGCACAACCTGCGGATAGCAGGAAAGATCAGCAATGTCAATCAGCAAGTTAGAGATGGTCTGAGTCTATACCTGCCAAACTCAGATCAGGAATTTCAGATTGCTAAAGATGGGAGTTTTAAATTGGCTGCTTTCATTACGGAAGGCACCGCCGCTACCCTACGCTACCGTTTCTCAATGAAAGGTGAGCGCGCTGATCAGTCGCACCCAAATGGAGTAGATGTAGTGAGGGCTGTGCAGGAATGGGAAATACCTTTGTTTTTAAGACCAGGTGATAGCCTAAACATCAGTGCAGATGGGAATGACCTGATCAATAGCCTTCAGTTTAAGGGCAGTGCTGCTCCTGCAGCTGCGCTGAGCTTAGCACTGGCTAAAGTTGTCCAGCACAAGAAAACGCCGGAAATTTCCTATTCCCCCACTTCATTTTCTGCTCAGGATTTTATGCAGGCGCAGGAATCAGACCGCGCGGCTTTCCTTAAAGTGCTTAGGGATGGTAGGGCACTGGTCAGTAAAGAATCTTATCAGTTTCATACGCTTAGGTTTGCATTTGAACAAGCCAATGCCCGTTTAGATTTTCTAAGCAAGACCCAATATTTACCGAATCCTGGTGCCGGAGAAACTTTTGAAGGCTTTCCGGACAGATTCTTCCAGGCTATAGATACGCTGCCCGTCCTAATGGTCGATTACACGCAGACCAATTGGTACAGTTCTTTTCTCAATTCGTATAAGATGTACACCATTTGGAAGTCTGGAAAATACAATGGTGGCTCATCCGGATTCTTTCTCGGAGATTACGTTTTGTCTTTGAACTACTTCAGACGTTTCCCGCTGTACTCATCTCTGGCCGATGCTTTTGAAAATGAACTGAGCAGCAACAGTTGGAAAGCTGGACAGACTTTAAAACCATACTATGATGATTTCATCAACAATTGTGGAGATACAGCTTTAACTAGTGTGGTGAAAGAAAAATGGGAGACGCTTTCTACCTGGGCTCCCGGAAAACCACTTCCTTTGAAGCATATTAAACTTGTTGATGGGAGTATCATGGACTTGTCTAAATTCAAAGGCAAAGCGTTGAGCATTACCTTTAGTTATCACTATCCAGATGAAATGAAACGGTTGCTGGAGCGGATCAAAAAACAAGATGCTAAAAATATTCATTTCCTGATCGTACAATTGAAAGAAAACGGCTTTCCGCCATCTACCGTCGCAGAGGAATTGAAAAAGCTGCCGCAGGTGACCTATGTAGAAATATCCAGTAAAAATGAAGAATTAGAGGATGCGGTTTTGCTGAATAACTTCGACATGAAAACGTTCGTCCTCGATCCTGAACTACTGATCGTGGAAGACAACATCGACGACAGGCCAAATACCCTTCCCAAAGACAAAACCTTCGAAGAAGCAATCCAAAAAGCGCTATCCCCAAAAAAGATGAGCAAAGCAGATAAAGCTGAATTGATAAAAACGATAGTATGGAGCCTGGGCTCCATACTATTTGCCGGTTTTGTCTTCTTCTGGATCTATAAAGTGAGGATCGCGAATGTCAAAAGAAAAGAGGTGCTAAAAAGACAGATCAAGGAATTGGAGATAAAAGCCATTCGTTCCCAAATGAACCCGCATTTCATGTTCAACGCATTAAATTCTATTCAATCATTGATCAATAACCACCAATACAAGGAAGCAAATGTGTACCTGGAAAAGTTTTCTTTACTGATGAGGAGGGTGCTTAACAATTCAGAAAAGAGCTTTGTCAGCTTGTCCGACGAATTGGAAGCGGTCACGCTTTACGGAGAACTGGAAAAACTGCGTTTTGATTTTGTCTTTAGCATTTCGATTGATAAAGGCATCAATACTGATCTGATAGAAATACCGGGTATGATCATTCAGCCCCTGGTGGAAAATGCAATTTTACATGGCATTGCACAGAAAGGAACTGCGGGGAAACTGGAAATTCAGATCAGCACTGAGCACAAATACCTTAAAATTGAAGTTTCAGACAATGGACTTGGTTTGAAAAAGGATATCACCACAACTCCACAAAATGGCTTCGGCTTAAAGCTGGTCATGGAACGCCTGAATTTATTGAATGAACAGGGCGCCGATGGGAAATTAAATATAAGCCCTAATTTAGGGGAAAATGAAAGTGGCGTTACTGCAACATTGACCATTCCAATAGATTAAAAAAATGAAGATCAAAAGTATTATTGTAGACGATGAGTCCAAAAGCAGGAGTAACCTAAAGCAACTGCTCGCAGAATATTGCCCTACAGTAGAAGTCATTGCGGAAGCCGATTCGGCCGCTAAAGCACTGCCGCTTATCGCGGAACATCGACCAGACCTGCTTTTCCTCGATATAGAAATGGGCGAGCTTTCTGGTTTTGACCTGTTGAAATTACTCAACGGAAAACAGAGCTTTGAACTGATCTTTGTCACCGCTTTTGATAAATACGGCATTCAGGCAGTGAAGGCCTGTGCTATAGATTACCTCTTGAAACCCATCAACATCCTGGAACTGAGTAATGCAGTAAACAAAGCGATCCAGCAGATCGGTCCCAAAAAGGAAAATGAGCGTCTGAAAGAGCTGGTGGCAAATATCGACCGCAAGGACGAGGAGCAAAAGATCGCTGTCCCCCTGACCGATAAGATTGAGTTCATTGCCATTGGTAAGATCATTCGCCTGGAAGCTGAGGGCAACTATACCCATTTTTACCTCGAAGGCGAAAAGCACCACCTGGTCTGCAAAACTTTGAAAGAATACCAGGAATTGTTAGAATCCCATCAATTCATTCGCACCCATCAGTCGCACCTCATCAATTTCCGTAAGATCTCGGCTTATGTCAAGACAGAAGGAGGCTATATCGCTATGGAAGATGGCAGTCAGGTCCCCATATCCCGTCAGAAGCGGGAAGAGGTACTTGCCCGTATTTTACGCTAAGCTGGTTACATCGCTACTCTTCAGCTTCAGAAAAACCTGCGATTTTAAAATTCGTCCATTCGCCCTCAGTCTGCAAGGAAAAACTCAGCTGATGGTTTAGTAGGATCTCTTTGCTGAGGGTCAATCCAATACCCTGCCCATTCTTTTTGGTGCTGAAAAAAGGTGTGAAAAGTTGCTGACTGATTTCGCCGGGGATACCGGATCCATTGTCTGAGATGCAAAGCATCGCAGGTTCACGTAGACTCTCTATGCGGATGGTACCCTGCATCTGCACCGCCTCCAATGCGTTTTTAAAAATATTGATCAGTGCCTGCTCCATTTGTATGCTGTCCATCATTAGCCACAATTCGCCCGGACAAAGCTGCAACTCCCAGTTTACCACTTTCTCTCTTCCTGCTGCCTCCATCAACAGTTGTACAGAATTCAACAGCTGATTCAGGTCGTGTTTTTGTAGTTGAGGCTCAGGTAGCTTTACCACTTCAGCAAAATTAGAGATCACTTCCGTCAGGGCTTTATTCCTGTTGATCGCTACGTTTAGTGCATTTTCATAGTCTACGCGGTTGGAAGGATGCAGCTGATCCTTAAACTGGATCACTGTAGACAGGATGGAGTTGATGGCGCCAATAGAATTGTTGGTCTCGTGCGACATGATCCGGATCACCTTCTCGTAAGCACTTTTCTCCTTTTTATAGATTTCATCATTCAGTTCCTCAATGAGGATGAAATGATGGGAGTAGCCCAGGTCTACGAAATGGGCCTTCTGACATTTGTAGATGGCCGAACCGTTGATGGTAATGATGGAAGATGCTCCATTACCCAGTTTGGAGATTTCCTGTGCCAATTGACCAGGTATTTCCGCCAAGGCCATGCCCTTGGAACTTAAACTGTCCAGCTGCATCATTTGAGCTGCGGCTTTATTGAAAGTGCTGATGTGGTTGTTTTCCTCCAGCATAATTATCCCGGCAGGAGAGGCCTGGATCAGCTTGTCCAGTACATGGTTTTTTTCGCTTTGCTTGATGCGCTCTTCGCGCAGCTGATCGATCATCTGGTTGTATACCCCAATGAGCTCATCCATTTCAGTATGCCCGGTCAGCACCAGTCTGCTGTTGAAATCCTGGTCTTTGATGGCTTCTATGCCAGATGAGATCAGCTTCGCGGGCTGACTGATTCCCCGGTACAGCCAGACTGAAGCGGCCAGGGAGATTACCAGCAACAATTCTCCGGCTACAAAAACAGGACGCTTTTCTGCGGGCAGACTGACCAAAAGCAGCAGCAGGATCAGGTGCATGAGCACCGTGAAAAGGATGAACTTATTTCTGAGCTTCATATGGAATGTTGTATTTCTCCAGTTTGCGGTAAAGTGTGCCACGGCTGAGTCCGAGCGAACGTGCTACCTTGCTGATGTTTTGCTGATGGTGCTCCATGGCTTTGCGGATCATCGAAAGCTCCATTTCGTCAATCGTCATGCTGCCAACTGCCGGCAGGCCAGCTTCTGCCGAAGGCTTACTCGCCCATTCCATCTGCTGTTCGAAATCTTTAATTTCTAAAGTGTCTTTTTCTGATACCAATACGGTGCGCTCCACGATGTTTTTCAGTTCCCGGATATTGCCGGAAAGGTAAAGCTCCTTGAGCCAGCTGAGGGCTTTCTGACTAATCTTCAGGCCAGATCGATTATACAATGCTTTGAGGTTGTTTAAGAAATAATTGGCCAGCAAGGGGATATCACCCGAGCGTTGCCGCAGGGGGGGAAGGTTCACTAAAATCAAGTTGATGCGGTAGTATAGGTCTTCCCTGAACTTTTTCTCTGCCACCATCTCCTTCAAATTCCGGTTGGTTGCACAGATCACCCGAACGTCTACTGTTCGTGTGCGGCTGTCGCCGAGCACCTCATAGGTTCTGTCCTGCAGTACCCTTAGCAGTTTCACCTGGCTGTTTAGGTCCAGATCGCCGATCTCATCCAGAAAAATAGTGCCTTTATGTGCCATTTCGAACCTGCCCATGCGGTCGTTTTTGGCATCGGTAAATGAACCCCGCTTGTGGCCGAACATCTCACTTTCAAAAAGCGAAGAGGAGATGCCGCCGAGGTTTACTTTTACAAATGGTCTGTTCCTCCTGGAGCTATTCTGGTGGATGGCTTCTGCAATCAGTTCTTTTCCAGTGCCGCTTTCGCCGATGATCAGCACAGAAGCTTCGGTGGAACTGATCCTTCCGATGGTTTTCAATACCGTTTGCAGCTGCGGATCATCGCCAATGATATTCTCAAAACCATATTTGTCATTGAGCTGCTTACGGCTTGCAGAGCCCTCAGGCAGCTCAGCAGCCGATGCCGACAGACCAATGGCCGTTTTGAGTGAATTCAACAGGTTCTGGTTGTCCCAGGGTTTATTGATGAAATCCGCTGCCCCGATTTTCATACCTGCTACCGCAATTGGGATAGAACCCCATCCCGTCATCAGGATCACAGGCAGCTCTGGCTTTAGCTCCTTGATGTGTTTTAAGGCAGTCAGGCCTTCTGTACCAGAGGTTTCCCTGGAAAAATTCATATCGAGCAGGACTGCTTTCAATTCATTTTCGGCGATGAGTGCATAGCCCTCCTCAGGATCAGCCGCAGTCAGCGTAGTCCAGCCCTCATGTTTCAGAAAAAGGCTCAATGAAGTGCGTACCGCCAGGTCATCGTCTATAATCAGGATCATCGTTCTTATAATAATAGGCTAAAATAACATAATTTTAATCATCGTGTAAGGCTTCTGCAGGATGGATCTTTGCTGCGAGGTAGGCCGGGTAAAGTGCACATAGGCTCACTAAAGCATAAATGAATACGGTTGCGGTGATCATGCCGATCACATAATCTACGGGTTTACCCTCCAGCACGTCGAACAGCATGAATTGATATCCGGCTATGATGCCAAGCACCAGTGCCAGGGTAGTCAGTGCCAATACCTCCATAATGATCTGCCGGTAAATATCCCCTGATGTAGCGCCTGCAGCTCGTCTGATCCCTATTTCGCCTTTTCGCTTGTTGATCGTCTGGTAGAGTGTACTGTACAGGCCCAATACGATATTGACAATCAGGAAACCGGCTACGATAGACAATACACTGAAAAAAGATTTGGTATTGTTTTCTTTATCTTGTTTATACTGACTAATGGGGTTGATGCCATCATAATCATTAGGTCCGGTCATCGTGTGTTTAAGTACCTGGCGCATTTCCTGATAGATCTTTTCATTCAGTGGTGTTTTCAGTTTTACCAGCATGGAACCGTATCCTGATATGGTATCCATCCAAAAATAGTAGTTCTTGATGTCTGAGGCCCTGGAGATGTCTCCTATATCTTCCGATACGCCGATGACCATCGGATGCATTTGGCCAATCGTCACTTTCTTGCCGACTGCGGAAGTATTGGGGAAAAATCCCTTACGCATGTTCTGCCCAATTATAATGACACCTCCGGGTGAATAAATGTCGTCCCGCTTAAACCATCTGCCCTCCAGTATTTTAAAGCCTAACATTTTTTGGAGGTCCTCGTCCGCATGAATTTGATAGGCATTATCAATAGTAGAATCAACGCCGACCACCATTTGAGAAAAGCCAAACCGGTAGGGTATAAAATCTGTATGACTGACAGATTGGACGCTCTTCATCAGCAAATAGTTTTCCTTGATCAGGCGTTTTTCTTGCGGACCGGAGGCATTCCATCTGACTTCAACGACACGATCGACATCTATATTTTTGGTTTCCGAATAAAATGCCCTGGAAGAAACCAGGGCAAAGGCTAAAAAGCTGCTGGCTAGAAAAAAGAGAAATAATTCTGCGAGCAAAAAAATATGCTGGTTTCTTTTGTTCCAGGTCAATAAGAATAAATGTCTGATCATGAGTTGCTGCCTCCTTTCAAAGCTTTAATGGGATGTAACCTCGACATGCGCCAGGCCGGTAAAATTCCGGACAGGAGCCCGAAAAATAGGATTGCGAATATGGCGGCAAGTATGGTATCCCAGTTCATTAGAAAATTACTAACTGCATTTACCGATTCTGCCTCATCGTAAAACAGGACGTCAATCATGAAGTCAGATACGAAGTAGGTGAGTAAAATTCCCAGTAAACCACCTATTGCGGTTAAAATGATGTTTTCTACAATGAACTGTCCCGCTAGTACATTGGAGGACGCGCCAAATGCCTTTCTGATGCCAATCTCAGAACTCCTTTCTGTAATGCGATTCACGTTCAGTCCCACCAGATTTAAAGCGGGGATAACCACAATGAAAAATAAAAAAGCACCGAGAAACATTGAACCCTGACTGAAATGCTGTTTCTCGTAAACAGTCTCTGCTGCCACACGTACCCAAGTTCCTTTAAGTGTTTTGTATTCATCACTTTTCCTGATCGTTTTTTCCAGCTGCTCTTTGATTTTGGGCATATCTCTTTTACTGGTTGCCAATAGTATCGCACTATTGCTTTCGTAGTATCCCACATTATTAACGTGGTAGGGTACAAAGATTTCTGCCGCCTCTGGTCCGATGGCATTCAATACGATGCCATCTCTAACCACACCGATCACAACGAATTTTCCTTCATCCCCAACCTTCTTTCCCAGCGCAGATCCTTCACCAAAGTAGAACTTCTTAATGGATTCTGTAACCACAGCATATTGCTTGCCCTCGGCCACGTCTTTTGGGGTATAGGCCCGCCCTTCGAGAAATTCATATTGATAAATATTCCATAGCGATGCATCTGTATAAGCGACGCTAAAACTGATCACTTTGTTTTTTCTGAAAACCTTAACCAAACCCGTTCGGTAAATGCAGAGGTCTTCCAACTCCGGAGATTTCTTCAACCGGGTATACAATTGATCATTCAGCGATAAGTGGATGTAGCCCTGTGAATTCTTGTCAGACAGGAACGACAGACTTTCAAGGTACAGGGTCCGGCTGCGGTGTAGCGCGGGCGCATGGTCTCCATAAGATAAACTGAACAAGCCTACCGATATCGAGAAGATCATAATGGTAAAACTGGTACCAAACAAGCTGACGCAGGTAAAGAACTTTTGCCGCATCATCACCTTAAAGGCGATCTTAAAATAGTTTTTTAACATCCTGCTCAGTTTACTTGTCTGCCGTCAAAGAACCGGATCACCCTTTGTGTCTGGTTGGCCATGTGTTCGTCGTGTGTCACCATTACGATCGTTGTACCTTCTGTTTTATTCAAATGAAGCATGATGTTCATGATTTCTTCGCCCATCACACTATCCAGGTTTCCGGTAGGTTCATCTGCAAGGATGATCTCCGGATTGCCTACTATGGCACGCGCAATGGCCACACGCTGTCTTTGTCCGCCCGACAACTGACCTGGAAAATGTTTGGTTCTGCTGCTCAGGCCTACTTTTTCCAGCGCCTCCAAAGCCAGCTTTCTGCGTGCCGAAGCCGAGATCCCCTTGCGGTACAACAAAGGAATCTCTACATTGTCCAGCACGGAGAGGTCACTAATGAGGTGGTAACTTTGAAAGATAAAGCCAAGTTTTTCATTGCGCATATGGGCCAGTTTTTTGTCGGCATAGCCTGTGATTGGCATATCCGCAATGGTGATCTTGCCGGAACTAGGTTCATCCAGCAGTCCCATGATGTTCAGCAGGGTACTTTTGCCACATCCTGAAGGCCCCATGACGGAAACAAACTCGCCTCTTTTGATGTGGATGTTCACTTTATTGAGGGCCAAGGTTTCGATGCTGCTCGTCCGGTATACCTTTTCTATGTTTTCAAGTTTAATCATCTGTATGTTTAGTTTAAATGGTCGTTTCCTATTTTCATTCCTTTTTCAAAATCATAAAGTGTCAGAATCCGGATGTTAAAATACGCATCCCAGAAATTTTTTAAGGCCAGCACATAATCTCTTTTTGCCTGGTCTTTCTCCTGCAGGGCGATATTCAGATCGGTAATACTCAGGTCGCCCAGCAAGTACCGTTGTTTCGCAATCCCGTAACGCTCCTGTGCAGTCTGGTCTGCAAGGATGTTGCCCTGCATCTGCTCTCGGATCATGCTGAACTGCCTTACCTGGGTATAAATCTCCTGATCGAAATTTGTCTCCTGCAGGGCCACACTGTATTCGGTCAGCTTTTTATTGGCCTCCGCAGTCTTGATCCTGGCCGCTGACCTTCCCCAGTCTACAATAGGAATCTGAAAACCGATCCTCAAGCTCTGCTGATCTACCGGATCACGGTAGATCCCGGGAATATCTGTAGCACGATTGCTGAGGCCAAAAGTAGCAAAGAGATTGGCGTTCAACCCATTTTCACCCTGTGCCCTTGCGACTTCTTTTCTGGCTTCTAATAAAGTTCTCCTGAATTCTACTGTCTGGTATTTGTTGTTCCGCGCTTCACGGATGGCCGTTTTGATGTCGATGTCGAACACGGCAAGCTCGTCTGGAAGCAGGAGTTCTATAGCCGTATTTTCCTTGTCGCCAATGAAGTAGTTCAGGCGGAGCATAGCACTTTCTACATACAGGTTGGACTGAGCCAGGGCCTTGTCTGCATTAAGGGCGGCCAGCTTCAGCTGCAGCAATTCGTCCCTGGATAGTTTGCCCATGCTGGACTTTGCCTCGCCGATCCGGTAGAGCATATCGTTGTTTTCTTTGTTTTTCTGCGCGATTTCATGGTTGATCTGTGCAATCAGCAGCTCAAAGAACATACTTGTTGCATTTCTGCTGATTTCTTCCAGGTCTTCCAGATATTTCTTTTTGGATTCTTCATAACGCAGGGGCTCTATCTTTTTGTCCCAGGAAAGGGCGTTGAAAGCGAATAGCGGCTGACTAAATCCCAATACAAGCGGATTGCCGGAATAACGGGTTTCCTTGCGGTCAAAATCTGTGAATTTCAGTAAATTCGAGTTTAGGAATACCTGCCCACCGGTAGCACCAATCTGCTGCGAAATTCCAAGGTTCAACTGGGAATTGTCATTGGCCACCGGCCTGAACTGTACAGTGCCATCCGGCTGCGTCACCGGAACATTGTCACGTGTAAAGTCAGGCAAACGCCCATCCAGATTGAGCTGCGGCAAATAATTCGAACGGAAGTTCTTGTACTGCCAGTACTTGTTTTCTTTCAGCGTAGCTGCCTGCAGTGCAGCGGTAGAATTTTCACGTGCCAGGAGAATCACCGCCTTGAGGCTCAGTTGCTGCACCACGGGCTTCATTTGCCGGGCAAAACTGTTGCCAGTTGGCAGCAGGAGCAATAAGTAAAGAAAGTGTAAAGCTTGCTTGTTCATATGCCCCTAGTCCTTTATCGTTATTTTTTTCACCTTATTCAGGTTCTTTATTTCAGAGATGATCACCTCTTCCCCCGCTTTAAGCCCGGATCGTACTTCTATAGATTCGAAATTGCTGATCCCGACCTTGATGGTTCTGGCCAGTGCTTCCCCGTCTTTCATTACAAAAACCTGTTGCTGTTCGGCACCGGTAAATGCCGCTCCATTTTTGATGCGCAATACTTTATGCTTGATGGAGGTCACCACATACAGTTCCACTCTGAGATTGGAGCGCAGCAGGGGGTGATTGTTTTTTTTCAATGAGACAAAGAATTTGACCATACCGCCTTCTACTTCCGGCTGTATATTGCTGATGACACCACGAAGTTCCTGATCCTCAATTCTAGCAATCACTTCAGTGCCATTTTTGAGTTGTCCGGCATAAACATCAGTTATTTTTCCTTCGATTTTATAGCTGCTCAGATCTGCCACTCTGGCCAGTTCAGCGCCTTCGCCTACCTCTGCACCAATTTTGCTGTTTACCCAGGTTACAATCCCTTTCGCGGGCGAATGCACTTCTGCTTCGTTCAGTTTTTTACCGTAGGCAGCTATGTTCTTTTGCTGGATGCTGATTTGATAACCCAGTCCTTTACGGTCAGACTGCATCAGCTTTTGCTGGTTTTTGATTTGTTTTTTCAACTGCTGGAGTTCCAATTGGGAAATCTCCAGGTTCAGATTCGCCTGCTTTACTTTCTCATCTGTACTGCCACCGATTTTGAGTAAAGCACGTTCATGTTCCAGAGCAGTCTCCAAACCTTGTATGTGCATTTGTTTGATGGTATATTGTGTATTCAGTTCGCTGACGCTTCTTTCCAGGTTGAGCTCCAGTTGTTCCTCTCTATTGTGGTTGGCCGCCTGCTCATCCAGCATTTTATGGTAATTACTCAGCGTTTCTTCTTTGTTCAACTGCAGGATGGACTGACCCGCCTGCACACTTTCGCCGGCATGACGGATTACCTGTTCAATTTTTCCATGGATAGGGCTGGTGATCAGAAATTCGTATTCAGGCATCACCTGTCCGGATGCGTTAAGGGTTGCCTCAATACTGCCTTCCGTTACCTTCGCCAGACTAAGTTCAGCACGGCTGGCTGTAGGCTCCATGGATCCCCTTAGCATGAGAACCGCAGAAAAAAGTGCAAAGAGCAACAATGCAACAAAGCCGATGCTTTTTAGGAGTCTCTTTTTCTTGAATGATGCTGACAATTCCCTGTCCATATGTGTTGAATTTGGAAAGCCTGAAATTCAAGGATGATGCCAGTGTTATTTTGTTGATTATTAGTTTGTTATTGTTTTTAAGACTGGCTCATATTGTTCCATAATGGACAGGGTGTTCCGTTACGGACATCATTAGGGCGCGTATTGAAAGAGAAGGCGGGATGAAGGTGCTAATTGCAAATTGAAAAAAAGACAGGAAAGCAGCCGAACTGAAGAGCTAAATTGAAAAAAAGAATAATTAAGTGTCTGTTTTCCGAAAAATTTATGGAATTATTGTTGTTCATTGTAAATCACAATAACAATTGTCAATTTTACTGAACCGAATAGTGGATGCTAGAGGTAAAATTTAGGCGTTATAATATGCAAAGGCTGGTATGATCTACTGGCCTTTGTTGTGAAATGAGGAATCGAATCAATGTCTGATCTGCGCTTTGCCGCGACGTTTCTATACGGTGGTTCTTGTCCGTGCCCTTACCGTCAAAACACGCAAATAGTCGGAGCAGAGTCGGAGGAAAGACGGAGCGGAGCCGGATGCGGGCAAAGCGCAGGCAGGAATATCGTCTGATAAATCTATTGGACGTTGACGAGTGTAATGTTGAAATCCAATATGGAATTCGGTGGAATCGGACCGCTACCTGAAGCACCATATCCATAAAAGGAAGGGATGAACAACCTGATCTTTCCGCCTTTTTGAATCAGGGGAATTCCGATCTGCCAGCCCTCGATCACGCCACCCAATGGAAAGGTCACAGGCGTTCCTTTTGAATCGTCAAAAACAGAACCATCCATGATTTTACCCTGGTAATCCGCAGAGATTTGTGTTGATTTTGAGTAATTTACCGATCCGCTACCGGGAGCAATTACCTGATAGAAGATGCCTGTTGAAGTCTTTTTCACAGAAATGTTGTTGGCAGTTACGTAGCTGCGAATGGCTGTAGTGTCAGCTTTGAATTGTGCTTCCACATCTAATGGTTTGCCTTTTTTACAGGCTGCGAAACTGGCTGTCAGCGCGACCAGTACAATTAAGTATTTGATTTTCATACCCTGCAAATATAATTAAATAAATAAAGCTCCACACAGCAGTTTATTGTATTTAATTAAAGTTTCAGTATTTATTGAAAGTTTAATTAAGTATAGTTATATTTGATCTATGAAAACGCTAAGAAACCATACGATACTCTATGATGCGGAATGCCCCATGTGCAGGATGTATACTAAAGCTTTTACCCAGGTGGGTATGCTTGATGAGCGCGGAGCCCAGCCTTATCAGCAGATGCCGGAGACGGTGTGTGCTTTTGTAGACCAGAAAAGGGCAGTCAATGAAATTGCACTTGTAGACCATGTTACGGGTCAGGTGAGCTATGGAATCCATAGTTTATTTAAGGTATTGGGAACTTCGATCCCGGTATTTGCCCCGCTTTTTGCATTCCGCCCCTTTATTTGGCTGATGACAGAAGTATATGCTTTCGTTTCCTACAACAGGAAGGTCATTATTCCTGTAGGGTTGGATGCGCAAAATAAGCAGCTGCAACCTGATTTTCGGGTCGGCTACCGACTGAGCTACTTGTTATTTTCCTGGTTCATGGCGAGTTTTATACTCACAAAATATGCGGTATTACTTACGGGACTTGTTCCCGTAGGCGGACATTTAAGGGAGTACTTCATCTGCGCAGGACAACTATTTTTCCAGGCGGCTATGATCCGTTTTGTTGCAAGGGAACGAACCTGGGAGTATCTGGGTAATATGATGACGATCTCTTTCGCAGGAGCCCTGTTGTTATTACCTGCACTTACCTTGAGCAGCTTCGTGCAGTTGCCGGCTCTGGTTTATGCAGGGTACTTTCTTTTGGTAGCAGGATTGATGTTTTTAGAACACTTCAGGCGGATGCAATTGCTTCAAGTGGGGCATCTGCCTACTTTAAGCTGGTTGGTGTACCGCTTGCTAATCTTGTTGCTTATACTTTTTATATGAATTGTGTGGGTTTAGTTGTGGATGTCATTAAATATAAATGCTCATGAAATACCATAAAATTGTACTTGCTGGTGGTAACGGTTACCTGGGCAAGGTGTTGACCGATTATTATAAAGATCAGACAGAACAGCTGATCATCCTGAGCCGGAAAGCTGCGGCTCAAATTGGCAATGTAAAGACGCTGGTCTGGGATGGGAAAACAGAAGGGGACTGGAAGTCATCTTTGCAGGATGCTGATCTGCTGGTCAATCTTTGCGGTAAAAATGTAAACTGCAGGTATACGCTGAAAAACCAGGAAGAGATCATCGCATCACGTACGGTGCCGACCAGGTTGCTCAATAAAGTAGTCGGGGACCTGGATCGGCCACCCAGGCTATTTATTAATGTTACCTCTGCTACAATATATAGACATGCAGAAGACCGGCCTCAGGATGAGGATGATGGTGAAATTGGTTATGGATTTTCAATAGAAGTGTGTAAGCAATGGGAAGCAGCTTTTTTTGAGACGAAAAGCCCCGGAACAAGGAAGGTTGCGCTGAGGATGGGGATTGTATTGGGTCGCTCTGACAGTGTTTTTCCGCGTTTGCTGAACCTGGTGAAATGTGGGTTGGGAGGCAGACAGGGCGATGGACAGCAATATGTCTCCTGGGTACATGAACAGGATGTGGCGAGGTCTACGGAATGGCTGCTGTCCCGGCAGGAGATTGAAGGTATGGTCAATTGTGTAGCACCTTTTGCGGTAAAAAATGCTACGCTAATGCAGCTGATCAGGACAGCCTATGGTATTCCCTTTGGGCTTCCGAGTCCGCAGTGGCTTTTAGAGATCGGTATGTGGCTGATTGGCTCTGAAACAGAGCTGGTGTTGAAAAGCCGTTGGGTAAGTCCGAAACGGCTATTGGAATCTGGCTTTAAATTTCAGTTTTCTGAGGCAAAATATGCCATACACGATATCCTCAGTCTCAGGGTATGATTGTTTTTATCCTTATATTGCGGCAGTAATTTTTACCCCGCATATGAACACAAAACAAGCTTATAACATCTGGGCTGCGCAATATGATACCAATAGCAATAAAACAAGGGACCTTGAAGCCCTGGCATTGAAACTTTCCCTGGCCAGTGTACCTTTCAACAAGGTGCTGGAAATCGGTTGCGGAACAGGAAAGAATACGGAATGGCTGATGGAAAAGGCGGCACTGATCACTGCTGTGGATTTCTCTGAACAAATGCTGGCAAGGGCCAAAGATAAAATCAGTTCTAACCGCGTACAGTTCAAACAGGCCGACATCACTTCACGCTGGAATTTCCGCGACGGCTTGTATGATCTGGTCACTTTCAGTCTGGTACTGGAGCACATTGATAACCTTGACTATGTTTTCAATGAGGTTGCCAAATCCCTGAATCCGGGAGGTTATTTATATATCGGCGAACTGCATCCTTTTAAGCAGTACACTGGTACGAAAGCGAGGTTTGATACCGACGAGGGTACACAGTTGGTGGAATGCTTCAATCACAATGTATCGGACTTTATTCAGGCCGGAAAAAAGCACGGACTGGTATTGGTGGAACTCGATGAGTATTTTGATGACAACAACAGAACGCAGATCCCAAGGATTTTGACGATCTTGTTGAAGAAAGTTTAAATATAAGCACATGAAAATAGCCACACTGATCGTATTGTCTTTAATCCTTATCCACCCAGTTCAAAAAGCCATGTCCCAGACGCAAAAGAAGCCAGCCGTATTAAACCACATCGCCGTACATGTGGCGGATCTCGCTAAAGCCACTGCATTTTATGCGACTGTTTTTGATCTTGAGCAAATCCCGGAACCTTTTAAAGACAATCGCCATACCTGGTTTACATTGGGCGCTGCCGGACAAATGCACTTGATCCAGAGCCCAAAAACGGATGCTGTACATGATAAAAACGATCACCTTTGTTTTAGCGTAGCCTCTATACCCGAATTTATTGAGAAGCTGAAAGTGAATAAGGTGGACTTTGGAGATTGGGCAGGAAAAGCCGGTGCGATCACCAAAAGGCCGGACGGCATTCAGCAGATTTACATACAGGATCCTGATGGGCACTGGCTGGAGATCAACGACGATCATTAAAATTTTACCGTAGATCGTGCCGGTATTAATCTAAAAAAAATATATTTGCAGGGATCAATAAGGAAATGAGACTACTTTCAATCTTTTGTGTATTACTGGTAATGGCACTGAATATGGTGCCTTGTGCTGATGCGCATGAGTCTGTAGCTCCTTCCCTGACTGCTGCTGTAGCTGCTACAGCTACTGAAGATGGGCACAGTGATCAGGCAGATGATGCCTGTACGCCCTTCTGTCATTGTTCCTGCTGTGCGGCTTCTGTCGTTTTGAAGATTGAAAGCAGCCTTGCTGCGCCTTTTCCGGTTCATCAGATTTTATCTTTGCCTCATTTGACGTCGCGTTCTATCGATGTCAGTCTCTCTGTTTGGCAACCGCCTAAATTGGCTTAATACATGGGATAAACACCAGCCTGAGGCTGTAGTGTTGGTTTGTATTTTTCAATTTTAGTAGGTTAATCAACATGTTTGATCAAATCATACAGTTTTCTATAAAAAATAAGCTGGCCATTGCTTTGATGGTCTTTGTCCTGATTATTTGGGGCGCTTATTCCATCCGGCATCTTCCGATTGATGCAGTGCCGGACATCACCAATAATCAGGTGCAGATCATTTCCCAGGCACCAAGTCTGGGCGCGCAGGAGGTAGAGCAGTTCATCACCGCACCCATTGAACTGGCCATGGCCAATATTCCGGAAGTCATCGAACGCCGGTCAATCTCCAGGTCGGGGATCTCTGTGATCACCATTGTCTTTCAGGACGATGCTGATATTTATTGGGCCAGGCAACAGGTCTCTGCACAATTGAAGGAGGCCGAAAATAACATCCCAAAGGGACTTGCCGAGCCTGCTTTGGCACCCATTACAACGGGACTTGGGGAAATTTACCAGTATGTGCTGCATGCCAAAAAAGGGTATGAGGACAAATATACGGCTACTGACCTCCGCAGCTTGCAGGATTGGGTAGTCCGGACGCAATTGGCAGGAACGAAGGGCGTTGCGGAAGTGAGTGGCTGGGGCGGCTATGTCAAGCAATATGAAATTGCCCTGGACAATGAGAAACTCAATTCCAATGATGTGACCATTGCGCAGATCTATGCCGCTTTGGAAAACAACAACGAAAATACCGGAGGTTCGTATATTGAACAGCAGAGTAATGCCTATACCATCCGGGGCCTGGGGCAGGTGAAGTCCCTCGACGATATTGAGAAGATTGTAGTGAAGCAGGCGGGCGGCGTACCGGTACTGATCCGCGACGTGGCCGATGTACAGTTTGGCAGTGCCACACGCTATGGGGCAGTGACCCGCAACGGTACAGGCGAGGTGGTAGCCGGGATCACTTTGATGCTTAAAGGAGAGAATTTCAATGAGGTGATTGAACATGTGAAGGAAAGGATTGTGCAGATTCAGAAATCTTTGCCGGAAGGAGTGGTGATAGAGCCCTTTATAGACCGTACAGAGCTGGTTGGCCGTTCTATCAGTACGGTTCAGAAAAACCTGATCGAAGGGGCGCTTATTGTGCTGTTCATCCTCTTATTGCTTTTGGGTAACTGGAGAGCAGGTCTGATCGTGGCATCAGTAATTCCTTTATCCATGTTGTTCGCCTTTGCGATGATGCGGCTTTTTGGCGTATCGGGCAACCTGATGAGCCTGGGCGCCATTGATTTCGGACTCATCGTAGATGGTGCGGTGATTATTGTGGAGGCGATTATTTTCCGCCTGACGGAGTCGAAATTGTTTAAAGACAAGCCATTGCTGAATCAGGAAGAAATGGACCAGCAGGTCTTTACAGCAGCTTCCAAAATAAGGGCAAGTGCTACTTTTGGTGAAATTATCATTTTGATCGTCTATTTGCCACTGTTGTCGCTGGTAGGTATAGAAGGTAAGATGTTCAAGCCAATGGCACAGACTGTCGTATTTGCGATAATAGGTGCTTTTATTTTGTCGCTCACTTACGTGCCCATGGTTTCAGCCCTCTTTTTGAGTAAAAGTACCCTTCACCGGGAAAACTTTTCAGACCGCATCATGCAAGGGCTAAAGAACCTATACCGCCCCTTGCTGGAAACAGTATTACGTTTCAAAAAACTGGTGGTAGCCATCGCTATACTGATATTCGCCATCAGTGCATGGTTATTTAACCAAATGGGCGGCGAATTTCTCCCGCAATTGGAGGAGGGCGATCTGGCTGTGGAGATTGCCATGTCGCAGGGCACTTCGCTGAGTCAGGTCGTGGAAACCTTCGGCAAGGCCGAGAAAATCCTGAAGGATAAATTTCCGGAAGTAAGGCAGGTCGTGACCCGGATCGGCAGTGCCGAGATCCCTACGGATCCCATGCCGGTGGAGCGTGGTGATATGATGGTGGCCATGCTGCCTAAGGAGGACTGGACGAGTGCCAGTACCAAGGAAGAAATGTCCGAGAAAATGGAAGCGGCTTTATCGGTGCTGCCCGGTGTGAGTGTGGAAATTACGCAGCCCATGCAGATGCGTTTCAATGAGCTGATGACCGGCGTTCGGCAGGATGTGGCCATCAAAATTTATGGGGAGGACCTGGATGTGCTGGCAGAACAGGCGGAAAGGGTAGCTGCGCTGATCCGACCGGTAAAAGGAGTCAGTGAACCTTTCGTAGAGCAGGTCGCTGGTCTTCCACAAGTGATTGTAGACTATGACCGTGATAAGATCGCCCAATATGGGCTCACTATAGGAGACATCAATAATCTGTTGAAGACCGCTTTTGCAGGTAATGTGGCGGGAGTGGTATTTGAAGGGGAGAAACGTTTTGAGATAGTAGTTCGTTTGCAGCGCGACTTGCGGGAAAACATTTCGAGCATCGAAAACCTGTATGTTCCCCTGCCTTCGGGGAATAAGGTTCCGCTGAATCAGCTGGCCCGGGTAGCGCTGGAGGAAGCGCCGGCACAAATTTCCAGAGAAGATGGAAAGCGGCGTATTTATGTGGGATTCAATGTAAAGGGCAGGGATGTAGAGCGGACTGTAGCGGAAATTAACCAGTTGCTGGACGAAAAGCTGAGCCTGCCTTCGGGTTATTACCTCAGTTATGGCGGACAGTTTCAACACCTGAAAGAAGCAAAAAGCAGGTTGGCGATCGCTGTACCAGTAGCCATGTTGCTGATCCTGGCCTTGCTGTATTTTACCTTCAGGTCGCTGAGTCAGACCATTCTGATCTTTACGGCTGTTCCTTTATCGGCCATAGGTGGGGTCTTCGCCCTGCTGCTGAGGGATATGCCCTTTAGCATCTCCGCTGGTGTGGGTTTTATCGCCCTGTTTGGAGTTGCGGTGCTGAACGGCATTGTACTGATCTCCTACTTCAATCAGTTGAAAGAGGAGGGAATTGAAGATGTGTACAAAAGGGTGATACTGGGAACAGGAGTCAGGCTGCGTCCGGTGATCATGACCGCTGCGGTAGCTTCATTGGGTTTCCTCCCAATGGCCCTGTCCAATGGTGCCGGTGCTGAAGTGCAGAAGCCTCTGGCTACGGTGGTCATCGGTGGCTTGCTCTCCGCGACTTTACTTACACTCTTTGTGTTGCCCTGCTTATATATTCTGCTGAGCCGATTTAAAAAGGCAGGGAGATTGCAGGCGAATCCGCGGATTGTTGTTTTGCTGGTCATTGTTGGCTTGGCTGGATTTGGAGGAAGTACGGCGAAGGCGCAGACTTTGCGGCTTTCGGAGCAAGAAATGCTGGAAAAGGCGCTGGAGCACAACCTTCAACTGAAAGCTTCGGGGCTCTCCCTGGACCAGGCAAAAATCATGGAACGTACGGCTTTTGATCCCGGGAAGACCAATTTGAATTTCTCCCAGGATCCTAGCAGTGGCGGTGGAAATGACAATTCACTGGGGATATCACAGAATTTCGCCTGGCCTGGCTTTTACAGCAATCAGAAGCGTTTGCTTAAGGAGCAGACCAAGCTGAGCGAGCAATCCGGTAGGCAAACCCGCGCGATGGTTATCAGGGAAGTCAGGCTCGCCTACCACAACTATTTATTCAGCTTAAACACCCGTAAAGCCCTGGTTTTGCAGGACAGTATTTACCGGCACTTCATCAGGCAATCGGAACTCCGACTGAAAGTAGGGGAAAGCTCCAGGCTGGAACTGATCACGGCAAAGAATAAATTCCAGGAAATTGAAGCCCTCCGGCAGTCAGTGGACGCTGATATAGCTTCCCATTTGGCGCTATTACGCCAATTGCTAAACCTTCCCGGGGCTTTTCTACCCCTGACAGATAGCCTGGAAGTTTTGCAGGGACCCCTTGCAACAGGTGTTCCGGAGAATGCATTACTTGGGATATATGAGCAGCAGATTGCATTGGCCAAAGCGAAAGTGGAGGTGGAGAAGTCTAAATCACTCCCAGACTTTACGGTCGGCTATGCCCAGCAGTTGGTCATCAAGTCCTTTGATCCTGCCAATCTGAACAGGGATTATACACCCGGAACCCGCATTGCCGGATTGCAGTTAGGTATTGGCATACCGCTATTCAACCGTGCTGGGCGGGCCAGGGTTAGTCAGGAAAAAATTGCTGGGCAGATTGCGGAGGCCGATTATCATCGGGTAAAAACAGACCTGCAACTTCAATATGAAAAGGAGCTTCGAAATTATGAGCGGAATCGGAAAATGGCGGATTATTACCTGGACTCTGGCCTGAAACAAGCCGATGAGCAGATCCGCATCGCACAGGTTTCTTATGATTTGGGAGAGATCGGCTACCTGGAATTTATCCAGAACATGTCCCTTGCTTTACAAATCAAACTAAACTACCTGGAAACGGTACAGCAAGTCAATCAATCAGTTATTCAATTGGAATTTTTAAAAGGAAATTAAATGAACAAGATGGCAGTCATCAATAAATTTTTTACGCTGCTTGCGCTGAGCCTGGTTTTGCTGGCTTGTGGGGGTAAACAAGAAAAGGAACAGGAATCCGCTGAACAAGCACACGAAGAACATGGGCATGAAGGAGGATTGGAGCTCAGTGAAGCACAAATTAAGGCAGTTGGCATCCTCATTGGAGATTTGGAAAAGAAGAACCTGACCGCAGTGGTGAAGGCCAGCGGACAGCTGGCTGTGCCGCCTCAAAATGCAGCACAGGTAAATGTACTTTCCGGTGGGATCATCCGGAAGATCAATGTGATCGAGGGGCAGCGCGTGGCAAAGGGTCAGGTTTTGGTTACCATAGAAAACCAGGAACTGCTGCAACTACAACAGGAATACCTGACAGCCAAAGGAGGTTTTAGCTATGTGGAAGCAGAGTACAACCGTCAGCAACAACTCAAAGCCGCTAACGCGGGGACGGGTAAAGCTCAACAACTTGCGGAGGCGAATTACAATGCGGAAAAGGCTAAAATCAAAGCACTGGAACAGCAGTTGAGGCAATATGGGATTTCTTTGGCCAAACTTGCAGCAGGGAACCTGAGTACCCAGGTGCCTGTGCTGGCCCCCATCAATGGTACCATAGGTAAGATTAATGCGGAGACTGGCTCTTATGCACAACCGGGCGTATCCATTATGGATATTGTAGACAATTCCAAGATCCATGCGGATTTAGTGGTCTTTGAAAAAGACTTGGCAAACATTAAGGTAGGTCAGAAAGTGGATTTTCAGCTGACCAATCAAAAGAATGAGCCTATCGCAGGTGTCATCTATGGAATCAATAAGTCTTTTGAGAATGACAGCAAAGGCGTAGTGGTGCATACAGTGATCCAAAAGCCAGGCGCCAATCTGATCCCGGGTATGTATGTGACAGGGCTGATCGGGGTGGGTACGCAATTGAGCGATGCAGTACCCGTAGAGGCCCTGGTGCGTTCCGGTGGCAGGGAATACATTTTCATTGCTGAGGATGAAGCTGAAGAAGCGCATGGTCATGATGAGGTAGAATCGGGAAGCCATCAGGAGAAAAATGCTGAAAAATCAGTACATTTCAAAAAGGTGGAAGTGAGGACAGGTGTTACCCAACTGGGGTATACTGCCATAACTCCATTGGAAAAACTACCTGAGGGTGTAAAGCTGGTGAAGAAAGGGGCCTTTTATTTGCAGTCTAAATCTTCGGGTCCGGCGGAACATAACCATTAATGAATATGGGAAAACAACATGAACATTGCTGTTCGAATGAACAGCCAAAACATACATCGGAGGAGGAGCATGACCACGATCATGACCATGATCACGGTTCGGTGGAAGCCGAGGGCTGGTTAGCTCATTGGCCTCTGCTAACGGCATTGTTGGTCGTGATCGTAATGATGGTATTGGAATATGGTTTTCAGGTCACTTTTAGTCAAGTGGTTCAGCTCATCATCTTTCTGCCTGCTTATTTGCTGGCGGGATACAATGTGCTGCTGCTGGCTTTTCGAAAGGCGTTCCGATTGGATTTTTTCAATGAATTCTTTCTGATGAGTGTGGCTACGATAGGTGCTTTTGCCATTGGTTCTTACAGTGAAGGCGTTGCCGTGATGGTTTTCTATTCTATCGGTGAGTGGTTCCAGGACACTGCGGTAAGTAATGCAAAACGGAGCATTAAAGCTTTGCTGGACATCCGGCCTGATCAGGTCACTGTGATCCGTGAGGGGCAGGTGCTGAGACTGAAACCCCAGGAAGTGGCTATAGGAGAAGTGATTCAGGTAAAACCAGGAGAAAAGGTGGCGCTGGATGCCGAACTCTTGTCGGACAGTGCCGCATTGAATACCTCGGCACTTACCGGGGAGAGCAAGCCCGATACGAAGCGGAAAGGAGATGCTGTTTTTGCAGGGATGATCAATCTCAACCAGTTGGTCGACCTGAAAGTTACCGCAGTCTTTACTGACAGTAAACTGAGTAAGATCCTGGAAATGGTGCAGGATGCTACTGCACGAAAATCGCAGACCCAATTGTTCATTTCCCGCTTTGCGAAGGTATACACCCCGATTGTATTTTTATTGGCCCTTCTGGTTGTAGCGGTTCCCTATTTTTTTGTCGGTGATTATGTATTCCGCGACTGGCTTTACCGGGGACTTGTATTTTTGGTGATCAGTTGCCCTTGTGCGCTGGTGGTTTCTATCCCCCTGGGTTATTTTGGCGGGATCGGATTGGCCTCTAAAAATGGGATCCTGTTTAAGGGCTCCAATTACCTGGATGTGATGACTAAAGTGAATACCCTGGTTATGGATAAGACAGGTACCCTCACCAAAGGTGTATTTGAGGTGCAGCAGGTCCTGTCGATCGGGCTGGAAAAAGATCAACTACTCCGACTGGCTGCAGCTCTGGAAAGTAAATCCAGCCATCCCATCGCAATGGCCATCAGCAGGTATGCAGGAGTCCCTATGAGCCTACCTGCTGCCCAATCGGTCGAAGAGATTGCCGGACATGGGTTAAAAGGGAGTGTTGAGGGACAGGAAGTTTTGGCTGGAAATGTAAAATTGCTGAAGAAATTTGGGATCGACTATGACCCTCAACTGGAAAAGGAAACAGATACCATTGTTGCCATAGCCATTGATAGTAAATACGCGGGCTTTATCAGCATTGCTGATGAGCTGAAGGAAGATGCAGGCAAAGCAATTGCGGATCTGCATGCGCATGGGATAAGAACAGTAATGCTGAGTGGGGACAAACAAAGTGTTGTCGACCATGTAGCCAAACAACTGGGAATCGACCAGGCCTTTGGCGACCTGCTTCCGGAAGATAAGGTGGCAAAGGTATCGGCATTGAAAAAAGAGGGAATGTACCTTGCCTTTGTGGGCGATGGGGTCAATGATGCCCCCGTGGTAGCCCTGGCTGATGCAGGAATAGCGATGGGCGGACTCGGGAGTGATGCGACCATAGAAACTGCAGATATCGTCATTCAGAACGACCAGCCTTCTAAAATATTCACAGCGATACAGATTGGGAAGCTGACCAGGAATGTAGTCTGGCAAAATATCATCCTGGCGATGACAGTCAAAGTGTTGGTACTGATCCTGGGAGCGGGTGGTGTGGCCACACTTTGGGAAGCTGTTATTGCTGATGTTGGTGTAGCCTTATTGGCAATCTTAAATGCGGTGCGTATCCAGCGGATGCGCTTGTAAAACAAGCGGTGCAGACCTTTGGGCTGCACCGTTTAAAGCTTATTTGAATTCGCTGATGTCAACGATTCGGTCATCGTTGCCTGGCTTCAGGAACTGAACGCCTTTTTTGTCTTTGTCCCAGCGGAACTTGGTCTGAATGTGCGTATAGACGCCTTCCAGATCTGCCTTGATGCCAAGTGGAACCGTGTAAGTATCGTTGGTGATGTAATTTACCTGATAAAGGTCAGATGAAGGCATTAAAAATACCAGTGTTTGTTTATCTGGTGACTTGACGATGAATTGTCCTTTGATGCGCTCATTTTCATCAGGTCTTTTGATGAAGTATAATTTTGCATTTACGTTGGTGATGAAAAAATCATGGTTGATGACATAGCCATCTCTTCCAATGCGGCTTAAGCCCATCAATTTATCATCCTGGCTTCCTTTGGAGGCGCGATATAGACTTACGATGTCTACTTTTCCGTCTTTAAAAGCAATCAGATAAAAAGGGGCGGTGAGGCCTGAACTATCTTTTACCTGGGCAAGGAGACAAGTTTTCTGTGTATTGACAAAGGTGAAATCTTTGAAATCGATTACACCTGAAGCTGCATCTGAGGGGTTGGTCTGAATTTTTATGGTCGTGTCACCTCTTTTGATCTGGTACCAGATTTTAGGATCTTCAGGTGTGCCGGCACGCTTATCGTCGCTGATTTGTACTACTTTAAAAGCACTGTCTAATTCAGGTTGTGGGTCATTGAACTTTTCATTCGCTGAAATGGTTCTTGGCAGATAAGTTTTTGTGTTGAGAGTGCTCTGGCAGCTGGCGAAAACAGCTGAAATTGCGAGTGCGCAAAATAATTTTTTCA
The DNA here is from genome assembly GCF_037402555.1 of Pedobacter sp. GR22-6. NCBI lineage: Bacteria > Pseudomonadati > Bacteroidota > Sphingobacteriia > Sphingobacteriales > Sphingobacteriaceae > Pedobacter > Pedobacter sp. GR22-6. The sequence goes on from NZ_JBBEUC010000002.1 coordinate 665,295, forward strand.
TTGGTTATGTAATTTTTATTGGTATTTGGCTCTACAGAGCAGTTTTGTTTCGACAAAAGTAAGCTTTGAGATCGAATATCCAAGAAAAAAGAAAGGGATGCCGCATCCACGCGCATCCCTTTTCTAACCAAATATAAACCTGTATGAACGGGTTTTACTTTAAGTTTCCGTAGTATTCTACGAATTTAGCTAATGCATTAGAATAGCCCCATTCGTTATCGTACCAAGAAACTACCTTAACAAAGTTGTCATTCAGTGAAATACCAGCTTTTGCATCAAAAATTGATGCGTGATCGTCGCCGATGAAATCAGAAGAAACCACTTCGTCTTCAGTATATGCCAATACGCCTTTCAACTCACCTTCAGAGGCAGCTTTCATGGCTTTTTTAACGTCTTCATATGTAGCAGGTTTTTCCAAACGTACAGTAAGATCGACAACAGAAACGTCGGCTACAGGAACGCGGAAAGACATACCAGTTAATTTTCCTTTCAATTCAGGAAGTACCAAACCTACTGCTTTAGCAGCACCGGTTGATGAAGGGATGATATTAGAGAAACCACCACGTCCACCTCTCCAGTCTTTAGCAGAAGGACCATCAACAGTTTTTTGAGTTGCAGTTACTGCGTGAATAGTACTCATCAAACCTTCTACGATACCGAAGTTATCGTTCAATACTTTAGCAATTGGTGCTAAACAGTTTGTAGTACATGATGCATTCGAAACAATAGTTTGGTCTGCAGTTAATTTCTGGTGGTTTACACCCATTACATAAGTAGGGGTATCATCTTTTGCCGGAGCAGAGAATACTACTCTTTTTGCACCTGCTGTGATGTGTTTTTGACCATCTGCCTGAGTTAAGAAAAGACCGGTAGATTCGATTACAGTTTCTACACCTACTTCATCCCATTTCAAGTTAGCCGGATCTCTCTCAGCAGTGATGCGGATTGTTTTTCCATTAACTACAAGGTTTCCGTTTTCTACCTCGATGGTACCGTCGAAACGACCATGTGTAGAATCATATCTCAACATATAAGCCATGTAATCCGGCTCTACAAGATCATTGATTGCAACGATATCTAATCCTCTTTTTAATGCGGCTCTGAAAACCAATCTGCCGATACGGCCAAAGCCGTTTATTCCAATTTTGCTCATCTTATTAATTTGAATAGTAGTTTAGTAAATTGTATATGGGTTCTTTAGTAATTGATATAATCTGTAAGTTGTTGTCACGCGCAACTTGTCTGAGTTCATCCTGGAAACTTCCCGCAACAAGACCCACGAAATGGATTTCTTTTCCCGGATGTTTCTCCTGTGTAGGGAGCAGATAGGTTTTGATATACCTGTCAAAAGCCGAATTCACGGTGTCTTTCACGTATTTATGTTCCCTGTTTTCCAGGAAAAAATCAAAGAAAGAACTTAGGAACTGCTGCGCCATGGGTTTTTTGTACACACGTTCCAGGATCTGAGGCCTGTCCAGGTTATATTTTGCCTCGAACTGCTTTTGCAGGTCTGCAGGCAATTTGTGCTGGATGAAGTTTTTCAGTACGATCTTTCCCAGGTAATTGGATGAACCTTCGTCTCCAAGGATATAGCCGAGACCGAAATTATTTTGTTCTGGATTTTTACCATCGAAATAAGCGCAATGTGCACCACTTCCCAGGATGCCCACGATACCAGGACTATTGTAGCAGGCTGAAATCGCAGCGCCGCTGATGTCGTCTTTTACAGTAATCTTGCTATACTTAAAGAACATTCCCAAAGTTTCAGCCAGTTCATTTCTCCTTTCGGGAGAAGATGCTCCTGCTGCGAAAACAAAGATCTTTTTGATGCTTTCCGCATGATTGATCAGGATCACTTTTTTGTTGAGTGCCTGAAGGATTGATTTTTGGTCGTTAAAGCATGGATTGATACCCGGCATGGTACATTCGGCAATAGTCTTGCCGTCTCTGGCTATTTTCCAGAATGCCGTTTTCGATCCGCTATAAACTACTGCAATCATACGTTATATAGATAATACTTTTGTCATCTCCAATAAGTCGCTCTCCAACTTGAACGAGTGTTTGGTCAGGGCTTCTTCAATGTCTGTAGTGACGATATCGTTACCCCTTAATCCTACCATTTGCATGGTATTTCCTCTCAAAAGTTCATTTACAGCTGCAAATCCCAACCTGCTTGCCAGTATCCTGTCGAAGCTGCTTGGACTGCCCCCGCGCTGAAGGTGGCCTAAGATAGTTACTTTTGTATCATAATGGTTAAAACGCTCTTTAACTTTTTTTGCGATGTCGTAGGCGCCGCCTTGTTTGTGTCCCTCAGAAACAATTACGATACTGGATGATTTCTTAGTAGAAGCACCTGCTTCCAATTGAGTGATCAGTTCGTCCAGGCTGGTTTCCTTTTCCGGCAACAATACGGCTTCTGCTCCGCTGGAGATTGCACTTCTCAATGCAATACACCCGGAATCGCGTCCCATTACTTCAATAAAAAATAAGCGGTCATGTGAGTCTGCGGTGTCCCTGATCTTGTCGATGGCTTCGATGACCGTATTGATGGCCGTATCATAACCCAAAGTAAAGTCAGAACCGTACAAATCATTGTCGATGGTTCCCGGTACACCCATTACACGTACGCCATACTTTTTTCCAAAGCGTTGCGCACCAGTAAATGTTCCGTCGCCACCAATGACCACAAGGCCGTCAATACCTCTCGATTGTAAATTCTGAAAGGCAATTTCTTGTCCTTCCTCTGTCTTGAACTCAAGACAACGTGCTGTTTTTAGAACTGTACCACCCAGGTGAATGATGTTGCTTACAGATCTTGCATCCATCGGATTAATGTTGTTATTAATTAATCCCTGATATCCTTGCAAAACTCCAAACATATTTATACCATTGTAAATACCGGTACGTACTACTGCTCTGATGCAGGCATTCATTCCGGGAGCATCTCCGCCTGATGTTAATACAGCTATATTTTTGATATTTGGTTTCATGATTTATTTATACGAATATAAGGTGTATTATTTACACTAAGTAATTTATTTTTTATTTTTCTATGTTATTAGGAAACAAGTATATTTATTTGCTTTAATATTTATAAAATTAATATTTTGAAAGAAGTCTTACCAAAGTTTAATTCCACTTTCTCGATTGATTGTGTGGTGTTCGGTTTCGATGAGGGAGAATTGAAAATTCTTCTGATCGAAAGGAACGAGGAACCTTTTAAGGATTGGTGGGCCCTGCCTGGTAATATCGTTGAAGAAAACGAAAGTCTGGATCAATCGGCTTCCAGGATCCTGAATGAACTCACGGGTCTGACCAATATTTACATGGAACAATATTACACCTTTGGTGATGTGAACAGGCACCCTCAGGGAAGGGTCGTGAGTATTGCGTATTATGCGCTGCTGAGGTTGGGCGGAGATAAAGCACTCAAACCGCTAAGCACCTATGCTAAACAAGCCCATTGGATCAATGTGAAGGAATTGCCTAAACTGGCATTTGACCATCAGCAGATCTTTGAAAAAGGTCTGGAAAAAATCAAAAGGCGGATCAAGCACCAGCCGATCGCGTTTGAATTGTTGCCGGAGAAGTTTACACTTACCCAGCTTCAGAATGTCTATGAGGTCATCCTGAGCAAGAAACTGGACAAAAGAAATTTCAGGAAGAAAATGCTGAGCTTTGGCGTGCTGAAAGACCTGGAAGAAAAGCAACAGGGGGTATCCTTTAGGGCTGCAACGTTGTATAAGTTCGACAGACGGAAATATGCCAAACTGTTTGGCAAGGAGATTTCTTTTTAAATCCCGGATCTGCCCATTCAAAAAAAATCCCCGGAGCTTTTTGCTCCGGGGATTTTTTTATTAGGTATACCTCCTTATGCTTTTTTTGCGGTATGCAGGTGGTATTCTACCAGGTCATCTATAGGTGAGCGGATGATTTTTCCGATACCCATTTCGTACCTGTCGGCCACTACACTCAGGATGTCCCTGAAGCTGTATCCTACAGATCCTACGCAGTTTAATTTGTAATCTTTGTAGTTTGGATAATGCACCACCAGGTTTTCGAAAAATGCTGTAAATGCATACTCTACAGTCGCGAATGTATAATCTTCGTAGTTGTCTTTGAAGTCGTACAGAAACTTACTGAAACCGGCGCAGAAACGGTTAGGCAATGGTTTATTGTAAATGTGATCGAAAATATCTTCGTTGGTCAGTGCGAAGTTATCGTAAAAGCTTTCTCTCAATCCTTTAGGCATATAACCTTTCATGTAGTCAGATAGAATGCGTTTACCGATGAAACATCCGCTTCCTTCGTCTCCCAGGAAATAGCCCAGAGAGTCAATGTTCAGGGTAATGTCGTTTCCGTCGTACAGGCAGCTATTGGTACCAGTACCCAGAATTGCTGCGAAGCCAGGTTCGTCACCCAACAATGCACGGCATGAAGCCAGTAAATCGTGTCCGATATTGATTTCGGCATTAGGGAATACCTGTTTCATTGCGTCAGCTACTACTTTGCGTTTAGCATCTGTAGAACAGCCTGCGCCATAATAGTTTACTTCTGTTAGTTTTTCGGTCTCCAGGAAATCCGGAAGGGATTTGTTCAGAGATTCAATAATGTATTCTGTGCTCGAGAAATAAGGGTTGTATCCTTCTGTGTTAAACAGAATTTTTCTGCCAGCTTCATTAATTAAACACCAATTGGTTTTGGTTGAACCACCATCTGCAATAACTATCATCTTAATTTGTTTTTTTCGGGATAAAAGTAAATAATCCTAACTCTTTTGTATGGTTTCTTTTCATAAATTTTAATTTTCTATTTTGGTTGATTTTCGATTTTCTGCCTTTATTACTTCAAAAACAGTGTTTTTTAAGGTTTTGCTCGTGATTTTTAGGTTACCATATTGTTAAAAAAACACTAAGCTAAAATACGCTTGTTATTTTAAAATCCAAATTTTAAAATACGAGCTTTTGAAAGCTATCGATTATATTCGCAACAACGATGTTTTTAAGCGAAAAAATAATGCTTTTGGCTCCTTAAAATTGATACATGAAAATTGACTTAAGAAGTGATACCCTAACAAAACCCACAGCCGGCATGCTAGATGCCATGATGTCTGCGCGGGTTGGCGATGATGTTTTTGGGGAAGATGAAACAGTAAATGAGCTGCAGCGTAAACTGGCTGCCATGCTGGGCATGGAAGCAGGATTGTTCTGTCCTTCCGGAACCATGACCAATCAGCTCGCTATCAAGTGTTTTACTCAGCCGATGGACGAGGTGATCTGTGATCAGACTGCGCATGTATACCGTTACGAAGGTGGTGGTATTGCCTTTCACTCTGGTGCATCGGTCCGGCTTTTGCATGCAGAAAGGGGAATCCTGAGCCCGGAACTGATCGAGCCTGAAATCAATGAAGAGAACATCCATTACCCGAACACCAGTCTCGTTGTGCTCGAAAATACAGTCAATAAAGGCGGTGGAGCCTGTTATCGTTTGCCGCAAATAGAACCCATTCATACTTTGTGTAACATTAAAGGGATAAAACTTCATCTGGACGGAGCAAGGCTTTTTAATGCACTTGTGGCTACAGGCGACCAGGCGAAGCACTATGGGAAATACTTTGATGGCATCTCGATCTGCTTGTCTAAAGGACTTGGGGCTCCCGTGGGTTCTGTATTGCTGGGCTCAAAGGAGATGATCAGGAAAGCAACAAAGATCAGAAAAGCTTTTGGCGGTGGAATGCGGCAGGCAGGTTTCCTCGCGGCAGCGGGGATATATGCGCTGGATCATCATATCGGCCGTCTGGCCACAGATCATCAGCATGCAGCTGCACTGGCTATGGCTTTGTCGGAACAAAACTACGTGGCTTCCATATTGCCGGTAGAAACAAATATTGTGATTTTCAAAGTTGTGGAAGGTCTGAAGCCAGCAGCATTTGTTCAGCAATTTGCCGATAAAGGGATTCTTTGCAGCATGATGGGACCGGATGCGATCCGCATGGTTACTCACCTGGATCTGTCGGCGGAAATGATCGACAGAACGATAGAAACGATTAAATCATTCCAGTATGAATAAGATATTGATTGCCAATCGTGGTGAAATTGCGCTGCGTATTATGCGCTCGGCGCGTGAAATGGGTATCAAAACCGTTGCGGTGTATTCCGAGGCCGACCGAGATGCCCTGCATGTGCGGTATGCCGATGAAGCAGTCTGTATCGGTCCGGCGGCATCCAGTCAGTCTTACCTTGTGGGCGAAAAGATCATTGAAGCCTGTAAACTGACCGGGGCGGAAGCGATCCATCCAGGCTACGGGTTTTTATCGGAGAATGCAGCATTTGCCAGATTGGTAAGAGATGCCGGCTTGATTTTAATTGGACCCAGCCCTGAGGCGATGGAAATCATGGGCAATAAACTTTCGGCCAAGGCTGCTGCGCTGAAATACAACATTCCGATGGTACCGGGTACGGAAGAAGCCATTACCGATCTGCCGGAAGCCAAACTGCGTGCGGTAGAAGTTGGATTTCCCATCTTGATCAAGGCTGCTGCGGGAGGTGGGGGCAAAGGGATGCGGATCGTCGACAAAGCAGAGGATTTTGAAGAACAGATGCAATTGGCTGTAAGTGAAGCTAAATCTGCCTTTGGTGATGGCTCTGTATTTATAGAGCGATACGTTTCTTCCCCACGTCATATTGAAATCCAGGTACTCGGCGATACGCATGGCAATATTGTTCACCTGTTTGAAAGGGAATGCTCCATTCAGCGCCGTCACCAGAAGGTGATTGAAGAAGCGCCCTCCAGTGTGCTTACAGAAGAGATCAGGCTGCGTATGGGAGCCTGTGCTGTGGATGTTGCCCGTGCTGTAGATTACACGGGGGCAGGTACTGTAGAATTTATCCTGGATGAAAACCTGGATTTCTTTTTCCTGGAGATGAACACCCGTCTGCAGGTGGAGCATCCGGTTACTGAGCTGATTACCGGCTTGGACCTGGTGAAGGAACAGATCAGGATTGCCAGGGGAGAAGCCTTGTCCTATGGGCAATCGGATCTGGAGATCAGGGGACATGCCATTGAGCTGAGGGTATACGCCGAAGATCCGGAAAATAATTTCCTGCCTGATATTGGCCTGTTGCAAACCTACAGGACACCGAAAGGTAATGGCGTAAGGGTAGATGATGGTTTTGAACAGGGTATGGAAATTCCCATTTACTATGACCCGATGATCGCTAAACTGATCACCTACGGCGGCGACCGGGCAGAAGCTATTGAACGGATGATCCGTGCCATAGATGAATATGACATTACCGGTATAAAAACTACTTTAAACTTTGGGAAATTTGTGATGCAGCATCCTGCCTTCAGGACGGGTAGCTTTGATACGCATTTTGTCGGAAACTTTTTTAGTTCGGACAGTCTGAAGGCGGAGGCAGAGGATGAAGCGATGCTCGCCGCAATATTTGCAGTGCAGTCGTTTAAGAAGAAGACTGTGGCGAAAACAGCAAGCGCAACCACGCCGGCCTCAGGTGTGTGGAGAAAAAATAGAATTAAGTTTAACTCGTAAATATGTTTACAGGCATTATAGAAACATTGGGTGAAGTAACCCGGATCAGTAAAGAAGGCAGCAACCGTCATTATACGATACAATCGGCCATTAGTCATGAACTGAAGATCGACCAAAGTGTGGCACACAACGGGGTATGCCTTACTGTGGTGGCCCTGGATGCCGAAAGCCATACCGTGACTGCTATAGATGAAACCCTGCAAAAGACCAATCTGGCTTCGCTTTTTGAAGGCAGTAAGGTGAACCTGGAGCGTTGTATGCAGATGAATGGCCGACTGGACGGTCACATTGTACAAGGCCATGTGGATCAGACTGCAGTATGCGTGAAGCGTGCCGAGCTGGATGGCAGCTGGGAGTACAGGTTCAGATACGATGCTTCTGCAGGAAATGTCACCGTGGAGAAGGGCTCGGTTTGCGTTAACGGGATCAGCCTGACGGTGGTTGGATCTGCGGACGATGAGTTTTCAGTCTTCATCATTCCATATACCTTTGAACACACCAATTTGCAGGAAGTGCAGGAAGGTGATCATGTGAATATCGAATTCGACATCATCGGTAAATACGTGGCCCGTCTTACGCGCAGATAATTATTTTTTCAGTTCCTCGATCTTTCTTTTGATGAAGATGATCTGTCTGCCCTGGGTTTTTTCATTGAGTGTGCCCAGGTATTGTTCATAATAGCTGGCTGCATTCTTTTTATCATTGAGCTTGGTCTCGTAAAGCAGGGCGATATTGTAATACAGGGTTCCATTGTTTTCAAACTGAAGCCCTTTCTTATAAGCTGCATTGGCCTCTTCATTCTTTCCGCTCATTTCATAAGAATCACCCAGTTGTCCGTAATAAGTGGCCGTCCTGGTAGATACACTGGCTTTTATAGCAGCCTGGAGGGCGCCGATCGCATTCTTGTAGTCTTTTAAGCCCCTGTAGGTTGCTGCGATCTGCTGGAAGAGGATTTCTTTGTCCAGGGTATCTCTAATGTCCAGGAAATTTTTCAGTGCATTTTTGTAGTCGAGTATCATGAAATAAGATTTTCCCAGATTGTTGAGTACCACTGTAGCACTATCGCCAGCCGCCAGCAGTTGATTTCCTGTGGCGATCACTTCTTTGTAACGCTTCGCCGCAACACCTATAGGCATTTTCATTTCCAAAAGGCGCAGGTTGGCGGTATCTGCCTTTAATGCGGGCTCCAATAGTTTTTCTGCCGTCGCGAAAGCGTTCGATTTGAAATAGAGCTGACACAATTCTACAACCACATCAGCATCTCCAGGGTTCAGTTGATTGGCTTTTTTCAGCAGCTCCATATTGGGAATTCCTGCCCTGCTTTTGGCTAAAAGCGCGAGTTGTTTATGGGCAATGAAATTGCTGCTGTCTTTATTGAGCACTGAAAGGTAATAACTGCGTGCCTGTCTTTGGTTACCCCGTCTGCTGCTGATTTCGGCAAGCTGCAGCATCAGATCTACATTGCCGGAATCGGCGGCATAAAGTTTTGCGTATTGTTGTTCTGCTTCAATCAATTTACCTGTACGCAGGTTCTCATAGGCCAGTTTTGGTAAGTCACCCTGCGTCGCATTCTGAGCAAAACCAAACTGGAACGGGCTGAACAACAGGAAAAATAAAAGCAACTTCTTCATAAAATAGCAAGGCTGAATAAACAATTGAATTACGAGTATAAGGCTAATAATCCAGATAACAAATCTTAAATCAAACATATTGGCAGGGTAATTGGTTCATTAAAATAGAAAACAGAATATTAATCTAAATTCAGTAAGCATATGGATACGTTAAAAAAGTTCGAATTGATGCAGAAGATCGTAAGGGAATTGGAAGACCTTCAACATAGCCAGCAAGCCATCATCCAGAAGATCGGAAAGATCGAAGTGGACAATATAGAATTGGGTGATAAAAAGTTAGAAAAGGACCTTCCGGACATGCACCAAAGGGTAGCAGACAACCTGGATACCATTGTAAGCATTCTTGATTATTTTGCGGAGAAAACCCAGAATTTTGGGAATAAGAATAATGTAGACGCGCTAAAAGAACAACAAGCGATCAACGAAGTTACAGGCAATTGATCCTGAAATGTCAGAACTCAGGTCGCCTTATGTAAATAAGGTGGCTTTTTTATGCAACGGGTATGTCGATGTAAAAACTGGAGCCTTTTCCAGGTTCACTCTCGACCCTCATTTTACCCCCATTTTTTTCGATGAATTCTTTACAGACAACCAGGCCTAGTCCTGTTCCCTTTTCGTTCATGGTACCGCGACTGGAATAGTTTTCCCCGCTAAAAAGTTTGTCCAGGACTTCCTTCGAGATCCCGATACCCGTGTCCCGTATGTGCAACTGCATGAAATTATCTTTTGTAAATACGGAACTGAGTTGGATTACTGAATTTTCATGACAAAACTTAATCGCGTTGCTCAATAAATTTCGGATGACAATCTGGATCATCAGGACATCTGCATAGACCTGTGCCCCTGGAAAAACATCCTGTATGATCTCTATCTTTTTTGCAGTGGCGGCGGCAGCATGATAGCTCACTTCGTTGACCACCACGGCTTTCAGGTCAAAGAATTCTTTTCGGATGCCATATCCTTCCAGCTGACTTCTGGACCAGTGGAGTATATTTTCCAGTAGATCGGTGGTATAGATGATGTCTTTATTGAGGGTAGGAGAGAGCAATTTGAACTCTTCTGCCGACATCTCATTGTTGTTGATCATCTTCAGCACCTCGGAAAGGTTGACCAATGGCCCCCTCAGGTCATGAGAAATGATGGAAAAAATCCGGTCTTTCAATTGGTTGAGCTTTTGGAGTTCTATGGCCTGCAGACGAATTTTTAACGCTTCCTCCTTCATAGGGGTGAGGTCCCGGAACTTGATGATGATGACATCGTGTCCCGTCTGGTGCTCGTTGAGGTAGCGGACATCAGCCTCTACATCCAGTGACTCCTGGCCTTTTGTCAAATTGAGTTCCAGTATTCCCGATTGGCGGTGCTCCAGAAAATCAAAAAGAACTGTTTGACCCGGCAATACTTCAGAAATGAAGCTCCCTGCGATTTGCTGCCGTGCAAAATCCTCCAGGTACTTTCCGAAAACCTTATTGTAATCGATGATCCGCTTCTTATGATCCAGGATCACAAAGCCGTCTTCTACCAGTTCCAGCACACGTTCACGCGCCACCGGTACGATGTCAAACAGCTTAAAGCGGTAGATGCCTGCTGTTATGAGCAGCACAGATGCCGTAAAAGCAAAGGGTGTGAGGTCCAGGTTTCCGAATGGCCGGATGCCGATCATGTACAGTATGTTGGCAAATAGCGGAATGCTCAATGCAATTACGATGCTGTAGTGCTGATTTTTATATAGAGGATCTGATTTTCGGAACTTGGTAAGCAGTAAGTAACAACCATAAGCAAGCACACCATAAAAATAGAAAGTAAAGATCCAATAACCGGGGCCCATGTTTAAGTTCAAAAGCGTAATTTTTTCGCCGTGTTCCATGGAGAAATTACTGAAATAAAAATGGTGCAGCGGATTGGTCCAAACCAGCAACAATACGATTGTTGAAAAGGAAGCAAGCAGTGCAAAACTGGCCCTGCTTTTCTTCAGGAGTTCAACTCCGGTGAGCCTTGTGCAAAACAATATCCAGTGAAGGGGCATATATGCAATGCCGATATACTCTATATTGTTGAAGATGACCGCATCCTTTAGTTGCGTACAGGCCAGTTCAAAGCCATAACCGATCGACCATATGGAGTTGGAGAACATCATGAATCCAAAAAAACGGACAGCACCGCTTTCTTTTTTATAGATGTAACAAGATAAAATGATGGTAATTAAACCGAAGAAGATTAAAAAGAGAGAATAAATATTAAAATTTAAATCCAATGCTCGGGTTGCGTGTTATTATTATAAAACTACGTAATTTAGTTTTGAATTAAAAATATACTTAGTTTTACATAGATAATTTAATATCACACTAATCATTGTATTATGAAAAAAATCATTTTGTCGGCATTATTCATTTGCTTTAATCTTGCTGCTTTCAGCCAGGTATTGCCAAGTTTTCAGTTCGGTCTGAAAGGAGGAACCAACTTGTCTAAATTAAGCAAAGAGAATACTCTGAGCAGCGACAACAGGGCTGGATACTATGCCGGACTATGGGCACGCATTGGTGCCGCAGGAATCCATTTGCAGCCTGAACTATACCTGAGTGGTAAAAACACCACCCTGAAGAATGACGCCGGGCAGGAAAATGATGTGAAGTTCACCAGTCTGGATGTGCCTGTATTGGTGGGTACCAAAATAGGTGCTGCAGGGATAGGTGTTCGTCTGAACACAGGTCCGGTAGTTTCTTTTATCCTGAGCGATGACCAGTCTTTTTCAGATGCTGCAGGTAACGTATTTAACGGAAATTTTAAGGGGCAGAATATCGCATGGCAGTTCGGTGCAGGTCTGGATATCTCCAAATTGGGTATCGACCTCAGATACGAACAGGGATTATCTAAAATAGGCAAAGACAACTATGATGGACAAAAATTGAGTTTGTTTACACTTGGTCTGGCTTACCGTCTGTTCTAGCAGAAAAGCGAGTTATCCACATTTTTGATAAAAGGGTAAACATTAAGTGTTTACCCTTTCTTTTTGGCCTTAATATTGATATCCAATTCTTCCCTAACCCTAAACTATACAGGTATGAATATCAAAGAACTATTGCTAAACGGACAAAGCTTCTCAGAGCTGCTGAAACAGTTCTCTATCGCTGCTGATGATGTAAAAATTCAGGACGAAGATGTGATATTGACTGAACAGAATTTTGAACACAAAGAGATCGTCAAGGAAAGTATTTGTATTGAAGGTAAGAATAACGAAGGGATCGTCAATTTCTTCGGAACCTTACATTACAACCTGCTGAATAAACTGGCAGTCTTTGAGATGCAGGGCTTCGAAAAAATAAACACTGCGCAGGCCTGCTAAACATCTTTCATTACTTCTTTAATTTCATAGTTATATGCTCCTTTAATGGGACGTATAGGCATGTCTTTGTCTTCACTCAACACTTTTACATAGCAGGCACCGAAATAAAAGATGAAGGATGAATAAAATACAAAGAGCATGATCAGCACAATGGAACCCGATGTTCCGTATACGTTGCCGATCCCGCTCATCGGAAGAAGAATGCGCAGGATGTATTTACCGACGGTGAACAAAACCGCTGTGAGCAGACCGCCCCTCATGGCCAGCATCCAGCTCGGGCGACCATTGGTAAGGTATCTGAATAATACAGTAAACCAGGCCATCACGATTACTACAAAGAGCAACTGATTGAGGATGGACAGAAAGAATTTACCGAAAGTTGGTGATGCGGTATTGATATAGCCGCCTATAAAAGCCTGTATCGCATCTGTCACGAAACCTAATAAAAACAAAATGCCCGCCAGCAGGATGATTACCATCGATCTGGCCCGGAGTTTCATCGTAAACATAATACCTACATGATCTTTTTTTCCGATGGACCAGATCTGGTCCATGGAGTTCTTAATCACATTGAAGAGTGTAGTGGCCACAAACAGGAAAAACACAAAACTGATCAGGGTAGCATACCATTGATGATCGATCCCCCGGATGTTCCTCAGGGTCTGCCTGATCTGACCGGTACTGTCATCGTCCAGGATATTTCCCAGCCTTTCGAAAAGCCGGGTAGCCAGAATTCTACGGTCCATAAAGAACCCAAATAGTCGAATGAGGATCAATAGAATAGGAGGCAAGGCAAAATTGGCAAAAAAGGCAGTAGCGCCAGCAAGACGAAGGGGATCATTTTTCTGAAATAGCCCGAAAGCCATTCTGAAACGCATAAAAAAGAGAGTTATTCTGCTGATGATCTTGATTTCCATTCCACGATAGCTGACCTTAAAGTCCGAAATTAATTATTTTTTTTAAAAGAGGGGCAATAAAAAAGGGTGACCGCTGTTTCAGTTCACCCTTTAATGTCGCTGCGCGACGTATTGTATAATGTAAATACCCCTAATCAAACCCCTTTGAAAGGGTAGTCTACAATTATAAGTTTCCTCTCAGTTCCTGTTCGCGTTCTAAAGATTCAAACAAGGCCTTGAAATTTCCTGCACCAAAGGATTGTGCCCCTTTGCGCTGGATGATCTCAAAGAATAAGGTCGGACGGTCTTCTACCGGCTTGGTGAAAATCTGGAGTAAATAGCCTTCTTCATCGCAGTCGACCAAAATGCCCAGTTCTTTCAGTTGCGCCACCTCTTCGTCAATCTCGCCTACACGCTCCGGCATCATGTTGTAGTAGGCTTCTGGAGGTGCGCTTAGAAACTCTACTCCCCTGGCTTTTAAGGCTTTTACGGTGTGAAGGATATCTTTGGTGGCTACCGCAATGTGCTGCACACCCTCGCCTTCATAGAATTCCAGGTATTCTTCAATCTGCGATTTCTTTTTACCTTCTGCAGGTTGGTTGATCGGGAATTTCGAAAAGCCATTTCCATTACTCATCACCTTGCTCATCAGCGCCGAATATTCGGTGTTGATCTGTTTGTCATCAAAAGACAGGATGTTCACAAAACCCATCACATCTTCATACCATTTTACAGTATCGTTCATGCGGTTCCATCCCACATTACCTACGCAATGGTCGATGTACAGCAATCCGGTTTCTTCCGGGTTATAATCGCTTTTCATGTCCTGATAACCTGGCAGGAAAGATCCGTTATAGTTCTTGCGTTCTATGAACATGTGAACCGTTTCTCCATAAGTATAAATGCCGGACATGCGTACTTCGCCATGCTCATCTGTAAGGGTTACTGGTTCCTGGTAGGGCACCGCACCACGTTTGGTCGTTTCTTCAAAGGCGCTGTAGGCATCGTCTACCCATAGGGCCAATACTTTCACACCATCGCCGTGTTTTTTTACATGTTCTGCAACCAGGCTGTCAGATTTCAGACCTGTAGTAAGTACGAGTCTGATTTTGCCTTGCTGCAATACATAGGAAGCACGGTCACGTACACCCGTTTCCGGTCCGGCGTAAGCCACAGACTGAAAGCCGAAAGCTGTTTTATAATAATGCGCAGCCTGCTTGGCATTCCCGACATAGAACTCAATGTAGTCTGTTCCATTGATGGGAAGGAAATCCTGGGCCTTAGCTATTTTCTCTGCAAATGTTTGTGTTGACATTTCAATTTATTTTATGAATAATAAGTTCTTTTTACTCGATGTTCTCCTGCCAGCTTTTGTGGTAGTTCTCATCTTCTATGGCAATGGCATCTTCGGTCAGCATGAGCGGACGGAAGGGGTCGATCATTACGGCCAGTTCTTCAGTACTTTCCTTTCCGATGGATTTCTCTACAGTACCTGGATGCGGTCCATGTGGGATACCTCCCGGGTGTAATGTAATCTGACCCTTGACCACACTCTTGCGGCTCATGAAATCGCCATCTACGTAGTACAGCACTTCGTCGCTGTCTACATTACTATGGTTGTAAGGCGCGGGTATAGACAAAGGATGGTAATCGTATTTCCGGGGTACGAAGGAACAGATCACAAAATTGTGGCCTTCGAAAGTTTGATGTACCGGGGGTGGCTGATGGAGCCTGCCTGTGATCGGTTCAAAATCATGGATGGAAAATGCCCATGGATAATGGAAGCCGTCCCAGCCCACAAAATCGAAGGGGTGGGTGGCATATATATAAGGATACATGATGCCCTGCTTTTTGATCAGCACCTTGAAGTCTCCATATTCATCGAAGGTCTCCAGGTTCTGCGGCCTTCTGATATCGCGCTCACAATAGGGCGCATGTTCTTCCAGTTGTCCGAAAGCGTTCCTGTAACGCTTGGGCGTCCGGATCGGACTGAAACTTTCGGTGATGAACAGGCGGTTGTCTTCATTGTCAAATTCCATTTGGTAAATGGTACCGCGCGGGATCACCAGGTAATCGCCATAAGCAAATTTGATCTTGCCAAATCCGGTCTTGAGTGTACCGCTGCCCTGGTGGATGAAGATTACTTCGTCAGCCTGACTGTTCTTGTAGAAATAGTCGGTCATGGACTTACGTGGTGCAGCGAGTGAGATGTGCAGGTCATTGTTGACCAGTACAGCTTTACGGCTCTGCAGGTAATCATCCTCCGGCTTGATGTTGAATCCGATGAGGCTCGTGTGTCGCAGGTGTTTCTCACGGGCGATCTTCGGCTCAACGGAATAGGGCTCGCCCAGGGATTTAACAATAGTTGGGGGGTGACAGTGATAGACCAGCGAGTATAGGCTGGAAAATCCTTCTGTAGAAACCAGCTCTTCCGCATACAGTTTACCATCCGGTTTACGAAAAACCGTATGTCTTTTAGCAGGTATAGTTCCTAACGTATGGTAAATTGGCATAGCTAAGGTTATATATGGTTAAAATGATATAAATAATAACGATTAAAACGTACAAAACGTTTTAAAGAAGCGAATCAGGAAAAGAAAGGCTTATATGGAGTATTGGGCAAAGATGAGTTTGGAAAGCATGGCATACCTGAAAGAGGCGAGGGCCTGCCTCGCAATTTGGTTCTGGTATATGAAACTGCTATGTGTCATCTTATTTGCTGGGGCTAAAGTAAATAGAATATCTAACATTAGCCAAACTATGGATCAAATATTCTGCTCAGAATTTTTTTATGAAGAGGTTTGCTGTAATTTTATATAGATTTGGCACGACTACTTAAAATCTAAAAATATGAAACTGGTATCCTATAAAACAGAAGACAGAGAGCACCTGGGTGTTTTTGTAAACGGACATATTTATAATTTAAATTCCTGCGACAAGCAATTGCCGGATGAAATGAATGCCTTTCTGCAAGGTGGTGAGGTGTTGATGGAACGTGCGAAGAAGATCGATGCCCAGATCAAATCGGGAGAACTTGAGCCAAAGGAAGAAGCTTTTTATGAGTTGCTGGCACCTGTTCCGCATCCAACTTCCTGCCGCGATGGCTACGCTTTTCGTCAGCATGTAGCTGCGGCACGCCGCAACCGTAAAGTTGACATGATTGCAGAATTCGACCAATATCCTATATTTTATTTCACCAATCACAACGCCATTCAGGGGCCTGGGGAGATTGAGTGTATGCCGGATCATTTTCAGAAACTGGATTTTGAACTGGAGGTAGCAGTGGTGATCGGTAAAAAGGGACGTAATGTCACCGCTGCCGAGGCCGATAGCTATATCGCAGGCTATATGGTCATGAACGACATGAGTGCAAGGACATTGCAGATGGAGGAGATGCTGCTCAACCTGGGGCCGGCAAAAGGCAAAGACTTTTCCACGGTGATCGGTCCATGGCTGGTCACACCAGATGAACTTGAGCCCTACAAAGTAGCGGCAAAATCAGGGCATACCGGCAATAACTATAATTTGAAAATGACTTGTACGGTAAATGGAGTGGAAGTCTCGGCAGGCAGTATGGGCGATATGGACTGGACTTTCGCAGAAATCATCGAACGTTGCGCTTATGGTGCAGATATTTTGCCCGGAGATGTGATCGGCTCGGGAACCGTTGGTACAGGTTGCTTCCTGGAACTGAACGGTACGGGTTTGCTAAATAATCCCGGCTTTAAACCACAGTGGTTGCAGGATGGGGACATCGTAGAAATGGAAATCACCGGGCTGGGCCGCCTGAGCAATACCATCAAAAAAGCAGATACTGATTTTTCTATCCTTGCTTTGAAGAAATAATTCATATTCCCTCATAAAAATCCTTATGCTGACCATCAATACCTCAGAACTGTCCCCGGCGCAATTGCAAAACTACCTCCAGTATGCCATTGCGCCGAGGCCGATCTGTTTTGCTTCCACCATTGACCAGGCAGGTAACATCAACCTCAGTCCTTTCAGTTTCTTCAACCTCTTCAGCACCAATCCGCCAATGTGCATTTTTTCTCCTGCGCGGCGGGTGCGCGACAATACCACGAAACACACATTGGAAAATGTATTGGAGGTAAAGGAATGTGTCATCAATATTGTGAACTATCCGATGGTGCAGCAAATGAGCCTGTCGAGCACCGAATATGCCAAAGGCATCAATGAATTTGACAAAGCCGGCTTTAGCATGTTGCCTTCCACCTTGGTTAAGCCGCCCCGTGTTGCCGAAGCGCCGGTACAAATGGAATGCCTCATTACAGAAGTCATTTCGTTGGGTGAAAATCCCGGTGCCGGAAACCTGATTCTGGCGGAAATTAAACTGATCCACATTAAAGAAGAAATTTTAGATACAGAAGGGAAGATCGATCAGGCAAAGATCGACCTGGTGGCCCGGCTTGGGGGCGACTGGTATTGCCGTGTGACTCCTGAAAATCTTTTCAAGGTAGCGAAACCGCTGACTACTCTTGGCGTAGGTGTAGATGCGCTGCCTCATGCGGTTCGCAATTCTATGGTACTCACAGGCAATGACCTCGGGATGCTGGGCAATGTAGAGCAGCTTCCAACTGACGAAGAAGTAGATGCAATGCACATCCATCCACAGGTAAAGGAAATTCTTGATGCGACTATTGGGGATGCTGGCAACCGCGAAAGAGAACTACATGAATTGGCAAAGGTTTTTCTGAACGCAGGGAATGTAGCGGATGCACTGAAAATTGTATTGTTATAGCGGAGCTCGGGTTTATAGAATGCTCACCACTTTTAAAAAGCGCTTTCTGTAAAAGCCTTCATTCAGACTGGTGATCGTCACCCCGCGCTTGGCGCCTGAAGAAGAATGGATGAACTTGATCTCGTCCCCTTCAACAGAATAGATAATGCCCACATGTCCTGGAGTTCTGGATCTACTGTTGGTTCCAGTAAAAAGGATGACATCTCCGATCTTCGCATCTTCCAGTTTCTTGGCAGAGCCGCTTACTGCGAAATCCCTTGAGGAACGCGGGACTTTAAATCCGAAGTTGCTAAATACGTAGTTGACAAAGCCTGAGCAGTCGAATCCCCTGGAAGGGCTACTGGATGCGGTTCGGTAGCGGATACCCAACATGGATTTCGCAAATTCCAGTAATTTATTGGGAGAGGTTTCAGGTAAGCTGATCTTTTCTTTTTCCAACGGAACCTGTTGACTGAGCTTATTTACCAGCTCCCTGTATTCAAGCGGTATGGTGGTTTGCGCCCTGAGGCCGCACACACTGCAGAAGAAAATACTAAAAAGAATAATGGTTTGCTTCATATCAATAGGGTTAAAGTTATCAAAAATATCCTTTAACCCTAAAAATGTTGATAACTTGTTGGTTATGGCGTGGTTACTGCAACAGGCAGGGTTTTTCCATTAAAGAACTTATGTCCGGTCCTGGCAAAATCAGCTACATACTTACCCATTTCGAAGGCAAGTACCGGCGATTCATAGCCGGGGAATGCCTGTTCCAGCATTTCGGTTTGGGCAGAGCCCAAAGCCAGACAATTGATCTTAATGCCGCTTTCTGCCAGTTCATAAGCCAGGCATTCTGTAAGGGTGTGCAGTGCCGATTTGGAAGCAGAATAAGCTGCTAGTCCGGGAAATTTAACGCTGCCCTGGAAACCGCCCATGCTGCCAATATTGACGATGTGTGAGCCTGCAGTCATTAGTGGTACCACATGACGGATCATGTTGAAATGCCCCATCACATTGCTCTCCAGCATATGCCACATATCTGTTTCGGTAGTTTTCAGAAAGGGTTTATTCACCAGGGCACCCGCATTGTTGATGAGGATGTCCACCGTTCCCAGACGTTCCACCAAAAAAGGCACTAAAGCCGCATAGTCGTCCTTCACAATATCAAATTCTACGGGCAGCAGGTTACAGTCTGGATTGATGCTTTTGGCGATTTCCAGCAGTTTCCTCAGCTTATCCGCAGAGCGGGCAATGCAAACTACCGTGTTTGCGCTATTTAAAGTCAGTTCCAGTGCGGTCTCAAAGCCGATTCCACTGCTGGCACCTGTAATGATGATGTTCATATGTTCTTTAATCTTCTTCAGTGATCAGCTGGCTTACCGGATTTTCAATCACATGCAGGCCATCATTGATCAGTTTGTTATGGTCTGGCTCGCTGGCGGCCTTTAGTTCCAGGTAAATGCGTACTTCCTTTTCCAGTTCAGGGTATAGTTGTTTGTGGTATAGGATTTCCAATACTTCCAGTGCACATAACCAGTCCTGACGGTGTTCGCTGCGCAAAGCTTCAAAAATTTCAGGTAAAGCTTCGTAGCCATTTTCATTTTCACGCATGGCCCGTACGGATTTATACAGTTGGTGGAGCTTGAAAGTCTGTTCGTCATACACAATTTTGTGTGTTTGCTGGTCGCTCACATGGGTCAGCTCTTCGTAGGCATCTTTGTCTGCAGCTCCATTGAATACTGAAACAATCTTCTCGCCAATTGCCATATCATATACTCCCCATTCCGGTTGGAAGAGGATGTTGCCATTGCTTTCTTTTACGGTGCAGTCCTCAAAAGTGATCATAAAGGTGCGTTCTTCATCGTCCTGATGAATGATGGTCACCAGTCCTTTCACTGTGATGCCACTTTCAAATTCCAGCAGTGCGATGCTTTGCGGTCTGATACCACAATCCAGCAACTGCCTGAAATCCATAGCTTCAATCGGGGTGTCAATTCCCTTGAGTTTGCCAACCGGAGAAGAGAAACCATCTTTGTGGTAGATCTTTCCGTGACCTTCCAGTTCTTCGCCGTCAAAAGCGAGGGCTGAGGGGCCTGTAGTTTTAATGAAAGTTAGCCCGTCTTGCTGGTCGATACCCATATCGGTAAATATGCCAGTTACCTGCAGGCCAGAGCTGTAGACTGCTGTTGCGGGGTTCTTGCATTCGATCGCCTTAATGATTCCTTCGCTGCCTCCACGTCTGAAAGCCATGGTATCTGCAAATGCCTCCAGAACATCGATCAGGTTTTGGAAAGTTTCGGTGACGAAGAGTTGCGGTTGGGGCTTGGTGATGTCGTAACTGTAATTGATTGTATCCATATTGTACCACAACTTTTCTACATCTGCCTTCATGCAGGAAGAGCTCTCCCCAATGGATGAAAGCAAGCCGGCACCATAGATTTTTGGATTTTCCAATGTGCCGATCAATCCGTATTCTACTGTCCACCAGTGCAAACGGCCTAGTAATGCCATTTCAGAAGGTTCTCCCATGTTTTCGGAGATTTGCTGCAAATGCTGCTCTGCCCTGGCAATCTCATGTGTGTCTGCATCTACAGATTCTTTCAGGATGGAAAGGTGGCGGATGGCTTCATACAGTTCAAAATCCTTGGAAGAAAACATAGCTTTAGCACCGATAGAACCAAAATAGCTGAGGTAATTGTTGTAGTCCGTATCAGCAATGATGGGCGCATGTCCTGCCGACTCATGGATGATATCCGGAGCAGGTGTATATTCAATGTGGTTGATCTGACGGATATCAGCAGCGATCACCAAAACGCGATACGCCTGGTATTCCATAAATGCTGCAGGAGGAATAAAACCATCCACGGTAACGGCACCCCAGCCAATTTTGCCCAGGTTGTCATTCATGGTCTGCAGATCAGGAATGTACTCAATGCTCAGACCTGCACGTTGCAGGCCTTTGATATACGGATAATAAGCGACATGCTTTAAATAACTGTAATTCTGGCGCATGACATATCTCCATACCGCCTGGTCTACAGGCGTGTATTTTTTATAGTTCTGCTCCACGATAAATTGCCGCAGGTGTTTGGGCAATTTGGCTACTTGTTCATTGTTAAAGTCATTAAAATCGCTCATTGTAAATTATGCTTATTGATGAGCCTAATATACTTCAATACGGAGCTTTTAACAAATTAAATGCGACGCAATGACCCTCAAGTGATACAGATCACTTATTTTTCTTGACCCTGAAGGTGAAATGTTTTTGTAGAAAATAGCTGCAGAGCGATAAGGTCACTGTGATGAACGTCTGGGAGATTGAAGGATAGAAATGCAGGCCTTCCACCATGTATTTCAGAAGGGCAAGGTTCAGTCCGAAATTCACTGCAACAACAATTGCATACCTAAAAATCTGTATCCTTCCTTTTAGGTTAGATTGGGTAAAGACCAGGTATTTGTTGAGGATAAAGCCCCATAAAAAAGAAGCAAAAGTGCTGATGACCAAAGCCAAAGAGTGCGCGGTAACCAACTGCGGTAAAAACATGAAATCGACCTCTATGTTTTTCTGGTGCAGGATCCAGTTGTAGGCAATGTAGTAGGAAACGATCCCACATAAAGCGGTAGAACCACCGGAAGCGAGGTAACGGAAAGTATGGATCGGGATCCAGCGTGAAAATGGGGGGTAGAAAAAATCGATGAATTTCAACAAGGCTTTGCGCATGCTTACTGGACGGTTAATTGGTTACGGATCATTCTATTGTTGTACTGCTGTTCAAAGGCCTTTAAGTATTTTTCCATCTTTTCTGCAACTAACGGTGTTTTGTCCAAAATGTTGTGGGCCATCAATCTGTCGTTCTTCAGGTCGTATAAGGCGGTGCTGATTTTTCCATCGGTCAGTAAAAGGTAATCGCCCTGGTAAAAACTGAACCCACCGTCCAGATTGTTGACCACAAAGTTATCATTCCGCTTCGCAAAGGCGTCAAAACCAAGTGCAAAATACGGCTTATCGTAATGTAAATAATTCAGTACAGTAGGCATGATGTCGATCTGCTGCACATTCTTGTCTGATTTTCCCCGAAGATCGCCAGCAGGGTAATAGAACAGGATGGGTATTGAAAAATACCCTGCAGTGGTTTGGTATTCAGGGAAATAAGAGACTGTTGCGTGATCTGCGCAGAGTACAAAAATCGTGTTTTTATACCAGGGCATTTTAGATGCTTTGTTGAAAAAATTGCGCAGGGCCATGTCTGTATAGCCAATTACTTCCTGTACCGGAAGTGGCCCTTCCGGGAATTTTCCTTTGTATTCTTCAGGCAGGCGAAAAGGATGATGGGAGGAAAGGGAGAAGAAGCTGGAGAAAAACGGTTCTTTCAGGGTATTCATGGTTTCTGCCATGTATTGCATAAAGGGATCGTCCCAAATGCCCCACGTCCCGTCTGTATCTCCGTTTTTCTTGTACTCATTCATGCCAAAATAATGTTTGATCCCTGCCAGATGTGTATAAGAAGAAAAACCCATTGATCCATTTGGTGCCCCGTGGAAAAAAGCGGTTTCATAGCCTTCATCGCTTAGTAATTTGGCAATGCTGGTCGTCTTGTTGCCGGAATATACAGACAAAACGAAGGGTTCGCGTATTGAAGGGATACCTGTGATCACTGATGGGATGGCGTCAATGGATTTCCGTCCATTGGCATAGGTATGCGTAAAGGTGTAACTTTGTCCCACCAGGGAATCTATGAAAGGCGTATAGCCCTTATAGTTGCCTCCGTCCAGGTCTTTATTCAAACTGCCCACGTGCTCTTTGCCCAGACTTTCGATAATCAGGAAAACGACATTCAGTTTTTTGAATTTGCCGGTATCTGCCGGCAGGTGTACCGGATTGTAGATTGCTTTTAGTTCCTCCTCTGAATAGTACTTCAGTACATCGAGCTTTGAAGCTTTGAGCGTTCTGAAAATACTAAAGGGGGTATTCAGCACAAGGCTCATCTGATCAGGGGTATCTACAAACTCCCCGGCATTGCTCAGGGTGATCGGCCGGGTGCCAAATCCCCATCCACCGCGGATGCCGACCAGACATGCAAATGCGATAAGGCCAAGTAATATAGTATGAAACAGGTATTGTGGCCAGCCGAAAGGGATTATTGGTTTCAGCTTGACCAGGTCGTATAATTTAATGAACAACCAGATGAAGGCAATGAACAGCAGGAGCAGGTACCAGTAGTCGCCCATAAAATTCAAAAAAAGCTTGAACTTGTTCTGTTCATGACTGAATTGGCTGAATACAGTGGCAGTAGTCCGTTTAAGTGTGTACCGATAATACGCAAAATCCGCAAAATTGGCGAATACTCCGAGGCTATTGGAGACGACAAAAAGCCATTTACAAAAATTCTGATAGCCCTTGCCATAGCGGAATGGGAATGGAATAATGTTCAGCAGGATGTAGAGCAGGTTGATGTACAGCAGTGCGGAGATGTCGAATTTAATGCCGCCATAGAGCATGTACAGGTATTTGTTCAGGGTAATGTGCTGGAAAAGATCTTGGTTGAATGCATAAAAGCCAATCCTGCATAAGGTGTAAATGACCAGTAGCAGAAAAAAACGGTAGGCGAGCGCGAAATATAGGTTAACTGAGGTGTTTGGTTTAGTGTTCAATGCTGTAAATTCAGGCAGCGAATTTAGTCATTTTATGGAAGGGCGACAAAATCCGTAACTGAACAATATTTATAGCTTTTATGCGGCTGTATGCTCACCCCGATATAGTTGAATTTATAGGAAGTGTCAATGATGATTTTTCGATGGCCCAGGTTTGGTACGCCCTTGTCCAGCAATAACATGCAAATATTGCCCAGGCCTGAAGAAAAACCAAACGCAAGGTTCTCACCACAGGCTTTTTTAGGGTACATGGCGGTAATTCTGTCTTTAACTGTTCTTCCGTCCCTGGCAGTATGCTCTGCATAATTATATTTGTTCATATCCTTTGCATGCTGGCGTGCCACCCAGCTCATTGCTTCATCGGGATAAAGCATGGGCAGGTCTTTCACATTTTGGAGGTCTTTTTCCAGACTGCGGTAGTAGCTACTGCTGCGCTCGATGCGCAGGCTGTTGTAATTGCTGTATGCCGACATCTGTTTATTGTGGCTTTCCACAAAGTCCTGGAAAAAAGTTAAAAAGAATTTCTCCCCGTTCATCCGCGCGAGGTTCATGTACATTACCATGTCTTTCTCTTCGCCTGTCAAATACGCTGCGGTTTTCGCGGTATTGGCCATTGTCAATTCTTCTTTAGACCAGGTAGGGCGATTTTGCAGCCTGGCGGAAGCTGGTAGGTAAGCGTAGAGCAGTAGAAATAAGGCAACATTAAACACTTTCATGAAGAGGTTATTGCAAAAGCCAAGCCATTTTGGTAATGCTACTCCATTCTTATTTTGAGCTCGTATCACATGGATTGGGAATAAAAAGCAGTACACGCTATAGCTCGTGCTCACATGAAACACACTTTAATCACATTTCCTTCACAAAAAGGTACTCTTTTGTGGCTTTATTGTCAACAAAGTGTGAGCAAGGTGTGAAGCAGCTATAAGTTTGACTGCAGTTTCTCTGCTATCCGAGCCGATCAGCCTGTAAATAAAAAAGCTCCCTTGAGGCCGTCAAGGGAGCTTGAATTTTTGTGAAATGGTACTATCTCAATAAGTTTTTCCAGCTGACTTTATTTCCGATGATGTCGAACAGGTCTTTGATCTCGATGCGTTGTTGCTCCATGGTATCGCGGTGACGGATGGTTACGGTGTTGTCTTCCAAAGTCTGGTGATCGATGGTTAAGCAGAACGGTGTACCAATGGCATCTTGTCTGCGGTAACGTTTACCAATGGCATCTTTTTCTTCGTATATGCAGTTGAAATCCAATTTCAGCGCATCCATTACTTCTCTTGCTTTTTCTGGCAGACCATCTTTCTTCGTTAATGGGAAGATGGCAACCTTGATGGGGGCGAGACAAGGGTGCAGGCGCAGTAAGGTTCTGCTGTCCTGGCGCTCTTCTGTGCTCAGGTCTTCTTCTTCCAAAGCATTGATCAGGGTCAGCAGGAACATCCTGTCCAGACCGATGGAGGTTTCGATGACATAAGGGATATAGTTGCCATATGGTTTGCCATCGGCATTCAGTTCTGCATCGAAATACTGCATTTTCTTTCCGGAGAATTCCTGATGCTGCGAAAGATCGAAATCTGTACGGCTGTGGATACCTTCTACCTCTTTGAAGCCAAATGGGAATTCAAACTCAATATCTGTGGCCGCGTTTGCGTAATGTGCCAGTTTTACATGGTCATGGTAACGGTATTTTTCTGCAGGCGTACCCAATGCTTTGTGCCAATTTAAACGTGCTTCTTTCCAGTACGCAAACCACTTTTCATCTTCACCCGGACGGACGAAGAATTGCATTTCCATCTGTTCAAACTCGCGCATGCGCATGATGAACTGACGGGCTATGACCTCATTTCTGAAGGCCTTACCGATCTGTGCGATACCGAAGGGGATCTTCATACGGCCGGTTTTCTGTACATTCAGAAAATTAACAAAGATTCCCTGTGCAGTTTCTGGCCTCAGGTATACTTCTTCGGAACCTTCGGCCATCGCGCCAAACTGGGTGCTGAACATCAGGTTAAACTGACGCACGTCTGTCCAGTTTTTGGTGCCACTTACCGGGCAGGCAATTTCATGTTCCTCAATCAGGGTTTTTAAGCGTGGCAGGTCTTCAGCTTTCAGGGCATCGTCCATGTCTGTCTGCAGTTTTGCTGCTTTATCAGTTTTACCGTCCTTTTCATAACGCGCGATTTTATCTTCCAGCAGCTGATCAGCACGGTAGCGTTTTTTAGAATCTTTATTGTCGATCATTGGATCGTTGAAGCCGTCTACGTGACCGCTGGCTTTCCAGATCTTAGGGTGCATGAAAATGGCAGAGTCGATGCCGACAATGTTTTCGTGCATTTGCACCATGGCTTTCCACCAATACGTTTTGATGTTGTTTTTGAGTTCAGCGCCCAGTTGCCCGTAATCGTATACTGCACTAAGGCCATCATATATTTCACTGCTTTGGAATACGAAACCGTACTCTTTGGCATGGGAGATCACATTCTTGAATTGTTCGTCGTTATTGTTTTTTGCCATAATGGTGCAAACTTAGAGATTTGGCTTTAGTTAATCAAGTTAAGCGGATTGTCCGCGAAGCGAAATATAAATATATTTTATTAAATTTGATTTGCAACATATTATAATGTCGATGTATAAGGGCTGTTCAGATGCGGAATTGGTCGACCTGTTAAATGGGGGTAGCAGGGAGGCTTTTGACGAGATATACCGTAGAAACTGGTCTGCGATGTACCTCGCGGCTTTTAATATGCTTCAGGATGAAGATGCTTGCATGGATGTGGTCCAGGATGTATTTGTCTGGATCTGGAACAAGCGGGGTAGTCTGGAAATCCTTTCCTTGAAATCATATCTCATTTCTGCGGTAAAATATAAGGTGGCAAATGTCATTCGTAAGTTGAAATTGCGTCAATCTTTCTTCGATCAGATTGAAACTGAGGAGCCTTCCTTCAATAATGTAAGCAGTGAGTTGGAATTGAAGGAGCTCAGAGAAGTTTTGCTGCAATTTACAGCAGAATTACCTGATAGATGTCGTGAAGTTTTCGATTTGAGCAGAAATGAACATTTAAGTAATAAGGAAATTTCTCAAAAGATGGGGATTTCTGAAAAAGCGGTGGAAAGGCAGATGACAATTGCCTTAAAAAGGCTTAAGGTTTCGTTGATGCGCTTGTTTTTGTTTTCTATTCTGCTTTTTTTAATGCTTTAGTTGATCCTGGATGTTGTTTTTCTGACAATGTTAAAATAATTTAAACTTTTTGTGATTTTATTTGTGGGGTTGTTCTCTTTTTAAGTGCCTTATAATAAATGGGGCATCAGGCAGATGTGCTGTCCCTTTAAAAAAGAGAGATTCTAATGAAAAGAGAAGCATTTTTTCAGCTTACAGATAAAATAAATGATGGCACTGCAACTGATGCAGAGCTGGATCTGTACAATCAGTACTTCCAGCATTTTCAAACGAAAAAGGTTTGGGATAAAGCGGAGATGGGGGATGAACAGGTGCGTGGAGAAATGTTGTATCAGGCCATAGACCTGGCCATTGCAGATGCTGTTCCGGTCAGGAAACTAAACAGCGGATGGAAACGGGTATTGACCGCGGCAGCAATAATGTTGCTGGTAGCAGGGGCGGCATTGTTTTTTATGAATAGAGAAGGCGCGGCTACCGCGCAGGACATGGTGTCCAAAAGCAATAGTGCCGCTTCAAAGACCAATGACCTGATTCAGTTGCCTGACGGAAGTACTGTCATCCTTAGTGCGGGTAGCCAGTTAAAATATGCAGGCAGCTTTGATGGCAAGCCTATCCGTGAAGTGTTTCTTACCGGCAAGGCCTTTTTTGATATCAAACACCTGGAGAATCAGCCCTTCATCGTGCGTACAGGGAAGGTAAATACCCAGGTTTTGGGGACGGCTTTTGATGTCGATTCACGGAGTGGAAAAGTGACTGTGACTGTAATCCGTGGAAAGGTAGTGGTGCAGAAAGAAGGGAAAACTCTTGGTACACTGACGCCAAATAAACAGGTGGTGTACAATTTTCACACGGACCTGACCGAACTGAACACCACGAATGCAGAAAAGACCATTGCCTGGCGCGAAAAAGACCTGGTATTCAACGATGTGACGCTGAGTAATGCTGCCTTGCTGTTGCAGGATCGTTTTCGGGTGAAGGTAGCGCTGGAGACTGAAGCCCTGGCTGCTAAGACATTTACAACCACACTATTTGAAAATCAAAGCCTTAAGGAGTGCTTGGATTTGATCTGCGATTTCAACAATGCCGTATATACTTACGATTCACTCACTAAACAAGTAACAATTAAACCAAAAAACTAAGACCATGAACAGACCTAGACCATCATAACCAAAAAGGCCCTGCCATAGCTACATATTTGCGGTATGGAACTATTGCAGAACCTCAGCGGGCTTCCCTTTGCGGAGGAAGACCCTTTTTAATGTAATTCTCATAAGGTATTTAAATCACACCAACATTCGAATATATGAATTTTTCTGCAATTGCAGCTAAATACGGGGACGGGTATGTCTGCCGTATACCAACAAAAATCCTGATTGATTTTATGCGTATTACTTCGTTTATCATTCTGACCATCACGATATCGGCGCAAATGCTGATCGCTTCCAATGTTAAGGGCCAACAAATGGAAGATGTACGCGTGAAATTGAAGTTGAACAGAGAAAGCCTGTCGGACGCGCTGGAGAAAATAGAAAAGCAAACGCCTTTTCATTTCCTGTACCGCAGTGAAGAAATCCGCGAGATCGGAA
Source organism: Pedobacter sp. GR22-6 (assembly GCF_037402555.1). Classification (NCBI taxonomy): domain Bacteria; kingdom Pseudomonadati; phylum Bacteroidota; class Sphingobacteriia; order Sphingobacteriales; family Sphingobacteriaceae; genus Pedobacter; species Pedobacter sp. GR22-6. The sequence continues at coordinate 693,859 of NZ_JBBEUC010000002.1, forward strand.
AATTAAACCTGGTAGAAACTACGACCACACTGGACCGGTTGCTACAAGCGCTGCTCGCAAACTCTTCCCTAGGCTTTAAGCAAGTGAATAGGCACATTGTTATTACTAAAAAATCAGAAATCACCTCAACGACTACGAATGAACAAAACGTTTACACAAATTCCATCAATACTGCGAGGCAGGAAATTAACCTGACCGGAAAAGTTGTCGATGAAAATAATGTGGGCATACCGGGTGCCAGTGTTTGGCTGGTGGGGACTAAAATAGGATCTACAACAAACAGTGTCGGTAACTTTTCACTTAGAGTACCTGACTCTACAGGCATACTTGAAATACGCTATGTAGGCTATAAGGATAAACGCATCAGCATTAAATCGGGTGCTTATAAATTGATTCAACTGGAAGTAGACCAGCAGAACCTGGATGAAGTAGTGATCAATAATGGTTTGTTTGACCGTAAGGTTGGTTCCATTACGGGAGCAGTCTCTACTTTCACTGGTGCGCAGTTGAAGGTGGTGACCAATCAGAACATTTTAAAAGGTTTGGCCATTCTGGATCCTTCTTTTCAAATAGTAGAGAACAACAACTTCGGTTCCGATCCAAACCGATTGCCGGATATCCAGTTACGTGGGCAGACTGGTATTCCGGATCCAGCTGCAGAATATGCTAATCAGCCAAACCAGCCACTTTTCATCCTTGATGGATTTGAAGCCACTTTACAGCGCGTTTATGATCTGGACATTAACCTCATCAAAAGCGTGGTTCTGTTGAAAGATGCTTCTGCGAAAGCTATATATGGAGCCAAGGCGGGAAATGGGGTAGTGGTGATCGAGACCATCAGACCAGAAGCGGGTGCATTGCGCGTATCTTACAGGGGAAGTTTAAACCTGACTGCACCTGACCTGAGCAGCTATCACCTGACCAATTCCCTGGAGAAGGTAGAGGCAGAACGTTTGTCGGGCAAATATACCAATGCCTTTCCTGCGCAGCAGGCCGCTTTAACAAGGCAATATGCACAGAATCTCAAAGCTGGACTGGACGGCGTAGATACGTACTGGTTGTCGCAGCCTTTGCAGAATGGCTATGGTCAGCAACATTCCCTGAATATGGATGGTGGTGACGAGGCCATGCGTTATGCAGTCAACCTGAATTATAACAACATCACGGGAGTAATGAAAGGCTCCGACAGGAGTACCCTCACGGGCTCGGTCAATTTGCAATACCGGTTGAAAGACTTTGCTTTCAATAACATATTGACAATAGACAACAACAAGGCGGTCAATTCACCTTATGGTTCTTTTGGTGATTATGCAAAAATGAACCCTTACTGGCAAATTTACGATGCCTCCGGCGCAATTATTCCAAGTTACCAGAGTTTCGGTATTACAGTATTCAATCCGCTGTATAATGCAACGCTAAATACCAAAGACTTTTCTACCTATCGGAATGTGACGGAGAACTTCTACACAGAGTGGTCTCCTCAAAAGAATTTACGTTTTACGGGACGTGTGGGAATTACTTCACAGAACAATACAGCGGAAAACTTTCTGCCGGCTAATCATACAAACTTTCTGGGCATACAGCCCAATACACCTGAATACCAGAATCGCGGACGGTATAGCCAAACGAACGGGAAGCAAACGATCCTAAGTTCCGATTTGGGTGCATCTTATAATTTATTGATCGGTAAGCACCAAATCTTTGCGAATGCGATCGGATCCATCAACAGCAACAGTACTGCCAACACCGGCTTTGTGATGGTCGGATTTCCTGATGACAACATAGACGATATCGCATTCGGAAATCAATATGCTCCAGGTAGCAAGGCTTCGGGAACAGAAAATACGGTGAGGACAGTTGCCCTCACTGGTGCGGTCAATTATTCCTACGACAACAGGTTCCTTGCTGATGTTTCCTATCGCAACAATGCCAGTTCACAGTTTGGGGTCAATAACCGCTGGGGAAGCTTTTCTTCTTTGGGTTTAGGTTGGAACCTGCATAATGAAGAGTGGCTGAAATCACTAACCTTTGTAGATCAGCTGAAATTACGCGGTAGCATTGGAAATACGGGTTCCCCGGTTTCCAACGGATACCTTTCCGTAGCCACTTATCAGTATGTGACTACACAGAACTACAATGGAGATATCGCCCTGCAGCTGATGGCCATGCCTAATGAAAACCTGAAGTGGCAGAAGGTTCTGGACAAAAACATTGGTTTGGACATGTTTCTGTTCAAGCGCTTGAGTTTCCGGTTCGACTATTTCATTAAGGATACTAAAGGTTTGCTGACAGACCAGTTTACACCACCCTCCTTAGGATTTGACAGTTATAAAGAAAATATCGGTGAAGTAAGGAATAAAGGCTATCAGGCAGGAATAAACATGAGCCTGATTGCTGCGAACCGCCGCTCACTGAGTGTGTTTCTGAATGTTGCACATCAAACGAACAAAATCAGAAAAGTTTCGGAGTCGATCATGGAACTCAATCGGGCTAACGATAATGCAGCTCAAAGACCCGGTGAGACTTTAGAACAGCGTCGCCTGCGTTTGCAACGTCCCTATGCACGCTATGTTCCCAATCAATCGATGAGTACCATTTGGGCCGTACCTTCACTGGGTATAGATCCCTCCAATGGCCGCGAAATTTATCTGAAAGCAGATGGTACGCAAACTTATGTGTACTCGACTGATGATCTGGTGAACAGTGGCGATTCCAATCCATCTCTGACCGGAACCTTTGGCGCCAACATGCGTTTGGGCAAATTCACTTCAAACTTTGCATTTACCTTCCGTACGGGTGGCCAGCAATACAATAGCACATTGGTACAAAGGGTAGAGAATGTTGATTTTGCCTATAATGTGGATGTCAGGGCCTTAGAGGATCGCTGGAAGACGCCGGGACAAGCTGCACTGTACAAGGATATTGCAGATTTATCCACCACTCAGCTGAGTTCCAGATTCGTACAGAACCTGGATGAACTGATCTTATCTTCGATCAGCTTAGGTTACGAATTTGACAAACTCCGGTTTTTCGGAAAGCAGAAGAACAGCAGGGTGTCTGCTAATGTGAACTTAAATGACCTTGCGCGTTTCTCAACGGTGAGGACGGAAAGAGGTTTAGATTATCCTTTCGCCAGAACGATGTCTCTTTCTTTACAAGCTACATTTTAACATTTACGATTATGAAAAGCGTTTATTATATACTTATACTGCCTTTGATGCTCAGTTTTACTGCCTGTAAGAAATTTCTGGACGTGAAACCTAAAACACAGGTTGAATCTGATGTGGCCTTTGAAGATGAGAAAGGTTACCAGCAGGCCCTGACCGGTATTTATGTTAAACTAACCGGGAAAAGTCTTTATGGAAAAGAACTGAGTTTTGGAATGCTGGACGTGCTCGGTCGCCAATACAATTCCATTACAGGCGTCTATACCAATTTTGATTCCTACAACTATCAGTTAGACACTGCGAAAACAAGGATTGCAGCAATCTGGAAACAGATGTACAATGGCGTTGCAAACGCCAACAATCTTTTGGCCAATCTGGACCGCACGGACCGGCCGCAGTTTACCGGGGTTAACTACAATGTGATCAAGGGAGAGGCCCTGGGTCTTCGTGCCTTCATTCATTTCGATTTGCTGAGGTTATATGCTCCTGCTCCTGCTTCGAATGGTGGAATGGATGCATTGGCGATTCCCTATGTTACCAAGTTCGGCGCGGAGAATGTTGCCCGTGGTAATGTGCGATCGGTGATCGGAAATGTACTAGCTGATCTGAACGCTGCGGCAGAACTGCTGAAAACTTCCGATCCCATAGTTGCCGGTAATCCTGCCGCCACCAATTATCTTAGAGACCGGTATTATAAATTTAATTATTATGCAGTTAAGGCGCTGCAGGCCAGAGTATATCTTTATGCCGGGGACAAGCCCAATGCACGGGCCTGTGCAGAGGAAGTGATCAACTCCAATGCCTTCCCATTTGCCAGTTCAGCAACCATCACGAGTGGGCAGAACAAGATCTTTCTTTCAGAGTTGATCTTCTCGCTGAACATGAATGACCTGCATACCTATGCGACGGGGTACTTTGGTAATGAAACCCAAAATTTGGCCAAACGCTATGATGACGCAAGGGCCGATTTTGACTTGACCCTTTCAGATTACAGGTATACCATTCTCACAAGCAATACTGCAGGTAATGTGCTAACCTATTCTAATAAATACCTGGCCGGCGCCAGTTCTCCGCTGGGTTATTTGTATAAGATGCCGGTGATCCGGGTGTCTGAAATGTATTATATCGCTTCTGAATGCCTGATACAAAGCAACAAGACGAAGTCTTTGGAATACCTGAATGCAGTCAGGCATGCCCGGAACCTGTCGGCAGATGTTCCCGCTAGTGTGTCCGATGCGGAACTGCAAAACCAGATCTTCAGAGAATACCGGCGTGAATTTTTAGCCGAGGGACAATTGTTTTATTATTATAAACGATTGAATGCTTCAAGCATAGAATACACAGCAGTTACCCCTAACAACTCAGTTTACGTGTTGCCTTTACCAGAGGATGAATTAAAGTATGGAAACTAAAACGAATGTTATGAAGACCTTTAAAATACACTATATCTTATGCCTGCTTTTCGTATTGCTGGTCAGCTCCTGCGCGAAAGATTTGGAACCTTATGAAAACCAGCCACAGGTATATTTCTTTGAACGGGCTACAGATCTAAATAAAACAAGGATTACTACCAAGTCTTTTTCCTTTATGTCTTTCCCTTCCACGGTAACCAAAGATACCCTGAAGATCAAAGTAAAGACGATGGGCTATCCGGCCGATTATGATCGCGTAGTTCGGGGCAAACTGATCGCTGAAGGCACTACTGCCGTCGAAGGCGTTAATTTTGATTTTATAGACGGTGTGGTCAAAGCCGGTCAGGTAGAAGGACAGCTGTGGATTCTCTTGTACCGCACTGCTGACATTAAGTCACGGAGTCTTCAGCTCAATCTGGGTATAGCAGAAACCAAGGATTTCAAACCCGGTGTAATTGAAGACAATTTCTTCAGTGTCAGCTGGAGCGATAACCTGGTGAAACCCTCCAACTGGGATGGATTCATCAGTTTATCTGCCTTTTTTGGAACCTATAGTACCACAAAATACCGGTTCATCATCGATGTGCTGGGCATAACCGAATTCAAATTGCAGCAAAGTGCACGTGTACCACTCGCAGAAGGGGAGTATTCGAGCGCCATGATGATCGATTTCAAGAATCGGATGAAAGAGGCCTTGGCAACTTACAACAATACCCATACTACGCCACTTACGGATGAAAATGGAGTATTGGTAACTTTTCCTAACTAAAGTTTTATGCACATGAACACTAAGATCTATCAATATATTGGAGGAACGCTGATGTTCCTTCTTCTGGGGCTTACCTATTCCTGTAAAAAGGACCTGGGGAATTATGAGTACACCGATACAGCCGTACCTCGTCTGGATACTACGGGCATTTCGGCAAACTTCTCCATTGAACGTTATGCAGTTTTGACCATAAATCCGGGCATTCAGTTCAACGCTGCAGACACCGGACGCCTGAATTACCAGTGGTTATTGTACAAGGCCCTGTCCGGAAGTGTGACGGAACCACCAGCGACGAAAGTCATCGGTAATTCACGCAGACTAAGCACCGCTATTGGTGAGCCAATCGGGTCTTACCAATTGGAGCTGGTCGTCACGGATACAAAAAATGACCTTAAATCTAACGTTATATTTAACCTGAACATCACCACAAACCTCGAATATGGGGTGATGGTGCTGCATACGAGGAGTAATGGCGGAGATGTTGATTTCCTCATTACCAGAAATGCGGTTCCGACAGTAACTGCCGACCGCTGGTTGAAGAACATTTACTCACAGTCACAGGGAATGACGCTGCCGGGAGATGCCCGTTTTATAGAGCAATCCAGAAAATCTAACTCTACGGAAAACTGGATCAACGTTGCGAGTTCTACGCAAATCACGAGGGTAAGTGGTTCTGACTTTGGTTTCATACGAGAGAATGCCGGTTACTTCCTGCGTCCGGCTGAGGTCATCAATCCTCAGGCCTATGTCCTGAGCACAACCAGCTTGTTTGACATGCTGATCAATAACAATAGGATGTATTTCATCAATTCGACAGATCCAAGGGCTGCAATTTTCCCGGGTGCGGTAACTGGCGACTATTCTTTGGCGCCGTTCATTGCGGAAGCATCTGCAAGCAGTATAGTTGGTGCGGTCTATGATACCAAAAAACTGAAGTTCATGCATCCGGTATCGTCCAATGTAATGGTAGATTTCAGGATGCCGGCTGCTTCGACTCAACCCTTTGATTTAACCAATATTGGAAAGACAATTATAGGTATGGACAGGGGATTCTCTAACCAAACTTTGAATTTCTTTAAGGACCTGACCGGGAATGGCCGTTGGTTATATGTGACCAATTTCAACAAGGCAGACGATGGCTTAATGGCGGTAGCACGTTACGACATGACTGCTTTACCTGATGTGACGAATGCAACGATTTTCAGATCGAGTGAATATGGCTATGCGGCATTTTACGCTACCGCTCATGATGTGTATCTCTATGATTATGCAGGAACCAACACGGCTAAAAAAGCATTCAGTGTTCCCGCTGCGGAGACCATTACCAGTATGAAGATCTTTAAACCAAAACCCAATTTCAACTTGTCAGCTACTGATGGCAGGTTGCTGTATATAGGTACTTGGGATGGTGCTGTTGGTCGTGTCTATGAGTTGAGGATCAATGCCGTGAGTGGCGAGGTTGAGCCGACGGTGTTGAATAAATTTGAAGGCTTTGGCCGTATAGTAGATATCACGGCTAAAGGAAGAGGAGCAGGTACATTATAATAAAAATTAAATATATGTTTAGAAAAATCATCCTTGCGGGTACCATCATGGTACTCGCAACAAATACCCTATTGGCTCAGGCACAAAAACCTTTTTCAATCAGCCCGGAAAAAGCAATAGCCGGAGAGAAAATCAATGTGAGCTATAACCCTAAGGGGACAGTGCTTGAAAAAAAGAAGAACATCAGTGCCACGGTGTATCAGTTTTGCAATTACGAATGGCGTAAAAAGGAGATCAAACTTGTAAAAAAAGACAGCCTTTGGACTGCCGATTATCAGTTAGCTAATGATGCTGCCTTAGTGGCATTCAAATTCAAGAGTGGGAAATTAACCGATATCGGCAACGGTTACGGTTGGTTACTATTTGATAAAAATGAAAGGAACGTTCCTGGTGCCTATGCGGGTTGGGCTTTCCTGAGAAATACTTCAGTCCCTGAATGGTCTACAGACTATACAGATGGTAAATCCTTGATAGGTGATGACGTGGTGGTCTACTGGATGGATCAACAGGTGAGACACGAGCCTTCAACTAAAAGGGAAATCTTCTACCCCCGGTTGAAAGTCCTGAAAAAGGTAGATGCAGAAAAAGCGAAAGTAAACGCACTAAAAGACATTCAGTACATGAATAACCTGACAGATCTTTCCTTTAAAGATCTTCAGAATATTAAAAAAGTGTATGCGGAGATTTTGGACCAGCCTGCATCAGCAGATTCTATAACCAAGGTCATTGCATCTATTGACTCTACGGCAATAAAGGCTAGAAATCCTGAAAAACTGGCCGCATTTAAAGCTATGGGCGCAGAACGCGATTATAAAAAACTGTTACCGCTGAACATCAGTTTCCTGGATCGCTATCCGATGTATCAGGCTGATCGCGCATTCGATAAAGCCAATTGGATCGACTATAGTAAGATTTATAGTGCTATTGCAATTATCGCATCTGTAGAGAAAGATTCAGCTACTTTCAAAAAGTATGTCGCAAAAGCACCTTTTGCCAGCTTGCCTAATATTTTTTATAAGGCTATGCAAGTCCCGTATGTATCGCTTAAAACATTTACCGCTGAGGAAGCTTATGGATACGCTCGTCCAATTATGGGACGTTTGTTGCAGTTTAATGATGCCAAATCTGAAGGCTTTATGGATGTTTACATGAGTAATGCAGCTATATATGCGGATATCCTGATGCATTTGAAAAAGGACGAGGTGGCTTTGGGCTTTGCTACTGCTGCACAACAAAAATATCAATATGAAAACTCACCGTTAAATGAAGTATCTGCTATACTGTTGGAAAGGGGAGGTCAGAAAGATAAATTGAAATTTGTGCTGGAGAGCAGCATGAAAAAGAACCAGATGACACCGCTCATGCTGGAGATGCTAAAGAAAAACTATGTTGCCTTAAATGGTAGTGAAACCGGCTATAACGCCTATTTGACATCTTTGAAGGATGTCAAACTGGATGCTGCATTGGAAAGTAAGGTAAAGAAGTCTATGATCAAACAGGCTGTTCCGGATTTCAATATAAAGAGCAATAGAGCTGGTAAAATGGTGAAGCTAAGTGATCTGAAAGGAAAGATTGTGGTGTTCGACTTTTGGGCTTCCTGGTGTGCGCCTTGTAAGGCCGCATTCCCCGGGATGAACATGGCTGTAGAGAAATACAAAGATGATAAAGATGTGGTCTTTTATTTTGTGGATACACAGGAGAAAATGAAAGATTATGAGGCTTATGTCAGCAAATATTTGAAAGAACGTAATTTCGATTTCAATGTGTTGTTTGATGCGGACGCAAAGATGTCGAAAAGCTATGGTGTAGGTGCAATTCCTCACAAAATGGTATTGGATAAAAACGGTATGCTTCGTTTTTCGGAAGTTGGTTACATGGGAAGCCCCTCTGAACTCGTAGATGAGATCAGTATGATGATAGAACTGGCGCGTAAAGGAGGCTAAGATGAAGAGAATTTTATGGACAGCTTCGTTATTGCTGTGTTTGAATACGGCATTCGGGCAAAGTAACGATGTGGAATTTAAAAATGCTGTCGGCGATATCAGCATTGGTGCCACGGTGTCTGTGCCTACTGGCTATAACAGTAGAAATGCAGTTGTGATTGTTTCGGGAGGCGGCATGCAGGACAGGGATGGTAAGATGGCGGGGCACCTTTGGTTTAAGGTGCTGGCAGATTACTTCAATTCCAGGGGCCTGACTGTACTCAGGATGGATGACCGGGGTGTGGGCAAGACGACAGGACAGTACGATCAGGCGACTACGGCTGACTTTGCGGCAGATGCTTTGTCCGCAGTACATTACCTGTTGTCGAGAAAAGACCTTAAGCTAAAAAAAGTAGGCTTGGTGGGCCACAGTGAGGGAGGAGCTGCAAGTGCAATAGCTGCGGCTCAATCTAAAGACGTAGCATTCATCATCAGTTTAGCAGGCTTGGCAGTAGACGGCATGACTTCATTGAAAACGCAAAATGAGGATTTGATAGCTGCATCTCAATTAAAGGATTATGACCGAAAGAGGTCTAATGAAATTAATAACCTGATGTTTGCTGTGGCCAGAAAATACGTGGACTCAGCCAATATGGAACAGAAGCTGAATGATACGTACAATGAATGGAAGAAGAAGGACGATGTTTACTTTAAAACACTGAACATTCAGTTTGACCATTTTCGTTTCCCGGTATATAGCTATGTGATGAACGCAGTGAAGCCCTGGTACCGGTACTTTCTGAAATTTGATCCGGCAAATTTTTTACCCAAGGTACAGGTACCCATTCTGGCGATCAATGGGGATAAAGATTTAATGGTTCGGCCTGAGATCAATTTGGCTAACTGGAAAGAATTACCAGCAAGCGGAGGGAATAAGCAGGTGACTACAAAACTGATACCCAACTTAAACCATTTGTTGCAACATTGCATAACTTGTCAGCCTCAGGAATATGCGTCCTTAAAAGAGGCAATCGCGCCTGCAGTGTTGGATGAGATCGGTAAATGGTTGCTCAGCCGGAAACTCGGCAAATAATCCTTTTGAAAATTATCGGTATAGCCATGCATTTGAAGAATGCATGGCTATATTTGTATTTAAAGTATTCCCAGGTGAGCATTCAAGTACGACAACTAAGCAAGCATTACGGTAAACAAAAGGCTGTGGATAGCATCAGTTTTGATGCCAATCCAGGCCAAATATTAGGCTTTTTGGGGCCTAATGGGGCTGGGAAATCTACCACGATGCAGATACTAACCAGCTATCTGAAGCCCGATACTGGCACAGCTTTGGTTTGTGGCTACGACACCCAAAGCCAGTCGCTGGAAGTCCGGCGCAGAATTGGCTACCTGCCTGAAAATACGCCTCTGTATATAGATATGTATGTGAAGGAATTCCTGTCTTTTGTGGCAGAGAGCTACGGAATGTCGGATGTTTCGAAACGTGTGCAGGATACCATCGAACTCGTAGGACTGCAGATGGAGCAGCATAAAAAAATCCATATGCTTTCTAAAGGCTATCAGCAAAGGGTTGGACTGGCGCAGGCAATCATTCACGAGCCCGAGGTGCTGATACTGGATGAACCTACATCCGGACTGGATCCCAATCAACTTGCAGAGATCCGGGAACTGATCAGAAAACTGGGCAGAGATAAAACGGTGATCCTGTCAACCCACATCATGCAGGAAGTAGAGGCCATTTGCGATAACCTGATCATCATTAATAAAGGACAAATTGTAGCAAATTCAAGTATTGTTGAGCTAAAAAAACAACATCAAACTGACTCTTTAGAGGAAATATTCAGGAAGCTTACTGCTTAATTATCTGTGGTTTAGTTAAACAGAATGATTTTTTCTTTGATCTTTTGTGTAACTGTTGGCCAAGTTTTTGTGTCTTATGCTTATTATTTAAAAACACATTTAAATTAAACAAGCATGAAAAAGTTATTTTTATTGACAGCAATTGCAGGAATGTTCGCATTTTCAAACGCTAAGGCACAAGATGCTGCGATGTCCGGGCCTAAATTAGGTATTGGTGCAGAATTTGGTTTCCCAATGGGTGACTTTGGCGATGTTCGCAACCTAGGTGTCGGTGGTTCCTTACTGTACCAGCATCCAATCGCTAATAAATTGAATTTTACTGGTAGTGCAGGTTACCTGAGCTTTACTGGTAAGGAGGTTACCTATCCTGTAGTTGGGACTGTAAAATTAGATGCTGCTGGGTTTATTCCGGTAAAAGCTGGTTTAAGGTATTTCCTTGCTGAAAATATTTTTGTAAATGGTGAATTGGGAGCAGTGTTTGGTACACAAGACGGTGCTGGGACAGCTTTTGCTTACTCACCAGGTATTGGTGTAGAATTTCCAGTAGCCGACAAATCTACACTTGAATTGGGCGGACGTTATGAAGGATGGTCCAAAAATGGAACAGCGTCTTTTATCGGTCTTAGGGCTGCCTGGAACTTCGGTTTGTAAGCTAGACTAATCTATATAAAAAAAGAGATGACCATTGGTCATCTCTTTTTTTATAGTCGAATTTTTAGCTACCTGATCTTTGTGGTCTTTATGATTTTTACAGGACCTTCCATGATCGGTCCAGCCTGTTGGCTAAAATGCTGGATGTGTGGCTGAACGTTATGTAGGTCGAGGCCTTCCTCGCTGGCCCAGGTTTCGTGGAAGATGAACTGACTTTCGTCTTCAGTAGACTGGTGCAGTTCGTATTGGAGACAGGCGGTTTCTTGAGTAGAGGCAGCCAAAAGCTCGAGTAGATAGCCCTTCATCTCTTCTGTCCTGTCTGCTTTACTTTTGATTAATGCGGTTAAATAAATTTTCATGCGGTATCAGTTCTTATTAAATAATTTGTCCAGGTGTTCCTGGTAGCGTTTTAAATCTTTCGGAATATCTGCATTTTTTTCTACATCATGAAAATGGATGCTTTCCAGTGGGGTCATTCCGGTAAATGCATTCATGCGGTGGAATCCAAAGAGCGGACCCTCATCCACACTTTTTTCATTAAAAAATTCTCCTGGTAAAGTAAATGCGGTTGCAGGAGCGTTCCAGGAAGTGCTGAGCAAGTACTGTTTGCCATGTAGCATTCCACCTGTTCCATAATTGATCTCTGGATTTGCGGCGCTGCGGCCATCGCTTTTATAAATGCCTTTTTGATGACCTTCTGTAAAGACCACGTCTATGTATTTTTTGAATGCGTGTGGCAGTTGGAACCACCAGATAGGGGTGTGATAAATGACGACATCTGCCCATTTGTAATTCTCGACTTCCTGAAGCGGGTCATAAGCTTCGTTGACGTCGCTCAACCGAACTTCATAGCCTTCTTTTTCATTGAAATAAGCAAGCGTTGCTGCGGATAAAGTTTTATTGAAAAGGCCTCCGGAATGCTCAAACACCTGTCCGCCGTTGATGATAAATATGTGTTTCATGTCTTTGTATTTTAATAACGGTTACAAAATTACGGCTCAGTTTTGTTTCCTTAAAATAACTTAAACTATGGGTTTCTATTATAATTGTGATACTTGATGAGGGGATTATGTATTGGAAAGAAATGAGTTTTTTTTCTAACTTCGGCATCATCAATTCAAATGCATGTACGCAGTTTTTAAACGTGAATTATTTAGTCTGCTCAATTCGCTGATGGCTTATATCACCATTGGGGTTTTTCTCCTGGCAATGGGCTTACTGCTTTGGGTTTTTCCCGAATCGTCCATTTTGGACTACGGATATGCTGAGCTGAATGGCTTTTTCAGTCTTGCACCTTTTTTATTCATGTTCCTGATTCCGGCGATTACCATGCGGTCTTTTGCGGAAGAGCGTAGAGAGGGTACTTATGTTTTGTTGGCTACCAGGCCATTGACTGAATGGCAGATCATCATGGGCAAATACTTCGCTTGTCTGCTGCTGGTATGTTTTGCTTTATTGCCAACTTTAGTGTATGTATATGTCCTGAACCAATTGGCCCTGCCAAAGGGAAATGTAGATATGGGAGCGATAATTGGCTCCTATTTAGGTTTGCTTTTACTTGGGGCTTCGTTTGTAGCCATTGGGATATTTGCTTCTTCGGTAACCAGAAACCAGGTCATCGCTTTTGCGGTAGCAGTCTTTATCTGTTTCATTGCTTACAGCGGACTGGATGCCGTCAGCCAGATTTTTACCTGGTCTGCCGCAGAATCTTTTTTGCTTGCCTTTAGTGTGAATACGCATTACCAGTCCATCAGCAGGGGGGTGCTGGATACCCGTGACCTGATTTATTTTTTTAGTTTTATCCTGATTTTTAACGGTGTCAGCCGATTGGTTTTGGGAGGTAGGAAATGGTAGGGAAGCACAAAAAGACCTGGATTGGGGCAATTTTTTTCTTACTTGCCCTTTTGATCGTAAACATCGCGGGGCAGTATTTTTTTGCGAGGATTGATTTTACAAAGGAAGGGCGTTACACCCTGACTGAACAGTCGAAAAATATATTGAGACAGGCCAGAAAGCCCGTCACCATTCGCGTCTACCTCGAGGGGGAAATGCCTGCTGCTTTTAAGCGATTGCGCAGTGCTGTAAAGGATCTTCTGACCGACTATAAAGCTTATTCGGGTTCCGATGTAAACATCATCTTTATAGATCCGCTATCCGGATTGTCGGCAGGTGCCGAACAAGATACGGTGATCAGTCGGCTCTATCAGGCAGGAATAGAACCCACCACATTAAACATCAAAAATGACAATGGTTTCGCACAGAAAACCATTTTTCCAATGGCGATGGTTGAGGGAAATGGCAATGGAATGCCGGTTAAGCTGCTGCAGAACCTGGATGCTTCGGGTAATTATGAACAGAACATCAATAACTCCATACAGAACCTGGAGTATACTTTCACTTCAGCAATCCAAAAAATCTTAAGCGGGGTGTATCCGAGGATTGGTTTTAGTGAGGGAAATGGCGAACTGAATGACCTGCAGCTGGATGATGCGATCAAGAGTCTATCCGAGAGCTACGAGGTAGGTCGTGTAAACTTAAACCTGATTGATCAGCATGGCCTGGACAAGTTGAAAGTGTTGTTTATCGTGAAACCGCAGAAGGAGTTTACAGAAGCGGAAAAATATAAGATCAATTATTTTGTGATGAATGGGGGGCGTGTGGTATGGTGCCTGGATCAGGTTGCGGCAGAGCTGGATAGCATGGGCAGGAGCGGAGCCAGGCCTGGTGAACAACTGGCATTCAACAGGAAGCTAAACCTGGATGATATGTTGTTCATGTATGGGGCAAGGGTGAACTATAACCTGATTGCCGATGCCAATTGTGCAGAAATCCCACTAAGCATGGGTACACAGCAGCAAATCCAGATGGCGCCCTGGGTCTATTATCCTTTGCTGATGCCAGATACCGCTACTTCACTGGTCAGGAACATTGACGGCATCAGGACAGAATTTGCCAGTACGGTGGATACCATTGCAGTAACAGGCATCAAAAAACAAGTCATCCTGCGCAGCTCTCCTTTCAATAAGCTGCACAATACCCCTAAGATGCTCTCCTTGCAAATGGTAGAAGAACAACCCGATCCCCGCAGTTATGCAAGTGTGCCACAGTCGGGAGGGGTGCTATTAGAAGGTGTTTTTCCATCAGTATTTATCAATAGGTCGCTGCCAGAGGGAATCGAGGCCGACTATCGCCTGCCAGCGGGGGCTAAAGCATCAAAAATGATCGTCATCGGTGATGGAGATGTGTTTAAAAATCAGATCAGCAGCAGGGATGGTTCTGTTTTTCCCCTTGGCTTTGACCGGTATACACAGCGGAATTTTGGAAACAAAGCGCTCCTGTTAAATATCGCAGACTATTTGGCTAATGAAGAAAACCTTATTGACCTGCGCAGTAAGGAAATCAAAGTAAGATTGCTGGATAGGACATTGGTTAAGGCCGAAAAATTGAATTGGCAACTACTTAGTGTACTGCTTCCTTTATTATTGTTGATATCATTTGCAATTTTTCAACATTATTACCGCAAACGCAAGTATGCGAGGTAATTTTTATATTTTTGAGAACTGACTAAATCATACTATGAGATTTATTGTATCCACATCAACGTTATTAAAACATTTGCAAACGGTAAATGGTGCATCAAGCAGCAGTACTGTTTTGCCTATACTGGAAAATTTCCTTTTTGAAATCAAAGACGGAAGTTTGACAATATCTGCTACGGATTTGCAGACCAGTATGACTACTTCTTTGCCAGTTGAATCCAAAGAAGGCGGAAAAGTAGCTGTGCCGGCGAGGATTTTATTAGATACTTTAAAAACGCTTCCAGATCAGCCCATTTCTTTCAATATTGATGACAATACTTTTTCTATTGAAATCAGTGCAGGTGATGGAAAATATAAGTTGAGCGGGGAGAATGGGGATGACTTTCCTAAAATTCCGGTAGTTGAAAATGCTTCATCCGTGAACTTACCTGCTTCGGTATTGACAGAGGCCATTACCAAGACCATATTTGCAGTCAGTAATGACGAACTGCGTCCGGCAATGACAGGCGTATTTTGCCAGCTTTCTGAGCAATTCATCACATTTGTAGCTACCGATGCACACAAATTGGTGAGGTATAGAAGAATGGATAGTAAAGCAGATAAAACTTCATCTTTCATCCTGCCTAAAAAAGCATTAACCTTGCTAAAAGCCGCATTGCCTTCTTCAGATGTAAATGTCTCTGTAGATTATAATGCCACCAGTGCTTTCTTTAAATTTGAAAACATCAATTTGGTTTGTCGTCTGATCGATGAACGTTATCCTGATTATGAAGCGGTAATTCCTGCGAATAACCCTAATAAACTGGTGATCGACAGGGCTTTGTTTCTAAATACTTTGCGTAGGGTTGTGATCTTTGCTAACAAAACGACCCATCAAGTGCGCTTAAAGATTAGCGGTAGTGAGTTGAACATCTCTTCAGAAGATCTGGATTTTGCAAACGAAGCACATGAGCGATTGAGTTGTCAATATGAAGGTGAGGATCTGGAAATTGGCTTCAATGCCCGCTTTCTGATCGAAATGCTCAGTAACCTGAGTGGCGAAGAAGTTACATTGGAACTCTCTACACCTAACCGGGCCGGGCTACTGATCCCTCAGACCAATAGCGAAAGCGAAGATGTGCTGATGTTGGTGATGCCGGTAATGTTAAACAATTACAATTAATTCAGCTTACACATACGGAATGGCTTGGTTTTTGACCGAGCCATTGTTGTTTTATAACAGTTAAAATATTATTACCCAAAGAATTGAGCTATGAAAAGAACGATTTTGTCATGCCTGGGCTTGATGCTAATGCTGAGCTCCTGCGTAAAAAAGCCGGCACCTGTACCTGTAGGTGAGGCAAAAGTAAGGTTTACCAATGCAGCACTGGGCTCAAGCGCACAGGATTGCTATGTAAATTCACAAAAAAAGAACAATGGTGGACTAATCTATGGTGCTTCTTCCAATTCGATTACAATTACTTCGGGCGACAATAGTTTTGTTTTTACCGATGAAGGCTCCACTACCATAAACGAAGGTACTGGTGGTACGATACAGATCGGTGCCAGTTATTCTATTTTTTACCTCAAGACCCAACTTCAACAGCCGGCAGCCGTAGGTCTGATGGAAGACAATGCAGTGGTTGCAGGAAAAGCTAAGGTCAGGTTCCTGCATTTCAATTCCTTTTTGAATGCTTCAGTAGCGATAAAAAATGAAGCAGGAGAAACATTAACTGCAGGAGTTGGTTTTGCCAGTTCAACTCCTTATTATACCGTAGAACCGGGGACTAAATTTACGCTGACCGCAACGGGAGTGACTACAGTACCAGTTGTAGATGCTGGTTTGCTGGCAGGCAAGAACTACACCATTTGGTTGAGCGGCCCTAGCGCAACGGAGCTGACCTACTATACAATCACTCAAAATTAATTATGACATTTTAAAAGTAAAAGTATCGTGTTTATTGACATGATATTTTTACTTTTGGGCTTAATTTATAGAACTTGGAATTTTTTTCGTTTTTAGTAGACTTCCTGCTGCACATTGATAAGCACCTCGAAGAAATCATCAGAGATTATAGCACCTGGACTTACGCCATTCTATTTCTCATTATTTTTGCCGAAACAGGTTTTGTAGTTACACCATTCTTACCCGGCGATTCTTTATTGTTTGCTATGGGTGCTTTGATTGCCGGTGGTAATACCGGTCTGAGCATCTGGCTCATGCTGGTGCTGCTCATTGTAGCCGCAATATTGGGCAATTCATTGAACTATCAACTCGGGAGCTATTTTGGAGTGAAGGTTTTCAAGGAAACGAACAAGATTTTAAAACTCGAATATTACAATCAGTCACATGAATTCTTCGAGAAGCATGGTGGTAAGGCCATCATTTTCAGTCGCTTTTTGCCGATTTTCAGAACCATAGCCCCTTTCGTAGCCGGCATCGCTAAAATGCCTTTTGCCAGATTCACTATGTTCAATGTGATTGGTGGTATTGCATGGATTTCCAGTCTTTTGCTTGCTGGTTTCTTATTGGGACAGATTCCGGTGGTAAAAAAGAATTTCGATCTGGTTATCGTGGTAATTGCAGTTGTCACTTTCTTCCCGGCGATATTTGCGGCCATCAAGTCCAAGCTGAACAAGAAAAAGGCTGTTGCGAAAACGTCTTCTGTTTCTGAAGAAGTTTAATATTCCCTGCCGATAATATTTCCTTTTTGATATTTTTTCTCCAGTAGTAAATCTTCTGGTTCCGGAATTCTCTTGATCATGTTTTCCAACTCAGGTTGACCAGCGTCAATCCATGCCGAGTACCAGAATGAACCTATAGCTAATATGGAGGCCCGCATTTGACGGGCCATCATGTGATTCAACTGGCTTTGATAAGCGGCGGCGTATTCCCTGCTGTATTGTCTTACCACCATATTGTTGCGTTTAGAAAAGCTGTACTTTCGGTATGCCGGAAATTGTGTATTTAGTTTCCGTTCTCCATCCAATACAGAATCAACCAGGCTGTGTGTATGGCTGATGATTTTCCAACTCTCCTCCAGAGGGTGTTCTATGTAGCGGGCTTTGCCTACAAAGAACTGGTATTCGCTGGCAAAAAGTTCCGGAACACGACTTTCCCAAAATGCATGGATGCCCACCTGATTGGTCAGTTGCCCATTGTGGTTTTGAGTGGTATGCAAGGGGACATGTGCATCTGCAATGTAATGACCAAGGTAAGCGGAGTAAATCAGGATCATACCGGAGTCTCTATTCTTGAAGGCATTTACCAACTTATAATAACTGCGTTGAATTTGCCAGGGCAAAATGCCGTCGCTGTTTAGCTTTTGGATGCCATATTTTTGCACTGCCATTTCCCATTTCCGGGGTATACTGTCTATGTGCGTTTCATAACGTTCCACATCCAGGTAATGCCTTGGAGCTTCCGCAGTATCGGCATATCTGCGCTTATCGGGATCTACTGCATGTGTCGACAGGTAATCAATATTGGCCTTATAAAAGCGATTGATCCCCGTTGGGAGTGTAAATACTGCCATCCTGTTGATGCGCTGATGCGCGTAAAAGCCCCAGGATGTCAAAGTCAGCAATCCTGTAAATAAAAAAGCGGATAAAACCATTTGTTTCATCCGCTAAATTAGTGCTTAAAACCTATTGAGTGGTTAATGATCGATACTTTTGCCTTTCATAGCAGCCGATACAGCCACATCCATCACCCTTTCTGCAAAGGGTCTGGTAAATTCATTCAACTCATCGGCTTTTTTCAGGATTTCATCCTTTTCCGCCTTGAGCAGTGCGTCCTTCAGCGACTGGATGTGCAGCCGGGTCTGCGTAATTTCTTCTGCACTGAGGAAGCTTCCATGCTTTTCAATGAAGCGCTCGGCGGTATATACAAGCTGTTCACCTTCGCTTCTGGCTTCGATCAGCATGCGCTGTGCAACATCGCTTTGGGCGTGGGTAATGCTGTCAATCAACATTTTTTCTACCGTTTCATCACTCAGGCCATAACTCGGGGTGATGTCGATTTCCTGCTTTACTCCTGATCTCAATTCAATAGCCTGTACGGTTAAGATTCCGTCGGCATTCAGGATAAAGTTGATGTCGACCTTTGGCAACCCTGCCGGCATAGCTGGTATACCTTTCAGCTCAAATTCTGCGAGTTTCCTGTTTTCCTGTACCAGGTCGCGCTCGCCCTGGAAGACAGATATCTTCATGTTGACCTGTCCATCCAGTGAAGTTGTATACTGCCTGCCTGCTTTCGTAGGTACTTTGGCATTCCTCGGGATAATCACGTCCATAAGTCCACCCATAGTTTCAATCCCCAGAGAAAGCGGGGTTACATCCAGTAGCAGGATATCAGAGCGGTTACCTGCCAATATATCAGCCTGTATTGCAGCACCAAGGGCAACGACTTCATCCGGGTTGATCTGGTCATGGGGCTGTCTGCCAAAGAAATCAGCAACCTGTTGTTTGACATAAGGCGTACGCGTAGACCCGCCTACCAATACTACTTCGTCGATGTCAGTAATGCTGAGCTTGGCATCCGATAGCGCCCTTTTACAAGCCGCTATGGTTTCAGCTACTTTTGCAGCGATAAGTTCCTGAAAAGTTTGTTTATCGATGCTGCACCAAATTTCTCCTAATTTTTCATTGTATAAATTTTGTGTGCTGAGTGCTTTTTTAGCCGCTTCTGCCTGAAGTCGGAGCGACTGCATCAAACTGCTGTCTTTAGCCAGCTCAACGGCATCCAACTGATTTTTTTCTATCCAGTAGTGGACAATGGCCCGGTCAAAGTCATCCCCGCCCAGAAAAGTATCGCCATTGGTAGACAACACCTCAAATATGCCATTTTGTATAGACAACACAGAAACATCAAAGGTGCCTCCACCCAGGTCATATACGGCAATGGTTTTTTGTTGTGCAGGATCCAGTCCCAGTCCGTAGGCAAGGCTAGCGGCGGTAGGCTCATTGACAATACGCAGAACATCTAATCCTGCTAACTTACCTGCATCTCTGGTTGCCTGGCGCTGACTGTCATTAAAATAGGCGGGTACGGTGATTACTGCACGGTTCACAGGTGTTTTTAGGGCATGTTCGGCCCTTGCCTTCAGTTCTTTCAGGATTTCTGCAGACAATTCGATCGGGGTATAAAACCGTTCTCCAGCCTTGATTTTGACCAGCGAATCATTTTCATCATCAATGATCTTATAAGAAAAAGTATCCTGATGTGAAGCAACATCTTTATAAGAACGGCCAAGTAATCTTTTTACAGAAAAAATGGTGTTTGCGGGGTCTGTGATCAGGTATTCTTTGGCTTCATTGCCAACAAGCGCATCGCCCTGCGCGTTAAAATGCACGACCGAAGGCACCAGTAAACCTTTTCCGGTGTCATTGATGACCACTGCATTCTTATCAGGATTGATGAATGCCACCAGACTGTTGGTGGTGCCCAGGTCAATTCCTACGATGATTTCTTCTTGTTGTAATGAACCTGTTGCCAGGTTAATGGATATTTTTGCCATAGTCCGGCAAATTTAGGAATGTTTTCTGACCTTTTATTTATTCGTTAAGTCATCTTTGTGGTAATTGTATAACCACAGTACAATGTCCTGGTAACTATCCGTGCCTTTGGCCTGGTTGTTCAGTTTCAGAAACCGGTCAAAAGCTACATCCAGATAACCAAACATTTGGTTGTTGTATCTTCGCCAGAATTCCCGGTCATTTTTGAAGTCCCTTAGTGTAGTGCTGTTGATGGTTTGCTGAAGTTTCTCATAGTCGCCCGGTGATTTGATCCGGATTTCAAACAATATGCTTTTCAACATCGCATATGCAGCAGAATAACGGAAGTAAGGTTGCTTACTATGACTGGCCACCAGGTAGCCGATCAGATTGGCTTCATCTTCCCGTGCAATGCCGAGCTGATGCGCAATTTCATGGCAGGTGACAAATGGAAGTGCTACAGTTGGCAGCCGCATATTTACATTGGCTTCCCCGGAAAGGGGATTGTAGTAACCTTCTATGCCGATCTTTGTAATGATCCAGCTGTTCAAAACCGGTTTTACCACCGGAGCGGGATAACTGAAAAATGGATTGACCTGTTCCATAGATTGAAAACCTGCTTTAGCTTCATTTTGCAGTTCCGCGACACTGAACCTGATTTTTTCAACATGCTGCAAAGCATTGAGCTGTGCGATAAAATATCGGCCGAGGTCTACCAGTTGCGCTGTCGTATATTTTTCATTGCCTATGGCCAGTTGTTTGGTAACGCTGGGTCTGGAATAGTTGAGTCCCCAGAGTACTTTAAAAAGCAGGTAGAGCAGCAAAATAAAGTTCAGTACCTGTAAAGAAATTTTGATGCCCTCACCATTCTTCAATCTTTTAAGGCTGATCTTCTTACCGAAGAGATAAATGCTCCTGATAATGTACAAGATCAGGATGAGGTAAAGAAAATCTCCCAGGGGGAAAGGGACAATCCCGCTAATAAAGCGCTGAATTACAGAGCTGACCGAATAAGTGCCTTCTGAATACACATGGAGGACAAGCCTGCTACTGAAACCCGCCAGAAAAGTAATGACAGAAAGAACGGTCAATACCGTAAAGCGGCCCAGTTGTACCTGGTAAATCCTGTTCATTATCTGTTGAAAGCTAGCCGCTTTCCAGTTTCATTTGTGGTGAATTTCCCTTTTTGATAAGCGAGATTTCCGGATACAAAAGTATGTGTGATTTCTGATTGGAAGGTCTGTCCTTCGAATGGCGACCAACCACATTTATACAATACATTGGCGCGGGTTACTTTAACCGGATCATTAAGGTTGACCAATACAAGGTCGGCCCAATAGCCTTCGCGGATGAAGCCCCTTCTATCGATATTGAAACAAGTGGCCACATTATGAGCGGTTTTTTCAGCGATCGTCTCCAGGCTGATCTTTTGCTGGTGATACATTTCCAGCAAGGCTGAAAGCGCATGCTGTACAAGGGGGCCACCTGATGGTGCCTGCAGGTATGGCTGTTCTTTTTCTTCGATGGTATGTGGGGCATGATCTGTCGCGATCACATCAATATGTCCGTCAAGCACACCGCTTAAAATGCCAGCCTTATCTGCAGCTGTTTTTACGGCAGGGTTCCATTTGATCCAGTTGCCTTTCGTCGCATAATCCTGGTCATCAAACCAAAGGTGATGTATGCAGGCTTCTGCAGTAATCCTTTTTTCTGTAAGCGGTATATTATTGTCGAACAATGCAACCTCACGCGCTGTAGAAATGTGCAGGATGTGCAGACGGGTATTGTATTTTTTTGCCAGCCCGACAGCCATAGACGAAGATTTGTAGCATGCCTCCGCACTGCGGATCAGGGGATGCATATCTATGGTGATTTGCTCGCCATACTTTTCCTGGTATGCGGCAAGGTTCCTGCGGATGGTCTGCTCATCTTCACAATGCGTAGCAACGAGCATCGGGGCTTCACGGAAGATATTTTCCAGTACTTTTTCATTGTCGACCAACATATTTCCTGTAGAAGAGCCCATGAAAACCTTTATGCCGCAAACGTTGAGCGGGTCGGTTTTGAGCACCTCTTCGATATTGTCGTTGGATGCCCCCATGAAGAAGGAGTAGTTGGCCAGGGATACACCCGAGGCAATTTCATATTTGTCTGCCAGCAATTGTTGCGTCAGGGTGTTGGGAACTGTATTGGGCATCTCCATATAGGAAGTAATGCCACCTGCCACGGCGGCCATGCTTTCCGAGAAAATATCTGCTTTGTGTGTTAGTCCCGGTTCCCTGAAATGTACCTGGTCGTCGATCATACCAGGAAAAAGATGCAGTCCCTCTGCGTTGATCTCCTGGTCTGCAGGTTCATCGATCGTAGCTGCGATCTTTGAAATAAATCCTTCTTTAATGAGTACATCGGCTACGATGATTCGGCCTTCATTGACAATTGAAGCGGCTTTTATCAGAATGCTGTTCATAGGATCAAAGCTATAAAAAATGTTTTAACTAAATTTTGTCTATTTTTGCCGCATGCCAAAAAAATTCGAAGAGTTTAACCTTAACCGACAGATCTTAAATGCTGTGGAAGATGCAGGCTTTACAGAAGCCACTCCGATACAGGAAAAAGCAATAGGTCCCGTATTATCGGGACAGGATCTATTCGGCATTGCCGAAACCGGAACAGGTAAAACTGCTGCCTATGTATTGCCCATTTTGATGCAATTGAAATATGCACAGGGCGATGCTGCACGTGCGCTGATCCTGGCACCCACAAGGGAACTGGCCATGCAGATCACAGAACATGTAAAGCTGTTTTCTAAGTATACAGACCTGCGTACAGTGGTGGTCTATGGCGGATTGGGACCTAAAACCCAAATTGAACAGATCAAGGCTGGGGTAGATATTATTGTGGCTACCCCCGGAAGATTTTTAGATATTTACCTGGCAGGACACATCAATACACAGTATCTGAAGTTTTTGGTGCTGGATGAAGCGGACAAAATGATGGATATGGGCTTTATCGGCTCTATCCACAGAATATTGGAGATCGTCCCACGCAGGCGTCAGAACCTGTTGTTCTCTGCTACGATGAGTAACCTGGTACAAAAGATCGCAGGTGACTTCCTGAAACATCCTACCATTATCGAGGTAGGTGAGCAGGCCACTCCGGCACAAACTGTTACGCAGCGCCTGTATGAGCTGCCGAATTTCAAGACAAAGATCAATCTCTTACAACACCTGATGAAGGACGATGAGGCATTTAAACGCCTGATCATCTTTTGCAAGACAAAAACAGTTGCAGATAACATTTTTAGCTTCATAGAGCGGCGCTTCGGTGCCGACGCAGTCAGGGTCATCCATGCCAACAAAGGTCAGAATACCCGGATCAATTCCATCAATAGCTTTAAAGAAGGAAACATCCGGGTCTTGGTGGCTACGGATGTGGCAGCCAGAGGAATCGACGTAACTGATGTAAGCCATGTCATCAATTTTGATGTTCCGATCATCATAGAAGATTATGTGCACCGCATCGGTCGCACCGGAAGGGCTTATGCTACCGGAGATGCAATTACTTTCTGCACACCTGCTGAAAAATATTACATTGAGAAAATACAAAAACTAATCAGACAAGAAATTCCTGTGTTACCTTTGCCGGCGGAAGTTTTCGTGGATGAAACCCCTTATGAAGAACGTCAGGCTATTGCACGTGCGATAGATGACCAGAAACGTAAGGAAGATCCGGATTTTAAGGGAGCATTCCATGAGAAAAAGCATGCAGCTGCGATTGCTGCGGCAGCAAGAAACAAAACCAACAAGCAACCTGCCTGGAAGAAAAAGAAGTTTAAAAAGTAAGACCTTGAAAATCAAACTGACGCCATTAAATATCGTATCTGCCTTATGCCTGGTTTTTGGTGTCTGGATCCTGATGGATAAACAGGCGATTGCGATTCAGTCCGGTCTTCCGGTGAAAGGTATTTTGGTTAGCTTTAGCTTACTGGCCGCTTTGGTGGCCTTCATTTCAGATCTCATTTTCAGAAAGATCATCCCCAGCCTCGGCCGACTTTGGGCAGTGCAATTGGTCTTGATCTCATTTGTCATCATTTTAATCATTATCATAAAAGTTAGTTTATAAAATCAATGAAACAAGCAGAAATCAAAATTACAGTCGAGCTCGACGATAAAAATGTACCTGAAAATATCCTTTGGGAATCAACAGATGCGGAATCTCAGGAAAAAGTTCCGGTGAAATCAATGATGCTCGCCCTCTGGGACCATAATTATAAAAATTCGATGCGTATTGATTTGTGGACCAAGGATATGCCTGTCGATGAAATGAAGCGCTTTTTTTACGAGACCTTGCAGACAATGGGCGATAGCTTTTTGAAAGCTACAGGGGAAACACTTATCGTGGAAGACCTGCGCGATTACTGTGCGCATTTTGCGGATAAAATGGGGATCAATACACAAGGATAGCAGGATGAGGGCTCAGGGAATTATTGGTTCCGCATTATTAGCGGCAGGAGGTATGTGTCCATTGATGCACATCCCGATCATTGGTAGTTGGAATTATTTCGATATCGATCAAAGACTGGCCATTGCCTTTTATGTACTGGTGCTGATCGGCTTTATCGGCGCTTTTGCCGGAAAAGCTGCGCTGATCAAAACTGCAGGCTGGGGCGGCCTTGTGCTGATGTTGATTACACTAGCGGGCATTTATTTTAAAGCACATGATTCTTTCAGCTTTTTACATTTCAAAAAGCTGGTCAGTTTTGCTGCAGGAATGGTCACCTATAAATGGGGCTGGTTTGTGATCGGAGCAGGTATACTGATTCTGGTCAGCGTAAGGAAACCTAAGGTAGTAATTGTCAACCCGGTTTAATTCAAATCTCCAAGAGACTTGTGCTTCTTTTTGCGCTTGTATTGAGATTGCTTCAGGTGTTGATCACCAGTGATGATGCTGATGTTCCCATCTACTTCCAGGATAGCTAGCTTCACCTCTTTGTAGTGTTCTACACCATGTTCGCGCATTGCTTCTTCCAGCTCTTCATTGGTAATGTCTAGCTTACTGAGCATTTCAAAGTTTAATTTTCCGTTTCGGATTAAAATTTCAGGCTGCTGCGAGATCAGGTCCCGCAGCAGCTTATTTTTAAACATGAGTTTCTTGAGCAGGTAATTTAAGATGAACAGCACAGCTGCCGCGACAATTCCACCGGAAAGACTGGTATTATTACCAACCATAGCGTTTTGAACTGCATTGCTGATCAGGAGAATGAGTACCACATCGGTGGTATTGAGTTGGGAGAGCTCTTTTTTACCTGTGATCCGGATTGCGATGAGCATAAATGCATATACGGCGAGGCTTCTTAAAACAATATCCAGGTATTCGTTCATAGATTTACGGATGGTGCTGCGGTCTGAACCATTTACAATATTAGAGATATTTTGAGTTATAAATACCGGCTTTTCTATAAAATATCCGATTTAAATTATATTTGTTGACGTATGCAATTGATCAGGCAGGTAAAATACCTGGTAAAAAAAGAGTTAGTGTTAGAATGGCGTTCAAAATATGCTTTGAATGGCGTATTGCTCTACGTGGTTTCTACTATTTTTGTCTGCTTTCTTTCTTTTGTAGGAATTTCTCAGCCTGTGACCTGGAATGCCTTATTCTGGATCATTATGCTATTTGCCTCCCTAAATGCAGTTTCTAAAAGTTTCCTTCATGAGAGTAAAGGGAGACAAATCTACATCTACACGATTGCAAGCCCGCTGGCCCTCATCATTTCCAAGACCATCTACAATGTACTTTTGATGACAGTCCTCAGCCTGATTGCTCTGGGTTTTTATAGCCTGGTGTTTGATTACATACCCCAGGACCTTCCGCTTTACCTTTTGGCTACGGTATTGGGCAGTCTGAGTTTTTCAACCATTTTTACCATGATCTCTGCGATTGCTTCTAAAGCAGGTAATGGAGGGATGCTGATGGCTATTTTGAGTTTTCCGGTGATCATTCCGGTATTGATCGTATTGATCAAATTAACTAAGAATGCGATTGATGGCCTGGACCGAAGTGTAAGTCTGGATGAAATAGGTCTGCTGCTGGTGATTAATTTGCTGGTGGCAGCCGTAAGTGTATTGTTGTTCCCATATTTGTGGAGAGATTAGCTATGTCAGTGATTACTATTTTTAAAGACACTATTGTCAAAGAAATGATGCCTCCCGGCTTATCGTTACCCGTTCAGGCGCTATGGCATGATGGAGCGGGAAACTGGTATCAGGCCCATGCCTTGATCGACCAGCTGGGCGACCGTCAATCTGCCCATGTACATGCCTACCTGCACCGCAAGGAAGGAGATATCTGGAATGCAGATTACTGGTATGGCAGAGCGGGGCAAAAAAGACCCACTGTATCTTTGGACGAAGAATGGGAACAGTTGGTTGAACTTTATTATCTTTGAGGTTTAAAATAATTTGAATGTATAAGAACTGGTGGAAAATATTGGCGGCGGTATTGGTGATTTACTCAACTGTGTGGGGCTTCTTGTCAACGGTCCCTGCCTTACCGATCCTGCATGAAAGCATCAGGAATCTGTACTTTCACGTGCCTATGTGGTTTGGAATGATTGTTTTGTTCAGCATCTCTGTTTACTACAGCATTAAATATTTGAGCAGCAATGATCCCGACGACGATGTCAAAGCTGTAGAGAGCGTCAATGTCGGTGTGGTGTATGGGATCCTGGGGATTGTTACCGGAGCCATCTGGGCCAGATTTACCTGGGGACAGGCCTGGAGTTTTGACGTAAAGCAGAATTTTGCAGCAATAGCCTTATTGCTCTATTTTGCCTATATCGTTTTGCGCAATGCCATCGACGAAGAACAGAAGCGTGCTAAAATATCTGCCATTTACAACATATTTGCCTTTCCGATCATGGTGGTACTGCTGTTCGTTTTGCCACGTCTTGCAGATTCGCTACATCCCGGAAACGGGGGGAATCCCGGCTTCAACGCTTATGATCTCGACAGCCGGATGCGCATGGTCTTCTATCCTGCATGTCTGGGCTGGATCCTGATCGGCTGCTGGATTTATACCATTCGTTTCAGAGTCCGTAAATTAGAAAATAACAATACCCAATAACATGAAGAAGATTTCGGTTACCCTTTTGATGATGATGATCGCTGTAAAATTGTTTGCCCGGCAGGATGGCAACGCAATTTCAGATAGCCTGTACACATCGGGTAAAATCTACGTTGTTGTTGCCTGTATTGTGCTGATTTTGCTGGGACTGCTTTTCTTTCTATTCTCTATAGAAAAAAGATTAAAAAAGTTAGAAAAAAAATCTTCGGATAAAAACTAATTTTAAACGCTTTAAAGCCCGTTTTTGAGCTTTTGTGCCTGTGGTGTGCGCCATACACTAAGTGATTTTGAATTTGTATTAATCGTTTTTTTTAATGCAATTTTGCAGCACTAACGAATTATTTCAAATTCATAAAAAACGAATAATGGCTAATACAGCAAATGAGACAAAATTTTTTGCAGATGTATGCAGTAATTTTGACAGTGCCGCAAAATTTACCTCCCATCCGGAAGGTTTACTAAATCAGATTAAAGCTTGTAACAGTGTGTACCGTTTTCAATTTCCTATCCGCAGAGGAAACGGTTTTGAAGTGATCGATGCATGGCGTGTAGAGCACTCTCACCACATGAGCCCAACTAAAGGTGGTATCCGTTACAGCGATATGGTAAATGAGGATGAAGTGATGGCTTTGGCTGCACTGATGACTTATAAATGTGCAATTGTAAATGTACCTTTTGGAGGCGCAAAAGGTGGGATATGTATTAATCCTAAAAATTATTCTGTGGCGGAATTGGAGACAATCACCCGTCGCTATACCACTGAATTGATTAAAAAGAATTTTATTGGTCCTGGAATTGACGTTCCTGCTCCGGATTACGGATCAGGTGAACGAGAGATGAGCTGGATTGCAGATACTTATATGACCATGAATCCTGGTCAGCTGGATGCTTTGGGTTGCGTTACCGGAAAACCGATCGCATTACATGGTATTCGTGGCCGTAAGGAAGCAACAGGCCGCGGTGTAGCTTATGCTACAAGAGAATGTGTAAACGTAGCTGAAGATATGGCTAAGCTGGGCTTTAAAGCTGGTTTAGGCGATAAAAGAGTAATCGTCCAGGGTTTAGGTAACGTAGGATATCACTCCGCTAAGTTTCTTGCAGAATTTGGTGCAACAATCGTAGGGCTCTGCGAATTTGAAGGTGCCATTTACAATGCCAATGGATTCAATATTGACGAGGTGTTTGCTCACCGCAAAAACACGGGATCTATTTTAGGTTTCCCTGGCGCAACAGACTTCAAAAATTCTATGGAAGGTTTGGAGCAGCCTTGTGATATCCTGGTTCCTGCCGCACTGGAGAATCAGATTACAGCAGATAACATCAGAAATATCAAAGCAAAGATCATTGCCGAAGGCGCAAATGGCCCTTGTACTCCGGAAGCTGAAGCGATCTTTACAGAAATGGGTGGTATCATCATTCCCGATATGTATTGCAATGCGGGTGGGGTTACTGTTTCCTATTTCGAATGGTTGAAAAATCTGTCACACGTAGCCTTTGGCCGTATGGAAAACCGCTATGCAGAAAACTCTAATGCCAACCTGATCAATACACTGGAAAGCCTGACCGGTAAACAAATTCCACCAGAGCACCGTCTGATGATTGTTAAAGGTGCCTCGGAGATGGAACTGGTCAATTCAGGTCTGGAAGATACCATGATCCACTCTTATCATGAGATCAGGGAAAATCTGGTGACTAAACCAGGTGTAGAGACCTTGAGAACGGCAGCATTTGTAGGTTCAATTGATAAGATCGCAATTTCTTACATGAACCTTGGCGTTTGGCCATAATTTTTGAATACATTCTAATTTTATATAGGAAGCTGCCCATGGATTTGGGCAGCTTTTTTTGTATATTCAAAGCTATGAGATGGACTGCTTTGTTTTTCCTGAGTATTATCCTCGCCTCCTGTAATGGCGGTCAAAAATTGGAAAGCCGGAATGGTTTTGCGGTGATTAGGGCAGCGAAGCCGGATGAAGCAGTAGCCACATATGCCGGTGGCTGTTTTTGGGCCATGCAAGAATGTATGATAGAGCTTAAGGGAGTCCATAATGTGATCAGCGGTTATGCTGGCGGAAGCAAAGCCAATCCAACTTACGAAGAAGTACTTGCTAAAAATACCGGACATGCAGAAGCTGTGCAGGTTTACTATGACCCAAAACAAATTAGCTATGAGCAATTGAGCAGGGCATTCTTTGCTTCGCATGACCCTACGCAGTTCAACAGACAAGGTCCTGATATCGGTTCGGACTACCGCTCTATTGCCTTCTATCGTAATGAAAAAGAGCGCAGGATTCTCCATCAGCTGGTAGAACAGCTGCTTGTTAAGAATGATTTTACAAAGTCAATTGCTACTGAAATCATTCCTTTCAAAGTAATCTATCCGGCAGAAACGGAACATCAGGATTACTATCCAAAAAATACCTGGGACAGTTACATTATGAACGTTTCCAAACCTAAGGTGTTGAAATTGAGAAAGGAAATGCCTGAGTTTATCAAACCCGAATACCTCCGTTAGGGGCCTGGGACTCATGGTCAATAAACTGTCATCATAGTACATTAGCCGATTTCAAAGGCTTACAGGTACTTATATTTTTTATCTTTGTGGGGTTCCTTTTTAATTTTAAGTTCCATTATGAGAAAAAGTGCAATTATCGGTTTAATTACAATAGCCTTGTGTGTGGGATTCTTAGTGAGTCTGAGCGCCGATACCAATAGCTATTCTACGTTTACTGAAGCTGCTAAAAATCCACGCGAGTTTCACGTGATGGGCTATTGGGAAAAGGCAAAAGGTATGTATTATGACGCGCAAAAAGATGCCAACCACTTTTCATTTTTTATGAAAGATCAGGATGGCGTGCTGAGCAAGGTGGTCTACAACGGCACCAAACCCCAGGATTTTGAGCGCTCAGAGAAACTGGTATTAATAGGCGAAATGAAAGAAGGCACTTTCTATGCATCAAAGATCCTGATGAAGTGTCCATCCAAATACAACAATGACCTTGTAGAAGTGAAGCAGGACGGCACAGTGAAAAAATACAAATAATCTTAATGGACATACAATTTATTGGAGAGCACCTCCTTCCGGGTAAAATCGGCCAATTTTTTATTGTTTTAGCGTTTGGGGCATCATTATTATCCAGCATTTCTTATTTCTTCGCTACGCGCAACAAAGATACTTCAGATCAGTCCTGGACAAAATTAGGTCGTATTTCTTTTCTGATCAACTGGGCCAGTGTCATTGGTATCGGTGCAACGCTTTTTTACCTGATCCTGAACCACAATAACGAATATTACTACGTCTATTCACACTCATCCAAAGAACTTCCTGTTTATTACATCGTTTCTGCTTTTTGGGAAGGGCAGGAGGGAAGTTTCTGGCTATGGGCATTCTGGCAGTCGCTGCTTGGAGGTATATTGATCTGGAAGGCCAAAACCTGGGAAAATGGGGTGATGACGGTTGTTGCCTTTTCACAAGCGTTCCTGACTTCCATGTTGTTGGGGGTAGAGCTGTTTGGCGAACGGATTGGTAGTTCACCTTTTATATTACTGCGCGAGGCCCTCAACCTGAAAGAGATGGCACCAGTGGTATTTGCTGATCCTGAAAATTTTAGAAATTACCTGCGCTTCATTACCGATGGGCGCGGATTGAATCCATTATTGCAGAATTACTGGATGGTCATTCATCCGCCTACGCTGTTTCTCGGTTTTGCCAGCATGATTGTGCCTTTTGCATATGGCATTGCCGGTCTTTGGCAAAAGAAATATAAGGACTGGGTAAAGCCTGCGCTTCCATGGGTACTATTTGCTGTAATGATTTTGGGTACAGGTATCATTATGGGTTCATTCTGGGCTTATGAGGCCTTGAACTTTGGTGGATTCTGGGCCTGGGATCCGGTGGAGAATGCATCGATCATTCCATGGCTGACCTTAGTTGCGGGGCTCCACGTCATGATTGCCTTTAAAAATACAGGGCACGCTTTTTTTACGGCCATCATGCTTGTTTTTTTAAGCTTCATTCTTGTACTGTATGCTTCATTTCTAACCCGTAGTGGTATTCTTGGGGAAACCTCCGTACATGCTTTTACGGATTTAGGTATGTTTGGTCATCTGATCGCTTACAACGTAGTTTTCCTGGTATTACCCATAGTTTTGTTGGTCATTAGATGGAAGGAATTACCCATTACGAATAAAGATGAAGAAACCTATTCGAGGGAGTTTTGGATGTTCATTGGTGCTTTAGTGATCACCATTGCCTGCATCCAGATCATCTTTTCTACTTCAGTTCCCGTTTTTAACGCTGCATTCGGAACCAATTTTGCACCTCCATTAGATGCAATCAAGCACTACAATAAGGTTCAGGCGCCATTTGCCATTTTAGTAACCATTATCTCAGGCTTTACACAGTACATGAAGTATAAGCGTACAGATCTGCGCAAATTTTATAGCAGCCTGATTGCTTCTGTTTTATTTGCATTGCTGATCACTGCCGGGTTTGTTTATGTTACTGAGGTTTATAACAACCTGATGTACATTTTACTGACCTTCAGTTGTGTTTTTGCCGTCCTCTGTAACGCGAGGATCATTGGCCTGGCTTTCGGTGGCAAGCGTAAACTGGTGGGCGCAGCAGTTGCGCATATCGGCTTTGCAGTGCTGCTGCTTGGTGCCCTGGTTGCTGCTGCTACAAATAAACCAATATCTATCAATACCTCTAACTTTATACCTGTTAAGGATTTTGAGAAAGCAGACAAGCCGGGTGAGAACATTGTACTTTACAAGAATGAACCTAAAAAAATGGGCCGCTATACCGTCACTTACATCAGTGATACAACCGTTGCACCTAACACCTTCTTTAAACTGAATTTCAAAGTCATTGACGAAACAGGTAAGGTAAAAGAAGATTTCGAGCTGAATCCGCACATTCAATCCAATGAGAAAATGGGGCTCATTGCCTCTCCGGATACCAAACACTATTTAACCTACGATATTTATACCCACATTACCAGTGCACCTGCAAAGGAAGAACAGGACCATGCCGATCATGAGGGACATTCGGAAGAGGAGAATTATAAGGCGCCGCGTATCGTTAATGTAAGTGTGGGTGATACTTTGCATACGAGTAGCGGGGTACTTACCGTAAAGGCAATAAATCCTAAACCAGCAGCCAAAGACCTGGTGCTGGCGAAAGGTGATCTTGCAGTCGGACTCCCTGTAGAAATAGAAGTTAGCGGAAAAATTTACAAGGCAGAACCCATTTTCCTGATCAAAGGAAATAACATTTTTGATTTTGCACGCAATATCGATGAGTTAGGTTTGAGGCTTAGGTTTACCAAGGTACTGCCTGATCAGGGGAAAATGGAATTACAGGTCTATGAAAAACCTCAGCAGGCTAAGGACTGGGTCGTATTCAAATCCATTGAGTTTCCTTATATCAACCTGTATTGGTTGGGAACCATTGTGATGGTGATCGGATTTTTGATTTCCATATTCAGAAGGCAAAAAGAAATCAAGACTGTTTAAATGAAGATTGTTTGCATAGGTTCTGGAAATGTGGCCACACATATGGCACAGGCTTTCAATGCCAGGGGCATAAATGTCGTGCAGGTATTTAGTAGAGATCTAAGTCACGCGGAATTACTGGCACAGAAAACAGCTGCCCAGGCTATAGCTGACCTCA
Source organism: Pedobacter sp. GR22-6 (assembly GCF_037402555.1). Lineage (NCBI taxonomy): Bacteria > Pseudomonadati > Bacteroidota > Sphingobacteriia > Sphingobacteriales > Sphingobacteriaceae > Pedobacter > Pedobacter sp. GR22-6. The sequence goes on from NZ_JBBEUC010000002.1 coordinate 727,013, forward strand.
GCTTGATTAGAAGAGATGCAGACCTCTATGTCATTGCTGTTAAAGATGATGCAATAACAGAAATTGTCCAGTCTCTGGAAGATGTTGCTGGTCTTGTGCTCCATACCTCTGGTGCCACAGATATCCAGGTATTGAAGAACTGTAAACGGTACGGAGTGCTTTACCCCTTGCAAACCTTCTCGAAATCCAGGGCCATTGACTTTTCGAATGTTCCACTTTTTATAGAGGCCGGAAACCAGGCCGTATTTTCGGATTTGAAATCAATAGCAGATCAATTGAGTCATCGGGTGTACGAGGCAGATAGCGAAAAGCGAAGGGTTTTGCATCTTGCTGCGGTATTTGCCTGCAATTTTGTAAATCAGCTTTACACCCTGAGCGCCGATTTAGTGGAACACCATGGCCTTGAATTTGAAATGTTAAGGCCTTTGATCCTGGAAACAGCATTAAAGGTACAGTCGGCAGAACCTGTAAATGTGCAAACAGGGCCAGCTGTCAGGGGAGATCAGCAAACCATGATGAATCACCTGGACTTGCTGACATTGACGCCGGAGTTGCAGGGAATTTATGAGACATTAAGTAATAGCATTAAAAAAACGCATTCATAGCATGATTGCCAATTTTGCTGCTTATTTTTGGAGATAATTATGAGTATTTTTAAGTTAAAGATAAATTTTGAAGAGCAAGGGAAAGAGTCGATTGAACTTCCTATAGTTGGAGGAGAGTCGGTATTAGATGCTTGCATGGATCACGGAATAGAATTACAGCACAATTGCGGTGGGGTATGCGGATGCAGTACCTGCCATGTGTATGTACTCAAAGGAATGGATAATATCCAGGAGATTTCAGATAAAGAGGAAGATTTCATTGACAGGGCAGTTAGTCCGAAAATTACTTCCAGACTAGGATGTCAGTGTGTAGTAATCGATGGGGATATCGAGGTGACCATTCCCGACCAATCTGAGTTTTTAGGCCATTAATAATCAATTAAACGACAGCATGATACAAGATAAATTTGCATTGCCAATTCACTGGAATGATCACGAAGACATTGCCCAGGAACTTTATGAGAAATTTGGCGATGATTTTAATGAGGCGAAAATCTATCGCATCAGATTTACCGAATTGGTAGAATGGGTACTGAGTTTGCCTAATTTTAAGGGAACCAGAGAAGAAAGTAACGAAGGTCACCTCGAGCAAATCCAGTCTGCCTGGGTTTACGAATGGAGAGATAACCAGGATTAAGTACAATGTTCCTGCAGAAACTTAAAGAAATCACCACGCTCATCTTTGACGTGGATGGTGTATTGACCAATGGAGACATCATTGCGTCTGATAGCGGCGAGTTTCTGCGGACTTTTAATATCAAAGATGGCTACGCACTGCAACTTGCAGTAAAGCGCGGATACCTGATCTGTATCATCTCAGGTGGAAAAGGTATAGCCATGCAAAAGCGTTTTGAGGGCTTGGGAATCCAGGAAATTCACCTTGGCGTAGGAGATAAAGTCGCTGTTTTCAATTCCTTACTCGCTAAACATCAGATTTCCGCTGAGCAGGTGCTCTATATGGGGGATGACATTCCGGATCTCAAAGTCATGCAGTTGGTTGGCCTGCCTACCTGTCCTGCTGATGCGGTACCTGAAATCAAAGCCCTGTCTCAGTACATATCGCCCTACACTGGTGGTAAAACAGCGGTACGTGACATTATCGAAAAAGTACTCAGGGTACAACATCAATGGTTCGATGAAGCCCCTTCTGCGGTGGATTCAGGTAAATAATCTATTTACTGCAACAGGTTTGTTACCTTTCGCGGTTTAAACCTCTCTAGCTGTTTGGCCTCTAATCCATACAAAACAGCAAAAAGAATTATGAAAAAATTATTGATTATCTGCGGATTGTTATTCAGTGTAGTAACGTTTGCACAGGCACAAGAAGGACAAGGTCAAAGGCAAGGTGGTCGTGGAATGGGAACTCCTGAAGAGCGGGCAAAAAGACAGACCGAGCAGTTAGCTGAGAAATTGAAATTGTCTGACGATCAAAAAGCCAAGGTATCTGCAATTTATCTTGAACAAGGTACAAGCATGGCGAAACTTCGTGAAGAAGCCAAAGGCGACCGTGCTGCAATGACGGCTGCTATGGCCAAAGCAAATGAAGCTACGGATACTAAAGTGACTGCTTTGTTAAACGATGATCAGAAAAAAGCTTTTGCTACCTGGAAAGAAGAGCGTAAAGAGCTAATGAAAAAAAGAATGGAAGGTAGAGGTCAGGGCGGACCAGGTGCGCCAAAACCATAACCAATACAAACCATTTTAAATAATAGGAGCGGCTATGGGCCGCTTTTATTATTTTTGCAGGATGTATAAACAAAAACTTCCCATTTTATTGGCTTCTAAATCCCCCCGCAGACATGAACTCATGAAATTGATGGGGCTCGACTTTAAAGTCGTATTAAAGGATGTCGATGAAAGCTATCCGGAGCAATTACTTCCTGCCGAAGTAGCGGTCTACATTGCGGAAAAAAAAGCTGCTGCCTTTTCCCAGGAGCGTCAGGATCACATCGTGATCACTGCAGATACGATAGTTGCCTATAAAAATGAAATCCTGGGCAAACCGGAAGACGCTACCCATGCAATTGAAATGCTCAGTAAGTTATCGGGCACCAACCACCAGGTATATACGGGTGTGAGCCTTTCCTTAGGGGAAAAGGTTCATTCATTCTTTGATGTCACAGAAGTCTTTTTCAATGCAATAACTACCGAAGAAATCGGGCATTACGTAAACAACTACAACCCATTTGATAAGGCAGGTGCTTACGGAATCCAGGATTGGATCGGATTCATTGCAGTGGAGAAAATCATAGGTTCCTATACCAACGTGATGGGACTTCCTACGGAAAAGCTCTATAAAGCCTTATCTACGTTTTAAGCACTGCAAGACACCCATTTTCAGGTCGTAGGTAGATAAGCTCAATTCCCTGATGCCACAGTTTTTGATCACATAATCCGTCAGTATTGCGGCAATTACGATCATGTCGACCCTAAGCTTGATCAGGTCGGGAATCTGCTCCCGCTCCTCATGGGTGGACGCAATCAATTGTTCAGAAAGAATTCGGTACTCATCGATGGGGATTTCCACACTTTTCATTTCCTTTACATTTTGTCCCTTAAGGATTAAACCTGCAAAGGTTTCGAATGCCCCTGCGGAACCAATAAGGTGTGTGGGTTTATAAATCGAACAAGCCGTCTTTAGTTCATCTATGCTTTCGTTGAGGTGATTGATGATGGCCTTTTTATCTTCGTTATTTAAAGGATCAGAATGAAAAAATGCCTGCATCAATCGGGCTGCTCCAATATCGTAACTCTTTTTCCATATAGACATGTGCTGGTTGCATAAGATGAATTCCGTGCTGCCCCCGCCGATGTCCATAATCAGTGAACTGCCTTTGATCGCTCCGCTGGCACACACGCCCTCGTAAATGTATTCGGCTTCCTGATCTCCATTGATGACAGTAATGTCAATTCCAGCTTCTTCCTTGGCCGAGCTCACGAAGTCAGCCCCATTACGGGCAGAGCGTACGGCTGAAGTGGCAATGGCCCTGATTACCGAAATCTCATGCTTGTCAATCTCTTGCCTGAATTTTTTAAGCGTATTGATCCCCCGCTCGAAAGCCTCTGGTATAATGATGTTTTCATTGATGGAACTTTGTCCCAACCGCACAGGCTCGTTGGTCTTATAAATGATGTTCAGTTTTTTTTCAGGTGAGATTTCCGCGATAATGAGGTGGAACGTATTCGTACCCAAGTCAATGACAGCTACTTTCATATTGGTTTGGTTGGTGACGCAAATCTATTAAAATATAGGTGTTATTTTATATTAACTGAACAGTCCCTTTATTTTATCTATGACTCCCGTTTTTTTGATGCTTTTCTTCTCAGGACCAATAAGAAATCCGTAGGCTTGAAGCTCCGGTACATGGTCACAAATAATCTTTACTATGCCCAGAAGTGGGATTGCCAGGATCATTCCCGCAATTCCCCATACCATTTCTCCAAGGACGATGACCAGGATGGTAAAGAGGGGATTGATGTTGACTTGCTCCCCCACGATCAATGGTTCCAATATATAGGTCTGAATGAATTGGACCAGCATATACGTGACCAGCACGCCAATGAGCATTTTACTATCGCCACCTTGTGCAAGAACAGCCAGAACAGTAATGGAAGTCCCGGTCAGGTTGCCTACAAAAGGAATGATTTCCAGGATGCCACATAACACGGCAAAGAATATGGCACTCTCCACACCGACAAGGCTAAAGCCAATTCCGTACATGACCCACAATACTGCAATCATGGCTGCCAGTCCGCTTAAATATTGTTGGGCAACTTTTCCTGCTTTATGTACCACATGGTCCGCTTCAGTTTTTTCACCTCCAGGCACTAGTTTCAGGATGAATTTTTTGATGTGTGAGCGGTAGAGCAGGAATAGGAACATGTATACGAGCACCAATACCGTATTGACCAGGATCCCCATTATTCCACCTGCAAAGCTCGCCAGCATGCTTCCCGCACCCCCACCAGCGCCCTTGCTTTGTTCTTCAACTATTTTCTTCTGCTGAACGGCACTGATACCTACCTGTTCCTTCAGCCAGTTTTGAAGGTTGCTCAGCAGAGAGGTCAGCCTTTCTTTCATGGCATCCAGATTTTCGGCAAGTCCGCTGAGTTGCCAGGACAGCAGGAAGACAATCAGGCCTATGGCCGAAACAAAAAGAAGAATGCAGATCAGCGAGGCCAGGCCTCTTTTGATCCGGTGTTGTTCGAGCCAGTTGCAAAGCCTGATGAACAGCATAGAAAATACAGCTGCCAGGGCTACAGGGATCAGAAATTCGGCTGAAAAATACAAGCCCGCAAAGCTGAGAAAAAAGAAGAGCAGAACGTAAATGCTGCGTTGTAGTTTGTCCATATTTCCCTAACAACATCCGTTTCTCAATTTTGTTGCATAAAAAAAGCCACCCATAGGGCAGCTTTTAATAAAAATTAATTATTATTTATTCGAAATACTCTTTCATCTTCTCGAAGAAGCTTTTGTCATTTTTACCAGGTTGAGGTTTGAAGTTTGGGGAATCCCTCAATTTCTCCAGGATGTTCCGCTCTTCAGAACTCAGCGCTTTAGGTGTCCAGATGTTCACGTGGATGATCTCGTCACCTCTGTGGTAAGAGTTCACTTCCGGAATACCTTTACCTTTCAGGCGCAGTAATTTTCCGCTCTGCGTACCTGGTTCGATCTTGATCTTCGCCTTACCATCTATAGTAGGTACTTCTACGCTGTAGCCCAATGCTGCATCCACAATAGAAACATGTAAGTCGTAAACTACGTTATTGCCTTCACGTTTTAAGGTCTCATGAGGGACTTCCTCAATCAGGATGATCAGGTCGCCCGGAATGCCACCATTAGGGGCTGCATTACCTTTTCCGCTCATGCTCAGCTGCATACCATCGCTCACACCAGCAGGGATGTTGATGGTGATGGTTTCTTCACCGCGTACAATACCTTCACCGTGGCAGGAGTTACATTTCGCAGTGATCTGCTGTCCGCTTCCATTACAGGTAGGGCAGGTAGAGGTCGTCTGCATCTGACCCAGGATGGTATTGGTTACCCTGCGTACTGCTCCGCTGCCACCACAAGTCTTACAGGTGCTGACCGAAGAACGGTCTTTTGCTCCTGAGCCATCGCAGGTTTTGCAGGTAATCTGCTTATTTACTTTTATTTTTTTCTCTGTACCGTTGGCGATCTCTTCAAGTGTCAATTTTACCTTGATGCGCAGATTGGTTCCTTTAGCTACCCTGCGGCCGCCGCGTGACTGTTGCCCGCCGCCGCCAAAGAAGCTTTCGAAGGGACTACCACCGCCGCCGCCGAAGATGTCGCCGAACTGACTAAAGATATCATCCATGTTCATGCCGCCACCGCCATATCCACCACCGGATGCACCGCCTACACCAGCATGTCCGTAATGGTCATACCGCTGCTTCTTTTCCGGATTGCTCAATATTTCATAAGCTTCGGCTGCTTCCTTAAAATTATCTTCAGCCTGTTTATCCCCTGGATTTTTATCCGGGTGATATTTGATGGCCATTTTACGGTAAGCCTTTTTTATCTCTTCGGCAGATGCGCTTTTGGTGACACCAAGTACATCATAATAATCTCTCTTGCTCATAATCTTAACTGCCCACTACAACTTTGGCAAAACGGATCACTTTATCATTTAAAGTGTAACCTTTTTCCAGTTCATCTATTACTTTTCCTTTTAAATCTTCGTTCGGTGCAGGTATTTTTGTGATGGCCTCATGGTTGTCAGTATCAAAAACAGTGTTGATACTTTCCATCTCTTTCAGACCTTTCTGGGCCAGTAAATTTTTCAGTTTATGGTGCACCAGTGCAATTCCTTCACGGATCGGATTAATGTCCGTTGCATTTTCCATAGCCTTATTTGCCCGGTCAAAATCATCCAACACAGCCAGCAGGGAAACAATCACATCTTTACCTGCAGTTTGTAAAAGCTCTACACGTTCCTTTTGTGTGCGACGTTTATAATTGTCAAACTCAGCAAACAAGCGCAGGTATTTATCGTTCAATGCTGCATTTTCCTCTTTTAATTTTTCTTCAGCTGAAAGCTCTACGCTTTCAGTCTCAGTCGCTGCAGTCTCATCAGCAGGGATCTCAGTATTTAACTGCTCTTCAGTGTTATTTTCCACAATCGGTTCTTCGTTAATGTCTTTTTTCTTCTTGCTAAACATGGTATAGTAGAATTTTGGTGGTAAACTCAAAAGTTTTGCCAATAGAATATATCGGTCATGCTGTCAGTTTTATGTGTAGTCAACTGACCAGAATGACTGAAAAGGAATGTTTTGTCAGATTTTTTACTTTATACAATTTGGGCATCCTCATGTACGATACCGCCTTCACATTTGATGATCCTGGAAGGGAAAGTACGGATGATGTGGTAATCGTGCGTGGCCATCAGCACTGCCGTTCCGCCCTGACTGATCTGTTTCAGTAAGAGTACGATCTCTTCGGAAGTGTCCGGGTCAAGGTTACCGGTTGGTTCATCCGCAAGGATGATTTCCGGATTGTTCAATAAAGCCCTTGCAATCACTACGCGTTGCTGCTCACCACCCGAAAGCTCATGAGGCATCTTCCTGATTTTAGAACGCAGACCTACTTTTTCCAATACATCTTTAATGCGTTCATCGATCAGTGCTTTATCGCTCCAGCCTGTTGCTTTCAACACAAATTCCAGGTTTTTCTCCACCGTCCGGTCTGTCAGCAACTGGAAATCCTGGAACACGATGCCCAGTTTTCTGCGCAGGAAAGGCACATCTTTGATCGCCAGGTTTTTCAGGTCAAATCCAGCCACAAGGCCATTTCCATTGCCAATATGAAGGTCTCCATAAATGATCTTAAGCAAGCTGCTTTTACCAGAGCCTGTCTGGCCGATTAAAAACACAAATTCACCCTTATCCACATTCAGGTTCACATTGGACAATACCAGGTGTTTCTGTTGAAATACATCTACACTGCTTAAATTTATAACTGCGTTTCCTGTCATCTTTAAATATCTATTTTACCGATCTGCCCAAAAGGCAGTTCCCTTATGTAATCCATAATCAGAGGCAGCTTTTCCCCAAGCCCAAGTTTATCCAGTGATTTATCGGGCCGGTCTACCCGGAAGTAGGCCAGAAGTGTAAACTTCTCGTCCCTCAGCTGTACATAATCCGGGATTTTGGCAATGCCTTTTACTTTAATAACATACATCAGGTCAAAAATAGTATTTCAAATTGAGAAATGTACCATGTGATTCATTTATCTGAGGATGGTGACTGAGCCTGTTTGTGGTTTCAGGTCTTCTGCCAGTCGGATCACATAGTAGTAGACACCTACCGGCAAGTCTTTACCCCCCTGTTTGCCGTCCCAGTCCTGGTCATAGCCAGTGCTTTCAAAAACGAGTTCGCCGGAACGGTTCATCACCCGCACAATAGGTTGCTCATAGCTCTCAATGGCGCCGATCTTCCAGGTGTCGTTCAGTCCATCGCTATTGGGACTGAATACATTTGGGATTTTTACCGTTTGGTACACCCGCACAAATACCTGGTCAGTCACTACACCACATACAGAAGAAACACTGAGGGTATAGGTCATGTCTTTTTTTGGCGAGGCGACAGGATTCAAAATCCCCGGATTGCTCAAGCCCTCTGCCGGCGACCAGCTCAATACCGTGCCATCCCCACCGGAAGTCCCGTTCAATACTACACTTTCCCCCTCCAGGATCTTTTTATCGCTTCCCGCATTTGCAGTAGGCTTTCGAAGTACCACCACATTTACCTGTGCTGTCGTCTCACAGGATCCATTGGAGACGCGTACCGTATATAAGGTGGTACGGGTCGGACGCGCAATGGGATTCGGAATATCCGTTGCAGACAAACCCGTAGCCGGCGACCAACTATAGGTCGGCCCTCCGCTGGCCTGCAGGACTATTGAAGCGCCTTCACAGATGGGCATGATGGGCACTATTGCCGCTGTTGTCGGCTCCACGATACTTACTATTACCGATGTCGTAGCGCTACAGCCGGCTGCGTTCCAAAGGGTGACCGAATAGGTACCGGCCATCACTGTTGTTGCGCTGGAGATGCGGGGCGACTGCTCATTAGAACTGAAGCCATTGGGGCCCGTCCATTCATACCTGAGCGCAGCACTTACGTTTAAATTGATTGGGAAACCACGGCATATGCTCAATGGGCCATTGCCGATTGCCTGTGGAGGCGCATTCACGCGAATGGTAAAAGGGGAGCTTGCCGTTCTGCAGCGGGTGTTGATGTTGCCATTTTCAGCTACCAGCAATCGATACTGGTACAAACCCTCTTGCGCATTGTCGAAATCGACCCCCAGGTGCTGCGTACGTTCTCCGGGCAAGTCTTCCCAGGCGCCATCATCACGTTTTTTCTGCCACATGAATTCCGGACTGTTGTACACACCCGGACTCACGATGGCAGAGAAGTCGTAGTGTTCGGAATCGCCGATACAAATGTCTTCCATTTGTTTGGCTTCGCCGTTGATGGTGGCTGTTACATCCGGGCCGCATGCCCTGAAGGTGATGTCGTCCAGCACAACGTCATTTCCACCCGCGCCGGAGGCATTCCTTACGTTATTGATCATCCTGATCTTCACCCGGCTCACTGTCGTTGTACTAAACAGGAAGCCATATTGTTTCCAGCTGGGATTTTCATCGGGGATGTCCCCTGTATTGTAACTTTGCAGTTCCTGGTTGTTTTCGTCCAGGATGACGAAGGTGATGTTAGGTTTCAGTCCGGAGTAACGCAGCATATTGGCCACCCATGCTGCAAATTCATAAGTGGTATTCTGGCAGAGCTCAATGGCGACGTCAGATTCGTAGAATACGCCCGGATTGGGATCCGAATTGACCACCATCATATAGCCATTAGGGTCGTCAGGTGTGTGGTTGAATAGCGTATACCAACCGTTGTTCAAACCAGCGGTACTTTTTGCAAGGGTATAAGAACCGTCACTTACATTTCCTGTCGTGTAGTTGTAACCTGTGGCGTTTCCCAGGCTGGGCCCACGCGAAGCAGATCCCCTTCCGAAATCAATATTGATGATTGGGTCCCCGAGCGCGCCCTTACAGGTCTGGGAAATGGCTCTGCCCGACAGTAAAGTAAATACAGCCAGAAACAAGAAAAAGAGGTAATCAATCGCAGACTTCATTCCAACCTATTAGCAGTTGAATATAGCCATTAAATGCGGGATCAACTAATCTCCCTCCGGTTTCCCTATCTTAATCCGTTCAAAAACTCAATCGTATTTACTTTGTCTGCATAGTCCCAGAGCTTAGGCTGCTGACTCGCTCCTAAAGCCAGTACCGGACTATCCAATTTCAAATCTGCAATACTGACCACACATTGGATCTGCGCTTCCATGGCAGCCAGTTCTTCTTTCAAGGCATCCAGGTCCTGATAGCGCTCATAATAAAGGACCGCAAGGGGGGAAGACAGACCTGCATCCTCTTTCAGCAATAAAAATCCATTGTCGTAATGTGCGGCGCTGTTCACCAGGTAAATTGATTTGTTGTAGTCGTAATTGTTGTTGTATTTAAAGTGGTTGATGATCTCTTTATACACTTCCAGTGGTTCAAAGAAATGCCTGATCTCATAGTCCTCAGGGATATAAATTTTGGAAACATTTCTGCAGCCCAGCCCGAAGTAATCAAAAATATCATGGCCCAATGCACTGATCTCCTCCACACTTTCCTTTCCTGTTAGCACTGCAACGCTGTTCCTGTTCCTGCGGATGATGTTTGGAACCTTGCCGAAGTAGTAGTCGAAATACCTCGAAGTATTGTTGCTGCCTGTAGCAATTACCGCATCAAAATCTTTCAATCGCTCTACATATACAATATGCTCGGCCAGCAGGGGCTCAATCGCAATGAGCCTGGCCAGCAGGGCAGGCAGCAGTTTATCATCCGAAGAGGAAAGTTTGATTAATGCAATATTTCCGGTAGCCAGAACTGAAAGTACATCATGAAAGCCCACCATGGGAATGTTTCCGGCAAGGATCAATCCCACCTTTTTAGGGTTTTCGCTTACGCGGATGTCTGCAAACCATTGCTGTAAATCTGCCTCAGCCAACATGCTTTGCAGGGAGTATAGCGCTTTTTCTACTTCTTCCGGTGTGAACCAGGCGTTGCGGCCCTGTGCCGAAAGCATCAGGTTTTTGAAGTCCTCATCTGGACTGGCCATAAAGTCTCCAAGTTTTCTGAATGCAATAATTAGTTTTTCGGCGGTAAGCATTGGCATAATTTCAACAATTTTAAAGTTTAAGTGTTATATTTGCGTTACAAAGGTAATCTTAGCAAATAGATTTAGACGAAGACATGGCGATTAAAATAACAGATGAATGCATTAACTGTGGAGCATGTGAGCCTGAATGCCCTAATAATGCAATTTATGACGCAGGCACCGCCTGGAGATTTTCTGATGGTACCAATTTACATGGGATCATCGATTTCGGTGACAAACAGATAGATTCTGAGGCTTCTATGGAGGCTGTTTCAGACGAAGTATATTATATAGTATCGGATAAGTGTACGGAGTGTAAGGGTTTCCACGATGAGCCTCAATGTGCTGCCGTTTGTCCGGTAGACTGCTGCGTGGACGACGAAGACATCCGCGAAACAGAAGAAGAATTACTGGCTAAAAAAGCCTGGTTACACCAGGAAAACTAGTACTTTTCAACCTTATACAGAAAAGGACGTCTGCACCAGACGTCCTTTTTTTTATTTATAATCAATCTTTATCTTCATATTTATTGGGCACGATCAAAACCGGACAAGCCGATTTTCTCGCCACATGCTCGGCCACACTGCCCATCAGGAAATGATAAAGGCCCGTACGGCCATAAGTGCCAATCACAATCAAGTCAGAGCCATATTCATCAGACTGCTGGATGATCCCATGTGCAGCACTGTCGATCACGCTCAGGTAAGTGGTCGGGATTCCATTGCCATATTTAGATTCGATCTCTTTCAGCAGCAAGTGGCTGTTCTCTTCACTGTTGTCGTAAGTATCTAAAAATACCGGGGCCAGCGTAAGGTCCGGATTTACATTTGCCGGAACAGGCTCTATGATATTGACCAATGCCACTTCAGCACCGAAAGTTCTGGCCACTTCATAGCCTACTTTAGCTGCTTTTTCCGAACAGGTACTATTGTCTACCGCGATCAGGATTTTCTTGAGGTTCATCTGCTTATAGATTAAGGTTTGTACATAAAAATAACAATTTAAGTACATAAAAGTTTATTTTTATGCGTTCATTTAAACTATGGAAGCACAATACGCCATCTGCAAAGTTCCCGTTGCCCCTTTGAGGGCAGAGCCATCTGACAAGGCCGAAATCAGTACCCAATTGCTTTTCGGCGAGCCGATTGAAGTCCTCCAAAAAACGGAGAAGTGGTGGCAGGTCCGCAATGCCGGCGACGGGTATGAAGGATGGGTAGATTTCAAACAGCTGGCGCCGGTCAACCATGAAGTTTACCTCCGGGCACAGCAGGATCTTTACCTGGTGCCTGCGGGCTACGGTACCACTGTAACGGATCAGAATGGCCATCCGTATCTGCTTTCCCCGGGTACTCCGCTTCCCTTTTACAAAGACGGCTTTTGCCAGATCGGGGAAGAAATGTTCAAAGTCAATTTCGAACCGCTGCAGGTTTCCGCAACAATGCAGAAGGACATCATCGGGATGGCTCAGTTTTTTCAGAATACGGCTTATCTCTGGGGCGGAAAAAACCTTTTTGGTATGGATTGTTCGGGCTTCACGCAGATTGTCTTTAAGCTCAATGGGATCTCTTTAAAGCGGGATGCCTGGCAGCAGGCTGAGCAAGGCGAAACTGTGGATTTTCTGCAGGAAGTACAGCCCGGTGATGTGGCTTTTTTCGACAATGAGGAAGGCCGGATCACCCATGTAGGCATCATGCTGAACAGTACGGAGATCATCCATGCCTCTGGAAAAGTTCGCATAGACAAGCTCGACAGCCAGGGTATTTACAATGCTGATTTGGGAAAGTACACACACAAATTGAGAATTATTAAGCGCTATACTTAATTACTTCCTCTAGATTCATAGAATTTAGGTGATCATATCAAATTCTTTCTTATCTTTAAACAAACGTTTTAGCCAAATGATCAAACCTATAATGCTCTTCTGGGCTGCCCTGCTCAGTACAACTATGCTCCATGCACAAAAAATTATCCCTGTAGACAGTTCCAAAATCGATACGCTGCGGATAGACCCCAGCCATGCTATTGGTGGGAATGCCTCAGACGTTTTCGAAGAGCTCAACTATATTCCATTAGAAAGTACCAGAGAAAGCACTTTTGGGAGAATCGACCAGCTGGAGGTCACAGATGACTATTTTGTGATCAGGGACGAAACGACCAACTGCATTTTGTTCTTTAAAAAGAACGGTAAATTTCATGCGAAGATAGATGGAGGTAGTTATCAGCTGAATGACGGGAAAAGGTTACAGGCCTTTCATTTGAACAAATGGACCCGGCAATTGGTGGTGAAGCGAAATGGACCTGGTGGTTATCTTTACTATGATTTCAATGCGAAACTGCTTTCTGAAGTTCCAATAAAAGGCAAAGGATTGTACTACTGGAACGACTATCGTTTTGTTGGAAAAGATGCAATTCTGGATATAGAGGATTACAGCAATGACCAGCCCAAAGACAGTACAAAAATCAATTATCTCGTCCAGTACGGCAAAGGATTGATGGAACAGGTTTCTGCAGAAGGAATACCCTACAACACAGTCGGATTAAAGACTAATAGCGATATTTACAGTGCAAATACGGCTGGTCTGCTGCCCCATGCAGGAAAAGATGATACCTTCTTGCTCGTGACTGCTCCGGACTATCTCATGTATGAAGTCTCTCCTCAGGTGGTCAAATTAAGGTATCGCTTTATTTTCCAATGCAGCAGAGCCTGCCAGCCGATTATCTCTATGGTAAGGAGTTTGCCGACCGTCATATTAAGTATGTGCAGGAGCACAAAAAGTTGATCTACGCCATCGGGAGTTACTTTGAACTGGGAAATAACCTGATATTTAAAACCCATACTTCTGATGTAGCAAATAAAGACGAAAATCTAATTTACAACCTGAAGTCCGGCACACTGATTTCTTACGAAAGGATTAGCCCAGATGACAGTAATTATTTCCTGCCCCTGTGGGAAGGACTGGATTTTGCCAATAATAGTTTCTTCACCAGTGATGGAAAGTATGTCTACAGTGATTTTTCTTCTTTGGACATGTTCAAAGCTCTGGAAGAGCATAAAGACAAAAACATCAAGTATCCTCCGCATTTGCAGGAGTATTTTACAAAAGGCTCCAGAAAAGATAATCCTGTAATTATCCAAGTCAAACCAAAACAAGTTTTATAAGCTAACCGCGCTCCATTTTGACCAGATATTTTCAGCTGCTCCTGCTTTTTACAGCATTTCTATTTTTTTCCGAGCGCAGCAATGCACAAAAAAAAGATTCTATCCATGTAGGCATTGTCACTGGCCTCGTAAGAGATTCTGTACACAATTACGTCATGCAGTCGGCTACGGTGTCCATCTACCGCGCTGCGGACGATCACCTGATCAATTTCCAGCTGACCAATAATTTTGGACGGTTCAGCGTGACGGAACTGCCAATAGCCATGAAGCTAAAAGCAGTGGTCACTTATGTAGGATATAAGCCCTATACTCACGAATTTATCATTTCAGCAGAATCTAAAAAGGTCGACTTCAAGACTTTTAATGTGCTGCGGGCCGACAATCAACTGAAAGAGGTCGCTATTGTAGGCAGGCCTCCTATGCAGATGAATGGCGATACACTGGAGGTGTTTGTGGATGCCCTGGGACTGGACACCAATATTGCCGTGGCAGAAGACGCCCTTCGTAAGGTAAAGGCCATTACTTTATGGGCAGATGGGAAAATCACCGTAAATGGAAAGCAGGTTTCCAGCTTAAAAGTCAATGGCAAGGAGTTCTTTGGGGGCGATTCTAAAGTCGCACTCCAAAATATCAGTGTCACTGCCATCGAAAAAATCCAGGTGTATCAGGAAGAAAAAAAGACTGATGAAGCCCCCCCGGCAACCATGAACATCGTGCTTAAAAAAGACAAACAATCTGGCTTCTTCGGCAAAATAGGAGGGGGATATGGGACCGACGACCGTTATGCTACTGATGGAATGCTAAGCAAATTCAGTACTAAAACCCAGCTCAGCGTCGTTGGTAGTTCCAATAATGTCAACAAAACGGCCAGCGACATCAATACCCTTATGAATTACAGCTCTTTCAAGGGGGAAGGTATCGATCAGAACTACCAGCCGGATTTCAGACGGCAGGGCCTCAATGTTTTTCATTCGGCTGGACTTACGCTGCAACACGATTTTCTAGGCCTCACTACACCGCAGAATAATAGGAATAAAATCCTGAAGGCTGATTACATGCCCGTGGACACCAGGCAAGAGACGATTGAGAATTTGTCTACCCTTGTTTCGCTCACTGGAGATCAACAGTTGTTGAGAGATAATAAAGGCACATCCAAAAATGACGGCATCAGCCATCGTTCTACAGGAAGCTTCGATTATAAAAGTGAAAACACGGATTTCAGGGCCGATTATAGCCTCCGAAGCAACAGCACTCAGGGGTTGAATACACAGAATCAGCACAGCATCAATACAACGACGCAGGAAGAAAGCCGGAACCAGGCGGAACAACGTTTCGATAACCTGCAAAACGCAAGAAACCTGAAGGCTACTTATGCCAGCCACTGGATGTATGATAAATCAAAGAAAAAATCTTTAAGCTTCAACATCGATTATGACTTCAATGAAGAAAACGGTCACAACAACAGTTGGCGGACTACAGATTTCCGCTCTGTCACCAATCCGCAGAGCGATCAGTATTTCAATCGGGAATACCTGAGTGACTATAATAGGGTTACCCACAGCTCCAGGTTCAGTACGTCAAACCTCCTAGCTTTGTGGATGGAAAACCCTCGGTCCAGGCTTGAGTTCAGAAATTCGCTAAGTTGGCATCAGGCTAAAGGCAGCGACCTGGTTACCGACCTGAATGACGCCAATGGCCAAAACGTGGTCAATTCCTTTTTGAGTAATAACAATACTTACCGAACCATGGATGCGCGTCCCGGCCTAAGCCTAAGCCGCAATTTTTCGAAGAATCTGGACAATCGTTACCGAAAAAACCTCCGGTTGAATGCAACGGTGGAAACCCGCTACTTCAATCAGAGCAATCGTTCCGATAAAGCCTTTCAGCGGATCGACCGGTCTTACAATAATATTTTACCCTCGGCCAGCATCAGGTACGATTATGAGCAGTCAGGCGTCTATATCAGTAGTTACAGTATCAGCTATTTCACATCCAACGGATTCCCCGGGCTGGGGCAGATTGCTCCTTTGGTAGATAGCTCCAATGTATATTTTCTAAATCTTGGTAATCCTAACCTCAAATCTACCTACAGCCATGAACTTGGCTTCAATTTCAGTCGTTCCGGTGTTGGTACAAATACTTTTAACTGGCGAATGGGGTTGAAACTAAAGAATATCCGCAATTACATTGCAGATAGCAACAATTACGACGCACTGGGCAGAAATGTGCACTACTATGTGAACGCATTTGGTCACCGGGAGCTGGATTTCAACCATCATCTGGACAAAGCTTTCAAGCTTAAAAACCATCAGATTCAGCTGCAGCTGATGAATTTCTTCAATTACTCACGTAACCCGCTATTCATCAATGGTGAAGCTTTTCTCTCTTCTAATGTATACAGTACGCACTCCCTTTCTTTGAATTACAGCATGAAAGATGCTTTGAGGCTGAGTATGACCCAGGGTCTTTACACTTATAGCAGCAGTCGTAAAAATGCAGAGGATTTCAACAACAGAAATTGGAGCACTAATTTTGCAGCAGGAGTCAATCTTCCCAGGAAAATCTATGTCAGCAGCAACATCACCTATAATAAGAGTATATCCTCTTTTGCAGAACCTGTTAATTTTACCATCTGGAATGCCAATGTGGGCTGTCGGTTCATGAAGGGCAACAACGCGGAACTGAAATTCTCGGCTCTAGACTTGCTGAGACAAAACAAAAGCGTGATCAATTACTCAGGCGACAACAGTACCAGCACCGGAACTGTCAATGTATTGCAGCAGTATTTCATGCTTACGCTGGCCTATTTCCCAAGGAAGTTTGGAAAGTAGAAAGCTCAGGCTTCAAAGCCCCAGACCATTACTTGCCTGTCGTCACCAGTAGAGATCAGATACCTGCCGTCAGGGCTCCAAAGTAATTTATTAACCGAATGCCGGTGCCCTTCAGTCTGCTTCTCCAGACTCAAGATTTTATACAGTTTATAATCTGACGCGCCCCAGAGCTTGATGCTTTTGTCCTGGCTGCAGGTGGCAAAATAAGGCTCAGTAGGGTGGAAGGCCACAGCATATACGCTAAACATATGTGCCGGTATATTGTTGACCAATTCATAATCCGGCAAGCCCCAGATCTTCAGCTGCGCATCCCTGCTTCCTGAGATGAGTCGGCTTCCTTCAGGACTGTACTGCAGCGCCGTGACTGCAAATTTATGCCCTTCTAAAACGCGCAGCAGGCCATAGTCGTCGGAATTGTAAATGCGGATCAGGCCATCTTTACAGCCCAGCGCCACTTCCTTTTCATCCTTGCTGATGGCAATCACCCGCACCGTATTTTCCAGCACCGGGAAATGATACAGTAAAGAGAAATCCTTTAAAGACCAGACCGCTACCTGACCATCCTCACCAGTGCTCAGCAGCTCTTCTTTATGGGCAATGGTCTTCAGGTCGAAGACCCCTTTCTGATGGAAGGCGAGCTGGGCAATCACCCGCTGTTCTGAAAGATCAAACACCAGGATCACACCACTGCGCTGGGCGATGATGAGCCGTTCGCCATAGATGTGCATCGCATACACCGAGCTCTGAACCGGTACCAAAACCTTCACGAAGGCCATGGTATCCAGCGACCATTCCACTACACCCTTATCGTTTCCCGCACTATAAAACAAACCCGTTTGGGTCGAATTGGCCAGGGCATAAACCGGGTTCTGGTGTCCGCTCAGTGTATGTAAATGCGTTAATTTCATGATTTGCTGTGTCTGCCTTCCAGGTTAAGGCCAATGTCCGCAAGGGTTTTCCCTTTTTCCCTCAGCAATACCAATAAGTGGAAGATCAGGTCAGAACTCTCGTTCACAAAGTCTACATCCGTTTCAGCCAATGCCGCGATCACCGTTTCTACCCCTTCTTCACCCACTTTCTGTGCGATCTTATTCAGTCCTTTCTGGCGAAGCTTGTTCACATAAGAGGCCTCCGAAGGGTTCGCATAGCGTTCTTCTATGATCTGCTCCAACTGGAAGATGAAGTTTTGGTTGTAATTGGTGTTAAAACAGCTGCGAGAGCCGGTATGACAGGTAGGACCCACCGGACTTGCCTTGATCAGGATGGTATCCTTATCGCAGTCGATGTGCGTTTCTTTCACGTATAGAAAATTTCCGCTTTCCTCACCTTTAGTCCAGAGCCGGTTCTTGGAGCGCGAAAAGAAAGTTACCTTTCCTTCAGCCTGTGTTTTGGTCCAGGCTTCTTCATTCATGTAGCCCAGCATCAAAACCTCAAGGCTCTGTACATCCTGTATAATGACAGGGACCAGGCCCTGTGTTTTTTCAAAATCTATGTTCATTTTAATTCTTTAATCTAATCGCCCACTATTCACTTGTTATGTGTACTCATCCGTCTTGTTCCTTTCCCGTCATTGCGAGGTACGAAGCAATCTCCGCATAAGATTGCTTCGTACCTCGCAATGACGACCTAACCTTCGCAATGACGACCATCCCTTTGCGATGACTACCATCCCTTTGCAATGACGGCTACACTTTTCCAACGACAACTATACCTTTGCAATGACGACGCGGCCCTAGGAAACTGAACTACAACCTCACAGGCACACCCTGCCTCCGCAATTCTTCTTTCAAATACGGAATAGGAATCTCGCCAAAATGGAATACCGATGCAGCCAAAGCCGCATCTACACCCGTCTCCAAAAATACCTCTGTAAAATGTTCCACTTTCCCTGCACCGCCTGAGGCGATCACGGGAATGTTGATCGAGCCAGCCACTTTATCCAGCAAACCACAATCAAATCCGTTCTTCGTACCATCATGGTCCATGGAAGTCAGCAAAATCTCACCGGCGCCCAAACCTTCCACACGAACAATCCAGTCTTCTGTTTCCAGCTCAGTGATCAACCTGCCTCCGTTCAAATGCACCATATTGCGGCCTTCTACCAGTTTGGTATCTACTGCAAGGACCACAAACTGTACCCCAAATGCCTTTGCCAGATCTTCGATCAGCGCAGGATTGCGAACAGCTGCAGAGTTGATGGAGATCTTGTCTGCGCCGGAGTTCAATAAAGCTTCCGCATCGGCTACGGAAGTGATCCCGCCGCCTATGGTAAAAGGAATGTTCAGTTGACGGGCTACAGATTTCACCATTTCTATGGTCGTTCCCCTGCGTTCATGCGTGGCCGTAATGTCCAGAAAGACCAGCTCATCGGCACCCTGTTGCGCATATTGCCAGGCCAGTTCTACCGGATCTCCGGCATCCTTCAGGTCTACAAAGTTGACTCCCTTTACCGTCCTTCCGTCTTTCACATCCAGACAGGGAATGATTCTTTTACTCAGCATGCCCTTACAGCGAAGTCATTTGCTTCAGGTTCCATTCTTTGATCTGCTCTATGGTGATGCGGTTCTCGTAAATCGCTTTGCCCACCACTACAGAACGGATGTCCAGCTGATCCAGTTCTTCAATATCCTGCATGGAACTTACCCCACCGGAAGCAATCAGTTTAATGAACGGACTGTGCTCCAATAGTTTTTTATACAGGTCAATCGCCGCGCCGCCAAGTTTACCATCTTTGTTGATGTCGGTACACAGGAAGCGGAAAAAGCCCAGTTGCAGGCATTTGTCCACATAGTCCATCAGTTTGATTGGCGAACTTTCCATCCATCCGGAGTATTTGATCACCTCATCCAATACATCGATCGCAATCACGATGCGGTTGGCATAGTCGTATTTCTTGCCCACTTCTGTGCTCAGCTCTTTCAGGAAATCCGGATTGGTGATGGCCTGTGTGCCCACGATCACCCGGTGGATCCCAGCGTCTAGGAGGCTGGTCACCTGCTCAATGGTACGGATTCCGCCACCATATTGCACACGCATGTCGGTTTTCTTGATGATGTCAAACAGTGCGGCCTGGTTACTGAAATCACCTTTAGCGCCGTTCAAATCAATAATATGTATGAATTCTGTACCGTTAGACCTATAAGTTTCGATCATTTCGGCGATGGAAACATCGTATACCGTTTTCTGGTCGTAGTCGCCTTCTCTCAGGCGAACCACTTTTCCATCTAGAATGTCAATTGCTGGAATTATGTACATTTTACTGTTTTAAGTTTGAAAAATTCTTTAATAAACGTTCGCCGGCGGCACCGGATTTTTCCGGATGAAATTGCACGCCATAGAAATTATCCTTTTGCACCCCCGCAGAGAAGGGCAGACCGTACTCCGCAGTTGCGATGTCAAAAATAGGGTTATATTCAATAAAGTACGAATGCACGAAGTAAAATTGTGCCCCATTTTCAACACCTTCAAATAATAAATTGTTTTTGTGGCTGATATTATTCCATCCCATGTGCGGGATTTTAACTCCCTGAGCCTTATCGAATAAGCGGGTTTTGACGGGTACGATGCCAATCATCTCCGCATCGCCTTCTTCAGAATGCTCCGTGAGGAGCTGCATACCCACACAAATGCCTAGTACCGGTTTCTTCAGTGCCTTGATCGGCCCTACCAATCCGGTCTGCTCCAGCTTGTCCATCGCCGCCCCGGCATGGCCCACCCCGGGAATGATGATGTGGGTGTAATTGTCCAGGTCGGCTTCGGTGTTCACCATCCCATAAGGCAGTTTCAACCTGTCCAGCGCTGAAGTCAGCGAGAAGATGTTGCCTGCACCGTAGTTTACAATTCCTATCATGATTATGTTCTTATTACTACAAGACTCCCTTGGTACTCGGTAAGACTAACTTTTCCGCATCCCGTTTAATCGCCATTTTAATCGCTTTGGCAAAAGCTTTAAAAATCGCCTCTATCTTGTGGTGCTCATTGTCGCCTTCTGCTTTGATGTTCAGGTTACACTTCGCCGCATCGGTAAAGGACTTGAAGAAATGGTAAAACATTTCCGTTGGCATGTCGCCCACCTTTTCGCGCTTAAACTCCGCATCCCAGACAATCCAGGCCCTGCCGCCAAAGTCAATGGCCGCCTGCGCCAGGCAATCGTCCATCGGCAGGCAGAAGCCATACCTTTCCAGTCCCAGTTTATTGCCAATCGCTTTGGCAAAAGCTTCACCTAATGCAATACCTGTATCTTCAATGGTATGGTGCTCATCGATGTGCAGGTCCCCATCCGTTTTTATGGTCAGGTCGATGCTGCCATGACGGGCGATCTGGTCCAGCATGTGGTCAAAGAAATTCAGTCCCGTATGGATGTCGGCCTTTCCCGTACCATCCAGATCGATCTTAATCGCAATCTTCGTCTCATTGGTATTGCGCTCATGTGAGATCACACGGGTTCCGGCTTTCAGCATCGTATAAATGTCTACCCAGTCTGAAGTCTGCAGGGCGATGTAATCTCCCAGAACTTCCGCTTTTTCCATTTGTTCATTGGCCCCCAGCAGGTCATTGTTGCGCAACCAGATGGCTTTTGCGCCCAGGTTTTTGGCCAGGATCACATCGTTCAGGCGGTCGCCAATCACATAAGAATTGGCCAGGTCATAACCTTCGTTGAAGAAATGCTGCAGCAGTCCCGTGTTTGGTTTACGCGTGACCGCATTCTCATGGGCAAAGGTCTTGTCGATGATCACTTCATTGAAGCGTACACCTTCACCTTCAAAAGTGCTCATGATAAAATTGTGCACCGGCCAGAAGTTTTCCTCCGGATGGGAGTCGGTGCCAAGTCCATCCTGATTGGTCACCATCACCAAGGCATAATCCAGTTCAGCCGCAATCCTCGAGAGGTAATACAGAGCCTTCGGATAAAACTCCAGTTTCGCAAAAGAGTCGATTTGTTCATCCGCGGGTTCCTTGATCAGCGTACCGTCACGGTCTATAAAAAGTACTTTCTTCATTTATCTATTTTTAAGCGCCGCTACGAGCGTTTTGTTTTCTTCCGGGGTTCCGATCGTGATGCGCAGACATCCTTCGCAGAGCGTTACCTTAGAGCGGTCCCTGACGATGATGCCTTGCTCCACCAATTCGTTATACACTGCATTCGCATTTTCAATCTCTACCAGGATGAAATTCGCATCCGAAGGGTATACCTTTTTAACGCTTTCCAGTTCCGCAAGATCGGCACTCAGCTGCTCCCTTTCTGCTACCGTCACCTTGATCCAGTCGTTCACCTGTGCGATGTTCCTCAAAGCTTCCAGAGCGATGTCCTGTGTAGCCTGATTGATGTTGTACGGCGGCTTCACTTTATTGAAGATGTCGATCACCGGACGGGCGGCAAATGCCATACCCAGGCGCAATGCGGCAAGGCCCCATGCTTTGGAAAAAGTCTGCAGGATCACCAGGTTCGGATACTCCGTCAGCTCCTGGATAAAAGTGCGCTGTTTGGCGTAGTTGATGTAGGCCTCATCGATCACCACCAGCCCTTTGAAATTGGCCAGTACGGTTTCGATATCGGTGCGGACAATCGAGTTGCCGGTAGGGTTGTTGGGAGAGCAGATGAAGATCAGTTTGGTGTTCGCATCGATTGCTTCGGCGATACCATCCAGGTCCAGCTGGAAGTTCGGGAGGAGGTTCACTTTGCGGACTTCCACATTGTTGATTCCCGCCGAAACTTCATACATCCCATAGGTAGGAGGGAGGATGATCACGTTGTCTTTTCCGGGCTCACAAAAGGCACGATAGAGGAGGTCAATCGCCTCATCACTGCCATTGCCCAGGAAGGTGTTTTCAATGGGTACTCCTTTGATCTTACTGATCGCATCTTTGAGGTCCAGTTGCAGTGGATCAGGGTAGCGGTTATAGCTTCTGGTCATGCCATCCTGCTCAGCAAGCGGCGAGCCGAAACTGTTCTCATTTGCATCCAGAAATACGCTGGCCTGCCCTTTATATTCATCCCTTGCCGTAGAGTACGGTTTCAGGTTTTTGATGTTTTCTCGTTGTAAATTATTAATATCCATTTTGTACTTCTAATTGAGTTTGTTCTCATCATCCTGAGTCTCGCTTTCGTCATCTTGAGTTAAGCTTTCGTCATCTTGAGTTAAGCTTTCGTCATCCTGAGTTTAGCTCAGGATCTCGTTTAAGCCGGTTTAATCATGTGCGGGATCCTGAGCTAAACTCAGGATGACGACCGCACTTGCCGCATTAGGATGACTCTGCATCTATTTTAGCCGTATACTGATCGCGTTCTTGTGCGCATCCAGTCCTTCCGCTGCCGCAAGGACCTCTACTGTGCCGCCTATGTTCTTCAATCCCTTGGGACTAATGTGCTGGAAGGTGATCTTCTTCACAAAAGAATCAAGTGATACCCCCGAATAGGCTTTGGCAAAGCCACTTGTTGGCAATGTATGGTTCGTTCCCGAAGCATAATCTCCCGCGCTTTCCGGCGTCAGGTTGCCCAAAAATACGGAACCTGCATTGGTTATCAATGGAATAAGTGATTCGAATCGCTCAGTAGCCAGGATCAGGTGTTCCGGTGCATAAACATTACTGAAAGCCATCGCCTGTTGCAGGTCATCTACCAATACGGCATAGGAATTTTCAATGGCCAGGGCCGTTACCGCTTTCCTGGGCAGTGCTTCAATTTGCAGTTGAACTTCTTTCATTACTTTAGCTATGATTTCATTTGAGGTGGCAACTAAAATCGCCTGAGAATCAGCTCCGTGTTCTGCTTGCGCCAGGAGGTCCGAAGCCACATATGACGGAATGGCAGTGTCGTCTGCAATCACCAAAACCTCAGAAGGGCCCGCCGGCATGTCGATCGCAGTACCTGCTGCCGACTGTACCAATTGCTTCGCCTGGGTCACATAACGGTTGCCCGGACCGAAGATCTTGTAGACCTGTGGCACCGTCTCCGTACCATAAGCCATGGCTGCTACGGCCTGCGCACCACCCATCAGAAAGATGCGTTCGATGCCCAGTTTCAGGGCGCTGTAAGCCACGTAGCAATTCGTCTTGCCGTCCTGCTGGGGCGGTGAACAAACCACGATCTCTTTACAGCCTGCAAGCACTGCAGGGATGCCCAGCATCAGGAAGGTACTTGGCAATACAGCCGAGCCTCCGGGGATGTACAGGCCTACCTTTTCAATGGCTCTGCTTTCGCGCCAGCATACCACACCCTCCATGGTTTCCACTTTAGGCTCCATATGAGCCTGTGTAGCGTGAAAAGTCCGGATGTTCTGATATGCAGTATCAATCGCTGCTTTTGCTTCAGCAGGGATCGTCGCAGCGATGCCTTCGATTTCTGCCTTGCCGATGAATAACTGTTGCAGTTCCACCTTGTCGAAAGCCTTTGCGTAATCGAGCAAAGCCTGGTCGCCATCAGTTTTCACTTTGGCCACGATCTCCTTTACCCGCTCCAGGATGCTATTGTCGTCTTCCAGTTGTCTCAAACAGATTTGTTCAATCTGATCTTGAGATAAATTGTTATAACTGTAGAATTTCAATGTGTTATGTTTTTAGTTTAACTATTGGTTAATGAGATTTTGTGGTTTTTGCGTCATTGCGAGGAGGAACGACGAAGCAATCACAGCTGAGTTTGCTTTGCGTTGCTCGCAATGAAGTAGGCATTGCAACCAAATCCTAGGCGATGATTTTCTCGATTGGCATCACCACAATTCCTTCTGCACCGGCAGCTTTCAGGCTGTTGATTTTCTCCCAGAAATCGTACTCGGCTATGACAGAGTGAACCGCTACCCAGTCCTCATCGAACAAAGGAACTACCGTCGGACTCTTTACCCCTGGCAGTAAATCGACGATCTTTTGGAGGTTGGTTTTGGCAACGTTCAACACTACATATTTGGTCTCTTTGGCGCGCAGTACCGAGCGGATCCGCTGCAGCAATTCTTGTACTTCAGGCAAGAGTTCAGAGCCTTCTTTTCCGATCAGTACCGCTTCCGATTTCATCACTTCCGAGAAAGGTTTCAGGCCATTACTTTTGAGTGTTCCGCCGGTAGAAACGATGTCGCAGATCGCGTCGCTCAGACCCAGTCCCGGACCTATTTCTACAGAGCCGGAGATGGTCCTCACCTCGGCATTTACGTTCTGGTCTTTCAGGTATTTTTCCAGGATGACAGGGTAGGAAGTTGCGATGGCTTTACCTTCCAGTTGCGCCACTTCTGTGATCTGACTTTCGTTGGGAATGGCAATTTTTAGGGTACATTTTCCAAAGCCCAGTTTCTGCAGGTAGGTCACATCTGCCGCCGTTTCTACGATGACATTTTCACCTACGATACCGAGGTCGGCAATACCATCCTGAACATATTCAGGGATATCATCATCCCGCAGGAAAAGGATTTCCAGAGGAAAATTAGTGACTGTTGATATTAATGAGCTTTTGTAGTTTTCGAATGATAAACCACAATTTTTAAGGATCTCTACTGATTTTTCGTTTAATCTACCCGATTTTTGGATAGCAATTTTGAGTGTTTTCACTGATGCTGGTTTGATATTGTTGGATACTGAACAAGGAAATAAGGTCGGAAACAAGTTTTGAAGTACAAAACATTACATATACATCGCCAATTGGCGATGGTGCAAATGTAAGTGATGGTT
Organism: Pedobacter sp. GR22-6; assembly: GCF_037402555.1. Classification (NCBI taxonomy): domain Bacteria; kingdom Pseudomonadati; phylum Bacteroidota; class Sphingobacteriia; order Sphingobacteriales; family Sphingobacteriaceae; genus Pedobacter; species Pedobacter sp. GR22-6. Next base: position 752,497 of record NZ_JBBEUC010000002.1, read on the forward strand.
CAAAGTTGTTTTCATTTATTATTTAAGTTCCTTATCAACAATGACTAGCATGCTGAGGCGATGCAAATATATAGAATGCAAATGCAAATCCAAATTAAATTGGGTTTAAATTGAAAAAGCCTCTGAGCCAGTAGTTTAATACATTCAGGCATACTGACGAAGCTGTAGGAAAGCACCCCAATATCTAAAAACTAAAAATTTAGTTAGTTATTCTTGCATAACTAATATTTTAGTTATACGTTTGTTTATGCTTGAATCTGGTGTGGAGTGAATGGGGAGTTTGAAATTCAAGCCTTTGATGCTGATGTAATTAACCCTTTTCAAAAATTAAACTCAATCAGATGCTGGGAAAGAAAATCGACTTATTGAAAAAAGACTGGCTGGACGTGGTCTTTGCCGGAAAGAACAAAGACTATGGTGCTTATGATTTGCGCCAAAGGAGTGCTTCCAATATGGCCAAATCTTTGCTGATCGCCTCCACGGCTTTTGTACTCCTGTTCCTTTCGCCTAAAATTGCGTCCTTCTTTAAAGCGGAGGAACCGATGGTAGAAGAGGTAAAGCAGGTTGAAGTGATTGTACAGCCACCGCCACCAGTGAACCCGGAAACTCCGCCGCCACCTCCTGTGGAGCCGCCGCCGCCGAAGCAGGATCAGGTGAAGTTTCCACCGCCCATCGTGAAGCCGGATGAACTGGTGCGCGATGAAGAGCCACCCACTATCGAAGACCTGAAGAAAGCCGACCCCGGACAGAAGACCATCGCCGGAGATCCGGATGCTGATATCGTGATCGCAACGGCTGCGGGAGATGGTCCCAAGCAAGCTGCCGTAGTGGAGGACACCAAAGTATACGATTTTCAGAGCCTGGAGCAGCAGCCTGTCTACCCCGGGGGTATGGAAAAGTTTTATGATTATGTAGGAAAGGCTGTCAGGTATCCCGATATGGCCACTCAAAACAACATCCAGGGTACGGTATTGGTCTCTTTTACCGTTGAAAAGGATGGAAGTCTGACGGATGTGCGCGTGGAGCGAAAACTGGGGGGAGGCACTGATGAGGAAGCCATGAGGGTATTACGGGCCAGTAAAAAGTGGATCCCCGGGATTCAAAACGGAAAGCGCGTGCGGGTACGATACACCATACCCATCGGCTTTAAGTTGCAATGATGGCTAAAACTTGTTTTTAATCTCGAGCTTGAATTTCATATCCTGGCTCCATTTTTTCGTAATGTCTGGGTTAGTATTCCCTTCGGCCATGAAAGCAGCGAGGATCATGACCGGGTTCATGGTTTTGCTGTTTAAAGACAGTTCGCCAGAGAGGGTGGTTTTGTAAAATTCAAGGGAGATGACCGCTATACACAGGCAGCCAGGCTGGACTTCAAAATCAAAATGGGCAGATAAATCGACTCCGCTAAGCTCAGCCTTCGAAATCTTGATTGACTGTACCGGGCTGAGCGTCATTTTTTTATGTTGGAGGTCATGAAAGCCAAACCCGACGTGAACATAACAACCCTTTGCTGTTTTGGGAAACTGGATAGCGTCAGTTTTATAAATATCCGGGAGGTTTACGCTCAATATATTTCCCTGCAGGCTCAGGTCCGGATCAGTCAATAGATGGTTGATCACTAGAGAATTAGCATTGAATTCAAAGCCGTCCAGTTTATTGAAGCTATTGTGGCTGGGGGCGTAGGCTGTTCCGCTCTCATTAATGCAGTTTCGTAGGCAATAGAGCACTTCAGTGTTTAAATCGGTAATCATAGGGCCCGGATAAAACCCATTAATAAATGGTTCAAGATTATCTCTTATAGAGCAGGCAAGGGTACTTGCCTGGCCAAAAATACCTGATGCAGTTTTTGTTCCTTCAGTTTGACTACTTGGACCGAATACTGGGTTTGATTGCACCAATTGCATTCCCCGATATTCCCGGTTGGTCACGGGACCTGCCATCCCTCTTAAATATTTTCCGTCAAATTTGGCCATAGTGTCTTAATTAATTCCTAAATCACAACTCAAGTCTGTTTAAATGAAAGCAAAACAAATATAATATGAAAACAGAAATAGTCCAAGTTTTTCTAGTAAAACTTGGACTCAACCTGGACTCATCTTGGATTCATCTTGGATTCATTAAGTATTTTGATAGTAATTTATCTTTATTGTTAATATGGATTTTGTGTTAAAATTGAGCTGCTGGGGAGGCTAGATTTCTTGAAAGAGTAGAAAGCAGGATTAGGTTTGGAAAAATTTGGAGCGCATTATAAAGATTATGTACATTTCCGGAAGACGGCTTAAATCAAAGAGCGCCTTAAATGTTTAGTGATTAACCTATTTGGGTTCATGATTTTTAATAAATGAATAAGATAATAGACTTAAATAAAATCTTGGAAATATATCCTCAATGGGATCCATCAAATGTTGCGTTTATTAAGAGTATAAAATGGTTTGATAAAAATATTTTAATGGAGGTATATTGCCAGTCTAGAAAGGACAGACATAACTGGCCTGACCTATTCAGTAATTTCTTTGAATTAAAATTTCGTTTTGATAGCGTTTCCAATTTTTCTCTAAATTTCGGAACCTCACAATTGCAGCAAGTTACAGGATTTGATATATGGGATATTTCAGGTAGCGGTCTTGAAAAGATTAACTTTAAGATTCAAGATTATGAAAATGGAATAATAGAGTTTGGTTGTGAGCGTATTGTATTAATAGATGTTCTTGGCAAGGTGGGTTTGAGAGATGATGATTTGGTTTAAGACAATATATTTATTACCATAAACGACGGTCTTCTTTTTGAGAAAATGCTTGTTCCTATGAGCCTCCAAAGGATCCAAAAGTTATGATTGATAGAATACTAAAATTTTATGTGGTATAAGGATCACAATTAATTATGAGAAAATTGATTATGCTATTTATATAGAACTGACACGTTAAAAAAGTATGGCATCAACCGTGTTCTTACAAATAAAATGTATAAAAGAATTATTTTGAGTAAGGATAAATTAAATGAAATTCAAATACAAAATCAAAAAGTCGCTCAAAATTGACCCCAAAGTTTTAGAAGAAAAGATAAATACATATCTATTAAATAACCATTATAGAATAGTCGAGAGGGCTCCAGGGTATATAATTTTTATGGAAGACGAATTTAGTAACAGGAGACAATCAAGATCAGATTTTCACAACAGAATAGGGGAAGGTAAATTTATATTTACCGAGAAAACTGATGATGGAATATACTTAGAGTTAATTTATTTGACATCACTTTCGTATTACATTGTTACAGTGATGCTAGTTACAACATTCGGAGTTTATACCAATAATATTATTATGCCGATTGTTATTTCACTGGCATTAACGACACCAATACTATATAAAATTATTAAAGTAAATGAACGTGTGTTCAAGGAAATATTGGAGTGTTGATTTAATATGTATGTTAGATAGGTAACCCTGAAGGCCATTTACCAGGTTATGTGGAGGTTTCGGCAATACTGTCCACCTGATTTCGGAATCCGCTGTCCAGCCATTTCGCTGCAAAATGTCCACTAATTTCAGCCAAAGTATCCACTTGACTGATTTTAAAGGCTTTGAATCATCATTTATATGGGGTCTGCATTCCTGGTCTGCTGAGCAGTTTCAGAAAGCTCAGCGTACTGAAAATAGGGTAAAATCTGGATTCTAAACACAGAGTTATAAAGAATTGAATTGGGGAGGCTACTAACGCTTATCTAAGCGCATTTATCAGGCAGAAATACCTAGCGCCAGGTCCAGGGGATCCAGAAAGCGTTGGGTGAAAATTGACTGGACACTTTGGCCCGAAAAGAGGTGGATACTATCTCCGAAATCTCCACATGGAGAACATATGAACCTAATTAATAAATAGCTGATGTGGGTCAACTAGATGATTTTAGTCTTGACAAACCCGGCTCAACTAAGCTTGTAAACTACCAGCTAATGAATAATTTCGAAACGCCAAGAGATTTTGATACACTAAAGGTCAACCTGGGAGTCACCATTGAGTTTCTGGACACCATGGAAATATCCCAGGGAGGCCCGGTCGTAGGCTCACTTTCAATTAATAGTAGGCGGCTTGTCGGCAAGTTTGGCGGACCGGCACTCGCTGACGAAACATATATATATGTTCCCATGCAGATTAGGAAATTATTTGGTACATCTTTTAGATTAACGAAAATCAATATTGAAACTTTAGAGTCTACCTTTATAGGAGAACTTCAGCGGCTAATCTGGCTTGATCGAGTTTCAGATGATAAAGTTTATTTTTACGGTACTTTTGATAAAATCAAACTATTAAGCTATCCCATACCAATGTGAGTGTAATTTATGAAAGATATCACATTTCAGATACGACAGGCTATTAATATAGAGAACACATGGTCAGTAAGTATATTTTTTGATTTCATTAATGAAATCAAAAGTCAAGGTCTAGTTCCCAACCACTGGGCAGGCGAGGAAAATTGGGCTACAGTTGATTATGAAGGAAAACTTTCGATTTACCTATGGAAGAAATATCCAATGATGTTTGTTTCCAAAGAGTTTGAGGCTCAAGTCGGTCAGTTAAAAAAGCATCAACTCTTGGAAATTGTTGTGGTTAACAGTTTTGTAGAACGGAATCTAGTAGTCACTGATCCAGATTTGGAATATTTATTTGAATACGGTGTCAACTTGAACGGGTTCTCTGTCGAGGAGTTTTGGTTTTACACAAATTCGATCTGAGGTATTTAGAGAAAGATGCTGATCAACCCAACTCGGATAAAATCGATACGGTTAAAATGTTTGAAGTCAAAAGTTCTAGATTTGACAAGTGTATCAAAAAATACATCACATATTATAATCCAGAAATATCAAGACAATAAATCACAATGGGAATCAGAATAGCAAATGATAAAGATATAGTGAAAATCGGCGATTTGTTAGCGCAATTGGGCTATCCGACTGAGCCGGTTTTTCTGCGGGAAAAAATTCTCCAATTGTTGGGAGACTCGAGCCATGTACTCGTCGTGTATGAAGAGAGGGGAGATGTGGAGTCTGTGATGTCTATACATTTCGTGCCTCAACTCGCATTGGTTGGTGATTTTGCGATCATCAGCTATTTGGCAGTAGATGCCAACTCACGTAGTAAAGGTATAGGTAAAGCCTTAGAGGAATATTGCGTTGAATTGGCTACTGAAAGAAATTGTGACCGTATACAGGTGCATTGTAATATCAGGAGAACGGATGCCCACCGGTTTTATGAAAGGCAAGGCTATACTGAATCAAGAAAATATTTTAGTAAAAAGCTAGAAAGACACCTTTCCTCTATAGAGACATAAACCCATCCTCCAATCAATCCTAAGATCGAAAAATGATTTCTTCCGTAAAAACGCTGACGCTGTCGATTCTGCTATTTTTATCCACTACTTTAATGATGAGCACATTTTATGGAGTTCATGATGGACTTACCAGAATTGGATTTCCAATTGTTTTTCTGCAAGACACGAGCGGTAAATGCTTTGATTGTGATTTAATCAAATGGTTCAGGTTGAGTTATCTTTTAGTAGATTTAGCATTCTTTTTCCTTCTTACGACGGTATTGATAAAACTTTACCGCCTTTGGAAAAGGCGATTTAGTTAATTTATCAAAAAAGTTCCACTGGATTCATACCTAAGAAATCCTCGACACTTAAGCCGCTCTTGCCGATGATCAATACCTTGTCGGGATTGAATTTCTTTTGGAATTCACTTAAGCCGGAATTGCTTTGATCGGCTCCGCTTTTCACTTCCAGTCCGATGACTTTACCTCTACGCTCCAGCACAAAATCAACTTCATCATTGCGTTCGCGCCAGTAATAAACTTTAAAGCCCTCACTTAGTCCTGAATTGAGCAGATGTGCACCGACAGCTGATTCTACTATTCTGCCCCATTCTTTGGGATCGTTTTTGATGTTTTCAAAGAGATCATTGCTTTGTGCACTGATCAAGGCTGTGTTGTGTACCTGGAATTTCGGACTGGATGCACGTTTCCTTACTACATCCGCTGCATATTTATCAATGCCACCCAATAGCCCCGCGGTATCCATTAACTCCAGATAGTGGGAGAGTGTCACCGTATTTCCGGCATCCTGGAGCTGGCCTAATATTTTGGTGAAGGAGAGGATCTGTCCGGAATACAGACAGCCGAGTTCAAACAGCCTGCGCATCAATGCAGGTTTGTCAATTCGGGTCAGCATCAGGATGTCCTTTGAGATACTCGTTTCGATCAGGGAATTGTTGATGTAGTTCTTCCACCGTTCTTCATCGCTGATCAAATCTCCGGAGCCTGGATACCCACCAAACCAAATGTATTGGTCCAGTGTCCAGTTGAAGGCAGTGCTCATCTCCTGGTATGACCAATGCGGCATATAAGTGGCTTCAAAACGCCCTGCAAGTGATTCGGTAAGTCCTTTTTGAATCAATAATCTGGAAGAACCGAGCAAGATGACCTTCAATTTGCGGTTTTCCCGGGTATCAGTATCCCAAAGGAGTTTCACCATTTCACTCCAGTTATGAATTTTTTGGATCTCGTCAATGACTAGAAGAAATTCAGTACGCTGGTGGATCTGCATCTGTTGCCTTGCAGTTTCCCATTGCTGGGCCAACCACGAAGTATCGGAAGAAGGCACTGCATCTGCAGATACGAAATAGGTTTCCATGTCGATCTGCTCGGAAAGTTGGTTCACCAAAGTGGTTTTTCCTACTTGTCGTGGTCCCATAACCACTTGAATGAATCTTCTTTGTTCTTTGATTCGTGCTGTAAGTTTCTTTAAATAAGGTCTTTGGAACATAAATTACAAATTACTCAGTGTACTGAGTAAAATTACTCATTATACTGAGTAATTTGTAATTCGATCTTTTTTTATTTTTTCAGGATGCTGGCATCGTATTCGCAGTACTGGGTTTAATTGGTTAAATTTGCCAGCTATTATAGGTTTACCGTCTTGAAAAAAACACTGCTATTTATTATTCCGCTCTTGATGTTGCTGGCTTCTTGTAACTGGTTTAGGGAAACCCCTGAAATCGGTCTGGTGCTGTCTGAACATTTTAACGATAAGCGCTACAAGAAATTTGATACTGCTGAATATAATCTGGTATTCCAAAAACACATGGATAGCCTGGTGGGTAAATTCACCAATCCTAAGACCCTAAAGGCGTTTTATAAAAGTAAGGAACTGCAACCGGTATTGGTGACGCAATTTTTTGCCAATGGCGGACTGGAGGCCCTGGTTGCTTATACGGGCAGGAGCAGGGATCATGGTTTTAATCCTAAATTGTTCCGCCATGCGGAACTAAAGGAGCTGTTGGCAGATTTATCTGCTAATAAATTCAAGGATATGCAGGACGTTTATCCGGTTATTGCAGATCTGGAACTCAATGCTGCGGAGGCCTTAATTAAGTACAGCAATTTCCTGACCTATGGTGTGCTGAACCCTAAGAAAGTTTTCAGTCGTTACTACGTACAGGTGAAACGTCCGGACAGTCTGAGCGTAACTGAAGTCCTGGCGACCAAAGACCTGCAGTTTTTACTCGCTGATATTCAGCCAAAATCCGATACCTACCGCAGACTGCAGCAAAAATATCTGGTCTTACAGCAGGACTCGGGGGCAAATAACCCTACTGCGAAAACCCTGCTGGCCAATATGGAACGCCTGCGTTGGAAAATGCCGGACCTGGGAGAGGAATATATAGAAGTGAACATTCCTGATTTTACGCTCACCTGGTTCAATAAGCAGGATACCGTAACGCACATGCGGGTATGTGTGGGTGGCAAACGGGAAAAGGACTATAAAGAGAAACAAAAGCTGTTCGCTGCTTCAGGTAACCTCGACGATAAACCCAAGAACCATGAGACGCCGATCCTGCTGAGCAAGTTCAATTCCATACAGGTAAACCCAATCTGGAATATACCGGTAAGTATCGCCCGGAGCGAGATCTACTGGATGGCCAGGAAAGATCCTTACTATCTGTCCAACAACAACATCAAAGTCTATTATAAAGGAAAGCTGATCAATGATCCGGATACCATCCAGTGGAATAAATATCCAAGGGAGAAATTGCCTTTCCAGTTCAAGCAAGGCTCTGGTAATGACAATGCATTGGGCAAGTTCAAGTTCGTCTTTGAAAATGGTTCCAGCATTTACCTGCACGATACCAATTACAAAAATGGCTTTAAGCTAAGTAACCGGGCGATTAGTCATGGTTGTGTGCGTGTAGAGCGTCCGCTGGAATTCGCAGAACACCTGGTGAAGGACAAATACCAGTACGATGACCTGAGGATGGAGGTAAACCTGCCACCTGTAGATACGACCCGCATGACGGTGTACAAGAAAAAGCTAGAGAAAAAGGCCGATACCGTAAATGTCTTTGAGCTGAAACCAAAATGGTTTGGTGTCAGGAAGCCGCTCCCGATCCTCATCAACTACGTGACGGCATGGTCTGACCATGGAAAAATAGTATTTCGCCCGGATGTGTATGGTTTAGACGAAACTTTATGGGATGCAATGAGGAAATTCCTTTAAAAGTTCTACCTTTGGTTTTTAATGAATTTCCTCTACCCAGGTTTTCTTTTAGCGCTGCTGGCAATAGCGATTCCTATTGCGATTCACCTGTTCAATTTCCGAAAATTTAAGAAGGTTTATTTTAGCAATGTTGCTTTTCTGAAAGAGGCGAAGGAACAGAATTCCTCCCGGGAGAAGCTCAAACACCTGTTGATTTTGCTGAGCCGGATATTGGCTGTAGTTTTTCTGGTGTTTGCTTTTGCCAGACCTTATATTCCTTCCGGCGCAAGGGTTACCCCGGGGCAGCGAAATGTGGTCACGGTATACATCGACAATTCTTATAGTATGGAGTCGGTGAATAAAGAAGGGAGCCTGTTGGATGAAGCGAAACGCAAGGCTAAGGAAATTGTAAGGGCTTATGGACTGAATGATCAGTTCCAACTCCTGAGCAACGATTTTGAGGGCAGGCACCAGCGCCTGGTCAATAGAGAAGAGTTCATTCGCTTACTGGATGAACTGAAAATCTCTGCGACCAGCAGAAGTTTACAACAGGTGATCAACAGGCAACAGGCCGACCTGGCGCCGAACCGAAATCAACTGACTTATTTTTTATCTGATTTTCAAAAAAGCTTCGTTGGCACCAAGCCGCTGCAATTGCATAAAGCATTGCAATATCATTTTGTGAAACTGAATGCCAATGAGCTGCCGAACATTGCCGTAGATAGTGTATGGAGCCTTTCTCCCGTACATCAGCCAGGGCAGGCAGAGCAACTCGTGGTACAGCTGCGCAATTATGGAGAAGAAGAAGCAACAGGCCTGCCGCTAAAGCTGAGCATTAATGGGCAACAGAAAGCGATCAGCAATGTGGCTGTTGCGGCCGGACAATCGCTGAAAGATACCCTGCGTTTTAGTGGACTTAAAGCAGGCTGGCAAAAAGCTGTGTTGAGCATTAAGGACTTTCCCCTCACTTTTGACGATGAGCTGAACTTCAGCTTCCAGGTGAAGGAGCAAATGAAGGTCCTGGAGCTTAAAGGTGACCTTTCAGAAAATTTCATTTCTTCCCTGTACGGCGCAGACCCCTATTTTAAGCTGAGTGTGATGCAGGAAGCAAACATCCGTTATTCGGAGTTTGGGGAGTATAGCCTCATTGTACTGACTGGATTGAAGGAACCGTCCTCCGGTCTGGCACAGCAACTGAAAACTTATGTGCAAAATGGAGGTTCCCTGGTGGTATTTCCGGATCTGGAAGCAGGAAGCAACATATACACGGCTTTTTTAAACGCGATGACCCTGCCTGCGGTAAAGGAGCTGAATGCCGGGGCTGCAGTAACGAGTACCATAGATCTAAAGAACCCGATGTTTAAAGAAGTCTTCGGGGAAATTCCTAAAAATATGGACTTGCCGGTGGTGAACCGTTATTTCAGTTACCAGGATCAGAGCAGGTCTGCGAAACAGGATATTCTGCAATTGCCCCTGAACAAATCCCTTTTTGCAGCTTATGGTCTTGGGGCGGGTAAGGTTTACCTTTCTGCCGTATCATTGAACCTGAAAGACAGCAATTTGCCAAAGCACCCGACATTCCTGCCCCTAATGTACAAAGCGGCTTTTGCCAGCGCACGTGAACAGCCGTTATACTATACTACCGGAAATAGTGACCTGCTGGAAAGCCAGCGCATTACCTTGTTGAAGAACCAATCGCTAAAGCTCGTTTCTGAGGGTTATGAAGTGATTCCTGAGCTGCGGCAGACAGCAGATAAAACTTTACTCTATGTAGCCGATCAGGTGAAAAAAGCTGGCTTTTATTCCTTGATGAAGGGCGATTCGACTCTGGCTGTGATTGCCTTCAACGACAACCGGACGGAGTCTGATATGCATTATGCCGATGAAGATGAGCTGAAAAGCTTATTCGGTAAACAACAGGCTTCAGTCTTCAATTCTAAAAAAGACGCCAATTCTCTGAACATACTGGCTCAAAATAACAGCACTGAGTTATGGAAACTTTGCCTAATTTTAGGTATTGTTTTTTTAGCCATTGAAATACTATTGATCAGATTTTTTAATCATAAAAAAACCATACCATTATCATGAATCTTCTCATCACGGGCATAACCATTGCCGATCCAAACAGCCCCTTCAACCAACAGAAATGTGATGTGCGTGTAGAGCAGGGAAAGATCACTGCAATTGGCGCTAACTTGAAAACATCAGGAGATGAGCAGGTCTTTGCAGCTGAGGGAGCAATTTTGTCGCCGGGCTTCTTTGACCTGAACTGCTCCATCGGTGACCCGGGTTTCGAGACGAAAGAAGACATTCAAACGGCTACCGCTGCTGCGAAAGCAGGAGGATTTACCGGAATCGCGGTATTGCCGAATACGAGGCCTGTAGTACAGTCTAAAGCCGAAGTGGAATACATCATCAACAGAGCCAAAGGTAGCCTGGTGGACGTACTTCCGATCGGAGCGGTAAGTCGCGAAATGGAAGGTAAGGAGTTGGCCGAGCTGTATGATATGCAGCAGGCCGGTGCGGTTGCTTTTTCCGATGGGGGCAAAGCGATTGCAGATGATGGCTTCATGAGCAGGGCCTTGCAATATGCACAGGGCTTCAACGGTTTGCTGATGGTTTATCCGGAAAATAAATATATTGCCGGGAAATCGCAGATCAATGAGAGCAAGACCAGCGTATTGCTGGGCATGAAAGGCTTACCTGCCTTGGCTGAAGAAATGCACATCAGCAGGGATATTTTCCTCGCTACTTATCATGATGCACCTGTACACATCAGCAACATTTCTACTGCCGGTTCGGTAGCCCTGATCAAGCGGGCGAAGAGAGATGGTGTAAAGATCAGCTGCGATGTAGCTGCGCATCACCTGGTATTTACAGAAGAGCTGCTGAACGATTTCGACAGCAATTATAAAGTGAAGCCACCACTGCGTGGTAAGTCTGATGTCAAAGCCCTGATTTCGGGATTGAAAGACGGCATCATAGATGCGGTAGCATCACAGCACCGTCCGCATGAGATCGAACACAAAGATGTAGAGTTTGAGATTGCTTCTTATGGCATCATCGCTTTGCAAACCGTACTTCCCTTATTGCTGAAAGCGGGACTCGATGCTGGTACCATTGCAGAGAAACTGTCGATCAATCCACGTAAATTACTGGGGCTTACTGTGCCGGTGATTGCAGAAGGTGAAGAAGCCAATTTCACGGTTTACCATCCTTTGCAGGAATGGGTATACGATCGTGCAGCTAATTTTTCGAAATCATCTAATTCTCCCTTATTAAATAAAAAACTGATCGGCAAAGTTCAGTTGGTATATAACAATAAACAAGTACAATCATATGGATAATCAGGTAAAAGTTGCGCTGATCGCAGCACTGGATAAATTTGCTGCGGCATCGGGAAAAGATTCAATCAAGCTGGAAGACGGTCTTGTGGAGGTTTTCAGTAAAGATCTTGGCTTTTTGGAAAAGGTAGAGGAATTTGACGAGGTGTTCGACGAATATCCGGACTTTGATGAACTGAGGGAAGTCTTTTTTGATTTGCTGATGATCAACTTCTTTACTTCCGATGTGAAGAAACTTGAAGAGGATTACCTGGATTCGCCGGAGTGGGAAAACATTGAAGAAGAAACTATTGACAGGGGAACTGAATTGCTAAACCTCTTATTGTACATCAATGAGTGCCACGACGAAAAGATCAAGCCTGAACTGGGCGATTTCTTAAAAGAATTCCTGTTGGTGGAAGAAGATGAGTTTCAGGATGAATTCCACATCTACGAAGACCTGATCAGTAACCAGAACCTGGTGGAAAGCAGTGTAGAAGATATCTGCAGTCATGCCGGAATGATTGAACTGGGTGAAGAAATGGAAGAACTATTTGTACCTTTTATGGTATTCTTCTATCAGCCTAAATCCAATGACAAGGTATTGGCTGAGCTGGAAGAGTTTAGTGCAAATAAAGAATTTGATGTAGCAGTTTACAGCCTGATTGCTCACTTTAACATACAACAGAATTAACCATGGAAGAAAAAGAAGTCCTGCCTGTAAAAAACAGCGCACATTCATTGGCCGTTAAAGGCGCGGCTGCCTACGCTGTCTATTTTCTCGTATTGATCTATATTTTCAAGCTGATCGGATTGGATCAGAATGATGTGAACATGAGTATAGCAGAGAAGGTTATCAGCTCGGTGGCCACTTATGTACCTTTTATTTTGGCAATTGCTTATGTACAACTTACTTTCAGAAATGAACTTGGTGGCTTCATCAGTTTCGGTAAGGCTTTTTCAGCTGGATTCAGGCTGTCTGTTTATGCCGGACTGCTGATTGCGATCCTGATGCTTTTGTATTATAAGGTATTGGATACCGGAGCATTGGAGAAAATGACGGAAGCCGCTGTGCAGGCAGCAGGTGATGATGAAAACAAAATCAAAGGCGTGGAAATGATGAAACCATATATGTTGCCGATGATCTGTTTTGGTTTTGCGATCAACTATACGTTTCTGGGTTTGATCATCAGTCTGATCAGTGCAGCAATCGTAAAAAAAGAGCAGCCACTATACGAATAGGCTTTTCATTATAAATTTCTGCCGCTGATATAGGCTTGTAAGGCAGGTCGGTAGCCATCTCCAATGGGGATTTCTACACCTGCTACGATCAGTTGTGTCTTTTGCACCGATTCTATCTTGTCGAGTGCGATGATGTAGGATTTGTGGATGCGCATAAACTTGTCTGTGCTGAACCTTTCTTCGATCGCTTTCAAGCCCATTCTAGTGATTACCGGAGCAGCTTCGCTGAGGTTGATCTTTACGTAATCCTTGAGTCCTTCAATGAAGGTGATGTCCTGCAGCATGACTTTCACCAGAGAATAGTTGGCATTGACAAAGACATGATCGTGTTCTTGTATTGCGGGTTTGTTTTGGGGCTGACGAATTTGATGCAGTTCCTGCGCTTTTTGGACAGCCTTCAGAAAGCGGGGAAAGGGGACAGGCTTGACAAGGTAATCGACCACATCCAGATTAAAGCCATCCAATGCATGTTCCTGATAGGCCGTCACAAGGATCACCATTGGTGGGTTTTTCAGGGATCGGATGAGCTCCAGTCCATTGATCCCGGGCATCTGTATGTCTAGGAACAACAGGTCTACCTGTTCTTTTTGAAGTACTTCCAGCACCTGCATGGGATTCCGGCAGGTAGCCACTACATGAAGGTAAGGGATTTGCCTAACATTGTCTTCCAGCAGTTCCAGCGCCGGTTTTTCGTCATCTACCAATATACATTTCATGGCTGTAGGTTGATTTCCAGTTGAGCAGTAAAAGTACCATCTTTTTCTTCAATGTGCAGTTGGTGCCGGGAAGGGTAAAGCAGTTCCAGGCGGCGTCGTACATTGGTCAGGCCGATGCCTGAATCCCTCACGGCCGAGTTTGCTGGACTGGAGATGCCGTTCAGGACTTTCATTTTGAGTACTTTTTCTGGTGTGACTTCTATTGAAATATCGATCACAGGATCTTCCAGTGTGCCAATGCCATGTTTGAAAGCATTCTCTACAAAGGGGATCAGCAGCATAGGCGCAATGGTATTGCCTGGAAAAGATCCGTTAAAGAAGAGAACGATCTTTACACTGTCTCCGAAGCGGAGCAACTGCAGGTTGATGTAATTCCTGAGGTAGTCGATCTCGTCAGAAAGACTGATCTGTCCGCCATTGGTATCGTACAGCATATAGCGCATCAGTTGGGAAAGGTTAATGAGCGAAGGCTCCAGCAGTTCGGATTTTTTGCGTGCCATAGAGACCAGTGTATTCAGGATATTGAACATGAAATGCGGGCTGATCTGTGAGGAGAGAAATTCCAGTTCTGTTTTCAGGTGGATGTTCTCGCGTTCCTTTATGAGCTTGTCACGCTGTACTTTATCTGTATATAAACGGTAACTGAAACTTGCGAGGATCACGAACAAGAAGGGCAGCATACCCAGAAAAGGAATGTGCAGAAATCCGGGGCCTCTGCCTCCTCTGCCCATATCCGGTGGACGAGGGAAATCTTTAGGGTGGAACCGGGGCATGTCGGGCATGAGCAGGTTGCTGGCCAGCATAAATACGGCCAGACAGCTGAGCAGTAATCCGATGTAAATGAGCATCCCATTCTTTTTTTCCCTCAGGGGATAGATCAGGTAGGTATGCAGGTAAAATATGAGGATGAGCAAGATATTGGAAAAGATGGAGCCCCTGAGCATTTCCAGCCGGATTTCCGCCGGCAAGTTGCCCCCCCGGTTAAAAAAGGGGAGGGTAAGCAGCGGCAAACCGATCAGTAATGGGGCGAGAAGGCCCAATATTTTCCAGTATTTCGTTTTTCTCATGTTGATCAAATGTAAATAAATCTATTGGTACACCCGCATCTGGAGCGTGTCGGCCTGCATGGCGGTAAAAATGCCCAGGCCATTGTTCACATTAGTGTAGGGATCGGTCAGGTTCAAAGAACTGCCGCCATTGTTGTTCAGCGCATCTACATATTCCTTATTGATATGAAAAAGGATGAGCTGGTGGCGGCCCAGGTAATTGAACATCATCTGCCGCGTCTGATAGCTGGATACCTGCCCTAGCGTAAGTTCGGTATCCCGGTAAGAAGAGCTGTTTCGTGGGTTCAAACTTGTCCTGCTGGTTTCCATGTTCTTGATCACCATCAGGTAGTAGCCAGAACTGGTGTTGGTCCAGCTGAGCGTTACAGGAACAAATGTTTCGGGGGTACTGCCAAAACTGAAGACAGGAACCTGCTGAAGGGAATCTGAAGCAACGAAGTTTTCAGGTTTGGAGGGGACGGTCGTTTTGGAGCTGACCGTCGTATTGTTGTAATCGAAACTTAGCGCATAGCTCTTATTCGGCGCCACGAAATTGGTGTCTGCATAGGTGTAGCTCCCGCTGCTGCTTTCTGTCAGCTCGATGGTTTTACCCCCGTCAGAAATATTCAGTTTCAAGCCGGTGATGGGGAAACCGTAAGAAATGGTATCGTCCAGGTATTTTTGGTAGTAGACCTTGACCAATACTGACTTTCCGGGGACGAGAAATCCTTCCACGACAGGACGTTCGTAACCGTTGGTGGAGACGATTTCTTTTTTACAGGCGAAGAGGCCGATAGTGATCAGCAGGGTAAGGAAGAGCAGGCGGGGTTTGTGGGTCTTTATTTCCATTTCAGGCTGAGTGTAATGTTGGGGGTGAAACCCAGATAATTGACATTGGAGGTAATTACCTGGTTGTTGACGATTGAATATTGTTTATACCAGACGTTGGATCTGTTGTAGATGTTGAACAGGGAGAATCCGATGCTGCCGGTCTTGCGGCTGTCGATCTTGATCAGGTCATAAGTCGCTGCTGCATCCAGGCGATGGTAGGCCGGCATGCGTTCCGAGTTTTTGGCGCTGATCGTTAGGAAGGTATGGCTTCGGCCGGTATAATCGTTGACGGTATAACTGGTCAGCGGTGCGGTGTAGGGCTTACCTGTTGCATAGATCCAGGTGGCCGATAGTGTCCATCTTCCGGTGTGGTACACGTTGACCAGTTTAAATTCATGTCCGGTATCCTGATTGGCAGCAAATGCTCCGCCATACACCTCGAAATTGTTGGTGGCTTCTGATAAAGTATAGCTGATCCATCCGGTATACCTGCCCTGGGTTTTTTGCATCAGGAACTCTATCCCTTTTGTATAACCATTGCCATTGTAGAAATGCTCCTCCAGCGTGCCTTCCGAGCCGGGTCTTCTTCCGGTCTGGCGCTGGGAATACTCGCTCAGGTTGTAGAGTTTTTTGTAATAAGCTTCTACATCGAATAGAAATCTGTTGGTTTCGTAGCTGATGCCAGCAATGTAGTGCAATGCAGAACTGACGGGAATGGTACTTCCATTGGAAAGCACCCAGAAATCGCGGCTTCCCGCCAGGATGTCTTCCTTGATGACCCTGTTGGTAAACTGATAGAACTTGCCGGTAGCTCCTTTTAAAGTCAGGTTGTCTGTAAGGGTATAGGTAGCTGAAAAGCGCGGTTCATAATATTGTTTACCGGTCAGGTCGTAATAGGTACTGCGGATGCTGGGTTTCAATTGAAGGGCATTGAAAGGGCTAAGCTCCAGCTCGGCATAGCCGCCACCGGTAAAGGCTTTGGTATTTTGATTGATGAGTGTGCCGGTATCTGTCAGGCTGTTTTCGTAGGCTACATTTTGCCTGGAGCCAAAGCCACCGAAGAGCAGTTTTACTTTACCTGCCAACTGGAGTTCCCAGTCGGATTTTAAACTAAAATCTTTCAGGTTGTTCTTTTCGAATGTACCTGTGGAGACAGTCTGGTCATTGCCTTCGCTGTCCTTTACCGTGATCTCATTGCTGTTGTCGCGGTCACTATGGTAGGTTGAATAGCTCAGCAGGGTGTTGGAATACAACCTGGAGTTCCAGCGGCTCGACCATTTGAAACTGGAACCCAGATTGCCATAGGTGGTTTTGTCGGTAGAACTGATGCCACCACCCCCAGAAATGCCCGAAGGCAAGGTCACATCACGACTGTTGTCCAGGTTGTCATTGCCCTGATAAATACTCCAGGAGAAGCGGTTCTTATCGTCGGGCGCGTAGGTATATTTTGCATTGAGGTCATAGAACGAAGAGGAAGGCGTGGTAGCTGTTGCAGCACCGCCGCCAAACCCTCCGCCACCGCCCCCCGGAGGTCCACCGCCCATGCGTGCCCCCGAGCCGGTTGAAATGGTTGTACTTGTATTGAATTTATTGAAGATTTTGTTATATAACGGGCCCTGATAAGAATGCCGGTAGGCGAGTAAGAGGGTCGATTTGTCATTGATCGGTTTTTCCAGGAACACATTCGCGCTTAAGAGACTGAGGTCGCTGGCAATGCTCGTCTCCTTGCTGTTGCCTTCCTTGCCGACGATATCCGTAACACTGGAAAGCCTGCCGCCATATTTGGCAGAGAAGCCACCTTTATATAAAGTCACGTCTTTCACGGCATTGCTGTTGAAGGCGCTGAAGAAACCATATAGGTGGTCTACCTGGTAAACCGTAAAACCGTCAAAGAGTACCAGGTTCTGATCAGGGGTGCCACCACGCACATAAGCACCGGAAGAGGATTCATTGCTGGCACTGATGCCGGGCATCAGCTGGAAGGAGCGGAGGATGTCTTTTTCACCGATGTTGGGCAGTTCCTCCAGCTTGGCAGGGGAGATCTGCAGCACACTGACGCGTCTTTTGTCGGTACTCATGGCATTGTCTTTCTTTTTATCACGAATGACCACTTCATTCAGGGATTTGGAAGCGGAGAACAGACGGATAAGGATCTCGCTTTTGATGTTGGCTCCGTTCAGTGCAAAAACATCCGCCTGGTAACCCAGGTAATTGATGAGCAGCACACAAGTATCTGCAGGCACATTAAGTAAGGTGAAATAACCGTCGGCATTGGTATTGGTGACGATATTTGTGTTGCGCACACGTACCATAGCAGCGGGTAGGGATTCGCCCGTATTGTGGTCGATCACCCTCCCTGACAGTTTAAAAGCTTGCATTACCATAGGTTTCCGTCCTTCGGTCATGGTGTCTTTGCGGACCAGGGCCAATTTGCTGCGGTCCTGTGCCACTGTTGCTTTATTTTCGGCAACCATTTTTTTGATGCGGGTCACATCAGCAGGTTTTCGGATGATGTAGATGCTCTGGTCGGGGTCCAGCCAGTAGTAGAGGTTATTGTCGCGGCAAATCTGGGCAAGCACATCTTTTACCGGTTCTTCCATGTATCTGTCAGTGACCATATAATCCTTGATCATTGCTGCATCATAGACGATCCTGAGCTGGGATTTGGTGGCCAGGGTATCCAGCATTTCAGTCATGGACATGCTATAGAAGCCGCTGATGCTGGCTGTGGTGCTGAGTTTGCTCTGGGCAGAAGCACTGGCTGCGATGAACGCAGTAAAGCCCATTAGAAATAACAATCTTTTCATAGCTGTGGCTTATAAATTGGTGATGAGCTGTCCGCTAAAAGCCCTGTCGGTCTCGCCGGGGTTTAGCAGGCCACGTGCAAGAATGGTATAATACTTTCCGGCAACCAGGGTGTTGCTTTCCATAGTCGTCTTAATGGTAGCGTTGCTGGAGTCCCTGATCTGGAAAATATAGGCCTTGGGGTCGACGGCAATGAAATCGCTTGCCGTTTTGTAAGCTTTGCCGCTGATCAGATTTTCTGCCTCAGCAGCTGCGAGGTCGAGGCTTGGCGCATCAGCTGAGAGGTTGATGAAGCGGATGTAAGCCTTTTCAGTAGAAGTTACCGACAGGTTGTCGGTAACGAGCAGTCCATCCAGATTTTCTTGCTGATCGATGATGAAGTAGGAGTAAATGGTATTGCCGCTCAGGCTTAGGGTTTTGCTCATGAGGTTTTCAATACTGCTTTCGGGTGTCAATTTAATGGGATAGTCGCCCGCTAGGTATTCCGCATACGCGGTGGTGCCTCCGAAAGGGAGCGCAGCGGCGGTGACCAGGCTACCATTGACATAAACGTAATAGGTGCCGATGGTCGGAGAAGCATTCACGATGCTCAGGTAGGCGAGCTGCGTATCGGAAGTGTCCGTCTTTTTACAGGAAAGAAATGGGATCAGGGAGAGTATTAACAGGGCTTTTGTAGAAAATTTCATCGCTTGTGGTTTATTTAATAATTATCCTCTTGATTGTGTTTGACGAGGTGAATTTTAGAAAATAGAGTGTTAACAAATGTTAATTGCGACGAAAGGTTGAAAATGTATGTTGTAAATGCTGTTTTCTGCGAAGAAATGAAAAATGCGTTTTTTGGAAAGGGTGGAAAAATGTTAAATTGTTTATAAATATTGTTAGGTATGAAACTTCATTATGCGTAAATTGTTATGGTAATATAAAAGAGAAAAAAAGTCCTGTGAGCGGGTGATCCGCGGAGGGCAGGCAAAACATAAGGCGTATGCCGGACAAAAGAAAATAGCCCCATGCTGAAGTATGAGGCTATTTTTATTTAAAAGGGATGGTGATGATGACGAGTGTGCCCTGTGGGGTACTGCTGATGGTAAATCCTGCCGGCTGTTCGCTTTCTTTGGCTAAAATATCCAGACGCTCTTTACTGATGGCGGTGGATAGCGACTTGTGTCCCGAATCTGTTTGTTTGCTGCTGATCCCTCTGCCGTTGTCCTGAATGTTTACGAGCAGCACCTGATCCTGGATGTCGAAACGGATATGGAGTTTGCCGTCCCGTTTGTTTTGGTCAAACCCATGCATGATTGCATTTTCTACGAAGGGCTGGATGAGCATGGGAGGGATGTATATGCTTTCAATGTCTTCATTATCGTCGACCTCAATCGCATAACTAAAAGCTTCATCATAACGCATCTGCTGCAAGCTCAGGTAATTCTCCAGGGTTTCGATCTCTTCACTTAGCGGTACCTGACTTTCCCTGGAAAGTTCCAGGCTGCTCCGGAGCAGCCGGCCAAACTGGTTTAGGTATTTCAGTGTTTTCTCTTTTTCATCAAAGCGGACGAAACTTTGTAGTGCCGAAAGCGTGTTGAAGATGAAATGGGGCTCCATTTGCGTGCGCAGCAGGCGCTGTTCCAATTGTGCCTTTTCTTTTTCGTTGCGGAGTTTGCGTTGTTTCTGAAAATAATACAAAAAGAGTACAGTACTGATCGACAATAGGGCTGCCAGTGTGCTGATGAGTAACCATAAGCGGTTGCTTTCTAATCTATCGATGGTAATGCCCACGGTTTCATTGAGGTGATGAATGGATTTGTCTTTGGCGATCAACTGGTAGACGGTAGACATTTCGGCGATGGCACGTGCATTTTCAGCCTCATACAATTTTCGGTATTCGTCGATCAGGAGTTCCTGTTGCCGTTGCGCCCTCCCATATTGCTTAGTAGCAAATAAATAATCCAGCATGTTCTGCCGATAAGTGATGATGTCTTTTTCATCGGCCTTGCCAGGATATTTTTCGGCCAGTTTTTCACTTTCAAGCAGGTAGTGTTCGGCACTGTCGATGCGATTGGCCCTGAGGAAAGCTCCGGCAATGTTTGCGTAGTTGGTGTATAAATTGCCTGTCCTGACGGAAGATGCTGAGGCTCCTTTCTCCTGTTCTTCTGCAAGGTCTATGGCGAGTCCCTTTCTATGGTAATAAATGGCAGAATCAACATTTCCGATGCGCTCGAAATAAGTAGATTTCCGGTCGGCAATGAAGCGTTCTTTAGAAATGTCCGGTTCGGTGCGGTAGACATCGACCATTTTATTGATGTATTTAAAAAGCGAATCGGTGTTGTCCACCAGCTGATAATAGCAATTTGCGGTCTGGCTGTAGACCCTGAATTTGGCATTGACATCGTCTGGGAGCAACGGCAGGAGCTCCATGGCCTTGCGGTTCATCGTCAGTGCATTATCGGTCAGCTTGAGTTGTTCACAGGATTGGCCTGCAGCAAGAAAGATGATCATTTTTTGCTTTGGCGTCACTTGCAGGGAAGTATCAGCCAGGAGCATTTGTGCGGCCTGATTGTAGTAATAATTTTCCTGGTGGATCTTTTGCTCGGCATGAGCGGCATTGCCCAGTCCGGAATAGAGCAGTACTTTATGTTCCTGGAAGTTGCGCTGGTTTTCCATGAGTTCCCAGGCGATTTGCATGTGTTTTTTTAGGGAATCGACCTCATTGAGGCTATAAAAGGCACCGGCGATGTTGTAGTGAATCTTGGAACTCAGCACAGAATCGCGGTGGTACCTGTTTTTTTTAAGTTTTTTGTACCAGAATTCCAGTCGTGCATTAGGGTCCGGATTTTTCTTTTGTTCATCTGCATCATGTTGTAAACCGAACATGAGTTCTTTCGTGGAATTTTTGATGGGATGAGAAGGTTCACTTTCGTGGCAGCCGAAAAAGACAAGGATCAGCAGGCAATAAAAAAGTCTTTTCATTAGTTGATGGTCATGATGCGCTGAACGATATGGTCTTTTCTACGCGTGGATACCGGGATTTCCGTTTTGTCCTTCAGGATAAGGTCGCCAACTTTCAAATATTTGTCTACATACATGATGTTGACCAGGTAGGATTGGTGCGGCCTCAGGAAGCAATCTTCAGGAAGCAGCTCGTCATAGAATTTGAGTGGTTTAGAAATGAGGATCTTATCGCCATTGGCCAGGAAGAACCAGGTGTATCCGCCTTCACTCTGACAATAAACAATGTCTTTGAGCTGGATGACCTGAAGCGACTCCTGGGTGGTCAGTACAATGCGGCTTTCCATTGTCCGTTCGCTGGGCTGGTGGTTGCTGCGAATGAACTGCAGTTTTTGATCCTGAAGGGCCAGATCAGTCCTTTGCAATACCATCTTTTCAACCGCTTGTTTCAGTTCATTTTCATCAAGTGGTTTTAGCAGGTAATCCAATGAGCCATATTTGATGGCCTTGATGGCAAAGTGATTGTAAGCGGTTATGAAGATGATCTTGAATTTGATTTCGTTCAATTGCTCCAGGATATCGAAGGCGGTGCCGTCAGTGAGCTGGATGTCCATGAGAACGAGTTCGGGATTGGTGGCCCGGATGAGTACCAGGGCATCTTTGACACTGGCCGCTGCACCTAAAAAGTTGAGTTCTTCCTCCTGGCTGACCAGGAATTCTATTTCTTTGCGTACTGCGGGTTCGTCTTCGATAATCAGGGTACGGATCATGGTCTGTCGTTAGTTTAGGGAATCAGGATGCAAAATACTTTTTCTCGCGATTCTTTCCCCACATAACGATTATTTGTCACATGATGTTTTTCTATTTGCCGGGGACAGGCAATTATCCGCCGCTTCAATTGGCGGCATAAATGGTATTCAGTTCTTTTAGAATTGCTTTCCAGTCTTTTCCGAACTGCACGTTGAGCATTTTACCATCAGGTGATACCAGAATTTTGGAGGGATAGCCAGTGATCCGGTAATCACGCTCCACCTTATCGTCGGACATGGCAACAGGCATTGTATAGTTGTTTTGCGCGATAAAAGATTTTACTTTTCCTTCCTGGTCATGGCAGGCAATGCTGAGGAAGTTGATGTCACCGTGCTGACCAGAAGCCAGTTCTGTATAGAACTTGTTGACTGATGGCAGTTCCTCTTTACAGGGGCCACACCATGTTCCCCAGAAATCGAGTACCAGCCATTTACCTTTAAAGTCGATCAGGGAATGCTCTTTTCCGTCAATATTTTTTAGCTTGAAATCCGGGGCTTTGCTCCAGGAACCAACAATGTCATGAATAAAAAAGGATTTGAAATCTTTGTCCGGGAATCGGGTGGTATAGGTTTTTTGCATTTCCGGAAGATTTTCCGGATGGGCATTGATGTCTACAGCAATCATTTTAAGCGCCTGTTGCTCATCGCCGGAGTTCATCAATCTGTCGATATAATCCTGACGGTAACTCTCTTTTGACTTTAGGAAAACCCGGTCGTAGAAACTGCCGTATGCTTTTTCCCTATTGTTTTTAGGGGAGTACGCTGCTGCTTTGCTGAGAAAGATGATGGCATTGGCCGAATCTTGTTTTAGCGCCGACAAATATTTCAGGTAGTAAGCATGTGCAAGTATATTTTGATTTTCATAGCGCGTTCTATTCTTTTCATCACTGCTGTAGCGGATCAACTTGCTGATGGTGGTATCGAGCAAGGCTGTAGCTTCTTTTGATTGGTCTAACTGCAGGAGTTGGCTGTAAATCAAAAGCGCATAACGGCCGCCATTGCCTTCCAGCATCTGGCGATCATTCAGGCCGATGATTTTCTTAGCGGTGCTGAGCTGTAGTTCCGCATTTTGCTTTTCCTTTTTTGCCTTTACCCAAAGATACATTGCCCCGACTTTCTCCTGATATACCGGTTTTTTTTCAGCAGCAAAGAGTTCAATCAATTCATCGCTTGCCTTTTCAATTTTCGCCCGCTCATCGAATTCGTGTTCATAAATATAATTTTGTGCGAAGCTTTGTTGCAGCCAGCTGCTGAATGATTCCTTATCGTATACATACTTACTGACGTCCATGGCGCTGGCAGCACCCTCTTTACTCAATGCTTCTCCAAGTTTATTGTGCAGGTGGCTATCCTGACCACGTAAAACTTTATTTGGTGTAGCCATCAGTGCATCGTAGTATAGCTTGTAATTGTTCCGATTGCGGCTTTCCTGAATCTTATTTAGTTTCGCCACAAGGTAATAAGGATCATCAGGGAAAGATGTGCCGTAGTTGGCGATGGTCTGTAGTAATTTCAGTGTATCAGATTTGGGATCCAATTTGAGGGCATTGCTCCAATAACTCAGACGTGTGGCCATGTTTACCCAGTCAGGATCGGCTTTTGGCGGTGTAGGTGGATTGATGATTTTTTGAGTAAACAGTACTTCCCCTTGATTACGGATGGTATCACCGTTCCCGTCCACTGATTTAGAAATGAAATTATATTGCTCTGCCCCGGTTTGTATCAGTCCGGTAGCGGGATCTAATGCGTATCGGTTTTTAACGTACATGTCCTGTGCACTGTTTTTTTCAGAACTGATGATTCGCTGTTTTCCTTTGTCGGTAGTCAGTTTGTATTTCATACCCAAATCTTTATTCTCCCATTCGGTAACTTTGTTGATATCCTTATCAGGATATTGGAAAAAGAGACGCTGCAGGGTTTCCATAAAATTATTCTGGCCATCTTTTAAGATGTTGCTCTTGATATCGGTATTCAGATCCCATTGATCCAGCGCAGCACTAAGCGGCTGCATGACACCGTCCATACTGAGGATTTTCCCCTTTGGACTAATGATTAGCTTTATAGGCTTATTTTGCAATGCAAGTGGGAAGAGCACTTCTGTAGAATTGAACTTTGTATTCCTGATAGAATCCGTGTTAAGTAATGTATTTCCGTCATTTCTGATCAGTGTTTTGACGATTTTGCACTCCATTACGGTATTCCCATTTGGATCTTTACCCATGGACTCGATGCTGTAGGTATACTGCTTGTCCTGTTTAAACAGTTTGTCCTGGTAACTGGTCTGGTAGTAGAACTTCTTTCCTTTCGGAAAGTTGATCTTCTGTGCGCAGAGGTTGCCGGTAGTATATAAAAAGCAGCAAAGTAGCAGGGAATGTCTGATGAGGTGTTTCATAGAGATTTATCGTTAATTGTTTAAATATAAAATAAAATAAATATAAGTTTGCAATTGTTTTTTAAGCGTCGTAGGCACACATGGATATTTCTGTAGTAATCCCATTATATAACGAAGATGAATCTTTACCGGAATTGACCGCCTGGATTGCGAAAGTGATGCGGGAGCACAATTTCTCTTATGAAGTATTGTTCATAGACGATGGGAGTACTGACAATTCCTGGGCGGTAATTGAAGCTTTAAAAATCGAGTTTCCCGCTGTGAAAGCGATTAAATTCAGAAGGAATTACGGTAAGTCAGCAGCACTGAATGTGGCTTTCGAAGCAGCAGAGGGAGAGGTCATCATTACGATGGATGCGGATCTGCAGGACAGTCCTGATGAGATTCCTGAACTTTACCGCAGGTTGAAAGAAGAGCAGTTGGATCTGATCTCCGGTTGGAAGAAAAAACGTTACGATCCCATTTCCAAGACCATTCCTACCAAATTGTTCAATGCAGCAACGCGAAAAATGTCTGGTATTCAGCTTAATGACTTTAATTGTGGACTGAAAGCTTACCGTAAGGATGTAATCAAGACCATAGAAGTTTATGGGGAGATGCACCGTTATATTCCGGTGATTGCCAAATGGGCAGGATTTAAAAAAATCGGTGAACAGGTGGTAGAACACCGGGCGCGGAAATATGGCGTGACTAAATTCGGTCTGAGCCGTTTTATCAATGGTTTTCTGGATTTATTGTCGATTTTCTTTGTGGGTAAGTTCGGTAAACGCCCTATGCACTTTTTTGGTTCTATGGGAGTGCTGAGCTTTTTGATAGGTACTTTCATCACGATCTGGCTGATCGCGGTGAAACTTTATGAGATCTCGATGAACGTGAAATACCGTGACATTACCGATCAACCACTGTTTTATATTGCGTTGGTTGCCATTGTTGTAGGTTCACAACTCTTCCTGACTGGTTTTGTGGCAGAATTGGTGACCAGAAACGCGCCGGAGCGTAACCAATACCTGATAGAAAAGGAGATCCTTTAAACCATGTTTTTTTCCATTGTAATCCCTTTATACAACCGTCCGCAGGAGATAAATGAACTGTTGAATACCCTTACACAGCAGACTTATATGCAGTTTGAGGTGTTGGTGATAGAGGATGGCTCTGTGAAAGATGCCGGGGCCGTGATCGATAAATATGCCAATGCCCTGGATCTTCATTATTATGTAAAGCCCAATGCCGGGCAAGGTTTTGCCCGGAACTACGGATTCGAGCGTGCAAAAGGCGACTATTTTGTGGTATTTGATTCAGATTGTCTGATTCCTAAAGACTACCTGGAAACTGTAAGGGATTATTTATTTGAGCATAAGCTGGATGCTTATGGTGGACCGGATGCTGCACACCAAAGTTTTACGCCAGTGCAAAAGGCAATCAGCTATGCCATGACTTCACCATTTACGACGGGTGGGATCAGGGGAAATGCCAAGCACCTTGGTCAGTTCCATCCCCGAAGCTTCAATATGGGCGTTTCCCGGGAAGTATGGGAAAAAGTAGGAGGCTATATTCTGACCCGGCTGGGTGAGGACATAGAGTACAGCATCAGGATCCATGAAGCCGGATTCAAGATCGGACTGATCCCGGCAGCCAAGGTATACCATAAGCGCCGGACGAGTTTTGCACAGTTTTATAAGCAGTTGCATTTCTTCGGAAGGGCAAGAATCAATATTTATAAACATTTTCCTAAAGAGCTAAAATTGGTGCATTTCTTTCCTGCCGTATTCACCTGTGGCTTTTTTTTTACGCTACTCATCAATATCTTTTATTGGCCTTTGGCATTTGTATGCAATTTTTTGATGTTGGTATACTTTATGTTGATATTTTTTCATTCCTGGCAGGTTAATAAATCATTAAAAGTTGCATTTTTGAGCATTATTGCTGCGTTCATCCAGCTGTTTGCTTATGGACTGGGATTTATGCAGGATTTAATTAAACGTGTAGTACTCAACCGACAATGATAGAGTTTTTAAAGGACAGTACTTTTACTGTAAATGAGGTGATTGTAAAGGCCTGGGCAGTGACGAAGAGAAATTACTTTTCGATTGCTACGCTGTGCTTTTTGATGTTCATCACCTATGCTGCATCCAGTTTGATGGCATTTTTCATGAGTGAGGTGCATTTGGCACTCAGGATGCTGATGTCATTTATTTTCACCATGTTCTATTTTACGATCAATCTTTCCCTGTTCAGGTATATTTTCCACCTGCTGGATGATGAGGAACATGATGTGAGTATTGTAAGCACCATTCCGACCAGGCAGCAGATCATCAGGTTCCTGATTGCGACTTTGTACTTCATGTTGTGTATCATCGGGGTGTATTCTGTAGTGATTTTAGTCGCATTCCCCTTTATCTATACCGGAATTAGAATGGAGATCATTACTAATGTGGCCATTTCAGTGGGTATTGTCGCCATCTTCATTACCTGGGTCAGGATTTCTTTTTTTCCATTCTTCATTATTGACAAAAACCTGGGGCCTTTTGCCTCAATCAAATATAGTCTGGCCACTACAAAAGGAAACTTTACGAAGATCTTTTTATTGTTATTGGTTTTGGCAGGTTTCCATTTGCTGAACCTGTTCTTTGGTTATATTCACTGGCCGCTGATTGCTTTCTTTGTGAATGTGCTCAGTGCCTTTATCATTGTTCCTCTGGCCAGTGTGGCACTTACCGTAGCTTACCGTAAGATGATGAGTGATTACAAAGGTGAGGGTGAGCCAGATATCTTACATAATATTGTTTAAAAAAATATGGGCTTAAAAGCGGCATTAAGTAAGCCATTTGCGGCCCTGGTGGTGCGGGGCATCAATAAGTGGAAGGCAAATGCAGTAGCTGCACAGCAGAAGACGCTGCTGGAGCTGGTTGAATCGGCCAGTCACACTGCTTTCGGTAAAGATCATCAGTTTTCGGAAATCCGCAACCATGCGGATTTTAAGCGCTTGGTGCCGATACGGGATTACGAAGAACTGCGGCCTTATATCGATAGGGTAGTTGCCGGTGAACCCGATGTGATGTGGAAGGGCAAGCCCCAGTATTTTGCGAAAACATCGGGTACAACTTCCGGAGTGAAGTACATTCCTATTTCTAAAGAATCGATGCCAGAGCATGTTAAGGCAGCCAGGAATGCACTATTGACTTATATCCACGAAACCGGGAAGGCTGATTTTGTGAATGGAAAGATGATCTTTTTACAGGGCAGTCCGGTGCTGACCAAGAAAAATGGCATCAACGTTGGGCGTTTGTCGGGCATTGTAGCGCACCTTGTGCCAGGCTATCTCCAAAAGAACAGGTTGCCCTCCTATGAGACCAATTGCTTAGAAGACTGGGAGGAGAAAGTAGATGCTATTGTCGCAGAAACCTACCATGAAGACATGACCCTGATTTCGGGGATACCGCCCTGGGTGCAGATGTATTTTGATAAACTCCAGGAGAAAGCTAACGGAAAGCAGATCAAGGATATTTTTAAAAATTTCAGCCTTTTCGTCTACGGAGGGGTCAATTACGAACCTTACCGGGCAAAGATTGAAGCCAGTATCGGCAAGAAGATCGATACGATAGAAACCTATCCTGCTTCTGAGGGGTTTATAGCTTATCAGGATACTCAAAACGATAAAAGCCTGTTGTTGCTGGCTAATGCGGGCATGTTTTATGAATTCATTCCTGCGGACGAATATTACAATGACAATCCCACGCGGCTCAGCCTGGGAGAAGTAGAGCTGGAACAAAACTATGCGTTGATTTTGAATACCAGTGCCGGCCTCTGGGGTTATAGCATAGGGGATACAGTTAAGTTCGTTTCCAAAAATCCATATAAGATTGTGGTCACCGGAAGGATCAAGCATTTTATCTCTGCTTTTGGCGAGCACGTGATCGGAGAAGAGGTAGAGCATGCCCTGCTGACCGTGGCCAATGAAGCAGGTATAGGCATTACCGAATTTACCGTAGCACCACAAGTAGCTACGCCGGCGGGAGAATTGCCTTACCACGAGTGGTTCGTGGAGTTTGCAGTGCCGCCTACAGATTTAATTTCTTTTAGTAAAAAGGTAGATGAAGCCTTACAAAAGAAGAATATTTACTATTTTGACCTCATTGAAGGGAAGATACTGCAACCTTTGATCATACGGTCGTTGCAAAAAGATGCTTTTGTGAACTATATGCGCAGCCAGGGAAAACTTGGTGGGCAAAATAAGGTTCCGAGATTATCTAACGACAGGAAGATTGCAGAAGAATTAAAGCGATTTATAGATTGAAAAATATATCCATTTTAGGTTCCACCGGTTCTATTGGGACCCAGGCATTATCTGTAGTTGCCGCTAATCCAGACCTATACCGGGTTACCGCAATTACCGCCCAATCCAATGCCGATTTGCTGATTTCCCAGGCATTGCAGTTTAAGCCTGCAATGGTCGTGATCTGCGATGACAGCAAATATGGAACAGTAAAGTCAGCATTATCGGGTACCACCATACAAGTATTGTCCGGCGAAGACGGTCTTTGCGAAGCCGCGAGCCTGCCTGAAGCAGATCTGGTACTGACTGCGGTGGTGGGGGCCGTCGGTCTAAAGCCCACCATTGCAGCGATTAAAGCCGGTAAAGATATCGGTTTGGCCAATAAAGAGACTTTGGTGGTGGCAGGAGATTTGATCACTGCTTTGGCGAAAGAATACCGAGTGCGCATCATTCCGGTAGATTCAGAACATTCGGCGATCTTTCAATGTCTGGTGGGTGAAGAAGAAAGTAGCATAGAAAAAATATACCTGACTGCTTCCGGCGGTCCATTCAGAGGCCAAAGCCCTGAGTTTTTGTCCACCGTGACGAAGAATGAAGCGCTGAAGCATCCCAACTGGGTCATGGGTGCCAAGATCACGATAGATTCTGCTTCCCTGATGAATAAGGGTTTAGAAGTGATAGAGGCCAAATGGCTGTTTGGCCTGGAGCCCGATCAGATTGACGTAATTGTTCATCCGCAATCCATCATCCATTCCCTGGTACAGTTCAATGATGGTTCGATGAAAGCTCAGATGGGGCTGCCCGATATGAAACTGCCGATTCATTATGCCCTGGCCTATCCGGAGAGAATTAGTAGTGATTTTAAGCGTTTTAACTTTATGGATTATCCCGATCTGAGCTTTCATCAGGCTGATAAAGAAACCTTCAGGAATCTGGAGCTGGCTTATCTCGCGATGCGCAGGGGTGGAAATATGCCCTGTATCATCAATGCAGCCAATGAGGTGGTGGTTAATGCCTTTTTGCAGGATCAGATTGGATTCTTACAAATGAGCGATGTGATCGAATCCTGTATGGAAGGTATCGAATTTGTGGCAGAAGCCAGCCTTAATAATTATTTAGAAACCGACCGGTATACGCGTATATTTGCCGGCGAACTCGTAACAAAACAACTGAATTACAATCAAAACATAAAATATTAAAATTATATATGAGCGGACTGATTATGGCGGCCCAGTTACTTCTGGGATTATCGATACTAGTAATTTTACATGAATTGGGACACTTTTTGGCGGCGCGTGCCTTTGGAATTAAAGTAGAGAAATTTTACCTGTTTTTTGATGCCTGGGGTTTCAAACTCTTCAGCTTCAAAAGAGGGGATTGCGAATACGGGATCGGATGGCTGCCATTGGGCGGTTATGTGAAGATCACTGGTATGATCGACGAGTCGATGGACACAGAGGCTATGAAACAGCCTGCACAGCCCTGGGAATTCAGGTCGAAGCCAGCATGGCAACGTTTGATCGTGATGCTGGGTGGTATCATTGTCAACGTTATTGTAGGTATCCTGATCTTCTGGATGCTGACTTTCAAGTATGGGGAAACCTTTATACCAAATGATTCTGTTTTGGGAATCAATCCTGGTCAGATCGGTAAAGAGATCGGTTTGAAAAAAGGAGATAAGGTTGTTGCCGTTAATGGTGTAAAGGTAGTGCGTTTTGAAGAACTGATTAGTTCTAAAGTATTGCTTGGCAATACCACATTGAGCATTATCCGTGCTGGACAGCCGATGGAGATTAAAGTTCCGGACAACATTTTAAATAAGGTGTCTGATTTGGGTATAGAAGAATTCATCAGCAGAATGCCGCTGCGTACTGCGACCATTGATAGCGTACCGGCAAATAAGCCCGCGTTTAAGGCTGGAATA
Source organism: Pedobacter sp. GR22-6 (assembly GCF_037402555.1). Lineage (NCBI taxonomy): Bacteria > Pseudomonadati > Bacteroidota > Sphingobacteriia > Sphingobacteriales > Sphingobacteriaceae > Pedobacter > Pedobacter sp. GR22-6. Next base: position 783,325 of record NZ_JBBEUC010000002.1, read on the forward strand.
AAAGCCGGTGACCGCATTACAGCGGTAGGAGGTGTTCCGGTAATCTATGATGTGGATGCACAAGCACAGATTGTGAAAAACAAGGGCAAGCTGACCAGCATTGATGTGATCCGTGATGGTTCAGCTTTGGCCATTGATGTACCTGTAGACACTGCGGGTACGGTAGGTATCCGTTTTAATGTCAGTGAAATCAAAGAAGAAACCATCAAATACGGATTGCTTGCTTCTTTCCCGATTGGGGTAAACCAGGCCTGGAAAGTATTCAGCGATAATGGTAAAGGAATCTGGAAAGTATTGACTGGAAAGATCAAAGCCAACAAAGCATTTTCAGGACCAGTGGAGATTGCGCGTAAGGTATATGGCGGTGAGTGGATCTGGGCCAGATTTTGGGCTTCTACAGGCTTCATTTCAATCGCCCTGGCATTTATGAACCTATTGCCGATCCCGGCATTGGACGGTGGACATGTGGTATTTTTGATCGTTGAGATGATCAAAGGTAAACCATTGGGTGATAAATTTATGGAACGTGCACAGATTGTAGGCTTTGTCTTGTTGCTGTCGTTAATGGTCTTCGTGCTGGGGAATGACATCTTCAAGGCCATAATGCATTAGTGACCATGACCGATTATTTTGAGTTTTATGGCTTACCGCTAAGTTTTCAACCTGATGTGGCTTTCATAAAGCAACAGTTTTACGCTTTGAGTAAAAAGTATCACCCTGATTTTTACATCAATGAAAGTGAGGAGAAGCAGGCTGAGGTATTGGACATGAGCACCGTCAATAATAAAGCTTATCAGGTGTTATCAGATCCTCAGAAGCGCTTGAATTACATACTTGAACTGAAAGGTCTAATAGAAGAAGGAGAACATTACGTATTGCCCCAAAGCTTTCTGATGGATATGATGGAAGTAAATGAGGCACTCATGGATCTGCAGTTTGAGCCGGATGCTGAGCGTTTAGCAGCGCTTAAACTGGAAATTGGAGAGCTTGAAGTGGGTATTTCTGATGAGATAGGTAAATTGACAACCGGATTTGAGTCTAAATCGGCGGATGAGCAAGGGGCGGCGCTTTTGGCTGTGAAAGACCTTTACTATAGAAATAAATACTTATTGAGAATCAGGGAGCGTCTGACGAAGATTGCTGCTGAATAACTGGCCTTGAGGCCTAATGAATAGATATGGATACTTTGTCGTTGTTTAGAAAAATTGCTGTTGCGGAAGGACTATCTTACGTTTTCCTTGTGTTCATTGCAATGCCCCTGAAATATTGGGCGGACATGCCTTTGGCTGTAAAATATACAGGATGGGCACACGGGCTTTTATTTATGCTTTATATTGTGTTTCTGATCATGGCATGGGTAGAATACAAATGGAGCTTTAAAAAGGGAGTGCTTTTTGGCGGTGCTTCGTTGATCCCATTTGCGCCATTTTGGGTGGACAAACAATTGAAAGAAGAAAAATTGAAATAATATTTGCGAGTTAAATTCTAATCGATATCTTTGCAACCCGCAAACGAAGGAAATGCCCGGATGGCGGAATTGGTAGACGCGCTGGTCTCAAACACCTGTGGGAAACCGTGCCGGTTCGACTCCGGCTCCGGGTACTTGCCGGAAAGATAGTTTTTCGAAACATTCTTTCCGGTTTTTTTATGATCTAAATCCTTGTTTATCAAATAGATTGGGTGTCATGCCTATTGTAGAGCAGGCGATAAAATATAGTTTTGTATTTCTATACAGTTTTATATTTATTTCATCAGCAACCGCATCCTTATTCAGATTATTTCGGATCATTAATAATATCGATAGTCTATAGACTACATACACGGATAACTAATAGCACATTTATCCTCCTTTTCCTTAGATTGAACTCTGTTAATTTCTATCTTTTTATTCCATTTGTTCAAATTAAATTGCAAATTTAACAATCTATGCTTCGCTACTCATTTTTGCTTACCTTTCTATTTGCTGCATTAAATATGAAAGCAGCTATTTTTACAGTTACAAGTGGTGCAGATAGCGGTTCAGGAACGTTAAGAGAAGCATTAAATTTGGCAGCTGCAAATGGCACTACAGAAACTGATTATGTTTATTTTGCGCTAACGGCTGGTAAAATTAGTACTACAAGTCCATTAATTTTATCCTCTTCTTTGGTGATAGATGGCACAAGTTTTCCTGGTGCCAAACTGGGTGTTTCCGATGCCAAAGTTACCATAGAAACCCTAAATGAATATCTTAGCAATCAGACGGGCGCCTTTAATGGTACAAACATCAATCATGTAGAAATTTACGGTCTTTGTTTTTCAAATTTCAACGCCGCCCAAAGAGGAATAAGAACAATCAACATCACAGGCAGTGCAGACATTACCATTGGGGGTGTAGGGAAAGGAAACATATTTCTTCTTTGCGACTATGATATCTATATGCTCAGAACCAATAGAATTAAAATTTCATCGAATTGGTTTGGTATTACGGCAGATAAAACCAATGTAGTGGGAACTGCTTTTGGCGGTACGGTTGATCTTCGCTTATGTGACAACATCATCTTAGGCGGAGAAACAAAGGCGGAAGGAAATTCATGGGGCTTCAGAAACTATGGTGTCCATATTTCTGGAGTTAACCCAGCTACGCAAGCTGTAGAAAGTGTAGGTGAGCTTTGTAAAGTTAAAAACAATAACTTCGGTACAGAGGGACTTCCTTCCGGAATAGGCAGCCCTAATAATTTTCAAGATTTTAAAAGAATCGAAATTGTTGGCAACAATGTAGTTTTGAGTGGTGGGTTCAGCTTGAAAAACATCTCCACGTCTGGGCTGATACAAGGCAATAGGTTAGGATTAAATAGTGACATGACCAAAGCGTATTGCTACTCAATGATTGAATTGCAAAATTGCAACAATATCAGAATTGGTGGTAAAAATCTAGGTGAGGCTAATGTAATGGCTTACCGCGTAAATTTTGGATCTGGAACCAGTGGGATATATGCTAGTGATTGTGGCGATGTAGTGATAGAAAGAAATTCCATATATTGCGTTTCTACTGCACCCATTTTATACAGTTCGCTTAACTCAAGGGTAGAGATACCTAAAATAGAAATTTTAGGCTATAACAATGGCATTATAACAGGTACTGCAACCCCCAATGCCGAAATAGAAGTTTTTTCAGATGGAGAATGTTTGCAATGTGAAGCAAAAGCATACTTAGGTACTACCTTCGCCGCAGCGAATGGGACTTGGTCAATAGCGGTAGCCAATAGTACAGGTTTTACCGCTTCTGCAACCTTAAACAATAGAACTTCACAGTTTTTAGGCCTAAGCGTAAACTTTGGCAATGTAGTTACTAACAAATCCACATGTGGCCTAGCAAATGGGTCGATCACAGGTATTCAAGTTGCCGGAGCTACTAAATATGAATGGTTAGATGCGGATAATAACAACATTGGAGGCAACCTGGATATTTCAAATCTTAAAGCAGGTACATACGCTTTTACTGCTTATATGGGGCCTAATTGCAAGACGGAAAAACGTTTCTTTAACATTCTTGACGCACAACCCAAGATAGAAGATAGGTTCATTTCAAAGATAGACGCTAGTTGTAATGACGAAAATGGGTCTATCAACGGATTATCATTAATTAATGCAGGCAATTACGCCATCAGATCATTAACCTGGACAAATGAGCTAAACGAAGTAATGGGTAATACGCTGTCTATCGCAAAATTAAAGGCAGGCACTTACACTTTAAAAATCGTAACGACAGATGACTGTGAAATGGTTTATGGTCCGGTACAGATCAAAAGCATCGGCGCCCCATTTATAGATGATTCAGCAATTGAAGTTACTCATTCTAATTGTTCATCAGCCACAGGAAGTATTAAAAAAATTAGCGTAACAGGTATTGGAGCAATTAGCTATAAATGGAGAAATGAAAAACAAGATATAGTTGGTTACACTAAAGATCTTATAGGTATGCCTGCAGGTAAATATCAACTCGAAGTTAAGGATGAAAGTGTATGTACATCTATTACCACCTATTCTATTCCCGAATTAAATAGCATTGACCTTAATGAGGAAGCTGTACAAGTAAGCAATGCTAGCTGCGCAGAAAACGACGGTAAGATTGGCAACATTAGCGCTTTTTCTACAGACGCCAACTTCACTTACCAATGGTTTGATGAAACCAATACCCTCGTTGGCAATGCCCCGCAACTGCTTAACGCCAAACCAGGGATTTATCACCTAAGAGTAGCTAACAGTACCTGTTTTAAGGACAGCAAAAGATATATCATTAAAAATCAGGTGTCTACTGTTTATCCGGTTTTTGCCTTTTCAAAATCTTCTGCTTCTTGTAATTTGGATAATGGAAGCATCAGCATAATACCTGGACCAAGTGCTCCATTCATCAAAGCCATGAAGTGGGTAGGGCCAACCGGATCAATAATTGGAGATACGCCCGAAATTACAGGTTTAAAAGATGGTGATTATGATTTATATCTTACAGATATTAATGGCTGCGAAAGTTTCTACCAAAAATATAGCATTGATCGAATAGAGCCGCTTGATGTCAGTATCAACAATGCAGGGATTGAAATGGATAAATGTGAAAGTGGAAAGGCCGCCGTAACTATGCTTACAGTTACTGGTGGGGTAAGACCCTATACTTATGAGTGGAAAAATGAATTTAACGTAAAGGTTAGTAATGAGTTGGTTTTAACTAAAGTGAAACAGGGCTCTTACACTTTAACAGTTACTGATGCCAGTGGCAATAACTGTAATACCGCAAGTGCAACGGTTGTTATTTCAAATATCAATGAAGCGCCACCTATGCCAATTGTAGAATCTGTAAATATTTGCGCATTAGGGGAGTCAACGATTATTGCCGCAAACATTACAACTGGAACTTATAGATTATATGATGACCTGTATGCCGTTAACCCAATCGCAATCAATAAAACAGGCGTGTTTAACTTAAATATCAAAGATAACAAAACACTGTACATGACTTATGCTTTTGCCGAGTGTGAGAGCGAAAGAACTCCCATACAAATTAAGCTAGTACAGGGTGGTATCGAGGCACCCAATGCCTTTAGCCCTAATGGCGATGGAATAAATGATAAATGGGTAATTAAAAACATAGAGAATTTTCCAAAAGCGAGGGTTACTATTTTTAATCGTTATGGTGCTGTGGTATTTACCGCTAACAACTATACTACTGCATTTGATGGAACAAAAGGTGGAGAACCTTTGCCCTTGGGTACTTACTATTATGTGATTAAACTAGGCGTTAATTGTCAAGAGATTAGTGGTAGTTTATTCTTGCTAAGGTAAATCTAAACATTAGATGAGTTAATATAGGCAACTTTATTGAAATCCAAATCATTAACAATGCAATTCCAATGGAGTTCGATATTTCAACGCTAAAGCCATTTGAACACTCCAATATAATGATAATTTTGCTTGACTTAAATCAAACTTTTGCAAATTAAGCACCTCATGAAAATCAGATTTTTCTTTGTTTCCTGTCTTTGATATGTCGGAAATCCTGGCTCAATATTAAATGTAGTGGAAGAAAAATGATCTGGTGTTGAGCCGTTGTTCCTTAAAGCATTGCATAATCTTAACATGATCGTAATGTCTTAGAATTATGTTTGTCGTTGAGACCTTCTGGGTTTTTGACAACATAAAATGAAAAGAAGAGATTTTTTTAAGAACAGTAGTCTACTGGTAGCAGGCACTGCATTGGCTCCTGTAACTTCTATAGCGGGAGAGCTGAGTAATCATGAAGATTTTGCAGGTAAGACTGCTAAGAATATCATTTTCCTGGTGAGTGACGGAATGAGTACAGGAACCTTGAATATGGCCGATCTATACCTGCGCCGGAAGGAGGGGCGGGTGAGCAATTGGATCTCATTGTACGAGCAGCAAAAAGGCAGGAGAGCATTTATGGATACGGCTTCTGCCAACGCCCTGGTGACCGACTCTGCTGCGGGCAGTTCAGCCTGGGGCGGTGGTGTTCGTGTCAATAATGGGGCATTAAATGTGGGACCAGATGGTACTTTGCATAAGCCTATTCTTCAAAAATTTAAAGCTGCGGGTAAATCGGTGGGTTGTGTGACAACAGTTCCAATTACACACGCCACACCTGCTGGCTTTTGTGTAAATAGTGATGCGAGAAGTGATCAGGATGGTATCGCGCTGCAATACCTTGATTTGCGTTTTGATGTGATGATGGGAGGTGGATCGGAATTTTTCAGTGCGGCAAAAAGGAAAGATAAGAAGGATGTATTGGGTCTTTTCAATCAGAAAGGATTTGCAGTACTGACCGATGCCGAACAAATGAGAAAAGGCTTGCCGGCTGACAAGCCGATATTGGGCATCTTTCATGAAGATGGTTTGCCATTTAGTCTAGACAGGTCACAGGATGCAGCCTTGGCAAAGAGTACTCCTTCATTGGCCGAAATGACTACCGCCGCAATTAACCAGATGAAGCACAATTCAAATGGATTTGTATTGCAGGTAGAAGGAGGTAAGGTAGATTGGGCCGCTCATTCCAACGATACCGCCGGACTGATCTATGACCAAATTGCTTTTGACGAAGCGGTAGGAGTGGCTTTGAAATTTGCGGATCAAAATAAAGATACACTTGTGATTATTACGACCGATCATGGTAACGCCAATCCGGGGCTGTTTGGTGATGACGAGAACTTTGACAAGATTCAGTCCTTTAAACAAACCAACGACCGTGTTCTGAGGAGCATCTCTCCCGGCGATACGGCAAAACAAGTGGTAGAGAAAATTGAAGCTGCTCAGAAACTGGTGATCAAAGAAGCTGAGGCAGCCTCTTTGCTGGAGCACTTTGTGAAGTTAGACGGCGAAGGTTTATATAATCCGAAAAAGCTTCCATTCAAATTACTGGCTGAGATTCAATATAAGTATACCTCAGTTGGATTTGCTTCTATGGGACATTCTTCAGATTATGTGGAACTGGCAATGTATGGTCCGGGTAGCGAGCAGTTGAAGCCATTTGTAAAGAATACAGATTTACATCATATGATGTTACAGGCCTGCGGAATCTAAAATTCTGGTGTATCTTTTACGGATTGGCAAAAGCCTCTGATGGAAATCAGAGGCTTTTCTGATTTCCGGATTTGTGCCAAATTCCATTATCTTTGCCGCAAATTTAATACCTGCAATCGTGATCAATGTAAATAACATCTCCGTTTCATTCGGCGGAACCACCCTCTTCAGCGACGTTACCTTTTCCATCAACGAAAATGATAAGATTGCCCTAATGGGCAAAAATGGCGCGGGCAAGTCGACAATTTTGAAGATTATCGCAGATGTAGCAAAACCTACTTCTGGAAATGTAACGGGGCCTAAGGATGCTGTGATTGCGTATTTGCCCCAGCATTTACTAACCCAGGATAAGCTAACTGTGTTTGAAGAAACTATGAAGGCATTTGAAGAGGTAAATCAGATGCAGACGGAACTTGATGAGCTGAATGAGCAGTTGACCATCCGTACAGATTACGATAGTGACGATTACATGAAACTGATCGAACGAGTATCTGAACTGAGCGAGAAATTTTATTCGATTGAGGAAGTCAATTATGACGCAGAGGTCGAAAAGGTATTAAAGGGTTTAGGTTTTGAACGTAAGGATTTTAATCGGCAGACTTCTGAGTTTTCCGGTGGCTGGCGTATGCGGATAGAACTTGCAAAGATTTTATTAAAGAAGCCTGATCTTATTTTATTAGATGAGCCTACTAACCATATGGATATCGAGAGTATACAATGGTTGGAAGATTTTCTGATCAATTCTGCAAAGGCAGTAATGGTAATCTCTCACGACCGTGCTTTTGTAGACAATATCACCAACCGTACGATCGAGGTAACTATGGGCAGGATCTACGATTACAAAGCAAAATACAGTCATTACCTGCAATTGCGTGCAGATCGGCGTGTACACCAGTTGAAGGCATATGAGGAACAACAACGGTTCATTGCAGATAACCAAGAATTCATAGACCGTTTTAGAGGGACTTATTCCAAGACCCTGCAAGTGCAGTCGCGTGTGAAAATGCTTGAAAAGCTTGAAGTCATAGAGATTGATGAAGTAGATACATCAGCTTTGCGACTGAAGTTTCCACCTTCACCACGCTCAGGTCAATATCCTGTGATGGTAGAAGAGCTGACAAAAACCTATGGTGATCATGTCGTGTTTGAGAAAGCTTCCATGGTGATAGAGCGTGGAGAAAAGGTAGCTTTTGTTGGTAGAAATGGTGAAGGGAAATCGACCATGATCAAAGCCATTATGGGTGAGATTGATTTTGATGGAAGCCTGAAAGTAGGGCACAATTCTAAAATCGGCTATTTTGCTCAGAATCAGGCTGCCTTACTGGATGAGAATTTAACCGTATTTGAAACTATAGACCAGATTCCATTGAGTGATGGCACCATAAAGATCAAAGACCTTTTGGGAGCCTTTATGTTTAGCGGAGATGATACTACTAAAAAGGTTAAAGTACTTTCCGGGGGGGAGAAAACCCGTTTGGCAATGATCAAACTTTTGCTGGAGCCGGTAAATGTATTGATCCTCGATGAGCCAACCAACCATTTGGATATGAAAACCAAAGATATCATCAAGGATGCGCTTAAAGATTTTGATGGTACCTTGATTTTGGTATCTCACGATAGGGATTTCCTTGACGGATTGGCCCAAAAAGTATTTGAGTTTGGAAACAAGCGTGTGCGCGAGCACTTTGAGGATATTAAAGGCTTTCTGGCTTACAAGAAAATGGATAGCTTAAAAGAGATTGAACAAATCAAAAAGTAAAAAGCTATTTTTGAATAGATTTAAATGTTTAGCTATGAAAAAGTGTCTTTTCTTATTCCTTTTGTTGTGCTCTTTTTCGGGCTTTGCTCAAAATAGAATCCCTGTACCTAACTACAAATATGTGCTGGTGCCCGAAAGGTTTAGCTTCCTGAAGGAAAAGAACCAATATAATTTAAATAGCCGGCTCAGAAGTTTATTAGAGGAGAAAGGTTATATCGCTTACCTGGATGATACTGATTTGCCTTCGGAGATTGCAAATAATAAATGCATTGCTTTGAGCGCGGAGTTGCTGGAAAAAAATAGCATGTTCAGTACAAACCTCACACTTGTGCTGAAGGATTGCAAAGGAAATATCATCGTTAAAAGTAAGGAAGGTAAAAGTAGGGATAAGGAATACAAGCCCGCTTATACATTTGCGCTAATGGATGCTGTAGGTTCTTTAGATAAAATTAGCCCTGATACTGCTGCAGCCGTCGCTACAGTGGTGCAAAATACACCGGATGCCCCAGTGGCAACTACTTTGTATGCACAACCAACCGTTACTGGTTTTCAGTTGATTGACAATACACCGAAGATCGTTCTAAGCCTTTTCAAGACTTCTGTCGCAAATTATTTCATTGCAGAGAAAGACAGTACAAAAGGAATTGTTTTCAAGAAAGACAACAATTGGTTTTTCGAATATTACAAAGACAACAATTTAATCACAGAAAACCTTTCAATTAAGTTCTAAAGTTTAAAGCACATTTATTTTAAAAGTCCAGGAGTCTCCTGTGGTAGTTGATTTGTCCCAAGTGATAAGACAGGTGTCCGGCGAGGTGTATCAGCATAAAGCCAATTGAACTTCCACCCTCCACAACCTTGATCAGGGGGTAATCAGTCTCCAGGTCGGAATCTGTTAAGGCGTCAAATGCAGCGTTTACAACAAGAATGGTCAGTTCAATTTTGCTGATCAGTTCCGGCTTTGGAACATTTTTTAACGAAAACTCGAGTGGCCTGTCTCTTACATAACCGGTTTGGCCCAGCTCAGCCCCTATATAGGTATTCAGGTTACCAATGAGATGCAAACAAAGGTTCCCTGCAGAATTGGCTACGCTTTTTTCAATCAGCCAGAGATTTTGCTCGTTTTTATATTGTTCTATTTCTGACTTTAACTTATTCAGTTCTCTGGTAAAGATGGATTGTAAGGATTCTTTTAACATAAATAATGGTTTCTGAAAAGCAAAGTTAATCAGAAATTCGGGCAGCAGGGTAAAGGCATGGCTGTAATAGTTTTGGTGCATCGAAATATCCAATATAATTTGTATTTCTGAAACAATCAATTATATTTGTGTACGTACACGATAGATTTAAATGCCTCCTTTAACTAAGCCGTTAATTTTTTAGTAGAATTTCCCCTTTCCTGAACTTAATTTACGTGTACGCTAACGCAATACATTCATCCATTCACTAAACTAAAACAAGAAATGAAAAAATTGAAAAGCTTATTGGTTATTCTAACCGTATTCTCGGTACTCTCCTGCAGTAAACGAGAGGGGGCGGAAGTTATTTCCGAAGGAAGTTCGAACGCGGAAGTAGCAAACGCTTCAGGAAGCCTGCAATCGGTAGTGACAAATCCCAACAAGGTCGTAATCGGATACATACCAGGTTGGGCAAGTAGTGTGTCAACATTAACCAATTCGATAGATTTCGGTATTGTGACGCATGTTAATCTAGCTTTTTTTGCGCCAAGTTCATCAGGCAGTATGATGTCAAACGGACAACCGCTTTTCAGCGATTTTGATGCTGCAGAAATCAATTATGTTGTTGCCAAGGCGCATGCACAAGGCAGAAAGGTGCTAGCTTCTTTAGGTGGTGGAGATCCTGATCCAAACGCTGGAAGTATCGCAGTACAGTTTCGTGCAGCTAACCGTACCAATTTCATCAACAACCTTTCTGATTTTGTTATTTATTTTAACCTTGATGGTATAGACATCGATGTAGAGGGTGGAACTTTAGATCAGATTAAAGCAGAGCAAAATTATGCACCCTTTGTGTCGGCCTTGAGAAACAAGATCAATCCGTTGGGGAAATTGGTTACAGCTGCAACCGCAGCATTTAATGGTGGAGAGATTCCAGCATCTTCCTATTCCTACCTTGATTTGATCAGCATCATGTCTTATGATAATGGTTGGGGTGGTACGGCAAATCACTCTTCTTATGATGCCGCTATACAGCATATTAATAAGTTTTTGACCTCTGGTGTTCCTGCTTCGAAATTGGTATTGGGTGTTCCGTTCTATGGTTATAAACCTACGGTTGGAACGGGCTACAAAGCCTGGAAAGAATTGCTTGCCCAATATGGCTCTGCCGTAGCCTACGTAGATACCTATGACGGTTATAAATACAATTGCATTACGGCAATAGAGGCGAAGACAAAATATGCTGCGCAAAACATCAAAGGGGTGATGATCTGGGAGCTGTCTCAAGACGTCAGCGGAAACTATAGCTTGTTGCAAGCGGTTGGGAGAAAGATTAACACTCCAGCACCATAAAAAATTGTCATCATCTTGTTACGCTGTGCCAATAAACCCTCCATTAAATTTTCAGTCTGAATTCAGACTAAGCAATTTATATGAAAGCATTTATACTCAGTTGTGTCACTGTGCTATTTTACAGCGTTATCGCGACAGGCCAAAGCAAGAGTTTGACTAAACTCCAGTCACAGGTTCAGGGTGCCATTGAAAAAGGGCACCCTGCAAGTGTGTTTATAGCTAATTACGATCCTCAGACAAAAAGGCCGTCTTCGGGACGTTTTAGCGGAGTGGTGATCGATGGCGAGGGCAGGATATTGACAGCTGCGCATGCCTGCTCCCCTGAAAAATATTATCAGGTGACCTTCCCTGATGGAAAACAGTATGTTGCAAGGGGGCTTGGTAGCATTAGCAGATTGGACGTCGCCATAATGAAAATCACCGAGGCTGGCAAATGGCCATATGCAGAAATGGGATGGTCCTCTTCGTTGAAGGTCAATGAACCTGTTGTGAGTATTGCTTACCCAGGTAGTTTTATACCACAACGGGAGGTGATTAGACTTGGCTATGTCGCACAGCTGGATGCTCAGCGCGGACGGAGGTTCAGAAGCACTTGTCTGATGGAGCCAGGTGATTCGGGAGGCCCTGTTTTTGATCTTTACGGTAGAGTTGTAGGCTTGCACAGCAGCATAGACAATTCTCTTGAAAACAATTATGAAATCCCGGTAGACTTCTACCGGAAATACTGGACAGCCTTACAAAAGCCTGTTGCCTATAAAGACTTGCCCTCAGAAGATGTCATTTCTGCGGATCCCTTGCTGGCCGGTAAAGCGGACATTGGGGATATGAAGCTCATCGCGGAAGGTATTCCAAAGTTAGAAACTAAGATGGAAGCAGCTGCCTTTAAAATCATTAGTGGTGATACACTTTCGGGTAAAACGATACTCGGTACGTTGATCTCACTTGATGGAATAAAGAGTAAGGATGACATTTTAGGCAAAAGTTATCTTTTAAGTAAGAATTCAATGGTTGCTGCAGACCCCAAAGTAGATTTAGGGAAGGGTAGGCTTATATCAGCAAAAATTGTGCATCGTGATCTGCAAAGTGACCTGGTATTGCTGGAATTGGGTGTGAAGCTAAAAAAAGGAATTAAGATTGGGAAGATTCCTACCGATACGCTAACCTTTAAGGATCTTGGCGCTCTACTGATTTCTCCACAGCCTGATAATGAGGGTGAATGGAGTGGTGTGTCCACTCAGCGATTCGATCTGAAAGGAATGTACAGTGCCGGTTATCTTGGTGCAGGAGTAGAGATCAAAGATGCCCGATTGGTATTGAGCATGGTTGCTCCGAACAGTCCTGCAAGTTTAGCAAAGCTGGAAGTCGGGGGACAGATTGTCAGTGTAAATGGCCTCTCCTTAGGCGATCCTGAGTCCTTTGTGAAAGCTGTTCAGAAGAACCAACCGGATGATATTTTGAAGTTAGTGGTCATGAAAAGCGACAAAGTAGATACATTAGCGATCAAATTGGGAAAGCGTCCGATGATAGCCTCTAATCACATTGCTGAAAAATTCACTGATGGAAAGAGTGAGCGTAGAGATGGCTTTGCCAATGCTTTTGTACATGACGCTAAGTTGAAGCCTACTGAGTGTGGAGGACCAGTTTTCGATATTTATGGTAAGTTTATGGGGATTAATATGGCCAGATATAGCAGAACGAGTAGTATTGCGGTAACTGTCGCAGAGATTAGAAAGTTTATTGAAGGTTGTGGCGTAGAGAATTAGAACCTATATTTCTTCATAGAATATCATTCACAAACTAATTGCTAAATTTGTATCGATGATTTTTTATAAGACAGATGAAGAAGTAGCGCTGATGCAAATCAGTGCGCGTTTGGTGAGCGAGACGCTTTCTGAAATAGCGAAAATATTACGCCCGGGTTTGGCAACTATTGAAATTGATAAACTGGCCAATGAATTTATTTTAGATCATGGTGCCGTGCCGTCATTTTTTAATTATAATGGCTTTCCTCACCATATTATCACATCCGTAAATGATGTAGTTGTACATGGTTTCCCTGGTAGTGAAACATTGAAAGACGGTGATATCATTTCTGTTGATGTGGGGGTGATTAAAAATGGCTATCATGGCGATCATGCTTATACTTTTGTCATCGGTGATGCTAGTGAAGAAATTCTAAAGCTGGTTCGCACCACTAAAGAGTCGCTCTATGTTGGAATAAATGAAGCTATCGCCGGTAAGAGATTGGGAGATATTGGTTTTGCTATTCAGCATCACAATGAAAAACAGGGGTATGGTGTGGTTAGAGATTTTGTGGGCCATGGCCTTGGTAAAAGCATGCACGAAGATCCACAAGTTCCTAATTATGGAAAAAGAGGGAGTGGACTACTGCTCAAAGAAAATCTGGTATTGGCAATAGAGCCGATGATTAACCTGGGGAAAAAAGATGTGTTTATTGAAAAAGATGGCTGGACCGTTCGGACGATTGATGGTAAACCTTCAGTCCATTTTGAACATGATGTTTGCGTAAAGAAGGGGAAAGCATTTATTTTATCCGATTATGGAATCATAGAAGCAGCCGAGCAAAATAACGTTAATCTTAAATTTTGTGGTTAGTAGAGCCTGGCAGATTTTAATTGAAAGCCAGCGCTTAGCAGATTTGTTCCGGCAATTAACAAAAGCCGGATACTTTAATTCCTAAAAAAGATAAGTTTGTTCCGTATTGATTAGCAACGCAATCAAGCAGGACATTAACACGCTTTTACCGGGAGGGCACCAAAAGGTGTCCTCTTCTGTTTGGCTGAGTTAAGTATTCCTTTCCTGGAGGTACTGACTTGGTGTTTTACCAAATTCTTTTTTAAATGCTTTGCTGAAGTAAGATTGGGTCTGGATGCCGACCCGGTACATGACCTCTGTCAGCAGGACATCTTCCTGGGTCATGATTTCCACAGCTTTTCTTAGCCTGATTGAGCGAATGAATTCACCAATCGGCTGTCCGGTAATGGTCTTTATCTTCTGATAGAGTTTTGTCCGGCTCATACCGATTTCGGAACAGAGAAATTCTATATCCATTTCAGGATTGACCAGGTGATCGTTGATAATTCCCAGTAATTTTTCCATAAACTCTCTATCCTTCGTAGAATGTACAAGTTCTATAAGTTCTGCCTGGTGGTCTTTCGAATAATGGTCTCTTAATTTTTGACGCTGCTCGAAAATATTCCTGATGTTGACTTGCAGCAGATTGATGTTGATGGGCTTACTGAAATAAAGATCAGCGCCTGATTCAGCACCTTCTATTTCTGCTTCTACACTGTTCTTGGCAGTAAGCATGATGAAAGGAATGTGACTTGTATCAATGTCCTCTTTCAACGCTTTGCAAAATTGCGTGCCATTCATTCCGGGCATCATGACATCACTGATCACCAGGTCTGGAAATTCTTCTTTTGCTTTTTGCAGTCCTTCGTAACCGTCTGCTGCTTCAGAGATGTGATAAGCCGGACTGAGGGTATCCTTTAAAAATGAACGCAGTTCTTCATTATCGTCTACAATAAGTATATGTTTATTGATGGTTGACCCCTCATTTGTGACAGGTTGTTCTATAGTGAGGATTTGGTCAGATTTATAGCTGATGCTCTCCAAACGGGTTCCGCCCTGTTCGCTGCTCTGTCCCCAGAGTTCATGGGCCTGATAATCTTCCCGGCTACAAGGCAGGCCAATGGTGATCTCTGTGCCTTGGTGCCGCTCGCTGGATACCTTTATAATTCCTTTATGGAGCATGGTCAGGCTTTTCACAAAGGCCAGGCCTACACCCGAGCCAAGGTGCGACTCCGTAATGCGGTAGTACCGTTCAAATAGGTGATCTATAGACTCTTTAGAGATCCCGATGCCATTATCTGTAACGCGAATATAAACATATCGTTTACCCTGATATTGACTGTTGATGTGCATTTGGTTTGCAAACATAGGCGGCAACTCGTTCATATTGTCTAAAATCTCCAACACAATCTTACCCCCGGGTTTGGTATACTTCAGGGAGTTGTTGATCAGATTAAGGACGATTTTTTCGATCACTTGCCTGTCAAACCAGGTGTCAGCAGGTTGTAGGGTGTTATTGACTTTAAAATCAATGTGTTTTTCCTCTGCCATCTCCGTAAATTCTTCAGCGACTTCGTCAATGAACAGGTTGATGTTGCCCTGGATTACTTTCAATTGTAGCGCTCCTGATTCAATTTTCCTAAAATCCATCAGTTCATTGATGAGGCTCAGCAGGCGGTTCGCATTGCGGTGTATGGTTTTGTAATAATTGAGGAAAGCCGCCTTGGAGTCTTCTTTTAGCAAGCGGTCTATCGGTCCCAGGATTAAGGAGAGGGGTGTTCTGAATTCGTGAGATATGTTGGTGAAGAACTGCAATTGGATCTGGTGCATCTCTTCTCTTTTTTGCTCTTCAAGTGCGCGAAGTTCCATTTTTCTTTTAAAGCTCAACAGAGCGTAAGCAATGCTGATGACCGTGGCTGCGATGAACAGCCTAAACCACCAAGTGGCCCAGAATGGTGGTGAAATGTGGATGTTGATCGTGGTTCCCGTAGTATTCCAATTGTTATCGTTATTGGATGCTTTTACCCTAAATACATAATCGCCGGGGTCCAAATTGGTGTAGAATGCCTTTGTCGTATTGCCCGTATAGTTCCAGTCATTGTCTAAGCCCTCCAACTTATAAGCATACTTATTGTTCTCAGGAGCGGTATAATTTAGTCCTGCAAAACTGAAAGAGAAAGTCGACTGCCTATGTGTAAGTTCGATGTCTTTGGTAAAGCTGATGTCTTGATCCAACGGAGAATCCTTCGTGCCTGGAAGTATCTTGTTATTGAAGATTTGAAATTCTGTGATGTACACAGGAGGAATAAAGTGATTGGTCTTTATTGCGGCAGGGAAGAAATAATTGAAACCATTTACTCCGCCAAAGAACATTTCACCTCTTTTCGTTTTCAAGAAGGCGTTTGCTTCAAACTCTTGACCTTGCAAGCCGTCAGCCTGATTGTAGGAGCTTGATTTCAATGTTTCGGGATTAAATTTGGTAAGGCCTCTTGTGGTCGCTATCCAGAAGTTGCCTTGCTCATCTTCGGTAATGCCTTTAATGAAATCAGTGGACAGACCAGCTTTATCGCTATAGATCGAGAAGCTGTTTTTTACCGGATTGAATAGGTACAAGCCAGCTTGTCCAATCCATAATCTCTTTTTACTATCAATGAAAATAATACGTAGATCTGGTCGCTTTTCTTCATCCAGAAAGTAATGTTTGAAAACCTTGGTGTTCAAATTGTAACAGTTTAGTCCACCATCATCCGTCCCGATCCAGAGGTTCTGGTATTGATCTTCCACAATCGATATGATGTTTTCGCCACTTATTTTGGTATTGCCAGCGCCCTGAATCAGGCGTGTGAATTTTTTGCTGGCCCGGTCCAGCAGATTGAGCCCTCCGTAGTAGGTTCCTACCCATAGCTGGCCTTTGCTGTCTTCAAATGTCTTCTGGACATAATTGGAGGAGATAGAGAAGGGGTTTAAAGGATCATTGGTAAATCTGGTAAATGTCCCCGTTTGTCGGTTCATCAAATTTAGACCTCCTGCCCAGGTACCAATCCAAAGTTGTTGATACTGATCTTCGGTAATGTTTAATACAGCATTAGATCCCAGGCTTTCAGGTCGAAAGGGGTCAAATTTATAATGTTTGAATCGCTGACTGGTCCTGTTGTAGAAATTTAGTCCACCGCCATCTGTCCCGATCCAAAGGTTGCCATCCTTGTCTTCATGAAAGGCTTTTACATCATTGTAACTTAAGCTATTTTTATTGAGTTCCTGCTGGACCAGGTTGAAGCGTTCAGAACCGGGTGTATAAAGGTTCACGCCCCCACGGTGGGTTCCAACCCAAAGGTTATCCTGTCTATCCCGGAATATAGCCGACACGGTTCTCTGCGACAGACTCGATGAGTTACCGGGCTCATACTGGTAATTTTTAAACGTATTTGTACGGGTATTGAAATGGTCCAGCCCCCCGTTTATGCTACCAATCCAGAGGTTCTGTGCTTTATCTACAATGATCGACCGTACCAGGTCACTACCCAGACTATTGCTGTTTTTTTCCTGGTGTTTATATAAACGAATGTTATGCTCGGCAGGGTGATAGGCAATCATGCCCTGTTCTTCGGTGCCCAACCATAAAGTGCCATCAGCTGATTCTGCGATTACACGCAGGTTATAATTCGAAAGCCCTGAGATGCCAGAAAAGGCAGATTTTTTAGGATCAAGCCGGTACAGCCCCTTTTCTGTAGCAATCCACAAATTTCCTTTTTTGTCTGTATGAATATCATTAGCGTAATAGTTGAAATGACGGATGGCCCCGGTCTTTTCATTTACATAATCAAGCGGTCCACCTGCAGTTGCAATCCATAGTCCGTCTCCATATTCCTCTATCGCCCGAATGTCGTTGCTGCCCAATGACTTTTTATCATTGTTTTTCTGGGAATAGCGTTGAAATCTGTTGTTTTCCGGATCGAATCGGTTTAATCCATTTGAAGTGCCTATCCAAAGTTTTTTATTTTTATCTTCATAGATGTGGCGGATAAAGTTGTCAGACAAAGTGTTCGTATCTTTACGTGTTCTGTAGACTGTGATCTGTTCGCCATCGTACTTGTTTAAGCCATCGCGTGTACCAAACCAAATGAATCCCCGATGGTCTTGCAGTATGCATTCTATGGTACTGTTGGAAAGTCCGTTATTCAGACCGATGTGCTTAAATTTTAGATTCTGCGGATGAGCAGTCTTACAGGTAAGTACCAGTACAATTAACAGAACAGTTTTAAAGAATGAACTCATTAGATGTGCATACAGTTACTTGGTTGGATTTTCTATAAAGTTAGCAGAAATTGGGACTCAAGCGCCCTCCTCGGCCATTTTTTTACGTAGGTGGTACATTAAAATGATAAATAGAACAAAAAATAAACACGATAGCACAAATGAAAAAGAGGAATAAGCTTTTCATTTGTACCAGTAAATAAACAACCAAATACTGTATGCGAATTTCTACATTTAGTATTAAGCTCAGCTTATCGTTGATGCTTTTTCTTTTAACCACAGCAGCGCTTCAGGCACAACAACCGGTTACCGTTACAGGTACCGTAAAAGCCGTATCAGATAACCTGGGAATTCCAGGTGTCAGTGTAGTGCTTAAAGGCACTAAAATTGGTGCAGTGACCGGACCTGATGGCGGTTTCTCTATTAAAGTTCCTGCCGGAACCGGGATTTTACAATTTAGTTTTGTAGGCTATAAAACTCAGGAAGTAAACATTCCAGCATCTCATGTTTTAAATATCTCGCTAGTCGATGATGCCGCAGCGTTAAGTGAAGTTGTGGTGGTCGGTTATGGTACCACCAGGAAGCAGGATCTCACAGGTTCCATCGCTGTAGTTTCTGCCAAAGACTTTCAAAAGGGCAGTATCACCACGCCCGAACAAATGCTTTCTGGTAAAGTATCGGGAGTATCCATTACTTCCAACAGTGGTCAGCCTGGTGCTGGAAGTACCATCCGCATCAGGGGAGGGGCGTCACTGAGTGCCAGTAATGATCCTCTGATCGTGATTGATGGAGTGCCATTGGATAATACAGCCATGTCTGGTGCTTCCAATCCCCTGAGTTTTATCAATCCAAACGACATAGAGTCCTTTACGGTATTGAAAGATGCGTCTGCCGCAGCTATTTATGGTGCACGAGCAGCAAACGGCGTTATTATCATCACAACTAAAAAAGGGCTGAGTGGAGATCTGAAGGTTGGCTTCTCATCAGTGAATTCTTTATCGAGGATTATTGCGAAAGCAGATGTGCTTACTGCAGATCAGATTCGCGAAATTGTGAATGCCAGCGGCACGGCAGCTCAAAAAGCCCAATTGGGTACTTTCAATACAGACTGGCAAGACCTGATTTATCAGGATGGTTTGGCTACTGACAACAATTTAAGTTTCAGCGGCGGCGTAAAGGGCTTACCTTACCGTCTTTCCCTCGGCTATCAGAACCAAAGAGGTATCTTAAGAACTGATGAGTTGGAGAAAACTTCAGCTGCGATTGTATTAAATCCAACATTTTTCGATAAGCACCTGAAAGTAGATATCAACCTAAAAGGAAGTATGCAGCAAACCAGGTTTGCGAATACCGCTGCTATCGGCGCTGCACAGAGCTTTGATCCCACACAGGCAGTTTATACCAATAGACCCGATTATAACGGTTATTGGGAATGGTTGGACAATACCACGCCAAGTGGACTGGTCAATTTGGTGGGTAGAAATCCGGTAGGTCTCCTGGAGCAAACAGAGAACCGCTCTAATCCCTTGAGGAGTATCGGTAACATCCAGTTCGATTACAAATTCCACTTCCTTCCGGAACTGCGTGCAAACCTCAACGCTGGTTATGATATCGCCAATGGAAAAGGAACGACGTATGTCAACCCTACGGCGGCCATTAATTTCAATGAAAAAGGATATAATAACCAATACAGGCAAACCAGGAATAACACGGTACTCGATTTTTACCTAAATTATGTGAAGGAATTTCCTTCCTTCAAGAGCAGGATCGATGCAACGGCTGGTTACTCTTATAACAATTACCTGACCACTGCCTACAACTACGCCAGCTATAATGGCTACGGAGAGAAAGTGGTCAATTCTGATCCTGCCTTTCCATACAATAAACCTGAAAACCGGTTGATCTCATATTTCGGCCGCTTAAACTACAGTTACGATGACCGCTTCCTGTTAACGGCTACTGTACGTCGTGATGGTTCCTCCCGCTTTTCTTCTGAATTCAGAAATGCAGTATTTCCATCTGTAGCACTCGCCTGGACGCTAAAAAATGAAGCCTTTTTGAAGGATAGCAAAACGCTGTCTGCTTTAAAACTTAGGATCGGTTATGGCGTTACTGGTCAACAGGACGGAATAGATAATTATGGTTATCTGGCTACTTACGGCTACAGTACACCAACTACCTCGTATCAGTTTGGCAATACATTCTACCAGATGTACCGTCCTACGGCGTACATTTCCAATATTAAATGGGAGCAGACGGCGACAACGAATGTGGGTATTGATGCCGGATTTTTGGACAATAGAATTTCAGGAACCCTGGAACTGTATCAAAAGAAAACCAGCGATTTGTTGAACCGCGTGCCTCAGCCAGCGGGGACTAATTTCTCAGCCTCGGCTGTGGTCAACGTAGGTAGTATGGAAAATAAAGGTGTGGAGATGACACTAAATTTTGTGCCTTTGAAAAGTACAGATCTCAACTGGGATTTCAGTCTTAATGCCACATACAATAAAAATACCATCACAAACCTGACTGTAGTGCCTAACGATGCCAACTATATCGGCCTTCCCGGAGGAGGAATTGCCGGAGGTGTTGGCGGACAAAATGCATTGATCAGTTCAGTAGGAATGAGCAAAAATCTATTCTACCTTTTCGAACAGGTTTATGACCAGTCGGGCAAACCAATTGAAGGTGTATACGTAGATCAAAACGGTGATGGCATCATCAACGAAAATGACCTCAACAGGGGTAAACCTGCCGATCCCCAGCTTTTCCTGGGTTTCAGCAATAACCTAAGCTACAAACAGTGGAACCTTAGCTTTACGGTGAGGGCCAATCTGGGTAATTATGTATACAACAACGTAAGCAGTCAGACCGGAAACCTTGCGCAGATCAAAGGAGCAGCAAACCTGCTCAATGCCAATCCGAGCTATCTGACTACGAATTTCAATACACAACAGCTGTTTAGCGATTACTACGTTGAAAACGCTTCTTTCCTGAAAATGGACAACATCAACATAGGCTATCGCTTTGGCAAGGTCTTCAAAACGGCAGCGGCGCTTCAGTTGAACGCAAGTGTACAAAATGTCTTTACCGTCACGAAATATAGTGGACTGGACCCTGAAGTGGCAACTGGTATCGACAATAACATTTACCCAAGACCAAGGGTGTTTTCTCTCGGTTTAAACCTTAATTTTTAACCTTAGTGATCAAGAAGATGAAGGATTTTAAGACAACATACGGGACATTGAAAGTAGCTTTGCTTGCTTGCTTTGCGATGCTGGCAACAGCCTCCTGCAATAAATTAGATTTAACACCCACCAATGACCTCACTGCTCAGGATGTATTTGATAGTCCACAGGGCTACAAGCAGGCTTTGGCTAAAGTCTATGGCGCTTTTGCCTTAACCGGGAATGCGACTACGGGGCAGCAGGATATTCCGGTGGAAATCATCAAAGATGAAGGAAACTCCGATTTCCTCCGTTTGTACTGGAACTTGCAGGAACTTACTACTGACGAGGCAGCGTGGTCATGGCAAAGTGATGCCGGTATCCAGGGTTTACACGAGCTCAGCTGGGGATCGGTTAATTCCATTATCAACGGTCTCTACTACCGCTCTTATTACCAGATTACGGTATGCAACAATTTTATCAATGAGTCCTCGGACGCTAATCTCTCTAGGAGAGGAATTAGCGGCGCTGATGCCGATAATATACGTTTGTACCGTGCCGAAGCACGCTTTTTGAGGGCCTATCAATACTGGGTATTGATGGATTTGTACGCCAATCCACCGATGGTAACCGAAAATACGGTCATTGGAGGGAAGGACCTTCCAAAACAAATCCAGCGTAAGGACCTGTTCGTCTACATAGAATCGGAACTGAAAGCACTCGAAAACGACCTTGCTGCGGCAAAAACAAATGAATATGGTAGGGCCGATAGGGCAGCCGCCTGGGCTTTATTGTCGAGATTATACCTGAATGCGGAGGTATATACAGGCACAGCCAGGTATACTGACGCCATTACCTATTGCAACAAAATCACCGCTGCAGGATATGCCCTTCATAACAATTATAGGGAACTGACCATCGCAGACAATCACCTCAATACAGACGAAAATATCCTGACCATCAATTACGACGGTACAAGTACACAGAATTTTGGTGGGACTACCTACTTAATGCATGGTCCTGCTGCGGTACCTGCTGATGTTTCCGGATCAAATGGAAACTGGGGCGGACTGAGGATCACACAGAACTTTGTCAACCTTTTTGCGGACAAAACAGGTGCTACAGATACCCGTGCGCAATTTTATACCGCCGGACAGACTATGGAGATGACGGATTTGTATTTGTCTACTGCTGGCTACAGTACCACGAAATACAGGAATAAAACCAGGTCAGGTGGGCCGGCTCCGCATCAGGATGCCGCAAAGGATTTTTCAGATATCGATTTTCCATTGTTCCGTTTGGGAGAAACTTACCTCACTTACGCAGAAGCCGTATTGCGGGGAGGAACGGGTGGAAGCCTAAATGTTGCATTGGGATATATCAATTCATTGCGTACCCGTGCATACAATGGCAGTACCGCCGGAAATGTTGGAAGCACCGCGTTATCGCTTGATTTCATCCTGGATGAAAGAGGCCGGGAACTTTATTACGAAGCAGTAAGACGTACTGACCTGATCCGTTTTGGTAAATTTACCACCTCCGCCTATTTGTGGGCATGGAAAGGCGGTGTAAAGGCAGGTGCGTCGGTTGCAAACAAATACAACATATTTCCACTGCCACCATCGGATTTGTCGGCGAATCCAAACCTAATCCAAAATACTGGTTATTAATCTCATTAGATCATGAAACAATTCATCAATAGTTTTTTATTTCTCCTGATTAGCGTCTTTATCCTAAGTGGTTGTAAGAAGGAAGAAAGTCAGAACGTGATCGCTGTTCCATCGGCTTCCACATTAGCTTTTAAAAGCTCTGTGAGTACCGTCGCGCTCACAGAAGCCGTAGCAGCCAATAAGGTAGTTACTTTCAGCTTCAGTGCACCAAATTATGGGGTTCAAGTTGTACCCACCTATACCCTGCAATTTGATTTGCCTTCAGATACCTCGGGCGCCAATGCCTGGGCCAATGCGGTGGATATAAAATTGTCGGGTGACAGTCTGCATAGGGCGTTTCTCGGGAAGGAACTGAATACCATCCTTGCAGCACAACTATTGGTGCCAATAGGAGTGAACAGTACCATTGCCGTTCGCTTGAAAACCGATCTTAACCAGAATACCGGTTTAGCGACTAATGTGAAGCCTATTTATTCTACGCTGACCATGGTGGTAAATCCATACCGCTCTTATATCGAATATCCGGCATTGCTGGTAGAGGGTGCTAACTCCTGGAAGACACCAGCTACGCGTACCAACGGTTATTTGTTGGCCTCTTCAAAATTCAATGCCAAATATGAAGGCTTCCTGAATTTGCCGAATGCAGATGGTTGGGGCGGCGACGGATTTAAACTGGTTTCTACTACGGATGCTAAAAAATATGGCTGGGGAAGCAGTGCGACTACAATTAAGGTGGTAACAAGTGCCGGAGATGGTGGTTTATGGCTTACACCCGCACCAAACTATATGAAAGTCAATGTAGATCTGGATGCCCTTACAGTTGCTTATACGCCGGTTAAGTTTTATGTCACGGGTGAAGATAATGGATGGAGCGTATCAGCTACGCCGATGATTTACAATGCCGCGACCGGTGTTTGGGTAGCCTCAAATGTTGCACTAACGGCAGGTAAGTCTTTCCAATTTACCGCTAATGGTAGTTATGAGATTGGCTATAAGCTGGATAAAGAAGGTGGTGTGCTTGCGTTCGCCGGAGCGCCTACCTGGGGTGGAGTTAATATTCCCGTTGCCAAAACGGGAGTGTTTACCGTAACACTTGACATGAGCGGTGGAGAAGGAAATTATACGTATTCAGTTAAATAACATTTAAATATAAAGCGATGAGACAAACCAAGTGGTTCGCGATAATAGCGTTGCTGATAGCAATAAGTACTGGATGTAAGAAGACACCAACAGGGGAGACGATGTTTTATCCTGAACCTGATCCGATAGGCACTTATGCAAAAGGTGCAGATGTGAGCTGGGTCAGTGAAATGGAAGCTGGCGGAAAGAAGTTTTATAACAACGCTGGTGTAGAACAGGACCTGTTCAAAATCTTAAAAGACAAAGGGATCAATGCAGTAAGGTTAAGGGTCTGGGTAAACCCAGCTGCGGGCTACAACAATACCGCGGATGTGCTTACTAAAGCAAGAAGAGCCCGGGCTGCCAATATGCGCATTATGATCGATTTTCATTATAGCGATACCTGGGCGGATCCTGCCCATCAGGCTAAACCTGCGGCATGGGTTGGACAAGATATTACTGCCCTGAAGGCCTCTGTGTATAAACATACTACTGAAGTGCTTAATACCTTGAAAAACGCATACATCGTTCCGGAATGGGTACA
Organism: Pedobacter sp. GR22-6; assembly: GCF_037402555.1. NCBI lineage: Bacteria > Pseudomonadati > Bacteroidota > Sphingobacteriia > Sphingobacteriales > Sphingobacteriaceae > Pedobacter > Pedobacter sp. GR22-6. The sequence goes on from NZ_JBBEUC010000002.1 coordinate 808,032, forward strand.
GGTAGGTAATGAAACCAATAACGGTATGTTATGGGAGGAAGGAAAAGCGTCTGCAAATATGAAAAACTTTGCGGAGCTCGTGCTCTCGGGATATAGTGCTGTAAAAGCCGTGAACCCGACATCTAAGGTAATCGTTCACATTTCCAATGGGTATGATAATGCATTGTTCCGTTGGATGTTTGACGGCCTGAAGAACAATGGTGCGAAATGGGATGTGATCGGAATGTCACTGTATCCGAGTGTAAGCGACTGGGCTGCAAAAAATACGCAGTGCCTGGCCAATATGAACGACATGGTAAGCCGCTATGGATCCGAAGTGATGATCAGCGAGATCGGCATGCCTGCCTCGGAGCCTGTTGCGTCTAAAGCTTTTATTAGCGATCTTATCGCCAAAAATAAATCACTGGCCAACAGCAAAGGACTTGGCGTTTTTTATTGGGAACCTCAGTCCTACGGCAGTTGGAACGGATATGGCCTCGCGGCTTTTGATGATACCGGCAAGCCGACTGTAGCGATGGATGCTTTTTTACCTTAATATATTACGAAGATGCTCAGAGCTATATTGATATTCTTTTGGATGGCTGTGCTTAGCCTGTCCGCTTTCGCCCAAGCTAAAAAGGGGAAGACAGGTATTTTTGTCGACAAAAGCGGAATAATGCGATGGCAGAAAGACGGTAAAGAAGCCAGCTTTTTTGGAGTAAATTATACCGCTCCTTTCGCTTATGGCTACCGCTCCATTCAGCGAAGCGGAATATCCGTAGAACAGGCTATAAAGGATGATGTTTACCACTTTTCCCGGTTAGGGCTAGATGCTTTCCGTGTCCACGTCTGGGATGTGGAGATCTCCGATAGCTTAGGCAATCTGATCAATAACGAACACCTCAGGCTTTTTGATTTTCTGATCGCTGAGCTGAAGATGAGAAAGATCAAGACGCTCATTACCCCGATTGCTTTTTGGGGTAATGGATATCCTGAAAAAGACATCAATACCGGCAGCTTCTCCGGTAAATACGGGAAGCAGAGGGCGCTCCTAGAGGAGCCTGCATTCCTCGCGCAAGAGCGTTACTTAAAGCAATTCTTTCAACACAAGAATCCTTATACAGGATTGACCTACCAAAACGATCCGGATATCATAGCAGCGGAAGTAAACAATGAACCTCAGCATAGTGGTCCGGAGTCCTTGACTACCACTTACATCAATCGTATGGTTAAAGCCATCAGAGGAACGGGATGGACTAAGCCGATATTCTACAACATCAGCGAATCTCCAAAATATGCAGCTGCCATTGTTAAGGCAGATGTACAGGGGCATAGCTTTCAATGGTATCCTACGGGCCTTGTGTCTGGACATACATTAAATGGAAATTACCTTCCGCATGTATCTAAGTATGAGATTCCTTTTGATACCATTCCGGCCTTTAAAAATCGGGCAAAAATGGTCTATGAATTTGACGCGGCTGATGTCATGGCTTCCTATATGTATCCCGCAATGGCCAAAAGTTTTCGGGTAGCCGGTTTTCAATGGGCCACGCAGTTTGCCTATGATCCAATGGCTACCGCGCAGGGCAATACCGAGTATCAGACGCATTACCTGAACATGGCTTACACCCCATCTAAAGCCATCAGCCTACTGATCGCTTCTAAAGTATTTCACCGACTGCCGAGGGCAGAAGCCCAGGCTTCTGATACCGTATTTGGTGCATTTCGTCTGAGTGCTGCAGCTTCTCTGAGTGAGATGAATACGCCTAATGAATTTTATCATTCTAATGCTACCAGTTCCGAACCAGTTGATCCGCTCAAATTACAGCATATCGCAGGGCTAGGCAACTCTCCGATAGTCCACTATAACGGTAAAGGAGCTTACTTTTTAGATAAACTTACGGAGGGGGTTTGGCGTTTGGAAGTGATGCCCGATGCGATTTATTTAAGCGATCCATTCGAACGTACGAGCGCAGAAAAAACGGTCACGGCTGTTCGCTGGACCACTCAGGATATGCAGGTTAAAAATCTGCCCGATATTGGCCAGGCTTTCAGCATCAAAGCTCTGAACGCAGGGAATACCTTCCAGGCCACTGCGGCCGGAGGTGCATTTAAGATTAATCCAGGCACTTACCTGCTGACGCGAGCGGGTGTCAGCACTGACTTGAATGCAGAAAGTAAATTCGGAAACATTCAATTGTCTGAATTTGTGGCACCTAAAGAAAAACAGCATGTCGGGCTTCTCCTGTTCGATTCTCAAAGAGATGCCGATAGGATGATGCTCTACAAATTAGGTTGGGACAAAGATGCACCGACACTGGCTTTTCAAGCGTATTGCGGCGATCGGGTCGCCTCGCTAGGCTCCGCGGGTTTGATCCCAGATAGCCTGGTCATCCGCGCAAGAGTAGCAAAAGGCGAAGCTATCCGGGTCAAACTAGGGCTCATCGACCGTGAAAGTCATTTTTTTGCAACTGAACTGGATCTTTCTACAGAATTTAAATCAATTGCAATTCCTTTAAATTTGTTAAAGCCATCAGCTCAATTGTTGTTACCCAGACCATACCCTGGCTTTCAGCCACTCCATCATCAGCCCACAAACGAGAATCAGAGACTGAACATCCAGTTCCTTGAGAAGTTGGAACTCTGTTTTGAGCAGGCTATTGAGGTCTCATCTATTTATTTGAAATAAGTCTATACCACCCATATCCAAGCACATGAACATCCTTAAGAATATATTGCTGCTGAGCGCATTGTGTACTGTATTATCGGCAAATGCCCAAAGAGTAGATTTTCCCATTACGGAAAACTGGAAATTCTACCGAGGTAAAAACGACAATGCCTTTGAAAAAACGTACGATGACCGGACATGGAAAGCTGTCAAAGTTCCGCATGACTGGGCCATCTCAGGACCTTTCGATAAAGAAATTGATAAACAAATGGTAGCCATAACCCAGAATGGTGAAACCAAGCCAACTGAAAAAACCGGCCGCACGGGTGCCTTGCCATATACGGGCGAGGGTTGGTACCGTAACGATCTTAAAATACCTGCATTAAAGAAGGGGCAACGAAGTTTGTTGGTGTTTGACGGGGCAATGAGTGAGCCAAAGGTTTACCTTAACGGTAAGTTGGTCGGACAATGGAATTATGGTTACAATAGTTTTTACCTGGATGTCACGGAACAGGCTTTGCCCGGAGAAGTGAATACGCTAGCAGTGCATTTGTCCAACCGGCCAAAATCTTCCCGTTGGTATCCCGGGGCAGGGCTCTACCGTAATGTACATCTGATCATTAAGGATCAGCAAAGCATTGAGCAATGGGGAGTGTCTATTACCACTCCAATGATTGATGCAAAACTCGCTAAAGTAAACATCAAGACGAAGGTAATAGGCGATAAGGTCCGTCTGGAGACGCACATACTAGACCAGCAGGGTAATGAACTGTGCGTATCAAGCACGGAGGAGCGCTTTGGACTGGAGTTCGAGCAGAATATTGGAGTTATGGATCCCAAACTTTGGAGCCCTGAAAGTCCATACCTGTACACCGCCGTTTCAAAAGTGTATGAAGGCAATGTGTTGAAGGATGAAGTGAAAACCCGCTTCGGTATCCGGGAGATCCGTTACGAAGCCAATAAAGGTTTTAGTCTAAACGGTAAAGTACGTAAATTCAAAGGTGTTTGTCTACACCATGACCTTGGCCCATTGGGTGCTGCGATCAATACAGCAGCGCTCAAGCGGCAATTGACCATTCTGAAAGATATGGGGTGTGATGCGATCCGCAGTTCGCACAACATGCCTTCACCGGAACAGCTGGAGCTTTGCGATGAGATGGGTTTTATGTTCCTGGCTGAGAGTTTCGACGAATGGGCAAAGCCCAAAGTGGAAAATGGTTACCACCTCTATTTCGATACAGATGCGGAGAAAGATGTAGTAAATTTGGTGAGGGCCAATCGTAACCATCCAAGCATTGTGATGTGGAGTTCAGGTAATGAAGTTCCTGATCAATGGGGCGCTGAAGGTGTGAAACGTGCCAAATGGCTGCAGGACATCTTTCACAGAGAAGACCCTACGCGCCCGGTTACCGTCGGAATGGACCAAGTGAAGGCCACCATGCAGTCCGGATTTGGAGCCTTATTGGATGTGCCCGGATTGAACTACCGTGTGCACTTATATTCTGAAGCCTACCAGGCTTTTCCACAGGGATTTATCTTAGGTTCTGAAACTGCTTCCACAGTAAGCTCAAGAGGGATTTATAAATTTCCGGTAGTAAAAGGCAAAGACATACAGTATCCAGATTTGCAAAGTTCGTCGTATGACTTGGAATACTGTTCCTGGTCTAACCTGCCGGATGATGATTTCGTGTTGCAGGATGATAAGCCTTGGGTGATCGGCGAATTTGTCTGGACTGGTTTCGACTATCTTGGTGAACCTACCCCTTATGATGAAATGTGGCCTTCCAGAAGTTCATATTTCGGAATCTGTGACCTGGCGGGGATACCGAAGGACAGGTACTATTTGTATCGCAGCCGATGGAACAAGGAACAACCGACGCTACACATCCTCCCCCATTGGAATTGGGAAGGTAGGGAAGGGCAGACAACACCTGTATTTGTCTACACCAGTTACGATAGTGCTGAACTGTTCCTTAACGGAAAAAGTCTGGGCATACAAAAAAAGAATAAAGACACACCGCAAAATCGCTACAGACTAATGTGGAATGATGTCAAATATGCACCTGGAACACTGAAAGTAGTGGCTTATGATAGTACAGGCAATGCAGTGGCAGAAGAAAAAGTGCTAACCGCCGGTAAGCCCCATCAGATTGTGCTGGAAGCAGACAGGAAGGAAATAGATGCTGATGGAAATGACATTTCCTATGTGACAGTATCTGTGGTGGATAAAGATGGGAACCCTTGTCCGACAGCAACTTTACCATTGGAATTCAATGTAAGGGGAGCGGGTGTATTTAAAGCAGTTTGCAACGGCGATGCGACCTCACTGGAAAGTTTCGAGCAGCCCAAAATGAAACTTTTTAGCGGGAAGCTTGTCGTACTGGTTCAGTCGAAGAAAAAATCCGGAGATATCGAACTCCGGGTGAGTGGATCTGCTGTAAAAGCGGCTCAACTTCATTTGGTATCTAAGACGAAACAACACTGAAAATAAACCCTTGGTATGTAAATTTTTGAACACCATAATGTTAAATTTAACAGCTACTGTTAACTTACTCCTGACTATCAGTCACAGATTATACGGAGCGAATATTTTTCATGCCAAAATTTAATTTCAATATCCTCACTGGCGCCAGTTTAAAGAAAGCATTAAATTTACCCCAAATAGCGGGCTGATTCATATTGAAGCTGAAGCTGTGTCCGGAACATGCAGGATTACTGTAAGCGACAGTGGTCAGGGAATTCCTGGGGAACAACAGGAACATATTTTTTCCATTAAAGCAGAGCCTTCCTTTGGTACCAATAATGAAAGAGGGGTGGGGCTTGGGCTTGTGCTTTGTAAAGAATTTACCGAGAGGCAGGGAGGTCATATCGCGTTTAATAGTAATCCCGGAGAAGGTTCCCAATTTTCTATATTTTTGCCCTTAGTCGGGATCTACCCGAAAATGCCTTCCGCCGAATCGGGAAATGCTGTAGCTCAAGCTTAAATGAAAGGTCCTGGTCTGTTGCTGACTGCGATTGTCGATGATTGTATTGCCAGTTACAGTACGCGAGATATTGTTGCCTTGTGCCAATAGATCATTGGCCTGGAGGCTCATGCGTAAAGCTTGATTTTTGAAGAAATTTTTTGATAGGATTGCATTGATCAGCAATGGATTGGAATTGGCCAGGCTGTATCCATAATTTGTCGTTTTTGATGCATTAACATTGAGGTGGTAGGATTTTCGGAAGGTTAATCTGCCAGATAGGTTTATATTAAGGGTGCTGGTGTTTCGGATCGGCTGTTCGACCTTGGCACTGTTGTGGTTGCTGCTGTAGCTAAGGCCACTACTAAAGTTCATACTTTTTAGCCTCAGCTCGCCGCTTAGTCCGCTGGAAAAATTGTTTGTCCTGAAAAAAGCCGGGGCGCTGATCTGTCCAATGCCTACTGGTAGTAGATTCGCGAAACTGTAGAGTGAACTGACGTCATTATTATTCGTGACCGAGTAGTTGATATTGCCGTGCAGGAATAGCTTTTTGAATGAGAAGTTACCATTAAATCCCTGGGAAAAGTTCGTCCCTTTTCCAAAAGCTTTTTGGTTATTAAAGAGCACAGCCCTGTTGGAGAAGCCAATGGATCCGGAATAGCTTAAGCCAAATTTGTTTTTTTTGAATGGTAGATAGAGGGTGTAATTTCCATTGATCTGGTAGTTGCCATTGACATTCTCGTAACGGGTAATTTGTTTTAGACTGCTCAGCGTGTCGGGTATCAATATCACGTGGCTCATGATTTCCCTTTGTGTTGCAGCAGTGCTGATACCGGTTTGCAGGGAAATACCTGATTTAGCATGATTGTAGTTGAAGTTGGAACTCAGGTTGTGACTGAACGAGGATTTCAGATCAGGGTTACCTACTACAATATTTTGCAGGTTTTGCGTATTTCTGATGGGCTGTAGTTGATTGATGGAGGGGTTATTGTTGGATCCCTGATAGTTGATTGAAATTGTCTTGGTTTTTGTTATCGTCCGGCTGAAGTTGACATTTGGTGAATAATTGAAGCTGTTGTTTACGGTAGTCTGGGCGAGTTTCAGGTCACGGTTGCTGAGCATCACCGGCCTCGCATTGATGCCGAGGTTGAACCTCATTTTATTGGAATTGTAATTGTAATTTCCACCAATAGACTGACTGAAAGAAATGCTGCTGAATGACGTACTTAGGGAATCAACAAATGAGCTTTCATTGCTTTTATTGTCTAGTGCAAAGGTTACGACATCGTTAATTGAGCTAGACAAGGCGGCATGATAACTTAAATTTAAACTCCGTCTGGCCAGCGTATCTTTGGGTTTTTTCAATCCAAGACTATAGTTGAAACCGAAGTCGGCACTTTGATTTTTTACCGTACTGCTAAGGTCCCTGTTCAAGAGGGAATCTTTCAGAAATGCCCCAGTTGTCTTGTCGTAGTAGATCGTATTTGTATTGATGTTTTGCTGGTTATTGTTGCTGGAAAGCCTGAATGAAGACCTGACGGAAAAAGAGTTTGTCTTATTCTTAAGCTTTTTAGATAAGGAGATGCTAGCACCTATATTGGGTGACGAGCCAGCAGATGCGTTACTGTTTTTTAAGTCCTGACGGAGTAGTCCAGACTGATTGCTCAGGGAGGTGTTTTGATTATCTGAGCTAGTGTAGCTGCCGCTGAGTTCAGAGTTGAGGTAGAATTTGTTGTTGGTGTAGTTCAGGCTGCTATTGACCCTGTGGTTCATTCCCCCATTTTTTCCCTGGTTCTGATTTTTACTACTGAAATTGCCTTGCGGATTGAGGGATTCAATCACCTGTTCGTTGGAGAATGCACTGCCATTGTTATTGAAGCCGTAGCCAAATCCAGCACTGGCATTTTTACCTATTTTATCATTGTGGTTTAATCCAATGCCCATGCTTCTGCTATTGCCGGCACCGTTATTCTGGGTGTTGGCGTTTGCATTTGCCGAACTTTGCCTGCTTGCATTCCAAAGGTTGACATTTGCCTGGCTGCCGATCATATCATTGGTCCCCGTGTCGGCAGATGCACCGCCAAAGGCCCCTCTGTTCATTCCTGGTTTTGTAACGATATTGAGCATCTTGACCGGTTCACCAACCTTAATGCCTGTGAAGTTGGCTTCGTCTCCAAAATCATCGATGACCTGGATTTTGGATACTATACCTGCGGGGAGTCTACCGATGAAATCCTTGATGTTATTGGTGAAAAAATCCTTACCATCTACGCGGAGTTTTACCATCTCTTTACCCATCGTTTTGGTATTATACTGTGCGTCTACCTCCATGCCTGGGAACTGTTTTATGAGATCGGCCACATTGTCACCTTCATTGATGCGGTAGGCAGCGGCATCATATTCTACGGTGTCCTGCATGAAGCGTACCGGATTAGGTTTAGCTTTGATGACCACCTCTTTCAGCATTTTACTGGAGGTTTTCAGGACAAATGTTTCCAGTTTTTTGTGTTTTTCTTTCTCTGCAAAACTATAGTCTGCATGCAGGCTGAAGTAGCCCATGCTTTCAATCTGTATAGAAAATTTTTCACCGCTGAGCTTGGAAACGCTGAAATTTCCTTCCTGGTCAGTAGTCGTTTTCAGGGTGTCCTTTCCTGAAATGACCATTATATTTACACCGGAGATAGATGAGCTGGTAGAATCAGTTACTGAACCCGAAATTCTTCGGTTTTGAGCAGATGACTGAAAGCAGCAATAGCACAGGAATAAGAGAGTGAAAGCGCAAAATTTTTCCAAAACACAGGATTGTTATACAAACTTATATTTTTTCCTGAACAATATATAGAAATTTCAGAAGCAAAATTGGCCATTTGAATACTTGTTTTGCACATCTTATCGTAAGAGATGCTCGTACTTAGGTTTAAGTGATTATTTTCGCGCATGTTTCAGTCATACCAGCTAAAGTCGTGTTTTCTTTTTACGGCATTTGTTGCATTCATTACTCTGGCCTTAAGAATAGGAGATACGGTGCTTCTGGACTTTTTTCAATGCCTGGGGCATTTGCTTTCCGTGATGATTTACGGAATTGTCGCATGGTTGATTCAGGGATACTTCCGATACCATCCCTTTTTGGGACTTGAAGGTAATTCCAGGATTGCTGTTGCTCTTTTTTTTGGCATTCTAGCCATACTAATCTTGAATTACCTGTTTTCCTGGCTAGTACCCCCTACAGTCCTCACCCCCCTGAGACATTTGGAGCCTGAATATCTGAATATGGTTCAAAGGCTGTTTCGAAGCTTTTTCTTGTGCATGGTCTGTAGCATAGCCTACAATACATTAGAAACCAGTGATTTTCTTCAGCGGAGTATGCTTGAGAACGAGCAGTTGAAACAGGAACACCTCCGTGCACAGTTGATTTCCTTACAAGAGCAGATCAGTCCGCATTTTTTATTCAATTCGCTCAGCATTTTGAAGACTATTGCCGCCGACAGGGACACTAAGGATTTTGTCCTTCAACTCTCTCACATCTATCGGTATGTTCTTAGTCTGAAAGACAAGCAGGTGACCACTTTATCTGAAGAAATGGCTTTTGTGAATTCCTATCTCTACATCATGAGGCTTCGTTTTGAGGCTGCCCTCTTCGTAGAAATTGACGTGCCGGCGTTTTGTGAATCCATGCTGATTCCTCCTTTGTCAGTTCAGTTGCTGGTAGAAAATGCGATTAAACACAACGCCATCTCTGTTGATACTCCCATCTGGATCAGCATCACAACATTTGGGGATGTAGCCCTTCAGGTTTGCAATACCCGTAATGCGAAAAAGGTGCCCGTAGAAAGTACGAAGCTGGGTCTGCAGAATATAGGTGACAGGTTCCGCCTGCTTTTTGGCAAGAGCATCACCATTAACCGTACTCCTGAACACTTTATTGTTATATTACCATTGACAAGTTATGAAAATTATCATCATTGAAGACGAATTGAGGACGGCAAATGAATTGAAGTCCATTATCGAAAGTGTGGATAAGGAGGCGAAGGTGGTCACAGTACTTTATTCTGTTTCGTCGGCAATTCAATGGTTAAAAGAAAATCCTGCACCTGAACTTATTTTTTCGGATATACAGTTGGGAGATGGCCTAAGTTTTGAAATATTCAGGGAGGTATCTATCAATGCTCCAATTATATTTTGTACAGCATATGATCAATATGCGATCCAGGCCTTTGAATCCAATAGTGTGGATTACCTATTGAAGCCTATAGAAGAGGCTATGGTGGAAAAAAGCATTAGGAAATACCGTGCTGTAAAAGGCCACTATGCCGATCCCGCAGTTGTTCAGAAAAATATAGGTAAGGTTTTGAAGCAGATGGATACAGGGTATCGACAGTCGATCCTAGTCTACTACCGGGAAAGTATGATCCCTGTAAAGGTGGTGGACATTTGTTTTGTATATGCAGCAAATGGCGTAGTCATGCTCTACAGTTTGGATAACCGGAGCTATGTAATTCCCCATACGATTGATCAAATGGAGGTCATGCTCAACCCGGAACTGTTTTTTAAGACCAATAGACAGTTTATCGTCAACAAAAATGGCATTCGGTCCATTGAGCACTATTTTAACCGCAGACTTGTCCTGAAATTGCAGGTGGAACCACCAGTAAAGATCATTGTAAGCAGATTGAGGTCTCCTGATTTTTTGTACTGGATCGAACATTAGTTGTCATTTCATTTGCTGAAATGGATGTTTCAACACGTAAATTGAATCACTCACTTAAATATCAGGAGCTAGGGCTGTTTTGAGGGTTAAATTTGGTTCATTACTCCGAATTTCCTTTTATTATAAGATAGTATGAGCGTAAACCAGACATCCCACGCCTCTCAAAGCTGTACGTGTAAGTATTGCAAAAGCCAGGATTTGGCTCGTATCCCGAGGCCGAAAGCCTTGAAAATATGGGCTCCCTGGCTTCGTTTAGGACGGTTTGTTTGCTATAGTTGTTTGCGAAAGCAGTATAGGTTTTTAAACTGAGTCTAACTGCATTCATTTAAATCATGGTGGCATTATATTATACACAATAAAGTAAATGTTTGTGTTAGGAATGGTCATCCCTTGCCGTTTAGCTGGAAGTAGCGTAAATTAGAGGTTTAAAAAAGGAAGATATTATGAATACTGAAAAAGCCATTTTGGCGGGCGGTTGTTTTTGGGGAGTAGAAGAATTGATCAGGCACTATCCGGGAGTGATCTCAACAGTTGTGGGCTATACAGGCGGAGACGTACCGAATGCAACTTACCGGAATCATGGTACGCATGCAGAAGGAATTGAAGTCGTTTTCGATCCGGCTGTTTTATCCTATAGAAAATTATTGGAGTATTTTTTCCAGATACACAATCCAAGTACTGTCAACAGACAAGGTAATGATATCGGTACTTCTTACCGTTCGGCGGTATTTTTTCTAAATGAAGAACAAGAGAAAACAGCAAATCAGTTGATTGCCGAAATGGATGCATCCGGTATTTGGCCAGGAAAGATCGTTACAGCAGTAGTTCCCGCAGGAGATTTCTGGAATGCAGAAGAGGAGCACCAGGATTACCTGCAGAAAAACCCTTATGGATATACCTGTCACTTTGAGAGGCCGGAATGGAAATTGAGTTAGCCTGATAGCTTAGCCGAACAATGTCAAAATCTTCTGATACGAAAGCTCATTGTAATCGTTGATATACAGATTGCAGGGTGGCAATTCTTCCCGGCTATGGGAGCTGAGCACACCTACAACCCGCATACCGGCATTGAGTGCTGCCGATACACCAGAGAAAGAATCTTCAAAGACCAGGCATTGATCGGGCTGAAGGCCAAGATTGGCCGCCGATTTCAGGTATACCTCCGGATCGGGTTTATGTTTACTTACGTTTTCGCTGGCCAGTATCGAAGTCATCTTTTTCCGGATATTCACTTTCGTCAGAATCAGGTCCAGATTTGCACGTGGCGCAGAAGTGGCCACGCCCAGTTTGACATGATTTGCTTCCAGGTCATTGATAAAGGGCATGATTCCTGCAATTGGGTCGATGTGCGGTTCATAAATCTTTCTGAATAGACTTTCTTTTTCCTCTTCCAGTTGTAACAATTCTTCTCCAGTAACAGGACGTTTGAAAAAGTGACTTAAAATATAACTGTTACTTTTTCCAAACATATGGGCTGCAAATTCTTCATCGGTAGGCGCCAGGTTTCTGGAGGAAAAGAATTCACGGAAGGCAAGGGAATGGTAAGGGTTGGTATGGCAGATGACACCGTCCATATCGAAAATGACCGCTATTTCTTTGTTCATGCGGCAAAGTTAATGCTTCTTTGGTTCAGTTCTTAACTTGAAATACTATTGGCCTGTAAAATTATGGTATTTATCGATGCATCTCTGGATCTGGACTGCTGCTATGTAGCTTTTTTTACCGGAAGAAATTGCTTATTCAGACAGCGGAAAGCACTTGCCTGGCTAAGAATGGCACTAAAAATGGAGTAAGGTTTTTATGAAATGAAATTTTACTCCTTGAAATTCAGTTCATTTCACATCTATTTGAAGTTAGAGTATGAAAATATCGAAACAAGCCCTATCTTCGCACAACTTAAAAGCGAAAGTAGCTCAGTTGGTAGAGCACGACCTTGCCAAGGTCGGGGTCGCGAGTTCGAATCTCGTCTTTCGCTCTTTTTGTTTTCAGACAATTCAGTCATCATATATACTCACTTAATCTTTCATTTTTATCCCGATTTTAATGCTATTTTTGTATGTTAGCAAGATGAGGTATCATTTAAGTTTTTTAATGATCTCCTTGGTTTTTCTTCAAGGTTGTGGGATAAGTGAACGTGAGAAGAATCTGAAGAAAGCACAGCAGGAGATGGTCCGCAAAGAACAGCAACTGCTCAAATGGGAGCAACGATTGAAGATAAGAGAAATGGCACTCGAGGAAGCAAATTCCGATGCGGACACCACGTTATCACATCATCCGGAAATCAGCGGTAGATGGGCCGTAAAGATGACCTGTATAGAAACCAATTGTGAAGGCTCTGCTTTGGGAGATACAAAAACTGAACAATGGGTTGTCAGTTTTAAAGGCAATGCCGTTGTTGTAAAGGCTTATTCTGGTGTGGTGCTCACCAGGGTTTATATCGGTGCTTACGAAAACGAGGTATTGAAAGTGGCAGATGATAATCCAGGTACCGATGCGGTCATTAGTGCCGATCTTAATTTCAGTACCTTAAAGCGTGTAGAGGGAACCCGGGAAGTCAAGCAAAAAGACTGTAAGATCACTTATTCAATCAGTGCTGAGCGGGCCAAATAGAATGCTTATGATCCTACTGAGTTCACTGGACTTTTCTTTACCACTAAGAAACCCCGTAGTCATTTTTTCATTGGTGCTTTTTATTATTTTATTTGCACCGATACTTTTTCATAAAATAAAAGTACCACACATCATCGGACTGATCATTGCTGGGGTAATTGTTGGACCTTATGGTTTGAACTTGTTGAAGCGGGATAGTAGCATTGTATTATTTGGAACTGTGGGATTAATTTATATCATGTTCCTGGCGGGACTGGAAATAGATCTGGCGGAATTTAAACGGAACCGGATGCGGATTTTCGTGTTTGGTATGCTAACCTTTCTGTTTCCGTTGCTGGTTGGCACATTGGCCAGTTATTACCTGCTGGGCTTTGGTTTTTTGTCTTCTTTGCTGCTGGCTAGCATGTTTTCTACACATACTTTAGTTTCTTACCCCCTTCTTAGTAGATATGGCGTGATCCGGAACCGGGCGGTGAGTATGACGGTAGGAGGGACTATGATTACTGATATCCTAGCACTTCTGATCCTGGCGGGAGTAGCCGGCATGACTAAGGAAAATGTGTCCACTGCCTTCTGGTTACAGCTGACCGTATCAACGATGGTATTTGTGATCATTGTGTTCGCTGTTTTTCCATTGGTCATCGAATGGTTTTTTAAACATTTTGAGGATGGTGTTTCACAATATATTTTCGTACTCGCTATGGTGTTTCTAGCCTCATTTATGGCGGAGGCAGCGGGATTGGAAGCGATCATTGGCGCTTTTTTCTCTGGACTGGTGCTCAATAAATTTGTTCCACATGAATCGCCCCTGATGGGCAGAATAGATTTCGTGGGGAATGCCTTATTTATTCCCTTTTTTCTGATCAGTGTAGGTATGCTAGTGGATATCACGGTATTGATTAGGGGCTGGGGGGCTTTGAAGGTTGCTGGTATCATACTTTTTGTGGCGTTGTTGACAAAATATCTGGCTGCCTGGTGCACACAGAAGATATTTAAGCTCAGTCCGTTGGAGGGAAAGATGATCTTTGGGTTGAGTTCTTCACATGCCGCTGCTACCCTGGCAATTATCCTGGTCGGCTATAACATCATAATTGGAGAGACTGCTTCAGGTGAACCCATACGCTTGCTGAATGAAGATGTGCTCAATGGAACGATTTTGCTGATCCTGGTGAGTTGTGGTGTAAGTTCGTTTGTTGTGGAATCTGCAGCTAAAACGATGGCAATGAAGGAGGGGAGGGAAACGTAGATTATGCTTTTTTGAATACCCAGTATTTTTGCAGGACGTAATTAAAGCTAAGGGAAACGATGATGTCTACAAAGATTCTGCTAATCTTGTAATCGAGATGCAGGCCTGTAGTCATGAGGTAGGTTCCTCCAGACTTCAGCCCGATGCTTCCTGCGACTACGAAGATAAATTTCAGTAGCTGTTTTCCTACCGGCGACTGACTGGCCCTGTTATCATCAAATGTCCAGTAACGGTTTACCGAAAAATTGACTACCGCACCTATAATTCCGCCAATGGCGATGGAAATGGTATAATGGACGCCCAGCAATTCAGTGCAAAAGATCATCGTCAGATAATCGACAATGCCACCTGTGAAGGCAGACAACTGTGCTTTTGCAAAGATATAGACCGAATTCTTCTTGACCATTAGCTTGCCAGGTGTTCTTTTTCTGCTTTAGCCAAACGCTCAGCTCGTTCTGCATGGTCGCGGACATCTCCCATTTTTAGTAACTTGCGACTGTCGATGATGTTGATGATAAAAAGTACTGTACACAGTATAGCCCCGAAATACTCAATCACATGGCCAAAAGCTGCCTCTAATATGAGCATTATGGCAAGAATGATTCGGATTTCTGTAGGTCCAGCTACGCCTGAGTCAATACTGTAAACATCAGTTATCTTATAGCGAAGCTGTGAGATGATCATTGCCCAGCCATAAAGTACAACGAAAGCAAAGGCGATGAGTTCGTATTCATTTCTGGCATAAACGAGATAACCCATGCCGATTAAAACAGTACTCACCCAATCCATGATGATGTCCAGTGAAAAGCCATACCATTTGCGAGGAATGTTGCGGTAGTAGGCTATCCTGCCGTCAAGAGAATCTCCGAACCAGTTAATGGCCAAGCCCACTATTCCCAATAGAAGAAATGTTCGGTCGTAAAAAGTTGCGAGTAAAAAACCCAGCAGGACAATAAATGAACCGACGGTACCTAAAAAAGTAAGCATATCAGACGTAATGTAGGCGGGTACTCTTTTAACGAGGAAGGAAATCGTAGCCTGTTCAGCGCTCCTTAAAATGTTTGTCCTTTTTCTATCTTGAAATATTCTTTTTAGAGTTTTGCTGTCTTCCATTCAGGTGTGCAGATGCTGCATTTTATTATTGAGGTACAAAAGTAGGTATTTTAACTTATTCCAGAAGTTCTTTTCAATTCAATTACCGTTATTTCCGGCCATATGCCGATTCTTCCTGAGAAGCCAATGAAGCCAAAGCCCCTGTTGATATTCAGATAGACACCCTGGTCGCTGGTGATGCCGCCCCAATGTGCATAACGGTATTTTACAGGGCTCCATTTGATCCCGAAAGCCTCAATACCAAATTGCATCCCGTGTGTATGGCCGGATAAGGTCAGGTGGATTTTTGAAGGAGATTTGATGACCTCTGCAGCCCAATGTGTGGGATCATGAGAAAGCAATACCTTAAAATCGCTGGTGTTGGTATTCGCTATGGCCTTCTTCAAATTTCCACGTTCTCCAAAGCCTATACCCCAGTTTTCTACCCCTGCGAGGATGATCTTTTGACCATCTTTATGAATGGTCACATGCTCGTCGAGCAAAAGATTATAACCCAGTTCTTTATGATAATCTTTTAGCTGCTGAAGATTCGCTTGTTTCGCTGTTTCAGTTTCCCATTTGATGTAGTCGCCGTAGTCGTGGTTACCAAGTACAGAAAACTGGCCATAAGGAGCTTTTACCTGACTGAATGTATTGATCCAGGGTTTGATTTCTTCAGCCTGATTATTGACAAGGTCGCCAGTAAAGACGAACAGGTCGGATTGCTGTTTTTTAATGAGGTCGACACCTCGTTGCACCGCTTTGGGATTGTTGAAACTTCCGGCATGCACATCGGAGATCTGTGTAATGGTAAAACCATCAAAGTTTTCCGGCAGGTCATCGAAATACAATGTATGCCTGATTACACGATAAGCATATTTTCCCTTCACTATACCGTAAATAAAAACTATAATGGTTAAGAAAAACATCAGCCAGGCAAATTCTAGCCAATACAAGTTACGCGGGACGCCGGCTGCAAGACGGTATAGGTCATTGGGCAACAGGATCAGGCTAAATATCAGTTCAGCTACGAATAGCACCAGGAAGGCATGGGTTGCAATCTTAAAAAAAAGATCCATACCCTTTTTCTGCATACGTCGTATGGCATAGAAAAGGCTGAAAGTAACGCCCAATATAAATAACCAAAAGAGTGGAGTGACGAGGGAGCTAGCGAGTAGGCTATGAATTCCGGAAAGCAGGTAACTGTTGATCAGGAAGAATAGGATAGCTATGATTGCGAAAGGCAACAAGTTTATTTTTCTTTTCATGTATATAAGTGAGCAAAATTACAGCTTGGATAACAAAGTATAATCGCTGTTACATTATATGACATTCAGGCTATAATTTACTTGTTGCGCTTGTGAAAAGTCGATGACTAAATAATTACGTGATTATCGAGTATTCAAGTAGATGCTTAATTAGTTCTTATAGTGGTTTAATTTAGTGTTTTTAAATAGATTACATATTATTTACAAATAAATGTACTACTAGTCCTCTATACTTTATATATTTGCTTTATGAACAAAACGATCAATACTTGTAATTCCCTGAACATGCACTGCATGTACTGTTGATATTACGGCTGTTGAGATTAGATACACAGAACTTCTCCAGTCTCCCAGACAGAGGAGTTTTTTTTTAAACAAACAATTTGACATGCAAAGTTTTAGGACAGAGTTAGAGAATCCTGTTGTCGAAAAAGACATCATTGATCTGGAAAAGAAGATCAGGAAGTTCCGTGAAGGTAAAATCCACGACGAAAAATTCAGGAGCCTGCGTTTGGCGCGTGGTATTTATGGACAGCGACAGCCGGGTGTACAGATGATCCGCATTAAATTGCCTTTCGGGAAGGTAACCTTTAAGCAGATTCTTCGCATCTCTGATGTTTCCGACAAATATGCAAGCAGCAACCTGCACCTTACGACCCGCCAGGATATTCAGATTCATTATGTAAGCCTGGATAGGACCCCCGAACTTTGGGAGGAGCTGGAGCAGGATGATGTGACCATTCGGGAGGCCTGTGGGAATACGGTGAGGAACGTCACCTCTTCTCCGGATGCTGGAATTAATCCGAATGAACTGTTTGATGTTTCTCCTTATGCACATGCATTTTTTCTTTATTTTCTGCGCAATCCGATTTGCCAGGAGATGGGAAGAAAGATCAAGTTTTCTTTTTCCGCCGATGACCGGGATACCGCATTCAGCTATATTCATGATTTGGGATTTATTCCCAAGATCAATGAGCAGGGGGAACGTGGATTTAAAGTGATGCTGGGAGGCGGACTTGGTGCGCAACCTTTTCTGGCTAATATCGTCCATGAATTTCTGCATGAAGATCAAATCATTCCTTACGCGGAAGCGATGTTGCGTATATTTGACCGTTATGGTGAACGCAGTAACCGCAATAAAGCCCGCCTGAAATACCTGGTACAGAAACTGGGACTAGAGGAAGTATTAAGCCTGATCGAACAAGAACGTATAGCGAATAAGGTGAAATCTTTTAAGATTGACCGCGATGCTGTGCCCCAGCCGGAGCCACCAGCTTTGATTGATTACCCGGTACTTGATGTAATAGAGAGTTTAGATTATAGGCATTGGAGAGCGACTAACGTGGCTCCACAGAAGCAAGAGGGCTTCTTTTCCGTATATATTAAAGTGACCAAAGGTGATATTCCTACAGATCAGGCGCGTAAATTAGTAGCAGCAATCAGACCATACGTTGCAGATGAAATCCGTGTGACTCAGAATCAAGGCTTGATGCTCAAATTTGCCAGGGCGGAGGCTTTGCCAGGTTTATACGTAGCGCTTAAGGAATTGGGTTTTGCAAAACCAGGTTTTGACAGTGTGGCGGATGTAACCACTTGCCCGGGAACGGATACTTGTAACCTCGGGATTTCCAACTCCATGTCGCTTTCCGTAGCACTTGAGGAACTGATTTATGAAGAATATCCTGAGCTAGTTTATGAAAAAGACATTAAAATCAAGATCAGCGGTTGTATGAATTCATGCGGACAGCATGGACTCGCACATATTGGGTTTCATGGAAGCTCTGTCAAAGCCAATGGTAAAGTGGTGCCAGCAGTACAGGTCATGCTGGGCGGCGGTACGGTAGGCGATGGAGAAGGGAGAGTTGCAGAGCGTGTAATTAAGGCGCCGTCTAAACGTGCAACCGATGTATTGAGATCTTTATTAAATGATTATGCAGCAAACAGCTTGGAAAATGAAAGTTTTCATGCATACTACGACCGGCAGACTAAAGATTATTTCTATCAGTTGCTGAAGCCTCTGGCTGATCTGACTAATTTAAAAGATGAGGAATTTGTCGACTGGGGTCATGAGGAAACTTTTGTGACTGCAATTGGAGTGGGAGAATGTGCAGGTGTAGTGATCGATCTGGTAGCGACCTTGCTGCTGGAATCTGAAGAGAAGCTGGAATGGGCGAGGGCATCCTACGCAGCAGGGGCTTGGTCGGATGCGATCTATCACAGTTATGCAGTGTATGTGAGTGCCGCTAAAGCCTTGTTGCTGGATAAGGGAGTAAACAGTAGTACACAGATTGGTGTGATCCGGGAGTTTGACAATCATTATGTACAAACCGGAGAACTGCAACTGGAAGGAAGTTTCAATGACCTTGTATTACAGATTAATAAGCATGAACCTACTGAGGAATTTGCAACTACGTATCTGAACTCAGTAGAGGTGTTTTATAATGGAATTAAATTGCAGAGAGAGGAGAGAATATCATGATCATAGATAAGAACAGGGTGGTAAGGGAACCTAGAATAACCTTAGTAGGTGCAGGGCCAGGAGATCCGGAATTACTGACGATTAAGGGAGCCAATGCCCTGAAAACAGCTGATGTAATTTTATATGATGCACTTGTCAATGAAGGGGTCTTGGATTATGCAGCTTCAGGTGCGATTAAGGTATATGTTGGCAAAAGGTCAGGAGAACACTCGTATGGTCAGGATGCGATTAATCAGCTGATGGTTGATTACGCGCTGAACTATGGACATGTGGTGAGGTTGAAAGGCGGTGACCCATTTGTGTTTGGCAGAGGATACGAAGAATTGGATTTCGCAGCTGGTTATAGCATTCCGGTAACTGTGATACCGGGCTTGTCCAGTTCGATATCTGTTCCAGGACTGCAACAAATCCCTGTAACCCACAGGGGCTTGAGTGAAAGTTTCTGGGTGGTCACTGGCACAACTTCGTCAGGTATGATTTCCAATGATCTTTATGAGGCAGCAAGGTCCAAAGCCACAGTTGTAGTGCTTATGGGGCTTGGGAAACTGAGGGAAATTGTACAGCTTTATCAGAATGAAGGAAAGCATCAGCTTCCAGTAGCGGCGATACAAAGCGGTTCCACGGAAAACGAAAAGCTTGCGATCGGCATCGTCGATACGATCGTCGAATTGGTAGAAGAGAAAGATATAAAAGCACCTGCATTGCTGGTGTTTGGAGAAGTGGTTTCTCTGCACCCTTCATTCCAGCCGATCCGGGAATTTTATGAGGCCCTGAAAGAAGAACTGTAGGTATATTCTGTATATTCAGACAAAAAAGTAGTATGGAAGGTAATCAACTGTTTCCGGTATTTATCAAACTCAATGACCTGAACACGGTGGTAATTGGGGGAGGGCCTGTGGGTCTGGAAAAATTGACAGCCATTTTGGCTAACAGTCATGCCGCCAGGATTACCTTGGTTGCGGAGCAGATTATTGATGCATTGAGGGATCTTGCAAAGGACTATCCGCAAGTTGAATTAAAAGAAAAGAGTTTTGAACCTTGTGATCTGAATGAGGCCAACTTAGTGGTAGCCGCTACCAATAACCATGAATTAAACCTGAAGATCAAAGCAGCTGCGAAACTGCGGGGTCTGTTGGTCAACGTAGCGGATAAGCCAGAACTCTGCGATTTTTATCTGGGTTCTATCGTGCAAAAGGGGGATTTGAAAATTGCGATCTCTACCAATGGTAAATCACCAACGGTGGCCAAAAGACTGAAAGAAGTGCTTAACGAAAGCATTCCAGCGGAACTGGACATTACCCTACAGCAAATGAGTGCCCTGAGAGAAACCCTTAGTGGAGATTTCAGCTCGAAAGTGAAGCAATTAAATGAGGTAACAGAAATCCTGACCAGGGATTTAAAAAAATAAGATGAAAGCGCAGTTGACATCAATAGCAGAAGACATTCAAGCACTGGAACCGGTGGCAGCATTAAGGTATTTTGCCAATGCGTATCCTGGGAAGGTTGTTTTTTCTACCAGTTTTGGTTGGGAGGATCAAGTGATTACACACATGATCTTTGCCAATGATATTCCTATAGACGTGTTTACACTGGAGACCGGAAGGTTGTTCCCAGAAACCTATTATGTATGGAACAGGACACTGGAAATCTACAAAAAACCTATTAAAGCCTATTTTCCCAATGCTAATGATTTACAGCAAATGGTAGATAGAAAAGGACCAAGCAGTTTCTATGAATCTGTGGAAAACCGTAAGGAATGTTGTGGAATCCGCAAGCTGGAACCGTTAAGACGTGCACTGTCCGGAAACGAGTTATGGGTTACCGGTATCCGATCAGAGCAGTCTATCAACAGGCATGACATGACTAATCTGGAGTGGGACGAGCAAAATCAAATGATCAAATTCCATCCGATCTTTTACTGGTCGTTGGAAGAAGTGAAAGATTATATCAAAGCAAATAATATTGTATACAATACATTACATGACAAAGGATTCCCTAGTATAGGATGTGCGCCGTGCACCAGGGCTGTAAGGCCGGGAGAAGATTTCAGGGCCGGGAGATGGTGGTGGGAAGACCAGTCGAAAAAGGAATGTGGACTGCATGCCACAACGTAATTGCAACAAAACATGAGTAAGTACCAATTAGATTATTTAGACGAATTAGAAGCTGAAGCCATTCATATTTTACGTGAAGTAGCAGGACAGTTTGAGAAGCCAGCTTTGCTGTTTTCAGGAGGAAAGGATTCCATTACGCTTGTGAGGCTTGCTGAAAAAGCATTTAGGCCGGGTAAGTTTCCGTTTCCCCTGGTGCACATTGATACCGGACACAACTTTGAGGAAACCATCAGCTATCGCGACCGTATGGTGGAGCGAATAGGGGAGAAACTCATTATAGGCCATGTACAGGATTCTATAGATCAAGGTAAAGTTGTAGAACAGACTGGGAAAAATGCAAGTCGAAATGCTCTGCAGACCGTTACCTTGCTGGACACCATTGCCCTGCATGGCTTTGACGCCTGTATAGGCGGTGCAAGGCGCGATGAGGAGAAGGCACGTGCTAAGGAACGTATCTTTTCGGTGCGTGATGAATTCGGACAATGGGATCCTAAACGCCAGCGTCCTGAACTATGGAACATTTACAATGGAAAAATCCATAAGGGAGAAAACGTTAGGGTATTTCCGATCAGTAACTGGACAGAGTTGGACGTTTGGAATTATATCAAACGTGAACAGATAGAACTTCCCTCTATCTATTTTGCGCACGATAGAGATGTAATTACACGCAATGGTCAGTTGATGGCTGCTTCGCCATTCCTCAATATGGATGAGGACGATATCGTCGAATATAAGAAAGTCCGGTTCCGCACTGTGGGTGACATGAGTTGCACCGCTGCGGTTGAATCTAATGCCGATCAGCTGGATGATATCATTGCAGAGATCAGTGATTCAAAAATTAGTGAACGTGGTGCCCGCATGGACGACAAAGTGTCTGAAGCTGCTATGGAAGACCGAAAAAAAGGAGGATACTTTTAATGAATATACTAAAATTTTTTACAGCCGGGAGTGTTGATGATGGCAAAAGTACGCTGATTGGTAGGTTGTTATACGATACAGATTCCATTTTGGCTGATCAGCTGGAAGCTCTGCAACAGAGCAACCGTAAAAATGATGATGGTACGATTGATCTGGCTATCCTAACAGATGGACTTCGCGCAGAGCGTGAGCAGGGTATCACCATCGATGTGGCCTACAAATATTTTCAGACTGCCAATCGCAAATTCATCATAGCAGACACACCTGGACATATTCAGTATACCAGGAACATGGTGACCGGAGCCTCTACCGCAAAGCTGGCTATTATCCTAATCGATGCACGTAACGGTGTGGTAGAGCAAACCGTCAGGCATTCCTATCTGGTTTCCTTATTGGGTATAGAGCACGTGGTGGTCTGTCTGAATAAGATGGATATGGTAGACTATAGTGAAACCGTATTCGATGCAATCACAGATAAATATAAAGCCCTTGCTGCAGAACTGAAATTGAAGGATGTGACCTTCATTCCGGTGAGCGCACTTAAGGGAGATAATGTGGTCAATGAATCTGAACACATGACATGGTACCAGGGGCGCAGCCTGTTGCATTTTCTGGAGAGTGTAGATGTTGAATCCGGACCAGAATATAACCTGGCCAGGATGCCGATACAGTGGGTAGTACGTCCGCAAACAGATGAGCTGCACGACTACAGGGGGTATGCCGGAAGAGTACTAAGCGGTTCCTTTCAGTTGAATGACCGTGTGACAGTCTTACCTTCAGGAACCAGTTCCGTTATAGAGCGGATTGAGATTTTCGATCAGCGGCCCGAAGAAGTACATGCCGGACAATCTGTAACCCTCCATTTGAGGGACAATATAGACATTAGCAGAGGCGATGTACTGGTTAATTCCGATCATTTGCCACAAAGTTCACAGCTCATAGAGGCTGATGTATGCTGGATGGATTCCCGCCCTTTGGACGAGAACATTACCTATTTGCTGCAGCACAATAGCAAGGTGACTAAATGCAAAATCAGAGAGATTCTATATAAAGTGGACATTAATACGCTGGAAAAGCAGGACGCTTATGATTTCAGATTGAATGATATTGGCCGTGTGGTGCTGAAAACCGCAGATGCTCTTGCATTCGATTTTTATACCGAAAATAAGGCTAACGGTGCTGCGATTTTGATTGATAGCAGAACAAATCTGACTGCTGCTGCCCTGATGTTCAGGGCGGTTGCAGATTAGTCAAAATAGAGCTAACTACGGAAACCCAATTGTCGCATAGTACTGCGATAATTGGGTTTCTTTTTTTTAAATTTTCTTTTCTAAAACATTTGCTTTACGTATTGTATTGCCTATTTTAAGACAATTTTTAAAAGCTTAACATATGGAGATTATACACCTTAGTGCAGAATGTTACCCCGTTGCTAAAGTCGGGGGCTTGGGCGATGTAGTTGGTGCTTTACCCAAGTATCAAAATAAGTTGGGACATTTCGCTAAGGTCGTGATGCCAGCCTACCAAAGTAAATTCTTAAGAGAAAATGAATTTGAAGCTGTATACGATGGTTGGAGCAAACTGGGTTTTCATAGTTTTCCAGTAAGGATCTTGCGTGAGAAAAACAACAAATTAGGTTTTGATCTTTTCCTGGTACACATACCTGGATTGATGGACCGGGACATGGTGTATGGTTATACTGATGATACTGAACGCTTTCTCGCTTATCAGATTGCTGTGCTGGATTGGATGGCCCAATGGGAACATCGTCCGGACGTAGTACACTGTCATGACCACCATACAGGTTTGGTACCTTTTATGATGGCCAATTGTCAGCAATTCCGGGTACTTAGCCAAATCCCCAGTGTACTCACTATACATAATGCCCAGTACCAGGGACAATTTGGCTGGGATAAATTACATTATATACCAGCTTTTGATTTGTGGCATGCGGGTCAGTTGGGCTGGACGGGTGCAATCAATCCATTGGCTGCCGCAATTAAAGCTTCATGGCGGGTAACTACCGTATCACCCAGTTACTTGGATGAAATCAGTTACCATGCAAATGGACTGGAAAGCTTGCTGGCACAAGAGCGCAGCAAATCAGTGGGAATCCTTAACGGGATAGACAATGAAGTCTGGAATCCGCATTCCGATCCGATGCTGGAGAAAAAATATGCGATTAGAACAGCAGATAGTGGAAAAAAGGCAAACAAAGAAGCCCTTTGTCGTGTTTTCAACCTGAATCCTGACAGACCACTCTTTACTTTTATAGGAAGGCTTGTTGGAGAGAAAGGAGCAGACCTGTTACCTGATATATTTTATAATGCACTGATGCAAGCAAATGGAGAAATGAAT
This sequence comes from Pedobacter sp. GR22-6, assembly GCF_037402555.1. Lineage (NCBI taxonomy): Bacteria > Pseudomonadati > Bacteroidota > Sphingobacteriia > Sphingobacteriales > Sphingobacteriaceae > Pedobacter > Pedobacter sp. GR22-6. Next base: position 832,435 of record NZ_JBBEUC010000002.1, read on the forward strand.
GTTTTGGTATTGGGATCTGGTGATCCACAGGTGGAAGGTAGGCTGAACCATTTGAAAGGACAGTTTCCGGGAAATTACAATGTATTTATTGGTTACAATGAGCAACTTTCCCACCAAATCTATGCCGGAGCAGATTTCTTACTGATGCCAAGTCGGGTAGAGCCTTGTGGGCTGAACCAGATGTATGCCCTGAGGTATGGGACTATTCCGATTGTAAGAAGAATCGGTGGCTTAAAGGATACCGTAGTTGATATAGGTGATGGAGGATTTGGTATTTGTCATGACCAAACCAGTGTATGGGATGTAAACCATGCGATGGGGCGTGCTTTAGACCTTTACAGAGACAATAAAAGAATAAAAGAAATACGGAAGCTAATGATGCAACTGGACCATTCCTGGGATCAGGCAGCGCAACAATATATCGATCTGTACCAAATATAAAATTCAATAGACATGACTGACAAAGTATTAGGTGTAATTCTTGGCGGTGGCCAGGGCTCTAGATTAGCCCCTCTTACACAAACTCGCTCCAAACCTGCGGTTCCGATTGCAGGAAAGTACAGATTGGTAGATATACCAATTTCGAACTGTTTAAATTCAGGTATCCATCGGATGTTTGTCCTGACCCAATTCAATTCGGCTTCACTAAATAAGCACATTAAGAATACCTATCACTTTAGTCATTTCAGTTCGGCCTTCGTGGATATTCTTGCTGCAGAGCAGACACCAGAAAATCCAACCTGGTTTCAGGGGACAGCAGATGCGGTTAGGCAGACTATGCACCATTTGCTAAACCATGAATTTGAATATGTATTGATCCTTTCCGGCGATCAGTTATATCAAATGGATTTCAACGAAATGGTTAATGCACATATCGAAAGTGGTGTACAAATTACGCTGGCCACCATTCCGGTAAACGGAAAAGATGCGCCGAGTTTTGGAATCTTGAAATCTAATGAACACAATATTATTACCTCATTTATTGAGAAACCTAAATCGGAACTGCTGGCAGACTGGACCTCTGATACCGGACCCGATATGCAGGCAGAGGGTAGGGATTACCTTGCCTCCATGGGGATTTACATTTTTAACAAAGATTTGCTGATTAAGATCTTCTCGGAAAATGCAGATGAAAAGGATTTTGGTAAGGAGATTATTCCAAGAATGCTTCAAGAATACGATGTATTGAGTTTTCAATATGAGGGTTACTGGACAGACATAGGAAATATTTCGTCCTTCTTTGAAGCCAACCTCGGCCTTACCGACGATATTCCAAAGTTCAACCTTTTTGATCATAATCATAGTATTTTTACCCGTGCAAGAATGTTGCCGCCTTCGAAAATACTTGGAACTACATTGGATAAAACCATTATAGCAGAAGGATGTATCCTGCAGGCAGAATCGATTAAACATGCGGTGATCGGTATCCGTTCCAGAATAGGTGTGGGTACTCATATAGAGAGCTGCTATATTATGGGCAGTGATAAATACCAGACCCTGGAAGAGATTGCAGAAGACAAGGAACATGGCAAGCCAATGATCGGTATTGGCGACAGGTGTAAGATTGTAAACGCTATTGTAGATAAGAACAGCCGTATCGGTGATGATGTACAAATCATCGGTGGATCACATCTGGAAGATGGAGAGCATAGTTTGTATACTGTTAAAGATGGCATTGTAGTTGTCAAAAAAGGAGCAGTCATTCCGGATGGTACCGTGATCAATTAGTCATATTAAACACCAGGGAAAAAGTAGTTCTTTCAAAAGGAATTGAAACTACTTTTTCCCTGGTGCATTTTCATAATATTTCGGGTAATGGTCAATCCGATTCCTGAACCTTCTTTTTTTGTGCTGAAAAAAGGTACGAAAATCTTTTCCTTCGTTTCTGTGCTTATGCCTTTTCCATTGTCGGAAACTTCCAGATATAATTTATGCTTGTCAAGCCTATAGTCAATCGCTATCATAGGTTGATTTATGTTTTTCAGGGCAGATATGCTATTGCTTATTAAATTAATAAATGCCTGTTCTATGAGTTTCAGGTCTATGCTGAGCATCAATTTGGTTGGAGTCTGTACTACCTTGAAGATGATTACAGAAATTTATTTGTAGCGCATGGGCGATTTGGAAAAATGGTATCAGTATTTTCGGTGCTCTCCATCTTCCTTTCATTGATTGGATTGTTTGCATTAAAGGCATATCACGTTTTGCATCTCCATGTTAGCGACGGCAATTACCGTAACTCTCCGGGTGCGCAATGCTGTAAAAGCAAGTGCTGTGGATGCCCTGAAGTACGAGTAGTCAGATTTCTTTTCAGAAGTCTATCTTTGTCTTATGCAGCACAGTTTCACAGACCAACTCGGCAGGGAAATCAGAATCAACTTCCCGCCTAAAAGGATTGTTTCCCTGGTTCCCTCACAAACGGAATTGTTATTCGAGCTCGGATTGGACGAGGAGGTTGTGGGCATCACGAAATTCTGTGTACATCCAATCGCTAAGTTTGCCTCGACAGCAAAAGTAGGGGGCACAAAGAAGTTAAACATAGATATGATCAGGGCGCTTCAGCCGGATCTGATCATCGGCAATAAGGAAGAAAATCAGCAGGATCAGATCGAGGAACTCATGGTGGAGTTTCCTGTCTGGATGAGTGATATCTATACTCTGGAAGAGGCAAAAAAAATGATTCTCCAGGTGGGTGAACTGGTCGACCGTCAGCCGGAAGCAGCTTACCTCGTTCACCTCATTCATGGGGGGTTCACGGATCTTCAAAGTTTGTCTTTAAGGAATGGCATCGACAAGAAAGTGGCTTACATGATCTGGAGGAAACCCTTTATGCTTGCCGGAAAATCGACTTTTATAGATGATTTGTTAGCTATGAATGGTCTACGTAATGTAATTGAACAGGAGCGATACCCAGAGATTGGCCTGGAAACCCTTGTTGCTTTAAAACCGGATTTAGTTTTTTTGTCGTCAGAGCCTTATCCTTTTAAAACAAGGCATCTGCAACAGATTCAATCTGCACTACCCCAATCACATGTCATGTTGGTCGATGGGGAAATGTTCTCCTGGTATGGCAGTCGGCTGGTGAAAGCAGTTCAATATCTTTTTCAGCTCCAGAATGAAATTAGATCTTGATTGTATTATTTTTAGTACAATTTCAATACTGCTATTTATCCTGTCATGTAATGCAGTTGTTTTTGTTATAAGTAATTGTCTATTAGTTGATTAATGTATTGTTTTTCCGTGGGTGTTACTCCAGTTTCACAATGACGGATTGGTTTTTGCAGTAAACTCTCCACCTGGATTGGGATATCCGGATCTATCTTAAACCTATAAAAAACAGTAAAATGAAAACAAAATCTCTATTTAAAAGCCTGTTCGCAGGTGCATTTGTCGTGGCCATCGCTACGGGAATGACTTCATGTAAGAAGGACGACATCGATGAAACTGGATCTGCCAATGTGAAGGTTGTTAATGCTTCGACAACTTCTTCTCCACAAGGATTCTATCTAGCTAATAAAACAGTTGTTCAGGGAGGACTGGCATTTGGTAACGCTTCCGATGGATACGTTGTGGCTAATTCTGGTAATAATCTAACGCTTCAGTTTAGGAATGACGGCTCTAGTGCTGCTTACGCAAGCACCAATGCAAATTTCGACAAGGGTAAATACTATACCGTATTTCTGGCTGGTGACGGGCAATCAGCTAGGGTAAAAGTTTTTACTGATGACATGGCCGCACCATCTAGTGGTAAAGCAAAAGTAAGGTTTGTGCATCTAAGTGATGCGGCGCCTGCCAACGTAGATATCCGGACTGATGCCACTACGAACATCGCAGCAAATCTGGCACGTGATAATGCGAGCGGATATGTTGAGGTAAACCCTGGGTTTTCCTCACTGCAAGTATACCCTGCAGGAGGGACTACCAGTGCAGGATCTTTTAATCTATCTGCATTTGCCTCTGGGAAAATTTACACTGTCTATGTGACAGGTTCAACAACAAATAGCATCTCAGTAAGGCAAATTAGCCATAATTAGCAACAAGATAACTGAGCAAAAAAGCGGCCTGTGAAGACCGCTTTTTTTGTGTTCTGTTCGTGCGTAAATGGCATTCTGTTTGTATAATAGTATTAAAATAACTTTTAATATGGCTACTTTTTCAGAACTCATTAAAGGAACTAAGCCCGTTTTGGTGGACTTTTATGCCACTTGGTGTGGACCCTGTCAAACCATGGCGCCGATGCTGGACCAATTAAAACATCAGGTTGGGGAAGCCGCCACAGTACTTAAAATTGATGTAGATAAAAATCAGTCTGCTGCTACCGCTTACAGCGTGCAAGGCGTACCGACTTTGATATTATTTAAACAAGGAAGGATTGTATGGCGACAATCTGGAGTTGTGCCAGTGTCTCAACTTAAGCAGTTGATTATGGAGCATACTTAAGCAGCTCCAAGTCTATCTGGGGTCAGACTATTGTCGAGGATTACGGTTTGGTAACCCTGTCATCCAATTCTTTTTGTAAGTAGTTGTCTGCGATTGCTTTCATGGGCTATTTGTTTATTAACGAAATGCTTAGATGCCTGGATGTATTTGGGTTATTCTAAATTTACAGCGTTGACATCTAAAACCGAAGATTTACCTTTACTTTGGAGGTTGAGATTAACCGGAAAAATCATGACAGAAAAAGAATATTTGGCCTATTGTCAGTCACAGATTGCAGGGCCATTGAAGGAAGAGGATTTGATCACTATGTTGACGGCCTGGGGCACGATCAATTACTCTCTGGGATATAAAACCGCTTTGGCCGATCACAAGATTAAAATAAGTGCGGAATCTCAATCGGAGACTAAAGGTTCGGCATAAATTAGTATTTGTACTATAGACTACCTTTTTTCGCATAAATATATATTAGTAATGATTTAACTGCATATTCGTTGGGAAAAAAGGGTGTCTTTCCTCCAGCAAATATGCAAGAATGCTGCTGTAATAGCACAAGTATGGCTCGCGTAGTTGGTCCGAATTAATAGATCCTGACTGATTGCGCCGAAAAACATTTCTCCTGTAAGCCAATTGTTTAAGCTGTTTTTGCCAAAATATTTTTAAAACAGTTTTGAGTTTTAGAAACAATATCTATCTTTGCAATCCGAAACAAATACATCCTAACTGCGGAAGTGGCGTAATTGGTAGCCGCACCAGACTTAGGATCTGGCGCTTCACGGCGTGGGGGTTCGAGTCCCTTCTTCCGCACAATGACACGACAGCCTCTTATGAGGCTGTTTCTGTTTCTGGTCAGGCCAGCCATATTTTTGATATAATATATAAAAAATACAATAAAAAAAACTAGTTTTGCGCCCTCTAAAGGAAATGGTAAAGAGTGATATACTCTTGCATCTTCCTAAAATGACGGTTATTAAAATTGATTCAGAAAAATGAACATTACACAGGAAAAAATTAACGACCTAAACGCAATTGTAAAAATCAAAATTGCACCTGAAGATTATACTGAAAAGGTTGATAAATCTATAAAAGAACAAGCGAAGAAAGCTAGCCTTCCGGGGTTCCGCAAAGGGATGGTTCCTGCAGCACACATCAAGAAGATGTATGGTCGCAGTATCCTGGTAGAAGAAATCAATAACCTCTTGAGTGAAACTTTAAATAAATATTTAACTGATAATAAAGTTGAAATCCTCGGTCAGCCTTTGCCTGTGATGGATGATACGAAAGAATTCAAATGGGATAATACAGACGAATTCGAATTCGATTACGAATTGGGATTAGCACCTGCTATTGACGTTGATATCACTTCAAAAGATAAATTTACACAATATGTAGTAAAAGCAGACGCTGAAACTTTGGCTGCAAGGATCAAAAACATCCGCAAAAGCTATGGCAAAATGACAAATCCTGAAGTTTCGGCAGAAGAAGATGTCCTTTATGCCGATTTAGCACAACTTTCTGCTGATGGTTCAGTTTTTGAAGGTGGCATTGCTGCAACAGGGTCTATTCGTTTGGATCAGGTAGCAGATAAAAAGGTTTTGAAAACCTTAATTGGTTTGAAAAAAGATGACGTAGTTGAATTGGATGTCCAGAAAGCTTTTGATAAAAATGAGGTGATCATCGCTAAATTATTAAACATCAGTGAAGAAGACGCTAAGGATCTAAAGTCAAAATTCCAGGTAACGGTTAAAAATGTAAACCGTTTAGAGGAAGCTGATTTAAACCAGGAGTTCTTTGATAAATTATTTGGTGCAGGTACAGTTACAGACGAGCCCGGTTTTACTGAAAAGATCACGGAAGAGATCGAAGGAATGTTCAATCAGGATGCTGACCGTAAGTTGCAGAACGACATATACACGCAATTGCTAGAGAGTGTAAAAATGGATTTGCCAGATGAATTTTTGCGCAAATGGTTAAAAGCAACGAATGAAAAGTTGACTGATGCAGAATTGGCTGAAGGTTACGATGACTTCGCTAAGAACCTGAAATGGACTTTGATTGAGAACAAACTGATCAAAGACAATAGCATCGAAATTAAGTATGAAGATGTTTTCCAGACTGCTAAGCAACGCCTAGATGCTCAGTTCAGAATGTATAGTCCAGCTCCAATGCCGGAAGATCAATTGGCTCAGTACACTGCAACTTTCCTCAAGGAGAAAGACAACGCCAACCGTATTTTTGACGAAGTAAAAGCGATCAAAGTTTTTGAACACATCAAGTCGGTTGCTACAATTGACCAAAAAGAGATCGAATACAATAAGTTTGTAGATCTTTTAAAGTAAACGCTAAGTAATATTTGGCATAACTTTAAGTATTCATATTGTTTAAGGCGGCTTTTGGGCCGCCTTACTTATATAAAAAGATCTATAGATTTTACAATACAATAATAAATTGCCAACTTAGTTTTATACATAAAAATAAAAAGCTCATGAAAATAGATAAAGACGAATTCAGAAAATACGCAGTTAAACATCACCGCATAAACGGATTGAATGTAGATCGTTATATAGGAGCTACGAATGTTTCTCCAAAAAGCATGACGCCCTACATTATTGAAGAACGTCAGCTGAACGTTGCTCAGATGGACGTGTTCTCCCGTTTGATGATGGATCGCATCATCTTTTTAGGGGATGCCATCTATGACGGAAATGCAAACATCATACAAGCACAGTTGTTGTTCCTTCAATCGGTAGATAACAACAGAGATATTCAAATTTACATCAACTCACCAGGTGGCTCAGTTTATGCGGGTCTGGGTATTTATGATACAATGCAGTATATCACTCCAGATGTAGCCACAATTTGTACAGGTATGGCAGCTTCTATGGGTGCTGTATTGTTAGTCGCCGGTGCTAAAGGCAAGCGTGCTGCGTTGCAGCATTCACGTGTGATGATTCACCAACCTTCAGGAGGTGCTCAAGGGGTAGCTTCTGATATGGAGATCAATCTGAGAGAAATGCTGAAATTGAAAAAAGAATTATATGACATCATCTCTAATCACTCAGGGCAGAGCTATGAATGGGTAGAGAAGGCGTCCGATCGTGACTACTGGATGAAAGCTGACGAAGCGAAAGAGTTTGGAATGATTGACGAGGTACTCGGTAGTACAAAGAAAGACTAAAAAATGGCTAAACAAAATAAAGATTCCCGTTGCTCCTTTTGTGGTTCTGGTAAACAGGATACATTGATGCTTATTGAAGGGCTTGATGCATACATTTGCGATAAGTGTGTGACCCAGGCCAACCAGCTCCTGGCGCAGGAACTGGGCAGTAAGAAATCAAAGCCCCTGGATACGTCAATCACTTTATTGAAGCCACAGGAAATTAAAGCGCATATTGATCAATATGTTATTGGTCAGGATGATGCGAAAAAAGTACTTTCTGTAGCGGTTTATAACCACTATAAGAGATTGGGACAAAAGGTCGACGTAGCGGATGAAGTGGAGATCGAGAAATCCAATATCATGCTTGTGGGGGAAACTGGTACGGGCAAAACACTCCTCGCTAAGACTATTGCCAAGATTCTGCATGTCCCGTTCTGTATTTGTGATGCTACAGTATTAACTGAAGCAGGATATGTTGGGGAAGATGTAGAAAGTATCCTGACACGTCTCTTGCAGGCTGCGGATTATGATGTCGCTTCTGCGGAAAGAGGTATTGTATATATAGATGAGGTAGACAAGGTAGCCCGTAAAAGCGACAATCCTTCAATCACCAGAGATGTTTCCGGAGAAGGTGTACAGCAAGCATTGCTAAAGATACTTGAAGGAACTGTAGTCAACGTACCCCCGCAGGGTGGGCGTAAGCATCCGGACCAGAAAATGATCCCAGTGAATACGAACAACATTCTTTTCATCTGTGGCGGTGCTTTTGATGGTATCGAAAGAAAGATTGCCAACCGGTTACGTACGCAGGCAGTGGGTTACAAGGTGAAAAAAGATGACGTGGATCTGGACCTGAAAAATCTTTACAAATACATCACTCCTCAGGATTTGAAATCTTTTGGATTGATCCCTGAGTTGATCGGACGTGTTCCGGTACTGACCCACTTAAATCCTTTGGATAAAGCTGCTTTGCGCAACATACTCACGGAGCCTAAAAACTCATTGTTCCGTCAGTATGTGAAATTATTCGAATTGGAAAACGTTAAACTCGTTTTTGAAGATGAAGTGCTTGATTTTATTGTAGATAAAGCGATGGAATATAAGTTGGGGGCGAGGGGCTTGCGGTCGATTTGCGAAGCGATTATGTTGGATGCGATGTTCGACATTCCTTCCGATCCAACGGTCAAGGAGCTCGTGATCAACCTGGATTATGCCGTAGAGAAATTCGAAAAGGCTGACTTTAAGAAGTTGAAAGCTGCATAAAAATCTTATCCCCGGTAAATTACCGGGGATTTTTTTTAACTTAAAAAAAAGGAATACAATATGAATGAAGAAAAAGATGTAAAAAAAGATGTAGAAATCGTTGCAAAGGCAAAGAAGATCAAAGAGGTAAATTCCCCCATCAAAAAAGGACTGAAGACCAAGGAAGACATCGTTAAGAACTGGTTGCCGCGTTATACAGGTAGACCTTTAGAAGATTTCGGACAGTACATCCTACTAACCAATTTCAGTAAGTATGTACAGATGTTCTCTGAATGGAATGATGATGCGCCAATAATGGGGCTCGATAAGCCTATGCAAAGTGTGACAGCCAATGGAATCACAATCATCAACTTTGGTATGGGTAGTCCCCTCGCCGCAACGATGATGGATCTGCTGACTGCTATTGCACCAAAGGCAGTGTTGTTTTTGGGTAAATGCGGCGGTTTAAAGAAAAAAAATCAATTGGGTGACCTCATACTACCCATTGCAGCGATAAGAGGTGAGGGGACCTCTAATGACTACATGCCAGCAGAGGTGCCAGCTTTACCATCCTTTGCGTTGCAGAAAGCAATTTCTACGACGATACGTGACCATTCCAGAGATTATTGGACAGGTACCTGCTATACGACCAACCGCAGGGTATGGGAGCATGATAAGGAATTTAAGAAGTATTTGAAAACGCTGCGCGCAATGGCTGTAGATATGGAGACTGCGACGATTTTCACTACGGGGTTTGCAAACAAAATACCAACAGGTGCATTACTACTCGTGTCAGATCAGCCGATGATCCCGGAAGGTGTAAAAACTACAGAAAGCGACAGTTCAGTCACTACCAATTATGTAGAAACACATTTAAGAATTGGTGTTGATTCTCTGAAGCAGTTGATAAACAATGGCCTAACCGTAAAACACCTGCACTTTTAATCCTCATTTGCACTTTTTGGGTAATCAAATTCGATCAGTCTGCCGCTATGGAAGCTGATCTCAGACCATTTGTTTACATCAAATTCCATCAAAACGGTCCCTGACGTAGGAACGTTGTAGATATTGGCGTCACTAAGGTAATTGGCGAAATCCGTCAGTCCGGGGTTGTGGCCAAACAATGCAACATGGTCATATTTATCACTAAGTTCGTTTACAACTTTCAGCAGTGCAGTAGCATTTGCCTCATAAATGTCAAGTTCCAGCTGAATTTGTCCAGTAGATTTTCCCCATACCTGGGCAAAATGACGTGCGGTGAACAATGCCCTCAAAGCAGGGCTGCTGACGATCAATTGGGGGACGAGTTCTTTCTTTAGAATCCGTTCCGCCATTTCCGGAGCGTTTTTATTTCCTCTTGCATTAAGTGGCCTATCGAAGTCTGACAGTTGGATGTCAGCCCAATCAGATTTGCCATGTCTAATTAAAAATAGTTTTTTAGTCATCGTTTAATTTCTCTAATATCCGATCAACAATGTTCTCTTCCGGCAAATTATTCATACAGGCAAAATCTCCCCTATAGCAGGGAATATTGCCGTATACGGAACAGGGCCTGCAATATAAATCTATTTGTACAGTATCCGAAATAGATTGCCCGTAACCCATAAATCCGGCATAAGGATGTGTTGCTCCCCAGACCGATACCACAGGAATATTTTTGAGTGATGCCAGATGCATTCCCGAAGAATCCATACTCAGCATAACGTCAAGCTGGGAAATGAATTCCAATTCTTCATCCAATTTCATTTTTTTGACCATGGACTGGATATTTTCGTGTTTGGCAGCCCAGCTCTCAGCACTGATTTCTTCCTCCTGGCTTCCACCAAAAATGAAAAGCTGGTGACCATGGTTCGCAAGGCTGAGGAGCACTTTTTCCATTTTATGCAATGGATAGACCTTTTGTAAATGCTGAGCGAAGGGGCTGACCCCAATCCATTTAGATGTTCGTCTGACTTTTTTATCCGCGGGTTGCAATTGATTCTCCCAGGGAAAAGGGAATCCCAGTTTTTGAAAAACCTCCGCATATCTTTGTACTGTCAGTTTGAGCGGAACCAATATTTTGTGGTCCTTGCACGTTAATTGTTTTTTTTCTTTCCGGCCTTTGTTGACGGAAATTGATCTGACACCTAAAAGAAAGAAAAGGAGGGTCAATATTTTGCTGCGCAGATTATTGTGCAAATCTGCGACAGCCGTGATTTTCTCCGCTTTAAGTTCAAAAAACAGTTTGATCAATCCGAGAAATCCCTTATGTTTTTGCCTGGGATCGAAGGCAAGAAACCCAGCATTTGGGAGCTGATTAAAAAATGGCTCAAAGGCTGCTCGACTGACGATGAGCAGTTCTGTATCCGGATAGTGCCTGCAAAAAGCTGTCAACACCGGTGCTGTCATGGCCACGTCGCCCATGGCTGAGAAGCGAATGACAAGTATTTTTGCGGTGTTGGACATCCTTTATTTGGTATTGTACAGTACCGGATTCAGTGCCGGATCATTGTACATCTTCATTTGTTTGTATACTTTCATGTATTTGACACCATTTTCAATGTCGGTGATCAATTCGTCAAGACTATTGGAAAGGTCTGTTTGCTGGTTGAGTAGAATCCTGAGTTTGTCACTGCAATTCTGAATATGTTCTTCAGAAACGTTGTCACGTTGTGTTTCTTCCTTCATGTGAAATACCTTCAGGGCGAGGATAGAGAGTCTGTCCACAACCCAGGCAGGGCTTTCTGAATTGATTTTGGCATTGGAGAGCGGTACCACATCCTTATACTCTTCGAGAAAGTAGCTATCAATGTATTCGACTACATCGGTACGTTCCTGGTTTGAAGTATCAATTCGGCGTTTCCATTGCAAGCCTTCCACAGGATCTATATCCGGATTGCGCACTACATCTTCCATGTGCCATTGTACTGTATCGATCCAGCACTTCAGGTATAATAAATGTTCCAGTGTGCCAGTTCTATATGAGTTTTGAATGGCTTGATCAATGTTGTTGTGAATGTGATAGTCATTGATCGCATCCTGGAAAATTTTATTACAAAGCTTACTAATCATGGGGCAAAGGTAACTATTTTTTATTGGCGAAGTACTCGGTGATCTGTTGAACTGACATGGCATTTAGGCATTGTGCAGCAGTAAGCCCTCCCTTTCTGCCAATCAGAAGGCCAAATCGGGTGTCGTGAAATCCTTCGGTCCTGTGTGCGTCCGGGTTTATGGATAGCAGCACACCCTTTTCCAGGGCATAGCGGTGCCAGCGCCAGTCGAGATCCAAACGGAGTGGATTGGCGTTAATCTCAATGACTACTTTATTGGCGGCGCATGCATCTATAACTTTTGCATAATCTATAGGATATCCCTTTCTACTTAGCAGGAGTCGACCTGTCGGATGTCCGAGAATGGTCGTGTAAGGATTTTCTATCGCTTTGATCAACCTGGCAGTGGCTTTTTCTTCATCCATTCTGAGGTTGCTGTGTACCGAAGCAACAACGAAATCAAAGCTTTTGAGGATGTCATCGCTGTAGTCCAGTGCGCCATCGTTCAGAATGTCGCTTTCTATACCTTTAAAAATTTTAAACGGGGATAATCTGGCATTTAGCGCTGCTATTTCCTGATGTTGTGCATAGACCCGCTGCTCATTCAATCCATTGGCATAGAATGCAGAACGGGAGTGATCGCAGATCCCCAGATATTCGAGTTGAAGTGTATCTTTGCAATACAAGGCCATTTCCTCAAGGGTATGCACGCCATCACTCCAGGTTGAGTGATTGTGCAGACTACCTTTAAGGTCGTCATATTTAATCAGTTCGGGAAGTTGATTGTTTTTTGCAAGAGCGATTTCATCCAGTCCTTCCCTCAACTCCGGCGCCACGAATGCGAGGCCGGCTTTCTGATAAATGGCATATTCATCTTCGAAAGGACCCGTTCCTGCCAGGGAAAGTACTTCGCTTACATGGGCATCATTACCCGTAAGTTTGAACCAGCTGAGGTAAAAGTCTTTTTTCTCAACCAGACTCAGCTTGATCTTCAATCCAAATGGGCTCAAGGCCATGAATACATTCTCTGAAAATGCTTCGAAGGTCAGCGCTTCGAATTCAGTGATTCTTTCTTCGATTTCTGTAAGGTTTTCAGCCCCGAGCACCAGTTCAATTTCTTCAATGATTTCCAGGCAACGACGGTAATCACCTGCAACTCCCAGTAAAGGCTCGGCCGGGAAACCCTGCAGCCAAAGAGAGAGGTCTGCGTGCAATTTATTGACCAAAGGTTCTGTCTGCGCATAAAGAAATTTGCCATGGGCAGCCATTTGAAATTCGATTACTTTTTTAATCTCTTCCTGGGTCTTCAGGCCGAATCCCTTGGCTTCGATCAGACGGTTTTCATTACAGGCGTAATAGAGTTCGCCGATATTCTCTATACCAAGGTCTTTCCAGATTACTGCGATCTTTTTTGGGCCTATGCCTTTAATTCCCAGCATTTCTACGATCCCCTCAGGAGTATTGGCCAGTATTTCCTGCAATTCAGTCATGGTTCCGGTCTGGAGCAATTCCCAGACCTTTGCTGAAATGCTTTTCCCCAATCCATCCACCTGTCCGATTTCTTCGAGATTTTTTGTTTTGATTGGGAAGGGCAGTTTATCTATTTTAAATGCGGCATTTGCAACCGACTTGATTTTAAAAGGGTTTTCATTGTGCAGTTCCATCAACTGGGATAACAGTCTTAAGGTACGTGCAATCGCTTTATTTTCCATTATGAATGTAATGCTTTGACTATTTTACTTTGATCTCGAAAGGCATTCTTGCCTGCACACCAGATTTGGCTATGGCCGATTTCATTTGTTCGTAGATGTGGTACTGTTCGCCGAGTTCTTTTCTCGCGTAATAGGTTTTAACCTTATCTGAGCTATTTTCCATCAGCGATTTCAGTGGGTCGATCATTTCAGGATATTCCACAATTTTATAGTCCTTTATTTTCGCCTTTTTAGCTGCAGCAGTAATCGCATCGTTGAAGCTTCCGGTTCGGTCTGCCAGACCAATCTTAACGGCATCAGTACCGATCCAGACACGGCCTCCTCCAATGCTGTCTATATATGCTTTTGTTTTTTTACGTCCTTCCGCCACGCGGCTGATGAAACTATCGTATACACGGTTGACGTCAGTTTGAATGATGAGCCTTTCCCCATCGGTTAGGGGACGATTGACACTCATGATGTCTGCATATTTTCCTGTTTTAACACCGTCGAAGGTGATGCCCAGTTTGTTGTTGAGCAGATTTTGGAAATTGGGGATGACACCAAATACACCTATGGAACCGGTGATTGTATTGGGCTGTACAAAAATAGAATCTGCTGCACAAGCAATATAATAACCTCCTGAGGCGGCTACATCACCGAAAGAAGCGATAACGGGTTTTACTTTTTTGGTCAAAACTATTTCCCGCCAAATGACATCTGATGCCAGCGCACTACCACCGGGAGAGTTTACCCTCAGTACAATTGCTTTGATGTTTTTATCCAGGCGTGCCTTTCTGATCGTTCTGGAGATGCGCTCAGACCCTATGCTCTCATCGTTGCCTTCGCCGCCATTGATATCCCCGTTGGCAAAGATCACTGCAATTCTGGTATCGTTATCGATCGCCTTTTCTGCGTTCACGTTTTTGGCATAGGCGTTTATGGTAACCGTTTTGAGGTTATTCTTCTTTTCCGTGCCGCTCAGAGATTTTAGTTCGTCCAGTATTTCATCTTTATATTTAAGGCCATCGACCATCTTGTGGAACAGGGCATCTTTAGGTTGCTGGATTTTGTAATCGTCGGCAATGCGGTGGAGTGAATCTTTGGGGATCTTCCGGCTTTGTGCAATCCCGTCCAGGAAAGTATTGTACAAGCCATAAACATAGGCCGTTACCTGTTCCCGGTTCTTGTCACTCATTTTATCATTGATGAAAGGTTCCACTGCACTTTTATAGGTGCCGACCCGGATGATCTGTGCTTCTACTCCCAGTTTCTCCAAAGCACCTTTAAAGAACATCAGTTGAGAACTCAATCCTTTAAATTCGAGTGCCCCTTCCGGGTTCAGGTAAACTTTATCGGCTGCAGAAGCCAGGTAATAGGCCCCCTGAGTATATACCTCGCTATAGGCAATGATCTTTTTGCCGCCGCGTCTAAAATCCAACAGGGCATTTCTTACCTCACGCATGGTTGCGAAGCCGGCATTTGGGGAAGATACGCTGAGATATACACATTTAATTTTATCGTCTGTTTTTGCCTTTTTGAGTGATTTAATAATGTCATTGAAACCAATGCTCTTAGCTCCATCGGAACCGAGTATAGGCAGGTTGTCAAAAGTATCATCGGGAGTGCGTTCCGTGATCGCCTGGTCCAGGTTTAGGAAAAGTACCGAATTGTTGTCGACGATTACCGTTTTGTCGCCCTCGATTGAAGAAACGACCCCGACTACAATGACAACGAATAAAAGGACCAAGAGGACCGTAGATATTACAATTCCAATCACGGTAGCAAAAACATACTTGAAAAATTCTCTCATGTGGCAGTTTAATATTTAATTTGTAAATATAAGTAAACGATGCTGAGTTTACCCTGATAATTGATATGGTATTGGAGAAGAAAATAGTTTATTTGTTACTCGGAAGCAACATGGGAGATCGCATTGAAGTGATCAATGCAGCCGTCCGGGAAATCGAAAGTAAAGTGGGTAAGGTCTTGTCTAGCTCAGCCCCTTATGAGACTGCTGCCTGGGGAAAGGAAGACCAACCTTCATTTATCAACATGGCTTTGGCGGTAGAGACGATACAGAAGGCTGAGCAGGTTTTAGATACTGTTCTAGAGATAGAGCAGCGGCTGGGTAGGGTAAGGTTAGAGCGATGGGGGGCAAGGGTGATTGATATTGACCTGATTTTCTACCATAATGAAGTGATTGAAATCCCGGGAAAACTCGTTATTCCACATCCGGAGCTGCAAAACCGGAAGTTCGTGCTGGAACCGCTTGCAGAGATTGCGCCAGATCATTTACACCCCATACTTAACAAAACAGTCTCAGATATATTGAGATCTTTAGCGGATAAATTATCAGTATCAAAAATTAATTTATAGTTTTGCTTAGATGATCAACCTGGATAAAAATAATGAACCCCTGGATCTTTCTTATTTGAGAGAAATGTCCGGTGACAGCGCAGAGTTTATTATAGAAATGATAGACTTATTCAAAAGTCAGACCCCGCTTTACATTGCGGAATTACAAGCGGCAGTCAATGAAAAGGACTGGGCTAAAACAGCGGGAGTTGCCCACAAAATAAAGCCAACTTTTGTCTATGTTGGGCGTGAAGATGCCAAAGCACATATGCAAATGATAGAAGACAATGCGAATGCATTGAAAGACCTGGAAACATTACCATGGGCCTGCAGTGAGATCACCGCCTTTACAGAAGTACTTTACCGGCAATTAGATACTGCAAGGGCAGAACTGGAAAAGCAATTATAGGTTAACGGGGAATCTGTCTGAAATGCAGAATGGATAATCCGATGTAAAGCATCAGTATAAAGGGCACTGCAACGAATTGAAGTGCAACAACTAAAACCACCGAAAGCAGCAGGAATAAGTACTTCAAACGGTTGTTTTTCCATCCTTTAGTGCCGAATTTCATAGAGAAGATCCTGATCTCGCTCACCAGCAATACACTTAATATAGCCGTAAGCCCGATTAACAAAGCCGAAGAACCCAGTATGGCCGGGTAGTCTGTTTTGATGAAAGGTAGGGACACGATGAATAACGTATTCATCGGCGTATTGAGGCCAATGAAATCTTCTGTTTGCCTGGTATCAATATTGAATTTGGCCAGTCGAAGCGCTGAAAATACGGTAATGATGAAGCCGAAATAAGGAGAATATTCTGAATTGTAATCACTTTGCGCCAGCAACTGAAACATCACCACACCAGGTAGAAAGCCAAAGCTCACCATATCTGCCAGTGAATCCAGTTCTTTTCCAATATTGGATTTCACATTTAAGAGCCGGGCGGCGAAACCATCAAAGAAATCAAAGATACCTGAAAGCAGCACAAAATACGCGGCGGCTTCCAGGTTTCCTTTAAATGCATAAACAATCCCTATACAACCTGAAAACAGATTTGCACAGGTAATGGCATTGGGGATATGTTTTCTGATCATAAAAAGCTATATGGATTAGCTGTTCATGGAAATCAAAAATTCTTCATTTGATTTGGTGCCCTTGATCTGACCTTGTACAAATTCCATGGCTTCCTGTGCATTCATATCTGCCAGGTGGTTACGCAAGATCCATACACGCTGTAAAGTATCTCTGTCGTGCAACAAGTCGTCCCTTCTGGTGCTTGAGGCTGTAATGTCAATGGCAGGGAAAATACGTTTATTCGATAATTTACGATCCAATTGGAGCTCCATGTTACCGGTACCTTTAAACTCTTCAAAGATCACCTCATCCATTTTCGAACCAGTGTCTGTCAGGGCTGTAGCTAGAATGGTCAATGAACCACCTTTTTCTATATTACGTGCAGCTCCGAAGAAACGCTTTGGTTTGTGTAGGGCATTTGCATCCACACCACCTGAAAGGATTTTACCCGATGCAGGAGCAGTAGTATTGTAAGCCCTGGCCAGACGTGTAATGGAATCCAGTAAGATCACCACATCATGTCCACATTCTACCAATCTTTTGGCCTTCTCTAAAACGATATTGGCGATTTTAACGTGGCGCTCTGCCGGTTCGTCAAATGTAGAAGCGATTACTTCCGCTCTTACACTACGTGCCATATCGGTTACCTCTTCCGGACGCTCGTCGATCAATAAAATGATCAGGTATACTTCCGGGTGGTTTTTAGCGATTGCATTGGCTACTTCTTTCAGTAGGTTCGTTTTACCAGTTTTCGGCTGTGCAACGATCAAACCACGCTGACCTTTACCTATAGGCGTAAAGAGGTCAATGATGCGGGTAGAGTAGTTGTTGGTTTCCGTAAAAAGGTTCAATCTTTCCGTTGGGAACAACGGGGTCAGGTAATCGAAAGGTACGCGGTCCCTTACATCGGCAGGCAGACGTCCGTTGATCGTTTCTACCCTTACCAATGGGAAATATTTCTCACCTTCTTTAGGTGGACGTATGCTTCCTTTAACTGTGTCACCGGTTTTTAATCCAAATAGCTTGATCTGTGACTGGGAAACATAGATGTCATCCGGAGAAGACAGGTAGTTGTAGTCGGCAGATCTTAGAAAACCATATCCGTCCGGCATAATTTCCAGCACACCTTCATTGGTAATGGTGTTGTCGAAATCCAGGTTCGAATAGCTATTTTCAATCTGCTGTTTGCTATTGGTATTGTTTCCGTTGTTTTGATTCGGGTTTTTAGGTCTATTTTCTTCCCTTAGCGGTTTATTCTTTTTATCGATGAAGGGTGCAGCAGGCGTTGACTGAGGTTTAACGGGGGCCGCAACTGTTTCTGGTTGTGCAGTTTCTTCTGTTAAAACTTCAACAGGTTCTTCCGATTCAACTTGTACAGCGCTTTCGTTCTTTTCGTATGCAGGTTGTGCATCAAATAATGAAGCCCTGTTAAAAGGCATGTTTTTCGGTGCTTCTTCCTCTTTTGCGGAGATACGAATACGTTTTCTTGTAGGTTTCTCTCCGTTAGTTTCTTTTGCAGCTTTAGCTTTAGCAGGTTTTACGGGGGTATCAGCTTTTACAGGCTCAGGATCAGTTGCTACAGATGCTTCCTGTTCGGTGATCTGAGCAATTATTTCAACAAGTTCCGCTTTGCGTAACTCATCTGCATTTAGTATCCCTTGTGTTTTTGCAATCTCACGCAGTTCAGCAGTGAGTTTTTCATTCAATTCTGTTTTATTAAACATTATATAGATGTAGAGAAAATTTTAAAAATTTAACCAAGCAGAAAATGCAGCAATAAAAGATGGTGAATAACAAAATTTTATGAAGATATTCTGGAATGGTCAGATAAACTTTTAGAGAATTATGTTGCAATTGTATGTATTTGTAACTTAATCTCCAAGAAAAACTTCAAATTGTTTAAAATAAATTATAGTCAATTTTTCAAAAGCCATATTAAATCCCTGTTAAAATTGGCATCTTTGTGCCACAAATTTACCCCCTGATGAATAAAAACCAATTATTTGAGCAGATCAAAATCAAGAAATCTTTTTTGTGTGTAGGGTTGGACCCTGTATTGGAAAATCTTCCAAAGCACCTGCTAAAATACGAAAATCCAGTGTTGGAATTCAATAAGCAAATCATAGATGCAACAAAAGATCTTTGCGTGGCCTACAAACCGAATACTGCTTTTTATGAATCTATGGGCTTAAAGGGCTGGGATACCCTCCTGAAAACCTGGGCATATTTACCAAAAGATACATTGAGCATTGCTGATGCAAAGCGAGGAGATATAGGGAATACTTCTGCTATGTACGCTGATGCTTTTTTTAATGAAGAAAAATCAGGAATGGGCTTTGACGCAGTTACTGTCGCGCCTTATATGGGAAGTGATTCTGTCGGACCTTTCCTGAATTACAAAGATAAATGGGTGATTCTGCTGGCCCTCACATCCAATGCAGGACATAGTGATTTTCAGTTGCACCAGACCCCGGACGGAAAGCTGTATGAGGAGGTGATCCGTATTTCTTCCCAATGGGCAGATAGTGGCCAGTTGATGTACGTCGTTGGGGCAACCAGAGGGGCCGAATTCGAAAATATCAGAAGACTGGCTCCGGATCATTTTTTGTTGGTTCCCGGAATAGGTGCCCAGGGCGGGAGTTTGTCTGAAGTTTGTAAATATGGCCTCAATAAGGAATGCGGGTTGCTGGTCAATTCTGCGAGGGCCATTATTTATGCTGGCAATGGAGAAGATTTTGGAGAGAAAGCGCGTGAGGAAGCATTGAAAGTGCAGCAGGAGATGGAGCAGATCCTGACTGCCGCAAATCTGATATGAATAAAACCATAGATTTCAAACTGGTGGCTGCACTGGTTGCTGTAGCGCTGATCTGGGGTACTACCTACCTTGGCATCAGGATCGCGGTTGAGACCATTCCACCATGGTTTGTGGCGGCCATTCGTCAGAGCATCGCTTCACTGATCTTATTGGTCGTGTTGTTGCGAAAGGGAGAACTGGCCTGGAAAGGCTGGGCACACCTCAGGCGACAAGTGATCCTGTCTTCCCTGATGCTGGTGATCGCTAACGGAATGACTACCGTTGCGGAACAAAGTATTCCAAGCGGTTTGACTTCCCTGCTCAATGCGTTGAACCCGATATTCGTTTTCCTCGGTAGTGTAGTTATCGGAATCCAAAAGCCAACGCTCAAAGGCTTTTTGGGCGTAATCATCGGATTTCTAGGTGTTGCTTTTATTTTTAGGGATGGATTCAGTGCCTTACTGGATCCCAATTATAAAATGGGTATTGCCTTCTTATGCGTAGCCATCACGGGCTGGACTTTAGGTACACTCTATGTGAAAAAGAACAATCACAAGTCTGACCAGATCTTCTTAGATCTTTTTTATCAGTTTGTTTTTTCTGCATTGGCTCAGTTTGTACTTGCTTTCATTTTTTCAGATCAGGTAAATATACAGGCCTGGAGTGGAAAAAGCATGATGGCCGTAGTCTACCTTGCTCTTTTTGGTTCCGTGATCGCATTTTTCTGCTATCATTATGCCCTGAAGAAAGTTACGGCTACTGAAGTTTCGGTGCTTTCCTATTTCAACACCATCATTGCATTGTTCCTGGGCTGGCTGATCCTTGATGAGATCATCACTTTTGATATTGTGATCGCTACGGGATTGATCATATTGGGTGTTTTCATCACCAACTATCAAAAGCAAAAAAAAATACAGCGCATTTAGTCGGTTTGCTCCATTTCGGCTAGGTTCGCTGTAATGGTATTCACAGAGCAATTTTTATTTTTCATTTGGCAGTTCAGGTTGTTTGACTTTAAGGGACTTTCATGTGTGGGGGGAGAACTGCTGGAAGTAGTCAGTCCCGGCCTCCTGAATCAAAATGCAGGTCCTGATTTCAGTAAAGCAAAGCTGTTGATCGACGGGACATTATGGGTAGGCAATGTAGAAATTCACTTGCGGTCGTCGGACTGGTATCTTCATCACCATCAAAAAGATGCAGCCTTTGAATCGGTTATCTTACATGTCGTATATGAGCACGACCGGGAAATCTGCCGCAAGGATGGGAGTTTGATCCCGGTATTGGTATTGAAGGAACGGTTTCCTGCCGGACTGTTAGCGCGTTATCAATTGCTCCTGAATGAAAAACAAGCCTTTCCCTGTGCAAATCAGCTTCAGATTGTCGATCCGATCATCGTGGAAAGCACACTAAGCAGGTTGATTGCCGAGCGTTTCGAAGACAAATCGAATGAAATTTTAGACCGGTTAGACTTGTTGAAAGGCAATTGGGATGAGACATTTTATTTCTTCATTGCCCGGGCTTTTGGGTTTAACGTAAATGCGCAGCCCTTCGAAATGCTCGCAACATCTTTGCCCCAGCAAATTATGGCAAAACATAAAAACAGTCAATTTCAGATCGAAGCACTGACCTTCGGACAGTCGGGCCTTTTAAGATCAGATTTCACCGATACCTACCCCCGGGCATTATTCGCTGAGTATACTTTTTTACGTAAAAAATACCGCCTTCAGGAGATCAATGCGGAGGCCTGGAAATTTATGAGAATGCGGCCCCAGAATTTTCCTACCATACGTTTGGCCCAGTTCGCCTCGCTGATGGCGAGTAGTAGCCATTTATTTTCCACCATATTGGAACTGGAGGAGCTGCCGGATGTTTGCCGCTTGTTCGAAAACCTCCCGGTCAACCCTTATTGGAAGCAGCATTATCATTTCAATAAAGCCACAAAGCAGGTGAGTTTGCAATTGGGGCGTTCTTCCATACACGGCATAGTGATCAATACCATCTGTCAGCTGCTGTTTAGCTATGGGAGGTATACCGGCAATGCAATGCTGTCCGACCGGGCCTTTTCTTTTTTAACATCTTTAGCCCCCGAGCACAATACAATTATAGCTCAATACGTTAGATCAGGATTGAAGCCGGAGAATGCGATGATGAGTCAGGCCATACTACAGCTAAATAAATACTACTGCAATCAAAAAAAATGCTTAAATTGTGGTGTCGGAGTTAAAATTTTAAATAGATAAGATGTTTCAACGGATTGTTACCTTTTTTGAAAAGCAAAGTTTCGGAGTGTGTACCTATCTTGCGGTCCGATTAAATATGTCGATCAGTAAGATCAGGCTATTCTTTATTTATTCTTCATTTCTGGCGGTAGGTTTTCCGATCATCTTCTACGTGCTGGCGGCATTGGTGCTCGATGTCAGAAGGTATATGAAAAAAATCAGGATGCGGATCTGGGACGTCTAACCGTTATTCCCTCAAAATTGCCGCAATATCACTATAACCCTTTTCTTCTGCCAGGTCTGCCGGCAATTTGCCACCCTCCATTCTGATCGAGACATCAGCATTGTGTTCCAATAGCAAGATCAGGATTTCAATATCACCATACTGTGCAGCAGCGTGTAGGGGAGTGAAACCAGCCTTTTGTTTGACATTGACTTCCGCACCGGCATCAAGCAGCATTTTTGTGATGTTGTAGTGTTTTGCAGCTACAGCGGAGTGGATAGGGAACACGTTAAAGCCATTATTGGTTGGAACATTGACCTCCGCTCCCTTGTTGATGAGGATACGGACAATTTCCTCCCTGCCAAAATAAGCCGCGAGTCCCAGAGGTGTAAAACCATCGCTGGCAAAGGCATTCACCAGGGAGGGCTGTTCAGTAATCAGTTCCAGGGTATGTTCAGCCTGACCTAAAGCGCAGGCTTCAAACAAAGTAATTTCAGTGGAAAAACCGGCAATCATTGCGGCCATTTGTGGCTTTCTGTAGTAGCAAGCCAATAGAACCGGAGAGATGCCATGACTGGTTTGCTGGTCTGCCAGTTGAGGCATCTGGTTCAGAAGGTCATAGATTTCCTGAATTTTATTGTCTTCTATTAAAGCCTCTAGGGTTGAAATGTCCATCCTGAAAGTTAGTTTGAATGGACAAACTTATGTAAATTTTTTTTAAAAAATGTTCATGAATGCTAGGCAGTTTATCTAAGTTTGTTAAATAAATACTTAGAGAAAATGTCGGTAAGGGGTAATCAATTCAAATCCAATTCTTTCAAAGGCGACTCAGATGAAAAGCAGGCTGGGAAATCCCCGGGAGCCAGAAAGTTTAAGGAACGTCAGGAGATACTGCCCCGTTTTGATTTTCAGGATGGGCGTTTCATTAAGATCATTGGTCTCGTTTTTATCGTCCTCACGTTATACTTCCTGGTTGCGTTTACTTCCTATTTATTCACCTGGCAGGACGACCATAGTTATGTAATTGATGCGAATGGGGGATGGTCTAATCTGTTTAAAAGCTACGAGGAACTTCAACAGGTCAATATCCCGCCAGTGGTGCAAAACTGGTTGGGCAAGTTTGGTGCTTTGTTATCGCACCAGTTCATTTACGAATGGTTTGGTGTTTCATCCTTCCTGTTTGTTTTTGTTTTTTTTGTAATCGGCTATCGTCTGTTGTTTAAGGTCAAGATCTTTGCGCTCGAGAAAACGCTGGGTTATAGCCTCTTCTTTTTGCTGTTTATTTCCCTGAGCTTGGGCTTTTTTCATGCATTCATTTCCGACGCCCCTCATTATCTTGAAGGTCAGTTTGGTTATTGGAGCAATAAACTGCTGACAGCACAGGTCGGCATTACAGGTGTTGGCGGCTTACTGGCCTTTCTGGCCTTAAGCGTCCTGGTTGTTGCCTACAATATTGATTTTAAGATACCGGAACGAAGGACCAGCAAGGAGGTTGTGCCCGAAGTACCGGAAAACATTGAACTGGAGAATGAAGTGCTTTCCGAGCCTGTTGAGTTTACCTTGAACGACAGGTTTGCCAATTCCCGTAAAAAGGAAAAAGAACAGCAGAATATTGTGATCAGTCCTTCCAGGTTTGAGGAGAAAGTAGAAGAAGAAGCGATCATTCCGACATTTACTCCGGCGGTGAATGTCATGCATACGCCAGCTGCGGTTGTTCCTCCTCTGGCGGTTACTCCTCCAATTGAACTTAACCCGGTCGTAGATCTGTCCCATAAGCCAGAGCCTGAACTCACCATAGAGAAAACAGAGGAAGACAAAAAATCTGAAGAGCTTGTTGAGCAGTTTGGCACCTATGATCCTACATTGGACTTAGCCAGTTATAAGTATCCGCATTTGGATTTGCTGGAGAACCACGGTTCCAATAAGATCTCTGTGAATGCAGAAGAACTGGAGGCCAATAAGAATAAGATTGTCGAGACTCTGAACCATTACAATATAGAGATCGATAAGATCAAGGCGACGATTGGTCCGACTGTGACCTTATATGAGATCATTCCTGCGCCAGGCGTCAGGATTTCAAAAATAAAGAATCTGGAAGACGACATTGCTTTGAGTTTGGCCGCACTTGGGATCAGGATCATCGCACCGATGCCGGGTAAGGGAACTATCGGGATTGAGGTTCCGAACATGCATCCCGAGATGGTTTCTATGAGGAGCATACTGGCTACGGAGAAATTTCAGCAGACTACGATGGATCTGCCGATCGCCCTGGGTAAGACCATTTCCAATGAAGTGTATATTGCCGATCTGTCCAAAATGCCCCATTTACTGGTAGCGGGGGCCACGGGACAAGGTAAGTCTGTGGGGATCAATTCCATTCTTGTGTCTTTGTTGTACAAGAAACATCCTTCGCAGCTCAAATTCGTGCTGGTAGATCCTAAAAAGGTAGAGCTCACACTGTTCAATAAGATTGAGCGCCATTTTTTGGCTAAACTACCTGGAGAAGCAGATGCCATCATTACAGATACGAAGAAAGTGATCAACACGTTAAACTCGTTGTGTATTGAGATGGATCAGCGCTATGACCTTTTGAAAGATGCACAGGTGAGGAACCTGAAGGAATACAATGAGAAATTCATCAAGCGTAAGCTGAATCCAAATAATTCACACCGCTTCTTACCGTATATTGTTTTAATTGTCGACGAGTTTGCGGATTTGATGATGACAGCAGGTAAGGAAGTGGAAACACCGATCGCCCGTTTGGCACAATTGGCACGTGCCGTTGGAATCCACCTGGTACTGGCTACACAAAGGCCATCTGTAAATATCATTACGGGTACGATCAAGGCGAATTTTCCGGCCAGACTTGCTTTTAGGGTATTGTCTAAGATCGATTCCAGGACGATTCTGGATAGCGGTGGTGCAGATCAGCTCATCGGTAGGGGAGATATGTTATTGTCTACAGGAAACGACCTGATTCGTTTGCAGTGTGCTTTTGTAGACACGCCGGAGGTTGACCGGATTTCCGAATTTATCGGTGTACAGCGTGGATACCCTGAAGCCTACCAGTTGCCGGAATACATTGACGAAGCAGCTGAGAACGCTAAGGTAGAATTTGACCCTAATGACCGTGATTCTATGTTTGAAGATGCTGCCAGACTGATCGTTATGCACCAGCAGGGATCTACTTCACTGATCCAGCGCAAGTTGAAATTGGGTTACAACAGGGCTGGAAGGATCATCGATCAATTGGAGGCTGCGGGAGTGGTCGGACCTTTTGAGGGAAGTAAGGCGAGAGAGGTACTGATTCCCGATGATTACGCTTTGGAACAGTTCTTGAATGACTTAAACAACAATTGATAATTAAAAAGAGAAAGATGAAGAAGATCGTGTTGTTGTTAGTGATGATGGGCTTTGTAGTTACTGCTTACGCGCAGAATGATGCAAAAGCCAAAGCGATTTTAGCAGGAGTGAGTAAGAAATACCGTTCTTACGATATGGTAAAGGCAGATTTTACTTTTACGCTGGATAACCAGCAGGCAAAAATTAAAGAAAGTCAGCAAGGTACTTTACTCGTGAAAGCCAAGGCCAACAAGTATAAAGTGAGCATGACGGATCAGGAGTTGTTGAGTGACGGCAGGAGCCAATGGACTTATTTGAAAGATGATAATGAAGTTCAGGTGACCGATGTAGACAATGGCAGCGACGCGCTGAACCCGGCGAAGATCTTTACACTCTACGAGAGCGGATACAAGTACCTCTATACAGGTGATACCAAATCTGGTAATAAAACCTATCAGATGATCGACCTTTCTCCACTGGATACCAAGAAGTCTTTTTTTAAGATCCGGCTGAGCATAGACAAGGCCGCAAAGCAAATCTCAAATGTGCTGATTTTCGATAAAAATGGCAACAAGTATACCTACAATGTAAAATCCTTTTCAGCTGCACCGAGGTTGCCTGAAAGCATATTTGTGTTTGATACTAAAAAATATCCTGGGGTTGAGGTTGTTGATTTGAGGTAGTTTGCTATTTTTGAAGATACGATCATAACTCCTCCATTTTGAAAATCACATTTTTAGGTACAGGTACTTCACAAGGCATTCCAGTTATTACATGCAATTGCATCGTTTGTAGGTCTACAGATCACAAAGACAAGCGTTTAAGGGTATCTATACTGCTTGAGACCGCCGATAAGACCATGGTGATCGACAGTGGTCCTGATTTTCGGTACCAGATGCTCCGTGCGGGTGTGAAGGACTTGGATGCGATCTTATATACCCATGAGCATAAAGACCATGTCGCGGGATTGGACGACATCAGGCCATTCAACTATCTCCTGAAAAAGAATATTGATATTTACGCTACTGAGCGGGTGCAACAGGCATTAAAGAAAGAATTTTCTTACATATTTTCCGATGTCAGGTATCCTGGTTTACCACAAATTGACATGCATACCATCGATGGGGATGTTTTCAACATTGGAGAAACACCGATCATCCCTTTAGAGATTATGCACTACAGATTGCCGATCCTTGGATTCAGAATTGGCGAATTTACCTACATCACGGATGCCAAGACCATCTCTGATGAAACAGTAGCCAAAGTTCGTGGGACTAAAATATTGGTTGTTAATGCCTTGCAGAAGGAAGAGCACATTTCTCATTTTACGTTGGACGAAGCCATAGCATTCGCTGCAAAAATTGGAGCTGAAACAACTTATCTAACTCACATTAGCCATAATATGGGTTTACATGAATCTGTGGAAAAAGATTTACCGCCAAATATAAAATTAGCGTATGATGGCTTGACATTATACAGCGAATAGTTTATGTTTGCAACTCCAAATACCCGGGTGGCGAAATTGGTAGACGCACCAGCTTGAGGGGCTGGCGCTGGCAACGGCGTGGCAGTTCGAATCTGCTCTCGGGTACATTCAACCTATCCAATATTGGATAAGTTCTCCGAAGATAATTGCATCGGATTTATAAAATGCCTTCAGTTGATGCTGAGGGCATTTTTGTTTCACTGTTAACTTATATCTCTTCCCGTCTTTAGCAGTTATCAAGGAATGCTTGACAACTGTACGTTTGGATCTTTAAAAAGCGAGCTTTTCTTGCATTGTTCAAAACTATTCTTAATTTTGCATAACTGGTTATGTAAATAGTAATGATATATGGAGATATTTGAAAAAACTGGCAAATCTGCTTTGGGAAGTCGATTGAGGCTGTTTAGTTCTATGATTACCGATGATGCGGCAAAAATTTACAAATGGTACGGTCTGGATTTTGCCCCAAAATGGTTTCCGGTGTTTTTCGTGCTGGCTCAAGACAGTGAAAAAACCATTACAGAAATCGCAGTTGAAATCGGACATTCACAGCCCTCTGTTAGTAAGATTGTGAGAGAAATGACAAATGCCGGGCTGGTAAAGGAAAATCAGGAATCTTCTGATAAACGCCGCAATGTGGTGGCACTAACTGAAAAAGGTAGATCATTTTCAGCTAAATTGACGCTGCAATTAGCAGATGTAGATGCTGCGATAGAAGGGGTGATTAGTGAAGCCCGGCACAACCTGTGGGAAGCCCTGGCAGAATGGGAATTTCTTTTGGAACAGAAATCATTGCTCAAAAGAGTACAGGAGCAGCGTAAGCTTCGGGAGAGCAAAGATGTTCAGATCGTTCCCTATAGCGAACGATATCAAACTGCTTTTAAATCGCTTAATGAACAATGGATTTCTACTTATTTTGAAATCGAAGAGGCAGATACTAAAGCGTTGGACAATCCCAAATCTTATATTCTGGATAAAGGAGGGAAAATCTTTGTGGCATTATACAAAGGGCAGCCAGTAGGTGTATGTGCGCTAATTAAGATGGATGATCCTGATTACCAGTATGAAATGGCAAAGATGGCTGTCTCTCCTGATGTACAGGGTAAAAGTATAGGCTGGTTGCTGGGACAGGCCGTAGTTGCCGAAGCGAAGAGTCTGGGCGCAGCAAAACTCTATTTAGAAAGCAATACTTTATTAAAACCAGCGATCAATTTATACCACAAACTGGGTTTTAAAAAAGTTGTCGGACGGTCAACACCTTATGTGCGTTGCAATATTCAAATGGAATTGATATTAACCAATTAAATCTCATCAAGCTTTACCAGTCAATACCTCTTTCTGGTCATATTCGAATTTATCAAAATTTAAATATGCCAGATAAAAAACAAAATGGCTTCCAGACCAACCAGTACGATAAGTTATTAAAGGAAAATCTAGAACAAACCATGCCGGTGATCATCAGGGATGTTCTGCACCTTGATATTGTTTACAGCGAGGAAATACCGGACGACATACAGCACACCAAGGAGCGAAAGCCAGATGCACTGAAAAAAGTAAACTGCCCTGCAATCCATTGTAAGTGAGATCAACAAGGGCACAGTAAGTGAACTCACAAAAGAAAAATATTTTAAACAATTGCGTATATTTGTACAGTTGCGTACACATATTGAACAACCTTTAAATAAAGTTATGCAGTCCATATCCACATTTTTTAAAGAAGAAAAAGACTTTTTATATCGCAAAGGAAAAGAACTCGGCGAGCAAACCGGAAGGGCTAAAAAAGCCCGTGCTGTCGTTGAAAACTTGCTCACCAAGGCTGGCTTCTCCGATGAAAATGCCGCAGAAATTGCAGAGGTGTCATTAGAATTTGTTCAGCAGATCAGAGCTGAACTGGGTACGAAAAAATAATAAATCATACAAGAAAATAGTAAAAATCCTGCGAGCCGCTTCAAAGAGCGGCTTTTTTTTGATTCATTACAAAATGCTGGCCGCTTTCGGGCTCGACTAAACAATGCGGCGTACTTTGATATAAATCCTTATCTTACTGCACAATTCCGAATATCCCATGAAGACTAAAAACATCGCTCCAATCCTAATCTTCCTGCTGAGCATTATCTTTTGTAATACCCAGGCACAGCAGTTTAATAAACTCAAACTCGATAGCTTCTTCCAGGCCCTCGCTACCAACAATCAGGTCATGGGCAGTATACTAATTACCAAAGAAGGCAAGTCTGTTTACGAAAAAATTATCGGCTACAGTCAAGTCGAGGGGGACAAGAAGATTCCCGCTACCTTAAAAACGCAATATCGGATTGGATCTATTTCCAAGACCTTTACCGCGGTGATGATCTTTCAACTGATTGAGGAAAAGAAAATTACGCTGGACACCAGGCTTTCCAAGTTTTTTCCCCAGATGCCCAATGCAGATCGCATTACCATGGCGCACCTGCTGAGCCATACCAGCGGCCTTTCCGATCATGTCAGTGAAAATCGGGAATGGATCACCGATGCGCATACCAGGGCAGAATTGCTGGATAAAATTGCGAGTGTTAAACCGCATTTTGAGCCGGGAACAAAACAGCAGTATTCCAATGGCGGTTTCCTGCTGCTTGGTTATATCATAGAAAAGCTTAGTGGCAAGAGCTATCAAGAAGCCTTGAAGCAAAGGATCATCGACAAGATTGGCTTGAAAAGCACTGTTGCAGCAACAATCAATAACAGCCAGACGCTGGAAGCCAGACCTTATTCCTTTAACGGGTCCTGGCTGCCGATCAAGGACATCTATTTTCCCAATATCGTTGGAGTCGGTGATATCCTGTCTACTCCGCAAGATTTGTCCGTATTTATCAACTCGCTCGCTACAGGAAAATTGCTTAGCGCGCAGAGCTACAATCAGATGAAGACTTTCGATGGCAATAACCTATTCGGGATGGGGCTGATCAGGGCGCCTTTTTACGAAAAAATGCTGCTAGGCCACAATGGTGGTACTTATGGAAGTTATAGTGTCGTGTACTTGGCTCCGGAAGATGGCGTTACGTTTGCGATCACCACCAATGGGATGAATTACGTATTGAATGATGTTTTGCTCGTGCTGCTCAAAGCCTATTATAACCGCCCTTACGAGCTACCCATACAACTGAAAACCGAAGACCTGGATGAATTGCTCGGAAATTATCAAAGCGAAGAAATGCCTTTAAAAATTTCCATCACCAAGTCGGGATCAACCTTAGTTGCCCAGGCTAGCGGTCAGCAAGCTTTTTCACTGGAAACCGTAAACAGAAATGATTTTAAGCGTGCACAATTTGACGTACTGCTGAAGTTCGACCGTGCCAAAAGGGAAATGATTTTAGTGCAGGCTGGGAAAAGCTATAGGTATGTGCTGGTCAGGTAGGGCAAGCTTAGGGTCTGGAACAGCGCGCCTTCGCATCCCTTTCCTGTCATGAAGATCTGCGCTTCTGGCCGGAATGTAGCAATTATGAAGTTGCTACGAGGCGGATCTGGAGCAGTTCCCTTTCAGAGCAGGAAGCTTTCTTAACAAGATCAGAATACTCGTTTAGGAAAAAAAATCTGCAAACATTACCATTATCCCATCAGATATAAGTAACATTGCCGAAACAATTTCTTATTTTAGTTCAAGGGATATTTATATACCATGGCTGCTTATCGCGCATATACAGATCAGGAACTGGTTGCTTTGTTAAAGCAGGCGGACAGGCTGGCTTTTACAGAAGTTTTCAACCGTTACAGTCCCTTGCTCTATAAACATACCTACAATAAACTCCGCAGTGCTGCGGAATCTGAAGACATTGTGCAGGAAATTTTCGCGAAGCTCTGGGGCCGGCATGAAGAACTGAATGAAGATGCGCTAAACCTGAGTGCGTACCTCTACACCATTGCCCGCAATGCGGTATTCGACCTGCTGCGGCGAAAGAGCCATGTAGACCATTATGCGGCCTCTTATGGTCAATTTGTGGAGGGAAACTATGTGGAGACGGACGCGCTGGTGCGGGAAAGGCAGCTTTCTGCGATCATTGAACTTGAAATCGCGGCTTTGCCGCCACGCATGCGCGAGGTTTTTAACCTGCGCAGAATTGAAAACCTCTCCAACAAAGAAATTGCCGAGCGTATGGGGCTCTCGGAACATACCGTGAAGGACCAAATGAAAAAGGCGATCAGGACATTAAAGCCAAGGATAGGGCTGATGCTGGTGATGATGTATTTAATAAAGTGATCGCTACGCAGATAGTATTATTTTTATTTCCTATAGAGAATACGTATTTTTGTTTAAAACACACGTGCATGACAACGAAATTAACATTAACAGTAGAAGAGAGCGTTATAAAGAAAGCAAAATCTTATGCAAAGCAAACTGGCAGAAGCTTATCTGAGTTAATTGAAAAGTATTTAGAGACACTAATAGCTGAACACCAGGGGACAAAAGAGATTTCTCCTAAGCTTAAAAAGTTGGTGGGATCGGTTAAACTTCCAGCAAATTTCGATGAAAAGGAAGTGTTAAGCACCTATTTTGAAAGCAAGCACCTATGAGAAATGTATTTGTTGACACAAATATTTTAATCGACCTTCTCGCTGATAGGCCTCCTTTCAGTAAGTTTGCAATAGAAATATTTGATTTGGCAGAGCAGAAGAAAGTTCAACTTTATACTTCTTCCCATTCTTTTGCTACAACGCATTATTTGTTGAAAAAGCACATTGGTGAAAAAGAATTAAGAGAAGTGCTTTACGCTCTTCTTGATTTTATAGCCGTAATTTCCGTTGATATTTCGATTATCAAAAAAAGCCTATTATCCAATCATAAAGATTTTGAAGATGCAATTCAAATATATGCTGCAAATTCAGTTCCAGATATCGAATTTATCGTTACCAGGAATTTAAAAGATTTTAAAGATGCAGGAATAGCTGTGCTACCACCAGATGAAATAATCAATTTTTTATAGCTAAGTGTGCTATAATTTTTTTTTCACACCCTATCCCCACTTCTCATTTCTGAAACGTCTTACATATTAGAAGGTCGAAAAACCTATAAGATATGGAAGCAAAAGAGTTTAAAGCGCTATTGAACAGATACCATGAAGGCAAGACTGGAGGTTTCGGCAATACTGTCCACCTGATTTCGGAATCCGCTGTCCAGCCATTTCGCTGCAAAATGTCCACTAATTTCAGCCAAAGTATCCACTTGACTGATTTTAAAGGCTTTGAATCATCATTTATATGGGGTCTGCATTCCTGGTCTGCTGAGCAGTTTCAGAAAGCTCAGCGTACTGAAAATAGGGTAAAATCTGGATTCTAAACACAGAGTTATAAAGAATTGAATTGGGGAGGCTACTAACGCTTATCTAAGCGCATTTATCAGGCAGAAATACCTAGCGCCAGGTCCAGGGGATCCAGAAAGCGTTGGGTGAAAATTGACTGGACACTTTGGCCCGAAAAGAGGTGGATACTATCTCCGAAATCTCCAAAATACGGTTTATTATGTGCGCAACGGGAAACAAGTAGCGCGGAAACTGGGCAAGATCGAAAAGCCCGCTACGCCTGCGCAGCAGACCTGTAGGCAAAGGCTGAAAGTGCTCAGTGTGTTTTTCAAACCTGTAAAAGCTTTCATCAATGCGGGTTTTGCAAAGCTGGTGGCAGGCACTGCGGCTTTTCCTTACAATGCCGCAGTAAAATACAATCTGCAACAGGCTACGGTTGGTGCGTATCCGGATGTGAAATTGAATTATGCGAAGATAGTGCTCAGTAAAGGGAACCTGCTGCCTGCTTCCAATCTTCTACTGAACAAGGAAGTCGATGGACTTCGCTTTACTTGGGAGAATACCGGCATGGACTATCAGGACAGATATCATGGGGTAATGGTCCTGGTGTATTTTCCGGAAGGGCCAGAGGCCTTATGTATGCTGAATGCCGGACAAAGACAGGAAGGGACGGTGTTTTTGGCACTGGATGCACTCAGGCTGCAAAAGGAGTTACATTGTTATTTGGCTTTCATCAGTGAGGACAGGTATGAAGTGAGTAATAGCCAATATGTAGGTTTTATGGAAGAAATCAATTGATCAAATAATTAAATCATGAAAATTTTAAGCGTTAATTCGAAATTTTATACCGGTTCCAAGTCTGAAGACTTGAACCAGAGTACTGAAGACTTGAAACAGAGTCGTGAAGGCCTGAAACAGAATGCTGAAGACCTGAAACAGAGTCGTGAAGACTTGAAACAGAGTGCTGAAGACCTGAAACGATATACTGGATCAAGTCTTCCTGACTTGATCTTAGCCAAACTTCCCTATTTGTTCTTCGGACTGCTGCTCCTGATTTGGTTTGCGGTGCCGGGGATCATAGGGCGCTTTGATCCGACGGCCGCTGCGGTGGATCCCAGCATATGGATGCTCCTGATCTTTTCCATCATCAGCTATTTCCTGTTGCTCGGCATCAGCATCTGGCTGTTGCGGACCATATGCCAGGCGTTGGGGCTACCCGAAATGAATACGATGGTTTCAAAATTTAACAACCTGCAATCATGGCAACAGCTAAAATTCTGCTTTGCGCTTTTTGCTTTGCTCTTACTGGCTGCAGTGGGGGTACTGAGCGCAATTATTTAGCACAGCCCAACGCTTACCATCCTATCGGAACTGCTCTCTATGTCAACGACGGGAGACATATCCTGAATTTCAAAACTGATCACAATGTTGATGAACATTATCGGCGCATTGTCGATGCCGCCAGAAAGGAAATCGGCACTCGTGAGGGCAATGTTCCGAACACTGGGCCAAAAGTATCTGCTTACCTCAGCTATGTCGGCATCAAAACAGCCGCTCCATGGTGTGCAGCATGGCTTTCTTATGTGTTTGGACAGGCAGGCTATGCGCAGCCTAAGACAGCTTGGTGCCCGTCCTTGTTTCCTGCTTCGAGACAGGTCAGGGAGGCGAGGGATGGCCTCGTACTGGGTATTTATTTCGCCCATCTAGGCCGCCTGGGGCACTGCGGGATCATTGAGCGTGTCAACGGATCGTACATCATGTCGATCGAGGGCAATACTTCGGCGGCCAACGAACGCGACGGCGATGGCGTGTGGAGAAAACTGCGCCACAAGCGCAGCATCAGGTGTTATGCGGACTGGATCAGGAAACGGAATTGACACTGTCTTCATAGGTAGGGCCATACATTCCCGGAACTTTATTGCCGGTAGCACGAAGGTAAACGATCATTTCACCACGGTGGTGGTAGATGTGATTGAAGAGAAAGCCTCGCGACACCATACCCCGGGGCAAAGGACCTAAAACGACTTTGTCCCCGACCT
Source organism: Pedobacter sp. GR22-6 (assembly GCF_037402555.1). Lineage (NCBI taxonomy): Bacteria > Pseudomonadati > Bacteroidota > Sphingobacteriia > Sphingobacteriales > Sphingobacteriaceae > Pedobacter > Pedobacter sp. GR22-6. Next base: position 866,799 of record NZ_JBBEUC010000002.1, read on the forward strand.
TCATGGTCCAGTTGTCTAGTAGTTTTTGCTCTGTAAGCGACTGAAGGGCAAGCCTGGCTTTCTCTACATTACTTTCAAAAAGTGCTAAAGTAGCTTTAATGTCCCCCGGTTCGCCACGTTCCAAATTGTCGGCGGCCATGTCGTAAACATCCTTGGTAAGCGTGCCTACATACCAATAGTAGATCGTGGCGATGTGCTGGGCAAGTTAGCCCATGGTCCAGGACATCTCCGAAGGTTTGTAGCCCAGGTCTTTTTCAGGAACAGCCTGCAGTAATTTTCTAGTGCTCTTTACTTCCTGTTCAAATTCTCCCAATAGCGATTGCAGTATCATCATCTTTATTGTTTTGTTTTTAACTCACTGAATAACAACTGTTCTCCGTTTTTTGTTCCGGCCACTTTTCCGCCCGGCAGATTTTTATCTGACCGGGCTTGTCGTAATTTACCTACTTTTACACAAATATCAGGGCCCATGGATCTCGAAGACATTATTCTAAAGCTTTCTGTATTGCCTGAGGCTTCAATGGCCGCATTGCAGGCTAAGGTTAAGCAGGTATCTTACCGCAAAGGGCATATCCTGCTGAAAGCAGCGCGTGTAGAGAAAAACATCTATTTCATCAGGAAAGGCATGGTGCGGGCATATGCTGACCATGCGGGCGAGCAGGTTACTTTCTGGTTCGGTCAGGAAGGGGATCTGGTGCTTTCTATGAAAAGTTACATTTCGGGCGACAAAAGTTATGAAAATATTGAACTGCTGGAAGACTGTGATCTGTATGAGCTGAATATCATCGAGCTCAGGAACCTGTACGAAAAAGACCTGCAGCTCGCCAACTGGGGCAGAAAACTGGCTGAACAGGAACTGGTGAAGACCGAAGAGCGTCTCATTGGCATGCAGTTCAAAACGGCACAGGAGCGCTATACAGAGCTGATCAGCAAGCAACCCGGCTTGTTGCTCAGGGTACAGCTTGGTTATATCGCTTCCTACCTTGGGATGTCGCAGGTCAGCCTCAGCAGGATACGCGCAGAATTGCGTTGAGCCTCATTTTTTAACATTTGTAAAAGGTTTAGCCGATCTGGTTGCCGATTTTTGCATTCATAAACAACATTATGAATTGGATCATTTTAATTGTAGCTGGCTTGTTTGAAGTCGCTTTCGCTTTTTGTCTGGGAAAAACCAAAGACAGTTCTGGAAATGAAATGTACCTGTGGTATGCCGGGTTTTTAATTGCGCTTTGCATCAGCATGGGACTTTTGATCAAAGCTACACAGACCCTGCCCATTGGAACAGCCTATGCCGTATGGACCGGTATAGGTGCGGTAGGCACTGTGCTGGTGGGGATTTTCATTTTCAAAGAAACCGCCACCTTCCTGCGTTTGCTGTTTCTCTTTACACTCATCGGATCCATCATTGGCCTGAAAGCTGTATCTCATAGCTAGCGGCTGAAATGGGGGAGATGCTCTCCCCAAAACTTATATGATTCCGGGCTGTTATAGCTATTGCAAAATTTCTTGAACATGAGCCTGGAGAAGTACAACAAAAAACGGGATTTTACCAAAACGGCTGAACCCAAAGCCGGCAAACCCAAACCGACGGGGAAACTTCAATTTGTGATCCAGAAGCACGACGCTTCAAGACTGCATTATGATTTTCGACTGGAGATGGACGGAGTGCTGAAAAGCTGGGCGGTGCCCAAGGGTCCTTCTACGGATCCAAAGACCAAAAGGCTGGCGATGATGGTGGAGGATCACCCTTTTGATTATAAAAGTTTCGAGGGCATCATTCCTAAAGGTGAGTATGGCGGCGGCACAGTGATCGTCTGGGATGAGGGAACTTATGAACCGATTGAAAAATTAAAAACCAAAAAGGCGCAGGAAAAGCACCTCCTGCAACAATTGGAAGAAGGTTCTTTAAAGATCGTGCTCCATGGCCAGAAGCTGAAAGGGGAGTTCGCATTGGTGAAAACCCATGGCATGGGGGAAAATGGCTGGTTGTTGATCAAGCATAAGGACGATCATGCGGCGGTGACCGACATTACCAAAAAAGACAAATCGGTGCTTTCTGAAAAGACCATCGAGCAGATGGAAAAAAGCAGCGAGAAGGTATGGCAACATGGTCATGAGGAGGCTATAGCACCTGCTCCGGCAAAACAACAGGTTTCCGCTGTGATCAAAAAACTCTTGAAGAAGGGGACGAAATCTAAAATACCAATCGGGATGAAACCCATGCTGGCTACTCTTGTGGACAAGCCTTTTGACGATCCGGATTGGAGGTATGAGGTGAAATGGGACGGTTACAGGGCATTGGGCTTTTGTCTGAAAAATGGTGATGTCCAGATCCTTTCCAGGAACAATAAGCAGTTCAATGACAAGTTTTATCCCATATGTGAGGTATTGCAAAGCTGGAAAACAGATATTGTTGTCGACGGCGAAATCCTGGTAATCAATGATAAAGGTGTTTCCAATTTTGGCGACCTTCAAAACTGGCGCAGCGAAGCGGATGGTGAACTGGTTTATTACGTGTTCGACCTCATTTGGTATGAAGGAAAAGACCTGACAGCACTTCCCTTAAGTGAACGGCAGGAAATTCTGGAGGCGGTATTGCCACAGAACGATGACCGCGTGAGGTTGAGCAAGGTGTTTAAGGCCAAGGGCACAGATTTCTTTAAGGCAGCACAGAAAATGGGTCTCGAAGGTATCATCGCAAAGCGGTCGGACAGCACTTACAGCAAAAATAACCGGTCTAAAGAATGGCTGAAGATCAAAGTAAGCAAAAGGCAGGAGGTGGTGATCGCAGGTTTTACTAAGAATGCCGACAGTCCCAAGGCTTTCAGTTCCCTGCTCCTAGGTGTATATGAAGGCTCGGAGCTGCAATATGTGGGTAAGGTGGGCACTGGATTTAATGTGCAGGACCAGAAGGAAATGATGGCACAGTTCAAATCCCTGATCATAGAGAAAAGTCCTTTTGCTACACTGCCTGATGTCAACAAACCTTCAAGGTTCCGGCCAAATCCGCCGAAAGCCAAAGCCACCTGGCTGAAGCCTGAACTGGTCTGTGAAGTGGCTTTTACGGAAGTGACCAGCGATGGGGTATTCAGGCACCCTTCTTTCCAGGGCATGCGGATCGACAAGAAGGCAAAAGAGGTGACAAGGGAGGCGGCAGTGGAAATCAAGGCGATTGTCCATGCAGAGCTGCCTGAGGAGGCAGATACCAGGCCACTGCAGAAAGACCAGCATGCCGGGGCAATCGCTGCGCCGAAGAACCGGAGCCGCAAAACGCTGCTCAACCCAAAGGACGAAACCCAGGTGCGCAAGGTAAAGGGGCATGAACTCAAATTCACGCACCTGAGCAAGTTATACTGGCCGGAAGATAAAGTGAGCAAAAGGGATATGTTCAACTATTACTACCAGGTCGCGGAGTACATCCTGCCTTATCTCAAGGATAGGCCTATGTCGCTGAACCGCTTCCCCGGCGGCATCAAAGGCAAGGGATTTTACCAAAAGGATGTAAAGGGAAAGGCACCGGAATGGGCAGAGACCTTTCCTTATACCACCAGTGAGGGCGAACGCAAGGAATACCTGTTGGGCAACGATGAAGCGGCATTGCTTTGGATGGCCTCTTTGGGCTGTATAGAAATGAACCCCTGGTTTTCAAGAGCCGGAAGTCCGGACAATCCTGATTATTGTGTCATTGACCTGGATCCCGACAAAAATACCTTCGACCAGGTGATCGAGGTGGCCTGCCTGGTTAAGGAGTTGCTGGACCAGATCGATGTACCTGCTTATGTCAAAACTTCTGGTTCCACCGGCATGCACATTTACATCCCCATGGCTGCGAAGTACAGCTATGACCAGTCCCAAATGTTTGCCAGGCTGATTGTGAACCTCGTACACCAGCAAGTACCCGATTTTACCAGTCTGGAACGCACCGTGTCCAACCGCAAAGGTAAAATGTACCTGGATTTCCTGCAGAACAGGCCGGGGGCAACCATTGCCGGACCCTATTCTCTGCGGCCTAAGCCGGGTGCTACAGTCTCCATGCCTTTATCCTGGGATGAAGTGAAGCCTGGCATGAAGATGCAGGATTTTAACATCTTCAATGCGGTAGACCGATTGAAAGAAACCGGCGACCTCTTCAAGGGGGTGCTTGGTAAGGGGATTGACCTGGAAAAAGCAGTGAAGAAAGCGAAGGAGGTATTTCAATGAGTCAGATAGACTGGACTAAGTTTTTCTTAGGAGAAGAGGACTGGGAATTTCTGCTGGAGATTTCCCTGCGTACCGTGATCATGTATTTTATCATCCTGATTGGCCTGCGCTTATTGGGGAAACGGGGAGTGCGGCAGCTCTCTGTATTTGAACTGGTCGTCATCATCAGTTTGGGCTCCGCAGCAGGTGATCCCATGTTTTACAAGGAGATCGGGCTTCTGTTTCCCGTGGTCATTTTCGGGATCATCGTTGCGGCATACCGTTTAACGACGATGCTGATGGCGAAAAGTAAAAAAATAGATGACCTGGTAGAAGGGAAATGTGTTCACTTTATTATCGATGGGGAGTTTTCCATAGATCAGTTCAATAAGGAAGGCCTTGCGCAGGACGAGTTCTTTTCTGAGTTGAGACAACAGAGCGTATCACATCTTGGTCAGGTGGAAACGGCTATTCTGGAAACATCCGGAAACCTGAGCATTTTTTATTACCCGGACGATCAGGTTAAATATGGTCTTCCGATCATGCCGGCGCTATTTGACCAGGCCAGCGAAGAGTTGCGGGAAGCGGGCAAATTTGCCTGCGCGCATTGTGGGAATGTAGAACAGCTTCAGCCGGTAAAATCCCATCAATGTCATAGATGCGGACGTAAAAAATGGGTAAAGGCTTTGAAGACATGCAGGATTAAGTAAGGGATAGAACCTCGGGAAAACCATTTAGAGGATCTATTGTTCTTAAATCATGGATGTAGAAAAGTACCTGAACTACGAAATTCACGATTATGCTTACAATGTGATCCTTGCCATCGCCGCCATAATCATCGGCATGATCATCAGTTATATTGGCCGAAAGATCTTTATGATCTTTTCTAAGATCTGGCTCACTTTTGTCATCCATTCGATCATCAGAAGGCTGCAGGGTCCGATCAATGTGTTCATTCCATTGTTGTTGCTCAACGGAGCCCTGAATTTCATGAGAATGGACCCCAGATACCTGCGGTCTTTGGATAAGGTACTGGAAATTGCATTGACCATTCTGGTCGCCCTGATCCTCGTCAGGATCATTAAGGTCTGCGAAGATTATTTTTACCATAAATATGACCTCAACAAAGCCGATAACCTTAAGGAACGAAAGATCAGGACACAGTTGCAGTTTGTTCGTAAATTTACCATCTCATTGATCGTCATCATAACCGCAGCCATCGTACTCCTGAGCTTTGAAAGCATGCGCAAAATCGGTGCTGGATTGCTGACCGGTGTGGGGATCGGTGGGATCATCATCGGTTTTGCTGCGCAGAAATCGCTGGGGAATTTACTGGCCGGTTTCCAGATCGCTTTTACCCAGCCCATCCGTATTGATGATGTGGTGATCGTAGAAGGCGAATGGGGCAGGATAGAGGAGATCACTTTAACCTATGTGGTCGTCAACATCTGGGACCAGAGGAGATTGATCCTACCCATCACGTATTTTATCGAAAAGCCTTTTCAGAACTGGACGAGGGTCTCAGCAGAGCTCCTGGGTACGGTATTCCTTTACCTGGACTATACCATTCCGGTTCCTGTGCTCCGGGAAGAACTGGGGAAAGTATTGAAGGCACACCAGCTCTGGGACCAGCGGGTGAATGTGGTGCAGGTGACGGACAATAAAGCAGACCACATCGAAGTACGTTTCCTGATGAGTGCCCGGACATCCGGAGAAGCATTCGACCTGCGTTGCTTTGTAAGGGAACATATGATTACCTTTATCCGTGAAAACTACCCGGAAAGCTTGCCGCGGACAAGAATAGAATTAAGAAATCATGATAAGATTGAATAACGATACCCCCTCCAGTGTGTTACAGGATGTGCGAGAAGGAAATCTGGTGACAGATACGTTCAGTAAAACCGGCCTGGTAGAAAAAATAGAGATCACAGACGATGGTCTGTACCGGGTATATCATTTTCATTTGGTGACGGGGAGAACAATTACGGTCAAAAAGTAACACTCGCGTAATCTTAGCTTAATGGGAGCAGATGTTCTTTGCAGAATATGGAGATCAAGGGAAATCGCATCGCATTCAATTCCTCAGTTTTGTGGACAGCATTATTCGTATGTTTTCTTCAACTGTCTGCGCTGGCGCAGCAGCTGAAGCGTACAGGAAATTCTGGTCATAGTCATAACGACTATCACCAGAACTTTCCTTTTTTTCAGGCTTATTATTCCGGTATGGGTTCAGTAGAGGCAGATGTCTTTTTAAAGAATGGCAAACTTCTGGTGGCCCATAATGAAGAGGACACAGATCCGGAAAAGACCCTGGAATCGCTGTACTTAAAGCCAATCGCTAAAGTTTTCAGGGAACACAAAGGGCATGCCTATGCTGATACCACTAAAGCGCTCCAGCTCCTCATTGACATCAAAGCAAACCATAAGGAAGTGCTCGCACAACTTGTCACGGAACTAAAACCTTACCTTGATGTATTTAGTAAGCAGCAAAATAAAAATGCCGTTAGCATTTTAATCAGTGGTGATGTTCCCCCGGCAGAAAACTTTAAGGATTATCCCGATTACATTTTATTCGACGGCCGTCCGTACAAAACTTATACTCCCGATCAGCTGAGCCGGATCGGGATGATCAGTGATGACATCAGTTCCTATACAGTCTGGAACGGAAAAGGAACACCTACACCTCCCGACCTTAAAAAATTAAGGGCAGTAGTGGCCAAAGCACATGCTTTAAAGAAATCCTTCCGCTTTTGGGGTACAAAAGACAATCCCAATACCTGGAAGGAACTGGAAAATATGGGGGCCGACTGGATCGGCACCGACCATCCTGAGAAATTAAAGGAATTTTACAGCCACAGGGATAAACTGGAATACATCCAGCCTAAAGCTTACCAACCTTATCAGCCCAGTTACAAAAGCGATGGCAAGCCTGCTAAGGTGAAAAATGTAATTCTGCTGATCGGCGATGGAATGGGCTTGGCACAGATCCAGGCTGGCCTTAGTGCAAATTTTGGTCAGTCCAACCTGCAGCAAATCCGATATATCGGGCTGTCCCGGACAGAAGCGGTCAATTCCGATTTTACAGATTCTGCCGCGGGAGCTACCGCAATGGCCAGCGGAGAGAAAACCAATAACCGTTATATCGGTACAGATACTGCAGGTAAGCCGCTGAGCGCAATTCCGGATGCCCTGGCCCTGCATCAGGTAAAAACCGGGATCATCAGCAGTGGCGACATCACGGATGCTACTCCTGCCGCCTTTTATGCACACCAGGTGGAGCGTACGATGTCTCAGGAAATTGCTGCAGATCTGCTCAACAGCCATGTAGACATATTGGTGGGGGCCAACAGAAAAAGCTTTGTGGCCAATAAAAATACCAGCTTGATGGATGCGCTGGCGAAAAAGGGCTATGCCTATTCCAAAAGCCTGGAAGAATTTAAAGCCGCTAAAGGAGGCAAACAACTGGTGCTGCTGGACGATTCTGTAACAAGACACATGCTGGATGGGAGAGGTGATATGCTGAAGACCTCCCTGTTGAAAACCATTGAACTGCTTTCTGCAAATAAAGGAAGGTTTTTCATCATGGCGGAGGGTGCTCAAATTGATCATGGCGGGCATGCCAATGACCTCCCTTATGTGGTCACGGAACAGCATGATTTCGACCGTTTGGTAGCTGAGGCTTTGCGTTTTGCAGACAGGGATGGAGAAACATTGGTAATTGTCACTGCGGATCACGAAACAGGCGGGCTTTCACTCCTGGATGCCGACTATAAAAAAGGAATGGTCAGGGGCAATTTCAGTACCGATGACCATACCAACATCATGGTGCCCGTCTTCGCTTATGGTCCCCAGTCCGGTACTTTCATAGGAACCTATAACAATACAGAGATCTACAGAAAAATCATAAATGCGATGACTGGTCAAAAATAGCATCTTGAAAATTGAGCCGGGGCGGATGTAACCCTAACAACACCCGCCCTTAAGCTCATTGTGATGGATGCGCCACACATCATCACTTTACTCCCCCTCTTCTCCCCTCAATTCTTCGTTTAGCTCCCTATAACTAATTTTTCTTACGAAGTCTTATTAAAAGGCTGCTGCCATTATATGTACTTATGCAAACATATAGCCATATACGTAAAGGGCCTTAAAATGGTTGTCAGGCAGGATGGTCTTTCTTAGACAATGGAGATAATTCACCATATTGAGGTGGGATATTCCCCACTAATCGACAAATTCCCAGGCGCTTTGATAGGCATTCTGGTGTTCCGCATAGGAAATGAAGTCCGCATAGAAGGGCAGACGTGATAGGGTGGCACTGTCGCCAATGACAACCAGTTTTTTTCTCGCCCTGGTCATGGCCACATTCATTCTCCTGATATCTGAAAGAAATCCAATGCTTCCTTCGTCATTACTCCTGGTCATGCTGATGAAAACCACATCGCGCTCCTGTCCTTGAAAACTATCGATGGTATTGATACTGATCTTTTTCTGCAGGGGCTCCAGATCGGGGCTGTTCAGCAGGAGCTCCTGCAGGTACAGGACCTGCTGTTTGTAGGGGGAGATGACAGACAGCGTGGGAAAATCTTCTGCTTTGTAGCGGAGTTGCAGTTCAGACACGAGCTTGCTCAACTGGCGAAATAAGAATGCCGCTTCGTCGGGATTGCTGAGACTGGTACCCTCCAGTTTTTCTTCAAAGCTGCAGCCTGCCGTGTCGATGAAGGAAAGTGCTGCATCACCTTCAAATAACAGGTGCTCTGCTACGGAAGGATGTGCTTTCAGCTGGTTATTATAGAAGACTTTGGAAGAGTAGCCCATGATGGTCCGGTGCATCCGGTATTGCTCCTCGAGCAGTGTGACTGCCTGAGGGTGATGTTGTATCGCTTTTTCCAGTAGGGTGTTTTGTAAGCCTTTCAGCGCCGCTTCATTTGATTTGATGGTCGGGGAAAGCTGACAGTGATCGCCGGCAAGTACCACCTTTTCGGCCTTCAGGATGGGAATCCAGCAGGCGGGTTCCAGCGCCTGTCCTGCTTCATCTATGATCAGGGTCTTGTAAGTCAGTTTGCGTACGGTATGGTGGTTAGCGCCGACCAGTGTGGCCGTGACGATCTGGACTTTCGCAAGTACGTCGTCTATGATGTACTGCTCTGCCTTCGACACTTCTTTCATCAGTTTATGCGCCTCATCAAAAAGTGCTTTCCGCTGTTCCTTTTCTGCCCTTCCGAAATTGCGCTTATACTTATGCGCCATATTTTTATATTCAGCCGCTTGCTTTTTTAGTCCCCGAATCAATTTCATTTCCGGGTGAGCGGCCATTTTACTGTCCAGGGTCAGGTCCTGGAGCCTTGCCGAAACCCTGGATGGGTTGCCGACACGCAATACCTGCAGCCCTTCTTCCGCCAGCTTTTCACTCAGCAGGTCCACGGCCGTGTTACTAGGTGCCACCACAAGGATCTGTTGTTTATCCTGTTTCAGTAAGGCTTTTACCGCCTGTACCAGGGTCGTGGTTTTTCCGGTGCCGGGAGGACCATGAACTATAGCGAGTTCTTTTGCAGCCAGGACCTGCGCTACTGCCAGTTGTTGTACCTCGTTTAGCACAGGGATGGGATAGTGGTGGATTTCCTGAAAGGAGGGACTTAATGCACCGGTAAGGATCCGGACGAATTTTCCGCCAGGACTATTGGGTTCAGCTGCGGCAGCCTGTTTCAGGGCTTGCTGCATTTCATCGTAACTGTTGTTGTCAAACAATACGTCGACACCGAGTTTACCATCCCGGCTCCAGTCCGGAAGTTCTTCTGTGCGGAAAAGTACCTTAAGTTTATTCCCGCTCTGGTGCGTCACTGTCCCTTCGATCCGGTCCTTAGGGTCGTGGTTGGAAAACAAGGCAACGGAAGCACCGAAACGGAGCTGGTGAGGAATCTCATGATGGGTAGTACGTTCTATCTCTACTGTAATGTAGTCGCCTTTGCTCATCTCCGTACCTCGTATGGCTATGGGGTACCAACTGAGTCCATTGCTGCGGCGTTCCGCCACTGAGGCTGATGCGGTCAATCGGGTGTAAGAACGAAGATCTTCCTCGCGCTCTGTCCTGAGCAGATCCTGCAGCTTGTTGAAATAATCCATTGCCGCAAAGATATCATAATATAAAATCGATATATTGTACCAACCAATATATCTGTGATTTTTATGAAACGCATCTCCCTGTTTCTTTTCCTGTTCATATGTAGTGCCCTGGCCACCTCTGCAGCCGAATTTCTCAGCATCACTGGTGTAGTCTCCGATGCCCAGGGCAAGCCCCTTGTTGCAGCTACCGTTTTTATCGACGGCTCCAAAAAGATTACCGCGACCAATGAGTTGGGACAGTTTAGGTTTACTGAACTGAATCCCGGCACTTATAAGGTAGTGGTGAATATGGTGGGGTACCATTCCGTAAAGCAAACGGTCAACCTCGAAAAAACTTCCAAAGCACTGATGATTACGCTGAAAGTAAAGGAATTTGCACTGAAGGAAGTCGTGATCAAAAGCAATTCTGAACGTGCTGCATTTTTGGAGCTCTTTATCAGCAATTTTCTGGGCAATACCGAAAACGCTGTTGCTTGTGAGATCCTGAACACAGAAATACTGGACTTTGTGAATGACAAGAAGACTGGTCTTCTGGAGGCAACATCCGACGATTTTCTGATCATCATCAATAAGAACCTGGGGTTCAGGATCAAATACCTGCTAAGGGCCTTTAGGTATAACCGTCAGACCCGTGTTGCGAGCTATGACGGGGAGGTGATCTTTGAACAGCTGGAAGGTTCAGCTTCAGCAGAAACACAGTGGCTGGTCAACCGGAAAAAAGCATATCTCGGCTCCCTGATGCATTACCTCAGGACTGTATATCACAATAACAGCAGGGAAGAAGGTTTTATCACGTACGATCAAAATGGCGTAGGTCTGAAACTGAAGTATGTTGAGGAAGTAGTCAGCCGGATCGACAGTAATTTTGTTTCCCTGCATTACATCAATCCTATTTATGTTCGCTACGATAAAGAAAATGCCTTAAAGGCCTATCAGCCGATTGGGCAGCGTCCTGCCAAATCTATAGTTACCGGCGGGAGTACCCTGAAGCTTTACCTCAGCGAGGCGGTTCTGGACGAGAAGGGGAGTTATGTAGACTATAAGAGTTTTTTTATTCAGGGTTATTGGGGCAGCAGAAGAATTGGAGATCAGCTGCCCTTTGAATATATACTGCCGGATTGATTACTGCTTGCTCACCCTTCCTGAGCCGATCAGCACAGTCTCGTTCACTTCGGCATTTCCGCTGTAGTACACATGTCCTGAACCGCTGATTACCGCTTTTATTTTTCCATTACTCTGTACGTTCACATTTCCGGAACCACTGATGCGTGTGGAGATGCTGTTTATGGCCAGGCTTTTACTGCCGAAACTACCAGATCCGCTTAAGGTCACGCTGGCTTCTTCTGCCTTCCCGGTTAGGTTTAAACTGCCAGAGCCACTGAGTACGCCGGTGATTTTGTCGGCCTCTACATTTGCTTTAATGGCACCTGAACCACTGAGTGTCGTCGCAAATTCGGCTGCTGTGACCGTGCCATTTACTGTAATGGTGCCATCTCCGCTCATGGTAATGCTGCTGATCTGTTTGGCTGTCACGTATGCGGTGATCTTTTTGTTCTCGTATTTTTTGGCCCAGCTTTTCCAGCTGTTTTGTGGCCTGATGATCAGGATGCTTCCTCTCACCTCACTGATCAGGGTGCTGATGGCTTCCTGATCACCTTCAAAACGGATGCTTTCTTTATCGCCAAATTTGATCACCACATCGATTGGGCCGCCGGCAGCTACTCCATTGAAATTCTTAACGATGCGTTCGTCATCTGAAAGCCGCGAGGAGCTGATGGTAATCGGTCGCCCTTCTTCAGCCATTATGGGATTGATCAGGACAAAAGAGGCGAATATAAAAGGCAGGAATGTTTTCATGTGTATAAATATGCTGTAAAATTAGTAAATCATCTTATTTTGTACCTATAAGACGCATACATTGACAGATTGTTGCATGCACATGATAAAATGGAATTTATTCTGCTGCTTTTTTCAGGGCTGCAATGTCAAATTTTTTCATTTTAAGGAATGCTTCCATGACTTTCGGTGCTTTTTCCGGATCGCTCATGAGGCTGCCTAGGATGGAAGGCACAATCTGCCACCAAACACCAAAGGCATCCTTGCACCAGCCGCACATGGATTCCTCACCTCCTTCGCTCAGGTTGAGCCAAAAGAAATCAATTTCTTCCTGCGTATCACAATTGACGACCAGGCTAACTCCCTGGTTGAAATTAAACTGATGAGCGCCCGAACTGTCCATGGCAGAAAGGCTGTAACCGCCGATATTGAATTTTCCAAACTTGACATGTCCCTCCACATCCTGTTCGCCGGCTTCATACCTGGCGATGAATTCTATCGCAGAATCTTCAAAAAGAGAGGTGTAAAAATTGATGGCTTTTTCCGCTTTACCATTCTGTTCATTGGTAAACATCAGGCTGGGAAAGAGTGCTGCCGGCTGTTGTTCAGTACCTGTTCCCAAAGAGAGTTGCCAGGAGACACCGTACCTGTCTTCCAACCAGCCATACCTGTTGCTCCAGGGGTAGCTGTCCAATGGCATCAGTATTTTTCCGCCTTCCGACAAAACTTCCCAGGCCTGATTGATTTCCGCCGCCGATTCGCAGTTGTTGAAAAAGGATATGGAGGGATTGGGCCTGTAATGCGGACCACCGTTCAGACCCATGATGGTTTTGCCTTTGATTTGAAAGGTCACCACCATGGGGCTGCAAATTTTCATCTCGGCATCTGGAAATGCCGCACTATATAGTGCAGCTGCTTCCTTGGCATCCCCGTTAAACCAGATGCAGGGGTATATGGTTTGTTTCATAGTTTTATGCTTCACAAAGGTTTTTTAGTAGGGCCAGTGCCTTAGGGTAGGTGCTTTTAAAATACTCTCGCATTTCGTCGTTGATGTCTATGTCTACTGTCAGCTCAGTGAGGCCATTGTTTTCTTCGAAAGTGTAGTTCTCATGGCTTCCTGCCCAGTCTGCCACGTCCGGTCCCTCAGTGATCTCCCGGTCGCCGTCTATCAGGCCTGAATATTTGATCGATACAAATTGTTCAGGTATGTTTTCCTCAATGACGCCCAGCATTCCCTCCCGTTTTCCGGTTTTACTGATGCCGGTAAATGCGATTTTGCTGCCTTTTTTCCAGCTGCCTTCAAAGTCGGAAGTAGGGTTGAAAGCAGCGGTCCATTGTTTGAATGTGTCCTGGCCCAACATCGTGTCATATACTTTTTTCACACCAGCATTGATACTGGTTTTAAATTGTACCCGTTCCATAGTCTCAGATTTAAAAATGAAAAATACTATTTTTTGTTCGCGTAATTGATCATCCAGCAGACGCCGTATTTGTCTTTGAAAGATCCGAAATAATCGCCCCAGAACATGTCATCCAAAGGCATTTCGATTTTTCCGCCTTCAGACAGTCCGTTGAAGATCCTGGTGGCTTCATCGCGGCTATCTGGTGAAATAGAAATGTAATTGTTGTTGCCCAGCTGTAGCACCTGACCCATGGAAGACACACAGTCGGAGGCCATCAGGAACTGCCCATCGCCAATGGGCAGGGAAACATGCAGTGCGTAGTCCTTTTCTTCGGCGCTGAGGTTTTCTGTGCCCGGTGCATCGCTCATTTTCTGGATGAACAGTTCGCCGCCGAAAACTGACTGGTAGAATTTGAAAGCTTCTTCTGCTTTCCCTTCAAAATTTAAATACGGATTAACTTTCATAGCTTTGGTTATTTTGTTTATAACAAAACTAAGAGATTAGCGGTTTGGTCGGCTTGCCATAAGGCAAGAAATGGCTCAGCTTTCCCTGACCAGTTCTTTCCTGATCCTGCTCAGCGATGTGTCTGTAATGCCCAGGTAACTGGCAATGAATTTTAAAGGTGCCTGCTGCAGGATTTGAGGGTGCTGGCGCTGTAGTCTTTGGTAGCGTTCAGCGGCAGAATCGGTAATCATGGCGATCGTACGCTGTTTCAGCTGGAACAGACTTTCTGACATCCATGCCCGGCCCCATTCGTTGAAGCCTTTGATCGAATGGTAGAGCACCTGGAAACGGTCCAGGGCGATAACCTGACATTTGCAGTCGGTCAGTGCCTGGAAATATTCTACCGTAGGGACCTGGTGAAAAAGAGAGACCACATCAATCGCAATCTCATTTTTCCCGATGAAACCGGTGGTAATGTCATTTCCATCATAGTCGTACACATAGGAACGGATGAGTCCCTCTTCGATGCAGAAATAGGAATTGGCCACCTGGCCCTTTTTCAGTAAAAAATCCCCTTTCTGAAAGCTAAGCGGTTCATGGGCGGCATAAATGGCCTCAAGCTCATCAGGTTTGAGTAGCGGATGCTGGTAGACGTCGCGTAAGGAAGACATACTTTCGTGTTTATTTATTGGTTTCACACAAATGTATCAATATATTAAAAAGATGTATCTTCATGTTGATGAAATACATACTTGGGATAGATATTGGTACAGGAAGTACAAAAGCCGTGGCCCTGGGGGCTGACTTTAAACCGCTGGTCTCCGCGCAGTTTCATTACCCAACGCAGCAGCGGCAAGCCGGTTACAGCGAGCAGGACCCCCGCTTGATCTGGGAGGCGTTCCTGGCCTGCCTTGATGAGGTCATTTCCAAAATGGGTACTGCACCTGATTTAGTAGGCCTCAGTGCGGCCATGCATAGCTTGATTGCCGTTGATGCCGCATGCCGACCGCTTGGCGACATGATGACCTGGGCAGACTCCAGAAGTGCAGCGATCGCCGGGCGCCTGAAAGAAACAGCGGAAGGTATTGCAATCTATCTGGCTACAGGGACACCCCTGCATGCCATGTCTCCGCTCTGCAAGCTGATCTGGATGCGGGAAAACCAGGCGGAGGTCTTTGCGGCTGCCCACAAATTCATTTCCATAAAAGAGTACATCTGGTACCAGCTCTTTCAGGAATTTAAAATAGAGCATTCCATGGCTTCCTGTACCGGCTTGTTTGACATCCATTCCGCGGAATGGCACCTTCCGGCCCTTGCCATGGCGGGGATCAGTTCCGAAAAGCTTTCCGGACCGGTTTCCACCAGTTACCGCAGAAAAGGTGCCGCCGCCGCTCACTTATCCGCTTCCCTCGCCGCGACTTCATTTGTCATCGGGGCTACAGATGGTTGCCTGGCCAATGTCGGCAGCGAGGCCCTGCAGCCCGGTGTCGCTGCGTTGACGATTGGCACCAGTGCCGCGGTTCGCATTGCCAGCAGAAGCCCGCTGCTCAACAGGGCCCGGATGCCATTTAGCTATATCCTGGATGAAGAAACTTATATCTGTGGAGGGGCGATCAATAACGGGGGAATGGCACTGCAATGGCTATTGAAAGAAGTATTCGCAGTAAAAGAAGTCAGCGCAGAGGTCTATGAGAAAGTATTCGCGGATCTGTCAGAACTGAAGCCGGGCAGCGATGGACTGCTGTTTCTGCCTTACCTGACGGGGGAGCGTGCCCCCATCTGGGACGAAGAAAGTTCCGGAACCTTTTTTGGCCTAAAGCTCATCCATACGCAAGCCCATTTCGCACGAGCCCTGTTGGAGGGAATCTGTTTTGCCCTTTACGATGTACTGGAAGGCTTAGCAGAAATTTCCGGAGACATCGTCCAGTTGCAGGTGAGCGGGGGCTTTGTGCGTTCGGCAGTATGGCTGCAGATCCTGGCCGACATCAGCGGTAAGAAGATCGTGCTGGTCCATACCGAAGATGCTTCGGCAATCGGGGCAGCTTATTTTTCTGCCAAATCTCTGGGCATGGAAATTCCTTGTCCCGCAGAACCAACTGAAAATGTTCTGCATCCAAACCCCGGCCATCACCACAGCTATTCCAGGTATTTCAACTTATTTAAACAGCTCTATGTCGACCTGAAGAGCAGCATGCACCACCTTTCTCAACTCAACAATTCATGATGTCCCTATTTATCGTTTTGCTCGGCATTTTACTGCTGATCTTCCTCACGGTTAAAAAGCTCAATCCAATGATCGCATTGGTTGTCGTTTCCATCTCTACAGGTTTATTGCTGGGGATGCCGGTACAAAAAGTGATGACTTCGATCGGCAACGGCATTGGAAGCACTTTGGGGGGCATGGTGCTGGTGCTAGCACTGGGTGCGATGCTGGGTAAGCTGATCGCAGATAGCGGCGCCGCTCAAAGGATCGTCCTGGTGCTGATGAAAGCTTTTGGAACCAAAAATATCCAGTGGGCGGTACTGCTCACGGGCTTTCTTGTGGGCATTCCCTTGTTTTACAACGCAGGCTTTGTGGTGCTGATCCCCCTGGTTTTTGCGATCGCTTCTGCCACGAAGCTACCCACATTATACCTGGGAATCCCTATGGCTGCGGCGCTTTCAGTCACACATGGCTTTCTGCCGCCACATCCGGGACCTATAGCACTGGCCGCGATCTTTAAAGCAGACATCGGAAAAACACTGATTTATGGACTGTTGCTGAGTGTACCCATAGCCACCATCGCCGGTGTGGTCTTTCCCCGGTTTATCCTGAAAGGCAAAATGGCAGTAGGCCAGTTGTTGATCCTGCCTGAAGAAGATGCCGGGCTCCCTTCCGCAGTAAAGAGCTTTATCACGGCACTGCTGCCCGTGTTCCTGATCATCGCTGGTACTTTGGGTAGCACATTTATCGCCACAGAACCCCTAAGATCAGTATTCGTCTTTTTTGCGGATCCTGCTGCAGCATTGCTGCTGGCCGTACTGATCAGCATCAGCACTTATCGCTTTTCCATCACGGAAGCAATGGAATCCTGCACAGAAGGTGTAAAGAGCATTTCAATGATCATTTTGATCATCGCGGCGGGCGGTGCATTCAAACAGATTCTGATCGACAGTGGGGTGGGAGAGACTGTAAAGGCAATTACAGCGGGCCTGGCCTTATCGCCCCTATTTTTGGCCTGGCTGATTACCGCATCGCTGCGTGTGACACTGGGTTCGGCTACCGTTGCGGCACTAACGGCCTCCGGACTGGTACTGCCGCTGCTGGGAGCTCAAGCCTCTCCTGAACTGATGGTCCTTTCTGTTGGTGCCGGTAGTCTGATGTTTTCCCATGTCAACGATACCGGTTTCTGGATGTTTAAAGAGTACTTCAATTTGAGTCTTCCGGAGACCTTTCGCACCTGGACTGCTATGGAAACGATTGTTTCCCTGCTTGGACTATTTGGTGTGCTGTTGCTCCAGAACTTGTTATTTTAGGATTTTCTGCCTCGGCCTTCCTGCCTGCTTTTGGGATAAATTGCACAATAATCTAGTTTAACTATTATATTGCAGTCAATTTATCACATATGCTCAAGAACAGTTTCAAAATTTGCCTCACTTTATTTGTCGCGCTCATTTCTTTAACCCTCAAAGCCCAAAAAGCCCGGACCATTACTTTCGCTGATCCGACCATTTTTTACCACGATCAGACCTATTACCTCTACGGCACCATGGAAGCGGGTTCAGGCGGCGGATTTAGCGTCTATACTTCCAAGGACAAAAAAAGCTGGACTGACCATGGAAAAGCACTCAGGAAAGGAGATGCTTTTGGTACTGCAGGTTTTTGGGCACCACAGGTCTTCGAATACAAGAATAAATTTTACATGGCCTATGTGGCCAATGAAAATATAGCAATTGCCGAAAGTGACAGTCCCCTGGGACCCTTTACACAAAAAGTAAAAAAATCCATTGATGCGCCTGTAAAGCTCATCGATCCCTTCGTGTTCTTCGATGGTGATAAAATTTACCTTTACCATGTGAGGTTGCAAAATGGCAACAGGATCTTTGTAGCGGAGATGAATGATGACCTTTCTTCCATCAAAGAAGAAACAGCAAAAGAATGCATCAGCGGTACTGAACATTGGGAAAATACTGCTAAAACGGATTGGCCGGTTACTGAAGGGCCTACCGTTTTAAAAAGAGGGGGGCTGTACTACCTGTTCTATTCTGCAAATGACTTCCGCAATCCGGATTATGCAGTAGGTTACGCCACGAGCAACAGTCCTGTAGGTCCATGGAAAAAGTACGCGGGCAGCCCGGTACTGAGCAAAGCCCAGACGGGAGAGAACGGTTCCGGACATGGCGATTTTTTTACAGATGCTGAAGGAAAACTGAACTACATTTTCCATACCCATGAATCCAATGAGCAGCCCAAAGGAAAGCGCAGAACGGCCCTCATATCTGCGCAGTTTGTAAAACAGGCAGACCAGACAGAAGTATTACAGATGGACAGCAAGAGCTGGAGATTTTTGACTGAAAAATAAATACAGAATGAATTCACTGATGAACACTAAACTACTATATTTTTTACTGACGCTTACGCTGCTATCCTGTGGTGTAAAGAAGAAAGATGCCTCAAGAACGACCGGCAGTCCGGTTGAATCCCCACTTGTCAACCCCGCTTTGCCCGGAGATAATCCCGATCCATCCATCATCAGGGTAGGAAAGGTATATTACGCGACCTCTACAACCAATGAATGGGCACCCTATTTCACCATTTATAAATCTACCAACCTGAAAGACTGGAAACTGGTCAATCATGTATTTCCAGAAGGTTTCAAGGACATGAAAAATCAATGGGGAGAAAATAATTTCTGGGCATCTGAACTTGCTTACGATGCCAAACAAAACCGCATCTATGCTTACTATACCGCACATAACCGTGAGGTGAAAGGAAATCCAGGCCTGCAGTGCGGTATTGCCTGGATTGATGCAGATCAGATTGAAACGGGTAAATTTACAGACAATGGCCCGGTGATCATAGAGGATGACTGCGGTGCGATCGATGCGTTTGAACTCCAGGATGGGGGCAAGATTTATGCCTTCTGGAAAAATGACGGCAATGGCTGTGGAAAAGAAAGCTGGATCTGGATGCAGGAAATCAACGAAAGCCGTACACAGTTGCTGGGCCAGAAAAAGAAAGCCTATACGAACAGTCAGCCATGGGAAACTGCCCTGGTGGAAGGTGCCTGCTTTTTCAGGATGGGCGATTATATCTATAGCCTTTACGCAGTAGGTGGCTGCTGCGATGCCCAGTGCAATTACAAGACCGGGATTGCCAGGACCAAGAGCCTGGCTAACGGTACCTGGGAGAAATACGAAAAGAATCCGATCATGGTGAGCAATGAGCGCTGGAACTGTCCTGGTCACGGAACCGTGGTCCGCTCTGCCGACGACAGGCTGTTTATGCTGTACCACGCCTTCAATAAAAATTACGATGTGTTTGTCGGTCGCGAAGGCATCATCGAAGAATTGAAAATGGGTGCAGATGGCTGGCCTGTACTGCACAATGCGACAGTAGCCAACCGTCCGAAAGCAGAACTCGATTTTTTCGAGGATTTCCAGAAAGACAAAAAGCTGGACCTGGCATGGCAATGGCCCTCAAAATTGCAAAAGCCTGCTATGAGCTTCGATAAAGGACTGAACCTGGCCGCTTCCAATGAAAATCACGAATTGGGGACTTTCCTGGGGCAGTACATTAAATCGGTGGATTTTGACATCGTTGCGGAAGTAGAAGCTGGCACGGCTGCTACAGGAATTTGCCTGGGCGGTGCCATTTTCAAAAGTAAATGGCCCGGAGAACTGGGCGGGATCGGAATTGCAGCCAGTAAAGGCGGCTATACCGTTTTCAACAATTTTGATGGGAAATATACAGTCCTGAAGCAGTCCGGGGAATCGCTGTCAGGTACCGCAACGCTGAAAATGCAGATCCGCAACGGAGGGAAACTGATCGAATTCCTTTATAAAAACGAGGGATCGGAATGGCAGAAATTCCATAGCCTTGACTTTAATGCCGCAAAATATGTACCTTGGGGTATGGGATACAGGGCTGGTATCGTTGTCAAAGGCGAAGGAACAGCGAAAGGACTTTTTAAAAGTTTCGAACTGAAAAATAATTAAGAAAATAGGGCCGGCCGATGTGGTCGGCCCTATTTATATAAAACAATGCATCGCTATGCTCGCCGAGGTAAACTAGTTCCAGATCTGATTCTGAAACTGCTTGGGACTAATGCCGGTTTCCTTTTTGAAAAGTCTTGAGAAGTAAGGCAGGTTGTCGAAACCCAGGGTATAAGCCGTCTCTGTAATGTTGTTGCCCGTTCCCTTTAATAAATTTTTAGCTTCCGAGATCAGGAAGATATGGATCAATTCCAGTGCCGTCTTTCCGGACTCCTGTTTGAGCAGGTCACTCAGGTAATGTGCAGAGATGTTCAGTTGTTCTGCCATATGCTTAACCGAAGGAAAGCCGTTTTCTCTTAAGGAGCCGCTTTCTGCATAGCTCGTCAGCAACTGATTGAATTTGGAAACGATTTTACCGGTCAATTCTTTACGGTTGATGAACTGTCTTTTGTAATAACGCTGTGAATATTTGAGAATCGAACTGATATGCCCGATCATGATCTCGCGACTGTATTCATCCTGGTTGTTCAGGTATTCCGTTTGGATTTTGTCGTAAAGCTCCCAGATGATCTTCTCTTCGCTTGGGGAAAGGTGCAGGGCTTCGTTGACATCATAATCGAAGAAACTGTATTTTTTGATTTCCTGGTAAAGGGAATGGCCGATTAAGAAATCCTCGTGGAAGAAGATCAGGAAGCCGTTTTCCTCAAACCTCAGATCCTGGAACGAAACAACCTGTCCCGGTTTTACATAGGACATAGAGCCGTTTTGGTGGTCATATTTCGTCTTGCCGTAACTGAATATGCCCGACTGCAGTTTCTTAAAACCGATCATGTAGAAATCTGTACTGAATGCGATGTCGGCCGTGCTGCACTGACCCCCACATTTGACCAGACTGATCAGGGGATTTTCGGGTAAAGTAAAACCGTTTGTCCGATGCAGTTCATTTAAGGACTTAAAATGTTTCATGTCAAAAAAATATAAATAAATCTACGCCCTTTGCGGCGTAGATTATGTCAGTTGAATTTAAATTTATGGACCGGTTGCTAGGCACCATGAGCCGCTGCTGCCACATCATTCCATGCTTCCCAGGTAGCGAGTTTTTGTTCGTACACCTGTTTGGCCCATGGGAAGGCAACCTTTCCGAGGAATAAGCGCAGAGGGGGCTGCTCGCTATCGACGAGTTTCAGGATGGCCACGGGTGTAGCTGCCGGATCGCCAAAGCTCTCCGCGGTAAGCCCAGATTGGAAAGCGGCATGAACCCCGGCATATTCTTCCATTGCCGTACTTTGGGTAGCAGAAGCCCCGGCCCAATCGGTAGAGAAACCGTTTGGTTCCACAAGGGTGACATTGATGCCAAATCCAGCAACTTCAGAAGCCAGCGTTTCGCTCAATCCCTCCACTGCAAATTTAGAGGCGTTGTAAATGCCCAGGGTTGGAAGTGTCGTGATGCCTAGTATACTGGATACCTGGATAATGTGGCCTTTCCCCTGCTTCCTCATGATGGGCAGGACAGCCTGTGTT
The DNA here is from genome assembly GCF_037402555.1 of Pedobacter sp. GR22-6. NCBI lineage: Bacteria > Pseudomonadati > Bacteroidota > Sphingobacteriia > Sphingobacteriales > Sphingobacteriaceae > Pedobacter > Pedobacter sp. GR22-6. The sequence goes on from NZ_JBBEUC010000002.1 coordinate 888,500, forward strand.
GCCCAGAGCAGACCAAATACATTTGTTTCTATTTGCTGTCTGGCTTCCGCTTCGGTAGTTTCTTCTATAGTGCCGAAAAGGCCAAAGCCCGCGTTATTGATTAGAACATCGATGCTGCCCATTGCAGAGTTTGCATGCTTTACAGCCTCAAAAACTGCTGTCCTGTCGTTCACATCCAATTGGATGGGGCTGACCAAATCGCCAAATTCTTCTACCAGATCATCCAGATCTGAAAGTTTGCGGGCTGTTGCAGCTACTTTATCTCCGCGTTCTAGAAATGATTTTGCCCAGAGTTTTCCAAAACCCCTTGATGCACCTGTTATTAAAATTGTTTTTGCCATTGTCTTTGTAATTGATAACACAAAGGTATAGTGGCTGACTTTCCGAAAATTATACAGAAAGGGGTAATATTGATACAAAAGGGAGGAACAGCTCCCTGAAGCACCATCCCTGAAAATGTTGTTGTTCAATTCCAACCATCCAGGTCGGTTTTAGAGTGGACAAGCTGAAAATTTTCCTGAGTGAATTGTCGGTTAGGCCATATGAGAAAGTAAATACCTGAGCGTTCTACCTGGAAATGCATATGGAAATTGAGACAGATCGGCAAAAGGATGAACAAAGCGATGCCGCTGGATCGCTTAATTTAGGCGAGGCTAAGCCGGTTTAAGAATTAATCCCCAAGGGGTTATTTATTTGGTGGACATTGCAGTGTCTTGGATGGGAACTGCGGTGTCTTTTTTTCCATATTTATTTCTTCTATGCTTAGCTGTAAATATATTCGTAGCTTGGATTTATTTTATTCAATCCACGTATGCCATGAAATTAATGCTCATGATTGCCTTGTTCCTTTCTTTTTCAATTTTGCCCGCCGCTGCAAGGGGAGAGGTTGAGATTGAACGTCTTGAATGCGAACACATGACAGACCCCTTAGCTATTGAAACTGGACATCCAAGCCTGGGCTGGTATTTGATTTCCCCTCATAAAGCCAAGTCCCAAAAAGCCTACCGCATTATCGTAGCAAGCAGTGCTTCCTTACTAAAACAAAACAAAGGTGACTATTGGGATACGGGTAAAATCAATTCTGACAATTCGAGCCAGGTTATTTACCAGGGGAAGCCGCTATCTTCCCGTGACAGGGTATACTGGAAGGTAATGGTATGGGATGAAAAAGATCTGCCATCTCCCTGGAGCCGGGTTTCTTCCTGGTCTATGGGCTTATTGCAAGCCTCAGACTGGAAAGCTAAATGGATCGGTTCGGCGCATGCCCCCAGGGAGAACCCCTCCTTTACTTATCCCTCGCCTTTCTTTCGAAAAGAATTTCAGATTGCAAAGAAGGTCAGGCAGGCCATTGTACATGTCAGTGGTCTGGGCTTTTATGAACTTTCGCTCAATGGGAATAAAATAGGGGATCAAGTCTTGGCACCGGCAGTAACGAATTACGACCACAGGCCACTTCAGAACTTACTCTACCCATATGATGACCAATCTACACAGCGTGTTTTTTACAATAGTTTTGAGGTGACTGCCCAGCTCAGCGCGAAGAAGAATGCGATTGGAATGCAGCTTGGCAACGGCTGGTACAACCAAAGGGACCGGCGGGTAGAGGGCGATATGTGGTATGACGACCCGAAACTGATCTTCCAGCTGGAAATACAATATGAAGATGGTACAAATGAAATAATTGTTTCTGATCCAAGTTGGAAGACTGCAAATGGACCATTGATTAAAGACGGAATTTTTACAGGTGAAAAGTATGATGCCCGCCTGGAGTTTGGCCCCTGGAACAAAGTAGGTTTTGAGGACTCAAAATGGAAAGACGCAGTATTGGTCAGTCCTCCTACAGGTATTTTAAGGGCACAGCATGCGCCTTTTGATCAAATTGTACGTACCCTTAGTCCCATTTTTGAAGGCAGGTCTAAGGATTCATTGTATACCTACCATTTGGATGAAACGGTATCGGGCTGGGCGGCCATTTGCCTGAAAGGTAAAGCGGGGAGCATTTTGAAAATCAGGTATATCAGCGAGGAGGGAGATGATTATGGTCAGGTAGATACTTACATCGTAAAGGGTTCAGGAGTGGAAAGCTGGGAGCCTAAATTTACCTGGCATGCATTCAGACGTATTGAAGTGATTTCAAGGGATATAGTACTGGATAAGAGTAGCTTGATCATCAGGGAAGTACATACAGAAGTGCGGTCTAATGGGACTTTCGAGAGCTCCAATGCTTTCCTCAATAAAATAAAATCGGCCTACATCAGGACGCAGAACGCCAATTTCCATGGAAGCATCAGTAGCGACTGTCCGCATAGGGAACGGCTAGGGTATACCGGCGATGGACAAGTACTGGTGGCGAGCTCCATATTTAGTTACGACATGCGCCGGTTTTATCGTAAATGGTTCGACGATATGGGCGATGCCAGAAACAAGAAAACCGGATTCGTAACGCATACTGCTCCATTTGGAGGTGGGGGAGGTGGCCCTGCCTGGGGCTCAGCCTATGTAATCATGCCCTGGTCTTATTTTTCTTTTTACGGGGACAGCAGCATTTTAGCACAACACTATGCGGGCATGAAAGGATGGGTAAGGTATCTGCAAACCAGGACAAATCAAGCAGGACTGGTAGACCGGGAGGAGCCAAAGGGATGGTGTTTGGGCGACTGGTGCACGCCCAACAACATAGAAATTCCTGAAGCCTTCGTAAATACGGCCTACTTCTACCATGTAACCGACATCATGAGCAAGGCAGCGGCTGTTTTGGGTAAACAGGAAGAGCAGATTAAGTTTAGGCAGCTTGCAGATAAGATCAGGGTTGATTTCAATAAGGCCTATTACGACCGCTCGAAAGGAAGCTACTGGCAAGGCAGACAGGGAGCCGATGTATTTGCACTGGCATTTGGCCTGGTTCCTGCCGAAGACAGGACACTTGTCTTCAATTCCTTACTGGCTCAGTTAAAGCGCCTCAATTATCATTTTGATACCGGAATTTTGGGCACCCCATTGCTACTGAAAGTACTTTCTGAGCAGGGGAGGGATGATCTTGCCTACCAGATCATGGATCAGAAAGGTTTCCCCGGCTTTGGCTACCTTCTGGATCCGAAGAACAGCACGCTTTGGGAAACCTGGGACGGGCAGGGCTCCAAAAGCCATCCTATGTTTGGCAGTGTGGTAGAGTGGTTCTACTATGCGATCGGAGGAATAAAACCAGATCAGAAATATCCGGGTATGCAGCATTTTTGGATCGAACCAAAACCGGTTGCAGAACTCAGCTTCTGTAAGTCTTCCTATGATAGCCCTTACGGTAAAATTCGCTCGGAATGGAAAAAAGAAAGCAATGGCAAAATGTACATCCTGATTGAAATTCCGGTAAATTCCTCAGCAACTTTCGTTTTGCCGGCCGGGAAAACAAGCATCATAGATGAATCTGGTCAGGCTGTCCCTGTTCAAAAACTGAAGCGAAAATTTCAGGCTACCTTTCCATCGGGTGTATATAAGCTTGAGCTCAATTGAGCCTATTGGGGATTGGTAGATAGATACAGTTTTTTGAGGGCTATTAATTAAAAAAGCAGCTCATTTGAGCTGCTTCTGTGTTTTGTGGAGCCGAAGGGGTTCGAACCCTTGTCCAGTTGTGTGATAAATTATGCCTTCTACATGCTTATTTTCCAATTAATTGTAGGGATCTGGCGGGCTGGAAACCGACCTAACCGTTCACCTTAGGTGCTTTATCTCACAATTGTACCACACCTTACAATTGCCAGCGTTGTTATTTCGATGCCCCATATTCTAACCTAACATCGCAGCAGTTAGAGGGACAAAAGCTAAGCTAATTCTAAATTAGGCAGCTAAGGCGTAGTTATTTTCGCCAATTATAGTGTGAACGTTCTCTTTTAAGTGCTCTCCGTACAACGCACTGCATGCTAACATACTCAGCGCCACCCTGTCAAATCCAAAACGGCCCCATTTTAAAGTTTAAATACCTATGCATAACTTCATAAGATTTTCAACCGGGATACAAATATACAAATAATATGCCGATTTACACTGTCCTACCCGGATACTGTTGCAAAGCAACTTCAAGGCAGTCCATGGCTTTGTTAAGGTCATTTGTATTCAGAACATAGGCCATCCTGACTTCATTCTTTCCTGATCCCGCAGTAGAATAAAATCCGGTTGCTGGTGCCATCATGACAGTAGCACCTTCATGTTCGAAACTTTCCAGGATCCACTGACAGAATTTGTCAGCATCATCTATCGGGAATTTGGCTACCACGTAGAATGCACCGCCCGGGTTAGGGCAGAATACGCCATCAATGGCATTTAGCCGTTTCACCAAAGTATCTCTGCGGAGGGTATATTCTTTATTTACCGCTTCAAAATAACTGTCAGGGGTATCTACCGCTGCTGCACCTGCAATTTGTTCTACCATACCCGGGCTTAACCTGGCTTGGGCAAATTTCAAACCCGATTGGATCACTTCTTTGTTTTTCGTGATTAAACAGCCCAACCGTGCTCCGCAAGCACTATAACGTTTGGAGACTGTATCCATCACCACCACATTCTGATCTAAACCTTCCAGGTGCATTGGTGAAATGAACTCCCGGCCATCATAACAGAATTCCCGGTAAGCTTCATCGGAAAACAGGAACAGGTCATATTTCAGGCAAAGTGCCTTTAATGCATCCAGTTCTTCTCTCGAATACAGGTAACCAGTAGGGTTGTTGGGATTGCAAATGATGATCGCTTTGGTCTTATCTGTGATCAGTTTTTCAAATTCAGCAATCGGTGGTAATGCAAAGCCATTTTCTATATAAGACAAAATCGGTTTGACCACCACATTGCTCATGCAGGCAAATCCATTGTAGTTTGCGTAAAAAGGCTCTGGGATAATGATTTCATCACCTTCATTCACGCAAGTTTGCATCGCTATGGTGATGGCTTCAGATCCGCCTACGGTAACGAGTATATCTTCAGGCGTAATGTTGTAGCCCAGTTTGTTGTAATATTCAGCAAGTTTAGTCCGGTAAGCCAGTGTTCCTTCTGATGGAGTATAGGCCCATACATCAAAATCGATGTTCTTGATTGCATTGAGCATCCCTTCCGGAGTGGCAATATCTGGTTGTCCGATATTCAGGTGGTAGACAGTTTTACCTGACCTTTTAGCCTGATCAGCAAAAGGCGTTAACTTTCTTATTGGTGAAGCGGGCATTTGAATCCCTTTTTCTGATATTTTTGGCATGGCGCAAAAATAAAAAACCTCGTTGATTAACGAGGTTTTAATTTAAAAATATCTTCTGGATTTCTACTTCGTACTTGCAGCCACCGTTTCTCCTTTGATGTAAAGGACTTTGGTAGTTGTTTTTGCGTTAGAAGTGATCGTAATGCTTTTGCTGAATGGCAATGCAGCACCTGTTGGGTTATAGGTTACTTTAATGGTACCGGTTTCACCTTTTTTTACAGGAGTCTGCGTATATTCAGGTACAGTACATCCGCAAGTTGTCTCTACTTTGCTCAGGATGAGTGGCTGATCACCAATATTGGTGAATTTAAACTCTACCGAAGCTGGTTTGTTCAATGGGATTTTACCAAAATCGTAAGTCTCTTTATCGAATTTAAATTCCGCAGGTTTAGACTGAGCATTCGCAGCGGCGGTAATGCCTATCACCAGTGTAAATAATAAGAATAGCTTTTTCATTTGTAATGGGGTTTTAAAACAAATTTAATCTTTTCATTGGTATTTCAAAAAGTATTCCAACATATTAATTCCATTACACACGTAAGTCATACTTTATATTTTGTGTATCTTTGGCACATAACCGATTTGCTTATGACGCCAAATGTGAAACTGACGACTAATCCTATTGACGCTTCAGAGTTAAGTTTTGACGACTTCAAAACAATTGTGATCAACGACTACAAAATCGCCTTTGAAAGTAGACAGGCGAGTTTATTGGGCCGGAAGGAAGTGTTAACAGGGAAAGCCAAATTTGGTATTTTTGGCGATGGTAAAGAGGTTCCGCAGATTGCAATGGCAAAGGCTTTCAAGAATGGCGACTGGAGATCTGGCTATTACAGGGATCAGACATTCGCTTTTGCTACAGGCATTTGTACACTCAAAGAGTTTTTCGCGCAATTGTACGCAAATCCAAGCATAACCGCTGATCCGGCTTCTGGTGGAAGGCAGATGAACTGTCATTTCGCTTCGCGTTCCATCAATGAAGATGGAAGCTGGAAAGACCTTACTGAGATCAAAAACTGTTCATCAGATATCGCGCCAACAGGCGGGCAGATGGCCAGGCTTGTTGGACTGGCATATGCATCAAAATTATACCGACAAAACCCTGAACTCAGTTATTTAAAGAACTTTTCGGTAAACGGGAATGAGGTAGCTTTTGGTACTATAGGAAATGCCTCTACTTCAGAAGGTGTATTTTTTGAAGCCATTAATGCTGCTGGTGTGCTGCAGATTCCAATGGCAATGTCCATTTGGGACGACGGTTATGGGATCTCCGTACCCGCGAAATTTCAGACTACGAAAGAAGACATCTCCGAGATTCTTAAAGGTTTCCAGCGTGACGAAAATGCTGCCGGCTATGAAATTTATAAGGTAAGGGGCTGGGATTATCCTGCACTTTGCGAGATCTATCAGAAAGCGATAGATGTTTGTCGCGAGGAACACGTGCCCGTACTGATCCATGTGACAGAAGTAACCCAGCCACAGGGCCACTCTACTTCGGGTTCGCATGAACGTTATAAAGATAAAGACCGCCTGGATTGGGAAAAGGAATATGATTGCATCCTTCAAATGCGTAAATGGATGCTGGAATCTGCAATCATTACCGAAGAAGAGCTTATTCTCCTGGAAGCGGCAGCCAAAAAGCTGGTTAAGGATACACAGATAGAAGCATGGAACGAATTTTTGGCCAGTATAAAGGTAGAAAAAGATGAGGCGATCGCATTGATCAATTCAGTTGCCAAAGGAAATTCAACTATATCAAAAATTGCAAGTCAACTCTCCGGTACCCCGGATGCCTTGCGTAAGGAAGTCATTTCTGCAGCTAGAAAAGCACTCCGTTTAAGCGCCGCGGAACCATCTGCTGTGAGGGATGAACTGCTAAAATGGTACGCTGAGCAAAGTGAACTGAATCAGGAACGCTATAACTCTAAATTATTTACTGATGGCATAGACAGCCCATTTTTAGTGAACCGCGTAGGCGCCGTTTACACGGACGAAAGTAAAATGGTAGACGGAAGGGAACTGTTGAACGCCTGTTTCGATGCTAATTTTTCGCGTGATGAGCGTTTAGTTGCTTTCGGGGAAGATCTCGGTGCGATAGGCGATGTGAATCAGGGTTTTGCAGGGCTTCAGGCAAAATATGGAGAGTTAAGGATTACGGATACCGGAATCAGAGAAATGACCATAGTAGGACAGGGCATAGGCCTGGCACTAAGAGGCCTTAAGCCGATTGCTGAAATTCAGTATCTGGATTACCTTCTCTACGCATTAAATATTCTTAGCGATGACTTAGCAAGCTTGTCTTACCGCACAAAGGCAGGGCAAAAGGCACCTGTGATCATCAGGACCCGCGGGCACCGGCTGGAAGGTGTATGGCATTCAGGTTCTCCTATGGCGATGATCCTGGGTTCTTTGAGAGGTCTGCACATCTGTGTGCCAAGAAATATGACCCAGGCTGCCGGAATGTACAATACTTTATTTCGCTCAGATGAACCTGCGCTTGTTATTGAATGCCTAAACGGATATCGCTTAAAAGAGAAATTGCCCGATAATGTCGGTGAATATACCGTTGCTTTGGGTGAGGCGGAGGTGATTAAAGAGGGAACAGATGTGACCATAGTTTCCTATGGGTCTACACTAAGGGTGGTGCAGGAAGCTGCAGAGGAACTCGCCCAATTTGGTATTTCGGTAGAGATCATTGATCCCCAAACCTTGTTGCCTTTTGATAAACATCAGATTTGTGCTGCTTCGCTGAGCAAAACGAATAAACTGCTTGTCGTAGATGAGGATGTACCCGGCGGGGGAGCAGGATTCATCCTCCAGCAGATCTTGGAGGAACAGAATGGCTACTATCATCTGGACGGACAACCAAGAACGCTAACTGCAAAGGCACACCGCCCGCCTTATGGCTCAGACGGAGACTATTTTAGCAAACCGTCTGTAGATGATGTTGTAGAATTGGTTTACCAGATGATGCATGACCATAATTCTACGAAATTTCCATCTATTTTTTAAAGAAAGATATACATTAAAAAGGGCTGCGAATTTTTTCCCAGCCCTTTTTAATGAAATAACGGGTTAAAGCTTACTGCTCTTGTTCCTCAGTAAATGGTCTGCAAGTACCAATGCTGCCATTGCCTCAACAATTACTACTGCTCTTGGTACTACACAGGGATCGTGTCGGCCTTTTCCTTTGATTTCTGCAGCTTCTCCTGCAGCGTTAATCGTCTGCTGGTTGTGCATAATTGTTGCAACAGGTTTAAAAGCAACGCTGAAGTTGATTTCCATCCCGTTTGAAATCCCCCCCTGTATCCCGCCGGAAAAATTGGTAAGGGTTTTGGGTTGGCCTCCATTGACCAGAAATACATCATTGTGTTCTGAACCGCGCATTTCACTGCCGAGGAAGCCAGAGCCATATTCAAAGCCGTGAACGGCATTGATGCTAAGCATCGCCTTACCCAGATCGGCATGGAGCTTGTCGAATACTGGTTCTCCCAGTCCAACCGGACAATTCTTGATGATGCAGCTTACCTTTCCACCCACAGTATCTCCATCTTTGCGCACACCATCAATAAATTCGATCATCTGGTTGGCGGTCGCCGGATCTGCGCAACGTACGATATTTTCCTCCCTGGAGATCAGCAGTTCGGCAATGTCATCGTGCGCGAGGTTTGGTGCCTGGATCTGCCCAACGGCTGAAACATGTGCAAATACCTCAATGCCATGATGTTTAAGGAGGAGCTTAGCTATCGCTCCTGCGGCAACCCGCGCTGCGGTTTCCCTGGCAGAGGATCTGCCTCCCCCACGGTAATCCCTGATCCCGTATTTCGCATCATAGGTATAATCTGCGTGGGAAGGGCGGTAAACATCTGTATTGTGACTGTAGTCTTTACTGCGCTGATCTTCATTTGGGATCAGCATCGCTATTGGTGTACCTGTACTTTTCCCTTCAAAAGTTCCTGAAAGGATCTGTACAGTATCGCTTTCTTTGCGTTGGGTAGTGATTTTAGACTGCCCTGGCCTGCGTTTATCCAGTTCCGATTGTATAAAGTCCAGATCTATAGGTAACTGTGCGGGACAGCCATCCAGGATGACACCTATGGCAGTTCCATGTGACTCTCCAAAAGTGCTGATCCTAAATAATTGACCAAATGTATTGCCTGCCATTGATATACGTTTTTAGGTTTACGATTTATTGGGCTTAAACTTCTTGTACGGTAAAGCCTGCTTTTTCCAGATCCTTCCAGAAGTCGGGATAGGATTTTTCTACCACATTCATTTCCTCCAGTTCCACTTCATTGATGAGCAAAGCCAGTGGTGCAAAAGCCATAGCCATTCTGTGGTCTTCATAGGTTCCGAAAGTAACTTTCTCCGGGAAATGAAGGTTTGTGCAATCAAGGGTATAAATCAGGTTATCTTCCTTCAACAATACGCCAATCTTTGCGAGTTCGTTTTGCAATGCCTGTACGCGGTCGGTTTCTTTGATCTTCAAAGTTTCCAGACCGGTAAATGCCAGGTCTTTGCCTAGCGCCGCTGCACATACAATGATGGTTTGCGCAAGGTCCGGACAATCCTTTAGATTTAGTATTTCTTTGTTGAAGTCTTTTGCTGAAGACTGGATTAAAATGCCTTTTTCTGTTTTGCTGGTGCTGACACCAAAAGCCTGCATGATTTCCCTGATCCGGCTATCGCCCTGAAGACTTTTCTCTTTCAGGTAGGGCAATTCGATATTAGCTGAACCACTTAAGCAGGCGATACTATACCAATAAGATGCTGCACTCCAATCTGGTTCTATTGCAAGAATGGCTGTCCCAAAATCCTGCGCCTGAATACTGATGCTGTTGCCGCTCCAGGTATGGCTGATACCAGCTTCCTGCAGCATGTCCAGAGTCATTTTTACATAAGGAACCGAAGTCAGTTCACCTTCAATCTCCAGTGTCAAACCCTGTGAAAGTGTGGGGGCAACCATCAGCAGGGCTGAAATATACTGGCTGCTTACGTCACCTTTGATGCTTACGCGGTCATTACTTTGCTGCAAGGGACCCTGGATAGAAAGAGGAGGGAAACCTTCCGCGCCGGCATAGGAAATGGAAGCCCCAACTGCTCTGAGCGCTTCTGCCAGGATACCGATTGGCCTTTGTTTCATTCTTTCTGTTCCTGTCAATAAAAAATCACCTTGCTGCACAGAAAGAAAGGCTGTCAGAAAACGCATTGCGGTACCCGCAGGTCCCACATCAACAGTTTGCTGATGTGGGTTTTGCTGCGAAATGCTTTGGAGTATGCGGTTTAAAGTGACGGTATCGGCTGCGTTCGACATGTTTTCGATCTCCACCGATCCCCTGCTCAATGCACTGATGATCAATGCACGGTTACATTCACTTTTGGAACCCGTTAGGGTAATCGCTGTCTCAATAGGTTTGTTTCCTTTGAAGGAAACAAGCGCATGTTTACTCATTATTAAGATTTAACTTCAGTGTGTGCTTCTGCAGCAATTCCTTTTTCTGCTTTACCTGCGTTCATGATCTCTGTTTGCTTACGGATAGATTCTCCGTGAACAAGTTCGAGGAATTTCTCTGTAAAGTTTACATCCAGTTTAAGGGCTTTTGCAAATGAAATGCCTTTTTTAATGATGGCATCCCAGCGGTTTACCTGAAGAATAGTAACCTGATTATCGCGTTTGAATTCACCGATTTTACCAACAATAGCCATACGTTCTCCCAGTTTTTGCAACAGAAGGTCGTCGATTTTATCAATCTGCTTGCGAAGGTCAGCCAGCTGATCAGTGAAAGCTTCGTTTTTAGATTCTGGTTCACGTACAGTCAAACGGTCTGCCAGTTCTCCCAAAGCAGCAGGAGTTACTTGTTGTTTTGCATCAGTCCAGGCGACGGAAGGATCTACGTGTGATTCTATCATTAGTCCCTGCATGTCCAGATCCAACGCTTTTTGAGCAATGTAAGGAATCAGTTCGCGGTTACCGCAAATGTGACTTGGATCATTGATGATAGGCAGGTCAGGTAATAAAGTTTTCAATTGGATGGCGAGTTCCCACATTGGTTCGTTACGGAACGAGCTTTTTTCAAATGAAGAAAACCCGCGGTGGATTGCACCCAATTTGGTGATACCAGCACGGTTAATGCGTTCTAATGCACCGGCCCACAATTGAAGATCTGGGTTTACCGGATTTTTTACCAATACAGGGACGTCTACACCTTGTAAGGCGTCAGCAATTTCCTGTACGGTAAATGGGTTTACAGTGGAACGTGCGCCGATCCAAAGGATATCAACGCCAGCTGCCAAAGCTTCTTCTACGTGTTTTGCATTCGCTACCTCTACTGCAGTTGGTAAACCTGTTTCTGCTTTGGCTCTTTTCAACCACTCCAGACCGATGCTGCCGATACCTTCGAATTCTCCCGGACGGGTACGCGGCTTCCAGATTCCTGCCCTCAGGACAGATACTTTACCTGTTGCTGCAAGTAAATGTGCTGTAGTGAGCAATTGTTCTTCAGTTTCTGCACTGCATGGTCCTGAGATGATCAGAGGTTCATTTTTGATGTCAAGCCAGCTGCTGATCGGCTGAATGTTTAATTGTAATTTCATTGTTTTGGGGTTTGATATTGTGTTAATATTTTAATTTTCTCTTTTTCTGTGGATTAAACTTTATCGTTTTTCAGGTATTCGCCCATGATGTTGAAGTTCACCGTATATTTTAGCGCCTGACGAATGGCCTTGTCGTAATCTTCCATGTTTTTCCATTCCATATCTACATAGAAATAGTATTCATTTCTTTTGCCCAATACCGGCATACTCTGGATTTTGGTGAGGTTGACCTGCTGTTCGGCGAAGATGTTGAGTACTTTTGACAAGGCACCTACGTGGTTGCCTACCTGGAAACAGATAGAAGCCTTGTTGATGTCATTGACTTCTGCTGTCTTATCTTTTTTCAGGATCAGAAACCTGGTGAAATTTTTCTTATTGGATTCGATCCTTCTTTCTATAATGTTGAGGCCGTATAACTCCGCGGCAAGTGCATTTGCGATAGCTACGGTATCTTTCAGCTGCTCATCTCTGATGCGTTTGGCGCATGCTGCAGTATCATTGCTTTCGATGACTTGAATGTTAGGGAAATCGTCCAGGAAATCGACACATTGACGGATGGCAATAGGGTGGGAGGTGGCGAATTTTACATCTTCAAATTTTACGCCGGGAAGTGCCATCAGGTGGAGTTGGATGGGTAGGTAAACTTCACCTACGATAGCGAAATTATATTCACGGATTAGGGTGTAGTTAGGTAGCAAACTTCCGGCAATCGAATTCTCTATTGCCATGACCACAAAATCAGCTTCATCATTCTCCAGACTTTCGCAGGTCAGTTTAAAAGAATTACACTCAATGGTTTGAATGTCTTTTCCGAAAAATTTAAAGGCTGCCTCTTCGTGGAAAGATGCTTTGATACCCTGAATTGCTACTCTTACTCCTTTTTTCATTTGTTTTTCTGCGTTATTGCTTTAAACGAAAAAAGTCCCGGCTTTAGGCCGGGACTTTTCGTATACATTTATCTTGTTTGATTCATTGCATATCAGTCCCGGCTCTTACTAAAGTAGTAGAAGTAACCAAACCAATATGTAGTGATGTTGTTCAAAATTTCTTTTTTTGTTTTTCCAAATGTAGCAACAAAATTTAATTTGTCAATAGTTATTTTAAAAAAATAATTTATTGTCTGCTTCTGCGTCCTCCGGACACTCAAATTAATTAGGCATTCAGGCTATTGTAATAGCTCAAACTGTCGCGGATGTCCGATTCGGAAACCCTGCAGTTGAAGTCGCAGGCACCGATCCGGCTCAGTAATGAAAACATGATCAACCCGTTTTCATTCTTCTTATCGCTTTGCATCAGTTCCAGCAGTTGGTCATAACTCTCTTGTTGGATATGGTATTTGGGGTATAGCCTCAACAGGTAGGTGGATATATCTTGTAGTTCTGTTTCTTTCAGCGTGTTATTTTTAACGGAAAGATAGGCTTCGCAGATCATCCCTATCGCAATGGCTTCACCATGTGTCAGCGGTTTAGCATCATTGGTCAGCGCATAAGTTTCTACCGCATGACCGATGGTGTGCCCGTAATTTAATATCTTTCTCAATCCTTTTTCGTGAGGATCTTCGGTGACTACCTCATTTTTAATTGCTACAGAACGGTAGATCGCTTCAGCAGTGATGTGCTCGTAGTCCGCATTTTTCAGCTCCTGATAATAGACTTCGTCTACAATCAGCCCGTGTTTGATCATCTCGGCGAAACCGGAAAGCAATTCACGTGAAGGTACAGTCTTTAAAAATGCAGTTTCGATGAACACCGCCTGAGGGAGTGTAAATGTACCGACCATATTTTTCACATTGTCGATATCTATGCCGGTCTTACCGCCTACAGAAGCATCTACTTGTGACAGTAAGGTAGTTGGAATATTGATGAAATCAATCCCCCGTTTGTAAGTGGAAGCAACGAATCCCCCCAAATCGGTCACCACACCTCCACCGAGATTGATCATCAGGCATTTTCTGTCTGCTCCAAAATCCAACAAAGTTTTCCATATGCCTATACAGAAATCAATATTCTTATTCTCTTCACCCGGATCGGTTTCTATCAGGTCAAAGCCGCTGAAGTCATCCAGCATTTCCTGAAAGAGCGGCAAACAGTGTATAGCAGTATTGCCGTCCGCGAAAACAAATACCTTACTGTATTTTCCAGATTCGAATACTTGGGCTAAAGAAGCAAGCTGCGTTTCGAAATGGATGCTGTGACCTGCGCTGTCTAATGTCTTCATTAAATTACTTTTATTTTCTGGCCCATGAAATCAATCACATCTCCGACACGCACTTTTAAGCGCTTGCGGTAATCAACCGCTCCATTGTATTTGATCAGACCGTCTTCTACAACCGTTTGTGCTTCACCGCCACTTTGTACAAGTCCGGTCGCTTTTAACAACTGAATGAGGGGAATAAATTCGCCTTCTAATTTAAATTCTATCATTATAAGGCAAACTTACAATTATTTATAAAGTGTTTTATCACTCCTAACCAAGGAATATATATTTTTGCCAACGATTTTATCAAACAGATCATTTAGGAATGAAAATATCCCCCAGAAAGTCAATTAATTTTGACAACACAGAAGTAGCTTTTCGCAGCAAATCCAATGGAGAACTCAATGCGGCCTATTGGCTTTTCAAGATCATCAGCAGTAATTTTCTGACTAAAGTAGGCCCACCGATCACCAATTTTTTCATGAACATTGGTATGCCGATCAAAGGGATCATTAAAGCCACCATTTTTAAACATTTTTGTGGAGGGGAAACGATCGCTGAATGTGAAAGTACTGTCGCACAACTGAATTCCGGACAGGTAGGAACCATTCTGGATTATTCTGTAGAGGGGGAAGAGGAAGAGGCCGTTTTTGATTTTACCTGCGAGGAGATCATCAGGACAATAGAGCGGGCTGCAGGCGATACCCGCATTCCGATCACCGTATTTAAAGTTACAGGTATCGGACGATTTGGTTTGTTGGAGAAATTGGATGCCGGTAAAGCCTTAAATGCTGAAGAACAGGACGAATTCAAAAAGGTACAAGCCAGGTGTGAAAAGATTTGCAGGGCTGCGTATGATAAAAAGGTTCCGGTAATGATCGACGCAGAAGAGACATGGATTCAGGATACCATTGATCAGTTGGCACTGGACATGATGCGTCTTTTCAATAAGGAGGAGATCATTGTGTACAATACTTATCAGATGTACCGTCATGATAAGTTGGCAGATATGAAGGCCGATCACCTGATTGCAAGAGCGGAAGGTTTTATTCTTGGAGTGAAGATGGTTAGGGGTGCTTATATGGAAAAAGAACGTAAACGCGCTGAGGAAATGGGCTATCCATCCCCAATACAGCCCACTAAAGAGGCGTCTGACAGAGATTACGATGAGTCGTTGAAATATTCAATGGAGCACATCAATGAAATAGCCATTGTCTGCGGGACGCATAATGAGCAAAGTAGCAGACTTCTGGCACAGTTGCTTGACGAATACGATATAGACCATAATCATCCGCATGTATATTTTGCACAGTTATTGGGTATGAGTGATAACCTGAGTTTCAACCTCTCTGATGCAGGATACAATGTAGCTAAGTACGTGCCCTATGGACCGGTTAAGGCTGTGATGCCTTATTTGTTCAGAAGAGCTCAGGAAAACACATCTATCGCAGGGCAGACCAGCCGTGAGCTCGGCCTCATCATTAAAGAGAAGCAAAGAAGAAAATTATAATTGGAAAAAAAGCGATCCCACTGAAGGATCGCTTTTTTTATGGGACTAGCTGTGCTGTTTGGGTACTGCACTTTCGACATCTACACCCAGTCCTTTCGCTATGGCCATACCCAGTGCAATGTCTGCCCTAAACCAGTGGCACAACTGTAGGTTAATGATCTGATCCCGCTTAGGACCGCTCACACCGCTCATGGCTGTCACAATATTGTTGACGAGATTTTTGCGTTCAGCTTCATTCATGACATTCCGGTATAGGTTTCCAGGTTGGGTGTAATGGTCATTATCGCCCTCTCCATGATTCCTGTCGTACCAATCCGCTAGACTGGAATCCAGTTCCTGTGCAGGCTCTTTATAAGCTAAATCAGGAGCTACGTCCCCAAAACTATTTGGAAAGTAGTTCGGACTGTCGTTCCCATTGTCATCAAATCTCATAGCACCGTCCCTGTGAAAATTGTTGGTGATGAAGGGGCAGGCATTTACCGATAGCTGTTCGTAATTGACCCCCAGACGATGCCTTGCTGCATCGGGGTAGGACAGGATTCTGCCCTGCAACATTCTGTCGGGCGAGAAACCGATGCCATCCACTTGATTGGTAGGAGCAAAAGCTGCCTGTTCCACATGTGCGAAGTAATTCTTTGGAATTTCATTGAGCTCTATTTCACCAACGTCGATCAAAGGGAATTCTCCGTGTGGCCAAACCTTAGTCAGGTCGAAGGGATTCCAGCGGAAGATTTTGGCCTCCTGTGCAGTCATCACCTGTATTTTGACAGACCATTTCGGAAACTCTTTGCGATCGATGGCATCGACCAGGTCTCGCTGTGCATGGTCCATATCTTGGCTTCGCATTGCGTCAGCTTCCGGTCCTGTAAAATTTTGTATGCCTTGTTGGGTTTTGAAATGGAACTTTACCCATACCCGCTCATTTGCTGCATTGATCATGGAGAAGGTATGACTTCCGAATCCATCCATATGACGATAGGAATATGGAGTTCCCCTGTCACTCATCAGGATCATGACCTGATGCAGACTTTCAGGATTTAGTGACCAGAAATCCCACATCATGGTCGGACTTTTCAAATTGGTTCTGGGATCCCGTTTCTGTGTGTGGATGAAATCGCTGAATTTTTTTGGGTCTTTCACGAAAAATACAGGCGTATTGTTTCCTACAATGTCCCAATTGCCATCTTCTGTATATAACCTGAGCGCAAATCCGCGTGGATCCCGCTCCGAGTCAGCACTTCCTTTTTCGCCGCCAACTGTGGAAAACCGTAAGAAGATTTTGCATTCTTTACCAATCTGGTTAAAGATCTTAGCCTTGGTATATTGGCTAATGTCCTGTGTTACCTTAAAAGTTCCATATGCGCCCGTTCCCTTCGCATGAACAACACGTTCTGGAATGCGTTCACGATTGAAGTGTGCCATTTTCTCATGCAAGATGAAATCCTGCAGCAAGAGAGGCCCCCTGTTGCCTACAGATTGTGTATTCTCATGTTCTACGTATGGTCTTCCGGAAGCGGTTGTCAGCTTCTGTTTGTTTGGGCTATCCTCTGTCATAGTTTATCTTTTTTTAGTATTTCGATAAAACTATGGATAAAGGATAGCGCTCGCAAACTGCTATTTTCTATATGAATATAGAGGGATTCTATTATAGGCTATAGCAGGCCCTGATCGGCCAAAAACTGGCTGAGATCGCGGGGATGCCTATCCATTAAAAGGGTGTGAAGTCCGGCTTGTTTGGCTCCTTCAAGATGTTGAGGGCTATCGTCAATAAAAAGTGTCTCTTCCGGAATCAGGTTATTCTCCTGGATAACGCGCTCAAAGATTTCAACATGAGGTTTGCGTAAACGCATTTGCTGAGAATAGTAGGCCTTTTCGAAGAGACTGTCGTTATTTTCCAGTTCAAATTCTTTCTTCAGATATTTCAGAATGTAGTCCAGGTGAATTTCATTGGTATTGCTGAGTAGGAATGTCCGGTATTTTTCCTTCACCCGAAGCAGAGTATCGTGGACTTTTTCCGGAACCCCGATGAGCAAGCTGTTCCAGGCAGCATCAATATCTTCGTCTTTTAAATCTGGATTGCAGGCAAATTTGCGAATTCCTTCTCTAAAGCTTGCCGCGGATATAGCTCCAGTCTCCAAATCGCTAAATAATTGATCATGCCCTTTATGGCCAAAAAAGTGTTCAATATCTGGGATACCTAATTGTGAAAGAGCTTTTTGCGCGATTCTAAAGTCGATCTCAAAGATGACGTTGCCGTAGTCGAAGATGATATTTTTAATTTTTTGCATGAAACAGTTTTTAAAATTGAATACAAATATGTAACATTGCACTCGCAAAATCTAATAAGATTTTAGTGGGGCCATTAGCTCAGTTGGTTAGAGTAGAAGACTCATAATCTTTTGGTCGATGGTTCGAGCCCATCATGGCCCACCAACTACAAAGCCATTTCTAGCAATAGAAATGGCTTTTTTGTGAACATCTGTTTCAGGGGTTTAATAACTACCTACAGAATGAAATATTTTTTTAGTACTTCTTCCAGCTCCTTCGGGAACAAAGGTTTCTTCAATAGTTTAATGACATAAGGACTGGCTTCTGCCTTTTTAATATCACCAAAATCCAAGGTGGATGAAAGTATGGCGATCAGACATTTTTCTGTGACTGATTTTGGAAGTTTTTTATAGAATTCCAGAAATTCAAAGCCGTCCATTTCCGGCATCTGTATGTCCAGCAGGATAAAATCAGGCAAAGCACTGTCGTTGTCTATATGATCATTTAGATAGGTAAGTGCTTCTTCGCCAGACATGCAAAGAATAATTTCATCAAATAATTTAGATATCGTGATGATTTTCGAATTGATTTTAAGATCAACTTCGTTGTCATCTATCAGCATTACTTTTCTGGGTTTATTTAACATTGGGGATTTTTATTTTAAAAGTTGTACCGTCTTGTAGATTTGAGCTTACTGAAATTTTTCCATTGATTTTATTCAAGGCTTCCTTTACGATAAAAAGGCCTAGACCGCTTCCATGATTGGTCTTACTTTTAAAGAATTGGGTAAAGATTTTTTCCAAATGCTCATTTAAAATACCCATCCCGTTGTCACTGATAGAAATCTCAGCAACATCTTTTTTAACCTGAATTTGAATATCTACTATTTTATGTTGCTCATCTTCTTTTTGATACGTAATCGCATTAGAGATCAGATTCCCTAAAATCACTTCAATTCTGAAGGCATCACCAATGAAAGGAATATCTTGTTCGATATTGACCTTGAAATTAGTTTCCCTGTCTGTATAGGAATAAAGTTCGATCAGCTCTGCCACCAGTGATTTAAAATCAATCGGTGTATTTTCATTTACTAATTTGTTATTCTTGTAGTACTGAAGGGTTTTCTGGATATAATAATCCAGTTTATTTGAGCAGGTTTCAATCATACCCCAGTATTCTCCGCTGGAATGAAAAAGGTTTTCCATTTTCACCACATTGACGATACCCATTGCCGACACCAGTGGGGCTCTCAGTTCATGAGATATGCTATAGATAAACCTATTGAGTTCATCATTTGTCTTTTCAAGTTCTGCAACCTTATCACGGAGGTCTATTTTTGCTTTATAAGCATCATAGGCATTCTTAATGGAGTTATGCAGTTCAAGATCATTCCAGGGCTTGGTAATGTATCTATAGATATCCCCATGGTTAATCGCATCTGCAAGCGCTTCTATATCGGTATATCCTGTCAACAATATCCTGATCGGATCGGGAAAGGTCTTTACTATGCTCTTGAAAAATTCCACCCCCGTGGTCTGGGGCATTTTCTGATCCGCTATAATGACATGAACTGGAACATTTTCCAGTATTTTTAAACCATCTGCAGCAGAAATCGCGGTGTAAATTTCATATTGCCTCCTAAAACCCGCCTTAAATGCGTTTAAGTTGTTCTCCTCATCATCAATATACAGCACTCGTATAGTAGGTGCATTCATAGTAAAGATTGTTTTTAGTTTACAGGCAAGGTAATAATAAATTCGGTACCTTGATTTACTTTTGTAATTACGTCTATCGTACCGTGATGATTTTCAATGATCCGGAAAACAATGGATAATCCAAGCCCTGTGCCTTCTCCAACATCTTTGGTCGTGAAGAAGGGTTCAAATATCTTTTGTTTCACCTCATCGGTCATTCCGGTTCCTGAATCCTTGATGCTGATCTTCACCATATTCCCTTCCTGCCAGGTCTTCAGTGTAATGAACTGCTCATCTTCATGGTTCTGCTTGTACTTGATCGCCTGTACAGCGTTGGTCATGAGGTTCATGAATACCTGGTTGATCTTACCTGGCATACATTCAACCTCTGAGATCTGTTGATAGTCTTTTACAATGGTAAGATTCTGAGGGAATGTACTTCTGATCAGTACCAGTGTGGAGTCCAGACCTTCGATTAAATCTACTGGCTTGGTGTCGTTCTCGTCCAGTCTGCTGAAGTTTTTCAGACTTCTGATGATCTCAGCAGTTCTTTTGGCTCCTTCGCCTATACCAGAGAGCAATGATTTGATCTCATCCCTCACAAAGGAGATGTCTATTCTTTTCTTGAAGGATTCTATAGCCTGAAGTTGTTGTTGTACATCTCCCGTTAAGTCAAGTTGCTCATACATATTGATGACATCATTGAGCTCGTTGATGTCCAGTTCCAGCGGTTTGATGTTTGAGGTCACAAAATTGATCGGATTGTTGATCTCATGGGCAATACCCGCAGTCAGCTGACCCAGTCCGGCCATTTTCTCCGCATCCACCAATTGGGACTGTGCTTCTTTTAGATTGGTCAGGGTGGAATTCAGCGTCTCATTTGTGTTTTCAAGAGCTTCTGTACGTTCCTTTACTTTGATTTCCAAAAGGACGTTTTGTTCTCTTACGAGTTTCTCATTCTCCGTCAATATCTTTAGTGCTTCAGCCTGAGATTCCTCTTTTTCCTTTTTAAAGATATTGATCTTATCAGCAAGGGCAAAGGAAAGAAGTGTTACTTCAGTCGCTGAGGCTATCTGTAGGATATATACCGTGAAGTTATTATAAGGAATAACGTTGTAGTCCTTCATGATGAACAGACAGGCACCGATCAGCAGCAATGACCATGCAATCAGGAAGTATTTGGCAGGGGCAAAGCCACTCTTGTAAACGATAAATGCAATGTAGAGCGCAAAAAGAGAACCAACAAACGTTGCGAGCTGCATGGTAATGAAGCCCAGGTGTTTGGCTCCCGCAAAGGTAAACAGCAGGCTGATTGAGAAAGTCAGCAGGTTAAAATAAATATAACCGGACAAAGGCTTTCTTCCACGACTGATGTTTAGGAACTCTTTAATGAAGATAAAGGCCATGATTCCTGTAAGCGAGGAGAATATGCTAACTGAATTCAATCCCAGCCACTCACTTCCAGGCCAAAGGTATTTGGCTGCAAATCCAGAAATAGATATCTGCGTTAACCAAATCGATAGGATATAAAAAACATAGTAAATGTAGCTGCGGTCACGAACAGACAGATAAAGAAACAAGTTGTAAATCAACATTACAAACATAATTCCGGAATAGAGACCAAAAAGCATCTCTTTAGTAATCAGTTCGTCGCTAAAAGAATCCTTCTTGCCTATTTTTAAGGTGGTCACCAATAGTTCATGGCTCATCAGCTTTACGAATAGTTGGTAAGAATCTGTATGGAGCATTTTTGGAAGTTTCGCTATGAAACCAGTTCCAGGCCATTGCTGGTCTTTTAGGTCCTTGATAGCGACCAAGGGTATTTTTTTTAAGATGCCATCGTTGAACAAAATATAACATTCCGGATTGATCAACCTGGACTGTTCTATGAGTAAATAGCTATTTTCGGTAGCTGGAGCGGTAATGTTCATTCTCGCCCAGCCGGCATCTTCAGAGATACCAAAGTTGATGACCTTAGTTTCGCTTTTGTAGAACTTATCTGATTTTAATACCGCTTTTATGTCAGTGTTGGCTGGGGATGGTTTCAACAGCCAGGTGCTTTGCCCCACATCGGTAATCAGGTCACTATTAGGGTCTGCATAAGTATAGTTGGCAAAGCTCTTTGCCGAAATCAATGTAGCCAATAAAAAGGCTATGAACAGGGTTCTTCTCACGAGGTAATTCCTTTGATGCGCAAATCGAAGTGTACCTCGATTGCACCGTGCTTAGTATCTACTATTTGACTCATTACTAGGTTATTTCGGAGCTCCATAATGGCCGTTTTTTCATCAGGAAAGGTGTTGTCCAATGTAATCACATCGTCAATGACCAGCGCTGTCGCTGTCAAATCTTCTTTTGGATAATAAAATTTGCCTTTATTTCCAATCGAATCGATGACCCGGAAACCCGTCCTAATGCAATTTCTATATGTTGCAGGTGCACAAAGAGCGAAAAGTGACTTCATTTTTAGTTGTTCGGTGATAGCGACACAAGTTCGTCCCAGAAAAATGCTTCCGATGCCAAGTCCAGCCACCTCCCATGAATTCCACAGTCCGCAGCACTCGCCAGTAACAAGCTCTTTTTGCTCCGAGATCATCGGATAGATCCGGTCGTCCATATATCCAACGGCATCTTCGATTGGTAGCGGAAAGTTCCCGCCAGCAATTTGTATTCTTCCTCCGGCCAGGATTCTATCGTCATTGTCGGTGGTTACGACAACCAAATAGACGTTGGGATTTAACATCCAGTCGATTTTTGCAGAAGTAATCTGAGTGATCCCAAAGATTTCGAGCACTTTTGTGTGTCCCTCAATGAACCTGAGGCAGGCCTGTCTGTCATCAACTGCTCTGAAAGCTTTGAAATACAGTTTATCTATTTTTGGTTTGTTAGTTTCCAATGCTCAGTGTTTCTTTTGTTGGTTTACGTATCGTTCTAAATTCCGAATCGGTCGATTTGAACAACCGGAATAAAAATATTTCCCCTTTTCGATCGTCAGTATTAAATATGCCAGTGAATTTTTCCCTGAGCTGATTCAGATGGACCGAGGTATTTTGGTCCAATCCAATGCCTTTTCCATGGATGTTTCTGTAGAAGAAGGCTAAAGGCACAGATAGGGGATGCATCTGATAACCTAAGCTAGCTGCTGCCAGCCAAAGCCGCTCAACGGCACGCCCACCTTCCAGATAATCTTTATCGGAGGTACCGGGCATAGTCACCAGGCCTACTCCAGATGCTGTTGTCATTTGAGTCAGGGATACCTTTTTAAATACCGTTCCACCATTGATTTTTTTCAGGAAATCGATTGCCTTGGTATCTTTGAGCAGGCGAAGTCCAATAAGGTCATTCATCCCAAGATCCAGGGTGTGAACACCAATTCCATCCTTTCTTGTTTCTACCTCTGCAGGGCTCCAACGCATTTCTTTATGTACGAAATCATAGTGTGCATCTGGTGTGAAGAAACGCATAAGATCGGTTTCGGCAATGATCTCCCCAATGACCCGTTGTTTGTCTTCATCAAAGAGCCATTCGATAGTTGTACCGGGGATGTCATTTACTACACCTGAAAGATATCCGATCTCTTCAGGTGTCATCACTGTTCTTATACTTTTTTTCCTGTTGGTATGTCGGTTAGAAATCTGGGCAGCCAGCGTATTTGAGCGTTCAGATTTCCTGATCTCTGCTTTTTCAAAGCTGAATGCAGCAATATGTGTCGGAAAATCCGATGTCGAGTACGTCCAATGTACAGAAAGACCTTCCTGTTCTGCAGTTAGCAGCAGGTTTTCTATTGCTGCACCCAATGAAATGAGCGATGACGTATCGTTGTAATCAAGAAAAGCTTCTGAGCTGATTTTATCGTAAAATAAGTGAAGGATGCGATCTTTGTAATGCCATTTCCAGGGCTGGCTGTTTCCGCCGGAAGGAGCAAGGTTGGCAGCTGTTACCAAAAAATTTAATTGTGTGGTAGTCAGTGCTTCGCTTCCCCTAAGCGTAGTCTTTGACGCCATAATGTCCATCTCAGGAATGCTGAGCACTTTCGCTGAACTTTCAGGGATCGGTCTGTCTTCGGCAGGGTCACCGATCAGATCATCTACGTCGATGAAGAACCTCCCGGAAACATGTAGGAGATCCAGTAATATCTTGCGTGAAAGATCTGCAGTAATACCACCTCCATACGTTACGGCACTCGACAACTGCGGCCAGGTGGTAATGGTCTGCATGATTTCGATAGCAGACGCCTTCATCCTTGGAGATAACGTTTCCAATCCGGATATGGGAACCATATAAGGCAGTTTTTCTTCGCTGGTCTTGAGGTGCTTTACCTTGCTGATGTCGAGGTGCGCTACTGAACCATGTAGTATTGGGCGTTCAGGTTCCAGATCAAATCGCTCGATGTCGATGGTTCCCCTGTCACTCGCCTCCATCACCACGGGGATTTGTAGTTCTTTGGCTTTTACACGGCAGGTAATTTTAATGTCAATGCTATCGCATTCGTCGATCAGGAGATCCAGTTTTCCATTTTCGGTTAGAAATTGCTCCAGGTTATCATCTGTGATGCCTTCATGAAAAGGGACTACTTTGAGAAATGGATCAATTTCTGCAATCTCTCTGGCAACTATTACAGTTTTTTTAAGGTCTATGTTGTGCGCCCCGGAACGGATACGGTTTAGGTTGGTCAGATCAAGTGTGTCAAAATCGGCGATCCTTAATTCACCAAAACCTCTTTCTATCGCAAGGGTAAGCGAAACAGACTGTCCTACTGAAAGACCGATTACACCGATCTTTTTTTGGGCCAGCGAATCTTGTTCTTGTTGAGTGATTTTATGCTTGTTCCTGTTGGTGCGTACCTGTATATATTCACTTTCATCAAGGATATGTACCAATTTTTCGAGCCATGGGTAGTAGACCCAAACCCCATAACTGAAAAGATCATTTCCGTTTAGGTGCCTTTCAATCGCTTCACTAATGCCTTCCTCGTTGAGGATCTTAGTCGGATTTAGACCTTTGATCAGGTCTTTCAACTGGCTGGTGATGGTGTCAAATACCTGTACATAGGGTTTGGCCTGTAATAATGTGTTTAGCGCTTCCACATCGTCCGGATTATTTAGTCTGAAGAATGTGGGCTGGTAGATATCATTGTAATTTTGCGTTGCGGAAATTAATTCCTTAATGGAATTATAATTATCTTTACTTAAATACATTTTGTTTATCAATGTTGGCCCTTTTTGCAAGTATATCTAGCAATAAGCTAAATATCTAATAAAATTATGCTTTTAAAGCCTATAATGAAAATGTATCTTTAACTTTTATTTTGGCTAAATTAATCATTTCCTAATTATGACCTGATTATGAGCAATATCAGATTAAGAGCTACTTGCTCAAATGATACAAAATTTTTTGAAGAAATATTTTTTCATAGATAATAGTTCTTTAAAACTCATAAAAGCGATATATTTAACAAAAAATTCTAGATAAGTATGAGTTCTGATGCATTAATAAACGTTCTATATGTAGATGACGAGGTTCATAATTTGAACTCTTTTAAAGCTGGCTTTAGAAGGTTATTTAACGTCTTTGTCGCAGAATCGGCGGCAGAGGGCAGAAAAATACTTGAAGCTGAAAACATTCAGGTGATCATTACAGATCAGAGAATGCCGGTCATGACGGGAATTGAATTTCTGGAATCTATCATTCCGGATTTCCCTGACCCTATCCGTATCCTGCTTACCGGATATGCAGATATCAATGCAGTTATCGATGCGATCAATAAAGGACAGGTTTATAAATACATTCAAAAACCATGGATGGATGAAGACCTTAGGATTAATATCGAAAAAGCTTACGAGATCTATGCGCTCAGGAAAGAGAACAGGGAGCTCACAGAACAATTATTATTGGCAAACAAACAATTAGAATTTTTATTACGTCAAAATCTATTATCTTAGTTATCCTAAGGGATGATTTAAGATGAACAGATGGATATTAGTCGTTTGCGTATTCATTCTTTCTCTGACTGCAGTAAAAACCAACGCTCAGACTGTATCCAGTGAAGGAACGGATTTTTGGGCGGTTTTCCCGACTCATGTGCCAAGCAACAGTAATAATGGCCCTCAATTGGCGGAATTGTCAGTTTTCGTAACTGCAAAAGCAAACACCAGGGTTACCGTTTCCTGCGGCACCTACAGCAGCAGTCAAGACATCGCGCCTAATACTGCAGTTGAATTTAAAATACCCAGAGCCCAGGCCTACATCGATCTGATTGATGCGAATAAAGCGCTTGGCAATCGCGGAATCCATGTCAAAGTAGCTGATGGAATGCCTAGTGTGTCGGCATATGCGCACATATATGCAGGTGCACGCTCCGCCGCCTCTCTTATCCTTCCTTTCGAGACCATGGGTCAACAATATTATTCTATGAATTATACCCAGGGTAATTTTGGTGACAATTTTATGGTTCTGATGGCAGTGGAAGATGACACGAAGATCAGGGTTCATCCCAAGTCTGGTCCGGAATTTACCATAGACCTGCCAAAGGCAGGCGATGTCTATCAATATATGAACCGCGGAGATGACTTAACGGGTGTTTTTACAGAAATAGACCCCAGTACACCTTGCAAAAAATTCGCTGTCTTTTCCGGAAGTACGATGATCGATATCGGAGATTGCCCAACACCTCCAAACCACAGCTATGATCCACTGTATCAACAACTCTATCCGGTCAACAGCTGGGGAAAGAATTATGGTGTTGTTCCGTTTGCTGAGCGCAATTATATCCTTCGGATCATGGCTCAGGATGACAACACTTCCGTTACTTTTAATGGAACGACAAAAGTGATCGGGAAGGGCCAGTTTATTGAAACGGGGAAACTGACCGACGCCATTTATATAAGTGCCGACAAAGTCATCAGCGTTGCACAATTCTCCCTTACCCAGTCCTGTTCCGGGGCTTTCGGGCAATCCCTGATCGGAGATCCTGAAATGGTAATGCTCAATCCGATCGAATTCAGTATAAAGGGCATTACCGTATTTTCCTCTACCAAACAAAATATCAGCGAAAACGCAAGATACATCAATGTTCTTATTCGTAAGGCAGCCGCTCAGAGCTTTAGGATCAATGGCAATCAGCCTGCTGTTACCTGGCAGCCGCTGACAGATAATCCGCTGTTTGTGTACGCACAACTGCCAGTGTTCGCCGAAAGCCTTACGCTTACCGCTTCAGACGGATTTAACGCCATTGCCTATGGCTTTGGCGACCATGAGTCCTATGCATATTCTGCAGGCACCAACCTGTCTTCCAACAATTACCTAACAGTAGTCAATAAAAATAATGGCAATACTGAAAGCGCTGATGGCTGCATCGGCGATCAACTTGACTTTAAGATCAATCTCCCCTATCCTGTAGACAGATTGATTTGGACTCTGGATAACCGGCCGCCAATTATACTCACTTTTCCTCAGGCGGAAATAAAAGTTGCGGGCAATGAAGTGACTTATGTTTATAGCTTACCCGCGGATCTTGCCTTTCCCGAAGTAGGAGAACACCGAATTGAAGTAAGGTCCAGTATCAGTGCCAATACCAACAGTTGCATTACGGGGGAGGTAACCACGGGTTATGTCTTTAATATCTATGAACACCCTATTGCCGACTTTGAAACGGAACTGGCAACAGGATGTGTTGGGCAAGCTTTTGCATTTAAGGATAAAAGTAATCCAAACGCTGAAGATTTTACCATTACAGAATGGAGATGGGACTTTAATGACCCCAGTTCTCCCGCGAATCTCTCTACTGAGCAGAATCCCGCGCATATTTTTTCAAATCCCGGTGAGTATCTCGTGAAACTTTCCGTAAAAGCCGGTACAGGTTGTTTCTCGGATGTATATGAGAAAAAAATTGTTGTCTATCCTGTGCCTCAAACCGGTTTCATCGCTGCAAAAGCATTAACCTGTATCAACACAAGTATCAAATTTGAAGATAGATCGACCATCTCCAGTGGTGCAAATATCGTAAAATGGATTT
The DNA here is from genome assembly GCF_037402555.1 of Pedobacter sp. GR22-6. Classification (NCBI taxonomy): domain Bacteria; kingdom Pseudomonadati; phylum Bacteroidota; class Sphingobacteriia; order Sphingobacteriales; family Sphingobacteriaceae; genus Pedobacter; species Pedobacter sp. GR22-6. Next base: position 916,009 of record NZ_JBBEUC010000002.1, read on the forward strand.
GGAGCTTCGGCGATGGCAGTGCTGATATTGAAAAGACAGACCCCAGTCCTGTATTGCATTCATTTGAAAAGCAAGGCATTTATGAGGTTCGGCTTACTGCTGTATCTGACCACGATTGCGCTATTACATCTGACATAACTTCAATTACGGTAACCGCCTTGCCTGTGGTCGACTTTGATATGCCAGATGTTTGCCTCGAAGATGCCGTAGCCGTATTTACCAATAAATCCCTCAATGTAGACCAGACAGAAAATGGTTTAAGTTACGAATGGAGATTTGCTGATGGTGATCCGGCATTGCCTGCCAATCGGTCTATATTGAAAAATGGAAGACATCAATTTTCAGTCGCAGGAAATTATCAGGTCACCTTGATTGTCCGAAACTCAAACGGTTGCGAAGTGAGTGTTCAGAAAACATTTACTGTAAATGGAGGTGTAGAAAAGGCTGATTTTACGGTTAAAAATTTGACATCCCTATGCAGCAAAGCTCCCGTTTTAATCAACAACACCTCTTCCGTTTTCTTCGGTAAAATCACTAAAATTGAAATCTATAAAGATTTTCTGGGTAAACCTTCGGAATTTATAACGGTTCAATATCCAACAGGTGCGGATATTCCGCTTAATTATGAGGATTTCGGTGGAAACAGTTCCAGGGATTTTACGATTCGGCTTGTCGCATATTCCGGTACAGCGTGTTTCAAAGAAGTTTCTAAAGTAATTACAGTAAATCCATCTCCCCAGCTTTTTTTTGATAACTTGTTGCCAGTCTGTGAAAATGAAGGGACCATATCTGTAGCAAAAGCCAGCGAAACCTCGGGGATGCAGATGGCATCTGGTATTTATAGCGGGCCGTATGTCAGCAGCAATGGAAGTTTCAATGCTAAATTGGCAAAGGCAGGGATACATCAGGTAACCTATACTTTTACTGGATTGAACGGTTGTCCTGCTTCCATTACGAAAAGCATCACTGTGCTGAGGTCCCCAGTAGCAGATGCAGGCCCGACAGTATATATTCTCTCAGGTATGAGTACGAAGATCAATGCAACAGCAACAACCGGAGCCGGGGTTACTTATAAATGGAGTCCTGCTTTGGGGCTCGATAGAGACAATGTGCTTAACCCAATCGCTACTCCGCAGAAAGATACCAAATATACCCTCACAGTCTATACGATCGACGGTTGCCCGGCTACCACCGAAGTTTGGGTCCGGGTGCTGCAGGAAATCAAGCCGCCTAGTGCCTTCTCTCCAAACGGAGACGGTGTAAATGACAACTGGCAGATTCCTTACCTTACCGATTATCCCGATCCTACAGTTCAGGTTTTTAACAGAAGCGGAGAAATTGTTTTTTTTAGTCGTGGATATTCTCTACCTTTTGATGGGAATTATAAAGGAGAGGTTTTGCCGGTAGGCGTTTACTACTACATCATCAATCCCAATTATACCGGTAGAAAAAGAATAACAGGCTCTCTAACGATTATTAGATAAATGAGATATTCAATTTATGTATTCTGGCTCCTGATGTTATCAGTTGTTGCTCTGCACGCGCAGCAAAGACCTCAGTATACTCAGTATATATTCAATAATTACCTGGTCAATCCCGCGATAAGTGGTATAGAAAATTATACTGACATAAAAGTAGGTTACCGGCAGCAATGGACAGGCATCAAGGATGCGCCGAAAACGTCTTTTGTCTCTGCTCACTGGAAGCTTGGCGACGAGTATCTCTGGAAGAATGCACTTTCACTCCCGGAAAATACAGATGATCCAATGAGCCGGAATTATATGCAGAACTATACCGCTTCGCCGGCTCATCATGGTATGGGAGTTATCGCTGTGCTCGATGAGGCAGGGCCAATCTCCAGACTGGATGCGAGTCTTACTTACGCCTACCATTTGCAAATGACCGATCAGCTGAATTTTTCTGTTGGTGTTGCAGCAGGCATCAGCAGGATAGGACTCGACGTAAATGCCCTGGAATTTCAGACAGGCCCGGACCAGGTGATTCAAAATGCATACCTCAGTCAGATCAAACCAGATTTGGGTTTGGGTGTATGGTTGTACGGGGCAAGTTTTTTTGCAGGGGCATCTGTACAACAAGTGCTGCCACAGAAGCTGAAATTTACGAGTGAGCCCATTTATAATACGGGAAAGGATGTGCCTCACTATTTCTTTACCCTCGGTTACCGTTTGTTTCTGGATGAGGAAATCACCGCTCTTCCTTCTGTGATGGTAAGAAAGGTAAGTCCAACCCCTTTGTCTATTGACGCAAATCTAAAAATTGCATTTAAGGACAGGGTTTGGGTAGGAGGGAGCTATCGCCGGAATGATTCTTTCTCTGCACTTGCGGGGATCAATGTTAGTAAACTGCTCAACCTTACCTACTCGTATGATTTTATTACTTCGGATCTGAGCAGGGTAAGCAATGGGACTCATGAAATCGTACTTGGAATTCAATTGAACAACGTGTACGAAGTCATGAGCAAAGCGAAAATGTGGTAGAATTCTGCTAAATCCTTATAGTTCTTTTCTAAGGCGCGCAACAGGGATATTCATCTGCTCGCGGTATTTGGCTACAGTTCTACGGGCGATATTGTAACCCCGATCTTTCAGGATTTCGGTTAACTTTTCATCCGCCAATGGCTTGCGTTTGTCTTCATTCCCTATACAATCTTCCAGAATTTTTTTAACTTCTTTATTGGAAACTTCCTCACCACTTTCCGTTTGTATGGCTTCGGAGAAAAAGGATTTCAGGAGGAAAGTGCCAAACTCAGTCTGTACATATTTGGAATTTGCCACCCTGGACACCGTAGAAATATCCATGTCGATCTTATCCGCAATATCTTTCAGGATCATCGGACGCATTTTACGCTCGTCGCCTGTCAACAAGTACTCATATTGGTACTGCATGATCGCATTCATTGTTTTGAGGAGTGTTTGTTGCCTTTGCTTAATGGCATCAATAAACCATTTTGCAGAATCCAGTTTCTGCTTCACAAACTGAACCGCTTCTTTCAGTTTTTTATCTTTTTGCGAAGCTTTATCGTAATGGTCGAACATATCGATATAAGAACGACTGACCCGCAGTTCTGGCGCATTTTTGGAATTTAGCGTCAGGATTAATATTCCATCATTGTTGGATACATGGAAATCAGGTATGATTTGCAATTGCTTGGTCGTTACCTGATTGGAATCTCCAGGCTTAGGGTTCAAACGCAGTATTTCTGCAATAATCTCTTTAAGATCTTCACTGTTCAGCCCCAGTGACTTTTCCAGCTTATCGTAGTGTTTGCGTGTAAACTCGTCCAGGTGGTTTTCTACAATTTCAATGGCCTTTAAGACTATTGGATTGCCGGTATCCTTACGTTTCAATTGAAGTGTAAGACATTCCTGTAGATCTCTCGCAGCAATTCCCGGAGGATCGAAGCTTTGGATCACTTTCAGCATTTCCAACACATCTTCTTCTTCTACCATTACATTTTGAGAAAAAGCGAGATCGTCTATCATCGATGTAATTGGTCTCCGCAGATACCCATCGTCGTCCAGACTTCCAATGATTTGTTTACCAATGATGAAGTCCTGGTCAGAAAGCGGGACGAGGTCGAGTTGTTCCTGCAGACTCTCAAAGAAAGTGCTTTCAATGGCTATTGGTGTTTCTTTCTTTTCTTCATCGTCATCACTATTGTTATACGAAGTGCTGTAGTCATTGACGCTATCATCCTGTAAATAGTCGTCTACATTAAATTCGTCAGTACTTTCTTCTTTTGAAGATGATTCAAAATCATCGGGACCATCATTCAGGTCGTCATATTCCCCTTTTGGTTCTTCAGCAATCATAAGGCTGGGATCTTCCAAAGCAGGATTTTCTTCTAATTCTTCTTTGATACGTGTATCTAATGCAACGGTAGGTACTTGCAGCAATTTGATGAATTGAATTTGCTGCGGTGATAGTTTTTGAAGGAGTTTTTGTTGTAAATGTTGTTTTAGCATAGATAGTACGAACGATATTTTTATACCTGTCCAAAAATACACATTTCGGGCTGATAAAAGTAATCACACAAATATATTACTTTAAAAGCCCTTTTTTTGCGAAAAACTTTCTATTTTTAGGTACATCAATACGTATATCACTATGGGATTTGTAAAAGAATTTAAAGAATTTGCGATCAAAGGTAACGTGATCGACCTGGCTGTCGGTGTCATCATTGGAGGGGCTTTTGGTAAGATCGTAACCTCATTGGTCAACGATCTGATCATGCCGCCAATCAGCCTTTTGATCGGCGATAAGGGTTTCACTAATTTTTATGTCCCATTGAATGATAAGGTAAGAGCGTTTGTGGCTACAAACCCAAATGCTTCCCTGGAAGATGCAAAAAAAGCTGGTCCCGTGTTTGCATGGGGCAATTTCGCAACTGAGGTGATCAACTTTTTTATTCTTGCTTTCATTATTTTTCTGATGGTAAAAGCAATCAACCGGATGAAGCGCAAAGAGGAGGCAGCGCCATCGGTACCACCAGCACCTTCAAAAGAACAAGTTTTGCTGACTGAGATTCGCGATTTGCTGAAGGCAAAGTAAACAATAGCGCCTTTTGGATGTCTGATAAGCTGGCAACAGATCAGATTAGCGCCTTGATCTTACTCTCCAGCATATCCAGGTCGAAAGGCTTTGCGATATAATCGTCTGCTCCGGAATTTTTTGCAATAGCAACACCCTCTGCACTTGCAGAGTACATGATTACAGGCAATTCTGAAAACTTTGGTTCGGTCTTAATCATTTTCAATACCTGGTCTCCGGAGCGGGCAGGCATCCATATATCCAAAAGTAAAAGATCTGGTTGTTCTTCTTCCAGGTCTTTCAATACATTCAGGCTATTGGATTCTGTGAATACATGATATCCGAATTCCTGCATGATCATTTCCATCATTTCAAGGATACTTTTGTCGTCGTCACAAACCATCACTTTTTTATTCATTTTCCAGATTCCTCTCTTTCTATCAATTTACCGTCGGGATATTAGCAGATAAGGCTTGACCGTCAGGGCAGGCTAATATCAAATATTTAAATATTAACTAAGCACTGCAAACTTTGTTTAAATTTTATTGAAAAATACGCACTCCTAAATACCCTTTATAAGATACGAGTTCGGTATGGTTCCGGATTCAGGAGACAGATCGTTTTCGTTTGTCGATTCCTGAGCCTTAGATGAGTCATAAATCCTTATGATGGAGCATCCTCCCAGGACCGTCTCATTTCCTCTTCCTGACGTATGTAAGACGTAAAGGAGACGGAGAAAAGACGGAGCGGAGAGGGTTTGGACCATAGCGCTTAGTCAGACCAAAAGATGTCGTGGTGTATAAGAATAGGATCTCTTTTAAGTTGTATTCGATTTTTTTACCGATAAAATGGAGCTGTTTACCGAGGTTTATCCGTTATCTGAATCAGATGCATTTTTTTATCGGTCGGCGCTGGTTACATTTGGTCAGGCAAATAACAATTGCTAAATAACAAGATTAGAAATGGATAAGTTGAATAAGACAAATAATTCCAGCAGAGTGTGTACAGGATTGGTGATTCTTGTAGTGGGGTTGGTATTTTTTTTAGATAACATTGGTGTGAATATTCCAGATTGGTTGATCAGTTGGCCTACAGGGATGATTGCCATTGGTTTACTGATCGGTTTTAAACGAAAATTTAGTGGTGGACCCTGGATATTTTTTCTGGTGATAGGGGGCTTTTTTACTGTTGAATCCATTATGGAAATAGACATGTCAAAATATTATTTTGCATTGATCTTTATTCTGATTGGTATGTACCTGATCTTGAAACCCAAGAGTTCGTTTGATAAGAGGCGTTTCAAACGCAAATTTGGAAAGAAATCTGTAGATTTTAATGAATACGCTACTGAAGAGGTGGGAGAAGAAGAAAAGACCTTCTATGACATCGATAAAAATGATATTCTTGACACCACTAATGTATTTGGCGGCAGCCACCAGAACATTTATTCCAAAAATTTCAAGGGCGGAGATGCCATTGCAATTTTTGGCGGAGCGGATATCAACCTGACCCAGGCTGACTTTACCGGTACAATTATCCTGGATGTGGTAGCGATATTTGGAGGTATCAAGATCATCATCCCCCCTAGCTGGGAAGTGAAGTCTGAGGTGACGGCAATATTTGGAGGAATAGACGACAAGCGTGCATTGGGCCAGGTATTTGAGGAGCCGCGCAAAATGATCATCATTAAAGGTGTTGCCTTATTTGGCGGAGTAGATATTAGAAATTTTTAATCCCAATGCATATGAAATGGTTTTTAGTAAAGTATATTTATGAGATTATTAGCGGAGTAGGTACCTATAAAGCACAATTTGATGAACAGCTGAGATTGATCAAAGCCCTGAGTTTTGGCGATGCTTTTGGAAAAGCAGAAGGGCTGGCACAAGGTTTTCATATGCCTTTTACGAATTATAAGGGCGAAACGGTACAGTGGAAGTTTGTCGGGATAGCTGACATGTATGAAATAGAATATCCTGGAGACGGCGCTGAAGTGAGTTCGGTAGTGCATGAACCAAACGATGTTCAGGGATTTTTAAATTATGTAGATCAGCGAAGGGTATTTTTAATCAACCGCTTGGCTATGCAGGAATTGCAAAAATAATGACGACAAGTCCATTGTCCATAGGGAGAATACAGCGGGTTGCCGGGACTATTTTTATAGCCTGGGTAGCCGTTTTTGTATTTTTATTTTACTATACACTAAACTTTAGCTTACTGATCTCTATTTCCGATAGTTTGATCACCAACGGCCTGATGGGCTTGGGATGTATCATTTTGAGTAATATGCTGGGCTACTATCAGCCAAAAAATGAGACGATCTTATTTGTGCTGGTGCTGACCCTTGTGCTGGCGTTGATTGTAACGCTGATCAGCAAGTTTATGCTAAAAGTCATGTTTGTGGATGAGCTGACTTACAAGAGTTTTCTGAATCTTTCTATGTTGCTGCGTTTTATCATAATCTTTGTGTTCCTGGCCTGGTGCGCATTAGCCAACATCTTATGGTATCGTCTGGAAGAACAGTCTGCCACACAAGAACGTTTACTGACTGCACAGAATCTGTCCAAAGAAGCAGAACTGAATAAGCTACGGCATCAGTTACAGCCTCACTTTTTATTCAATAGTCTCAATTCGGTATATGCACTAACGATTGTAAATCCCAAGGAAGCGGGTACAATGATTACTAAGCTTGCTGCTTTTTTAAGGGGAACACTCAAGAGAGACGATGATGTATGGGTAAGTGTAGCTGAAGAAATGGAATACATCCAGCTCTATTTAGATATCGAGAAGGTAAGGTTCAGTCATCGACTCAATATAGATATTTCTATAGCTGATGAAACGCTGGGGTTGAAATTGCCAGGTACATTGCTACAGCCGATTGTGGAAAATGCAATCAAATTTGGACTATACAATACTGCAAAAGCCATTACTATTGTCGTTTCTGTTAAAGTAATTCAACAGACGCTTGTGGTACAGGTGCAAAATCCCTTTGATCCGGAAATGAAGGCTACAGGGGGCACGGGATTCGGCCTGACGGCGATTAAGAGGAGGTTATACCTGCTTTTTGCTGATGAAAAACTACTACATACCCATTCGACCCCTGAAAATATTTACATAACAACGCTTAAAATACCTCAAGCAAATGATGAGAACGATACTAATTGATGATGAATCGCTAGCCAGGGACATTGTAAAACACTACCTGAGCAGTTTTCCGGATATAGAAGTGGTGGCCGAATGCAGCGATGGATTTGAGGGATTGAAAGCCATTACACAACATCAGCCAGATTTTATTTTTTTGGATATACAAATGCCTAAAATCAATGGTTTTGAGATGCTGGAACTGGTAGAAAAACCACCCGCAGTGATCTTTACTACGGCCTTCGACGAATACGCGATAAAAGCTTTTGAGGTGAATGCGGTAGATTACCTGTTGAAACCAATAGAACAGTCGAGATTTGAGCAGGCGATACAGAAGCTGCCAGGCAGGCTAAACAGCGGTGACAATAGTGCAACACAAGAACTGTTGGATAGCGCCGCCCTAAGTCCGGCGCAAAATAACAGAGTGGTGGTGAAAACAAATGGGGTGATCAAAATCATTTCTGTGAATGATATTCATTATCTGGAGGCAGATGATGACTATGTGAAATTGAGCACAACAGAAGGAGTGTTCCATAAGAATAAGACGATGAGTTTTTTTGAGAGAACGCTAGATCCGGGCCAGTTTATACGCATTCACCGCTCTTATATTATAAATCTGGCTCAGGTGACTAAAATTGAATTGAAAGAAAAAGACAATTATATTGTACTTTTAAAATCTGATATTTGGTTGCCTGTAAGTAAAACTGGCTATGTAAAACTAAAAGCCGCATTGGGCATGTAGAAATTTGTTTTTCTATTTGCAATTAGAAAAAAATCAAACTATATTTGCACCTCTTATTTAAAAAAATAGTTAAGATATAATACAGTTATGAAAAGAACATTCCAACCTTCGCAAAGAAAGAGAAGAAACAAACACGGCTTCCGCGAAAGAATGGCTACAGCAAACGGTAGAAGAGTATTAGCTTCTCGTCGTGCAAAAGGAAGAAAAAGATTATCAGTTTCTGACGAACGTCGTCATAAAGCATAATTTTTGATTGCAGCAATTCTTTGTTGCAGATCAGAAAATCTGCATAATTGCGATCAAAAACATGAACACATTTCACAAAGAAGAACGGTTATGTAGCAGGAGATCACTAGATCTGCTATTTAAGAACGGTTCTTCTTTTTTATTATACCCCTTTCGAGTATCGTATTTATATACAGATACTTTGCACCAATTCCCAGTGCAGGTAGTGATCAATGTATCCAAAAAGCGCTTTAAGAAGGCTGTTGACAGGAACCTGATCAAAAGAAGGAGCCGGGAAGCTTACCGGCTACAAAAACAAAAACAACTGTACGAACTATTGCCAGAATCCGAAGCCTTATTGCTGCTGTCTTTACAGTATGTTGGCAAGCAGATTTATGAGTATGATTTTTTTGAGAAAAAGCTTAATGCGGTATTGAAAAAACTATTGGCAGTTCTGTCAGCTAAAATACGCCAGGATGAAAGTCATTAAGCAGGTAATTGGCTGGTTGTTTTTAGGGCTGATCAAGTTGTACCAATGGTTTTTGTCGCCATTGTTAGGCGCGAGTTGCCGTTTTACGCCAACTTGCTCGCAATATGGGATAGAGGCCATTAAAAAGCATGGCCCCTTTAAAGGCGGCTGGCTGACGCTCAAACGTATCGGTCGCTGTCACCCCTGGGGAAGTCATGGTCATGACCCGGTTCCCTGAATTTGTTTTATTTTTGTTGATTCAATACTAATTTTAAATGGCTACTATACTCCAGATCGAAACCGCTACATCCGTTTGTTCCGCTGCGTTATCGCGTGATGGTCATACCATTGCATTAAAAGAATTGATGGCGAGTAATATTCACGCGGGCAGCCTGACACTTTTTATAGCAGATGTAATGGATGAAGCTAAATTATCGTATGCTGATCTGGATGCCATTGCCGTGAGCATAGGGCCAGGTTCATATACTGGTTTGCGTATAGGTGTATCGACTGCTAAAGGCTTGTGTTATGCTTTGGAGAAACCGCTGATCGCTGTTCCTACCTTGCAGATGATGGCGGCTGGCTTTATTGCTGAACAGCCCGGTTACAATGGCATTGTGTGTGCGATGATTGATGCCCGGAGAATGGAAGTCTTCACTGCTTTGTTTGATGCTTCAGGTGATGCTATAGGGGAAACTACGGCAAAAATCATTGACGGACAAAGTTATGATGATGAACTGGAGAGGGGATTAGTGACTTTCATCGGTGATGGTGCAACTAAATGCAGCACAACACTTGAACATGTGAATGCCGTATTTTCTGAGCGTAACTATAATTCAGCTGGAAATATGAGTGCTTTAGCTCAGCAGGCTTATGTGAATGCCCAATTTGAGGACCTGGCTTACTTTGAACCTTTCTATCTGAAAGATTTTGTAGTGACTACACCCAGGAAAAAGTAACTATCTTCTTGACTTCCGACCAAATAGGCGCTTGAAGAAGCTCCCTTCATTGTCGTTGATGCCAGGCATAAAACTACTGTTTTGTGGATGCTCCACTGTTCTTCCGAACTTGATTCCCAGTCCCATATAGGCAGAAATGCCATTATAACCGCTTCCTATTGTCGCATCTTGTTTGGTACTAGCATTGGTCTGTGTGATAGTCTTAAAGAGATTGTCGGACCCGAGAAAGAATTCAAAATTAGGTGTCTTGTAAAGGGCTTGTGCACCAAAAAGAAACAGACCGTCGAAATTGTATGCTGGAATGGCGCTCAGCGAGAACTCGCCGAAATTATAGCGGTTGACGAACGCCGCGTCCCCACCCTGATAAAATATATTTTTAGAAATGATCAGGCTTGGGGTGTATCGATTGAAAGGCTTAGAAATCATGAAATCTACCTTAGCATTGGTAGGAGCAAAAAAGCCCTGCCTTTTAGCAGTAAGGAGCACTACATCGGTGATTTTATTTTCTACTTCTTTGTTGCTCATTGTATCTGGATTGCTGATGGCAACACTGCGATTGAAGTTAGCTACTGCGGACTTACTGCTCCATCTGATCAAACCAAGGTCTTTGATATTGGCCATGATGAAAGTTCCATTTTTTGCGGTATAAGTTGTTCCCATTGTGATTGAGGCACCAGGGTTTTTAAAAAGAGGGGCGACGTCTTTTTGTTTCAGTTCGTCCCATTTTAAGAAACTGGCCTTGTAATAACCTGAGAGTTTTACGGCGATGTCTCCACTGACATCCGGAGCAGGATCGGGTTGGCGGCTAAAATTAGATTCTGTGATGTTCAGGCGGTTATAGGATATTCCACTCAGCAGGCTGAGTTTGACCCCGAAGGCCAATTTCTTATCGTAGTTTTCGCGATAACTTAGGCTGAATTGATGATAGCTCTGTACCAAACCTTTATTGTTGAAGGCTTCATCAAAATCTGTCAACCCACTTTCCTCAAAACGCCTGTAAGTGTCGAGAAGAGCAAGGGTTTCGTTTGTATAATCCATGCGGGCGTCCGTCCGTACCTGCCAGGACAGGCCAATTTCCTTTTGGTATTTCCAGGACCTAAAAATTTTTAACGTTGCGATATAGGTATTGGAGTTTTGCGTGATGGAATTGAGCTTTTTAGTGCCTAGAGGAACTTCTCTTGCCGTGTATTTACCCTCGCTGGCAAGCAACCGGATAAAATCGTTGTTACCTTTATTGGCTGCATTTATGCTGAATGTAGGGATGAAGAAATTAGACGCCAGTTCCCTTGAATAATCAAGCACAAAAGTTTTCTGTGCAGGATTCTCAAAGCCGTCAAACATTGTTCCGGTATTGAACAGCCCATATTGTTGTGCATTTAGTTGTGAAGTGAAAAGTAAAAAGCAGAGGGACAGGTAATATATTCTGTTCATGTGGTACCAGATGTTTGGCTAAAGCTAATAATTAATTCTCTGTTTTAGGAATGCTTGTTAAGGAATCAACAGTAAAAGGGACATCTGCCGATTCCTGGGGAGTTGATTTTTTGCTCATCAATATGTTGGTCTGAAATTTTCCATTGTCGCCACTCAACTGGTAGATGAAGGCAGTATAAGCTTTCATACCTTTTTCGTTTCTCAGTTGCCTGTAATAAGGGAGATAGAGGTTTTTTCTAAAGATGTCAGTTGAGTTTTCAAAGCTTATATAATAACTGATGTTGGCAGTATTGGCAAGTTGATTGGCTGCTTCGCTATAATCTTTGTCATTGATGAGCAGCTGATCGTTTTTGTAGTTGTTCAGGAAGAACTGAACGGTGCTTGGATGATTTGCAAAGACCATGTAGTTGTCTATAATGCAATAAAAAGGACGTTTGAATTGTTTAAAAGGTGCACCAAAATAATAATAGAGTAGATTGTCTTCCCGTAATGATTTGATTTCCGGGCTGTAGTCGGTACTCAGGTCAAGCAGCAATTGCCCAAGTTTATCGCCATTAACGAGTGAAATGGCTCCTAGTTTTTCTGAACTGCTAAGTTGGAAACTGACGAACTGATTGTTGAAATATTTGGGGAATACCTGATCCAGGTTAATGCGGTATTTTTGATTGTAGTTTTCTATGGCATTTTTTCTTTGCAGATCTTCTTTGTTCTTATGGAACCAGTCCTGAAGGTCACTTTGCCAATTGGAATAATTATCCAGGGCAAAAATTGCATGGTTTGCAGTGGTTGAAGGAAGCATGTTGGTAATGCTGATCTTTTGAGGTTTGATCTTGTCGAACAACTTCTGGTAGTTACTGCCTTCCTCCACTGAGGTGATGCCAGTGAGCAACATTTTTTCCTTACTGAAATTGTAACTGAGTGAGGCGAAAGCATGTAGTGCGTCCAGTGCTGCGAGTTCGCCACTCAGTTTAGCAGGCATGGTTTGTTTGAGTAAATCGGGGAGGGCTTCAAAATTGATGTATAATTCTGCAAGACTACTTTTTTTGACCCTATTGTTGGCTTTGATATACGCTGAAAACTTATTGTTGCTGAATTTTGCTTGCATTATATCTGCCATCGTCTTTTTGCCGGATGAAAGCAATAGTACGTGATCTTTAATGCCTAAATATAACACAGTGCTATCAGGAAGTGTGAGTCTCGTGAAATCTTGCTCTTCACTCAATTTCAGTCCACGTAGCTTCAGTGCAGTACTGAGTTGGGTTTTGTTGCTTCCGGAATGGAGCTGAGTACTATAGAGAAAGTCCATCTCTCTTTTACCATTGGGAATGAGGCTTATAAAAATGGCCTGCTTTTCTACCGCTTTGTTGAGCACAGGGACTGCAATCAGGTACTTTTTGATGGATTCCAGTTCCGCGTATTTTTCTTCACCGGTGATTTCCCTGAAAATCCCCTGACTGGACAGGATGTCTATAATGCTTTTGTCATTTTCGAAAGAGAGCACTAAGGCAGAATTAAAAGTAGCGGCATAGAGACTGCTATCGCTATTCTTCTGATCTGCATTAAGACCGCTAAAATAGAGGTAGGCCATCAACACTATGGCTATAAAAAGTGTAATTATCAGTACGAGAATCTTTTTCATTTGCTGTGTAGGCAAACTTAGAGAAAGTTCTCAATTTTATCTAAGTTTGTTTTGTAAAAAAGCCGGTAACGATGAGTAGACGTATAATATTAACAGCATCTCTATTGGGCGCTATTGCGGTCATGTTTGGCGCTTTTGGAGCGCATGGTTTAAAAAAAGTAGTAGATGCTGCGGACCTGGAAATATGGGCCAAAGGAGTGGAGTACCAGTTTTATCATGCCTTTGCCTTATTGTTCCTTTCACAATGGAAAACAGAAGAAACTAAGTTGCAACGATTAGCCTATTGGTTTTTTACCATTGGTACCGTGTTTTTCTCAGGCTCACTTTATTTACTGTCGACCACTGAACTATTGGGTATTTCCACTGGTTTTATCGGTCCGGTGACGCCAATTGGTGGCTTGCTGTTTATTCTTGGCTGGCTGTCGGTATTTTTAGCTGCAGTAAGGAGCAAATAATGTTTGAGGATGAAGAATTTGCGGAGCGTGAGACACTTTTTATAGAAGTGATCTTGCCTTTATCGCTGGCCAAGAACTACATCTATAGGGTGCCTTTTGAACTCAATGGCCAGATTGCAGTGGGTAAGCGTGTGGTGGTTCAGTTTGGCAAGAATAAGATTTATACGGCCTTGATCAAGACCGTCAGTAAGGAAGCTCCAGGCGTTTATGAAGCGAAATACATCATTGACGTGGTGGACGCCTATCCAATCATTACGCTTGAACAGCTGGAACTGTGGGACTGGATGACTGCTTATTACGTTTGCAATGAGGGGGATGTGATGTCTGCCGCGCTTCCTGCCGGACTGAAACTGGCCAGTGAGACGATCATTGCGCTGAAAGAATTAGTACAGGAAGAGGAAGTACAGGTATTTACAGATAAAGAGGAAGCCATATTAAACGCATTGAGAAGCAGGCCACGCCTGACTATTGATGATGTTTCAGCATTGTTGGGACAGAAAACAGTTTATCCAATCATCAATTCCCTGCTGGATAAAGGAATGGTATACATTGCTGAAGAAGTAGTGGAGAAATACAAACCGCTGATGAAGTCTTTTGTCAGCCTAAATCCTTTCTACCAGGACGAGGAAAACTTGAAACAATTGTTTGCTGTTCTGGAGCGTGCTCCGAAACAACTGGACGCTTTTATGGCCTATCTGAAAGTCTCCAAGCAACAGCAAATGGTATCTAAACAACAGTTGCTGGATGAGAGCAACTGTGGCGCCGGAGCACTAAAGGCATTAATAGATAAAGAGATATTTACTGTCTACAAACGCCCGGTAAGCAGGCTGAAAGAGTATTCAGATGATTTTATCCTCAATTTCAAGTTGAGTGAAGCTCAGGATAAGGCGCTGAAGGAAATTGAGCAGGGATTTGTGGAAAAGGACGTCGTGTTGCTACATGGCGTGACGGCTTCGGGAAAAACGCAGATTTACATTAAACTGATTGAGCAGGCGATAGAGAAGGGCGGACAGGTTTTATTCCTGCTGCCGGAAATCGCATTAACTACACAGATCGTAGAAAGGATCCAACGTTATTTTGGGGATGCCATTGGTGTGTACCATTCGAAATTCAATAATAATGAACGGGTAGAAATCTGGAACAAAGTGTTGAACGGTAAATATCGGGTGGTGCTTGGAGCCAGGTCTGCGGTATTTTTGCCTTTTAAAGAATTGAAACTGATTGTAGTGGACGAAGAACATGAGTCGTCTTATAAACAGCAGGATCCTGCACCCCGCTATCAGGCCCGCGATGCAGCAATCTACCTGGCGTATCTGCACAAGGCAAAGGTAGTGCTGGGTTCTGCAACGCCTGCCATAGAAAGCTATTTCAACGCCCTGGGAGGGAAGTATGGTCTGGTGACCATCACTGAGCGTTTCGGTGGCGTAGCGCTGCCTGAGCAGGAAGTGATCAGTATTTCCGAAGAGACCAAGAGAAAGAAAATGGTTTCTTATTTCAGCAGCAAGCTCATCGAAGAGATTTCGGCTACGCTGGAACAAGGCGAACAAGTGATCCTCTTTCAAAACAGAAGAGGCTATGCTACGATACTGATCTGTGCGACCTGCGGCTATGCGCCGAAATGTGTGAACTGTGATGTATCTCTGACCTATCACAAGACCAGTGGAAAACTCCATTGCCACTATTGCGGGTATCATCAAAGTAGTATCAACATTTGCCCGGCCTGTGGTTCGGTGCATGTGGAACAAAAGGGCTTTGGTACGGAACGGGTTGAGGAAGAACTGAGCCTGATCTTCCCAGATGTGAAGATCTCCAGGCTGGATGTAGATAGTACACGTACGAAAAATGGACTTCAGCAGATCATTTCAGAGTTTCAGGAGAAGAAGACAGCTATATTGATCGGTACTCAAATGGTCGCAAAAGGACTTGATTTCGACAATGTGACACTGATTGGCGTAATCAATGCAGATACGCTGCTGAACTATCCGGATTTTAGGGCTTTTGAAAGGAGCTATCAGTTGCTTGCACAGGTGGCAGGCAGAGCCGGCAGGCGGGATAAGCAAGGAAAGGTCATCATTCAGGCCTATGATGATAATCATCGGATCATCAACCAGGTGATTGGCAATCATTATGAAGAGATGTACCGCGCGGAGCTTAATGAAAGGCGTGAGTTCAAGTATCCCCCATTTACCAGATTGATTTTTATCAATATCAGACATAAGGACGCGGATCTCCTCAATATTGCTTCCAAAGAATTTGCCAATTCCCTGCGGACCCATCTGGGTTACCGCATTTTAGGACCTGAACAGCCTTTGGTATCCCGGGTGCGCAATTATTATATCAAACAGATAATCATCAAAAGCGATAAGAGTACGTCATTGCCTAAAGTGAAATCGATATTGAAAGAAGTGATGCTGCAATTTCAATCAGAAAAAGAGTTTAGGTCTGTAAACTTCCAGATTGATGTAGATCCTTATTAGTTTTTATAGCAATTGATTCTGTGCAGATTAAGATGTTTTCACCTGAATGGGGATAAGTTTATTCGCGAAAATGAGGGGTAAATTCTATTTTTGAGGTGGTATGGCATATAAGTTTGTTGATAACTACAGAGAACAGGGCGCGAGAAAGAAATTGGTAGCTCATCTGGAGTCAAGAGGTATTGAAGATAAAAATGTGCTGGCAGCAATTGGAAAAGTGCCGCGTCATTTCTTTTTTGATGAAACTTTTTGGAATCAGGCCTACAAAGATATTGCTTTCCCGATCGGGGATGGTCAAACTATCTCACAGCCTTATACGGTGGCTTACCAAAGCGAACTTCTTCATATTAGGAAAGGTGATAAAGTGTTGGAAATTGGAACTGGATCCGGTTATCAGACCTGCATTTTGATGGAACTCGGTGCGAACGTATATACCATTGAACGTCAGGAAAGTATTTATAGGCATACTATAAGGGTGCTACCGGGAATGGGGTATAATGCACATTTCTTTTTTGGAGATGGTTCGAAGGGGATAGCCGAATACGCTCCCTACAATAAGATCATCGTTACTGCAGGTGCACCGTTTGTGCCTGAAGTTTTGCTAAAGCAACTAAAAATAGGAGGGATATTGGTGATCCCCGTTGGTGATGAACATTCTCAGAAAATGGTTACAGTAATCAGAGTGAGTGAAACGGACTACGAGCGAATTGAACTGGATACCTTTAGGTTTGTGCCGCTGGTAGGAGATCAAGCCTGGTAACCTATAGTTTCATGGCCCTGTCCATCTCGCGTTTGGATTCCCGGTCCTTGATGCTATCACGTTTGTCGAACTCTTTCTTTCCTTGGGCCAGTGCGATCTCTATCTTTGCAAAGCCACGCTCATTGGTGAAAATCCTCAAGGGAACAATGGTATAACCTTTTTCTTCACTTCTGAATTTTAGCTTTTTGAGTTCACGTTTTTGTAAAAGTAATATTCTGTCTCGCTTGATGTCGTGGTGATGAAATGAGCTATGGCTGTATTCGGAAATGTGGAGGTTACGTACATATAGAACATTGCCAATGAACATACAAAAAGCATCGGTCATGTTTGCTTTTCCCTGACGGATAGCCTTGATTTCTGTACCTAATAAAGCAATACCCGCATTAAATTTCTCTACAACGTGGTAATCAAAATAGGCCCTTTTATTTTTTATTTGGATATCATTCTTCATAAGAAGCGGCTAATATCTGAATTTTATCTTACTATCAATACAGGTATAGCTACTTTATGACGCACAGAATTCACGGTAGTACCTAGTATCAGGTCTTTCAGGCCCTTGTGACCATGCGCGCCCATGACTAATAGTTCCAGTTGAGCAGTATTACTAATCTTCACGATCGCCTTCACGGTGCCTCCATAACCAATATGGGGGGTAGATTGATATCCGAGTTCTTCGAGGTTTGATTGATATTTCTGAAGATTTTCTGTATCGCTTTGGGTTTCGTGATCCATTGCTGAATCGCCATGATAACGCGCAGCAGCTGTTTCTACTACATGGATGAGGTGGTAATGTGCTGTTTTTCCTCCCTGTATGAGTGCATGTCTAATGGTATTTCGGTCATTTTCTGAAAAATCGACGGTTATGCCAATACGCGTATAATTGATTTTTTCAACTTCAGAAATGTTCAGCGCGCCGCCATGAGGGGCAACAATGCCAACAAGACGTTGAGATTTCAGCATTGGGTAAATAAATACAAAAAGAAGAAGTGCTCCTATCAGTATAGCTAAAGGAACAATGATCACATATACATACCATCCGCCGTCGGCACCCCATGTAGCTATTTCTTCAATAACTAGTTTTACGTTTAAGGAAACAATCACAAGAGAGCTGATCCAGGCCAATACTTGTACCCATGGCTTAATGGCAAAGCCTTTCATCGCAGTCTTGTCGGAGGTGAAATGAATCAAAGGAATCACTGCAAAACCAAGTTGCAGACTGAGCACTACCTGACTTAAGATCAATAAGCCGCCCAGTGCATCATCGCCAAACCATAAAATGGTGAAAAAGGCGGGAATAATAGCCAGCAGGCGGGTGATCATCCGACGAAGCCAGGGCTGTATACGCAGCTTTAGGTGACCTTCCATAACAATCTGACCTGCAAGCGTTCCGGTCACCGTAGAACTTTGTCCGGCAGCGATCAACGCGATGGCAAAAAGGGCAGGGGCTACGTTCCCAAAAATATTCTGAAGAAGCATATGCGCATCCTGAATCTCAGCGACTTCGTGCAATCCGTTTTTGTAAAAGGCCGTTGCTGCAAGGATCAATATGGCTGCATTGACAAAGAAGGCCAGGTTAAGCGCTACTGCTGTATCTATAAAATTAAATTTGATTGCCTCCTTAATGCCAGTCTCGTCACGCTCGAATTTCCTGGTTTGCACGAGTGAAGAATGAAGGTATAAATTGTGGGGCATCACTGTAGCTCCGATGATACCAATGGCTATATATAGTGCCTCCCCTGAAAGCATACTGGGCTCAAATCCACGTATGACTTCCTTTAAAGAAGGTTCTACAATGAACATTTCAACGAGGAATGAAAGGCCAACGATGAATACCATAGATACAATGAAAGCTTCCATTTTTCGCATTCCTTTATTGAGCAGGAACAAAAGTAAAACGGTATCGAAGATAGTGATGCTGATACCCCAGATAAGGGGTAAGCCAAATAATAGATTTAATCCGATGGCCATACCGATGATTTCGGCGAGATCACAGGCAATGATTGCAGTTTGAGCCAAACCAAAAAGGGGGATATTGACCCATTTGGGGTAAGCATTGCGGGAAGCCTGGGCCAGATCGAGCCCCCTTACAATACCTAGTCTGGCACTTAGTGATTGTAGCAATAAGGCAATGAGGTTTGACATGAGGAGGATCCAGATGAGCTGATAACCGAATTTGCTACCTCCGGCAATATCGGTAGCCCAGTTTCCGGGATCCATATAACCAACACTTACCAGGTAAGCCGGACCTATAAATGCCAGAATTCGCCGCCAGCCTTTACGTTTACTCGTGTCTACGCTCTGGTGCACTTCACTTAAGGACTCTGCATTTTTTTTAACTTCTGGGTTTTTCATTTTTTATTTTTTGAGGCATTTAGGTTTTTCACGGTTATAACTTGACTAAAATGTGTTTGGCAATTTCCCTGCTTACATTGATTTTCTTATTTTCGAGAAGAAGTTCTACAGAGCCATCAAAGTCGATTGTGTCCAGGATGCTTAGTTTTTTGCCTAAGGTCAGTCCCATCTTTTCCAAATGTTGAAGGAAAGATGCGGAGTGCTCACTGACTCCCAGGATGATACCCTGATCACCTTGTTTTAATTTGCTTAGTTTGATAAAGGTATCGTTGTCAAATTTTCCGTTTTTGTCAGGGATAGGGTCGCCATGAGGGTCGTTTTTTGGGAAAGCCAGAAACTCGTCTAACCTGTCCACGAGTTCAGGAGAGTTGATGTGTTCCAGTTCCTCAGCAATGTCATGCACTTCATCCCATTTGAAGTTCAGCTTTTCTACAAGGAATACTTCCCAGAGCCGGTGTTTGCGAACAATATTAATGGCCGCTGACCTCCCTTTTTCCGTCAGTTTTACACCCTGATATTTTCTATAATCAACCAAATTTTTTTCTGAGAGTTTTCTCATCATATCGGTCACAGATGCGGCCTTAGTCTGTATTCTTTCCGCTATGGAATTTGTTTGTACCGATTGAGCGGTATGTTGTGAAAGATGGTAGATGATTTTCAGGTAGTTCTCTTCTGTAAAGGATTGCATTTTTGTTTGCCTAACTATTAGTTTAGACAAATCTAAAAAAATCAGAGGAAATAAACTATAAATAATGACATAATTTTTAGAATAAAATTTGGTGAATAATGTTTTCTTATTCTACCTTTGCAGCATATCAAAAATAAAGATGGCAGCAGAATTAGATAAAACCGATTTTAAGATCCTTAAGTTATTGCAGGAAAATGGTAGAATTACCAATTTACTATTATCTCAGGAGATAGGGCTGTCACCGGCTCCTACCTTAGAACGCGTGAGGAAACTGGAAATGTCGGGTTTTATAAAAAGCTATCATGCTCTTGTAGATGAAGAAAAATTGGGTCTTGGCATCAAAACCTTTATACAGGTTCAATTGGATTTTCATAAGAACAATACCATACAGATTTTTCTGGATGAAGTAAACCAGATCAAAGAAGTAACAGAATGCCATCACGTAACTGGGCAGGCTGATTTTCTGCTGAAAGTTTATGTAAATGACATCAAAGCGTATGAACGCTTAATCATGGATAAAATTAGTAAGATTTCCGTGGTGAAAACCTTTCAGACCATGATGATCATGTCGACCACCAAAAAAGAACCAATTGTTCCTTTAGAATATTAATCTGTGATCTGCCAGTCAATTGGCTTTTTACCTTCTTTAATCAGGATAGCATTGGCCTGGGAAAAATGCTTACAACCAAAGAAGCCGTTGTAAGCAGAAAAGGGTGATGGGTGAGCCGCCTTTAAAACAGTATGTTTACTTTCGTCTATGAGTGCCGATTTGTTTTGTGCATACCTGCCCCATAGCAGAAAAACGATGCCTTTGCGCTGTTCAGATAATGTACTAATGAGTTTATCTGTGAAGATTTCCCAACCTTTTCCCTGATGTGAACCGGCTTCGTGTGCCCGGACTGTTAAAGTTGCATTTAGAAGTAGCACTCCCTCGTCTGCCCACTTCGTAAGGTTGCCATGCCCGGGAGTTTTGAAACCAGGAATGTCGGCTTCAAGTTCCTTATAAATATTTTTTAGTGAGGGTGGGATAGTCATGCCTTTCTGTACAGAAAAAGACAGGCCATGAGCTTGTCCTGTTCCGTGGTATGGATCCTGGCCCAAAATTACGACTTCTACTTTGTCAAATGGAGTATGTGCCAAAGCATTGAAAATATCGGTGCCTTTTGGATATATAGTTGCGCCGCGTTGTTTCTCTTCCAGCAGAAAAGCCTTCAGATTTTTCATATAATCTTTTTCAAATTCACCATCAATGGCTTTAAGCCAGCTTTCTTCCAGGTTTACAGACATTTTATTTTTTTTGAAGGATATTGAATAAATCTTGTTCTATACTAAGTTGAGGTTGTTCCGTGATTCTGCCAAGTTCATTTTCTTTTTCCAGGATAATGAAGGTTGGTACATTGGTGATTTGGAGTCGATCTATTAATCCAGGAGCCGCTTTTTTATGGCCATCAACGCAAATGAATGTGACGTTTTTTTCTGGGACGTTTAACTTGTCCAGCACTTTTAGAAAATGGGGAACTTGAAGTTGACTGTCTCCACACCATGTCCCTAAAACGACGGTAATATTTTTTCCGGAAATTAAAGGTTGCAGCTTTCGAATGAAGGATGAGTCGGGGTGATATACCGGATATTGCTCTTCGTATCTTTCCTTCATACCAGGAAAAGAAATTATTGCATTACGGGTACACCTGTTGATCAGAACCATTTTGTTCCGGCCCGGGTCTTCGAACTTTTGATTTAAATCTTGTGCAATAGAGTTCATGGCAAATAACATTAATGCAAGTGTAATGATTCTTCTCATTTAAATGAAGGTTTGTACGTTACAAATTTATAAGTTAATGAATGGAAAAATGTTTGTGAGGCGCAATAATGTGCCCTCTTTTTTTTACTAAAATTCTTGTTTTAAGTCTGTTTTTTGGTATTTAAACACGATATTTGCAAAAAAAAATAAATAAGGATATGCCAAATTTCGTTCGTCTGATTATAGGTGGTGTGCTGCTGGGGGCTTCTATAGCTATATTTTTCACCAATGTTTGGGGCTGGGGTATTTTGGGAGTGCTTTTGAGCATTTTGGTTTTTGTGACTTTTTTCTTTCATGAGAACATGCTGCTTGCACAATGGTTTTTAAGAAAAGACGATATGGCTAAAGCGGAGGTATATCTGAGAAAGATTACCAATTATGAAAAACAATTGATCCGCGTTCAACACGGTTATTATAACTTACTGATTGGTTTGATCGAATCGAGAAAAGCACCTATGCAGTCAGAGAAATATTTTAAGAAATCGTTGACTTTAGGTTTGCACATGGACCACAACGTGGCCCTTGCGAAATTGAGCCTTGCTGGAATCGCAATGGCTAAACGCAACAAACGTGAGGCACAGATGTACCTGACTGAAGCAAAGAAAGCTGATAAGAATAAATTACTGGCTGACCAGATTAAGCAAATGAAAGATCAGATGGGAATGATGGACAGACAGCAGCAAGTAAGGTACAGATAAGTACCTTTTTTATTTTTCGCTCAATCTGTCGAAATTTTCATTGTGGTCGAAGTCTGAGGAGCGACTGATGATGTCATCTTCCATATAGTCCTTCTTTCTACTAAAGAACTTTTGCTCTGATTGAATTCGGGTGATCAATTGACGAATAAGTGTTAGATCAAATGATTCTTTGTTTAATTTGATGCAATATTCGTTTTCGGTTATTTCAAGGCTTGACGTATTCATATTTTTCAGATTTTAATACGCCATAAAAATAAAGAAGGCCTGCTATCTTTTTATATAGCAGGCCTTTAAGCTTTTGTTATGTTTGTGTTAAGCAAACCAGGTCATTACTTCCTCTTTGGAAGGCATGTTAAGTTCGAGTTTCAGTTTCTTACGCATTCCCCCCAAATCATTAAATACCTTATTAGGGTTGGCTGCTTTCAATTCCTCTATTGTATTGATGTTCATCTTGCGGATCACCTGAACCCATTCTGCGGGCACCCCTGCTTCGATAAAGTGCTCATCAGTGGTAACTTTAGCCTTTTTCTCTGGTCGCATCTGCGGGAAGAAAAGTACTTCTTGTATGGTCGACTGATTGGTCATTAACATCACCAAACGGTCGATGCCGATCCCCAAGCCTGAGGTAGGAGGCATGCCATATTCCAATGCACGAACAAAATCTTCATCCATAGCCATTGCCTCATCATCGCCTCTCTCGGCTAATTTCAACTGATCTTCGAAGCGTTCGCGTTGATCAATCGGATCATTTAATTCTGAGTACGCATTGCCAATTTCTTTGCCCATGACGAAGAGTTCAAAACGTTCTACGAGTCCTTCCTTGCTTCTGTGCTTTTTGGCCAGCGGCGTCATTTCTATAGGATAATCAGTGATGTAAGTTGGCTGGATCAAATTGGCTTCTACCTTTTCGCTGAATATTTCATCCACCAATTTACCCCTGCCCATTGAATCGTCAATCTCGATATTCAAGCTTTTGCAGGTCGCTTGCAACTCTGCTTCCGTCATATTGGAAACATCGATACCAGTATACTTTTGAATGGATTCATACATCGATAGTTTCTCGTACGGCCCCTCGAAATTGATTTTTTCTCCGCCAACCTCAACGATTGGACTGCCATGAATGGCTAATGCAATTTTTTCAAGGCATTCTTCTACCATGGCCATCATCCAGATATAATCCTTATAAGCCACATAGATTTCCATAGAGGTAAATTCGGGATTATGAGTGCGGTCCATTCCTTCATTTCTGAACATTTTTCCAAACTCATAAACACCATCGAAACCAGCAACGATCAATCTTTTTAAGTATAGCTCATTGGCGATACGCAAGTACAATGGCATGTCCAGTGTATTATGGTGCGTAGCGAAAGGACGGGCCGCTGCTCCACCATGGATCGGCTGTAGAATAGGTGTTTCTACTTCCATCCAACCTTGATTGTCAAAATAATTCCTCATCGTGTTGATCACTTTTGATCGGTTGATGAAGATTTGCTTGAAATTAGGGTTGACGGTTAGGTCTACATACCTTTGTCTATAACGAAGCTCAGGGTCCGTAAAGCCATCAAATATGTTTCCTTCCTCATCGCGTTTAACGATGGGCAGTGGTTTTAAAGATTTGGTGAGCAATTTAAACTCAGTGACGTGAATGGAGATTTCGCCAGTTTGTGTGGTGAAAACATAACCTTTAATGCCCACAAAATCGCCCAAATCCAGTAGCTTTTTGAAGACAGTATTGTATAATGTTTTGTCCTCATCAGGGCAAAGGTCATCTCTTTTCAGATAAACTTGTATACGGCCGGTTGAATCCTGAAGTTCCACAAAGGCTGCGCTTCCCATGATTCTCCTTGACATGATTCGTCCAGCAATGCTGATGTTCTTATAGGCGGTTTTATCCCTTTCGTAGTTTGCTAAAATATCTGCTGCATTGGCATTGATGTCAAATGCTTCTGCAGGATAGGGGTCAATACCCAATTCACGGAGTTGGTTGAGCGAATTTCTGCGCAACAACTCTAGTTCTGATAGTCCTGTACTCATATTTTGTGATATACGGCGTGTCGCCATATAAGCTGATTGGTGTATAATTTAAAAATTAGGCAAAAATAGGCATTTGTTTTTAATCTGCCTCTACTGATTCGGCATACATTTCGTTGATCACTGTCGCATATTTATTCTCGATCACCTTCCTTTTCGCTTTGAGTGTGGGAGTGATTTCCCCATCTTCCATACTGAATGGATTGCGCTTTACTTTAAAGTTTTTAATGCGTTCGAATTTGGCCAGCTCATTAGAAAATTTTTTAATGTCTTTTCCGATCCAATCAAGGATCTCCGGAGTAGTAATAAAAACTTCTTCCTCCTGAAAGAATGATTCTGGTAGATCGAATGCTTCCTGTAAATTTTCTTTATTTGGTATGACAATAGCAGTTAGGTACTCCCTTTTGTCCCCAATCAGGAAAAGCTGATCAATTTTTAGACTTTTGAGATAAACGTTTTCAACAGGTGTCGGGTAGACATTTTTACCGTATGCATTTACAATCATATTCTTCAGACGATCCGTGATCTGAAGATTTCCCTGATAGAATCTGCCAATATCTCCGGTGTGGAACCAATTATCTTTGTCAATAGCCTCTGCAGTTTCGGCCGGTTTATTAAAATATCCCTGCATTACACAATGCCCCCTCACAATGATCTCGCCCTCTACGCACTCAAAGTTCTCTTGAAAAGTATGGTGCGTTTGTATGCTGATCATTTCTCTGGTTTCAATATCCTGGATGCCGATTTCGATACCAGGTATGACCCGGCCTACAGTGCCATACACCTGACGGTGATATTCGGTAACAGCCATCACTGGCGAAGTCTCCGTAAGACCAAAACCTTCCAATATTTTGATGCCAAGATTACCAAAGAATTCTCCTACATTTTTAGGTAAGGCAGCTCCGCCAGAGATCATGAACTTCAGACGGCCACCGGTTTTCTCCTTAATTTTACTAAAGACCAGTTTTTCCGCGATAGCTTTTTTTGCGGAGAGTAATAATCCCGGGTTTTCGCTTCTACGATATTCTTGTCCGGTTTCTAACGCCCAAAGGAAGATTTTGGCTTTCAATCCACCTGCAGCAGTTCCACTTTTAATCGCTTTATCATGTATTTTCTCCAGTAGACGAGGTACACAATTCATTACGGTCGGCCTGATTTCGCCCATGTTTTTTGCCAATAGTTCAAGACTTTGTGCAAAAGCAATTTTACATCCTTGTGCGCAGCACACATGATAGGTTGCTGTACGCTCGAAAACGTGAGAAAGTGGTAAAAAAGACAGGAAAGTCTCTGTTTCGTCTATTACTGGTATTTGTTCCAGGCATACCTTTACATTTTCCACGAAATTGTAATGAGAGAGCATGGCGCCTTTTGGAGTACCTGTCGTCCCTGAAGTATATATCAGAGAGGAGATGTCAGATGGCAGTAGAGATTCTCTAATAACTTTGATCTCCGTAATTTTTTCGGGAGTAATGCTATTTCTTGAGTTGAGGATATCTGCGAAGCTAAATACTTTTGCCTGTAGGTCATCTGGAAGGGGTATCTTGAGATACTCCGGAAATGCGGGTATGATATATACAAGGTTTTTGCAGTTTGCAGCAACTTTAAGAATTTTTTTAAAAAGAAAAGTATTGCCGATTAGGATTGCTTTGATGCCTGAATCATTGATGATGTATTCTACTTCGTGTTCTGAGAGTGTGGGATATATTGAAACATTAATTGCACCGATCTGTTGAATGCCCTGATCGTAATAAACATATTCGGGAGAGTTCTCGATCATTAAACCCATTCTGTCTCCTTTGCCAACTCCTTTATCCAAAAAAAACGCAGATACAGCATCAGCGTTTTCAAGTGTAGTTTTAAAAGAGATTTCTTCCCATTCCGTATTTTTTTTGTCGATCAGAAAAATCTCTTCAGGTTTATGGATATTGGTGACCACATTCCGCAATAAGCTAGGAACCGTAGAAGACTCATTGAATGATACCATATGTTGCGTCGTTTTATAGCTATACTAAAAAAGGGCACCTGGGTGCCCTTTACAAATATAGTGAATGTCTGTTAAACTGAAAAACTTTCGCCGCAGCCGCAAGAACGACTGGCATTTGGGTTATTGAAGCTAAAGCCTTTGCCGTTGAGGCCATCCGTAAAATCGAGTTCAGTACCAGCCAGGTACAAGAAAGATTTCATATCTAATGCGATCTTAATACCTCTGTCTTCAAAAAACTGATCTCCCGTTTTCTCCTCATTGTCAAAATCCAGATTATATGATAATCCCGAACATCCGCCACCTTTTACCGAAACGCGCAAAAAATAGCTTTCATCCAGTTGCGAATCTTGCATCAGGTTATCGATTTTACTTTTTGCTTTATCTGTTATCGTGATCATTGTTATACGTGTTAGGATATACTGTTCTAAACTCCTTAATGATGAGATTTAGGTAATTCAATTGGCTCCAGTCCATTTTTTACACGGTAGTCGTTAATGGCAGATTTAATTGCATCTTCAGCCAAAACTGAGCAGTGGATCTTCACTGGAGGTAAAGCCAGTTCCTCAACAATATCCATATTGTCGATGGTCAATGCTTCATCTACAGTTTTACCTTTTAACCATTCAGTAGCCAGGGACGACGAAGCAATTGCCGATCCACAACCGAAAGTTTTAAATTTTGCATCAGTAATTACGTTGTTTTCATCGACCTCGATCTGAAGACGCATGACGTCTCCACACTCTGGTGCGCCTACTAAACCTGTTCCTACTGATTTACTGTCTTTATTTAGAGTACCAACGTTTCTCGGGTTGGTATAGTGTTCCATTACTTTTTCAGAGTATGCCATGATATTTTAGATTAATATATGATTCTTGTTTATCTTAATGTTCCGCCCACTCAATTTTACTCAGGTCAATTCCCTCTTTGAACATTTCCCAAAGTGGAGAAAGGTTTCTTAAGTGGTTTACTGCACTTTTAGTGTTTTCGATGGCGTAGTCGATTTCTTCTTCGGTAGTGAAGCGGCCTAATCCGAAACGAATTGAAGAATGTGCCAGGTCATCAGAAAGTCCGAGGTTCTTCAATACATAAGATGGTTCCAAAGAAGCAGAAGTACAAGCTGAGCCTGAAGATACCGCGAGGTCTTTCATTGCCATCATTAAACCTTCTCCTTCTACATATTTAAAAGAGATGTTGGCTACATGAGGTAAGCGATGATCGATATTGCCATTTACATAACTTTCTTCCATCTGGCTCAATGCACCTTCTAGTTTATCTCTCAAACCGGAAAGACGCTTAGCTTCTTCATCCATTTCCAGTCTGCAAAGTTCACATGCTTTTCCGAGTCCAACAATGCCGGGTACATTTAATGTCCCTGAACGCATTCCCCGCTCATGGCCACCACCATCCATTTGCGCTGTCACCTTAACCCTTGGATTTTTGCGGCGTACATACAAAGCTCCGACACCTTTTGGTCCATACATTTTATGAGCAGAAAATGCCATCAAGTCAATGCCGTCTTCATTTACATTCACTGGTATTTTACCCACAGCCTGTGTCGCATCGGTCATGAATAACGCACCAAATTTATGTGCAATCGCGGAAATTTCTTTTATAGGCTGAACTACACCGATTTCATTGTTGCCGTACATGATGGTTACAAGGATCGTTTGTTCGGTCATTGCTGCTTCCAATTCCTGAAGGTCAACCAGTCCGTCCTCTTTTACTTTAAGGTATGTAACTTTAGCACCTAGTTTTTCCAGGTGTTTGCAAGTATCTAATACAGCTTTGTGTTCAGTGGTCGCAGTGATGATGTGGTTACCTTTATCCTGATACATTTCATAAACGCCCTTGATGCCAAGATTGTCTGCCTCCGTAGCACCAGAAGTAAATATGATCTCTTTTTCAGTACAGCCAATCAGTTTAGCTACTTGTTCACGTGAATAATCAACAGCTTCTTCAGCTACCCATCCGAATGCGTGATTCCGGCTTGCAGCATTTCCGAATTTATTGGTGAAATAAGGTAACATCGCTTCTAAAACCCTTGGGTCAAGGGGAGTAGTCGCATTATTATCTAAGTAAATAGGAAGTTCCATCTTTTTTGTTTATGCTTAATAAGGTACAAAGATACGAAAAAAGATCGCCAAGAGTTATAAATAATCGCTATGATCCTATAGGTAAAACTCGCATTTTTACATTTGTTTAACGTTATTTGTATATGAAGAAGATCGAACACATTGGTATAGCGGTGAGAGATATGAGCGCAGCTTCAGCTTTGTACGAGCAATTACTTGGCGTCAGCTGTTACAAGACAGAAGATGTGCTTTCAGAAGGTGTACATACCGCATTTTTCAAGGCTGGCGATAACAAAGTCGAGTTACTCGCTGCGATTACAAAAGAGAGTCCAATCGCTAAATTTTTAGAGAGGAAAGGTGAGGGAATACACCATATTGCCTTTGATGTAGATGATATTCTCAGTGAGATGAGCCGTTTGAAAGCTGCCGGATTTCAATTGCTTAATGAGCAACCTAAGCGGGGGGCGGATGATAAAATGGTTTGTTTTGTGCATCCAAAAGGTACAAATGGCGTGCTGATAGAGCTTTGTCAGCAGATTCCAACGGCACAAATCGGCTAATGTAAAAAATCTTTTCCACATAGGTTTGCGATTGAAAAATAAAATTCTGATATTTGCATCCTCAAAATAAGCGACAAATAAGTATATAATAATATGAAAAAAGATCTGCATCCATCAAACTATAGATTTGTAGTGTTTAAAGATATGTCTAACGAGTATTCTTTCTTAACAAAATCTTGTGTAGATACTAAAGAGACTATTCAGTGGGAAGATGGTAACGAATATCCTCTGTATAAATTAGAGATATCACACACTTCTCACCCTTTTTATACTGGTAAAATGAAATTGGTTGATACTGCTGGTCGTATCGATAAATTCAAAACTCGTTACGCTAAGAAGTAATTCTACCAAAATAGAAAATTATTTAAAGTCCCGTAGCTGTTGCTACGGGACTTTTTTTATTTTTGCTGCTTATGACTATCAATTTATTTGATGACGCTGCCTGGGCTTCTTTGCGTCCTTTGACTTTTACCAGACCCGTTGCTGATCTAAGAGTTGGGATCCTTACTATAGCTGAAAAATGGCAAAAGAGGTTGAATGCTACTGCAGGTTTTCTTACGCAAAATTACCTTTCGGAGAAATATCCGCCTATTCATGGGGCTGTTGGTTTAATTATTAATGGGTCTGTATGCCCTACAGATCACCTAACTGGGGCTGTTTCAAAACTAAAACCGGGTCAGTGTTTAAAAAAAGACGATTTAATAATTGCCTGTCTGGGAGATATTGAAACATTTACAAATACGCCGGAATCCCTGGATATCATAGCTTACGAAGCTAATTTTAATCAGATTGTTTTTCCGGAGGATCTTTTCAAGTTCAATGATGCTGAATTAAAGCTCGATTTTGAACTGATCACTAAAGGCAGGGTTTCAGCAACACTCAGTTCAACGAATACATTTATAGGTAATCAGTTTTTTGCTGAAGAGGGAGCAAGTGCCGAATGTTCCAGTTTCAATAGCTTAAACGGCCCCATCTACCTTGGTCGAAACGCACAGGTATGGGAAGGATGTCATATCAGAGGCTCTTTTGCGCTGTGTCATGACTCCCAGGTGAAGATGGGTTCAAAGATTTATGGCGAAACTACAATTGGTCCTTTTAGCAAGGTGGGAGGAGAGATCAGTAATGCAGTAATTTGGGGATATTCCTCCAAAGGACACGATGGCTACCTTGGTAATGCAGTCCTTGGTCAGTGGTGTAATATTGGAGCTGATAGCAATAATTCAAATTTGAAGAACAACTATGCAGAAGTGAGGCTTTGGGATTACAAAAAAGAAAGCTTTAGAAAGACCGGATTACAGTTTTGTGGTTTGGTTATGGCAGACCATGCAAAGTGTGGGATTAATTCCATGTTTAATACTGGTACCGTCGCCGGCGTGAGTGCAAACATCTTTGGCCCAGGATTTCCACGGAATTTTATTCCTGATTTTGCCTGGGGCGGGGCTCATGGATTTGAGGTTTACACGTTGAACAAGATGTTCGAAACGGCAGTCAAAGTTTATGAACGCAGAAATTTAATATTCGACGAGGTCGAACGAAAGATATTAACCCAGGTCTTTGAAGACACAAAGACTTATAGACATTTTTAGAACCTAAATTATAAAACACAATTAAAAAAATGAGAAAAAAAATAGTAGCAGGAAACTGGAAAATGAATCTCGAGTATGCAGAAGGTATAGCTCTGTTTTCGGAAATTGTAAATATGGTGAAGGACGAAAAAAAAGGTGATCAATTGGCTATCGTTTGTGCACCCTATATTCACCTGAATAGCTTGGCTCAGTTAGGCGGTACTACTGTTGCAATCGGTGCTCAAAATTGCCATCAGAAGGAAAGTGGAGCTTATACTGGCGAGATTTCCGCTAAAATGATCAAATCCGTTGGTTGCGAGTATGTCATTATCGGCCATTCTGAGCGGCGTCAATATTTCGCGGAAAGTGATGAATTACTTGCAGAGAAGACAATAATTGCCTTGCAAAATGGCCTTACCCCATTGTTCTGCATCGGTGAAACCCTGGATGAGCGAAATAATGGAAGTTATTTTGACGTATTGAAGGGGCAATTGGAGAAAGGTGTATTTGGTTTAACAGCTGGAGATTTTAGTAAAATTGTGATCGCTTATGAACCAGTATGGGCCATCGGTACAGGTCTTACGGCTACATCAGAACAAGCTCAAGAGGTTCATGCATTTATCCGAAATGAGATCGCTACAAAATATGATCTGGAAGTAGCTGAAGCAACAACCATTCTGTATGGTGGAAGTTGTAATCCGAAGAATGCAGCTGAACTATTTGCTCAAAAGGATATTGATGGCGGATTGATCGGCGGAGCGTCATTGAAATCAAGAGATTTTGTTGACATTGTTAAAACTTTCAATTCATAGATGCAATACATTCAGGTTACTTTCAGTTTTACCCGGGCAGAAGATTTTCAAAAGGATTTGTTGATCGATCAATTAGCCGGGATTGGCTATAATACCTTTGAAGAAACTCAGGATGGGTTCGCAGCCTTTGTTGATTTTGATCATTACAATGAAGAGGAGTTGAAAGCATTATTATTCCAGTTCGAGGACGAACTGGAATATATTTATACAGTGGAAGAGATTGCTGCGGAAAACTGGAATGAAGAATGGGAAAAGAATTTCGAGCCTCTGATCATTTCAGATGAATGCTATGTAAGAGCAACTTTTCATCAACCTCGACCAGAGTATAAGTATGAAATTGTTATTGATCCCAAGATGGCTTTTGGTACTGGCCACCATCAGACCACTACGATGATGATGCAATATGTACTGCTGTCGGACTTAGAAGGTAAGACAGTGCTGGACATGGGATGTGGAACAGGAATACTGGCTATTCTGGCATCAAAGAAGGGAGCGAAGGAATTGGTTGCTATCGATTATGATGAGGTGTGTTATTTAAGTACGATTGAAAATTCAGCATTGAACGGGATCAGCAATATTACAGCGTTGTGTGGAGGAAAAGAAATAATTCCAGAAACTACGTTTGATGTCATACTTGCGAACATCAATAGAAATATTCTGTTGGATCAGATTTCCGATTACGCAGGAAGATTAGAATCGGCTGGCAGTATTTATTTTAGTGGTTTTTATGAGCATCCTGATTTAGAAATGATCACAGCAGAATGTAATAAACATCGGATCAGCTATATCGGACATTCTAAGATTGGCGATTGGGTGGCGGCCCATTTTAAAAAGAATTAATATGCGTATACATTTTATAGCCGTAGGGGGCAGTGCTATGCATAACCTGGCCATTGCTTTACATAAGAAGGGTTATCAGGTTAGCGGATCAGACGATGTTATTTTTGAACCCTCTGCCGGCAGATTAGCCAAGCACGGAATTCTCCCGGAAAAAATGGGTTGGGATGAGGCAAAAATTACGATGGATTTAGATGCGGTGATTCTTGGTATGCATGCGCTTAAGGATAATCCTGAATTGCTTAAAGCACAGGAACTGGGACTTAAGATATATTCTTACCCGGAATATATATATGAGCAAACGAAGAACAAACTTCGCGTAGTCATTGGAGGAAGTCATGGGAAAACAACCATTACTTCTATGATTTTACATGTCCTCAATTATTGTGAGAAGAACTTTGACTATTTGGTAGGTGCGCAGCTAACAGGCTTCGATACGATGGTAAAACTCACTGAATCGGCCCCTTTGATCATTATTGAAGGAGATGAGTATTTAGCTTCTCCAATTGACAGGAGACCTAAATTTCACTTGTATAAAGCCAATGTTGCCGTAATAAGTGGAATTGCCTGGGATCATATTAACGTGTTTCCAACCTACGCGGATTATACACGGCAATTTGAGATTTTTATCGATACCATACAGCCAGGTGGTACATTAATTTATTGTAGTGTGGACAAAGATTTAGCAGATATTGCTGTTAATTCTCATCCGGAACTGGAGAAGATAGGTTACGAAATCCCCACACACGAAGTAAAAGATGGTATCACTTACTTATTGCCTGAGCGTACTCCCTTACGTGTGTTTGGAGATCATAACCTGATGAATTTAAATGCAGCCAAACTGGTGTGTGCCAAATTAGGAATAGACAGTAATGCATTTGATATTGCCATATCGTCGTTTACAGGTGCAGCTAAGCGTCTGGAACTTTTGAATGCGGTTCCTGGAACTAATGTATACAAAGATTTCGCCCATTCTCCTTCAAAATTAAAGGCCACTATTGATGCTGTTAAAACACAATTTGGGGAAAGAAAGCTCGTAGCGTGTATAGAGTTGCATACATTTAGCAGTCTGAATAAGGAATTTCTTGAGCAATATGCCGATACGATGAAGGAAGCTGACCTGGCAATAGTTTATATAGATGAGAAAACATTTGAGCATAAAAAATTAACACCTTTTACAAAAACGGATGTTCAGATTGCTTTCAATAGTGACCGGATACTGTTTTTTAATAATTCAGAGTTGTTGTCGAATTACTTATTAAGCATGAATTTTTACGAAACAAATCTGTTACTAATGAGTTCTGGAAACTTTGGTGGCTTGGATCTTAGTATATTGGCACGTGAGTTGAATACACTATCCTAAAAAGAACAGAATAACAAACCTAAATTTACGATATGAATATCATTGGTAAAAACATTAGACAATTGCGCCAGAAGAATGGATGGAGTCAGGGTGAGGTTGCGAAACGTTTAAATATTTCGATTCCTGCATTTTCAAAAATAGAAACGGGAATTACCGATATAAACATTTCAAGACTGGCACAAATCGCTAATTTATTTGAAGTATCTACGATGGACATCATTTCAAAAGAGGGAGAGAATCCTCAGTCCATTAATTTTGAAGAGATCAATAGTTTGAAAGAAAAATTAGCTCAAAGGGAAGAGGAAATTATCAAACTTCAAAAAAAGGTCATTGATCTCTACGAAGAGATTCGCGAAAAATAAGTCCTCCCTTAAGAAAATATTTTACGTAGCGTCAGGTGCCTCTTTCCGAAAGTGGCGCCTGTTGCTTCGTGAATAGATAGCATCTTATCATTAAAATCACCTACCCAGGAGAGTTCCAGTTCTTCATATTGATTAAGTGGAAGAACATATTCCTTTAACTTGATAAATAACGCAGATTCGAGTCCATGCTTTTGATAAGTTTGTTTTGTCCCCATAACAATCGCACGCATTCTGTTGACTCCTTTCCAGCGTTTGTATACAAATTTTAGCTTTTCTATCAAGCCAAGTTTGCCATTTAAGTCTTTGATCATTTGATTGGCATCAGGGATGATCACCACAAAGGATGCAGGCTCGCCGTTGACATAAGCGAACCAGATTAATTTTTCATCCATAATCGTTTGCATTTTTTTAAAGCTTTCCTGCAGCGTTTCTTTTTTTATAGGAACAAAATTGTCGAAGTCTTTCCATCCATCATTGTAAATTTCCATGAGATCTGATACATATTTGTCCGCATTTTTAATCTCGAAGTGTTCAAAAGTGTAGCCTGGTTTACCAGCCACCCAATTGGCAATTTTTGTAAAACGCTCTGGAAATGGCTTTTTTACCGCAAGATGGTTTGTAATCTGCTGATATTGGGTTTCAAATCCATAATTTTTAAAGAAATCTGCGTAGTAGGGTGGATTGTAATTCATTCCATAAGATGGAGGTGTAAATCCTTCCACAAGCAAGCCCCAAAAAGAATCATTTTCACCGAAATTAATTGGTCCATCCATAGCCTGCATTCCGTTTTCTTTCAACCACGATTCAGCAGTTTCAAATAGCAGGAAAGCCGCGTTTTGATCGTGGATGCATTCGAAGAAGCCCATGCCTCCGGTTGGTTGATTGTACTGATAGGCTTTTTTTTCGTTAATGAAAGCTGCGACTCTTCCAATTAGCTGTCCCTGATCGTTTTTTAATACCCATCTGCCGCATTTGCCATGGTTAAAAAATGGATTTTTATTGGCACTAAAAATGTCCTCAATGTCCTGATCCAGCGGACAGATCCAATTCTTGTCGTTTTTGTAAATGGAACGTGCAACATTTAAAAAATCTCTTCGGCTTACTCGGTCAGATACGGGTGATATGGTCATGCTTTTGTATTAGGGCTATTAAAATAAAAAGCATCCCATTGGGATGCTTGTAACTCTTATGTTTTTAATTATTAATAATCATCATCATCATCGTCTCCGAAGGTATCAAAAGTATCCAGGTCGTCTAATGGCATGTCAAAATCGTCATCATCATCGTCGAATTTTTTACTTTTAGTTGTTTGTTCCTGTGAATCTTCCATCTCTTCTTCTGGATCAACGAACTCACTTTTCTTAGTTGGTTTCTTTGGAGTTTTCATTACAAAAAATATAATTCCCTGAGGTTTTTATTTATGATTTAAATTTACAAAAAATCTTTTTAAAATAGAACTGGTGGTCTTTTTTATGTTTTTTTGATAGACCAAAAATAAGAAAAAAAGGAATTACAGAAATACTTATTTGCAAAATAATGTTTTTTAAAAGAAGCTAACCTTGGTTGACGAACTGCAAAAAAAGAGGCAAAAAAAAATGGTAAAGTTGAAGCTTTACCATTTTTTAACACACAAATGAAACCTGAATTGAGATATAGTTTTAGGTTAGGTAAAATATCTTTGATCAATTCTATAAGAACGCTTTTTACAAACTGCTGTTTGTTTTAATATCTATAACAAGTATAATGCAATTTTAACTTACTCTGTTTTTTACTTAGTAAGTGGTAGTAAAATTTGAGTAAACGGTATTTTAAGGAACTAATGGTATAGAAATGGACACATATGTTCCTGAACGACCATTTTGCCTGATCTCCATTTGTATGGGATTTGCTTCAACTTGATTGAGTAAATTAATTCGTTCTTTGGTCAGATCCATTCCTTTACTGATATGTTGTCCTTTTTTCTGACGTAATGAATTGTCAATCCCGATGCCATCATCTATGATGCGAATCAGTAGTTGATGTTCTGTAGCCATCTTAATGTCGATATCAATTTTACCGCCTTCTTCTTTCGGCATAATGCCATGCCAGATTGCATTTTCTATGTAGGGCTGAAGTAGCATAGACGGAATCATCGTTTCTTCCTTGTCAATGTGGCTGTTTACATGAATAGCGTAACTGAATTTTTCTCCAAATCTTTTCTTTTCTAAGCTCAGATAGAGCTCGAGATATTCTAGTTCTTCTTCGAGTGTAATGTAACTTCTTGTACAGATATCCAGGTTTTTGCGGATCAACCTCGCAAATCCTGTAAGAATCTTATTTGCCGATGCAGGGTCTTTTGTATTGATGTAGTGCTGTATGGAATTCATTACATTAAATACAAAATGTGGGTTCATCATGGCTTGTAGAGCGCGCTGTTCCAGCATTAGAATTTTGTTCTTAAGTAACAATTGCTCCTGTTCTTTATTCTTCTGGTTTTTAGTGACAATAACAGCCAATTTATAAAATGCGATTGCGACTCCAAAGGAAATCAAAACAAGAAACCAGGTGTTTTGCCAAAAATGCTCCTCCAACACAAAATTTACAGTAGCTGGTTTGCTCCAAACGCTGTTATTTGATTTTGCACTTAATTCAAATATATATGTGCCGGGTTCCAGCGAAGAAAATTCCAGTCTTCTATTTTTGGTCTCGGTCCAGTTTGCATCGGCTTTTAGTCTATACCGGTAAGTAATGTTTTTATTTTGAAAGTCTATTGCACTGTAGTAAAAACTAATGTTGTTGTTTGAAGGGTCCAGGGTATGGCGTGTTTCGTTTAGGCCAAGTTTAACCTTGTTATTAATAATTGAGGAAATCAATACTTTTGGAGCTTCATTGGTGGTTCTAATCACATTTACAGGAAAGTAAACGAGGCCGTTACTTGTGGCAAAATAGGCGTAATCTGCATCAATATAGAGATCATTTACATCATCTTTTAATAATGCATTTGTGTATTCAAAAGTTTCTACTTCAACTGTCTTATCTTTTAGGGTAATTTTATTGATTCCATTATTGGTGACAACCCATACACTATTGTCCTTAATGAAGAGTTTTTTGCAGATATTGTCTGCGAGTCCATCCCGTTGGGTGACTACTTTAATCACTTTCTGATCCTTGATAAATACGATCCCATAGCCGTCAGTCGCCAGTGCGATAGTTCCATTAGGCAGTTCTTTAATGTCGTTGATCCTTCTTATGAGCAGCGGACTTTTCTCATAATAACTGAAGAGCATTTTATCTGTCAATTGAGATAGTCCATTAATATTGGAGAACCACAAACTTTCGTCCTGACTATAAAAAACACAGTAAGATCTGTTGTTGAAGAAATCTGGCCCCTGTTTGAAATTGAGCGCGCTAAATTCAAATTTTTTCAAACGGTCAGGTAAAATGACAACTCCTGAGGATAAAGCCATGGCAAGACTTGTCTTTTTTGCAATGCTAAAGCTTTTGATTACAAACATTGAGTTGTTGGATTCTCTCAGATAATTGATGCCCGGTTGGTTTTCGTCGGATTTGAAACGACCTAAGCCATAATCTGAAGCAAAATAAATATAATGGTTGGCGCTGTCAAAGCTCAATTGCTTGATGGTGTTATATTTTCGTTTGTCGGGAAGGTTGTTCTTGTCGACTTTGAAGGTGTTGAGGTTTAACTTGTTGATACTTGCTTCACTTAATCCCAGCCAGAGGTTGTTTTTGTCGTCTTTGGTTAAACTTTTTACCACATCACTGCTGAGGCCTTCGGCTTCGCCAACCTGATATAGGCGCTCATTTTTCTGTGGCAGCATATAAATTCCATTATTGGTCGTAAACCACATGTTTCCTTTCGTATCCCGGATGACTTGACTGCTTGATATGCCTTCGAGATATCGTTGAAGTTTTCCTCCCTGGTCGATATGATAAATTCCGGAACCCGTACTTAGCCAAATGCCTTGTTTACGTCCCAAATGAAAATACCCAGGATTGTCGTTTAAGATAGAGGTATCTATAGCATAAGCTCTGCTTTCAATAGCACCTTTCCTGATAACCAATCCGGTTTTATCGAGATAGGCCATTGTTCTGTCGTAGCTATTTAGGGCAGTTTTATAAGAAATGGGTAACGTACCATGAGCGACTTGTTCGAACTTATTCCCATTTAAAAGCCTTACACACCGATTGCTATATGCCCATATTCTTCCTTGTTTATCCTCATGGATGAAAGTATTGATAAACTGTCGATCGTCGTTGGCGGAAATATACTTCATAATGGATTTTCCATCCCACATGACCAATATATTTTTATTTGTTCCCAGCCAAATCCTGCCCTTTGAATCCTGAAAAAATGAAACTACTACTGCATTGAATTTAAGTAGTTTAAGGAGATTGTTATTGGTGTCGTTGTAGATTTTACCATTATAAAAATAACTGAGTTGACCGTTAAGTGTCAGAAACCAGATTCTGCCTTTGTTGTCTTCTTTAAGCTGGAGGATCTGATTATCTGGCAAACCATCATCTACGGAGAAATTTTCGAATAGTTTACCATCGAACCTGCTAACTCCAGCGTCAGATGCGACCCAAATATAGCCCTTCGAATCCTGTAACGTATAAAAGCAATTGTTACTTGGAAGCCCGTCTTTTGTGCTAAAGTGCTGCAGGTAGCTGCGTTGCGCCTGGGCGGTAAATGCCGTAAAAAAGAAGAACAGCAGGAGGAGGGGCTTTTTAATAGGATTTATCACCATCAAAACTCGTATACAGTTTAACCTTATCCACAAAATCACTTGCACGTCTTCGGGAAACCGCAATTTTAGCTCCATTTTTAAGCATCACTTCCAGACCGTTTCTGGAGTTGTACTCTTTCAAGTAGTTTAGGTTTACAATGCTGGATTTATGAATCCTTACAAACTGGTTTGCGGGAAGGATTTCTTCGTATTCTTTTAAAACTTTGGATACAGTGATTTTATCACGGTTATTCAGATAGAAAACTGAATAGTTACTGTCTGCTTCAATATGTATAATGTCGTCAATACTAACCAGGCTGTATCCTTGACCATTTGGTAAGCTAATTTTTCTGATTTCTGATCGATCGGAAAGGTTGGCACTTAAATTCTGCAGATTCTCATTTTTACTTGTGCTGGTTTTACTAAGCTCAATGTGCCGGAAAGCTTTGTCAACCGCTGCTTTCAATTCATCAATATCAATAGGTTTCAACAAATAATCCAGCGCATTTGCCTTTATGGCTTTAAGCGCATATTGATCATAAGCAGTAGTGAAGATCACGTGAGCCTTACTTTCCTGTATTTGAGGAATGAGTTCAAAACCATTCTCACCAGGCATTGCTATGTCTAGAAAAATCAAATCTATCTTATTTGCTAACAGTAGATTGCGCGCCTCTGCCACAGACTTGGCTATCCCCGAAATCTGGATATTTTCGCAATTCTCCTGTAATAAGAAATACAGCGAAGAGCGGGCAAATTCTTCATCATCTACAATAATAGCATTTAGCACAGCGGTGTTTTTTTATTATGGTGAATTTAATTAAAAAAATGAATGATAGGCGAATATAATTTCCGAAAGGCGAAAACCATATATTTTTTTCTTTCGTACGTCATCATGTAAAGGGTGAAAACAAGGTTCACATCATTCTGCCAATGATCCTTAACTCTTGAAAAAATTTAAACCTTCGGAATTTGTGAAAGCAGGTTTCGCAAATGCTTAATTTAATTAAAAAACCTATGAAAAACTTACAAGAACAAGAAAAGCAAGAAGGACTGCAGGACAAAGGCAGCATCTTCACTGCACCTCTACAACGCCGTTCATTCCTTCAGTATGCGGGAGCTGGTGCAGCAGGTGTTGCACTAGTAGCTGCTGGCTGTAGAAAAGACAGGCCAACGATTCCAACTATGGATGGTGTCACACTGGATTTTAAGAACGATTTCGGTGTGTTGAATTATGCATATGCCCTGGAGCAACTTGAAGCAGCATTTTATATTCAGGTTGCCTCGAATCCACCTTCGGATTTTAGCGCATCTGAAAAAGCATATTTTCAGGATATTCAGTTTCATGAAATTGCACATAGAGAATTTTTCAAAAAAGCATTAAGTACAGCCGCAATAGGAAGTTTGGAAGTTGATTTTTCAAGTATCAATTTTACCACACGTGCTGGTGTTCTCGGAGCAGCGAAAACTTTTGAGGATCTTGGTGTTGCTGCTTATAATGGAGCAGGGAAACGCCTGACGACAGATGCGTATATTGTAGTTGCCGGGCAGATTGTATCTGTAGAGGCCCGTCACGCAGCTTACGTAAGGGATATGATCTCACCTGGAAGTTTCTCTGACTTAAACGATCTGGCCGGATTGGGATCTAACAATGCAGGTGGATTGGATGGGGCATTGACTCCTGATAAAGTACTTACTGCAGCCAGTAAATATATTAAAACAAAAGTAAACGTAGTCAATCTGTAATCCCTAAACCTAGAAAACATGAATATTGTAAATATATTAGACGAAATAGAAAAAGTTGATGGTGAGGTCTATGAAAGATTGAACCCGAGACGTGCAGCCATGAAGGATTTCTTCAATATGGGTAAAAAAATATCATTGG
This sequence comes from Pedobacter sp. GR22-6, assembly GCF_037402555.1. NCBI lineage: Bacteria > Pseudomonadati > Bacteroidota > Sphingobacteriia > Sphingobacteriales > Sphingobacteriaceae > Pedobacter > Pedobacter sp. GR22-6. The sequence goes on from NZ_JBBEUC010000002.1 coordinate 956,586, forward strand.
CTGCTATGCCATTGGCTTTGGGATCTGTATTTCAAAAAGCATATGGACAAACCCTGCCAACTGCAGTTACTGAGGTTTTGAACTTTGCGCTTTCATTGGAATATTTGGAGTATCACTACTATAACCACGCACTGGAGGCAGCCCCTCTTTTGATTTTCCCGACAACTGCTTCGCGAGCTGCGATCACTACCATCCGTAATCATGAAAAAGCACACGTAGATTTGCTTAAAGGTGCTTTAGGTGCCTCAGCGAGAGCTGAGATCACTTATGCAATGACTGATTTCACAGCCGGAGGTGTTTTTGGTAATGTTTATGAAAATTATCAGACTTTCCTGAAAGTAGCACTCGCATTCGAAGATACCGGAGTAAGGGCTTATAAAGGTCAGGCTACGAAACTGAAAGGCTTGGATGTTTTGACTACAGCTTTGCAGATCCATTCTGTTGAAGCACGTCATGCTGCTCATATTCGTCAGATGGTGGCAGCATCTGTAACAGGAGCTTCTGCTTTAAAACCATGGATCAGTCTGGGAACAGGTGGTGTTTCTAATGACACCGGTATATCCCAGGTAGATGCAGTTTATGTACGTGAGAATACTGACGTACAAGCAAATGTGACCATTACCGGCATCGCTACGGGTGTATCTAAAGCAGTAGCTGTAGAATCGTTTGATGAAGCATTAACAAAAGATGAAGTTGTACCGATTGCTAACCAATTCCTCAGAACCGGTTTCAAATTATAAAAACAGTTTGTTTAAGTTTAAGATGGGAAGGGGGCGATATGCCCCTTTTTCTTTTATACGAAATGTTAGTAATTGATCACTTGTTCTTCTAAATGTTCCGGCAAGTCTCGATAATTGTACTGTTGTCCACGTAACTGCGGCTCGAAACCAGCCTCCCTGATCGCCTCCTGAATACCTTTTGCGGTGAAGCGATGCGGAGCTCCTGCAGCAGAAACTACATTTTCTTCGATCATGATTGAACCAAAATCATTTGCTCCGGCATGCAGACAAAGTTCTGCTACATTTTTCCCTACAGTGAGCCATGAAGCCTGTATATTGATCACATTTGGCAGCATGATTCTGCTCAGCGCCAGCATTCTGATGTACTCATCACCAGAGACATTATTGCTGATCCCTCTTAATCTTTTCAAAAGTGTGCCATCATCCTGGAAAGGCCAGGGGATGAAAGCCAGAAAGCCCTTAGCATTTGCCGGTTTTTCACTTTGAACTTCCCTGATCCAAACCAGATGTTCAAAACGCTCTTCGATAGTTTCAACATGACCAAACATCATGGTTGCAGAAGTAGTGATGTCCAGCTGATGGGCAGCGCGCATGACATCCAGCCATTCCTGGCCTCCACATTTTCCTTTAGAGATTAGCCTGCGTACTCGGTCATTAAGTATTTCTGCACCTGCACCAGGCAAGGAATCCATACCTGCAGCCTTTAGTGTTTTTAATACTTCTGTATGAGAAATGCCTTCCAGTTTGGCCACATGCGCGATTTCAGGTGGGCCTAAAGCATGCAGCTTTAAATCTGGATATAGTTCTTTGAGCTGCTTGAAAAGATTTGCATAAAATTCCAATCCGAGATCCGGGTGATGTCCGCCTTGTAACAGCAATTGGTCACCGCCCAGTCTAAATGTTTCTTCAATCTTTACCTTGTAGGTTTCGATGTCTGTAATGTAACTTTCATCATGTCCTGGTCTGCGGAAGAAATTACAGAATTTACAATTTGCGATACATACATTAGTAGTGTTTACGTTACGGTCGATCTGCCAGGTCACTTTTCCACTCGGTACCTGCTTTTTCCTCAGTTCATTTGCTACAAAAGCCAGTTCTGAAGTAGCGGCATTGTTGTACAGAAAAACACCCTCTTCCTTAGTCAGGAAATCGAATTGTAAAGCCCTTTGCAATAGATCCGTCGTATTCATAGCGCAAACTTAGATAAAATTGACATAAGGAGCAATGATCCATTGCAGGAGGACTTTAAAAAGACATAATTATCACAAACCGACTTGCCATAATTCCTATATTTGGCGCTATTAATAAAATTTATGGTAGATTTTAATCGTTTTACATTAGCGAATGGACTTCGTGTTTTGGTACATGAAGATGACACTACACCTATGGCGGTGTTAAATATCCTATATGATGTGGGGGCCCGTGATGAGGAACAGGATAAGACCGGTTTTGCGCATCTATTTGAACACCTTATGTTTGGAGGCTCTGTCAATATTCCAAGTTATGATGAGCCTCTGCAAAGAGTGGGGGGTGAAAATAATGCTTTCACCAGCAACGATATCACCAATTATTACATTACTCTTCCTGCAGTTAACCTCGAAACAGCTTTTTGGCTGGAGAGTGACCGTATGCTTAGCCTTGCCTTTTCGGAAAAAAGTCTGGAGACTCAGCGCAACGTAGTATGTGAAGAGTTTAAGCAACGTTATCTTAATCAGCCCTATGGAGATGTATGGTTAAAATTGCGGCCGCTGGCTTATAAAGTACATCCATACCAATGGGCAACAATCGGGCAAGATCTACAACAGATAGAAAATGCAAAAATGGAAGATGTAAAAGCATTTTTTCATAAACATTATAATCCTCAAAATGCAATCATGGTTGTGGGCGGACAGGTGAAAACAGAGGAAGTAAAGGCCCTCACCGAAAAATGGTTTGGCCCAATCCCGGCTGGTGAGAAATACGAACGTGATTTACCTGAAGAACCATTGCAGATTGAGGCCCGATCAGAAACTGTATATGCTGAAGTGCCCTTAAATGCACTTTATATGGCTTTTAAAATGCCGGATAGAAAGCATCCAGAATATCAGACCTATGATTTGATAGCTGATGTGCTATCACAGGGACAGTCCTCACGTCTCTATAATAGTCTGCTTAAGGAACAACAGCTTTTTAGCGACATTCACGCTTATATCACGAGCAGCATAGATGAAGGTTTGTTTATCATTGAAGGTAAACTGGTGCAGGGAGTGAGTGTTGCCTCTGCTGAGACTGCAGTATGGAAAGAGTTAGAGCAATTGTGCAACGAAGAGGTTACCGCTGAGGAGCTCACAAAAGTGAAAAATAAGTCAGAGTCTATAATGGTGTTTGCCGAGATGAGCTTGCTCGATAAAGCCATGAATCTAGCCTATTATGAGTTGCTTGGTGACGCTGCCGATCTCAACACCGAAATAGACAAATATCTGGCAATTACATCTCAGAGAATTTTGCAGGCCGCCAAGGCTACATTCATTAAAGAACAGTGTTCCACTTTATATTATTTAACTTCCCAAGATGCTTAACCGTACACTAGCACCTGAATCTAAACAGGTGGATGAGATCAGATTTATTGAACCGCTCAAACAACAATTGGATAATGGCATCCCAGTGTTTACCATTAATGCTGGTACTCAGGAGTTGGTCCGTATAGAGTTTATTTTTCAAAACGTCAATTGGGATCCTGCGAAACCAGTGCAGGCAATCGGGGTAAGTCACCTGGTCAATAATGGCACTGAAAAGCTAAGCGCTAAAGCTATTGCCGATCAGGTAGATTACTATGGTGCTTTTTTGCAGACTGAATATGGTGCAGATCAACTTACCGTAAAGCTTTACACACTCAATAAGCACCTGTCTTCAGTATTACCAATTTTATATGCTATTCTTAACGAAAGTGTTTTTCCCGATCAGGAGTTGGCCATCTTCGTACAAAACCAGAAGCAGTCGCTGCAGGTAAACCTGCAGAAAAATGATTTTCTGTCCCGAAAACATTTTGCAAATGCGCTGTTTGGCGATACCACTTATGGTTCAAACATTGAAGCTGCCGACTACGACGCGCTTCGAAGAGACGATTTACTCGATTATTACAGGGCCGCTTATAAACCTGAAAATTGTACAATTATTGTTGCAGGAAAGTTTGAAGCAACGGAATTTAATATCCTAAACGAAATCATCGGTAGACCCTGGAATAACCAGGATGCTGCTAGTATTAATGAATTTACTTTCAGCAATCCCACTAAAGGGGAGATTGTAATTGAACGTCCGGATGCCCTCCAATCTGCTATCCGGATGGGGACTCTGGCAATTACCCGGCATCATGCAGACTTCCCTGGCTTTCAGGTGTTGAATTGTTTGCTTGGGGGCTACTTTGGTTCCAGACTTATGGCTAACATTAGGGAAGATAAAGGGTATACCTATGGTATCGGTTCGGCGGTTGTTTCTTTGAAGGATGCAGGTTACTTCTTTATCGCTACTGAAGTGGGAGCAGAGGTTTGCGGAAGTGCCCTTGCCGAGATTGAAAAAGAAATCACGCTCCTGAAAACAGAACTGGTAGAAGAAGAGGAATTGAGCTTGGTGCGCAGTTATATGTTAGGTTCTATGTTAGGTAGCTTAGAAAATGCTTTTTCTCATGCAGATAAGTTTAAGAATGTTTATTTCTCAGGATTGGACTACAGCTACTATGATAATTACATTAAAACTGTAAAAAACATCACTGCTGCTGAATTAAAAATATTGGCCAACACATATTTGGATACAGCGCAGTTCAGCAAAGTCGTTGTCGGAAAAAAATAAAATATCCTGACTAAAGCTATTCTGCTTTGGTCAGGATGCTTTTTTGTTTGTCAGCCTGAAATATCTTCTTGGAAAAAGCAACATACTCGTTGTATTTTTCTGGAGGATATTTTTTGTTAGTCATGCTTTTGGTTCTGGTATATATTATTTTATTGTCCTTAACAACAGCTTTAGCAGTATATTTTCCAAATTCAGAATCGATCACGATATCCTTCGGTACAAACTCGACCTTGTAGCCTGCAGGGACGGTATAGATAATTTCATCTTCATCGCTGTAACTGTAGTCAACAGCAAAATAAGTTTTCCTGCTTTCTATTGGAATTACCGTTCCTCCTTGACGGTTGAGCAAATTGAGTGTCAGGAATAACTTGTCCCCACCCTTAGTCAATAACTCAGAGCAGGTCAGGTTCAGTTTTTCATTCAATAAGGCGATATTTTGATCTGGTTGCTTATAGTTTAATGTATTGAGTTTCATGTTGGGGATTCCCAATGAATTTATGATTCGTTTGCGCTGATCTACAGGTTCCATAAGCAACATACCCAGATTGTCTTCATATTGAGCATACGCATAATTTGTCTCTATTTGAATATTAGCCGATCCATTGGCATCCAGTTCAACCTTGGTTAATCTTTTCTGCGTATTGTCCGCTGGTGTATATGTGGGAGTATGTGCCAACTTACCGCCTTCATCTGTGATTAAAAGCACTGTTTTGTCTGAGTTACCATTGCCAATAAAACCCGGAGGTGTGTAAGGACTAGTGCACTCCAGCCAGGTTGTATCTTTACCAAGGGGCACACATAAGATCATATGGTTCGCCTGATTCATACTGGCATAAGATGGATTTAGGGAAGGCATATCATTGCCGATGACAACAAGATGCGATTTAATGCCAGCTTCCTGAAGCATGGCCTTCATGTAATTGGATAATGCTTTGCAGTCTCCGTAGTTTACCGCAGCCACTTTCTCTGCAGCAATCGGTTTATACCCGCCAATGCCCAGCTGTACACCCACATATCTCGTATTGTTCTGCAGATATTTATACAATATCCTGATTTTTTCCTGCGGGTTCTTGGCATCTTTAACGAGCTCCTGAATTTTTAGTTTTGCAGATTCTGGAAGTACCTGGAGTCCGTTGCTCAAGGTATAGAGCCATGCCCCCATATTATTCCAATTTTCAATATTGGCTTTTGAATTGTCAAATTCAAATTGGTTAGGGGCGATGTACACCCAGGGCACAACATTGTTTAATCCCATACTCATTTGTTCGTATTCCAGTGCCTGCACATTTTCACAAGCCCATTTGTATTCCGTTTTGTCTTTTAATTTGAGGGAGTCCGTTTTCAATAAATTGCTTTTCAGGTATTTAAACGTCATGCTCTCGGGTATCTTAAACGTATAGCTGGATTTTTCTACTGCATAACCCCAGGTGTTGGCGGGATACCAGGTTGGATAGGAGCGTATCCCTTTAAAATCTACCGTATAACTGTATTCAATGGTATAGGGGAAGTCTGGGTGGATGAAATACATAAACTTCACTCGGCTGTCTTCATACATAGAACCATCGGATACTGCGCTCCGGTCTTTAAAGTCACTGCTTTTATAATCTTTAACCTTTATGCCCCTGGCATCATACAATGTTGCCCTCAGGTTGGAGATACTAGAAAATGGATCGTAGAATTCATGCATTTCAGAAGCCTCCTCCCCGTTTTTAGTTAAAATGGTAATGGCCATTTTGTGTGTATACACCGCAGTTCCTGGGTTCTTTAGCTCATAGGTCATTTCTTCATTTCTAACCACTACTGAAGCATTTTTGCTCAGTTCTGAAGGAATTTTAGCAACATCGTAGTTGCCCTGTGCCTTTAACAGTTGTCCCAGCATCAATATGCTTAACAACATCAAAAAAAATCTCATGTCAGCTCTTTTTAAATACGATTTGTTCTGCTTGCTTTCTCACTACATTCATAAACAATTCTTTTAGTTCATGGTATTCTTCGGAACTGAATACAGATGTTTTAATCGCAATCTTACTGTTTAACATCAGCCTGTTTCCCTCAACGGCAGAAAGGAAAGTAAAGGAAGCCCGTTCACCCGGTAGGATTATTTTTTCATTTTTTGGCATTTTGTCAATCACATAGCCTTTGGGGAATTCTACAGTAATCCGGTAATTTTCTTCCTGTGGATAAGCAAAATCAACAGGGAATTTGCGTTCTTCCAGTCTAAAGGGGTTTTCTTTAGTTCGTTCAAAAAGTAATGGGGTAAAATATGCCAAGTTTCCTGCTTCCTCTACGTTGTCTTCTATGGAAAGTTCCAAGGATTCAACCAGATTTTCTTCCGGACTATTTAAGTTATTAATGGCATATTTAAGTATGTTCAGGCCTGGCTTATCACTTTTATAGCTTTTAAGGAAATCTGCTTCATTGGTGGCAGATAGATATTCTGCCCGGCGCTTGAGTGCTTCATAACCAGTACTTGCAATAAAGCCGTTGCCGGTTAATTTATTTTCTTCATCTAATTTCAGGGAATAGGTATAGTTTTTTCTGCTGATGTTGCTGTCATCATCCATACCTATCCATTGGGCATTTTCCAAAGCAAAGTCGATCATGAGACCTTGATGATTGAGGTTTTCATAAGCAATCAGTCCGGGCCTGTGGTTTTTGTCGGTGGCATCAAGAAGAATATTTCTTTCTCCGATTTTAGCTAAAACGACTACGTTGTCAAACGCGGTGAGTACTGGAAATCCAGGGTGGGAGCCATTACTTCTAGTGCTGAGCAATACGGGATAAGCCTCTATCTTTGCTTCTTTAAGTAGCCCCAGAAGACAAAGATTAATGTCAGCTGAACTTCCGGTTTTTTTCTCAAAAATAGATTTCGGATTGGTTTCCGAGGTGTAGTAGCTCATCTCTTTATTCCATTTGATGTTATTCTTAACATGGTTGAAAATCAAAAGCAATGTGGTATCCGGATTTTCAATTCCCTTTGTAATTCCGCTTACTACCGTTTTGTGATAACTTGTTTTTGCTATGAACTGTCCAAAATTAGTTTCTTCTTTCAGGCTTTTTACAGCTTTTGGCCATGAAGAACTGAAGTCCTGATAAACTTGTCCAGGAACCGTAATGGAACTAAGTTCGAAAGATATCTTGCTTTTGTAATCGTCCATAGTAGTCACGAAGTTTTCATTCTTCAGTCCAGGCACATTACTGGCGTAATAATGGTAAAAAGTACCGCCATTTACCGCTTCGTTATAGGGATGAATATTGACAAAGCCTCCTGGACTCGAACGATATCGATAGAATTCCGGGATGCTTAGGCTATACTCTGAGAACACTGTAGGAATGTCGCGCTGAAAAAACCAGGGCCTGAGTTGAAATATATAGTCTGATTTTATTTTATATTTATATTCTATAATGCTTCCTTCTTTTACATTGGGCAGGGTGAATTTTTTAAGCGTATAGTACCTATCTTGCTTTTCGGAAAACTTCGCATCTTTACCGATCTTGCTGATTACCATTTGTCCGTTTTCCATGTTATAAGTTGCCCCGTCCATAGACATTAGTGTTGTTCCTACACCGTTGTGCTGATATAGCTGTAGTTCGAAATTGGCACGGTCATATCCATTTTTGTTAATGATTTTAAAACGTGTATGGCATTCAAATACGAAGGCCATGCCTTTATTTCCATACTCAAAATATCCCTTTCCAATGTCAAACAGGGCAATGGCCGAGGCTGCGGAATCAGGTCCGGATACCTTTGTGTCGAATTCCTTTGGATCAACTTTTCCATATTTAAACACTTTGGGTTTTGCTTCAGTTTTTTGAGCGTAAGAAGCATAGCTGCCCAACACGAGCAGGCAGAAGAGGAGCGCTGTAGATTTAGTCATTGAGCGAGTAATTAAATTTTTACAATAATAATATATCTGCAAACAAAAAGAAAGCGTCAGTCACACAATTATTTATTTAATAAATCTTCAGGATAAAATTTAAAACCAAGGCTTTTTATATATTGCGGCATTACTGTATCAATAGAACCTTAACTTATGAAAGCTCTTTCTAAATATCTGTTAGTTGCCCTTACAATGTTTTATGCCAGTTCTCGTCTGAATGCACAAATTAAGCCTGTGATTCCAGGCGATTTTGCAGACCCGTCTGTGATCAGAGTCGGCAACCAGTACTATGCAATTGGTACCTCGTCAGAGTGGGCACCACATTTTCCAATCTTTAAATCAAGTAATCTTAAAGACTGGCAGCAAACTGGATACGTGTTCGACAAAGCACCTGATTGGACTTCCGGTTCTTTCTGGGCGCCTGAATATTATTACCACAACGGCACATATTTCATTTATTACACGGCAAGAAGGAGGAAAGATAACGTTTCCTACATCGGTGTGGCAACTTCAAAATATCCAGACAGAGATTTTGAAGATCATGGCATCATTATAGAACACGGAAAAGAAGCAATTGATGCTTTTGTGTTCAACGATAATGGGCAACTTTACATTACTTTCAAAGCATATGGTCTGGACGGAAGGCCAATTGAAATCCTTGGAAGCAAACTTTCCGCTGATGGTAGGAAGTTGGAGGGCGACCTGTTTACGATGTTGAAAGACGATAAAGGCATTGGTCTCGAGGGACAAAGCATACTTAAAAAAGATGATTACTATTACCTCTTCTATTCTGCCGGTGCCTGTTGCGGAAGTAAATGTGATTACAACGTAAGGATTGCAAGATCCAAAAGTCTTCAGGGGCCTTATGAAAACTATGAAAACAATCCTGTGTTGCAGGAGAATTCCGACTGGAAATGTTCTGGTCATGGCACATTTGTAACTGCTCCAAATGGCAAATGCTATTATTTGTATCATGCTTATCATAAAATAAGCACAGTGTATACGGGGAGGCAGGGAATGTTGGCTGAACTCAGTTGGCCACAAAAGAATGGCTGGCCGGTTTTTAAAGAACTATCCGGTAATAACACGAAAAATTTAAACATCAAGGATGATTTTTCCGGTAAGGTATTGGGTAATTATTGGCAATGGGATTTCAGAAACTCGACACCTAATGCCTATCAGCAGAAAGGAGAACTGCATTTATCAGGTACGGTCAATGCACGCAATCCAAGCGGAATAGCATATACTGTACGCCCTCAGGCAATCAATTATGAAATGAGTACTGAGGTACTGAATCAGAATAGTGCTCAAAAAGGATTGGTTGTTTATGGTGATGCCAATGCTGCAATTGGGATCGCTGCGATCGGTAACAAAGTTGAATTTTGGATCGTGAGAGAAAACAGGCGTTCGGTGTTGTCCAGTTCTGACCTTGCCACAGATTTGGCTGTTGAACTGAAACTGTCTGTAAAGCCGGATTTAAGCATTAGAGCTTATTGGAAACAGGCTGATATGAAGTGGCAGGAACTGCCAGTAGAGAAAACTCCGAGCATTGATTTCCTTCCACCCTGGGATAGAAGTCCCCGTGTTGGATTAAATTTCAACGGTACGGCCAATCAGGCTGCGCTCTTCTCCTTCTTCGAACTGAGCTACACAAAGTAAATATCCGAGCCAACACAGTATTTATGTCAGTATCAAAACCCAGAATCAGCATCGAATATTGCCCAAAATGTGGCTGGATGCTTCGTGCAGCTTATATGGCACAGGAACTACTCAGTACTTTTACAGATGAAATTTACGGAGTACTGCTCATTCCGAGTGAAACAGGGGGAGCTTATATTGTCAGCATAGATGATCTTGTCGTTTTCGATCGGAAAGCTGAAGGACGTTTTCCTGAAGTAAAGGAACTCAAACAGTTGGTTAGGGATGTAGTGAGTCCTGAAAAGAATTTGGGACATTCAGACCGGAACTGAGGCTACGTTTAACGTCCTTCGAAGCGTTATTAATCTGAGTGTAATCTTTTGCTATTGATGGCGTAAATCAGCAACACTATTGCGTAATATGAACAATAATCGTATCTTTGCCCGGCAAATAGTAACTCGTAAACTTATTTGCTATGCAACTTGATCCCAATAAATTTATTGCCGAAGGACTAACTTATGACGACGTCTTATTAGTACCTGCTTATTCCGAAGTTCTGCCACGTGACGTGGATACAGGGAGCTTCCTCACCAAAAAAATACGCATCAATGTACCTATCGTTTCCGCTGCAATGGATACGGTAACCGAAGCCGGATTGGCTATTGCCATTGCCCAGGCTGGAGGTATCGGTATCTTGCACAAAAACATGACCATTGAGCGCCAGGCCGCAGAAGTAAGAAAAGTAAAACGCTCAGAAAGCGGAATGATTCAGGATCCGGTTACCTTGAGTGAAGATGCAAAAGTAGCAGAGGCTTTCCAAATCATGAGAGAGTTCAGGATTGGTGGTATTCCGGTAATCGATGCAGATAATAAACTGGTCGGTATCATTACCAACAGGGATCTCCGTTTCCAGAAAGATATGCAACGCAGAGTTTCGGAAGTAATGACCAGAGAAAACCTGATCACTGCAGCCGAGGGAACCACATTGCTGCAGGCAGAGGAGATCCTTCAGGATTATAAAATAGAAAAACTACCGGTCGTCGACAAAGATGGTCATTTGGCTGGTCTGATCACATTCAAGGATATTCAGAAATTCAAGAACTACCCCAAAGCTTGTAAAGACGAGCAAGGCCGGTTGCGCGTAGGAGCCGCTGTTGGTGTAGCAGCCGACAATATCGACAGGGTGGAGGCGCTTGTTAAGGCCGGTGTAGATGTCGTTACTGTAGATACTGCACATGGACACTCAAAAGGGGTAATTGATATGGTTATCGCTATAAAACAACGCTGGCCAGAGTTGCAGGTGATCGCAGGTAATATTGCGACTGCCGACGCAGCCAGAGCTTTGGCAGCTGCAGGCGCAGATGCTGTAAAGGTTGGCATTGGTCCGGGTTCTATTTGTACAACCAGAATCATAGCGGGAGTAGGGGTTCCTCAATTGTACGCCGTATTTGAATGTGCACAGGCGCTGATCGGAACAGGAATTCCTGTGATCGCCGATGGTGGTATCAAACAAACGGGTGATATTGTGAAAGCCATTGCCGCAGGTGCAAGTGCAATCATGGCAGGCTCTTTATTTGCCGGAGTTGAAGAATCTCCAGGTGAGACCATCATTTACGAAGGGCGTAAGTTCAAATCTTACCGTGGTATGGGTTCAGTTGAAGCAATGGCGCAGGGATCAAAAGACCGCTATTTCCAGGATGAAACTGATGTGGTAACCAAATTGGTACCTGAAGGTATTGTAGGCCGTGTACCTTACAAAGGCACGCTGGCAGAAGTGATTTATCAATACGTGGGTGGATTGAGAGCAGGCATGCACTACTGCGGTGCCTCTACAATCGATCAGCTTCAAAAAGCGAAATTTGTCCGCATTACTGCAGCAGGTATGAGGGAAAGTCATCCGCATGACATCTCCATCACTAAAGAAGCACCGAATTATTCACGTTAATATATATGGAAATGGCTTCCCAAATCGGGAAGCCATTTTTATAAGTACTCATCAGGACCAATTTCCCAGGTCCAGGGTTTTTTAAAGTTAGACAAACTCCTCATTTTTTTTAGGGGAAAGGCTCGTTCCGAGGCGATTTGATCTGTGTCGCCCGATCCCGTTTTACCACTTATCATTTTTCTTGTGCCTTTGACAAAATCGTACTGCTTATCATTCATTTCCCCTGAGGCGGTATGGTAGGCATAGTTATTTGCATTGGTGAGTAACCAGTCGCTACCCTGATACCTGAATGAATAATTCAGTTTCCAGCGCCAATTACCGCCACCTTCAAATCCGATATTTAGCTTATTGTCTCTAATGCTCATCGGCCGCAAAGGATCACCCATTGATCCTCCTTCCTCAGAACGTAAAATGAAATGGTTATTTTGAGTGGCCAGGCGGTAGCTCTTACCCGATTTAAAATAAATCGCTAAAATCCTTGGTCGCTGTATTTCGGTAATGAGTTCTGTAGTATTGTCACCATAGGCCCGGTTTTCCTTAACTGCTGCATAAAATTCGAAAATTACAGCCAAATCTTCTACCTGGTCATTGTTAAGGTCACCATATACGGAATCTACAGCTTTCCATTGTGTGGGGGCTAAAGATTTGATGGTCTTACCTTGCTGAATGAGTGTAGGATATTTGAAACTCTGCGCTTGACTAGTGGCACCGGCGACCAGGAGTAACAAGATCATTTTTATCTTCATCATGCTATTAACGGTAAATGCCAGCATTTATTTCAATCGAATTGATGCTGGAAATTATGATGGCAATATAACCTAAACAACAAGAGCCGGAATCCTCCGGCTCTTGTTGGCATTAGCTATTCTTGTTTAAATTGATTATTCAACGATTTTACCGTCTTTGTCAACTTTAAGAGATCCAGTTTCCTGCTCTTTTTTAACGTTGATCAGGTAATAAGAGGTTTTGTCTGCGTTGGTCACCAAAAATGCTTCAGTTGGTGTCCACGCTTTTACAGGCTCAGATTGCAATGTTTTTTGAACCGGTTCTGGAAGATCTTTCAACTCAACCGGAGTTTTGGTAGTACTATCTTGTTGTACAGCAACTATAATCGGGGTTTTGATGTCGCTTGCTTTTACTGTCGTTAATCCTGCTACTGCTAAAAATGCTGCTGATAAGATGATCTTTTTCATAATAGATATTTTAATTGTTTCAGTTAATAATTCATATTAATTCTGATTAGTCTATACTTCATAATAGTGCCATAGCAGAGTGCTTTTGGCATATATTTGATTACCAATACATTGTGTTTTTGTTCGAGTGTTTTTGCTGTGGAATATTTCCACACTTTGCTGAGCGTGTCGGCAACGCATCGAAGAAAGGTGTTCATAGATAAAAGGAAAGCCGTCTTCCAATAGGAGACGGCTTCTGTCATTAGGAGCGCTTGTTTAATCAAATAGGTAATTCAATCATTTTCTCAGTTGGTGGAAAACATTTGTTTTCATCACAGGTCTGATAGGAGAGGCCGCATTTAATTATAGTGCCTGGCTTTACCTTTTCCATATTTACATTGATAGAGAAGGATGCTTTTTCTTCAAATACAAAAACACCCTCATTTCCGGCAAATGGGAGCGCTGCTGAAGCTTCCCAATCATCAATCAACCTTGCCCCCTCTGGCAACTCAAATATCACTTTCGTAATGATGAATGGGCTATCTTGTGGCACCATCGCATAAGTGTGCCATCCTTTTAAAATTTTAGCGTTAATGAACAGCTGAGCCGTATTTTTGCTGTCTCCGTAGACCAGTTTTGCTGATACTGCAACTGGATCATCCATGGTCGGTTCATTGTTTGTGCCCGAATTTTTTTCTACGCTTTGTACTGCAGCGGTTTTGTCTTGCTGGACAGATTTGCCAAATGTATTGACCATGAATTTAAAACCACCAGCTTCAGTAAAGAACAGATGGTCTTTATTCGTATCGAACCAGTTTCTCCACTCAGCTGCGGTGCTGAAATTTTCAGTAGTATAACGGGTAAGTAAACGTTGCGCAACAAGTTCATCCTGTTTTCTTTCTAGCATCAGGATACATTGTGCCAATATTTCCGGTTTTCGGTTGGATTTTTTCAACCTCGCAGCATCATCATCTACTTGCAAAGAATACGTCCCTGCAGGATAGAAGTATTCATAGTTGTCCCGAAAATACTGATGGTACAATTTGGTATTTGTGCCAAATTTTGCAAAAAGTTTTTCCCCGGCCTGATTTTTTAAATAATCTTCAAAGCTTTCCATTGCATTCGTAACGGGCATTTTAAGGAACATTTCATTTCCTTTTCCGATATCTTCTCCTGCATCTTTTTTATCTCTGAGTTCTTTTTGCGCCCTCAAGAGTCTTTCATTTCCTTCCTTGCGTGACACAATGGCTTTGTCATATAAGCGACGATCAATCCTGTAGATCTGTTCATCGATGCCCGAGCGGGTTTCAATCTGTACTTTTTTGACTATGGCAGGCATGTGATCGTATTTCTTAATATAGCAAACAGTGTTGATGAAAACATCTTTAGCTTCATTAGTCATATAATCAGGAGATCCGGAAAAGCCCCACATGAAATAATTTCCCTGACGGCCTAATGCTACAGCTTCCGCATTTTTCAGGCAAACACCTCCAGAGATTATTTCTGCATCTGGAGAATCATCAAAACCCTCGCCATGAGAAACCATACCGATCAGATACTTTTCCCCGGCAGGTAATTCGGCCTTTACTACAGACCACATAGGCATGCTTTTAGGCGTTTTCGCGCCTTGGTGCCCATTAAAGAATGAGCTGGGTGTTGGCTTGTTTACCAATGTCAATTTGACTTTATTAGGGGTGTTGAAGATTGCGTGCGTGGTTCTTATGTTCAAAGCATCGTCGTCCAGGCACTGGCAGTACCAATCGAATTTCAACCCCTTGGGTAAGCCCACGTTTGGTGCCATGGCATGCATCAAAATCATTGGCCGACTGAAATCGGCAGGTAATTTAACTGGCCCGGCGTCCATAATCGTCACATCCACTTCGTTAGACATTTCAGCAAGGTAATCGCGCACATCCATCACCTTAACCTCCTGGAAGCGGGCTTCTAAAAAAGCTTTGAAATCTGCCATTCTTGTTTGGTACATTTTGGCAACCACTTTAGCCGAGGTACTGTAATAGACCACATCTGCTGGCATGGGTTTTTCTGGATTGTAGCCTACATACAAAACCTTCAGCGAAATCTTTTCTTTCGCGAAAACCTGACTACTGATCAGGAGTGACAGGATGATGATTATCTTTTTCATTAGTTCATTAATTCAGCAAGCTTTTTATTCAGGGCTTCGCCCATCAGGTGCGAACCGATGATCTTTCCTTCCGGACTAATTAGAAAGTTCGCGGGAACTCCTGAGATCCCGTATACTTTACGCGCTTCACTTTCCCATCCTTTTAGATCAGAGACCTGTGTCCAGGTTAGTCCGTCTTTCTTGATCGCATCCAGCCATTTGGCTTTATCACTGTCTACGGAAACTCCGAGAATTTCGAACCCTTTATCTTTAAATGCTGCGTATTGTTTCAACAGATTAGGACTTTCCGCCCGACAAGGGGCACACCAGCTTGCCCAAAATTCTACGAGTACATACTTACCTTTATAATCCGACAATGATATAGCCTTACCATTTGGGTCTTTTTGTGTGAAGTTTGGCGCGGCAGCACCCATCGCGGTTACCTTATCAGCGTTCAGCATCTTATAAAGGCTTTGCCCGTCGTAAGAAAGACGGAGTTTTTCGCTCATCTTATTAAATACGGCCAAAATCACTTCTGGTTTAGTTTTGTAGTTCGCTTCTGCCAAACTGTGCATAGCAAAGTAGGAATCTGGATTTTTAGCAGCAAATTCCAGGATCTTAGTTCTTCTGGATGCCTGCATCTCATTTACCTTTTTATCCAATGCCTTGAAAAACAGGGTATCCTTTTTTTGTTCAGGGGTAGCACGGTTCAATGCTATGTTTGCATTATGATGGATCGTCATCACCGGCGGACCTACAGCCTTAATGAAGGCAATGGATTCGTCATATGCTTTAGAACCTGTCCATTTCGCATTATACAATGAATCTGCAGAAGTGATGTGGATGTTTTCTTTTCCGAAACTCGGATAAATCACGTCACCTATACCACCTGCACCATAAATTTCCTTATCACGGATGCCCTCACGCGAGAGCGTCATGCGGCCGGAAGCAATGTTGGTGATGGAGCCGGTAAACTTGAAAGTACCATTAACCAGTTCACAGGAATCTGATTTGCCGTTTCCATCTGACCCATAATCCAGATAGATCTTAGCTGGCTTATTATAATTCCCAATTTTACCAGTGATGGTAAAATTGGGAGTTTGTGCAGCCAGCGCCATAGGGGCGAAGGCTGCAAGGATGAATAATTTAAGTTTCATGTATAGGATGTTTAATTTGTTCTGGTTAAGAAATCAACAGGAGCACCTGGTACACCATTAATTGTGCTTAAAATATTTCCGTTTTTACCTACAGAAATATCAAGTGTATGTAAAGCCCCTTCTACGCCAACATAAAGTCTGTTGTCATCTGCACTGATTTTAATCATGGTTATTTTTTTACCACCAAAGTTGGCCTCTAATGGCTCCAAACTTTGAGTGATCGGATTGTAACGCGTTATTTTATCATTCGATGAAAAGAAGAATACGTTTATGCTGTTTCTAACCCATTTTGAATCAGCTTGAACTGATGAGGAACCAGCAAAAACTCGCTTATGGATTGGTCTGATCCCTTTTGGATTAGCGGCAAACTGGTTATCAAGACTAATTTCTGTAGTGACGCCATCTGCTTCCCTAAAGAAGGCATATGTTGTACCAGAGATACTTGTCTTCATGTAGATCAGATTTGAAAGGCCAACGTTTTTGGGATCAAATGCCGGTGTTCCTGTCCCTAAGATATCGTAAGTTTTTCCGAAATAGTTACCCCCTCCATCAAATCCCACAAAGGCTTTAGACTTTGTGTCGTAACCAAAATGGAATGGGCCAGCATGCGTCACGAATGGAGATAATAGGTAATCACCAGCTTGTTCGTTAGCATATTTTCCATAGTCCGGGGCAAAGGGTGCTGTTGATTGCACGCCAATATACAATTTTCCGTTTACTACTCCTTGAGAGATAGTGCCCTGGAAAGTTTCTAGTTTTCCTGGAATGATGGTGGTTGGGGGCAGAAAGAATTGTGATTTAAAATTGTCCTTATACAAAAAGGTACTTGGGTTTACAATCACGCTACCAGTTTGTGGATCATTACAAAGTACCCAGTATTCTTCTTTGCTAAGCAACTGATAAGGAAGTGGCTTAGAGTAGTAAAGTTGAGTTGGGTTTTTTGGTAATATTCGCGATTGAAGGTTTTCGTATAGATTGGCGAGTATTGTGTTATCAGGTTTTACGAAAGATAGTTTTGCATTTCCACCATCATTGCTCAAAATGACAGTTCCCACTGAAAATTGCGAGATGCCTGTTACTTTAAATTTGTATTTATAAATCAATCCATTCCGTTTGTCTGTAACTGTTAAAGTTGCCGCACGTTCGCCCGTTCCAAGATTGAAAAGCATTTTAAAAGGATACCCAGTGTAGCTCAGTTCCCTTAGTTCTTCAAGGATGGTTATGCGCCATTCGAAATTCAGGTCTTTCATTGGGTCTGCGCCTGCCAGGCTAACATCTGGCTTGATGATCAATGAATCTCCGATCAGTGCAGAAATGTTTTGATCTTCAATACCTTTAATTATCGGTTCGGAAGGAGGTGAATAGGTATAATTACCCAAGTCCTTTTTGCAGGAAGTATATAAAATGGCTGCAAAAGCCAGTAAGTATAAAAATTTCTGTTTCATGATAGATGTGCTTAATTCATGATAATTTGATTGCCATTCTCATTAATAAAGAAATAGCCGTTTACTTGTGGAAAGAACTTGACATAGGTCTTTATCGTAGGAGAATCTTTGTGATAAAAATCGTAATCCTCTGTCCCGTCTGATCTTTTAGTCAACACATATCCCTTATCGGCATTTCTTTCCAGCCAGGCAAATGGATTTCTTGTAAAGTTTTTGGCATTTTCCAAGTAGTATAATGTCCGGGGAATTTCCATGTAAGCATTAGGTTGACTAAGGTCCGCTAATGCTCCTCCTCCGGAAATAAGGTATAACTTGTGAGCTGTTCTACTATATGGACCAAGGTTACCCAACCATTTAGACCACCAGGACGGTTCTTCGAGCCTATTGGAAAACATAAATCTCTTAGATCTGGTGTTCACAGGAAGGGAGGCGCCGAAGTCTTCGCCACCATTTACCCTCAGGCCTATGATGACAGAAGAGTTTGCTAGCGCAGGGTCAATGTTTTTCAATATTAGTGGTACTCTGGTTTTACCTGAGTCGGATGGCAATACATAGTATGGTTTTAGTGCTTCGTAATGTAAATCGACTTTGGCGGTAGTGGAACTATCCACAATAGAAATACTAAATTTTCTATCTTGCGAAACTCTTTTACCTGCTACGCTTACTGGTATCCAAACAGTATCGCTAGCTAAGCCTGGTTTATCCGCGAAAGAAAATGTGATCAGCGTACTATCGAGTCCTCCATCACTGTTTAAATAGTTAAACCGGATGTTGTCTTTTTCAGTTTCATACCGCGGTATTTCATTTTTCTTGCAGGCTAATAGTGCCAGGCAAAGAAACAATATGTAGTTTAAATTCTTTTTCATAATCCTGTTAACTTTAATTTCTGTAACCAATTTCATCTAGGGGCATCGGGAAGACGAAAATTCTGTCAGATGCGGGATAGATCATTCCATTTACATTTATGATCTCTCTGTTTAGACGTTTGTGCATGAAAAATATCTGACTCTCGCCATAGAATTCTTTTCTCGCATCTTCTGTTAACTTCTTGATGAAATCTTGTTTTAGTATCGTTTTTGGAATTGGTGTGCCAAGTCCACGATGCGTGCGGACACTGTCTAAGTACGCTGTTCCTTTAATAGGGTCGGTATCAAAGCTGGCTTCAGCTGCGATGTAATACATTTCTGAAAGCCGAATAGCAGGTGCGACTACCGGGTGCATATTACGCTGCGGGCTGCTGTTCCAGGTATATTTTTGTAATCTAGACTTCTTTGTAGCAACATCATCAACGAACCAGGCAAGAAATCTCCAGTCATTCTGCCCTTGATTTGCCAATTCATAAATCAGCTCTTTTTGAAGTGTAGTAGGTGAGAACGCTGCATTTTGATCAGAAAATCTATTATTTACGTGATCCCGAACAGCCTGTGACCCAAACCAACCACTGATTATCTCTGTATAAAACATTTTGTCTCTCTGTTCCTTATTAGAATTGAAAACATCTGCACTTTCCGCCCAGGGAAACTTTTTAGAATCGATGACTTCCTTTGCATTACTTAGGCTATTCGCAGCATCCCCTTTGTATAAATATACTCTGGCTAATTCTCCGCAAGTAGTAAAATAATTCATACGGTGTCTTCTGTTCTGAAGAAAGAGCGACGGGTTGCTCGTTTCAGTAGATCTTTTGTTTTGTGCAACATTAGCAGCATATGTTTTATCAGCGAAGCCAACAATGTAATCGGTTGCCAATATTGGATCTGAAACTTTAAGCAGTGATTTCGCTTCGGTCAGATCGGCAATAATCTTGTTCAGCACTTCTGTTACATTTGAAAATGGTGTAGGAGTATTAGATACCTTTGTCACAAAAGGAATAGCCATTGCTGCTGGGTTGCTTTTAAATGACGGCGCATACATCCTTAGAATATCGAAATGTAAATAAGCGCGTAAAGTCAGTGCTTCTCCCTTCACGATCTCGTAATTTTTTCCCTGAAATACTGTTTTCTTAGCGTCTACAGCTTCTAGGATGGCATTACAGTTGCCAATTGCTTTATAGGCATTGATCCAGATCTGATCTGCTTTGCTGATCCATTGAGGATCGGAATATTTAAAAGCAGCGATGTTCATGGAGTTGACATCTGTAAACTCATAGTTCTGAGCGATGATGTCTAGGTTGCTAAACGTCAAATTGCCACCATATAAATCCAAACTGCTACAGTAAGTATAAGCTCCATTTAACGCCTCTTTGAACCCTTCTTCCGTAGAGAATAGTTGTTCTTTAGTTACATCAGCCTCTGGCTGAACATCCAAAAAATTCTTGCATGAAGTAAAAGCAAACATGCAGGCTACGATGTATAATAATTTTATTTTCATTTCAATATTTTTAAAATGTAGCTTGTAAACCAAACGTTACGTTCCTCGCAAATGGTGAATCAATTCCTCGCTCTATGCCAACAGTGGATGATCTAAAAATGTCATTCATGGTAGTAGTCGCCCGCAATGTTTGCAGTCCTGCTCTTTTAATGAAGTTCTTTTTAAAATCATAAGCCAGATAAATAGACTGTAATTCAATCAGGTTTTCCTTTTGCACAAACCTTGAACTCACACGAGTTGGATTTAGATCGGTAATGTTTTTGTACATGGCTTTGTCGCCTGGGTTAACCCATCTTTGTGAGAGTGCCCTGCTGTCTACATTGAAGCGTGGATCAGCATTTTCGATCCTATCTACCAATGTCTGGTTGTAGCTTTGACCTCCAAATCTATAATAAAGACTAAAGCTAAGCATAAAGCCCTTATAGCTCACATTACTTCCTAAGTTACCAGCCAATTTAGGGGTGTTGTCTCCAATTGGTTGTGTATCTCGTATGTCGTAGTTGTAAGTGAGGCTACCGTCTTTTTTTACATAGATTTCCTTGCCATTCTCTGGGTCTATTCCTAGTGATTTTACACCATAAATGGTATATAAAGACTGACCTTCAGTATACCTGACTATAGGCATCGTTGCAAGACCCAATTCTCCTTCCGGATTATTACTTGGATCATTCTGTATATCATTGATTTTGTTATTGAATGCTTGTAAGGAGTTGGAAAGTTTTACGAGTGTATTGGTATTATGTGCAGCATTACCGGTAACATTTACATTCCAATCATTATTCCTAAACGCATTCGCAGTTAGGTAAACCTCAAATCCTTTATTGGCCATGTCTCCAAGGTTTTCCTTATAAGTGGTAAAACCGGTTGATGGAGCAAGCGTAATGTCTGTGATTAGCCCTTTGGTCAATTTGTAGTAATAGCGTGGGGAAATCACAATTCTGTCTTTCAATAACCCTAAATCTATTCCTGCGTCGTAGGTCGTTGTTTTTTGCCATTCCAGATTATTATTACCGTAACCAAGAAGTGTAGCACCTACACCTGTCGAATACCAGTTTCCTGTTTGATATTGATACATGGAACGAGACATGTATGGCTCAAACCCTACAGATCCCAGTTGTCCTGTACTCGCTTTTAAACGTAGTTGACTTACGATTCTGGAGTCTTTTAAGAACTCTTCGTTGTGTAAATTATATCCTAATCCAGCGGCCCAGAATGGAGCAAAGCGTCTATTAGATCCAAATGAGGAGGAACCATCTAATCTAAAGGAAGCATCTGCTAGAAATTTATTCTTGTAAGAATAGTTCCCTGAAAAAAATGAACCTAGTGTTCGCTGGATCAATACATTTCCTCCCGGAGCGGAATTTTCTTTATAAATACGTGCAAATCCGATGTTGGTGAAGTTGTCATTAGAGAAGCCTTGAGCGGAAACAGATTTGTAATCTGATCTTCTGGCAATAATGTTACCACCTAGAACTAGATTGAAGAAATTCTCTCCAAGCTGTTTATTGTAGCTTAAGGTTATATTCCCGTCGATCCCAAACTGATTTGTTGTATTGTAATCGTATGAGCCTCTATTGTTTAGCTTGTCTGTTTCTGTTGCATAGAAATTACTGCTTAGTGGAGATACAAAGCGATCCGATTTCATTGTGGTTTGGTTAAAACTAGCTAATCCTCGTAGGCGGAAGCTCTCAGATAATTTATAATCCACCGAAAATGCATCAATGAGTTCAAGGTAGCTATCCGTACTAAAATTGTTTAAGCTAGCTTCAAATAGTGGGTTGAAAACATATGCAGTTCTAAATTGTCCTTTAGTAGGATCATTGTACATCCTGTCTACTCTCCAGCTAGCCAATTCCTGTACTACCCTTCCTAAACTGTCTGCTTTTGGGTAATATGGATTCATCAATGCATAGGTAGAAAAACTGCCATAAGGAGAGTTTTCGCCCTTGGTCTGGTTTAGTGAAAGATTGTTTCTGAATATGAGCTTTTTTGATGGCATGTAAGTAAAATCCATACCTCCGCTATATCTGTCTCTCGTCACACCTTTCATTACTCCTGGCTGGGTTTGGTAACGAAGGTCAATTCCATATCTAAAACTTTGATCCCCACCTTGTACATTTAAGGTCTGTCTTTGGGCATAAGCATTTCTCAAAGGTTGCGATAGCCAATAAGTATTTACACCGCTCGCTACACTCTTAAGTTTGTTGAACAAATCTTGATCTAACAATTCTTGATTAGATGCCCCAACACCTGGAGTACCTGTACGGTATAATCCAGCCATTTGCTCGTAACGCATCTTATCTTTTGCATCAAGCACATGATAATCTGATAAGTCTGGAGCCGATAGCGTCAACTCGCTATTGTAAAACAATTGCAGTTTACCTGAAACTGGCGCTTTGGTTGTAATGACCATTACACCATTGGCTGCCCTTGAACCATATACTGCAGTTGCCGCAGCATCTTTCAAAATTGTAATCGACTCAATGCGGTTGATATCCAAATCGACAACTTTTTGCAAGGATACTTCAAAGCCATCCATAATGAAGGCTGGTAGATTGAAAGAGCTTGATAAGTTATTTCTATCTAATACGTCATCTTTATTTTGAGGCATACCTGGAAGGGCAGTTGCACCGCGGACATTGATTCTAGGCATAGCATTAGGATCAGAACCCGCCAAATTGTTGTCCATCAATCTAAAGGAAGGGTCAAAAGTCTGAATTGCTTTCAGTACGTTTTGAGGATTGGTTCTTTTCAAATCATCCCCCTTCACGGTCACTGCATTTCCTGTATAACTTTCTTTTTTGATTGTCTGATAACCAGTGATCACAACGTCATTCATCTGGTTTACTTCTTCCTCTAAACTGATATTTATCGCTTTTTTGTTGCCAACGGGCATTTCTTTTGATGCATAACCTATGAAACTGAAAACGATGACGTCGCTTGCAATAGCGTTGATTGTATACTCGCCATTTTCATTACTTTGAGTTCGAATGTTCTTATTTGCTTTCAGATAAATGGATACCCCCGGTATTGGTTGACCAGTCTTTGCGTCAGTCACTTTACCCGTTACGATAGCGAAGTTTTGACCGGTTAAAGGGAGCGCATTCCTAATCACGATCGTATTGTTCACGATGTTGTACGTCAGGTTCTGTTTTTCCAACGTGATTTTTAAGGCCTCTTCAAGCCCTACATTTTTTAATTCAACATTGAGCTTTTCACGGTTTACATTTACATCACCACTATAGAAAAACAAATACCCGGTCTGTTTTTTGATATCTTGAAAAACAGTTTCAAGAGTAGCGTTTCTTCTGGAAACACTTACTTTTTGTGAATAGGTAGCAGCCGATAAATGCATGGCGCCGATCAGTAATAAAATAGCAGTTAATTTCATCACTATAAGGAGTTTGTACTTTACCTTCCGTATTTCGCATACGGGCTTGTAAAGAAAAGTTAATTTCATACTTTTGGATTAGAATTATTGAATAAATAACAGCCTGGCTTGAACATCTGGCTGTTGACAATTTTTTGGCCGAAAGGGGTGAGATACTTTCGGTCTTTTTCCTTAAATCTTAAGTCTTAATGGTGTAACTGTTTGATCATGTGTTTGGTTTTTTGGTGAATGGTTCGGTTAGTTGATATGTTAAACTAGGGTTGATCTTCATTATATGAAACTTTAACGGTTCTATCTTTTATTTCGAACTGTACTTTGTTTAGTTCCAGGATTTTGAATACTTCAGACAGCTTGCTTTTTCTGGAAATCTCTCCGTAAAATTTCTTGTCAGGTATATCACCAGAGTATATTGTACTTACATTGTACCAGCGTGACACCTCACGCATTACAGATTTTAAATCATCGCCCTGGAAGGTGAAAAGGTCATTTATCCAGGAAACTGCTTTATCAATATCTACGTCCTGTTTGGAAATGGTAGTGAGATCATTACGATTAATCACAGCTTGTTGCCCCGGTCTTATTGTTGTAGATGCATTGCTCGTAGATACTTTTACAGATCCTTCCAGAAGGGTAGTTTTGATCTCATTCTCATCTGGATAGGCGTCTATATTGAAATGCGTTCCCAAGACTTCGATCGTTTGTAGCCCCGATTGTACTTTAAAGCGTTGGCTTTCCTTTTTTGCTACCTCGAAGTAAGCTTCTCCATTCAGGCTGACTTCCCTGGCATCACCTGTAAAAGAACTCGGAAAACTAAGCGAAGAAGCTGCATTCAATTTTACCTTGCTGCCATCTGACAATACAATTGTATATTGTCCGCCATTAGGTGTAGAAATGGTATTCATGTTGTTTTCTTCAAATGCCCCAATATTTTCGGCTACTTGATAAACAATCTGCCCATCAGCAGTTTTCGTAATACTGATTCCCGATTGGGAGCTGATCTGTCCTCTCGCTGCGTCATCCAGCGTAATTCTCTCCCCATTGGCAAGTGTTAGTATGGCTTTGTTGCCACCTGGTTCGACATCCTGCTTTGCGATCTTAACTTCTTGTTTATTCCGTGGATTTAAAAGCAGGTAAAGTGTAAAGGAAAGCATCATCACTACAGATGCTGCCGCTGCATATTTCAACCAGCTCCACTTAAAAACGAAAGGTTTTGAAGGATCATTTCCGATGTTAATTTCTTTGTATATGTTATCTCTAATACCGGCTTTCAGTTGATCAGACTCTTCTTCACTCAGTAAGATTTCTTCACTCGTCTCAAAAAGTTCATAGTATTTTTCAAGGAAGCTGATTTCTTCCCTGCTTGCATTACCTAGCCGATATTTCTTCAGGATTTCAAGAAAATATTGTTTGTATTGGTCTTTCATGGTTCGGTTTATATATATAGGAGTCAGAATTTTTAAAATAGCCCACACGGAATGAAAATATTTTTATTTTTATTCTTGAATCTTGTTTTTTATTGGAAAAAGCCTTGTGTTAGACTGTTGATTTGGTGATTAGCGTCCCTCGTATAGAAATAAGAGTACGTGGATCAATAATAGTGATGATCTGAGCGTAGCGAGTGCTTTTCCCAACTGATTTCTTACAGTTTTTACAGATATTTCCAGTTTTTCGGCAATCTGATGACTATTGAGCTCTTCTTCAAAGCGCATTTTAAAGATCAGGCGCTGCTGCGGGGGCAGCGTCTCTATCAGCGCTTGAAATGCAAAGAGAAATTCCTGGTGCAGTACACCAGAATCGGCACCTGTAGCGCTTTCCATCTGATGTACTGATTCAGGTAAGGCAGAATATTTTGCCTCTTTTTCCATTTTTTTAAAGACCCCGTTCCGGGTAGCCACCATCAGGTAACCAGAAAGGTTGTCTATAGGTGCTTTGGAAGCCCTGGTCCAAAGCTGAATGAACACATCCTGGGCAATATCCTGAGCCTGTTCACGATCCCCTAAACGTTTATAGGCTGCGTTGAAAACCTGCTTCCAATAGCGATTGTATAAAATATCAAAGGCATGTTTATCCCCATTGCCCAGTCGGAGCAATAGTTCTGTGTCTGCAGGGATAAGATGGCCTTCTTGCTCCATGTGTTTACAAAGGATTTGCCTTCACACCTTCAAAAGTAATTTTAACGGGCTTAATGTGTCCGTTCTCATCAAATTCCATTTTATCAATGCAGGTTACCCTGTGGTTTCCGTTGGTTTCGCCCAGTGGCCTGCGGTGATAGACAATATAATACTCCTTGGTATTTGGATTTTGAATTACAGAGTGGTGTCCGGCACCTCTCGCTATTGCTGGGTCTTGCTGCAAAATTTTATCAATACGCGTGAAGGGGCCCATTGGCGAATCAGCAATAGCATAAGCTACAGAATAATCTGGTCCTGTCCATCCACCTTCTGACCACATGAAATAGTATTTGCCATCACGTATAAACATAAAGGGACCTTCTACATAACCTTTCGGCGTGATTTCCTTAAACAAGCTCCCATCAGGCATAGGGACAATACTTTTAAAGTCCTTGCTCAGTTTGGCAACGTTGCAATGCGACCAGCCACCATAGTATAAATAATATTGACCGTCTTTGTCCTTAAATACATATTGGTCTATTGGCTGTGCTTTGTTATGAAATTTGTCGATCAGCGGTTTGCCAATGTGATCTTTGAAAGGGCCATAGGGTTTTTTAGACACCGCTACGCCGATTCCCCCAAGTTCCTTGTCACTTTGGATGTCATTGGCACCAAAGAAAAGGTAGTACTTGCTGCCTTTTTTTGTAATGGAAGGTGCCCACATGGCTTTATTTGCCCATTTAACATCTTCTTTTTTCAGGATGTTGGGATGTTTTGTCCAGTTGACCAGATCCTTGGAGCTAAAAGCATCCATGAAAATTTGCTCTTCATACCTGGCTGAGTAGGTCGGGTATACCCAATATTCTTTTCCAAAAATCTGAGCTTCTGGATCGGCGTACCAGCCGGGAAAAATAGGATTTCCCGATGTGGTTTTTTCCGTATTGGTCTGCGCAAAAGCGGACAGTGAAAGTAGCGGAAAGCAAAGTAAAAGGATGCGTTTCTTCATTTTGAGATGTATTTGTGTGTTTGAATATCCGCATCCAAGATAACGTATTGTCATCTTTCTTGCAAAGAAAAAGCGATTTAGCCCTGTTTCGCTTACACCAGACTTGGTATGGTAATATTCAATTAATGTAGGATTTACATGCATTCGGCAGCTTTGTGATCAATATCATGTCTTCAAAAAGGGATTCGGATTTTACTGAAATTACATTGGATCAACTGGATTTATCACAGTTCGAACTGATCTATAAGCACTGGAATGCTTTGCTGCAAAGGTATTCCGAATATTACGTGCGCGACCATGAAGCTTCCCGAAGTATTGTAAATGACTTATTTGTTCAGCTCTGGTTCAGCAAGCATAAGCCTGATAACTTAAAGGGTTATTTGTTCAGGGCTGTAAAAAATGCTTCTCTTAATTACCTGCGTAAGCAGGGTAACGTTCCATTGTCGTATGTGGTGGAAGATGAGCTCCGGGACCTTTCAGACCTTTCCATGCAAGAAGGCGCGACTTCCAATGAGTCAGACAAGCTCCAGTTTTTGCAACGTGTGATCGCAGAACTTCCGCAACGGCGTCAGCTGGTCTTCAGGTTGTACCGGTTAGAAGGCTTTAGTTATGCGGAGATTGCAGAACTCCTGCAGATTTCTGTGCGCACTGTGGAAGATCATCTGGCAAAAAGCATGGAATTCATCCATGCACGGGCCAAACATTTAATTGATGCAAACTTAACCGAAGCTTAACTTAAGCGGCCCGTATTTCCTGCCATCAAATGTGTCTTTCATTTGGTAAGCAGATTACAGGATATGGAAGATATAATTTGGACGTACATCATCAAAAGGTTGACCAATACGGAAACAGCAGCATCAAGGCAATTGCTCGATGATTGGCTGTCGTCAGATGAGCGTCACCTACAGCAATATCATGAAGCCCGGATGCTATGGGAGTTAACCGCTATGGTCCCCCCGGAAACGGTAGAAACTGATCCGGGAAGACTGAACCTGAACCTGGAAGTTACTCCAGATCTAAATCCAGTAAAACCAGTAGTCTTCTGGAAATACGGGATGGCGGCAACCTTAATTGGTGCCTTATTGTTTATAGCGTTTTATTTTTTTGGAGCACGGACACAAAACCAAAAGGAAGAATGGGTGGTAAGAAAGGCAGAAGCCGGTCAGGTTCTTGAATTGAGACTGCCCGACAGTTCAAGGGTATGGCTAAATGCTGAAACAGAGATTCGTTTTCTTAAGGACTTTACCGGAGAGAAGCTACGTTTGATAAAGCTGCGCGGGGAAGCCTATTTCGAAGTGAAACACGACAGTCGGCAACCCTTTGTCGTAAATAGCGGTGCGCTCAGCACAACTGTATATGGGACAAGTTTCAACGTCAGGGCATACCCGACTGAATCGGAAAGTCAGGTTTCGGTAAACACAGGTAAAGTAGGCGTACAGGCAACAGGCTCAAATACCGAAGCCCTGATGCTCTTGCCAAGTGATCAGCTTAGCTATAAAGAAGGGAAGTTCACTAAGCATAAAATCAATGTCGCAGATGTCGACTCCTGGACAACGGGGGAGTTGATCTTTGAGCAAACACCTATGCCGGAAGTATTTGCCATGCTTTCCCGAAAATATAAAGTGAAGATTGAGTCTGGAAATCAAAATTACAATGCCTGCAAACTTAGCGCCCGTTTCAATAAGCAGCCTTTATCTGTGGTACTCAAAACATTAAATATCTCTATGAACATCAGTTCAAAGCAAATAGCAGACACCATTTATCTTAAAGGAGGAAATTGTATGTAAAATCTGATACGCATAAAAAAACCGTTCTCTTGAGAAAACGGTCCTTTCTTAACCGGTTGGCGGCCACCTTCCGGCTAATGTTAAATTATTTAAATCCAAGAAATTTAAACATTCAAATGTAGTGAAGCCTCACGAGCTTATCAATAAAAAAGGTGAATAAGTAAAGAGGAACTGGCTGTATTTGAACAACAATTATTAAAAATGAAAAAACTAAATGAGACCAAAGGTCTCGTCCAGATGATTATGCGCACTAGCTTAATATTCAGTATCATCACCGCACTCTTTCTCAATATGGTCCATGCTTCGGTAAAAGGCCAGAACGGATTGGACAAAAGTATAAGCATACAGGTGAAGAACCTGGCCTTCACTGATTTTCTGAAGGAGATCGAAAAGCAAACGGGTGTGAGTTTTGTTTATACCAATAAGGAACTGATCAGCGCCCGGGTGACAATTGCAGACCGTGCGAAATCTGCTAGAAGTATACTTAGCCCATTGTTGAAAAGTCACCAATTGATGATGGTTGAGGAAGGAATGATGGTGGTGCTCAAGAAAGCGCCAGTTCCACTGCGTGCAGCAGTGAAGCCAGGTTCTATTGTTGGTTATGTAAAAGACAAAGCCAATAATCAAACCCTTCCTTATGCCACTGTAATCATTAAAGGCAGTAACCAAAAAACGATCACTGATGTGAACGGTTATTTTATCTTCAGCAACCTGAAAGCAGGGAAACTTACGTTGAAAGTAAGTTACATCGGCTACACAGGCGCTGAGTTTGAGTTGACAGTTGTGGACGATAAAACCCTGACTGCCGATCTGAAACTGGAAAGCCAGAGTAATGATATGAAGGGCATCACCATCAGCGGAATCAGAAGGGGGGAAGCTGTAGCCTTAAGTAACATGCGCAATGCAGATAACATCAAGTACGTACTTTCCGAAGAACAGATCGAACGCTTCCCTGACGCAACTGTGGGCGAGGCCATGCAGCGGGTTCCGGGTATTGCCATGGATTATAGTTATGGATTGCCGAGAAATATCATCATCCGCGGATTAGATCAGAGCATGGGTTCTGTGACTTTAAACGGCAACCGTTTGCCATCCACACAAACCAACTCCCGCGATATCGATTTAAATGGTATCCTTTCTTCTACAGTTGAGGCGATTGAAGTCAATAAGACACTAACACCGGATATGGAAGCTGATGGTACTTCTGGTTCTGTAAACATCATTTCCAAAACCCCAAAAGTGGGTATGAAACAGATGCAGGTAAAAGGTTCATTTGGAAACAACTTCCTGTTAGGTAAACAGAATTTCGATGGTGCTGTAAACTTTGGCCAGCGCCAAAATAAATGGGCTTACCTTGCGGGTGTAAATTATAGCAATACCTATAGAGGTGAAGACCGTGTGCAAAAAGATTACGGTACCTACAAAATAAATGGTGCAGATCAGATTCGCCTATCCAATCTGGAATTGGAAGGGACAGATTTACACCGTGAAAATATTGGCTTGCAAGGGGAACTTAGCTTTTTTCCTAATGAGAAAAGCCAGTTGTACGTTCGCACGAACTACAATAAGTTCTACGAGTTACAGACCCGTGGTACTAAAAGCTACAGCATAGGTGGCTATACAGATGAAAGTAATGTAACTGGTGTGACTATTGGTTCAGCTGGTTCGCCGCGTGATTATCACCGTGACCTTTTCAGCGTTTCCCTGGGTGGTAAAACCAATTTCAACAACTGGATCGCCAACATAGACCTTACTTATTCAAGCGGGCTTTACGATCAGCCGATCTATTATGATGGTTATTTTACTTATGGTGGCCTTACTGCCGGTCTGGACATTACTGACCCGCGTGCCCCTCAGCTTAATTTTACCAATGGCGATCCGTCCAATCCTGCTAACTTTAAAACTTCTTCTTATGTAAACAGGCATCAGTTTGCACATGATAAAGATGGTCAGGGATCATTTAACGTACAGCGTACCTTTGACCTGAGTGCCAAAAACAAGTTCATGTTGAAATTTGGCGGACGGTATAAGTACAAAGAAGATTCACACACCCGTAACTACTTTCAGTATACTTTGCAACCGGGAAACAGTGTTTCTATGGATAAGTTCTTGTCTGGTTATTCCAGAAAAGGCTACTTCAATGGCAAATATGATCTCTCGGGAGCCATTGCCAATGGTTACCTGATGGAAGAATATTATCAAGCCAACAGGTCGTTATTTAGTCAAGATGAAACCTATGTGCGTCAAAACACAGATCCGGACTCTTACAGAGGTAGCGAGACTATGGGTGCAGGTTACGTAATGGGTAAGTTAACTCTGGATAAATTGGACATCATTACTGGCTTACGTTATGAGCGCACCGGATTTGAATATGATGGGAATATTGTGAATTTCGACAATGCAGGGAAATACGTAAGCACCAATAAAGTTGCTGTGAAGTCTGCATTTGATGGCTTCTATCCAAGTTTGAATTTAAAATATGCTATTGACTCCCGGACAAACCTAAGAGCTGCAGCTACACGCTCGCTTTCCCGTCCGGGTTACTATGATCTTGTTCCATGGCAAGAGGTTGAACCGCGCAGAAAGCGCATGAAAATTGGTAATCCTGACCTGGACCAGAGTACCTCTACAAATTATGATTTCTTATTCGAACATTACCTGAAATCTCTGGGTCTGATCTCGGGTGGCGTATTCTACAAAGAGATCGAAGATTATATCTATTCAAGCATTTATGCGCAGCAAGGCGGTCAGTTCGATGGCTACCAGGTTACCCAAACTGTAAACGGTGCAAAGGCGCGGGTATACGGATACGAGATTGCATGGCAGCAACAGTTGACTTTCCTTCCTGGTTTTCTGAATGGTTTCGGTATCTATGGTAACTTCACTCAAATCCAATCAAAATTCAAAGTGCCGGGTATTGTGAGCGACCGTACCGTTCGTCTTCCTTCTATGCGTCCAAAAGTGGGGAATGCTTCCCTTTCCTATGAAAAATATGGCTTCTCAGGTCGAATATCTTTAAACTTTTATGAGACCTTCATTAGCGAACTGGCGGCTGAGCAAAAAGATGACCTGATGGAAAAAGGTAGAATGCAATTGGATTTTTCTGCCTCACAGAAAATCAACAAAAAGTTCACCGTATTTATGGGCATAAGCAACATCAACAACGCACAGACGATTTTGGATTATGGCGATGGCCGTCCAAATGACCATAAATATTTCTCAACCTGGGGAAATCTGGGTTTCAAATACAATCCATTTAACTAATTACGATGAAATTATTCTCTTTAGCAGCGCTCTCTTTTTTAATGATGATCCAAGCGGTAAAAGCCCAGTCCTTCAAGGCTGGCGCTTTTCCCGACAGGATCATCCTGACATGGTCGGCAGATCCCTCAACCACGCAGTCTGTGACCTGGAGAACCGACAGTACCGTGACCAGAGCAGTGGCGCAAATTTTGGTTGAGGACAGTTCACCAAAACTCGACAAGCCGGAGGCCAAAGAATACAATGCCACAACATCCAATCTAAAAGGAAAGGAATATGAGGCTGCAAATTACCATAGTGTCACTTTTACCGGTCTGCAGCCTGATCAGTTGTATACCTATAGGGTAGGTGATGGAACTAATTGGAGTGAATGGTTCCAGTTCAGGACAGGTCCTGCTACGGCTAAACCTTTTTCCTTCATCTATTTGGGCGATGCACAGAACGATATCAGGTCAAAATGGTCCAGGGTGATCCGTAAGGCCTTTGCTACGCATGGCGACGCGCGTTTCATCGTACATGCCGGTGATCTGATCAACCGTTCCAACAATGATAGCGAATGGGGCGAATGGCATTTTGGTGGCGGTTTTATTAATGGCATGATCCCCAGCATTCCATCCTCTGGTAACCACGAGTATTTCAGAGATGAGCAGAAAGTGCTTACCCTGGATCCGCATTGGAGGGAACAATATACCCTGCCGGAAAATGGCCCCAAGGGTTTGGAGGAATCGGTGTATTACATCGACTATGCGAATGTCCGCTTGATTTCCTTAAATTCCCAGATGATCGTTTTGGATTCCAATTCCCTGAAAACCCAGGCCGCCTGGCTGGAAGAGGTTTTGAAAAACAATCCGAAACAATGGACGATGATCACCTATCACCATCCCATTTATTCTACGGCCAAAGGACGGGATAATAAGGAGTTCCGGGAACTGTTCAAACCTTTGTTCGATAAGTACCATGTCGATATATTGATGCAGGGACACGACCATACTTACAGCCGCGGTCAAAATTTGGGAACGGGAGTTTCCGGAAGGGTAGGCGGGCCAATGTATGTCGTTTCGGTGGCAGGACCAAAAATGTACAAAGTGGATGTAACTCCGAAATGGATGGATATTTTTACAGAGAATACCCAACTGTTTCAGATCATTTCCGTCGATGGAGAAAACCTGACTTATACTGCCTACAAAGCTTCAGGTGAAGTTTTTGATGCTTTTAAATTGAAGAAAGTTTCCAAAGATAAAGCAGCTGTTTTTACTGATCTGACAAAGAAGAAAAAGTAAAAACTGTCATTTTAAGGGAGGAGAAATCTCTTGTTTTACTTAAATGTAGGATTTCTCCTCCTTCGAAATGACGGTTTTTTGTTACCTGTTCTCTAGCGAGACATTGTAAATGTCGTACCAATCCTGGTGATCTAAATCGACCGAAAAGGCATTGGCGATATTCCGGATGCGCTGCTCATTCCTTGTTCCGATCAGTGGAAGCGCGCCAAGTTTATGTAACCAGGCAATGGCCAATGATTCAATATCTACGCCATATTTCTCTCCCAGTTCTTCCAGTTTTGCCCTTACTTTGACAGCCTGGGTATCTGTACCCTCGGCAATTCTGCCTTCTGCCAATGGTGCATAAGCCAGTGGACGCATATAACGCTGCTTAATGTAATCGATCTGTCCGTTCTCAAGTGCCTGTGTATTCAGCAGGTTGAACTCGATGTGATTGGTCACTATAGGCTTGTTGAGGTAAGCTGCCAGCAATTGGTGCTGAAAAACTGAAAAATTGGCCACGCCGATGTTCTTGATTTTCCCAGACTCTTTCAATTGCTCCAATACCAAAGCTGTCTCTTCCAGATTAGAAATCGGATCCAGCTTATCCAGCAGGAAAATATCAATATAGTCAGTTTTTAATTTCTTTAATGACCGCTCCACACTTTCAGTAATGTGACTGGCAGAGGTATCATAATGTTTGATCCTGACGCCAGGATTTTCAGCATGAGGAACCCGGAGTCCGCATTTGGTGAATAATACTACATCTGAGCGCTTTACCACACCTTCCTGCAGCAGCTTTCCAAAAAGCTCTTCACATTTGAAATTGCCATAGTGATCGCTGTGTTCGAAAGTGTTGATGCCCAGTTCCAGGCATAAATCTACAATTTGTCGTAAGGTACGTTCCGTATTGGCTACATCGTCCCATCTGTAGAAGCCATAAACTGCAGGTGAAACTTTAGGGCCCGCATCCCCCATGTATATCTTTTGCATAGACCCAAATTTAATGAATATTTATGATTCTTAACTAATATCTACTAATTTGATAGATTTAGTTTGTTTTTAGGGAAATAGCCATTACATTTGTTAACCAATGACCAACTTGAGTTTAAAATGAAAAGAACTTTACACCAGAAAAAGAAATACGCTCCCGTAATTTCTAATGAGATGAAAATCGTCATCCACTGTTGTTGCTGCACCATGCAATAGCCATTCCGCTATGATTTAAAATATACAATAAAGACAGGGATCAGATCCCTGCCTTTATTCAGGCTTCCAGTACGCAACGCCAATCACTTACTGAAATGCCGACAGTTTTAACCATTCGATTATTAATCATTAAAACTTTTTAAAGTTATGCAAAATTTTAAAAAGGTTAGGCGCTATGCTTATGCCTTATTAAAAATGACACTGTTGTTGAGCAGCAGTGTCCCGGTATGGATCCTCATACCACAACATACACTGGCCCAGACGCAGCCCCTGATCAATTCCACTTTAAAAGGACAGGTGATCGACTCAGTGACCAATCAGGGCATTCCTGGTGTCACGGTCCATATCACCGGTACTACACACTCCGTGCAGACGAGCAGCGACGGCAGGTTCGATTTTGTAACGGGACAAAAATTCCCCTATACTTTAGAGATCAGACACCTTGCTTACGAAAAGAAAGATGTTGTAGCCAATGGTAGTCCCATCGTTATCCGCTTAAAGGAAGTATCCAGTCAGCTAAATGATGTACTGATTGTAGGGTACGGGACACAAACCCGCAAAAGCGTTGTGGGAGCAGTAGCAAAAATCAGTGCGGCGGAGACGAAACAGGTTCCGGTAGCCAGCTTTGATGCCCAGTTACAAGGACGTGCAGCAGGAGTACAGGTCAATACCTATTCGGGTTCACCTGGCGAGGGGGTAAAAGTACAGGTCCGTGGTACGGCTTCCATCAACGCCAGCAATGAACCTTTGTATGTGATCGATGGGGTATTCGTGAACAACAATTCATTATCAACCCTGGATCTGGGCGGAAAAAGGACCTCACCACTAGCAGATATCAATCCGGCAGATATAGAAAGTATAGAAGTACTGAAAGATGCGAGTGCCATTGCCATTTACGGTTCAAGGGGTGCCAATGGCGTTATTCTCGTGACCACAAAGCGGGGTACGTACAACTTTGGCAGAACCAGATACAACCTGGAGATCTCACATGGCTGGCAGAAAGCCGATCCGGACCGGCTTTGGAAATTAACTACCGGACCTGAGCACGCCGCTTTGGTCAATGAACAATGGATCAATTCGGGTATAGATAAGCCTAGCCTGAACCAGACTTTTGCCAATCGCCCCTTCCGCCCGGTCACTGAAGTCATCAATGGTGTCGCAGGGCGTGGTAATCCGGAAGACCAACAGACTTATGACCGCCTGGAAAGGGTATTCCGCACCGCACAGGTCAGTAACTACGATTTCGGCATCCAGGGTGGCAGTGAGAAGATCCGTTACAACATTGGCGCAGGCTTCACCGATCAGGAAGGTATTCTTAAACCTGCTGATTTCCAGAGGGCAAGTTTTAAGTTGAACCTCGACAGTAAATTGAGTGATAAAGTGACCCTCAGTTCCAGCAACGGTGCCTACCGCACTTTCAGACAGCAGGTGAGGGGCGGGGCAGGTCAACAGGCCGGGCATTTACTGGCCGCATTGCACCACCCAACCTATCTGCCTTTGCTCAATGCAGACGGCACTCCGGCACGGGGCTCTATTTATGAGAACATCGACAACCTGACCAATACCGACATTACCAATATCTCCACCACCAGTATCCGCTATATCGGCAACCAGTCGGTGGAGGTCGATATCATTCCCGGACTGAAGTTCAAGTCTTCAGTTGGATTGGATTACAATACTTATGATGAGAGGGAGTTTTTCAATGATCAAACCATTATTGGAGGTGCACCAAATCCACTGGGCTACCGTAAGGATGTGCACACCACCAGCACCATATTTCAAAATGAGCAGATCCTAACTTATACCACAGCCATCAATGCAAGGCAAAACATCACCGCACTCTTAGGGAACAGCATCCAAAGTACGGATGTCCAGATCGCGCAGGCAGTTGGACAAGGATTTCCAAACAATTCCTTTCAGCAAATCTCGGCAGCTTCAGTCAGGACCGCCGACCAGCGCAGATCTAAGTCGACCCTTGCTTCCTTCTTTGGCCGTTTAAATTATAGCCTCGATAGTAAGTATTTCTTAGAAGCGGTATTGAGGGCAGATGGTTCCAGTAAATTCGGCGCCAATAATCGCTGGGGCTATTTTCCAGGTATAGGCGCTTCATGGCGCATCAAAGAGGAGGCCTTTCTGAAAAATGTGGAAAGTATCTCTGAATTGAAATTAAGATTCAGCGCAGGTTCGGCGGGTAACCAAAATGGGATCAATGATTACGCGGCACTGGGTTTATGGTCAGGCTCAGCGGCCTACCCGGATAACCTGAGCAGCGGACCTAAACCTGGAGTAGCACCTGCCCAACTCGAAAACCCGGATCTGAAATGGGAAAGGACTACTACTTATAACGCAGGTATCGATCTGGGCTTATTTAAAGACCGGCTTTTCATCAATTTTGATGCGTATTATAAATATACCACAGATGCCTTACTTTACCTGCCGGTACCACAGTCCACCGGATATGCCAGCACCCTGGCCAATGCAGGGGAGGTCAGCAACAAAGGGATTGAGCTGGGTATCACCGGCAATGTCATCAAATCAAAAGATTTTGAATGGACGGCTAACTTCAATATAGCACGCAACGTCAACCGTGCCGAAAAACTGGTAAGCCCGATCACTTTTGAAGCCCGGGAATACCGAAGAACAGAGGAGGGGGCTCCATTGGGGAGCTTCTGGCTATATAAACAGCTCTATGTAGATCCAAAAACAGGGGATGCCATATTTCAGCGTGCTGATGGAAGTACGGGAACAACGGTGACTACCGCCGACAGACAGCTGATGGGCAATCTGATCCCTGATTTTTTCGGCGGTTTCTCCAATAACTTTTCTTACAAAGGATTTGATGCAGGACTGTTCTTTTCCTTCCAATCGGGAAATAAATTATTCAACTTCAATAAATACATCCTGGAAGGTGGAGGCACCAGGGATGCTTCAAGATCTATTCTTGCCAGTCAGCTCAACAGATGGCAGAAGGAGGGAGACTTCACCAACACCCCCCGTGTAACCAGTGTCGGAAATAATTACAACATTGAGCAAAACAGTCGCTATCTGGAAGATGGTTCTTTCATCAGGCTCAAGACTGCCAGTATCGGCTATACTTTGCCCAAATCCATTACTTCTAAAGCCGGACTGAACAAAGTACGTTTGTATGCCTTGGGTACCAATCTTTGGATCACCACCAAATATACCGGGGCAGACCCGGAAAGTTCCGGTAGTTCGGGACAAAATCTGGATGGCCTGGATACTGCCACCCC
Source organism: Pedobacter sp. GR22-6 (assembly GCF_037402555.1). Lineage (NCBI taxonomy): Bacteria > Pseudomonadati > Bacteroidota > Sphingobacteriia > Sphingobacteriales > Sphingobacteriaceae > Pedobacter > Pedobacter sp. GR22-6. Next base: position 994,153 of record NZ_JBBEUC010000002.1, read on the forward strand.
GCCACAACCCAGGGGAATTCAGTTTGGTGCAAACATCACATTCTAATTTTTACGATCATGAATATTCAACATAAAATACTCTTGGTGCTGGTACTGTTTGTCAGTATATCTTCCAGTTCCTGCAAGAAATTTCTGGAGGAAAGGCCTTATGACACCATTCCCGACGACAATACCATCTATGATAAGTCTTCCGCAGAAGCTGCGGTAAGGGGCGCCTACAGAGCACTCGCCAGCCTCAACTATGGTGCGGGTTTTCAAAACACGATCCTGCAATCGGGCGGAGACATCAAATCACTCAATAATGCCCAAACCGATCTGAACGTGATCAATTACGACCTGCGATCCGATATTGCTTTTCTGTCCACCTATTGGGGCAATTTTTACAATACCATCAATCGCAGTAACCATATCATAGAAAAGCTTCCTGGAGTGACCGATATCAAATTGACGCTTGCGCAAAGGGACCAATTGCTGGGTGAAGCCTACTTCATCCGGGCAATCTCTTATTTCGACTTGGCACGCACCTTTGGTAATGTGCAACTCTTTTTGAGTCCGACCAAGGTGGTCGCTGATAAACTGGGTGTCAAGCAAAGCACAGCCGCACAGGTCTATGCCCAGGTACTCGACGACCTGAATAAAGCAGAACCCTTGCTTCAAACGACAGTGTTGCGGAACCGCGTCAGCAAATCTACCGTCAACGCACTACGCGCAAGACTATATCTATACACTAAAAAGTATACGGAAGCTGAGGCTGATGCCAATATTGTCCTCTCCAATACTGCTTACAAACTGATCAAGCCCTTTGCCCTGGCTGCTGGAACCACAGAATCTATATTGGAACTTTCTTATAGTGTCAATGATGTGAACGCAGGTTACGCGCAATGGAATACGAGCAACAGAGCTTTGGAGCCGAAGCCGGCAATTCACAACCTCCTCAATGATCCGAATGTGGGGGGCGACCGCAAACTGCTTTCTGTGAGAAATTCAGCAGGACAGTTTATCGGCGGTATTTATCCCACCAATACTTCAGCTGGCTACCTCATCCGAACTGCGGAGATCCACCTGATCCGCGCAGAAGCAAGGATACTGAAAACCAGTCCGGATCTGCAGGGTGCTATAGATGACCTCAATGCAGTGCGCACACGCGCCAATGTGCCTGCATTGTCCAATACACTCAGTAAAGAAGATATTTTACTCGCGATAGAAAACGAAAGGCGCGTAGAGTTTGCCCTTGAGCCTTTCCGTTGGTTTGATATCGTGCGTACTGGCCGGGCCGCGGCGGTATTCAACCTGAGCGATCCCAACAAATACATATTCCCCATCCCGGCTGGAGAAATCCTTGCCGATCCCTCCCTGGTGCAAAATCCGGGATATGGTAAGAATTAAAAACATTGATCATGAACGAAAATAGTCATTCAAAAACTCAGCAGCCTTTCCGGGAATGGAAAGGTTACGAGAAAAACCTCTTTCGGTTTTTCTTTATCTTCCTGATCATTCAGATCGTACCGGTCGACTGGAAATTTTACCACAAGCTGCTTTCCATCAACTGGCTGCAGCTGCACTTCCATGACCTTTTCGAATTGAGCAAATACCAGCCACAGTTCTTTAGTGAGGAAACGCTGGACAGCTGGTACATCGGCAGTTTTGCCAATTGGCTCCTGTTTGCCCTGCTTGCGGCCATTGGCACTGTGGTCTGGGCCAGGTTAGATGCACAACGCAGGGAGTATACAGTTTTGTATTACTGGCTCAGGGTTTTGGTTCGCTACCGTCTGGCTTTTGTACTGATTACCTATGGCTTCATCAAATTTTTCCCCTTGCAGATGCCTTATCCTTCACTCAGTAATTTGCTGACGAATTACGGTGATTACTTTGCCTGGAAAATCTACTTTCAAACCGTAGGCATCGCTCCGAAATATGAATCCTTCCTTGGCTTTGTAGAAATTCTGGCCGCTTTTCTTTTGTTCAACCGCAGGACCGTCACCTTTGGCGTAGGCCTGATCTTTGGCTTCCTGGGAAATGTGGCTGTAGCCAATGGATTTTACGCCATCGGCGAAGCGGTCTTAAGTACCTTTATTGTCCTCCTGGCTGCCTTTTTGTTCGCTTATGATATTCCCCGCTTGTATGATCTGCTGGTCAGGGAAGTTCCCGCCAGGGCCAATAAATTCAGCTACAGCTTTAATGCTAAAGCCCGGCGCTTGCGTCTGCTGGCCAAAGCAGCCTTTTTGCTGTTTGTCCTGATCTTCGCGTACAAGGCTTTTGATAATTATACCAATGACCCTTATAAAATTCCACATACTCCCGGGCTTGACAAAGCTTACGGTTATTACCAGGTCAGGGAATTTGTACTCAATAAAGACACCATCCCTTACTCCAAGACAGACCCCAACCGCTGGCAGGATGTGATCTTCGAAAAATGGTCGACCCTTACGATCAGGCAAAACCGTCCTGTAAAGATCGACTTCTCCAGTGGGGAAGCAGTTCATGAAAAAGACATCGACCGGAACTACGAACTGGCAGGTTTCGCTGGCCGGCATTACTTCTATTATGAAGCAGATACTCTGAAGCATACCCTGTCCCTTCAGAACAAAAATAAAAACCACCGGACTGAACGGATGCAATTGAAGTATGAAAGGCCAAATGATTCTACGATCCTGCTTTCCGGCACCAATGAAAGACAGGATTCTATCCACGTCGTGCTCAGCAGGATCAATAAAAAGTACATGATGTTTGAAGGCCGCCGCAAGCCGGTTAAAATCTAATCCAAAGCAATTGCTATGACTACATTTGATACAAAAACCTGGACGAAATCACAGAAGGTTGCCTTCAGGATCGCATTTTTATACCTGCTCTTTCTCTGTATTCCCACGTATCCCAAATTCTATGAAGAGCTTTTTAGTTTGCGCTGGGGCAAGATTACTTATCATGATTTTCAGGCGATTGTGGCTTTCTGGCCACCACAGTTTGTGACCATTGAATCAGAAGAAGGGGTTTTCGGACTGCTGAATTACATCAACCTGATCCTGCTGTTTGCCGGCGCAGTCGTAGGCGGACTCATCTGGACCGTACTGGACCGCAAATCTACTCAATACGAAAAGTTATACTACTGGATCAGGGTACTGGCCCGTTATCGCCTGGCTTATGGTATGGTGGGTTGGGGTTTAAAGAAGGCTTTTCCCATGCAGATGGTGTTCCCAACAGTAGGGATGCTCAATACGCCATTTATTGATATGGCAGAGAAGAAATTGTATTGGTCGCATGTAGGTGTGTCTTTTTGGTACACAGTCTTTCTGGGCTTTGCAGAGATCATACCCGGACTCCTTTTGCTCAACCGCAAAACTTCGCCATTGGGTGCGGCCCTTGCGGCAGTGGTTACTTTCAATATCTGTATTGCCAATCACGCCTATGATGCCGGGGTAGCTGTTCCCGCAGCTTATTTTGCCATCATTGGCATATTTATCGTATGGTACGATCTGCCGAAGATCTGGAACCTGCTGGTCAATGAACAGGACATCCAACCCTACCGCTACCAACCTGTAATCTCAGAAGACTGGCAGCGTAAACTGGCTTTCGGCCTCAAATGGACCTTCAACTTTCTCTTTGTACCTGTAGCTGCGGGTCTATGGGCCTATGGTTTTTTCTTTGGAAACAATTACAACATCCCAAGCACTCCGGGCCTGGTAGGAGCCAAAGGTTATTACAACGTGGAGGAATTCAAACTTAATGGAAAGCTGATTCCTTATAGCCCTCAGGATTCCATCCGCTGGCAGGATGCGACCTTCGAACAATGGTCTTCCTTAAGTTATAAGACCAACCGGGGAGCTATTGCCGACAGGATGATCGGTTACTCACCGCTTAGGGTAAAAAACGACAAAAAGAACAATAAGCTGAACCAGGTAAACACCCAGGATTCTGATGAATTGCAAAAGCTCAAGAAAAACCGCGATCTGGGGGTTACCCGATGGGAAGTAGGGGGTATGGCAGGCGAACGCAGGTATTTCTTCTACAATGCAGATACTTTGAAAAAGATACTGTACCTGCAAAATAAAAACAAGAACCATAAGGACGAGACTCAGGTACTGCATTACAGCAGACCCGCTGATGGCCGGATTATTTTAAAAGGAACCAACGAATTTCAGGATTCCATTTCCGTCGTACTGTACCGCATAAATAAAAAATACCCCTTAGTGGAAGGTAGAAATAGCAATATTAAAGCCTATTAAAATCAAATATCCATATCTTCACATTTGCAGCTGCTGAGAAATGAACAATACAAAGACTGAATACGATGCGATAGTGATAGGTTCCGGCCCCAATGGCTTAGCGGCCGCCATTACGATGCAGCAGGAAGGCCTTTCTGTACTACTTATAGAAGGAAAAGGAGAGATTGGAGGTGGTCTGCGCTCTGCGGAGCTGACCCTGCCCGGATTCGTGCATGACGTATGTTCGGCTATCCATCCATTGGCCCTGGGTTCGCCTTTCTTCAATACTTTACCACTTGCAGATCATGGACTGCACTATACTTTCCCTGAACTGGCTGCTGCTCACCCCTTTGATGGTGGTACAGCGGCAGTGCTGGGCAGTTCTATTACAGAAACTGCGACCTTGTTGGGCAGGGACAAGGAGGCCTACCTCAAGCTCATCGAGCCGGTTGTGCGCGACTGGCCCAATATTGCAGCCGATGTACTGGGGCCATTGAGCTTCCCAAAACATCCCATCGCTATGGCAAAATTTGGACTGAAAGCACTCAGTTCTGCATCTTTTCTCGCAAGAAGATTCGAAACCAGGGAAGCCAAAGGGCTTTGGGCAGGAATGGCTGCGCATTCCATACAACCCTTGAGTAACCTGACTACTTCCGCCATCGGTCTTGTTCTGATGACCGCCGCCCACGTTAAAGGATGGCCCATTCCATTGGGCGGTTCCCAGGAAATTGCCAATGCCCTCAGCTCATATTTTCTCTCTCTTGGGGGAAGGATTGAGACTGGCAGGTATGTAAAATCTCTAGCAGAATTGCCGGCGGCAAAAACGGTATTGTTCGATGTGACGCCCAAACAATTGCTGCAGATTGCCGGACATAAATTCTCTTCCATCTATAAATGGCAATTGGAACGCTACCGATATGGTATGGGTGTATTTAAGGTCGATTGGGCTTTGGACGGACAGGTTCCATTTACTGCTCCGGAGGCCAGAAGGGCAGGCACGGTTCATCTGGGTAATACGCTCGAAGAGATCTCTTTATCTGAACGTCAATGCTGGAAGGGGCAACATGCTGAAAATCCGTTTGTACTGCTTGCCCAGCAGAGTTTGTTCGACGATACCCGGGCACCTGAAGGCAAGCATACGGCATGGGCCTATTGTCATGTGCCCAACGGTTCTACCAAAGACATGACCGATATCATTGAACGTCAGGTGGAGCGTTTCGCTCCGGGTTTCCGTGACCTCATCATCGGAAAACATACCATGAATACCGCCCAGGTAGAAGAATACAATCCGAATTACATTGGTGGCGATATCAATGGAGGGGTAATTGATCTTGGACAAATTTTTACCAGACCGGCACTCAGAACTTCACCCTACCGTACCTCAGCCAAAGGCTTGTATATCTGTTCTTCTTCTACTCCTCCGGGTGGTGGAGTGCATGGTATGTGCGGCTACCATGCTGCCAAACGGGCATTGAAGGACATTTTTTCTATAGAAACACAAATCAAACAAATCCTATAAAATGACAGATCAAAAAAAACTGGTCGTACACGAAGACTGGGCTGTCGTCATCCTTGGCGGCTTAATTATACTCTTAGCCTTAGCAGGCATATCATTGACCGTTCCCGCCTTTAGCTGGGGAACTACGGCAGAATTGACCAGGAAGGTACTTTCGTCCGCCAACCTACAGTTGATCGGCATCCAGTTCCTATTTGTTTTGGTTATCGCTGCACTGGGCGCCCTGATTACCGGAAAATCAGTTGCTGCCAGCCTTAAAACCTTTCCGATCGTTTATATACTGACTGTGATTGCCTTGGTACTTGCCGGCAATGCACAGGTAAAAGCACTTAATTTAGAAGCGGTTATTTTTAGCCTGGGTATAGGTTTACTGATCGGCAATTTCCTTAAACTGCCGGAATGGCTCAAATCTTCTTTATCTACAGAGCTATTCGTCAAGATTGGCCTCGTGCTATTGGGTACCAGCGTGATCTTCTCAGACATTCTGAAAGCAGGATCCCTGGGATTGATCCAGGCCCTGGTGGTTGTACTCTCCGTTTGGTATTTTGCTTTCTGGTTGTGTAAAAAACTGAAAGTAGACGATGAACTGACCATGATGATTTCCAGTGCAGTATCGATCTGCGGAGTTTCTGCAGCAATTGCCACTTCAGGCGCCATTAAAGGGGATTCCAAAAAGCTTTCCTACGTCATTTCAATGGTATTGATCACGGCCATTCCAATGATGATCTTTATGCCTTACATCGCAGCTTATTTCAATTTCCCACAGGCCGTTACGGGTGCATGGTTGGGTGGTAGTATAGATACTACGGGCGCAGTGGTTGCTTCAGGTACATTGGTAGGGGAAGAAGCATTGAAGATCAGTACCATTGTCAAGTTCTCACAAAATGTATTGCTCGGCATCGCGGCTTTCGCTATATCGGTATACTGGACTTACACCAATCATCCTGCCGGAAAAGACAAAGCAGAGAAGCCTACGCTTGGCGTCATTTGGGAGCGTTTCCCTAAATTCGTGATTGGCTTTGTAGCCGCTTCTGTGTTGTTCTCCTTCTTCATCTCCCCTGAAAGCAATACCGCTGTTAAAGGCAGTTTGAAAAATCTTCAGGGACTTTGGTTTGCCCTCGCCTTTACCAGCATCGGACTGGAAACCAATTTCAAGGATTTATTCAGTCGCAATAGCAAGACGCCATTTTACGCCTTCATCATTGCTCAGGGCTTTAATATTTTGGTTACCTTGGTTATCGCATTTTTCCTCTTCGCATAATTGTGGTAATTTTAAGGTATGAAAAATAATTCGATCTCTTACGTTTTGGTTCGCCTGGCAGTGGCGATGAGCATGTTCGGTCATGGCCTGGTGCGCTTACCCAAGTTGGAAGCTTTTAGCAACTGGATGCTGGGCAATTTCGAAAGGTCGTTCCTCCCTAACGCGTTGGTACTGCCTTTCAGTTATGCGCTTCCTGTTGCGGAGTTTGTTGTCGGCCTTTTGTTGCTGATCGGACTATTCACAAAACAGGCGCTGATAGCAGGCGCTGTGATCATGATCGCACTCATCTTCGGTTCCAGTTGCATAGAAGAATGGAGCGCCATTCCTTCACAATTGATCCATACGCTTATCTTTGCTTACCTGCTTGCATATCTGGACCTGAATGCTTTTACTCTGGACCGCAAAAAAACTGTTTAATCATGTCGAAAAGAACCCAGACACTCGAAGAATTTTACGAGCATAAAATAAAAGAACTGCCACCTAACCTGCACCAGGACGTCGGCCACTTCAATGTGTTCCGCCTGGAAGATTGCCTGGAAGCAGATGCCGAAGGTCAGAAGTACAGCCGCAGGGAGTTTTATAAGGTGACATTGATCAGGGGAAAGAACCGTTACCATTATGCCGACAAGACGGTTGAGGTGACTGGCCCCACACTCATATTTTTCAACCCCCAGGTGCCTTACACCTGGGAGTCGCTATCCGAAGACAAAACGGGTTTCTTCTGTATCTTTTCCAAATCTTTTTTTACGGAAAAGATCCGCGGCGGACTGGAAGAGCTCCCTATGTACGCCATAGGAGGGAAGCCGGCTTACCTGCTGGATGAGGAACAGGATGCCCATGTCAGCGGGATCTTTACCAAGATGCTGGCGGAGATCGGTTCCGACTATGCCTTTAAATACGATCTGTTGCGGAACTACGTCATGGAGATCACGCATTTTGCCTTGAAGTCCCGACCTTACGAAACCTTATACCAGCATCCTGATGCCAAATCCAGGATCACTTCCGTCTTCAATGAGCTGCTGGAACGGCAATTTCCGATCGAGAGCCCTGCGCAGCGCTTTACCATGCGCTCAGCCAAAGACTTTGCGGCGCAACTTTCGGTACATGTAAACCACCTGAACCGTGCGATCAAACAGACAACAGGAAGAACGACTACCGATCTCATTACGGAAAGGTTGATCGGAGAGGCTAAAGTATTGTTGAAACACACCAATTGGAACATCTCCGAAATCGGCTACGCATTGGGCTTTGAAGAACCCGCACACTTCAATAATTTCTTTAAAAAGCAAACACAGCATACACCTTCAGGCTTCCGTTCTGCCTAATGTTTGAATTTTGCAAGTAATGCCTTGAATCCTGCAAACGCAGGGCCTGGGTGCTGACTAAATTTGTATCATCAAAAAAACAAAAGAGATGAACACAAGAAAAATTTGGTTTGTAACCGGAGCATCAAAGGGATTAGGACTTACCCTCGTCAATCAACTGTTGGCCCAGGGCCATCAGGTAGCGGCAACTTCCAGGAACCTGGAAGAACTAAGTTCAGCGGTTCAGGGCGCTACGCCTGAAAATTTTCTTCCTTTATCGGTTGATATCGTATCTGAGAAAAGTGTTGCTACCGCCATCGAAGCTACGGTATCACGTTTTGGCGGACTGGATGTTGTCGTCAACAACGCCGGGTATGGCCTTTTAGGTAGTCTGGAGGAATTGAGCGATGCAGAATCCAGAACAAATTTCGACGTAAACGTATTCGGTACCCTTAATGTAATCCGTCAGGCCATGCCGCATTTGAGGAATCAACAGTCCGGACATATCTTCAATATTTCCTCTATCGGTGGCTTTTACGGCAACTTCCCCGGATGGGGCATCTACTGCGCAACCAAATTTGCGGTACAGGGACTCACGGAATCTTTGTCTGCAGAGGTTAAAGAATTCGGTATTCATGCTACAGTAGTGTCTCCCGGATATTTTAGAACGAATTTTCTAGCTGCCGGTGGTGTAGTTACACCTCAAAATCAACTGGAAGCCTACGCTGCGGTAAGGGAATCTGAAAGACAACACCAGGAGTCGATCAATGGTAACCAACCCGGTGATCCGGAAAAAGGTGTGGCATTGATCATAGAAGCAGCATTTGATGAAAACCCACCTTTGCATTTGTTCCTCGGACAAGACGCCTATGATATGGCTTACGTGAAGATAGATGCCATAAAATCTGACCTGGAAAGCTGGAAATCGAAGACCGTGTCAACAGGATTCTAAAATAATGTGCTGAAACGGTATAGCAACTATTTAAATTAACATAAGCGTAACAAGGAATCTGTTCCTCGTTGCGCTTTCTTTTTTAAATAAATCCTAAATTGCGGGCCAACACACAATTGAATAATGAAAATTTTTCCGCTATTACTACTCTCACTCTTTTCAACCGCAACTTTTGCACAGACAGCGAAGAAGGCTGATCCAAAAGACCTGAGTGCTTCTGTCAATGTATTCCTGGGTTCTTCAGGCGATCACGGACAATTGTCGCCCGCTGCCTCTTATCCTTTTAGTATGCTGAGCATCGGTCCACAGACCTATCCGCATATCCATACCGGCTATGAACATTCTGCAAAGCAGTTTCTGGGGTTTACCCACAACCGTTTTGAGGGGGTAGGCTGTATGGGAAGCGGTGGAAATTTCATGATCAAGCCTTTCCTTGGCAATGACCCTGAAAAAGGAGAGCTGATCAAGGCCAAAGAACAAGCATCCCCGGGCTATTATAGTGTCGGCTTCGAGAATAAAATGACTGCCGAAATGACTGTGCTGAAAAATCAGGGAAAGCACCGCTACCGCTTTCCTAAAGGAGAGAAAGGTTTCGCGATAGACCTTGGCTATGCATTTAATGGAGGATTTGTTTCAGAAGAGCATCAGACTGGAACCAACAGTATCAGCGGGATGATCGCTTCTAAAACAACCTGCGGTGCCGGAGTGTACCGCATTTATTATACCGCCGTATTTAGCAAACCAGTAAAAATCCAGCCAGCAGGCGATCGCAAATTGATCGTAACCCCGGCTGTGGATGTTACGGAAATAGAAATGAACATCAGTTTCTCTTCTACAAGTGTAGCTTATGCAGAAAACGAACTGAGTAAACTGACTTTCGATCAGTTGAAAACTCAAAGCAAGGAAGGATGGAACAAACACCTGAACCGCATCCAGGTAAAAGGTGATAAAGACAGGGAAAAGCTATTCTATTCCCTTCTGTACCGCACTGTGCAATCACCTTATCAGATCTCTGAAACAGATGGGAACTACAAAGCCATTGATGGTTCAACCCAAAAGACCACAGGCACCAAATACAACGGATGGGCTATTTGGGACAACTACCGTACACAATTGCCACTACTATCTGTTGCTTATCCTGAGCGTTTTCAAGACATCGCGACATCTATTGCCAACTTATATAAATATGGTAAAAAGGACTATGCCACTAAATTTGAGCCTTCTCCAACCGTTAGAACTGAGCATGCCGTAGTTGTTATTCTGGATGCTATGCGTAAAGGATATAAGGTTCCTGCAGATGAGATCCTCGATTCACTGATAAAGGAAGTAGACCACCTCGACTATGGTTCTCCTGACAAAGCCCTGGAATCTTCTTATGATGCCTGGGCACTCTCTGAAATCCTGGGTCTATTAAACAAAAAAGACCTGAGTGCCAAATACAAACAAAAAGCGTTGGAATACAAGGAGCACTGGAACAAGGATTTCAAGGACATCAGCAGATCGGATGTAGACCGTATGCAAGCCCGTAAGCTCTATCAAGGTACCATCTGGCAATACCGTTGGTTTGTGCCTTTTGATGTGAAAGGATTGATGGAACTGATCGGAGGAGAAAAGACTTACACCGAGCAGTTGGATTACTTCTTTAAAAATGACCTGTACAACCATGCCAATGAGCCAGACTTGCAAGTTCCCCTGATGTACAACATGACGGCACAGTCCTGGAAGTCGCAAAAACTCATGCACAATTATGCGGTAGATACTGTAGTTCAATATTATTTCAACGACAACAGCAGGGGTATTGATCCATTTATGGATAGAATCTATAAAAATACTGATAAAGCTTATATCCGTACGATGGATGATGATGCCGGTGCCATGTCGGCCTGGTTTGTCCTCACCGCGGCTGGAATCTCCCCGGCTTGCGTAGGCTGGCCGGTTTATTACCTGAACGTACCTTTATTTGAAAGCGTAACCTTCAACTGGGAGAATGGTAAGCAGTTGAACATCAAGGTAGAGAACTTCTCCGATAAGAATTTGTACATCAAAGAAGTACGCCTAAACGGGAAAAAACTGGACCGAAATTGGCTGGATCAAAAAGAGATCATGAATGGCGGAATGTTAACCATCGTTGCCACTGATGTTCCACAGGAAAACAAAAATGCCTGGATTACAGATTTTAAGTGAAAACATCCCTAAGAATGTTTAAATTGGTTTATCAAGTATAAACAGAACGTTATGGAAAAATCACACGAATATCAGACCAGTCTGGTGTGGACTGGTAACAAAGGCTCCGGAACTATGGATTACCGTTCTTACGACAGAAGTTATGTGATCTCAGTTGATCATAAGGCGGATATTCAGGGTTCTTCCGATTCGGCTTTTATGGGCGACAAGGCGAAGCACAATCCTGAAGATCTCCTGCTTTCGGCAATTTCTTCCTGTCATATGCTATGGTATCTGCACCTCTGTTCCCAAAATGGAATTGTGGTGCTCGACTATAAAGATCAGTCAATCGGTACTATGATAGAAAATGCGGATGGAAGCGGGCATTTTAGCGCCGTACAACTCAATCCACGCGTGACCATTAGTAAGGAAGGAGATGTGGCTAAAGCAAATGCGCTACATGAGCAGGCCAATAAAATGTGTTTCATTGCCAATTCCTGTAATTTTCCCATCACGCATGAACCCAATTGCACAGTAGAGCGCAACTAAACTTATAAACTTTTGATCCAGCCGGTCTTACTGTCACCGGCTGTGATCAATTGATAACCTTCAAAACTACCCAGTACTTTTACACTCGTTCCTGCGATAAGGCTTGTCATTACAGCAGCCAGACTATCTGGTTGGTCGTACAGTTGCTGTTGTGCCGAAGACAGCTTTATGGTACGCAGTGCAGTTTTGGTGCTCAGCACATTCCTGCTCTGGATGTAGACTTCCTGCCCGTCGGGCAGCCGGCTACGGTACCACTCTGCGCTTGCGCCATTCACCTGAATAATGGTTCCCGCTGGAAGGCTGCGAAAGGGTGTATTGCCGGCGCCCATCTCCTTATAGACTGGTGTTTTCCTTGAGGTTCGAAGTGTAGCATTCAAATTATCCAAATCTGCCTGTATTTTAGGTGCTTTCGGCACCACCGGATTTAAAAAAGGCAGCGGATCAACAGCTCCTCCAGTAGTGTAAATCCCAAAGTGCAGATGTGGAACTGTGGTTTTGGCATTTCCTGTATTGCCCACCAGCCCAAGTGTATCACCAATTTTAACAGGTTGACCCTCCACAGCGATCTGCTGATCCAGATGCGCGTAATACAGGGTGTAGTTCTTTCCTTTCGGACGCATCCAGACCACCTTACCGCCCAGGTTGTTTTCGTTTACCCTCACTACAGCACCTTCAGCAATCGCTACTACGGGAGTTCCGCGCGCAGCAAAAAGGTCTATGCCCTCATGCTTCCGCGTATTTCCGTCGCGGCCGTCACCAAAAAAACTTTGGATATGATCCCTGCGCTTACCGCTGATCGGATAGCCCAATGATGGGCCAGTGGTGATCTCCAGTGTGTAAGCGCCACTCCGCAATAGTTCAGGCTGTAAACGAACGAGGTAACTGCCTGTTTCCTCGATGTCGACAGTGATGGGATTGCCAAGCGTATCTGCAGCATTGAGGAGTTTGGGACTTCCACTTTCTGAAAGCTGCCAAAGATCCATATAGATTGTAAATTCCTCAACAGGCTTTTTATCCAGCCTGACACTAAGCCTTTGTCCCCTGGTCGCGTTAAAGCGGTACACGGCCACCGGAACCTTTTCGGCCGCAAAATAACCTTGCTCCTGGAAAGGGATTTTTACTGTTAAGGGCTGTTGAAGTCCGCTTGTTGCGGCATTGATCCAGGCTGTACCCATGGCTGTTTTGTGCAGACCGGCACTGACCAGTTTTCGCTGGTACTGCTCATGAGGTGAAGCTGGTTTGAAGGGATCTAATGTCCCTGATTTACAGGAAAATAGACAGAATGATCCGAGTAAGATCAATACATATATCGCTTGCTTAAGCTGGGGTATAAACATAAATGCCAGGGTTATTTATGATTAAACAATCCTGGCATCCTGATGTTTGCTGAAAATCCTGGTGCTTTACAACTCTCTGATCCAGATGTTGCGGAAACTCAAAGGTTCACTTGGATCACCATGTGACTGCAATTTAATCGGTGAAGCTCCGTGTGCTTTCCTGTAAGCCGGGTCGCCAATGTACTGTGTTGGACCTTTTAAAATGGTATTGTCCTGCACCAAAATACCATTGAACAAGACAGTTACTCTCGCTGGCGTTTTTACAGATTTATCTTCGTTGAAGGTAGGAGCGGTCCAAACAATGTCGTAAGAATTCCATTCTCCTGGTTTGTTGGTTGGATTAGCCAGTGGTACAAACTGCTTGTAGATGCTCGCTGCCTGACCATTGGTATAAGTATCATTCTGGTAAGAATCCAGGATCTGCAATTCATAACCATCATCACCCTTACCAATAGAAGCCAGGAACAAACCACTATTGCCGCGGCCTTGACCTTTACCACTGATGTTGGCGGGTACTTGCCATTCGATGTGTAACTGATAGTTTAGGAAGGACTGTTTGGTCTCTATATTTCCACCGCCCTGTTTGTTTACTGTAAATACGCCATTGGCTACTTTCCATGAGGCAGGTTTATCGCGGTCATTGGTCATTACCCATTTGCTCAGGTCTTTTCCATCGAAAAGCACGTTAGCATCCGAAGGGGGAGTAGTTAATACCGCTTTTGCCGAAACCACTTTCGGTACCGGTGTATAAACTTCAGTCTGTTCAGGCTTGGTTTTTTCCTGTGCGTTTGCCATGCTGAATGTTCCCATCACTAATGTAGAGGTAAGGATTGTGTTTTTTAAATTCATTGTGTGTTGCTAAAATGATTGATCAAGATAAAGGTAATAGATTCTACAGGCTAATCAAAAAATATTATTGCTCGTAGAATCTCTGTTAGCTGGTTTATGGGTGTGGTTTACCGATGTATAAGGTGCAGTTAGATTCATCCCAATGTTAACCTTTAATTAATCAGTGCTGACCCCACCTTTTTATTGTAAAAAGGTGGGGTCAACGTGGGGTTACTGTGGCCTTACCCTGGGATGAGCTACTATTCAGCCTAAACACAATTTAATACGCCCTTAATGCATTGTAATATACGGTTTATTTATCTAACCCAAATGTGCAGGGAAATCGTTACGATCTAAATGACCATTTCAAGGTATTGATTTAATAAAGATTAGCACAATTTTTTGTACAATTAAACTTTCAATATATTTTGAAAGTTTAATTATTAACTTTAGATTTGCTTGACCAGCTGTCAGAAAGATTCTAAAACTTAACTCAAATAATGAATATGAAAGCATTTCTCAAATCTCCGGTTCTGCATGGTGTATTGGTTGCTAACTTCAGCATACTCGCGATCATCGGTCTCCACAAATATCTGCTCGGAAACAGTTCAAAAGAAAGTATTTTAATTTTCTCTGAGTTTGTGGTACTTCCCATTTTGATGGGTGTGATTGCCGCCTGGTTTTGGCGTGATTTGGGGCTCTCAGGCAAGCGCACTGTCAAGTACGCTTGCTTTAATAGTTTATTTGCCATTTTAATGAGTGCAATTTTTCTTGGGGAGGGGATGATCTGTTTACTCATCGTTTCTCCATTGATATTCGCATTCAGCATTACCGGTACCTTTATGGGACAGCGGATGTTTAAAAAGAAAAATCAGGGATTGAACGTTAGCATCATCAGTATGCTGTTTGTGGTGTTTGTAGTCGACGCTGTATCGGAACATGATTATCAGAATATGGTAGGCGATGAAATGCTGATTCGGGCCAGGCCGGAACAGGTATGGAAGCATGTGGTAGCTTTTGAAAAAATCAAACAGAAAAATGACTATTGGTTGTTTCAGATTGGAATGCCAAGCCCAATGCAGACCACTGTAGATGGGTATTGTAAGGGAGCAGGACGGAAATGTATTTTCAGCAACGGATATATTTTTGATGAAAAAATAGTGACCTATGAACAGAATAAAGACCTCACATTTGATATTGTTGCTCAGCCTCTGGATCCAGAGATCATGGGGCATATTGACATCCTCCGCGGACAGTTCCTGTTGAAGGACAACCTGGATGGCACAACCACCCTGATTGGAAATAGCTGGTATAAATTGCATGTGTTCCCGGTCTGGTATTATGACCTATGGGCAGAAAGCATTACTCGGAATGTACACCTCCGGGTGATGGACCACATCAAAATGCTCAGCGAAAACAATTAGTTGATGTTCGATTTTGTAGTCCGTTATTTGGTCTGGCTCAAGCATCTTCCCCTCGCGGCTCAGGTCTTTGATGTCATGCTCAAGATGCGGCAAATGTTGGCCCAACCTGAAATGCTGGACTGGATAGATGAACTTGAAGCAGAATTTTTAAGTTGGGATGGTGCCTCGACAAGCCTTCACCGCTATGGAGGCCTGCAGTTTAATACAGCTGGGAAGGAACTCGGACATTTTCACAGTAACGGACTGCTGGACATGTGCTTTAGTAAAAAAATGAAGTCGGAACTGCTGGTTTCAGGTAGGGTAAAAGACCATCATATTTTCAAAAAAACTGGCTGGATCAGCTTCTATATCAGGGGAGTTGAGGACAAAGCATATGCATTGGAATTGCTTCGTATGGCTTATTTAAGAAGAATGTTGTAAATTGCGCCGCAAATTTACTGATGCTGAAGCGAAGGCTGAAAGCGGTAAAAGTGTGGTTAGGTGCAACTTGGATTAATAGGGGAGTCTTGAAGAAGGCAACCGTTAGTATAAAATAAGTAAATATGAAAAGAGTAGTAGTGACAGGTTTAGGTGCTGTAACCCCTCTGGGTAATACAGTGCAAGAGTTTTGGGACAATATTGTTGCCGGCAAAAGCGGAGTATCAGCAATAACAAAGTTCGACGCTTCAAAATTCAAAACTAATTTTGCCGCTGAGGTTAAGGATTTTGATCCGGAAGCCTATATCGATAAAAAAGAGATTAAGAAATACGATCTATTTACACAGTATGCCATTGCCGCCAGTGACCAGGCGATTAAAGATTCGGGGATAGATTTTGAAAATATGCCCGAAGTTGACCGCTATGAAGTAGGAGTGGTATGGGGTTCGGGTAATGGAGGGATCATGACTTTCGAACAACAGGTGAGAGATTTTTACCTGGGTGACGGTACGCCAAGGTTCAATCCTTATTTTATTCCTAAGATGATTGTGGACATCGCTGCAGGCGTAATTTCCATCCGAAACAAACTGCATGGTCCAAACTATGCTACAGTTTCGGCCTGTGCTTCTTCCAATACTGCGATCATCAATGCCTTTGATACCATCCGTATGGGGAAAGCTACAATTATGGTAGCAGGTGGTTCCGAAGCCGGGGTAACTGCACCATCGATCGGTGGATTTAATGCGGCCCAGGCATTGTCTAAGAACAATGAAGACCCACAAGGTGCATCGCGCCCATTTGATAAAAACAGGGATGGTTTTGTAATGGGTGAAGGTGCAGGTGCACTGATCCTGGAAGAACTGGAACATGCTAAAAAACGCGGCGCTCATATTTATGCGGAGCTTGTAGGCGGTGGTATGGCAGCAGATGCTTATCACCTGACAGGTACACCTCCGGATGGTCTGGGTGCATCTTTGGGCATCTCGAAAGCCTTGAAGGATGCGGGAATCTCCGCTGACAAAATTGATTACATCAATGCGCATGCAACTTCTACAGGTTTGGGAGATATCGGTGAATTGAATGGCATCAAAAAAGTGTTCGGTGATCATCCTGTGGCAATCAGTGCTACCAAATCCATGACGGGACACTTACTGGGTGCAGCAGGTGCGATAGAGAGCGTGATCAGTGTGCTTTCCATTAAAAATGACATTATTCCGGCAACCATCAACACTCAGGAACTGGATCCTGAAATACCAGAAGGACTGAATTTTATTTTAGGTAAGTCGGTTCACCAACCGGTAAATTATGTATTGAACAATACCTTTGGCTTCGGAGGGCATACCGCTACTTCGATCTTCAAGAAATATACGGACTAGTACTTCCTAAGGTACTTTATCGAACTTCGTCATTGCGAGGTATGAAGCCATCTTCTGTCTAAAAGGATTGCTTCGTACCTCGCAATGGCGTTTTGGGGGATTTGCAATAATGCCTCGAAGGGGCAATCTCTGGCTCCATGAAAAAAATAATTTGCCTTTGCAGAGAGGCAACACTGTTCTTTGTACCGAATCCCCGATTGGACTTTTGTTCCATAAGAAAATACAATTAACTTGCCTGCGATGGACATAGCATTCAATAAAAACGAAGATCTGAACAAGCAGCTGGTTTATGAGCTGAAGACCCGTTTAAAAAAGATATACAAAGGCGGTGGTGAAAAAAGTGCCGCGAAGCAAAAGGAAAAAGGTAAAATGCTTGCCCGGGAGCGGATTGCTTACCTGCTCGACAAAGACCGCCAGTTTCTGGAAGTTGGTGCCCTGGTGGCAGAAGATATGTATGCCGATCAGGGTGGCTGCCCTTCTGCAGGAGTTATTTGTATCATTGGTTACATCGAAGGAAGGCAGTGTATGGTTATTGCCAATGATGCGACGGTAAAAGCCGGTGCCTGGTTTCCGATGACTGCTAAAAAGAACCTGAGGGCACAGGAAATTGCAATGGAAAACCGTTTGCCGGTGATTTACCTGGTAGATAGTGCGGGCGTATACCTGCCGATGCAGGATGAGATCTTTCCGGATAAGGAACATTTTGGAAGGATGTTCAGGAACAATGCCCTAATGTCTTCAGATGGGATCGTACAAATTGCAGCCATCATGGGCTCTTGTGTGGCCGGAGGTGCTTACCTGCCGATCATGAGTGATGAGGCCATGATCGTAGACGGTACGGGTTCTGTATTCCTTGCCGGATCTTACCTGGTCAAATCGGCTATAGGGGAGGATGTAGACAACGAAACGCTGGGCGGCGCGACTACACACTGTGAAATATCGGGGGTAACGGACTATAAACATCCAAACGACCAGGCCTGTCTGGACAGCATCCGCAACATCATTGGTAAAATGGGGGCGCCGCAGGTGGCTGGTTTTGATCGTGTGAAACCGGCGTTACCTAAGTTGGACGAGGAGGAAATCTATGGTATATTGCCAGAGAACCGGGAAAAACCTTATGATATGATGGACATCATTCACCGTTTGTTAGATGATTCAGAATTTGAAGCCTATAAAGAACTCTATGGCCAGAGCATCATTTGCGGTTTGGGCCGGATCGATGGCTGGGCTGTGGGTATTGTGGCCAATCAGCGTAAAGTTGTGAAATCTAAAAAAGGTGAGATGCAGTTTGGAGGGGTGATTTATTCCGACAGTGCAGACAAAGCTACGCGCTTCATCATGAACTGTAACCAGAAGAAAATACCATTGGTTTTTCTGCAGGACGTAACCGGCTTTATGGTGGGCAGCAGGTCTGAGCATGGCGGGATCATTAAGGACGGGGCGAAGATGGTGAATGCCGTAGCCAATTCCGTGGTGCCGAAATTTACCATTGTAGTAGGCAATTCCTATGGAGCAGGCAATTATGCAATGTGTGGTAAAGCCTATGATCCGCGTCTGATCTATGCCTGGCCAAGTGCTAAGATTGCTGTGATGGGCGGTGCCCAGGCAGCGAAGGTATTGCTGCAAATCCAGCAGGCCTCTATGAAGAGTAAGGGAGAGGCAGATAGTCCGGAACAGGAAGCTGCATTGTTAAAGGAAATTACAGATCGGTATGATCGTCAGACGACCCCGTATTACGCAGCTTCGAGGCTTTGGGTAGATGGTATTATAGATCCGAAAGAAACGCGTAAAGTGATTTCCATGGGTATAGAAGCCGCTAATCAGTCGCCCATCAAAAAGCCCTTCAACGTGGGGATCATCCAGACCTAGTCCGGATTATAATCTATATATCACAATGTTGCATTTGTTACATTTTGCCGTTTGTTGAATCGCGGTGGAAAGCGTAAATTTGCAGTGTAATACTTAAAAATATGTCACAAGAAACAGAACACGTTCAATGTTTGATTATAGGTTCAGGTCCGGCCGGATATACCGCAGCCATCTATGCTGCCCGTGCAGATCTTAAGCCGGTTATGTATACCGGTATGGAACCGGGAGGACAATTGACTCAAACCACAGAAGTGGATAATTTTCCAGGCTATCCTAACGGGATCACCGGTCCGGAAATGATGGAAGATTTCCGTAAGCAAGCAGAACGTTTTGGAACAGACATCCGTTTCGGATATGTCAGTTCGGTAGATTTTACTTCTATGCCGCATAAAGTAGTTGTGGACGAGATAAAGACCATCACTGCGGATACGGTGATCATTTCTACGGGTGCTACTGCAAAATGGCTGGGATTGCCAAGTGAGCAGCAGTACAATGGATTTGGTGTTTCTGCGTGCGCGGTATGCGATGGTTTTTTCTTTAAAGGACAGGATGTGGCTATTGTGGGTGCTGGTGATACAGCGGCAGAAGAAGCAACCTATCTGGCTAAATTGTGTAAAAAAGTATATATGCTGGTGCGCAGGGACGAATTCAGGGCTTCAAAAGCCATGGTTCACCGTGTACTGAATACACCAAATATTGAAGTAATCTATAACTCAGAAGCTAAAGAAGTTTTGGGTAACGGAAAAAATGTTACAGGTATAAAAGTACTGAATAACCAGACCGGTGCTGAGTCTGATCTTCCTGTAGAAGGTTTCTTTGTGGCCATCGGTCATAAACCCAATACAGATATCTTCAAAGGCTGGTTAGAAATGGATGAAACCGGTTACCTGAAGACCATCCCTGGTTCTACGAAAACCAATGTAGAAGGTGTGTTTGCATGTGGTGATGTTCAGGACCATTATTACCGTCAGGCCATTACGGCGGCGGGATCGGGCTGTATGGCTGCATTGGATGCAGAGCGTTACCTTGCTGCGAAAGAAGATGAAATGAAAGCCGTGGTTTCTTAAAGGAAACAGGTGATAATGATAAGGGGCAGGATCTTGATCCTGCCTTTTTTTTGTTCCTATTGGTTTATATTTTTTTTACCTTGTGGCTTAAATTTATTTAAATCTTAAGCAAACAGATGAAAAAATTACTATCAATCACATTGCTGTCCTTTATGTCAGTCGGTTTGTTGGCGCAGACCGATGCAAATATGGGCATCATCCCCGCTCCGGTTTCAGTAACTAAGAAGAGTGGGAATTTTAAATTGGACAAGACGGTGGTCCTGATCTCCTCTGATCCGGCCAATTCAGGCATGGCTGATCTGCTGAATGCAGCAATTGTGACCAAAATCGGGGCTGCATTAAGGACGGTAAAGACTGCGGGTCCCACTGACAGGGCGATTGTACTGACTACTGCAGGAGCAGATAAACTTCCTGCTGAAGGATATACGATAGACATTACGGACAAGAAAATCACGATTACGGGGAAGGAAGCTGGATTGTTCTATGCAGTCCAATCTGCTGTACAACTTCTTCCAGAGCAAAAAAGCGGACAAGTGCTGATCCCTGCAGCCAGCATCAACGACTACCCACGCTTCAAATACAGGGGCTTGCACCTGGATGTATCCCGTCATCATTTCCCCCTGGCATTCATCAAAAAGTACATCGACCTGATGGCCCAGTATAAACTGAATAATTTTCACTGGCACCTGACCGACGACCAGGGATGGAGGATTGAGATCAAGAAATACCCAAAACTAACCACAATAGGGGCAAGCAGAAACGGGACTATTATAGGGCACCATCCGGGTGTGGGAACGGATAATGAAGTTTACAAAGGTTATTATACGCAAGATGAAGTGAAGCAGGTGGTGGCTTATGCTGCGACAAAGTTCATCAATGTCATTCCGGAGATCGAAATGCCGGGGCATGCTTCAGCAGCCATTGCAGCCTATCCGGAGCTGAGCTGTTTCCCAGACAGGGATACTTTCGTGGATGCTAAGACCCCATGGTCGGGATCGAGGAAGGGTAAGCAGGTGCAGCAGCAGTTTGGTGTATTTGACGATGTCTTTGTACCGAGTGATGCGACTTTTCAGTTTCTGGAAAATGTATTGGATGAGGTGATTGCTTTATTCCCTTCGAAATACATCCACATTGGTGGCGATGAGAGCCCTAAAGACTATTGGAAAGAAAGTGAATTTTGTCAGCAACTGATCAAGAAGTTGGGTTTAAAAGATGAGCATGAGCTGCAAAGCTATTTCATCCAAAGGATAGAAAAGCATGTGAATGCCAAAGGTCGTTCCATTATCGGATGGGATGAGATATTGGAAGGCGGACTGGCACCAAACGCAACGGTAATGTCCTGGCGGGGTACCGAAGGAGGAATTGCTGCAGCTAAGCAAAACCACGATGTGATCATGACCCCTGGTGGAAAGATTGGATTGTACCTGGACCATGCACAGTCTGCTTCTGCAGATGAACCTACAAACATCGGCGGTCTGGCACCTTACTGGATTGCGTATGCCTATGACCCTATGCCAAAAGACCTGACGGCAGATCAGCAAAAGCATGTGATCGGTGTACAGGCCAATTTGTGGACAGAATATATCGCTACACCGGCAAAAGTAGAATACCATATTTTACCAAGGTTATTTGCCTTGTCGGAGATCGCCTGGTCGCCCCTGGCGAGTAAAGACCTGAAGAACTTTACGGAAGAGCGTTTGCCGGTACACCTGGCCAAACTGGATAAAAGTAGTACGAATTATTGGGTGCCTACGCCAATTGGTTTGACGGAAAAAGTGCTGAAAGGGCAGGATTTTAACATTCAGCTCAAGTCGCCGGTACCGGGGGCGAAGATTTTTTATACCTTAGACCTGACCCGTCCTTCGGAAGTGGCATCAGTTTATGAGAATGGGATCAAAGTGACGGTGCCGGAAGGACAGAAACGTATTTTGAAAACAATAGTAATCACTCCAGGTGGGAGGCGCAGTGTAGTTACGGATACGATCCTGAACAACGGTGCCAACCTGGATACAAAGACGAAATAAAGAAAAATGAATTTGATGAAATATGTTGTGAAGCAGCCCCTGATTTTATCAGGGCTGCTTTTATTGGCCGCCTGTGGTGAAGATGCCCAGAATACGGATGCTCCTAAAGCTACTGCTGCTGTAAAGAAGCCTCAGTTTGTGTTTTACAAGGACATTGCCATCAGACCGGGTTTCAATTTTGAGGTGATCAGCTGGGGGAAAGGAGCCGATAGCATTGGTGGCTATACCATATTGATGTCTGATTCTCTAAAAAGTAACTATAAGACACTTTCCAACGAGCGTAAAGGGATCATCACTGATGCCTGGAATATGGATCTGGATAATGATGGGGATCCGGAAATCTATATTGAGCTGTTGAGCAAGCAGAAAGAAAAGGACCTGAATGTATATGAATATTCGGGAGGCAGTTTCAATAAGATCAGTTTTCCTTCACTGAGTGACAGGGCGCGGAAAAGCTATGCCGGCAATGACGAATTCAGGATCAAGAACGGGGATTTGTTCCGTACCTATCCACTGGTGAATCCCAAGGATACAAGTATAAAAGCTGGGGACAAAAAATACCTGCAATACCGACTGAGCGGAAACAGCTTCTCTGTATCGGAACTGGAAGAAGAAGGCCAGTAGGTACGCAGGAGTTATTGTTCTTTAAACTGTTCGCTGATGCGTTCAAATTTTTCGATCAGCAGATCGATTCTTTCTTTTTCGCGTTTCATGTAGGCTTTTCTCAGGATGGTGGCGCAAAGGAACATCCAGAAAATGGTAAAGGCCACGATACTGATTTGGATCCA
Source organism: Pedobacter sp. GR22-6 (assembly GCF_037402555.1). Lineage (NCBI taxonomy): Bacteria > Pseudomonadati > Bacteroidota > Sphingobacteriia > Sphingobacteriales > Sphingobacteriaceae > Pedobacter > Pedobacter sp. GR22-6. The sequence goes on from NZ_JBBEUC010000002.1 coordinate 1,017,227, forward strand.
GACCTCCATGTTGTCCAGCATTTCATAGAAGTAGAGGATGAAACCAAAGGAGAGTGCAATGGCATAGATCCAATACAACCTGTTGTACAGGTTGAACTTATTCAGCTGGTAGATCTTTAAATTGGATAGAAAGGCATTTGGGTGCTCTGTAAAATCATTTCTTGCAATGATCCTGTAGTCCAGGTATAGGATTATAGTATAGACTGCAATGGAGACAATGATGACGCCTAGTCCGGCGAGGGTAGTCCAGGAATTGAAAGGGAAGAACACCAATAATGCAGCGATGGCAGTAAATGACAAGAGCATGCCCAGTATATTGAGTAAGGAGCGGGTTCGCACCCCATTTACCTCTTTTTTAGCTTGCACCAGCATTTCTTCAGATGAGATTTTTACCTCAACCGAGTGTGACTGCCAAAGGGATTGTATATGATCAAATTCTTGCATGCTGATTGTATAATTCGGTAAGCTTTTGTTTAATGCGGTGGATTTTCACACGGAGGTTTCCTTCACTAATTCCAGATATCTCAGCGATTTCATGATAGGGAAGTTCATCGAGTACCATCGTGATGATCAGACGATCATTTTCTTCCAGTTTAGCGATAGATTTATAGAGTAAGGCGACCTGTTCGTTCTTTTCTGAAAATTCTTCCGGACGATTTTCAATGATATTTTCAGTTAGTTCGTCTTTTGCCTGACGTTTTTCTGATCTCAGGTAAGTAAGACAGGTGTTTACTGCAATTCGATAGATCCAGGTAGAGATTAATGATTTATTGCGGAATTTATCGAGGTTTTGCCAGACTTTAAGGAAAGTTTCCTGCAACAAATCGTTCGCCGAGTCCTCATCTCCGGTATAACCATAGCACAAATGGAATATCTTTTTTGAATTGGTATCGAAAATCTGCTTAAATAGTTGATCCTTTTTTTCCATTAATAAGGGCTAATGGGTGTTTGATTGCATTAAATATAAAATGTTACACACATTAATGAGCCCAAAAATAATAAATGTTTGTGGGCTTAGTGCAATTAGTTACTTTTGTTGCGTTCAAAAAAAGCTTCTGTATGAAACAAAACCGCATCGGGTTCATCACATTTATATTGGTTACGATTGCTATTCTTCTCGGACTTTCCAAGGAGTTTGAGGTTTTGCCTATTCCGGAGAACCTGATGATTGCAACGCGCTGGATCCTGGCGGTGGAGCTTGTGGTGTATGCTTTTATGAAAAAGAACCTCACTACCTGGATCCTGGTCTGTATGGTCCTGGGAGTTTTTGTAGGTGTGGATTATCCTAATGTAGCGATTGCACTACAGCCCCTGAGCAAAGGTTTTATTAAGTTGGTGAAAACGATTGTAGGGCCTATTCTATTTGCTACGCTGGTGTATGGTATAGCTGGTCATTCAGATTTGAAACAAGTAGGCAGGATGGCCTGGAAATCGATGTTGTATTTTTATTGTGCAACTACAGCTGCATTGTTTATCGGACTGGCTGCGATCAATGTCTCTCAGGCAGGGGTGGGTGTGAAAATTGAGAACATGCCCCATACAGAACTGCCGAAACCTGTAAAGGACCTTGCAGATGAGAGCATTCTGGCTTCCCTTCCCGATAACGTACATTGGTTGTATAAAACGCTGGCTTTTTTCAGGAACGTATTTCCGGAAAATATTGCCAAATCCATCTATGATGCGCAGATATTGCAGATTGTGATCTTTTCTGTAATCTTTGGGATTGGACTGGCTATGGTCGATGAAAAGAAGAGAAAGCCGATGGTAGATTTCTGCGAGAGTTTATCAGAAACCATGTTTAAATTCACCAATGTGATCATGTATTTCGCTCCCATCGGTGTAGGCGCTGCCATGGCATATACGGTAGGTCATATGGGGGTTGACATTTTGTTGCACCTGTTTAAACTGGTGGCTACCCTTTATGTGGCGCTGCTGGCTTTCATTTTACTCGTTTTATTACCCATTTCATTATACATTAAGTTGCCGATCCGCAAGTTCATCAATGCGATTAAGGAGCCGGTCTCTATTGCTTTTGCCACAACCAGTTCAGATGCAGCTTTGCCAAAAGCAATGAGTGCAATGGAGAAGTTCGGTGTGCCGCGCAAGATCGTTTCTTTTGTGATTCCTACAGGGTATAGTTTTAACCTGGATGGCACGACTTTGTATCTGTCGCTGGCCTCCATCTTTGTGGCACAGGCTGCGGGGATGCACCTTTCATTTGGAGATCAGTTGTTGATCGTGTTTACGCTGATGATCACCAGTAAAGGAGTGGCTGCGATACCAAGGGCATCGCTGATCATTCTGATTGCTACTGCAGACCAGTTTGGCTTACCAACGTTTATTATTGCGGCTATTTTGGGCATAGATGAGCTGATGGATATGGGGCGTACCTCTTTAAATGTAATAGGAAATTGTCTGGCGACAGTAGTGATAGCGAAATGGGAGGGGGAATATAACCCTGATCAGATAGAAACAGTAGAAGTATAATATATGACGAGTAAAGGTAAAAAGATATTCTTAGCACTAACCATTGTAGTTCCATTCCTGATTTATTGTGTGGTGTATTACACCCCTATGTTGCGGAATGCACCATTTAAATCCAAAGAATTTGTATCCCTGCAATTCAAATGGGGTGTAGGGCCGGTATTGGAAAACAGCTATGATTCTGCAACCGGTGATTACCAATATGTGGATACGCGGGATTCTTTAGTGAAAACGAATGTGAAACTGCGTAAAAATGACATTATGTATCTGCACAACAAGGCCAATGAACTGGGGCTTTGGAATTTTCCGGAGGTGATTGCCAATGCAGGTGAAGACCTCAAGTCGGCGAAAGTGCTGCGCTATGAGTTGCAGTTCAATTATGAACGGAAATCTAAAAAGGTGGTTTTTATGACAGATTATAGCGAAATGCCCAAGCTGCGGGATGTAGCGGGTCAAATGGTTAAGCTAATCAGTCAGAGCATTAATGAAGCAGAAGAACGCTACACTAATAAATAGTAATTCTATTGTGTTTTTATAAATATATTTCTATATTTGCACCTCGATAAAAAAAATAAACAATTTAAAATAATAATTATTTAACAATGTACGCAATAGTAAATATAGCAGGACAGCAATTCAAAGTTGCAAAAGACCAGCACCTTTTTGTACACCGTTTGCAAGGAGATGAAGGCGCTAGTATTGAATTTGACAATGTATTGTTGGTTGAAGATGGTGGTAAAATCTCTGTAGGAGCTCCTGCATTGAAAGGCGCTACAGTCTCAGCTAAGATCGTGTCTCATTTAAAAGGTGATAAAGTAATCGTTTTCAAAAAGAAACGTAGAAAAGGTTACAAAAAGAAAAACGGTCACCGTCAGTATTTCACCAAAATCCAGATTTCTGGTATCAGTTTATAATTATTGTTAAACATTGAATCCCTGTTCGGCAGGTATTTATAAAATATAAAACAAGATGGCACATAAAAAAGGAGCCGGTAGTTCCAGGAACGGACGTGAGTCGCATAGCAAACGCTTAGGTATCAAAATCTTTGGTGGACAGGAAGCTATCGCTGGAAACATTTTAGTACGTCAGCGCGGTACAAAACACCATCCAGACAAAGGAGTAGGTATTGGTAAAGACCATACTTTATTTGCTTTGGTTGATGGTACTGTAATCTTCAAAAAGAAACAAGATAACAAATCATACGTTTCTATTTTGCCTGCTGCAGTAGTTAAAGAAGTTGTTGCTGAACAAGCACCTGCTAAAAAAGCTGCTAAAGCTGAAGCACCTGTTGCTGAAGTTGCTGCAACTGAAGAAAAAGCGCCTGCTAAAAAAGCACCTGCAAAGAAAGCTGCTAAAGCTGAAACTGCAACAGAAACTACAGAAACAGAAGCTGCACCAGCAGAATAATTTCAACTCATTCAAAAAAAAAGCCTACTCGATTGAGTAGGCTTTTTTTTTGCCTATGAATTTTTCTTAGCTTATTCGGATTCCATTTCCTGGATTTCCTTTACAGTCGTCCTTTTGATCCTGTTGAATTCCTCTTCCAGTTCGCTGAGGATGCTTTTAAACTTCATCAGGGTACGTTGCATGTCTTTTACCGCATCTTTCACTACGGGCTTTGGTTTGGCTTTAGCCGGCGTCTCATCGCCATGTAATAACCATTCGTAGCTTTTTCCATAAAGACTGGAGATGAGGTATAAGGTATTGAATGAAGGAAATTGATTGCCCAATTCGATTTGCGAATAATTACTTCTCGATATTTTTAGTTTTTCGGAAACAAATGACTGTGACAGTTTACTTTCCAACCGTAGGTTTTTAACTCTTTCGCCAATCTCCTTCTTTGATAGTATTTCTTGCATAATTGGTTTTTATTGTGTTGATTTGTGAGCGTTAAAATGGTTTATCAGTGATTGTATTTGCAATTACTAAACCATAAATAGTCACAATTGGCAATGTTCTCTATCCACTATACGTATTTCATGTGAAAATGGATTGGATGTAAGCCTGAAAAATGTACCATTAAACCTTGTTTTAAATGAATTTTCAGTCGTTCAGTAACTTAAACCGTGTTTCTAATGCCAGGTAGAGGAATTTGCGAGCCGTCGTTTTGTTCTTATTTCGTCATCAACAAAAAATTTGAATTGGTCGATTTTACTATAGATGATCACCATGATCTGCAAGAATTTCTTGCAAAGTCGCCCACAGTTGGGGGAAATGTTGAGGAAATGATTACACAGAAATACAAAACCCAATTCCTGGTATTGCTCAGTAAAACTTTCTCCGGAAAAAGTTTCAGTGTGGAAAAGAGATTTGAGATGAAAGGTTCAGCGGATGTTTTGTACCAACTGGTTTTTACACCCTTACTGAATGGAGAGGAAGACATGTGGGTCATTTGCAACGTCATTAATAATAATGTGAATATAGGTCAGTTGCGCCTGTTGAATGACTATTCTCAGTTGACCTCTCATGCGTTAAGAGCTCCCATTACGAACATATTGAGTCTCTCCAATATTGGCAACTATGCAAAGATTGAGTCTTTTGACATTGCTAAAGTCAATCAATTGTTGTCGGATATCAATATACAAGCTGAAAAACTAGATGAAATCATCAGGACACTCAGTTCTTTGCTTAATAAGAACGAAAAGGGCGGCGTGTTTGAAGGTGGACATTTCCTTTCGAAGAATCAGCACGTCGTCCTTGTTGACGACGATAGGATCACCAATAAGATTCATCATACTTTGATCAAGAGGCATGCTGCTGATAAGCAAATTGTGTTGTTCCATGATCCTGAGCCGGCACTCGACTATATCGAACAGCACCAGCCTGATCTGGTTCTGCTGGATCTCCATATGCCGCATATTGACGGATGGAAGTTTCTGCACATGATGGAAGTGCGGAATATTCAGGTCGCGGTGATTATTGTATCTTCTTCCATAGATCCGAAAGACTTATCGAGGGCCAAAACTTTTGCTTTTGTGAAATATTTTGTCACGAAGCCCTTGACCCTCGATAAGGTAAAAATGATCTTTGAAAGTGCCTAATATTCTCTATTCATCAGGAGATTGGCAACGTTGATCAGTTCCGTTTTTCTATGTTCAGGAAGGTCGATCTGTTCCATCGCCCTGAAGGCATTTTCAAGATATTCCTGCATAATTTCCGTAGCCTGTTCTTTCACCTGGTACTGGTCGTACAGGTAAGTCACCTGCTTGATTTTATCTGCAGTGTTGCTGTTATTTGCCTGTGCACTTAGGTGTGCAGCGTGGGAGGGCAGGGCCAGCTGTTGTAACTTGAGCCTGAGGAAAGTTTTTTTGTCTGAAATGATATCTCCACCGACCTGTTTTCCGAATTTTTCGGGATCTCCGTAGACGTCCAGAATGTCGTCCTGCAACTGAAAGGCAATCCCCAGGTTTTCTCCGAATTCATAGATGCGTTCAGCGTCCCCTTCAGCAGCGTTGGCTACAATGGCACCCAGTTTCATTGCACCTCCAAGAAGTACAGCGGTTTTCAGGCGGATCATATTGATGTATTCATCTATGCTGACATCTTCCCTGGTCTCAAACTCCATGTCCAGCTGCTGACCTTCACAGACGCCTTGTGCGGTTGCATTAAAGGTATCCAGGGCGGGCCTGAGCACACTGATGTCTACTTTAGTCAGGTGTTTATTGGCCTCCACCATCATTACATCTCCACTGAGAATCGCCGTATTATCGCCCCACTTTTCATGTACAGTCTGCTGTCCACGCCTAAGTGGTGCATTGTCCATGATGTCATCGTGGATCAGCGTAAAATTGTGAAAGGTTTCAATGGCCAATGCTGCGGGTATGGCGCTTTCTAAATCCCCTTGAAAAAGCTCAGTGGACATCAGCAGCATGGTGGGCCGGATGCGTTTCCCACCGAGGCCCATAATGTAGCTGATGGGTTCGTATAAAGAAGCCGGGTGCGCCGGATATTGTATTTCTGTAATTGCTTTTTCTATTTTTTTTAATAATTCTGAAGGAGAATGCATTCTATTTTAAATGTGTTATTTAGTCTTGTATCAGTGAAAAATCTATCTGTCGCTTAGCCAGGTCTACTTTTTTGACCTTGACCTTCACTTCGTCCCCCAACTGATATTTTCGCTTTTTACGCTGCCCTACGATACAATAGTTTTTCTCGTCCAATACATAAAAGTCGTCGGAAAGGTCACGGAGCCTGATCATGCCTTCACATTTATTTTCAGCGATCTCGACATACATTCCCCATTCAGTAACGCCAGAAATGATGCCTGTAAAGGTATTGCCTATATTTTCTTCCAGGTATTCAGCTTGCTTGTACTTGATGGATGCGCGCTCTGCATCTGCCGCCCGCTTTTCCATGGTAGAAGAATGAGAGGCAGCTGTTTCGTATTCCTCTTCATTGGCAGACTTTTCATTGTTCAGATAGGCTGCGAGTAAGCGGTGTACCATTACGTCCGGATAACGCCTGATCGGAGAGGTGAAGTGGGTATAGTGGTCGAATGCCAGACCGTAATGGCTGGTCTTTTTGGTTGTGTATACCGCTTTAGCCATAGAGCGGATTGCCAGTGTGGTCAATACATTTTGTTCTTTTTTGCCTTCTACATCTTCCATCAGGTAGTTGAGAGATTTTGCAATCTCCTTATCCGATTTCATATTGATCTTATAGCCGAAACGGGCAGCAAATAAAGCGAAATTGCCTAGATTTTCCAGATTAGGAGAGTCGTGGGAGCGGTAGACAAAAGTATATTTCTTTTTACCCTTGCCTTTTTTAGAGATGAATTCTGCAACCTTTTTATTGGCCAGGAGCATGAAATCCTCAATCAGTTTATGGGCGTCTTTGCGTTCTTTTACATAAACACCAATTGGTTTTCCGGTTTCATCCAGTTTGAACTTCACTTCAGTACTCTCGAAACTGATGGCGCCGTTCTTAAACTTACGGTCGCGGAGGATATAGGCCAGCTCATTGAGCTTTAGAATTTCCTCTGCATGGTCGCCTGTTTTTGTTTCAATAACCTCCTGAGCTTCCTCATAGCTAAAGCGCCGATTGGAATGAATGACAGTGCGGCCAAACCACTCGGTAATGATATTTGCCTCATTGTCGAGCTCAAATACAGCTGCGAAACAAAGTTTGTCCTCATTGGGACGAAGCGAACAAACCCCATTGCTGAGCCGCTCAGGAAGCATTGGGATGACGCGGTCGACCAGATAAACTGAAGTAGCCCTTGCGTAAGCCTCTTTGTCGAGATGGCTATTGGGTTTCACATAATAAGAAACATCAGCAATATGGACCCCGATCTCATAATGCCCATTTTCCAATTTCTTAAAGGAGATCGCATCATCAAAATCTTTGGCATCGGCCGGATCTATAGTAAAGGTAACCGTATCTCTAAAATCCCTGCGGTCTTTGAGGTCGGATTCCGATACCTCTTCAGGAATTGCATTGGCTTCATGTTCCACTTCCGCAGGAAAAGCCAGAGGGAATCCATATTGAGCGAGAATGGCATTCATTTCTGTATTGTTCTCGCCTTGTTCACCCAGGATGGTGCTGATCTTACCAATTGGGTTTTTAGCGCCTTCCGGCCAGTCGGTAATACTAACCTGCACTTTTTGACCGTTTTTGGCACCATTTAGGTCGCTGAGCGGAACAAAAATATCGTGCAACATTTTGCGGTCATCGACATTGACAAAGGCGAAGCGATCGGATATGCGGATTACACCGATAAAATCAGTTTTGTTGCGTTTGATGATCTCCACAACCTCCCCTTCATTTTTTCTGCCGCTCTTTTTAGCGTAGATATACACTTTAACCTGATCACCGTGTAGCGCATTGTGCAGTTTACGTGCAGATACAAAAATATCTTTTTCAAATTCATCATCAGGGACTACAAAAGCAGAGCCGTCAGCAGTCATGTCTACCTTACCTGTTACAAAAGTCTTTAGATCTTTTAGCCGGAATTTTCCCTTTTCAGGTTCCAAAAAAATACCTTTTTTTGCTTGTTCGCGAAGTATCTCCAGGATGGTTTCCCGACCTGCCGGATCTGTGATATTTAATTTTGCAGAGACTTGTTTATAATTGAGGGCGTCATTTTTGCTTTTCTCCAGAACGTCGCTAATCAGTTGGATTAAAACGAGTTCTAAGTGAGAGGATTTCTTTTTTGCCATAATGTAGGTATGTATCAGTTCGAAGGTAACAATTTGAACTGATAGATTGTTGTATTTTGTAGCTTTGCCTAAACAGGCTTGAATTAATTTGCTTACAATTGGAATAAGAAAATGATAGAGGACAGAGAACGAAAAACTGGTGAAGAATTGCTGATGATCTTGGTTAAGGCAGTGATTTGCCTGATCCTTTTTTACTTTGCAGTAAATGAGCCTACTGCTGTTTATAAAGAATATCCACGCCTTGAAAACTTTGCGGATGGTCTGATGGTCTTCCTGGGGCCAAGCCTGGTGATCTCCATTCTGAGACTCATAGTCATCTACTGGTATATCAAAAAGCACAAATTTAAAAGCAACATCAAGGACAATTTTATATTGGGGATCAATCGGATCGTCTCTATATTGAATACCGTGTTTATAGCCCTTGCACTAACCTCCTTCTGGAGCATCAATCTACAAGAGCTGATCTTCAGCGTATCCATTGTTGCGGCAGCACTGGCAGTTACTTTCAAAGACTATATTGCCAATATGATCAACGGGCTGATCATTATGTTTTCGGACAGACTTTCATTGGGTGACCACATCAGGATTGGAGAACATGAAGGGAAAATTCTGGATATCACGCTGATTAATATGATCCTGCAAAATGAAGATAGCGATATGGTGATCATCCCAAATTCCCTGGCTTTCAGTTCAGTGATCGTCAATCAGTCGAAGCAAAATACCAAAAAGCTGAGTATAGAGTTTGATATGGCCCTGGACAATGGTTATACCCCGGAATACCTGGAGAATCATTTGAATAAGATCATCGAAAAATATACAGATAATGTGATGCCTGGTGGTTTGACTGTAAAGACCATATCCATCAATAAAGATGTGGTGGTTTTTAAAGTGATGATCCTGTTGAAGCGTTATGATAAAATAAAAGAGCGGGAGATCAGGAGAGCCATCAACACGGCGCTGATCCGTTTGTCGGCAGTTTTGAAAACCGGATAAGGAGGTTGCTGACTTCGGGATGCAACAGGAACCATTTCGAGATTTTCTTCGTAGGTAGGACAAAGTTGTGTAATGAAATTTACTATTCTATTTATTGGTTTGTTCTGCTTTGTGGGACCGATTGTCAATGCGCAGGAACAAACGCCTGTCGTCAGCCCAAAGGACAGTACGTTGCAGCGGGTGTTTGAATGGAACAGGAAGTATGTGCAACGGTACAAAGAAGACGCAGACCTCTCTTATACTTCGCCAGGAGGAGAAATTGGGGCACCATCTAAATATGTCATCAATGGCAGGTTGACAACGACGTATATGCTGATCGGAACGGAGAAACTGCCTGTAGCATTAGCGATCATTCCAGATTTTACGGTAAGGGTTCGTAAAGAAAGATCGGCTGGTGTGCGCACGCCGAGTTTTCGTTTGGGCGGTACATTTTATGTAAGAATGGATAATCGCGAAAGGGATTACAGGTATGTTAGTCTGAGCTTTGTCCATCATTCGAATGGACAGGATGGTATGGCTTTGAATCCGGACGGTAGTATAAATACGATCAATGGCAATTTTAGTACGAATTACCTCAGGCTTAAATATCATTTTGCCCATCAGTACTACAAAGCTAATAGTCGATCGGAAGGACTGTTTCATGTAATAGGTTTTGAATGGCACAAATGGTTCGACTACGAAAAGGCATTGGAGAATGACTATGGTTTTAGTCGGATATTGTATGATTTTTCATGGCGAAGGTACCGTCAGCAGGAACTATGGCGATTGAATGTTTCGCTCAGTTACGCCATGAACAGCATGAAAGAATACGATTTGTCAATTATGAAGAAACGTTTAAATGCTGAGCTGGCTTTTCATTATGCGCTTCCTTTTATGCACAATACATTTTTAATGGCAGCAACAGGCTACTATGGTGAGGACCCCTATAACATCTACTACAGGGATAGGTATGGATACCTCAGGTTAGGCATTTCTACCGGGATTTTGCGTGGTGCAGATAAGCAAAGGTAGTGGTTAAGAGATATGTTCAGCGCCCGGAATGGCTGCAATGAGGCGGCGGGTATAATCGGCACTGGGACTATTGTAGATGTCTTCCGGAAAACCTTGCTCTTCAATCTTACCCTTGTTCATCACAATCATGCGATCGGAGATGTGTTTTACAACTGCCAGGTCATGTGAAATGAATATATAGGTGAGCCCAAATTCTGTTTGTAATGACCTGAGTAAGTTCAGTACCTGGGCTTGGACAGAGACATCGAGTGCAGACACAGATTCATCACAGATGATGAACTTTGGCTGTAAAGCCAGGGCCCTGGCAATTACGATCCGTTGCCTTTGTCCACCTGAAAACTCATGCGGATACCGATTGAAATGTTCTGGTTTCAGGTCTACCTTTTCCAGCAGTTCCAGGACACGTGTTTTGCGTTTGTGGTCGTCTTCGAACAGACCATGCACCTGCAGTGGCTCCATGAGAGCCTGCCCGACCGTCAATTTTGGATTTAGCGAAGAATAAGGGTCCTGAAAAATGATCTGTACATCGCGGCGCATCAGGCTCAGTTCCTTTTTGCTGAACTGCGTAATGTCTTTTCCCTGAAAAATGATCTGGCCGGAGGTCGGCTCTACGAGCCTAAGGATACTTCTTCCCAGTGTGGTTTTGCCGCAGCCTGATTCTCCGACAAGTCCCAGTGTCTCCCCTGGAAATACATTGAGGGTAATGTGATCTACAGCTTTTACATAGTCTGTAGTTTTGCCAAACAGACCTTTTTTGACCGGATACCAGGTGCAGAGGTCCTTCAGTTCGAGCAAGGCTTGCTGTGTATATAGTGCAGCACGCCGTTCGGCTATCTCCTGGGCTGTAAAGCTGTTTTTGTCCAACAAATGTGCAAGTGCCAGTTGCTGATCTTCCTGCAGGAAATCAGCAACTACCGGCAGTTTTTTGAGTTGCCTTTTAGGAAGTGGGCGACAAGCCAACAATCCTTTTGTATAAGGATGAAGGGGGTTTTTGAAAAGCTTTTCCGTAGTATTATGTTCTACAATTTCCCCTTTATACATCACTGCAACCTCATCTGCAATTTCGCTGATCACACCCAGATCATGAGAAATGAAGATCATGGTCATGTTCCTTTCTTGTTTTAGGCGGAGCAATAGCTGCAGTATGGTCTTTTGAACGGTAACGTCCAGGGCAGTGGTAGGTTCATCTGCGATGAGGAGTTCAGGGTTGCAGCTCAGCGCCATTGCGATCATCACACGTTGTTTTTGTCCACCCGATAACTGATGCGGATAGCTATCGAACAATTGTTCAGGTCTTGGAAGTTGTACTTCATGGAAGAGTTCGAGCGTCATTGCTTTTGCGGCCTGTCGGTCTAACTTTTGGTGCAAGATGATGGCCTCCTGTACCTGGTAACCACAGCTGAATGACGGATTCAGGGAAGTCATTGGCTCCTGAAAAATCATTGCAATTTTGTTGCCCCGGTATTCTCGGATGGCCGTTGCAGAAAGTTGAAGGAGCTCTGTGTGATTGAATGCTATACTGCCTTCTATGCGCGTGCTGTGAGGATCGTGAAGGCGCATAATGGAAAAAGAAGTGACCGATTTTCCAGAGCCCGATTCACCTACAATTCCCAGGACCTTGCCTTTTTCTATAGTGAAACTAATCCCATTGACTGCTTTCAGCCATGATTTGTCTTCTTTGTTTTGGAAAAGTACGGTCAGATTTTTGACGTCCAGCATGTTATTAAGATACGATCTTGATAAGAGAAATCTGAGCTCAAGGTAGTTATTTTATCGTCCAAATTCGGTAGATTATTTAATTTTGCGGCATGGAAAGAGAAATCCTTGACACCAGGCGCAAGGCGCTAAAGATTAACCTGAACCCCAAAATCTATGGAACTTTTGCTGAGATTGGTGCAGGACAGGAAGTAGCCCGTAACTTTTTTACCGCCGGTGCAGCCTCTGGGACAGTAGCCAAGACAATGTCCGCCTATGATATGACATTTAGCGATGCCATTTATGGCGCTGAAGAGTCAGGCCGGTATGTGAGTGAATCCAGATTGCTGAAAATGCTGGAGCATGAATTTGGTTTACTTCGGGAGAGATTGAGTGGAGAGAAGTATGACAGCCGTACTTTTTTCGCCTTTGCAAATACCGTGACCACTTTGAATTATAACAAGTCCAATGACCCACATGGCTGGATTGGTCTTTGTTTCCAATCGGAGCCGGGGGGAGAGCCCAACGAAATTTTCTTCCATGTCCGTTTGCTGGATACTGATGCAGCCTTACAGCAAAATGTGTTGGGTATCATCGGTGTTAATTTGGTGTATGCAGCTTTCTATTACAATCAGGACCGCAAGGCGATGATTGAATCACTGGCGGATAACCTGACTGTAGGTTCCGTGGAGATTGACTTGATCTCAGTAAATGGCCCGGTATTTCAGGGTGTGGATAATATCCTGCTGAACTTGTACCTGATCGTTAAAGACTTTTCTGATGCAGCGATCTTCGACGCGACCGGCAGGCCACGTTTGCCTAAGGACCTGCTGTATAAAAAAGACATTATGATCCTACGTACAAAGTATGCGCAAAAATCCAATCCGAATTTTAGTATGCTGAACAAGGCAGTAGACCAGTATGTGCGTACGGAAAACGTGAAAGAGGAAAACCTGAGTGTGCTGATTGAAGTGCTGATGTCTAATCTGCTTTCTGAAAATGAAGCCATTTCAGATGAACTTGACTTGCGTGCTGTGGCTAAGCGTGCGAAGGAAATGTGCGAAACCGGGAACAAGGTGATTGTTTCCAACTTTGCCCGTCACAACAAACTGGCGAAATACCTGGATAGGTGCCGTCCGAAAAGTGTTGGGATCTCTACGAATATCAATAACTTGAAATTTGTGTTCAACTCCAGCAATTTTGGAGAAAACTATACCAGCCAGTTACTGAGCTATGTGAGTGATATGTTCAATAAAAATGTGAAACTCTTTGCCTATCCCTTTCTGGATAAAAAGACCAATCAGGTCATTACGAGTGCGAATATGCCGGTAACTCCGGATGCCAAGCCCTTGTTTGATTTCCTGATCATCAACGGGTATATCACCGATATAGAAGATTACAGCAATGAAGATGTGAAGACCGTTTAACGGTCTTCCTTGTATATGTTTTCTGAGACAACAGCCATGAGCCTGTCGGGATGTTCTATTGGTTTAAAGCCAAATTGCGCATATAGTCCATGAGCATCTTGTGTGGCCAGCATGTAGCGGCGCAACCCTTGAAGGTCAGCGTGGAAGAGCATGAGTGACATCAGTTTTTTTGACAAGCCCATACCGCGGAAGGGTTCTTCTATATATACATCTGCAAGGTAGCCAAATGTAGCCTTATCCGTGATCCATCGGGCAAAGCCGATCTGTTTTTCCTCTTTATAAATGCCAAAACATAAGGAATTGTCGATAGACCGTTTGACAGTTTCAAAAGGGATGCCCTGAGCCCAATAGGACTGTGTACTCAGGTAATGATGAATGCGGATGGGATCTATTTTATTTGGATCATCTGAAAATACGAATCCGTTTTCCAGGATTTCCATTAGTTTCTCATGTTGATGAACTGCAAAGGTTGCCCGAAGTCCTCTTTGCGGCATAAAGCAATTACCCCCTGAAGGTCGTCGATGCTCTTACTCTGCACGCGAACCTGGTCATCCATCATAGAGGCCTGTACTTTAAGCTTGCTTTCCTTAATCTTCGCGACGATTTTTTTTGCAGTTTCTTTATCTATTCCTTCTTTTATGGAAATTTCTTTTCTGATCATATTTCCGGAAGCATACTGTTCTTTGCCGAAATCCAGACTTTTTGCATCCAGGTTTTGCTTGATCATTCTGGAGATAATTGCATCTTCAATGGCCTTTAAACGCATGTCGTCTTCCGTTACGATGGTGATCACGTTGGTTTTTTTATCGTGATCAATGGTGCTTTTGGAGTTGTTGAAATCGTAACGGTTTAGAATCTCTTTTTTGGCGTTATTCATCGCATTGTCAAATGTTTGTGCATCTACTTTGCTTACGATATCGAAAGTGGGCATGATTATAGCTTTATAGTTAAAAATATGTTAGATTTAAGTGTTGTGTGATTTTTCATACAAAACAAGTAAATTTTTGTAAAATAATACAGCTCTATATGAAAACCAGTAAATCAAAGGTGCAAAAAAAAGGCGCAAAAAAGGCAGCCAAAAAGGAATTGGAAAAAAGCCTGACCGACAAATTCCTGGAAGTGGTAAAACATCTTGGCCATGATGCTGAAAGGATCGGTAAGGACATTGAGATCGCGAGTAAATTCGTAGCTAAAAAACTCTCTAAGAAATTCAGTGAAGTAAAAGCCGTAGTGGAAAGTAAAATTGACGAGGCAGCAGCCAAAGCTCAACCTGCAAAAAACGTTTCCAAGGCTAAAAAAGAAGTAGTGAAGACAACTAAGGAAGCAAAAAAAGCGGTTAAGAAGGCAGCCGCTAAAGCTAAACCGGTAGTACAAAGTGTGAAGGTTGCGGCGATCGCCACGGAAGAGAAAGCCGCAAAAGCAATTGCTCCTACTGTAAAAGCTGCGGCAAGTACAACAAAAGCAGCCGTAAAAACCGTTGTGGAAAAAGCAAACGAAGTGAAGGCAACTGTAGAGAAAGCCATTCCCTCAAAGCCAGCGACAAAAGCAGCGGCTGTGAAGTCTACCGCAGCTAAAACTCCTGTTAAAGCTAAAACAGAAAACAAACAATAATTAACAATTACTTAACAAAAGAATACGCAGTTTTGGGCATCCCCAAGTACTTGGGGATTCTTGTATCACTATATGACAAAAAAGAAGGCACCGTTTTTAAACAGAGAGATCAGTTGGTTATATTTTAACGAACGGGTTTTGCAGGAAGCTGCAGACGAAACAGTGCCGCTTATAGAAAGAATCAAGTTTCTTTCTATCTTTTCTTCTAACCTCGAGGAGTTTTACCGTGTCCGGGTAGCGACGATGAGTCGCTTGTCGAACCTCAATGACAAATCTAAAGCGTTGCTTGGTTTCAACCCGAAGAAAGTGCTCAATGAGATCAAAAACATTGTGGTGAAGCAAGAGCGGAGGTTTGAGCAATTGTTCCAGGCCACGCTGATCAATGAACTGGCACAAAACAGGATCTTTATCCTCAACGAAACACAGCTTAATGTGGCTAGAGGGGAATTTGTGAGGAGCCATTTCAGGGACAGGATTTTGTCGACACTGGTTCCCATTATGCTGGACATGGACAAGCCATTTCCGGAACTGAAGGACAGGAACCTGTATTTCTTTGTGCGGCTTTCCAAAAAGGGCTCCAAAAAGAGTGAGAAATATGCATTAATTGAGTTGCCTTCAGATCTGCCAAGGTTCCTTGTATTGCCGGAGACCAATGGGCTGAAGTTCATTATCCTCGCTGAAGACATCATTAAATATTGCCTTGACGATATTTTTTATGTGTTCAGTTATGACATTATAGATGCGTATTCCATCCAGCTAACGCGGGATGCTGAACTCGATATTGACAAGAATGTAAGTGATAAATTCATTGAAGAGCTCAAGTCCAGCCTGGATAAACGAAAGAAGGGCAAGCCTATGCGCTTGCTTTATGATACCGAGATGCCTTTTGACATGCTGACGGTCCTGGTTACCAAACTAAAAATAGAGGCTGAAAGCCTGATCCCGGGAAATAGGTACCACCGTTTTAAAGACTTCATTGCTTTTCCAAATGTGGGCTCAAAAGAACTGGAGTATACTCAAAATGTACCACTTAAAGTTCATGGTCTGCACCGTACAGAAAGCATTTTTAATAAATTGCAGGAACGGGATTATGTGGTAAACCTTCCTTATCAGTCTTACGATTACATCATTCTGTTTTTGCGGGAAGCAGCTATTGATCCCAAGGTCACGGAAATCAACATAACTTTATATCGCCTGGCGGAAAATTCGAAAGTCATTAATGCGCTGATCAACGCGGCGAAAAATGGCAAAAAAGTCAATGTATTGGTTGAGTTAAAAGCACGCTTCGATGAACAGGCTAATATTTTCTGGACCAATCGTTTGCAGGAAGAAGGCGTGCATGTGAATTATGGTCTGACCGACTATAAAGTGCATTCTAAAATTTGTTTGGTCAAGAGAATTGAAAAAGGGCGCGCTGTGTATTATGCCAATCTAGCTACGGGCAATTTCAATGAAAAGACTGCGAAACTATACTGCGACCATAGCATTTTTACGGCAAAAAAAGAGATCACCGGCGACTTGCTGAAACTTTTTCAGGCCCTGAATAAAAAGACAGTAACCAAAGGTTTTAAACACCTGATCGTTTCCCCTTTGGAATCCAGAAGTAAGATATATGCACTAATTGACCGGGAAATAAAGATCGCCAAACTGGGAAAACCGGCTTATATGATCTTAAAGGTAAATAGTCTCGCCGATGAAGGTGTGGTAGAAAAACTTTATGATGCGAGTAATGCCGGCGTGAAGATCAAGCTCATTGTGAGGGGGATATGCACCCTTGTGCCGGGAGTTGCCGGCTACAGTGAAAACATTACAGTGATCAGCATCATCGATAAATTCCTGGAGCACGCCAGGGTATTCATCTTTGGTAATAATGGAAAAGAAGAAATGTTTCTTTCGTCGGCCGATCTGATGAGCAGGAACTTTGAGCACCGGGTAGAGGTGGGTTTTCCTGTCCTGGATGAAGAAGTCCGGCATGAGATCAGGGATATCATTGAGTTTCAGCTACAGGACAATGTGAAGGCGCGTGATATCACAAGAACCAACAGTAACAAATACCATAAGAACAGGTTGACCAACAAAGTTAGGGCGCAAGTGCAGACCTACAATTACCTCAAAAATAAACACCAATAATCTCCATGTTAAGATATGCTGCCGTCGATATCGGATCTAATGCTGTAAGACTCCTCATTGCTGATATTTCAAGAACAGAAGAAGGCTTTAAATATAAAAAGAACACTTTGGTACGGGTGCCGCTAAGGCTGGGCGATGATGCCTTTCTGGACCATCGCATCTCTGACAAGAAAGTAGACGATCTGATCAAGACCATGATCGCCTTTAAAAACCTCATGGAGGTATATCATGTATCGGAGTACCTGGCCTGTGCAACATCGGCGATGCGTGAGGCAGAAAACGGGGCAGAGGTCATTAAAAAGGTAAAAAAACTCGCTAACCTCGATCTGGAGATTATCGAAGGGCAACGTGAAGCCAATATCATCTATTCCAATCATATCGAAGAAAACCTTGACGCGAATAAAAGCTATCTGTATATCGATGTGGGCGGTGGAAGTACAGAACTTTCGGTCTTCGTCAATAAAGTTCCCGTGGCTTCTAAGTCGTTTGATATCGGGACAATCCGGATATTGGACAATCAGGATAAGGATGAGACCTGGGAATCGATGAAGCAATGGGTAAAGGAAAATACCAAATCCCTGAAACATGTAGCTGGCATTGGTACAGGTGGCAATATCAATAAACTTTTCCGCATGTCTGATGAAAAAGAAGGCATGCCTTTGTCGTTCATCAAATTGAAAGCGCTGTACAATCAACTCAATAGCCATTCGCTAAAGGAACGCATCAGTGTATTTGGCCTCAATCCAGACCGTGCAGACGTGATCATCCCAGCATGTGAGATTTACATCACGCTGATGAAATGGACAGGTATTAAACAGATTTATGTGCCGAAGGTGGGTATGGTTGACGGTATCATCAATTTACTGATTGAAGAAAACCTGGCGACTTACGAATAAGCCAGTGCGAGGTATCGGCCGTGGTGACTGACAGATTGCGGTGATTTCTGATGGTAGCCATCGTAAAGAGCGGAGATTTCAGTTCTGGCCAGCTGAAGTTCATGCAATTGTTCGGCAGCTACGGTATGTACATAATCAGTATTGAATTCTGTAGCAGTACAATAAGATGTGCCCTCCGTGTACACATTTCCTGTTGCGCTGTGTTCCAGGATAATGAGGTTGTTGCAGACCAGTTTTACCGGAGCAAAAGCGCGGAGTTTTGTAATGTTGGAGTTGATCTTGTAGGCTGACTCCTTCATACTCCACAAGAGCCAGACCATTAGCTCAGGATTTTCGGTATAGGAAGCAATCAGGAATTGCTCTTCAGCGGTAAAGAGTTTTTCCAGAAAGCCCTTTCTCTTCCAATTGCTGTCCAGTGCAGCCTGCTGCAGGTCTACGATGTCGTTGCCGATCATTTCTGTGCTGACTTCTCTTGTATGATGGCAATTGCGGCGCCAACTGTCAGCATTTTCTCCATGGAGCCGTTGTCGATCTCAATGTCAAATTCCTCTTCCACATCCAGCACGATATCTACCAGATTGGCAGAATTGATCTTCAGGTCTTTAATGAAATCAGTTTCTTCAGTAATTTGATCGGGGAGGGCTTTGTCAGCCACGTAATTTGCCACAATTGGCTTTAATCGCGCTATAATTTCGAACTCATTCATTCTGGTATTTTTTAAAGATGATGCAGGCATTTACATCGCCAAATCCAAAGCTGGCTTTAGCGAGGATATGTATTGGTTTTTGCAGCAATTGACGGGGAATGCAGTCTTCACTGATGATCGAAGTAATTTCGGGATGCAGATCCTCGCAATTGATATTCGGAAATACAAAGCCCTCATGGATCTGGAGCACCGATGCAACACACTCTATACTGCCTGCAGCGCTCAGACAGTGTCCGGTCATGGATTTCAAAGAATTGATATAGGGGAAACGGGAACCCTCAAGCAGCAGTGCTTCGCTCCAATTCTTTATTTCCAGGGCGTCTTTACTAGTCGCTGTCAGATGCCCATTGATGGCATCCAGTTCGGCAGGTCTGATACCCGTTTCTTCAAGAGCAGATTGGATGCACCTCTTTACGGCGATGGGGTTGGGGGCGGTCATGCTTCCACTGCCGCGTTGTCCGCCTGAATTGAGGTGACCTCCCATGACCTCTGCATAGATATGTGCCCCTCTTTCCAGGGCTGTATCTAAATCTTCCAGAACCATGGCTCCGGCGCCTGCAGCAGGAACAAATCCGCTGGCAGTGATGCTCATGGGACGGGAACCTTGCTGTGGCGCGTCATTGTGTTTATAAGTGCAAACTTTTATGGCATCAAATCCGGCCCAGATATAGGGCCCACTGTCACTTGTGCTCCCAGCTAACATTCTGGTAGCCTTGCCGGTTTTTATGCGCTCATAAGCCATTAAAATGCTTTCCGTTCCTGTAATGCAGGCAGAGGAGTTGGTGGTTACCTGATTGCCCAGTCCGAGCTTTCCTCCCAGATAGGCACTCACCCCACTGACCATAGTCTGTGCCACTACGGTGCTGCCCAGTTTTCGGACTTGTAAGTTATCGACTTTATAAATGGATTCCCTGAACTTATCTGTACCTGAAGTGCCGGTGCCGAAAATACAGCCACTGTTCCAATCGGGTTCATCAGTTTCAGCAGGAAGAAGGCCTGCGTCTTTCCACGCATCCATTCCCGCAATGAGCCCATAAAGAATTCCTGTGCTGTTGAAATTCTTCAGTTCCAGTGGACTCAGGTAGGCTCCGATCAGTTCGTCATTGAGTAGCGGTTTTCCCGAGATCTGGCAGGAAAAGCCAAGTTGTGCCAGTTCCGGATCGAACCTTATCCCTGACTGACCACGTTTTATGGCCTCAGTAAATAAAGGAAGGCCCACACCATTAGGTGCAACCACGCCCAATCCGGTAATGACCACTCGTTTATCCATTCATTTTTTGGGTGACCATTCCTGCGATGGTTCCTTTGCAGACTACTTCACCTGCTTCATTAAACATCTGAACGGTACAGTTTAGTTTTTTAAAACGGAAATAAACTTTTTCTGCCACAACTTTTACCTTTTCGCCCGGAAATACAGGTTTCATGAAGTCGATTGCTGTAGAAGTTAGCATCACATGTCCGGGCATACCCCCTTCTGCGCTGCCGGATAAGTAGATACCCAGGCAAACCAGACCGATCTGAGCCATCGTCTCTGTAAGAATGACTCCTGGCGTAACGGGTGCATCCTTAAAATGTCCTTTATAAAAATCAAGATCTTTGTCAAAAGTATAAGTTCCGGTGACCCCATTTTCATTGATCTCAGAAAGATCATCGACAAATAAAAATGGTTTGGAATAAGGTAAGTGTGCTAAAATTTCTGTTTTGTTCATGTTTTTTCAATTACAGGCCTAAATTATCAATTTCTTTACCACTTCAGCAATATCCGCTGGGCAGAAAATCCCGGGCCGAAGCTTAGCATCAATCCATATTCACCAGATGAGGGCTTGATTTCATCTAAGTAGCGTTCCAGAACGTAGAGCACTGTCGCACTTGACATGTTTCCGTACAGTCGCAGAACCTCCTTGGTTTCTGCAATGTTTTTGCCCAGACCGGCAAATAGTCCTTCGACCATCTGCACGATTTTTTTTCCTCCCGGATGAAAGATCAGATGTTCGATGTCTTTGATGCTCAATCCCTGTTTAGCGAGAAAGGGGTGGATGATTTCAGGAAACTGGGCCTCTATGGTTTCTGGAACAGCTACGTCCAGTACCATTTGCAATCCTGTGTTGCTCAGTTTAAAACCCATCATCTGTTCGGCATCGTAAAAATGATACATTTCCTGAGCAATAATTTCCGGACCCAGGTCTTCAGGGGCGGAAGAGAGGAGGGCGCAAGCGACGCCATCGCCGAAAATTGCAGCGCTAACAACGTTGGCCATAGAAAAATCATTCAACTGAAAAGTTGCGGTAGGTGATTCATAGGCGATCACGGCAGCGCGTTTTCCAGGATGTGCTTTTAGAAAATTCGTTGCATATAAAATCCCGGAGATACCTGCAGCACAGCCCATTTCCGTGACAGGGAGACGAACGATATCCTGTCTGAGTTCCAGTTTGTTAATCAGGTATGCATCCAGGGAGGGAATCATGATGCCGGTGCAGCTGACTGTAATCAGGTAATCCAATTGATCTGCTTTCCAATTGGCCTTCTCTAAAGCGAGGCTGAGACAGTCGGCACTAAGTTTAATCCCCTCCCTGATGTATATGTCATTGCGTTCCTGAAAGGACAGGTTGCTGAATACCTCTTCGGGCGACATAATCGAATAACGCTTGTCGACGCCGGCATTTTCGAAAATCTTTCTGACCTTCCGGATGAATCGATCATCCTGACCGGCCAGCCAAACATCCAGAAAGGGAAGGATATCGGCTGTCTTTCTGGAATGGGCAGGCAATACTTTAGCTACTGTTTTTATGTTTACGCTCATATGCCAGGTTCTTCAGCAGTTTTTATAATCCATTGGTATCGGAAAGCCCATTTCCAGCGAATATGGTATTGTGTTAAATTCAATTTGCGGGAATAGTGCCTTAAATCTTCAGACTTGAACCCCCTTAAGATGGAAATGAGTCCGTCATCCCGCGACATTTGATTGAGTCTGAAGACAAAACATAAAGCCATAAAAAGATAGTAGGCAATGGCGCTCCTGTGCAGATCGTTGATGATGATGCCCAGGTTCGACTTCGCTTTGAAATCAGTCAGCAAATTTACGATCTCAGTTTCCTTGAAGTGATGTAATGTAAGCGTGCAAAGTAGCACGTCGTAAGGCCCCGTTTGTTTAATTTCGTGGAAGATGTCTCCACAGATGTATTGGATATTGGGGTAGCTGACAGATAAGGACGCGGCATGACGGACGGTAAAAGCATTGGCATCTATACCGTTCAGCTGGAAGTTATAGCCTTGTTTTATACCGTAATCAGCCAGGCTCCGTAACATATCGCCGTTACCGCAACCAACATCTAGAATCCGGATCGGTCTGACCGGATCGATACCTCTTAACAGAAATTTCAATCCAGCAGTGGTCACTTTATTGCCGCCCAGTAGCCTGTTTATGCTCGCTATTTTGTCGAGGGCATCCCGAAGAATTTCTCCTTCCATATTGAAATCATCCATGATTTCTGGTTCATTGCTTCTTTGACGGGTGTCTATCAACATCATTCTATCGGTTTTCCGTGAGTTTTTTTTATGATAAATGGCAGTAGTGACGGTAGTGTAACCAAAAGGAGCCAGAAAGGTTTGAGCAGGTACTCGTTTCTAATCAGGCTGGAGAGCAATCTACCTACAGTTAGCCTGCTTTTAAAGTTCCTATTCCAATTGTGCTGATATTGGCTTTCCAGTTCTGCACGCGTAATGATGCTGCCGGCTTTATACTGTACAATTAATTCCGCGCAAAGCTTTGCGCTGTGAATGGCCATCGCCATTCCATTGCCACAAAGTGGATGGATCAACCCTGCTGTATCGCCAATCATCAATATATGTTCATGGACGGCTTCTTTTTTTGCAAACGAAATCTGGGCGATGCTCAGTGGTTGTTTGAACAATGGTGTACAATTTTCGAGAATGAGGTTCAACTGTGGATTTCGTCTGAGTACCTCCTGTTCGAATTCTGATATGTATTTGAATTTTTTAAAGCTTTTGTAATCCGCCAGATAACAAATGTTGAGGTGTCCATCCTCTATTTTGGATACTCCACAATAGCCACCTTTAAAGTTGTGTAAGGCAACCAATTCGTCTGGGAAGTCGCCCCTATAGTGACTCTTGACCGCCAGCCAGGGTGTTTTTTTGAAAAAAAAACTGCGCTTCAGTTTCTGATCCATTGCATTGCGTTTGCCGTAGGCACCGATCACCAATGCGCTTGATAAGGTTAATTTTTTTGCAGTGGTCACCTGAAAGTTGTCATGCTCATAGCTTACGGCGGTTACCGTATCTGTGATCATTGTGCAACCTTTTTCGATGGCCTTTTTATAGAGGAAATGATCGAGTGCATATCTGCTGATTCCGAAGCCTCCAAGGGGAAGTTTACAGGTTAGCGTCTTTCCGGAAGGGATAGAAAAGAGTAGCTCGGAAATGGAGCTTGGATGTAATTCTGAGGGGTCTGCATCCAGCCATTTCAAATAAGGGATTACTTCATTGGAAATGTATTCTCCACAGACTTTGTGCTGCGGGTAGCTCAGTTTTTCGATGAGCGTGACTTTGATGTCTGATTTTAACAAATGAAGTGCACAGCACAGACCTGCGAGTCCGCCTCCGATGATAATGATGTTTTGATCCCTGGCTTCCATTCTCTTTCAAATAAAGCTAAAGATTTAAAAGCAATTTTGGGGAATAAAGAACTCAGGAGCGGATTAAAAATCATAGCACCTCAACTGGCGGTCTCTTTTGCCAATCTTTCTGTTGATGTAAAAGCCAGCTGAAATTTCGTGACTGCCGTAATTGTAGTCACGGAGCTTGTTGAGCGCATAATCGTAGGAATAGCCTACTTTGAAATTATTGGAGACAAAAAGCTCAAACATCATACCCAGAGCGCTTTTTTTGGTTAGGCCATTTTCTAATGCCTTTTTGTTATAGAGCGGTACAGAAGTTCTGTAAAAGCCTCCGATCCATACCTTTTCGTTTAGTAAAAAGAAAGCGTTAACATCCAATGAGGTAGGGCCTTTGGTATCATCTTTTAACAGGATGACAGGTTTGAAATCGAGGCCGTATCCTAAAGGGATGAGCATGCCTGCATTCAGGTAGAGATGCGGTTGTGGCACCGGTACGAGTAAATTGCTGTTACTGCCCCTTCTGGAAGCCCATGCTGCAATGATGTTGGTTGCCGAAAGACCGACAAAAAACTTGCTGTTAGCATAGTATGCCCCAAACCGGGCATCAGGAAAGGTACGTGTTTCATTATTTACAGGGATCAGTTCATCATTGGGATCAATGCCACCAAGACGGGTGCCATCAAGCCCTAGTTGCATCAGTCCTGCCGCGATGCCAAAAGAGAGGTTCGATTGTTCATCATAGCCCATTTGGATTTTGTAAGCATAGTTGGCGTAACCTGAAAGGTTGGTTTGTGCACCAATCTTGTCGTTGGCTATGATGACTCCTAAGCCTACATTGCCATCGTTTACTGCACCATCTGCAGCGATGGAGAAACTAACCGGAGCACCTTTAACACCCACCCATTGTGAGCGAAAGAAGGACTGCACATAGACATCCTGTTTGTATCCTGCATAGGCCGGGTTCAAATGGATGGTGTTGAATACATATTGAGTATACTGACTGTCCTGCTGAGCGCTGGAGCTTAGGACTGCAGCTGTTAGCAGCGCTGTAAAAAAAAGTCTTTTCATCATTGCCTTCCTCTTAATAAAGTGATGTATCCATTGTATGAATGCCATTTATCATCGCTGGTTTTAACCTTCAGAACATAGAAATAGGTACCTTCATTGAGTCCATCTCCATTCCAGTCGTTTTTATACCCCTTTCGTTCGTATACTGTTCCTCCCCAACGGTTGAGAACGGTGAGTTCATTGGCTTGATAGCTCTCTAGTCCCGGGATGGCAAAGTAGTCGTTTTTACCATCGCCATTTGGCGTAAATGCACTTGGGATCTGGAGGTCGATAATGGTCTTCTCGTCCAATGAAGCGTTATTACCCATCTTAGGGTCAGTTTCATTGGCAGTAACGCTTGCGGTATTTCTCGTGGCACCTGCTTTCAATGCCTTCACCTTGATTCTTAAGCTCGCTTTTTGTGTATTTTCTAATCCGTCGATCTCCCATAGAACGATCCGGGTGCCTGCATTGTAATTGGCATACCCAAGACTTGGACTCTGCATGGATTCCAGCTCCAGGTTTTCCGGAAGGGCGTCCATGACTTTAATACCGCTTGCCCGGTCTGGTCCATTGTTAGTTACCTGAAGCAGGTATTCATAGGGATCATTGAGGGATACTGCCCTGACTTCAGATTTTTTGTACATCATCATATCGGCACGCAGATCGCCGTTTGGTACTACGTTGACGATGACATTATCGGAGCTTTCGGAAGCACAAGCTTGATTGTTGTAAGATATTACGCTGTAAATGCCGGCTTCTGAGACCACGTATTCACGTAGTTTCGCGTTGGCAATATATGTTCCGTCTTTCAACCATTGATAGCTGCTCGCGTTAACAGAATTAGCACGCAGTTTAATCGTTTTTCCTTGCCCAATTCTAACGGTCTGCGGAATAACAGATTGCGTAAAACCTGCCGTTGCGAGAAGCAACAGCAGGAAGATTACGAGGTATGTTTTTCTGTTAGGCATGAACATTAGAAGGGTAGCGTAAATTAATTCCCTGCAGCGATGGTAATAACTGGTTTTGTTGGTCCGCTTGTAACCGTAATCGTTGGTTTATTGGATGTAACCTCATCGCAGCTTTTTAATACGTAGTTTGATTTAACGTATACATCGTAAGTTTCAGCAACAGTAGGTGAAGTAAGTGCCAGTGAAGATGTAGTACCTCCGGTTGCAACTGCTGTTTCAGTTCCAGCGCTAGCTTTTGTATACCATTGATAACTTACAGGGAATCTTAAAGTACCTACTGTATTGTTGGTTACAGCTGCGGTGAAGTTGAAGACCTCTGATACATTTGTACAGGCTGCTACATCAGTTGGTGCAGTAACTGTAAGTGTAGGTGCTGGCATCACAAATACAACCTGGTCGAAGATCTCGGCGCAACCAGTTGTATTGTTAGTCGCTTTGAGTTTATAGGTATAGAAGCCGGCAGGCAGAGCAGCAGGTTCATTGAATGTTTCACCGGCCGTGGCGCCTAGTGGTACTCCCGTACCTGATCCATCATCGGTAGGGAACCTTGTTTCCCATTGATATGTAATTCCTGCGGTAGTGGGTACACTCAATTGTACTTTTTTGCCTGCACAAATCACCTGTGTAAGATCTGTGATTTTTGCATTCGCTGTAGTGAATTCAGCTAATGTTGTAATGTCTGTTTGTGCAGATACGAGGGAGGTAAAGGCTGTCAAAACGCAAACTAGTGCGAGTTTCAGGATTGTAGTTTTTGTGTTCATGATGATTTGTTTAAGTGTTTAAGAATTTGATTGTTAATTTGAGCTTATGATAGTAATGGGGTGTGCGGGTTTGGGGTTAATGGTTATAGTGGCAGTTCCATTCTGGGTTTGGGAACAGGTGGTACTACTTGAGTCCTGTACCCCAAGTAATGTGTAGGTAAAGGTTCCGGGAGTAGTTGTTGCTGCAGATACGGATACTGAATTTCCAGATGTGGTGCTGATGGTTTGTGTACTTCCAGTTCCTATTTTATAGCTGAAGGTATATGGTGCGGTACCGTTTCCGCCAGTAAATGTGATCAGCGGTGAGGCAGAATTTTGACAAACAGCAGTAGAACCAGTAATTGATGCGGTGGGAAGTGGATTTGTAGCTACGATAATTTTGTTACTAATTGCTGTGCATTCAAGAGTATTGAGTGTTGATGTTGCAATTCTTTGGTAGTAAGTGGTTTGACTCAATGTTGAAAGCTCAGTGTATGTCGCACTATTGGCACCAGAGATATTGGTGAAATTGATATTGTTAGTAGACTTTTGCCATTGATAAGTTATGATTCCGTTGCCAGACGCTACGGTTTGTGTGAATGCATTTGGAGTGGTTCCTAAACAGATCGTCTGGTCATTTCCTATTGTTCCAGCGAGTATATTGTTTATGGTAAGGGTCACAGGAATTCTTCCTGAAGTTTCGGTGCAGTTTGTACGTACAGCTTCGACATAAAATATATTGCTACCGTTGTTTAAGCTTGATGCTAGCGGGGTATAGCTTGTTGCTGTAGTCAAAATTGATCCGCCTGTTTGTACATTGTACCAATTGTATGTTGTGCAGTCTTGAGTTTCCGATATTGATAAGGTTGAGGTACTATTTTTACATATAGTTTTAGAATCTAAGATAGCGCCGTCGATTGTAGGCTTTGGGAGAATAATTCGCTTAACTTCATATATGCGTAATTTCGAGACTAAACTGGCTGTTACTACCCCTCCAATCTTAATTTCAACACGATCAAATGGACCGTTAGCTTTTGCGATTGGTATGGTGAGAACTGTGTAATCATTTCCTCCACTGGTCAAGAGACTCAACGATAGCAAACCAGAAGTACTTGACATGGCAGTGCCGACTGGTGTCAAGCCATTGTACATTTGAATACTGAAGCCATTCAAGAGACCTAAGTTTAACAGTCCACCACCTTGATTCCGCAAGGTAATTTGGATTGCATCACCTGCTTGTGCTACAGTCTTAAATATGGTTGTATGGTATGACTCATTTAATACTTGCGCTGTAACATCCAATTCTGCATAAGTCGCTAAATTTCCATCAATCGCATCCCAGGGAGTGGTTACAGGAGCAAGGACGCTAGCAATACCGCCGACAGCAGTACCGGCTCTTGCACCTGCCAAAACGTCTAGCGCATCATTACAACTTATTAGTGGTGAGGAATTTTCTTTAATGTAAGCATGGTAAATATTAGCGGATAATCCTAGTGATAATACACTCCCTAATTTGAGATAAATACCGCTGAAAGAAGCAGTCGGTTTAATTGTAACCTCAACTTCTCCCGCACCATTGAGTAAATTTAACAAACTAGAACCTGATAAATATTCGACTTGACCAACAGCGGTATACCCTGCTCCATTTCCATTTCCAATTCCTACCAACGGGGGCCAATACTTGGATACAGAGGTTAAATTTGTAAAACTGCCTATTGAAACGCTACTTAATAAACCAAGAACTTCTTTTGGTAAAGAAAACTTAATCGTAACTTCAGTATTGGCTGGTAAATCTCTTTTTGTAGCGTGAGTCCCATTATTCGTGAATTCTAAAAATTGTGTAGCGGTTGCCAGATTTAGTGCCCCTATTGGTACCGATAGTGTAGAGGCAGTTTTTGGATCTCCATCTGCAGCAAGATTTGCTGAGGCAACTGAGCCAGCAAGTACAGGCAGACCTAAAGCTCCGGTACCTGTTTCATAAATACCTTGGAAATTAGCGTAAGTCCTTACTTGAGGTATGCATTGCCCCTTTGCATCTGTACCAAAAACTACCGCCAAAACTGCCGTCAACAGCAGTATTGGAAGTGAATGAAATTTGGTTCGAAGTTTGAGCATTCCAAGGAGCAATTAACTTGTTCTCGCGATAGCCCATCATTGACGTTTTTTTAATCAAAAACCGCCTTAACGGTATCGTTTCCCAAACTTATCACAGAAAATCCATTGATTTTCGTTCATTACATTCAGTTTGAGATCGATAAGCCTTATTTGAAAAGAAAAATGAAGGACGGTTTTAAAATGCTTTTTCAAAGATAATTTGCTGTTGATCAATGTTTAAATGACGATTTGGTCTTTCGTTCATTTTATTCACTGTTGCTAAAGTTCAACAGGATCATTTATAGGTCGAAAACCTGTCGAGTTTCCATCTTCTTAAACATACTAAGGAGGCCATAAAATCGTTCCGGTTTTTTAAAAATTTCACTCTACTTTAGCCTCGTGATTTTTACTTTGATAGTGGAGATGAGTCGGCATTCATATCCTTTATTTCAAGGGTTGGCTTATGAGGTCTATGGTAGCTCAACTAACTGTTTTTATTATGCTCTCAAGTGGAGATGAAGTAATTTCTTCAATGCAAACGTTTGTGCGATCTTTGTTGGGATCAAAAAGAGATTCTCGTGGATGCATTTTTTAACTTTACCATGTAAGGAAAAAGATTTCTCTGCAAAAATTAGCTAACCACACAACTGAAATGAACCTACTTTCTAAATCTAAAGTTTTGGGCACCACTTTATTTGCCTTGCTGTCGTCGCTGCCAATGGCCTATATTCAGGGCCAAGTTGTCCGAAATGCTACATCGGCACAGCCAGTTCAGTCGGCACTGAAAATCACAAGTGCTAAAAAGTCCGGACCAACGCTCGTCGAACTCTTGTTTTCTAATCAGCAAAAAAGATGGTTTGATTTTTATGGCGATCATATTTTTAGGTTGTTTCAGGACAATTCAGGTGCGGGATTAAGGGATCCTGAAGCAAAACCAGAAGCCAAAATTCTGGTTGAAAATCCAAGACGGCCGGTGACAAAATTGGAACTGAGTGAGGCCGGTCAGATCATTACAATAAGTACTGCAAAAATTGCTGTTCAGATCAATAAAAACACTGCATTAATGAAGATAATTGATCTGTCTGGCAATAAGGTGATCCTGGAGGAAATGGCAACTGCAATCTTGGATCAATCGGCGGTGACTTTAAGCTTTAAAGAAAATCCACAGGAATATTTCTATGGGGGAGGTGTGCAAAATGGAAGATTTTCCCATAAAGGAAAAGCAGTAGCCATTGAAAATCAAAATAGCTGGACTGATGGCGGGGTAGCTTCGCCAACACCATATTTCTGGTCGTCAAATGGCTATGGTATGCTCTGGAATACCTTTCGGAAAGGGCGCTATGATTTTGGAGCGAAAGAAAAGGGTTTGGTGAAACTATCACATGAAACTAATTATCTCGATATATTCCTCATGGTGAACCATGATGCAAGTGGATTGCTTAATGACTTTTATCAGCTGACTGGAAATCCGGTGTTGTTGCCAAAATTCGGATTTTATCAGGGACATTTAAATGCCTACAACCGGGATTTTTGGCTGGAAAACGAAAAAGGTATTTTATTTGAAGACGGTAAGCGCTACCAGGAAAGTCAAAAGGACAATGGCGGTATTAAGGAATCTTTGAATGGAGAAAAAAACAACTATCAGTTTTCAGCCCGTGCAGTTATAGACCGTTATAAGAAGAATGATATGCCTTTTGGCTGGTTATTGCCGAATGATGGCTATGGGGCAGGATACGGACAGACAGCAACTTTGGAAGGAAACGTTCAGAATTTAAAAAGCCTGGGCGAATATTCCCGTAAACAAGGTGTCGAAATCGGCCTGTGGACGCAATCTGATTTGCATCCCAAGGCAGGAGTCAATCCATTATTACAAAGAGATATCGTGAAAGAAGTGAAGGATGCGGGTGTCCGTGTGCTAAAAACGGATGTAGCCTGGGTGGGAGCTGGATATTCTTTTGGGCTAAATGGCGTGACTGATGTGGCAAAGATCATGTCAGACTATGGAAACAACAGCAGACCTTTTATCATTTCACTGGATGGATGGGCCGGTACGCAGCGTTACGCAGGCATTTGGTCTGGTGATCAGACGGGCGGAGTTTGGGAATATATCAGGTTTCATATCCCTACTTACCTGGGCTCGGGTTTGTCGGGGCAACCTAATATCACTTCAGACATGGATGGTATTTTTGGTGGTAAGAACTCAGTAGTAAATACCAGAGATTTTCAGTGGAAAACATTTACACCCATGCAGCTGAATATGGATGGCTGGGGCGCTAATGAGAAGTATCCACATGCATTGGGAGAACCTATTGCTTCCATCAACAGAACTTATCTGAAACTCAAATCTGAACTCATGCCTTATACCTATAGCGTTGCCAAAGAGGCTGTAACAGGTTTGCCGATGATGAGGGCCATGTTTTTAGCCTATCCGAATGCTTATACAAGGGGGACAGCTACTCAATACCAGTTTATGTACGGTCCGAATTTCCTGGTGGCGCCTATTTATCAATCGACGCGATCGGATGAGCAGGGAAATGACATACGCAATGGTATTTATCTGCCAGAAGGCGAATGGATCGACTATTTTAGCGGGCAAAAATATAAGGGCAACTGCATCCTCAATGAATACGCGGTGCCTTTGTGGAAGCTGCCTGTTTTTGTCCGGAATGGAGCAATCATTCCATTTACAAATGCAAACAACAATCTGACTGAGATCAATACATCAATGCGTAGTTATGAAGTTTATCCTTCGGGTAAAAATTCATTCATGGAGTATGACGATGACGGAAGAACTGAACAATACCGCTTGGGTAAAGGAGTGACCAGTTTAATCGAGACCGAAGTAGATAAGAAAAATACTGCAGTCATTACGGTTCATCCTACACAAGGTGATTTTGACGGTTTTATAAAGGAAAAAGCCACGAGCTTTAAGGTCAATGTTACTCAGATGCCGACCAAAATTTCTGCGAAAATTGGACAGCGCAAGATCAAACTTGATGAAACGCGTTCTATCGCTGACTTTCTGGACAGAGAGAATGTTTATTTTTATGAGCCTAAGCCTAACCTAAACAAGTTTTCGACAAAAGGAAGCGAGTTTGAAGATGTACTGATGACTAAAAACCCTCAGCTCCTGGTAAAATTGGCTAAGACAGATATCACAAAAGATGCGGTAGTGTTAACCGTTGAGGGCTTCAGATATAAACCATTGGATCAGCTGCGGATTTCTTCCGGACCGCTAAAGGCACCGAGCAATGCTGTTGTAAAAGAAGCAGACAGGCAGGCCTATACGCTTACACCATCCTGGAAGAAAATAGTAGGGGCAGATTTCTACGAAATTGATTTCAACGGCATGCGTTATACTACCATTAGGGACACCATGTTGATGTTCGATGGGCTCAGCCCCGAAACAGCTTATTCATTTAAGCTCCGCGCAGCAAACAAGAGCGGATATTCTGATTGGACTGAAATCAACGCGAGCACGAGATCTAACCCGCTGGAATTTGCGATTCAAGGAATTACGGCTAAAACAACAGTCGAAAATCAGGGTGGGGCTGGGATTGATAAGCTGTTTGATTTTGAAGAAGGGGAGATGTGGCATACCAAATGGGGGGTAAATGCTGTGCCATTTGACGTGCTGATTGACTTGAATTCAGTCTATCAGTTGGATAAATTCCATTATCTGCCAAGGACCGGAAGAGGGAACGGTGTATTGCTGAAAGGAAAGGTCTGGTGCAGTAACGACAAACTCAACTGGACTGAAGCAGGCTCCTTTGAGTGGTTGAATAATGACGAGGTAAAAGTATTCACTTTTGGAAAGCAGCCCACTGTACGTTACATCAAGCTTTCGGTCACAAATGGAGTAGGTGGTTTTGGCTCAGGACGTGAACTGTATGTTTTCAAGGTTCCAGGGACATCGGGGTATTTGCCGGGAGACATCAATAGTGACTGCCTGATTGACCATAATGACCTTACTTCTTATATGAATTATACCGGATTGAGGAAAGGAGATGCAGATTTCGAAGGCTATATCAGTAATGGTGATCTGAACAAGAACAACCTGATCGACGCATATGACATTTCTGTCGTAGCTACACAGCTGGAGAGGGGAGTTGACCCAAAGGCCCAAGATCAGGCAGCCGGAAAAATCGAATTGATTACTGCAAAACAGGATTACAATAAGGATGAAATCATTGAACTGATCGTAAAGGGTAAAGCCTTAAAGGCGGTGAATGCGCTGAGCTTTGCGTTGCCTTATACACCTGAGGATTATGAGTTCCTCGGAATAAACGTTTTAAACACAAAGCAAATGGAGAACATGACTTATGACCGGTTACACAGCAACGGAAAAAAAATGCTGTATCCAACTTTTGTGAACCTGGGAAATAAGGAACTGCTGAGCGGGAATGCAGATCTTTTTATCATCAGATTTAAAGCCCGGCGTAAATTAAAATTTGAACTGAAAGCGTTTGATGGAATATTAGTCGATCAGCGGCTCAATAGTGTTCAATTTTGATAAATAATTTATGATGATCAGATTATATTTATTTTAGCCCGGCTGTTTATCTTTGTCTTCCTATCTTTGAGGCAATGACAAATCTAAGTTTTCCTTTGTTAAAACGCGTTCTGATCATCATAATTTTGTTTATTGGTTTTTGTGATGTAAGCGTATTCGCTCAAACTGCAGACAAAAGTGACCCTTCACCTTTGAAATTTCCTGTGCCTAAAGGAATCTCCAATCAGCTTTTCTATTTGCAGCGGGATCCCAATACGAATACCATCATTTGCGAATTGAATGTAGATAAAAATGGGGTAGTAGACCGTAAAGAGCCTATTCTTGTGTATTGGCTTCGTTATGCGGAGAAAGGTGAACAGGAGGATTTGAGCTATATACAGCGCAAGTTTGCTTACGGTATACAGACTAAAGAATTGGCGAAGGACCAATTTGAGCTGAGATTTGTTTCACACAAGAAGTTACCGATGTACCTGCAACGCGGGGAGGATAAGAAATTTCATGTTTTTGTGACGGTGAACCAGAAAAAAGTGCAGATCGAACGCATATTTGTGCGTATAGAAGGTGGATCTTTCTGGCTTCCAAATGTGAAATATGTTGAGATTAAAGGTGTAAATACAGAGAATGATGCTGTAGTTACTGAACGCATCAAGGTATAAAAAAACGCATCTATCTTTCTTTGGATAGATGCGTTTTTATTTATGGATCTTTAGTTGTTGAGTAAGCCGGCCGCTTCATGATCCAAAAACCATGTTACATTTCCGTCGATGGGATTTATCAGTTGTGTAGGATACAGATCTGTATTTTTCTGCTGATCTTCGATCACATGTTTTACAGCTTCAGCTTTACCTGTGCCAAACACTAAAAAGGCGATGTTTTTTGCCTTGTTGATTAATGGCGCCGTGAAGCTGATGCGATACGTAGAAAGCTTCTCAACGTATACGGAATCAATTTCTACTTCTCTGTTTTTAAGGATAGAAGTGCCAGGAAATAACGAAGCAGTATGCGCATCATCTCCCATACCTAAAAGGATGAGGTCAAATACCAGATCGCCACCATCAAAGTGGTTGGTGATGGCTTTATGGTATTCAATGGCTGCTTTTTCCGGCTCCAGCGTAGTATCTACATAAAAGATATGGTCCTCTGAAATGTTTAATGGTGCTAAAATGGCATTTTTAGCCATTAGTCCATTATAGCTCTCATGATTTGGAGCCACATTGCGCTCATCACCGAAGAAGAAATATACTTTGGTCCAGTCGATTTTATCTTTATAAGTCGTCGCCAGCATTTCATATAGTGCTTTTGGAGAGTTCCCGCCTGTAAGTACAAAGTTAAAACAGTCTTTTTCTTTAATGGATTGATTGGCAATCTTGACAATATATTCTACCAAATCCTCAAAAAGCTCGGACTGCGTGTTGTAAATCAATACATTCATTATTCTTTATTTAGAGGTAATGTAAACCAGTGGAATCCGTCTCTTGCTATAAGTGCTTCTGCATCTTCCGGTCCCCAGGAATCGGCAGTATAATTGGGGAAGCTCAAAGATTTTTTCTTTTCCCAAGCATTTACAACAGGCATCAAAAGCTCCCATGCAGATTCTACCTGATCGGCACGCATGAACTGTGTTTGATCACCGGTCATCACGTCCAATAGCAACGTTTCGTAAGCTTCGGGAGTTTCTGAACTATAGGTTCCTTTATAATCAAAGACCATATCCACCGGATTTAGCACCATATCTAGGCCAGGTCTTTTGCCCTGAACTTGCAAGCGGATGCTCATCTCAGGTTGTATGCTGATGATCAGTCTGTTCTGTTGCCAATGTTCTGTAACTCCGGCAGGGAAAATCTGATGAGGCACATCCTTAAACTGGATTGTGATCAGTGACGAGGTCTGGAAAAGTCGCTTTCCGGTGCGGACATAAAATGGAACTCCTTGCCATCTCCAATTGTCTACAAAGAATTTAATGGCTGCAAAAGTTTCTGTATTGGAGTCGGGATCAACGCCGGTTTCATGACGATAACCAGGAACCTCTTTGCCCTCAACCCAGCCTCTCGTATATTGACCACGTACAGTACTGAAGCGAATATCGTCAGGACCAAAGGGACGCATGGCTTTCAATACATCTACTTTTTTATTTCGGATCTCATCTGCTTCAAAATTAACAGGAGTTTCCATACCTATTATACAAAGCAGTTGCAATAAGTGATTCTGGATCATATCGCGCAAAGCACCTGAACCATCATAATAACCTCCACGGTCGCCAACGCCCAATTGCTCCGTTACAGAAATTTGTACGTGATCGATGTAGTTTCTGTTCCATAGTGGTTCCAGGAATGAGTTAGCAAAGCGGAAAGCCATGATGTTCTGCACGGTTTCTTTACCCAAATAGTGATCGATGCGGTAGATTTGTTTTTCTGTAAATATCCCTGTAAGGATGCCGTTGAGTTCCCTTGCGGTTTCCAAGTCTCTTCCGAAAGGTTTTTCGATTACAATCCTGCAATTGTCTTCTGTTCCTGCCAATTTGTAGTCGGACAGACATTGTGCGATAAGCGGGAAAAGGTTAGGGGCAACAGCCAGATAGTAAATGATTTGAGTTTCTGGGCCGAACTCTTTTTGGTATTTTTCGATGCAGGTTTTCAGTTTTCCGAAGGTTTCAGGAGCTTCTACATCCACAGGACTGTAATGTACATGAGCTGTGAATTTATCCCATTTCTCTTGTTTAACTTTTCCTGAACGGGAAAAGCTATTCACACCGTCCTTTAAAGAATTTCTGAATTTGCCATCATCAAGCGGTCTGCGTGCAGTTCCTATAAGGGCATATTTCTCTGGCATATAGCCATCGGAATATAGATTATAAAGCGCAGGCGCTAATTTGCGCATATTTAAATCACCGGTGCCACCAAAAATCACAATTATTGTTGGGTTGAGGCTGATGCTTGTTTTCATTATTTGTTTAATTTACTAGTTGAATTAATTCCAATTGGCGTGGAAAATACCCTCCTCGTCAATGCGTTCGAACGTATGCGCGCCAAAAAAGTCTCTCTGTGCCTGGGTTAAATTTAATGGAGATTTATCTGTTCTTAGTGCATCATAGTATGTAAGTGCTGAAGCATAACATGGAACGGCGATGCCATTTTTCAATGCTGTTATGACCACTTCTCTTGTTCCTGGGATGATCTCTTTAAGCTGTTGCTGGATGCTTTCATCCGAATAAAGGTGAGTCATTTCAGGTTGTTTTTTATAGGCCTGATAAATATCTTCCAGAAGCTCTGCTCTGATGATACATCCACCGCGCCAGATTTGGGAAACTTCTTTCAGGTTCAGTTCATATTTGAATTCAGCCGATGCCTGCTCGAGCAAATGCAAACCTTGTGCGTAAGAAGTGATCATGGCAAAATAAAGTGCTTGTTCCAATTGAACTTCAAATGCTTCAGCGTTTTCGATGGCTGTTTTTTCCTGAGGTAAAGCGATTGATAGTGAAGTGCGCAATTTCTTCAGTTTTGAAAGATCTCTTGAGCTGACGGACTCATTAATGGTAGGGATGGGTGATTGTAAATCCATCGACACCTGCGATGTCCATTTACCAGTTCCCTTAGATTTAGCTTCATCTTTGATCATATCAATCAGGAAGTTGCCTGTCTTTTCGTCTTTTACTTTAAATATGTCACGTGTGACTTCCAAAAGAAAAGATTTAAGTCGGCCGTTATTCCATTTTTCAAAAAGAGAAAAGATCTGGTCGTTATTGTATCCCAAGCCATTTTTTAATAAATCATAGGTTTCAGCAAGTACCTGCATCATGGCATACTCAATTCCATTGTGCACCATTTTTACAAAATGTCCGGAAGCACCCGGACCTATGTAAGCGACACAAGGATCGCCGTTTACTTTAGCCGATACAGCTTCCAATATTGGTTTTACAGCATTGTAAGCAGTTTTGTCGCCACCAGGCATCATGCTCGGACCGAACCGGGCACCTTCTTCGCCTCCGGAGATTCCCATTCCGAAAAAGTGAATGCCCTGATCTGAAAGCTCAATAGCTCTGCGGCTGGTATCTGTGAAATGCGAATTTCCACTGTCTATGATCATGTCGCCTTTTTCCAGTAGCGG
The DNA here is from genome assembly GCF_037402555.1 of Pedobacter sp. GR22-6. Lineage (NCBI taxonomy): Bacteria > Pseudomonadati > Bacteroidota > Sphingobacteriia > Sphingobacteriales > Sphingobacteriaceae > Pedobacter > Pedobacter sp. GR22-6. Next base: position 1,054,441 of record NZ_JBBEUC010000002.1, read on the forward strand.
TACAAGTTCCTGAATTACACTATCTACGATTTTGCCTGCGGGTACAAGAAGCATAATTCTTCTCGGTAATTCGAGACTCTGAATAAAATCCTCCAGAGATTCAAAGCCTTTCAAATTATGTGCTTTACCATCTTCTTCCAGTTTTTTAAGCATTTTGGCATCCTTATCGTATCCGGTTACCTGGAAACCGTTGTCGGCCATGTTGAGCAATAGATTACGGCCCATGGTACCCAGGCCGATCATTCCTAAAGTAAATTTATTATTCATTTCTAGTTATTTCTTGTTTGGGTAAGTGGTATGAACATGGTATTTTTCTGCAACCTGCCAAAGTTTGGCTCCACCTTTTATACCATCTTTATTGGTCACCAATTTAATGTTGTGATCCAATTCTAAGGTGATGTGCTTAGAATTTCCACCACCTATATATAAGGTATCATAATTAAAAACTGTCTTGTAAGTTTCTATGATACTTTCGAGGCGATCGTTCCAGTCTTTCTTTCCTATTTTTTCAAGTGCCTTAGTTCCGATGTAGTCGTCATAGTCTTTAGTTTTGGTAACAGGCAAATGTGCAAGTTCGAAATGGGGGAGGAGCTCACCGTCATAAACCATCGCGGTACCGAAGCCTGTACCTACAGTAACTACAATTTCAAAGCCCGAACCGCTTGCAATTCCAAGAGCCTGTTGATCCGCGTCATTGATTAACCTTACCGGTTTATCAAATAGATTACTGATTTGCTGAGCGAGTTCGACATTCGTCCATTTGTTTCTGGCCAGGTTGGGGGCAGTTTCTACCTTTCCAAATCTTACGTAGCCTGGGAAGCCAACGGAAATCCTGGCGAAATCGTCAGCAAGGCATACTACGAGTTCTTTGATGCAGGAAATCACAGCTTCAGGAGTAGAATTTTTAGGCGTTGGTATTTTTTGGAATTCTGAAAGCGGCGTTCCGTCTTCACTCAATATGCAAGCTTTGATGCTTGTCCCGCCAATATCTATCGATAAGACGTTGCTGCTGGTTTGTTCTTTTTCTCTAACTGGCATATTTGTTTCAGGTAAAAGGGCCTGTCTAATTTTTGTTATATATCAAAATAACAAATTTTCATTGACTAAAAGGGTGAACATATCAATTTTAAATCCTAATAATTACCGATTGATGATAAAAGAAACTATCCATTGGCGTAGGTAAAATTAAGAATTGTATATATATACTATATGCTAAACCAGATAAAATTACTACAACGTTATAGCATGAAAATAAACTGGATAATAATTGACTAGCTTCGAGTAAATTAGGATTATAAAAAAAATATAAAAAAATGCCACAAAACATTTGGATTGTAATTTATCTTTCGTATAATTGTTATAGATAATCGATTTAGCACACAAAACCTCGATATCACAAACCAAATAAATTACCTAATAAACCAAATTATGAGTAAAACTTTTACTAAAATCTTCAGGGATGAATTCTCATTTCCGAGCAATCTTTATTTTCTTAAGCATTATCAAGAGTCATTGAAAGTTGGTTCTGTTATCGCTGTTTAAAACTTATCATAGTTCTAGATAGCTAAAACGTTTTAACCTATTTTTAAATTTTTGTAGAATCTTTCAGTCCTATGGTATAGGGTTAGGGCTGTAATTGTTTTGCGTTTGATTTAAAGATGACTTTAATATAATCACAATTAAAAAAGGTCTTTAATTAGTTAATACTTAATTGTCTGTTATGCGCATTATTGCAACAATAACTTTCCTGGGTGTTTTGTGTACTACAACATACTCCTTCGGTAATACGGCTAGGTCTGTCTGTATTTCGAATAATTTCTCTTTTAGAGGAAATTTTCAAGAACAAACGGATACTTCAAAAAAAGTGACGGATACTGGTGTTGTCGGGATATCAGCCCCTAAAAGAGCTATTGATCGAAAACTACAGTCTAAGAGCAACAGTTTAGATCCAAAAAAACTCTCAACTTTCCCAGCGATTTCACTTCAACAATATTTGAAAGGTGAATCTGCTGGTTTATATGTTCAAGAACCTTCTGGAGAACCTGGAACTGTTCAAAATATGTTTATTCGTGGAACTTCTCAGCCGCTATTATCGGCCCGTGAGTTGTATGCTACTCAACCACTAGTCGTTTTGGATGGTGTTCAACTAGTAGGAGAGCATCCATTCGCGTTTGATATCCAACAAAACAAATTCGATAGAATTGGTACTGCCACAAACACGCTTGCCAACATCAACATGGCGAATGTTCAGTCAATACAGGTGTTGAAAGATTTATCAGCCACTGCTATTTATGGCCCTAAGGGTGCGAATGGGGTAATTGTCATCACTACAAATGCGCCAGCATCTGCTAGAAGAATTACATTTGATAGCTATGTAGGTATTGCTACACCCAATAACGTGACTACAATAAATGGTCGTTTCGAAAATTCATTCAGAAGACAATTTTACGATAAATATACTGCGAATGGCAATTATTCGGAGAATGATGTATATCCTTTGTATTTAAGTGATTCATTGAATAATGCATACTACGGCCCTGCTAATTGGAAAGATCAATATTATGGTAGCGAGATTCAATATGGTGTAAACGCAAGTATAGCAGGAGGTACAGATCGTGCAAATTTTAGGTTTTCATTAGGTACATTACGTAGCGGTGGAGTAGCGGATGATACAGGCGCAGATCGATATGACACACGTTTCATCATAAATATGAAACCGGTGAGCTGGTTTACGTTAAGCGCAATGGTCAATGCAAATCAGATTATGCGCCAACGAAACAAGAATGTTCGTGATCGCCTTTCGCAGGTGAATTATATTCCGGATTTGAGTTCACCTATCGCTCCTAATTCCTCATCATATATCAGTTATCTGAATGAGTTTAAGAAAGGCTTTGATAATAATAAGTCAAACATCGTGGAAGGTTTTGTGAAATTTGGCTTTGATTTTGGAAAATTGAAGTTTGTTTCGACTCTTGGCCTTGATTATAATGAAGGTACTCGTGATATTTTCTTTGCGAGAACTTTATTGCAAACGACTAATTATGCATCAAATTATTATGGATATAATCAGCGTGCTTCAATAGATAACATTGCAACGTATGATTATGAATTAAACGAAGATCATAAATTCAATTTTTCAGTTGGAAATATTTTTCAGTTTGATAAGTCCAAATATAACTACGCGTATGGCTATAAAGGAAGTAATGATTTTATCAAGCTAAACCTGCTTAATCAAGATTTAAATACTACGGTATTCAAGAGAGAGTTGGTTTATAAGTTTTTAGATAAAACTAAGAATAATCAAATTTCTGTCTACGGAAAAGTTGACTATAATTTCAAAGAAAAATACTCATTTTCGGCTATTTTGAGAGGAGATGCTTCTTCCAATCAACAACCTACGAGTCGTTGGTTTTACGCCCCAGTATTCTCAGCAGGTTGGGACATGAAAAAAGAGTTCTTCAATGATAACAGGTTGATTTCTGACTTGAACCTGCGAGCTAGTGTAGGACGGATGGGTAGATACGAAAATTTTGATAATTACGCTCAGGGGCCTCAATACACAGCATCAATAGGATTTACTGGAAATCTTATCACTCCGGGCTATAACGGTTTTGCTGTATTGACTCGTCCTTACACAGCTGGTTCTGTGGGATATGACATGAAATGGGCTTATACAGATCAATTAAATGTTGGAATTGACGGATCTTTCTTTGCTGATCGTCTTCAAGCTAGCGTAGACGCCTACTACAAAGAGGATAAGAATATGTTGTTAGGAGTTCCTTCTGCTGCGGAATACGGTTATACACAGGTGATAAAAAATGGTTTGTCTGTTAGGAACACAGGCGTTGAGCTTACGTTGACCGGTAAGATTATTCCGAACAGTAACGTTGTTTCCTGGACATCTTCCTTAAATGTTAATTACAATAAAAATACCTTAACAGCTTTGCCTGGTGGATTATCTCGGCTGGCAATCGGTAACAGATTGCTGAAAGTTGGAGAATCAGTCGACAGTTATTGGCTATTAAATAATAAAGGTATCTATAATACTGACGGTGAAGTTCCTGTGAATGCTGCTGGAGATAAATTGTCCTACAACGGTATCGACTTGAAAGCAGGAGATCCAATCTGGACTGATTTTAATGGAGATAACAATATAAATGATGATGATAGAATCTTGAAAGGTAATGCTTTGCCTGTTGTTTCAGGTGGCTTTAACAATGATATCAGTTATAAGAAATGGACTTTAGGCCTAAATTTCTACTTTAATCTTGGTAGAGATTTAATCAATCAGGAAATGGCTAACAGATTTGATTTTGTGAATCGTGAGGGTCAGAATAATATGAACTCAGTTCGTGAAATTACATTCTGGGAGAAGCGTGGTGATTATGCTAAATATCCATTGTACAATCCTTGGAGTTCGGTAGCGCCATATCAAGCTGCTCAAGATTTATTCCTTGAAGATGCTTCTTTTGTAAAATTGCGTACGCTGTCGCTTTCCTATGATTTGACCGATATGTTCAAGAAGAAATCTCCAAATGTTCAAAAATTCCTTGTTTATGGAAGCGTTCATAACGTATTTACATTGACAAACTATACTGGACAAGACCCTGAATTGGTGAATTATACCGGATACGATTCGGGTTACGGAATTCAAATCCCAAGAACGTTTACATTGGGTGTTAAATTGGACTTTTAAACCATAGTCGTAGAGAAATAATAACGAATACCTTAATAAATCGAGGAAATGAAAAAAATAATTTTACTGAGTCTTGTCTGTTTTGGTTTGCTTGCCAGCAGCTGTAAAAAGACCTTAGATATTAACTCAACCAGGGTAGTGAGTGAGGAAAACTATTGGAACACCATAGAGGACTCGAGGTCCGCACTTATGGGGGTTTACGGGTTGACACGTGCAGCACTGGCTGATCAAGAACGCCATTGGTTATACGGAGATATGCGTATGGGTAATTTCGATAGCCCCAATCGTCAGGATTTAAAGGCTATTATGAGAAATGACCTGAATGCATCTCACGAGGTAATTCGTGATTTGTCAGATTGGACGTTGTTTTACCGCATTATCAATTCTGCTAATATTTTTTTAGAACGTATAGGCGAGGTGAAAGCTAAAGATGCCCGTTATACAGAGAATAATATGCAGATTGACATTGCCCAGGTCAGATTTCTGCGTGCATTTGCCTATTTTTACATGGTTAGGATATGGGGCGATGTTCCATTCATTGTGTCTTCTAGAGACGGCAAATTCGAAAATCGTAAAAGATCAGATAAACAGGCAATTCTTGAATTTGTACAGGAAGAGATGTTGGCTGCAGCGCCAATATTGCCTTACAAATACAGTGCAAATGATCAACTGCAGCCAGGAAACTATTACAATGAGTCCGAAGTAAGGTGGGCAGGTGCTTTAGTAAGGAAACATACAGTTTATGGTATGCTTGCTCATGTTGCTGCATGGCAAGGTAAATACTCTGATGTAATCAACTATGCAAGTACAGTGATCAATGACTTTGGTAGAGGGGGCTTGAATTTTATCTCTACTGCCAGGCTTGCGGATAGGAGAGGGATATTCTTCGATAAAAATAGCGAGCAATTGTTTGGCTTTGGCTTCGTTTATGGCCATCAGGATGCAAGTTACAGGGGGAATATCGAGTCATTGACATTGGCTGAACCTATCGTAAATAAAAGTGTTCCGGATATGTATGTGCCTAAAGATTCTATTCTGTCCATTTTCAAGGAAACCAATGATGGTCGCTTTAATATTGATACTACGGGCGTGACCAGATCACAATTATATTTCACAAATTTTACTGGCAGATATCCGATCTTCAGCAAAATCAAATGTATACAAGACGGAGGCACTGATCCCACTTTCAGGATCTTTTCAAGTGCCATTGTTGTTACCAGATTAGAAGATATCACCTTATTACGTGCCGAAGCATATGCTGCGGTGGGTGAAAATGGTGCTGCTGCAAACGATTTAAATAGAGTTAGACAGCGAAGATATAACGTGGATCACATGGGGTTGCAGAATCAACGTGATAACGATTATATTCCATACAGCTTCGCCACCCATGGGAATGTGGTTGATGCAATTTTTAAGGAAAGACAAAAAGAATTTATGGGTGAAGGAATGCATTGGTACGATCAGATCAGATACCATAAAATCAAACAATCTAATCCTGCTTTTATGCAACTAATCAACAGTGGTGGGATTTACTGGCCGATTGCAAAGCATTTGCTTGATCAGAATCCCTTGTTATCGCAAAATTCATATTGGAAGTAATATAGTATAGATAGACATGAAAAAATCAATTTTATTCGGCAAGGCCCTTCTAGGATTTGTGTTTGCCGCACTGATATTTCAAACAGGTTGTAAGCGTGAGGAAGGTTATTATAATACTCCTAATACTGAGAATGAAACCACTTTAAACACGTATGAATACTTGAAAAGTAAGCCTGGTGTTTATGATTCGCTTTTGTTTTTGATCGATAAGTTAAAAATGAAAGATATAGTAAGTAATGATGCGGTAACGTTGTTTGCTCCGTCAAATTTAAGCTTTCAGATAGCTATTAAAAATTTAAATGATGTGCGTAGGGCTCAAGGCAAACCTGCGATGTATCTTAACCAAATTGCTCAAGGTGTATTGCCTGGTATGGCGAAAAGAGATAGAGCGAAAGCGATTGCTGACAGTTCGCACCTAGATACCTTAGTGGCTAGATATATCATCAAGAAAATTTTTGTTGCTAATGACTTTTCTGTAGGCGATGGTCAGACAATTTTTAGTGTCAGGGGAGACTATCCAATGCATGGTCTGCGGGTATTCGCTGATGCACAAGGTTGGCAAAATGGAGGCTCTTCAATTATTGAATTTTCAAACACAAAAAGGAGCATCTTTTTACCCAATTGGGCGAAAACTACTACAACTTCTGTCAATATTAAGACTAAAAATGGCATGGTTCATTTATTAAGGAATGACCACGTATTCGGATTTGATGATTTCGTAAGCAGAATTACTTTAGTACCACCACCACCAAATTTGTTTACCTACCCAAAAGGTGGTACTTGGTTTATCGCTTGGGACAATAAGGATAGTTTTGATGGTCAAACTAGTCCTGGAGAGAAGTTTATAAAGGTATTGGACAACAATTTTCAGACGAAAATGTTGAACAGCTTCGGTACGGATAATAAAATTTATATGAATTGGGTGCCTGATGTGCCAACCATTTCGAACTCTTATACGATCACTTCTGCGAATGATAGTAAGACTTACATAGATCGTGACCCTAAAGCTTGGAGAGTAGAGGCTACTGATGATCCTATTCCAGTAGCGCCTGCAACTACACCGGTACAAAGATGGACGGTTCTAGACACTCGCCAAGAGCAAAAGTTTACGACTAACTACCAGCAAAAGATTTATGATTTTGTAAACACAAAAGCATACAAGCATTATCGTTTGGTGTTCCTTCAGAACAATGGCGCTGGCGTAATCCAAATTTCAGAATGGACGATGAATTTTAGAGAAATTTTTGACTAAGGGAGGATGATATTTAAATTAAATAATGTTATGCAAGAATCAATTAAATATAAAGCATTAATACTTTTAACTACAGTAGTTGCTTTTGCTGGTTGCCGTAAAATATTTGACCTCCCACAAGAGACAGATTACTTGAGTGCAAAGGCTGATTATAATACAAAGATTTTTAGACCAAGACTAGGTAGAACCTCGATTACTACCAATGCATTTAGCGCGGACAATTCTAGTTTCCCCATGAACTTTCAGATACTGAATGCTAGGTTTGGAGATGGAAGAGATGCTAACGACATGTTTGTTTCAAAACCGACTTTGGTCTGGACATCAGAATATACTGGCAAAGAAACCAGTATCGCCGAAATTGAAGCAAAACGTAAGTTGGAAAATCGCCCGATGGTAGAATTGAGGGGCTCAGGAGATTTAGTCATGTGGTATACCGCTACAAAAGATCTAATTAAGCCAGCCGATTCCGTAACCTATCCTCAGGATACAAGGTATTTCGATGTGAAAATCTCGAATTCTGGCGGTAGCAGAATCATCAAAGATCTACAAATCATCCCCCAAATAGATATTCCTTATGAACCGAGTGATGATTATAACACGATAACTGGGAAGCCCAATACAACAACTCCATCAGGTAAGGTTAGGGTATTTAACTATCCTTCAGTAAGTGATGTTACTGCGGCAATTGATAACACTCCTATGGACGATGTTAAAAGTGCTACAAGAGGTCGTGTGTACATGTATATTAGGAAGTTTTCTAACAACCCTAATGGCAATAAGTTAAGATTCAAGGTGTTGAATAAAGATTCCGTAGAGATCAACCCCGTAATGTTTAACCAGACAAAATGGGCCGAGCAGGTTCACGGCTTCAATGAAACAGGCACAGCCTTGGGTTACGTGATGACGGACAAACATGTTGAGTATACTGTTGCTTATCCAATTCCACTAGCCAGGATACCTACTCGTTGGACTGCAGGAGGTATCAACGGAGATGGTAACTCCGCTAGAATAGAACTAGTTTACTCCCGAATTGCATTTGGTGGAACAACTAAGACAGCGCGAATCTCCAGCAATTTCAAAATTTACGAACGTGGTGATTGGGAGATTGTATTCCACTTTAAAGACAAGAACCCTAAGTTTGAAAACGACTAGTAATCCTAATGATTAAAATTTATACAATGAAAAGACAAATTATTCTGCTATCAATTTTTTTCAGCTGCATTTTTTTATGCAAGGATTTGATGGCTCAAACTAAACGAATTACTGTAACAGGTACGGTGATTGATCTGGAAACCAAACTTCCGATGATCAATGCCAGTATTACTACAGGAGTACCTCCTAGAACTATCGCTGCAGATGCCAATGGTCGATATTCGATCGTTGTGGAAGAGGGTGCCACCCTAACTTTCAGCTACATCAGTTATGACGTACAGAAAATTACATTAAAACCCGGCCAAACTACGTTGAATGTTAGTTTGAAAGAAACTAAAAATCAAATGAATGAGGTTGTGGTTCGTGGTTATCAAAAGAGAACACGTGAACAAACGACTGGTTCATCAGCTTTAGTAAATCGTCAAGAGATTCAGGATGTGCCAGTAGGCAACGTAGAGCAATTATTGCAAGGTAAAGTTGCAGGTTTGAATATTCAAAATAACACTGGTGCTCCAGGTATGAGAGGATCCACTAACATTCGTGGTCTTTCTACAATAGCGACTACCGGATCAGGCGATGATGCATTCTTACAGCCGACTTCACCATTATACGTTATTGATGGGGTGCCAATGGATGCAGACAAGGCTTCTGAATTTGGTTTTGATCAACAAGGTCCTGGGGTTAGTCCGTTGTCGTTGATTCCACAAGAGGATATCGCAAGTATCGAGATTTTGAAAGATGCAACGGCAACTGCTCTCTATGGTTCAAGGGGTGCTTATGGGGTTATCTTGATCCAGACCGTTCGCGGTAAATCTGAAATTCCAAGAGTAGTGTATACCTCTAACTATTATATGTCCGCTGTTCCCAAACTTCGCGAGACATTAGGTGGGAGTTTCGAACGTCAGTTCAAGTTAGACCAGATTAATAAATATGGTATGTTTGAACAACTATATAGGGTTTCAAACACTCCATTTTTGGCAGACAGTTTAAATGCCTTTTATAATAATTCCACTAACTGGCAGGATCTTTTTTATTCTGACCAATACAATATGACACATAACGTTTCGTTTGATGGTGGTGATCAGCGGTTTAACTACAAAACTAATTTAAATTACTATTCGCAAAATGGTATCGTAGAGAATACAGGTTTTGAGCGGTATAGCTTGAACATGAATATGGAATTTAAGCCTTCCAATAAATTGAGCTTCTTTGGACAAATCAGAAGTTCTATCGGCAGTGTAAAATCAGGTAGTGGTAGCGGGGTATTGCAAAGGGTGGTAGGAGTTAGTAGTGAGCGATCATCATTATTGCCTGGTCCATCATTTCTATTAGCAACCAGTGACGTACTTACTACCTTACAGATCAGAGAAAGTGCTGGTCCTAAAAACATTTCAGCGAATATGTCAGCCACTTACGAGATCTTGCCGGGTTTGAATCTTGGTACGTCTGGTAACTATGATTATACAATTGAGTCATCAGAGCGTTATTTGCCGGCCGCTGCAAATAGTCAGTTTGCCAGTTTATATAATTTCTATGCCTATTCCTCAGTTTTATACAATAGAAGTAACATTGCTTATACTAAGTCGGTGGGAGATCACAACTTTTTCGCAAGTTTGTTCTCTGAGATTTACATCAGAAAAAGTCAGGAAAATGCTACACGCTTGGAAAGATTACCAAATGACCAGTTTGAAGGTCCTTTAGGTTATGACGGTTATTTTTCCAGAGGTGGAGGTATTTTGAGCGGAAGTTTCAGGGATTTAAATCAAGCTTCTGTTGCTGCGGCATTCACTTATGATTATAAGAAAAAATACGTAGTGGATTTGACTTATAGGGTAGAAGGCAACTCGTCGAGTGGTCAGGATGATCCTTATTCAAAAAATCCTTCAATTGGTTTGAAATGGAACTTTACCAAAGAGAACTGGTTGAAAGGAACTTCTGACTGGCTAACTTATGGAGCTATCAGAGCTACATGGGGTCGCAATATTTTTCCACAAGGCGTTCTTACAGACATTTATGGTAGATTTAATCCATATGGGTTTTATAATAATGCACCTCGTGTGGGTATAGATTATGACCAAATCCCTAATCCAGTCTTGAAGCCTAAAAATGTAGTGCAATACAATTTGGGATTAGATGTCGGTTTTTTTGATGGAAAATTAGACGTCATCTTTGAAACTTACTATAGAAATGTCAAAAATGAATTGTTTAGAAATAGATTATCTAATACATTAGGTTTTGCAAACTATTTAAGTAATGATGCAGGTATTGCCAATTATGGATACGAGTTGTCGCTATCAAGCAGGCCATTACCAAGTACCTATAAACTTAGATGGAATATTTCCGTAAATGGAGCTCTGAATTATGATGTTTTAACGTCCCTACCAGCTGAATATAACGGGCAAGTTATAGAGGGTCAAGGGTCAGGACAGTTCATTGCTAAAAGAGTGGGTCGAAATGCCCTTTCAAATTATCTTTTCATCAATCAAGGAGTTTATGGTTCTACATCTGATGTTCCTGTAGATCCTGTAACAGGTTTAAGATTGAGAAACAATAACAACGGAAGTCATTTGAACTCCTACCAAGGCGGTGATGCTCGATTATGGGATGCAAATGGAGATTATGTAATCGATGATCGCGATAAGCAAGTGTTGGGTAATACACAGCCCCTGCTAACTGGTGGGATCAGTAACACATTTTCTTATAAAGATTGGACGTTGAACTTCTATGCGTCATATACTGCTGTTCGTTCTATATTGAATAATGCACTATCGGCTCGCTTGCGATTATTAAGTGATCCATTTGGTACTAATACTGTGCCTCCTCCAGGAGCCTTAAACATTTGGACTGGACCAGGCGATAACGATGCGACTTATGGAAACGTTTATGACTACGCCCACGGTGGATATATGGGTAATTTCAGGAATGAACAAGATCTATGGCAGGAAAACGGAAGTTACTTTAAAATCAATCAGGCCACGCTAGCTTATAATGTTAATAAGAAATTCTCCAAACGCCTTGGAGTAAATAATATTAGGACGCATTTTTCTACTGCGAATTTAGTGACTTTCTCACCGTATTCGGGACCTAATCCAGAAAACGTAACGAATTTGGGAAGAGACATCACTAGTGGATATCCAAATCCTCGTACTTACACACTAGGACTAGTAGTTACATTTTAATAGAGGCCAGAAAAACATAAGACATGAAAAAGATTATTATTTGCCTATTAGTTGTGATGGTCAGCTCACAGTATAGCTGTAAAAAGTTTTTGAGCATCACTCCCATAGATAAGTTGACAGGTAACAACTTTTATCAAAGCGTTGATGATATTGAAAGCAATATCACTGATATGTATGGTAGATTGTTTGATAAATATACACGTACCTCTTTTGCTGGAGCCACAGGAGAATTTCGTTCGGGAGAAGCAATTCCAGCAGTGCAAGGCGGTGAAATTAGAAGAGGTATTAGTCGAATAGGGGGGCACACCAGACAGGCTCCTGATCCGAAAGGCAGTACTGTAAAGCAGGTAATCCCGACTACTGTAATTAATGACCGTCTGTTGCTTGAAGCTGTTCAAGACGGTAGGGACTGGTCTAGTTATAATTTTAGGGATTTAACTAACTGGGAGGAATATTATAGGGTCATCCAAGCCGCAAATTTATTGTTGGTAAAAGTGCAAGAGGGTATTCCTGCCTTAAATGCCGAGCAGACGAAACGATATATTGCCGAAGCTAGATTTATCCGTTCTTTTTGTTATTTTCAAATGGTTAGGCTTTATGGTGACGTAGTTTATTACACCGCGGCTTACCAGAAAGATCCACTCCCAAGGGAAAATATGGTTTCCGTATTGAATAAGTGTATAGCTGATTTGAAATTAGCAAAGCCTGATTTGCCTTGGACTATGTCAGATCCGTCCCAGCGTGGGGTTCGAGCTAGTCGTGGTGCCGTAGTGGGTCTGATTATGAATATGAACATGTGGAACGCTGGTTTTGATCCTTCCAGGAAGATGGAATACTATGACGAAACCATTTCCTTGGGTGAAGAATTGATCGCCAGCAATGCATTTAAAATGTTGCCATTGAGTCAGTGGGCTACCGTGAGTAAAGGAAGATCTGAGGAGAGCTTGTTCGAATTGTTCAGAACGTTAAATTATAATGATTCCGATAATCCATTTGCACAAGCCAACCCATATTCTCCATTTGCGGATGTATTTATCCACTTTCCTTATAAGCAACCTGAGTATACCCACAGATACAGCAATGCTGTTTTTACTGAGGAGTATATGTTGAAGTTATATCCTGATCCAGGTGATCAGAGGTTGGAAACTTGGTTTGTGGCACCTTTTGATCAAAATCCTGAAACCTTTCAGTTGAAGAAATTTGCTTACAACACGTTTGTTGACGCTAGTAATCCTAGTCTTGACATCAATCCCGACAATACTTATCTCATCATGCGTTATGCTGATGCTATTTTATTATGTGCTGAAGCCTATGCTGAAAGAGGTAATGAAAGCGGCGCTGCTGACAAGTTGAATATGGTTAGATCGCAAAGAGGAGCCACAGAATTTGTTGTTGGCGCGGGTGATATTAAAGATGTTATATTTTGGGAACGAGCTAAGGAATTAATGGGTGAAGGTTCTCATTATTTTGATTTGGTAAGGACGAAGCGTATTATGAATAGGCAGTATGTTGAGAACCCCTTAACATTTGATAAATTCAATAGAGGAGGTTGGACCTGGCCTATCGATGCAGCCGCGTTAACCAACAATCCTTTGATGAGGCTAAATGATTACTGGATAGGAACTGGACTTTAACTAATTGAATTATGCGCATGAAAAATATTTTTAAGAAATACACGGTACCGTTTGCGATCTGCACTATGATGATAGTTACTTTAGTATCATCATGTGCCAAAGACGACTATTATATTGATGGTGGGAAATCTGACCCGGTTTTCAACGGAACAGTTTTGCAATATTTGCAATCCAATGATAAGTTTGATACCATAGCCCAAATAGTAAAACTAGCAGGTCTGGAAGATGTTTTCAATAAAGAAGATATTACATTTTTCGCCCCAACTGATGAGGTGGTTAGAAGAACGATTGGTCTCGTTAACACAAATGTGCCAAATATGGGTAATCGTTTAAATCAGGAGTTGTACAATCAGAACAAGGACACCATCAAAGTGCTGTCAGACGTTCCTACTGAAATCTGGAGAAGATACTTGCTAAAGTACGTTTTTAAAGGTAAATTGAGGTTGAAAGATTACCCGCAGCTAGATTTCGATTTACGCGCACTTTTTCCTGGCGCTTACTATCAAGGATATAATGGAGATTTGGCAAATATTGGTGTAGTATATAATGAAGTTAATGGCGTAAAATATACGGGATATAGGCAACTTAGTTTTTCAACTTTGCCTGATCCGTCTAACCCTCAGCAATTAAATTCTGCTGCAGTGGCCACTTCCGACATCCAACCAACAAATGGTGTCGTACATGTACTTGCAGTTTTCTACGGACCTGAAAAAATCGGGGGTGTGTTTCATCAAGAAGCAGCAAATCGATTTGGTCTTGGATATGATTTTGCAAGAGACGTAGTGTTAAGTAAGTAAGAGAGTTGGATATACAAATTTTAAAACAAGTATCATGAAATTGAAATATACAAGTTTAATTGTTCTCTTCGCAGGAATGCTTTTCAGCTCTTGTAAGAAAGAGAAGACTGTTTTTGAGGACCCTTATGGAGGAGGAAGAGCACCTTTGGGTATTGTAACTAATGCCCAGCAGCTACCGAGTCCTTCAATAGGTGAACCGGGTACATTGGTCACTATTACTGCAAGCGGATTGAAAGAGCACGAGAAGAGTCTAACATTCTTCTTCAATGGTCAGCAAGCTGAAATTAAATCTGTGACTGACAAATCCATTACTGTGGTTGTTCCGGAAAAGGCGAGTTCTGGTGTAACATCATTTGTTGTTGATGGTCAGTTGGTATTTGGTCCGAGATTCAGAGTATCTGGTAAAGCAGCCGTTGATTTCACATTTACAGCATTTAATGGTACAAATGGTGCTGTAAATAAAGCTGTTCCAGGACCAGATGGAACCTTGTATTTGCTTGGTAATTTTACCAGTTATAATAATAGTGGTTCGGTAAGACCAACCAACCGTATTGTGAGAATTTCTCCAAATGGATCTTGGGACAGATCTTATGCTGCGGGCAATGCTTCTAATGGACAGTTATTCGGAATGGTAACATTAAATGGTTGGAACTATATTGCTGGTGATTTTAGTGGATATCAACAACGTGGAGATATTAGTAGAATAACGCGTATTTCTACTGGAGGAGCAATTGATACTACCTCTGTATTGACCTATACCCAAAAGATTAAATATATTCCAAAGTTTAATGGAGGAGTAAGTGGTACAATACGTAGTTTATATACGTTTAATGGAAAACTAATTGCCAGCGGGGACTTCAATTATTATGTATCTAGGAGATATGATATCAACTCCTATAAGTACCAGGACAGTACGGCGCTGGATAGTGTTGAAGTAAGACAATTGGTTCGCTTTAACGAAGATGGTACCTTAGATAGGACCTGGAGGTTCGATGAAAACGCTGTCGGTTATAAAGGGCAAAAGGGCAAAAGCTGGGCAGGTGGCACAGGCAGAACTTCTACATTGATGCATGCTGACGGTAAAATCTTATGCTATGGGCAATTTACCAGATTCGATGATGTTGCTGCTGGTTATATCACGCGTTTAAATCCTGATGGTACCAAAGACAATAGTTTCAATCCTGGAACCGGCGCAAGTGATTATATCTTTTCAGCGAACTATAATGTTAAATTAAAGAAATACGTATTGGCTGGACGATTTAAGTCATTTAATGGAAAGCCAGCGGCGGGAGTCGTTGTGTTAAATGAAGACGGCTCTGTTGATGAGAGTTTTAAAGTTGGCTCAATAGAAGGTGGCTTAGCCTACTATGCGAAGCAGCTTGATGATGGGCTGATTGTAGTCAGTGGGGATTTCAAATCTTATGATAAAGTGGCTAGAGTTGGATTTCTAATTACCGATGGTACTGGTGCTCTGGCTCAGGGTTATAATAATCTTGGCAACGTAACTGGGTCTGCTCATAAGATTAACGATATCTATGAAACACAATCCGCAGATGGAAGGAGGGCTCTATTGATCATGGGAGACTTCAATAGATTTGACGATCAACAGCTTTATTATAATCTCGTACGGATTACCTTATTAAACTAAGGTGAAATTACTATTCAATCAATAACCGAATAAATTAAAAACATATGAACATGTTAAAGGCCAGAATTATTAGTGCATCGCTGTTTGTAATAGCGATAGCAACTGGATGTAATAGTGAGTTTGATAAGATGATTCCGGATGCACCAGAAACAAATTTGGATATTACTTATAAAAAACCAAAGATTCTCTACATCATCGCTGACGGTGCACGAGGCTCTTCAGTTAGATCGATGCAACCGGCGAACATTGTTAAATTGTTACCAAAGTCGATTTATAGCTGGAATAGCTTAAACGATTTAAGTACTACCAATGCTGCAAACTGGGCTGATTTAGTTACAGGCGTAAGGCAAAGCAAGCATGGAGTTGCTTCTGAAGATTTTGCAGGTAATAAGCTGTCGGACTATCCAGTGATATTCCAGCGCATAAAATCTATAAATCCTAAGCTCCGCATGGCTAGTTTTGCTTCTTCAGAAACATTTAAGGCGAACCTGACAAGCGGCATGGATGTTTCTGAGTCTTTTGCAGGTAATGATGAAGCTGTTAAATCAAGGATGGTAGATTTTTTGAAAACGGATACAGCTGCGCTGGTTCTAGGAGAATTTAGCGGAATAGATGCTGCAGGAAAAGCGTCGGGCTATGATATAACCTTTGCACCTTACAGAGATGCAATTACTGAGTTTGATACTCGTATCGGAGCGATCATAGAGACAGTAAAAGCAAGACCGACTTATGATCGTGAAAATTGGCTAATTATTATTACCTCTAATAAAGGAGGACAGTTTACTTTGTCACCAGCCTTAGATGATAAAACCATTTTTAGTAACACCAATGCGAATACCTTTACTATATTTCACACCGAAGAGACCAGCCAGACTTTTATTGGTAAACCTTTCGTAGGAACTTCAGTATCTGGGTCAGCAGTCAATTTTTTAGGAGCACCGGAAGGTGTACGGGGCTTAGTTAGTGAAAGTATTTCTCGTAATTTCAATTTTGGAGATACATCCAGTTTCACTATTTCTGTCAAGGTTAAGAAAAATAGAAATCCAGGAAACATATCTCGCGGAGAATATTACTATCAATGGCCTTCTATCTTAGGTAAGAAAGCGAAAAGCGGATGGGGAGATAACGAAGGTCCAGGTTGGGATTTCAGTTTATTGCAAAACCGATGGAGATTCTTTATTTCAGGTGGAAGCGATTTTAGAAACGGCTATGAAATCAATGGATTAGAGTTTAGCGGCGAAACATGGCACGATCTTACGGCCGTTGTGGAATATAAGCCGAACAAAAAGAAATATGTAAGAATCTATACTGATGGTGTCCTAGGCGTTACAAATAACGTTGGTGTTACTGGTGTAGGTGGATCCATTCCAAATCCTGCAGCTAAAGAAGTTGAGCTTCCCGGAGTTCCTAATTTTGACAATAATGCGCCACTACGAGTAGGCTGGGTAGATGGACAGATTGATGGTGCATTTGGAAAAATCGACGTAAGTCTATGTGACTTCAGAATCTTCAAGAAAGCATTAACAGAGAATGTAATTAAACAATATGCCTGTGTTCCACTAATTGACGCTAGCCATCCGAATTGGCAGGATCTGGTAGGTTATTGGCCAATGAATGAGGGAAGTGGTTCAAAACTGAGAGATCAAGGACCTTTTATAGCCGATATGACCTTAAGTGCTCAGAAATCCGATTACCAGTATAAATGGAATAGCTATAACAGTTTAATTTGTTCTCCTAATAACACAAACCTTGGAAATCTTGTTCCGAGAAATGTGGATGTTCCTGCGCAGATTTTAAGCTGGTTTAATATTGCCCGCCAAGATAAATGGGCTTTAGATGGTAAAGTTTGGTTGGCTTTTTAATAACAATAATATGAAAAGAATATTTTCTCAATGGCAACTAGGGCTTTTAGCCCTTGTTTTAACATCAGTTACATCATGTGAGCGTGAGAAACTTGATGACGTAATGTCTAATGAAAGTTATGGCAGTGTAAGTCTGTCTTTAGCGAGCAAAGCCGATATAGGTACGGGAAGTAATTTTAGCCTTACAAGTGGCGAGTTGAGAGTTCCTGTAACAATCAATTTTTCCGCTCCGACGACGAGAGCATTTGTAGTGCAGTTATCTGCAAACACGGACACGGTTACCAAATTAATCACTGATCAAGTGCTTCCTGTTGGAACCGTAAAATTGACTGATGGGGCATTTACGATTCCAACAGTGTTGAACGTTCCAATCGGGGTAACAAGCACCACCTTTGATCTTTCCATAAGTCGTTCTTTTATAGAGGTCAATTACGGTAAAAACATCGCTGTAGCATTGAAAATAGCTAATCCCGCTAAAGGGAATTCAATAGCACTTGGAAAAAATGCTTTGGTAGTAGCAGTCAAGACGGATCAAGTGGTGGATGAAAGTACCATTCGGTCTGTATCATTTGCAACTGCAACGGCTACTCACAATGTAGGCTTGGATAATTTTGCATTCAAAGGTTCAGATGATGTAACGATTTCAGTGCCTTTAAAACTGCAAGGTGATCCAGGAGTAGAATTCACTGTAGATGCAGTTGTGGTACCCGACAGTGTGAATAAGTACATCAATAACGGCACGCTTAAAAATTCAGTTCTGTTTCCGGCTGGTAGCTACTCTATATTGAATCCAAAGGTGAGGTTCGAGGTAGGTAGGTCTACAGCTGACTTGACAATAACCACTAAATTGACGACTTTGTATGCAATGATGGGCAAAAACCCAACAATAGGTATTACACTTAAAAACCCTTCTAAATTCCAGGTAGGAAATAGATTGCATACATCATACGTTGTTATAGACCAAGGGTCATTCAGACCGTATTATGGAGTGCCTTTCCTTATCAAAGGAGGAATAAACGCCGTTTCTGATCCAATCTATGCCGCGTATTACGATTTCGGTGGCGAGGGGATTGCATTTCACGATGATAATGGAAAAGATGGGGCTGGCGACTGGAGAGCACCAGATAAGGTCGATGTTTCACATGACTACAACCCGAGGACTGTTGTAGGTTGGACAAATGCTGGAGAGTGGCTGACTTGGACTGTACTAGTAGAAGAGACCGGTACTTACGAAATGGATATGTATTTTGGTGCAAATAATGCTGATGGAAGGTATAGGGTCTTTCTAGGCGAGCAGGATCTTACTGGTGAAAAAGCAGCGATAAATACTGGATCACATGGTGATCAAAGATCTCATAAGTCGACAGTAACCTTGACTAAAGGACGACATATTTTAAAACTGTTGTTTATTCGGGGTAATCATGATTACAGAGGAGTCATTTTTACTAGAAAAAGCTAATTAAAATTATTAATCACATTTGAAATAAAATAATAGCTATGAAAAGACTATTCAATCCACTAATGATACTTTTATGTGCAGGAACTATCGTTTCCTGCTCAAAAAGTGATCAGGTATTTGTAGAGCCTGATCCGGAAATTATCAATCCCATCACGGATTATAAAATTGTAAAGACTGAAGATCCGTTTACGTTTAAATTTGAGAATCTTTCCTCTAAATATAAATCATTGGAATGGAGATTTGGTGACGACACGCTACGTACTGATGTTTCTCCTACTCATACTTACTTGACGACTGGTGACTTTCAGGTTGATTTAAAAGCATTCTCGGAACTGGGCATGTCCAGCAGGAAACTTAGAACTCTTAAAATCGCTCCAGATAGCGTAGCGATGGTAAAAGCGGTAAAAACTGGTGTCACTAATCAAGTAAAGTTTAGTTATGTCACAAAGGCTGATGTCCAATCTGTCTTATGGACTTTCAATGACACTAAGCCAGGAAATACATCGGTGTCTTTAGAGCCATTGAAAACCTTCCTACCAGGTGCTCTTGTTAGCTTTACGCTTAAGATTACAACCAAAGCCGGATCCGTAGCGATCATTAGTAAAAGTGCTTCGACGGAAGGCGTTGTAGATGATATCACAAGATCTGCTATCTATAAGCCTTCTGCGGAGAATGGAAATACAAATGAAAATGCTGCCAAGTTAATTGACGGTAAAGTTGATACTAAATTCCTTGTAGGTACAGTTCCGCTTACTTTAGAGTTTACCTATGATTCTCCACAGATAGTCAAATTATATGCGGTAGGTCAGGCTAATGACGCCCATGAGCGCGATCCAATGACTTGGGTTGTTGAAGGTTCAAACAACGGAACAACATGGGAAACCGTTCATTCTGTAACGAGAACTCAAAGCTTTAAAGAAGAAATGGAAGCTAAAGGGGTTGTTGGAGATGCGAGATATAAAAACTTGTTTTATTTCAGTGTTCCTAATCCTAAGCCTTACAGCATTTACAGATGGAGAATCACAGCATTGAAGAGTGGTGGAACATTCCAGGCTTCAGAGTTTAGACTATTCAGATAACACAAAACGCTTCTTTATATTTCTCAACTAACCCAGCTTAATCCTAAGCTGGGTTTTTAATGGAATGACACTTCGGTCTTTAAACCATACACACATGATTAAAAACACACTATTAACCATCTTAGCCGCGTCTTTCGGCCTATGCAGTTTTGCCCAGGAAACGAAAGCGCCATCTTACCCATTGATTACTCATGACCCTTACTTCAGTATTTGGTCGAGCTCTGATCAAGTCAACCAGTCAGTAACCAAGCACTGGACAGGAGCTGAACAGTCCTTACTGGGAGTAATCAAAGTCGACGGAAAATCCTATGGCTTCTTAGGTGCCATGGAGCAGTCGTATTTAAACATCTTGCCAGCTTCTGATGACCAGTCTTATGATTTTAGATATACTGAATCGCGCCCCGATGAGGGCTGGATGTCACAAACATTCAGTGACGCTTCCTGGAAATCCGGGCCAGCACCATTTGGCGATGCTGACCATTTCGCCAAGACGGCTTGGAAAAGCAAAAATCTATGGGTTCGCCGATCTTTCGATTTGGAGAAGCTTGACCTTAAAGATCTTAGTTTAAAATTGAACCACGATGATGATGTTAAAGTATACCTGAACGGAACATTGATTTATGAACATCACGGTTGGACAGACAATAAATTTACTTATGTGCCAATCAAGGCTGAAGTTATCAAATCATTGAAAGCTAAAGGAAATGTGTTGGCCATCCATGTTGCCAATACAGCTGGCGGTCAAGGTCTTGATGCTGGCTTAGTCACTAAAGCACCAGCAGTTGATCCCATTTTTGCTGCTCAGCAAAAGAGCGTTACCGTGACTGCCACTCAAACCAAATATACGTTCAATGCTGGTGGCGTAGATCTGGCGTTAACATTCACTTCGCCTTTACTGCTTAATGATCTGAATCTGATCTCTCGCCCGATTTCATACATTACTTACCAAGTGAAATCTAATGATAAAAAGGTCCATGATGTAGAAGTGTTATTTAACGCCTCTACAAATATCGCGGTAAATACCCCGAGTCAGGAAGTGAAAGCAGAAATCCTAAGTTCAGGTTTGTTATCGATATTAAAGGCAGGAACTACTGCCCAGCCTATCCTTCAGAAGAGGGGAGATGATTTGAGGATAGATTGGGGTTATATGTATGTCGCCGTACCAATCAGTTCAGGTGCTACACAATACATCGTTTCGCAGGAGCGTGCAGTGAAAGATTTCAATTCTAAAGCCATGGTAAAAAGAGCATCTTCATTAACGGGTAAACGACTTTCACTAAGTACCGTTTTGAAATTTGGAAAAGTCAATGCTGCAGCAAAGCAGCAGTATGTAATGCTAGGATACGATGATCTACAATCTGTTCAATATTTCGGAAAGAATTTGAAAGCGTTGTGGAACAGTGAGGGTACGCAGACTTTTGAAAATGAATTGAAAAAAGCTGCCACTGACTATGCTTCAATCATCAAAAGGAGTACAGATTTTGATGTGGATATGTATAAGAAAGCCTTGTCTGCAGGTGGAGAGAAATATGCTAAACTTTGTGTGTTGGCCTACAGGCAAGCGATCTCCGCACATAAACTGGTAAAAAGTCCTGAAGGTGATTTACTGTTTATGTCGAAAGAGAATTTCAGTAATGGCTCCATCTACACCGTTGACGTAACCTATCCTTCTGCTCCACTTTTCCTTGCCTATAATCCTGAATTGGTAAAAGGATTGCTCAATGGTATATTCTATTACAGCGAAAGTGGTAAATGGAAAAAGCCTTTCGCTGCCCATGATTTAGGCACATACCCTTTGGCTAACGGACAAACTTACGGTGAAGACATGCCGGTAGAAGAGTCAGGAAACATGATTATCCTGACCGCGGCGATTGCCAAGGCCGAAGGTAATGCCGATTACGCCAAGAAGCATTGGAAGACATTAGGTATTTGGGCGGACTATCTAAGCAAAGAAGGTTTCGATCCCGGAAATCAACTTTGTACAGATGACTTTGCTGGACATTTGGCACGAAATTCCAACCTGTCTGTGAAAGCGATCGTAGCTCTCGGTGCTTACGGACAGATGGCAGCCCTGTTGGGTGAAACTGCTGAAGCTGAAAAGTACAGTAAGATGGCTAAAAATATGGCGCTGAAATGGATGGAAATGGCTAATGATGGAGATCATTATGCCCTGACTTTCGATAAAAAAGGTACCTGGAGTCAAAAATATAATCTGGTATGGGATAAACTGTTGGGATTACAATTGTTTCCTAAAGAGGTGTATGCCAAAGAAATCAAATATTATTTAACCAAACAAAATAGCTTTGGGCTACCATTGGATAGTAGAAGGACTTATACCAAATCTGATTGGATCATCTGGACTTCTGTCCTGGCAGACAATGATCGGGATTTTCAAGCACTAATCAATCCTGTATATAAATTTGCCACCGAGACTTCCTCAAGGGTTCCATTGAGTGACTGGCATGAAACCACCAATGGGAAAATGACCGGTTTCCAGGCCAGGAGTGTCGTAGGTGGGTACTTCATCAAATTGCTGGAGAAAAATTGGAAAAACAAATAGTGATGGAAAACTAACAACGTACTCCAGTTCTAAATATCGAAAGTAAAGTGTCTTGTCCTGCTCAAGCGATACAGCTTGTATAGCTGGGGCAGGACAAGACACTTTTTTTATTTCCTTCCAAGAGCTTCATAAATTTCGGTAAATAGTAATCCACTGCCGCCACCATAATGATGGACAACAGGGATTTTTTTTCTCATATGTTTTACTGTTTCAGAAAATTCATCTTCCTCCTCTGGTGATAAGCCGGAACCCAGCAATACCAGATCGAAATATGCTGACTTCAATACTGTCACTGCCTGTTCAAGAGTACTTACTCCAGTTGCATTCATTTCAGGATGATTATTTATAAGCCTGACGATGGTTTTCAAAATCTCCTCATGAGCACAAATCACCATAATTTCAGTTTCTTTCATCTTAGTAGTTCATTGGGACTTCCATTAAAAGTATTTCAGCATCAGTCAACATTTCTATAGCAGCCAAATCTGTTTCCGACAATCCCAAACCGTCACGTTCATTCAATATTTGGCTGTTGACTTTTACATCTCCTTTAAGTACAAAGACATATAAACCATTATTATTGTTTTTGAATTGATAATCTATTTTAGTTCCCTTTTCGAGTTTTCCTATGTTGAACCAGGCATTCTGGTAAATCCATACACCATCATCATCAGGAGAAGGGGAGAGGATCTGCGTGAACTGGTTAGGAACTAGCCTGTCGTCATACCTTTGTTGCTGGTATCTCGGCTCCACATTGCGCTGGTTTGGAAAAAGCCAGATCTGCAGGAATTTTACAGGCTCATTTTTGTTTTTGTTGAATTCCTGATGATAAATACCGGTTCCCGCACTCATGACCTGAATTTCACCTGAAGTAATGACCGCGACATTTCCCATGCTGTCTTCATGTTGTAATGCACCCTCTAAAGGAATCGAAATGATTTCCATGTTGTCATGCGGATGTTCTCCGAATCCTTGTCCACCATTTACCCAATCATCATTGAGTACCCTAAGCGCACCGAATTGGATTCTTGCCGGATCGTAATGTTGTCCAAAACTAAAAGTATGACTGCTTTTTAACCATCCATAATCTGCTTTACCCCTGGTATCTGCCTTATGTAGTATTGTATGTGCCATTTTATCTGCTGTTTTTATTTGAATACATCAAATTTAAAAGGAATGCTTTGCAAAAATCTTAACATAGAATAAGAAATGATTAGCTTTATCTGCAGATATTTATGGTATGAATAAATGCTACCTCTCCATCTTGTTATTGGTAATCAGTCTCGCTGGCAAAGCACAAGATTCCATCACTGTTAAAATCTACCCGAAGTACGATAGCGTAAGTCGTGTTCACCGCATTTTATTTGGTGAAAATTATCGAAAGGAATACGCTAAGGAAACTAAAGTTCCGGTCATAAAGATATCTGTAATCAAGGGTGGACTCACACCGACACAACGTGGAGGAGGTAACCAGTCTCATTCGCTCAGATTGATAGATAAAAGAGGAAAGGAGTGGGTTTTAAGGAGCGTAGAAAAGTACCCGGAAATACTCCTGCCAGAAGTATTTAGAAAAACTTTTGCAGGTGTGGCTGTGAAAGACAACATGTCTGCCCAAAATCCATTTTCTGCCCTTATCGTTCCTATTATAGCAGAGGCTGTGAAGGTACCTCATACGGATCCTATGATCGGTTGGGTATTGCCGGATCCACAATTGGGAGAGTTTTCTGATGTTTTTGCCAATACATTGTGCTTGCTAGAAGAACGTGAACCTGTAGGCGACACCGACAATTCCGAGAAAATGATGCGGAAGTTAACAGAAGACAATGGTTACAGACTGGACGGTCGACAATTGTTGAGGGCAAAAGCCCTTGATGCACTGTTGGGGGATTGGGATCGACATGAAGACCAATGGCGCTGGAAACCAGAGAAAGAAAAAGATGGGACGGTCAAGTATCTGGCTATTCCGAGAGATAGAGATCAGGTATTTTATTTGTCTGAAGGCTTGATTCCCAGATTTGCACAGGCTTCATGGTTGCTGCCCATGATTCAGGGGTACGAAAGAAATCTGCCTGATGTCAATTGGTTTTTCTGGGAGGGCAGGTATATCTACGGAAGGTGGTTCTCATCCCTGGACGAGGAGACATGGAATGAAGAAGTTAAAGAATTTTGTGCAGGTTTGACCGACGAATTGTTTGAACAAGCCTTAAGACAACTACCGGAGCCTGGTTATACTTTGCGACATGATCGTTTGCTCGCTGCCCTCAAAGCACGCAGATCCGCTCTTCCGGATATGATGAATAACTATTATCGCTTCATCAGCAGGATTGTAGATGTACAGGGTACGGATAAGAATGAGCTGTTCAGCATTACTGACGGCCCCGGAAAGTCGCTAAAGATAACAATGCAAAAGATTTCTAAGGAAGGAAAGCTTAGGGAAATTCTTTTTGAAAGGACATTCGATCCCGCAGTCACTAAAGAAATTCGTCTATATCTCAGAAAAGGAGAGGATAGCCTTTTGTTGAACAATAAAGTTTCCACCATCAGGATCAAGGTGATTGCTGCGGAGGGAACCAAAAGTTTTCATGCAGAAAATGCCCGCCAAAAAGTTAAAATATATGCCCAGGAAGAGGGTGTGGCTTTTAGTGGTGCAACAAAGCGCTTTATCGAAAAACTGGACAACGATACTTCGAATACACATTTTGTGCCTACCGATTTGTATACACGCCGGATGTTATTGCTAAATGCGGGTTACAACATTGATGACAGGATTTTGTTAGGTCTGTCCTATAAGATTGTACAACCCGGATTTAGAAAGTTGCCTTATGGAAGTACACATACTTTTTCTTTCCTGCATTCATTTGCAACTTCAGGCTTCAGGTTCAACTATAGGTCCGAACTATTCCAAACGCTCGGGAAAGCAGACTTGATCTTACAGGCTGACGCGTTTGCACCCGAAAATTCACAGAATTTTTACGGTTTGGGAAATGAAACTCCTTTTTATAAAACAGGTGATTTCATTCGGTATTACAGGGCGAGATTCAGTCTTTATCATGCTGAAATTGCAGCCAGATGGAGGTTTGGCCGCTCCACATTTAGTATTGGCCCTTCATTTCAATATTACAGATACAACAGGGATGATAACAATGGCAGATTCATCAACAACACAAATGCCCTGCATTCGCCCGATAGTGCCGTCATCGATAAAGATAAAACCTTTGCCGGGATCGTAATGACCTACGTGGGTAACCACAGAAATAGTGATATCATGCCATCCGAAGGAAATTTTTTGGAGACAAAATTGCAGCTTTTTAAAGGAATGGGTGATTTTTCCAACTCCATAGCTCAAATGAACGCAAGTTTCTCTATTTATAAATCGCTGGATCCAAAGCAGCGTTTTGTATTGACAGATCGTGTGGGCGGAGGTGTCACATTGGGTAAACAGGCCTTTTATCAGTCGCAGTTCCTGGGAGGTCAGGGAAATCTACTGGGATATCGTGAATTTCGTTTTGGTGGTCAGCACGCAGCCTATAATAATTTAGAAATGAGGTTTAAGATTGCAGATTTTATCAGTTATGTACTTCCCGGAGAATTTGGCCTGATTGGTTTTCACGATGTTGGGCGGGTATGGCGAACAGGCGAAAAATCAAAAGTATGGCATCAGGGATATGGCGGCGGGTTTTATTTTGCCCCGGCTTCCCTAACTGTATTCCGAGTTTTTGCTGGACATTCAGACGAAGGTTGGTATCCTTATGTAGCTATGAAATTCAGATACTAAGAAGTATCACAATTCGGTAAATAGTGTATACATACTATTGTAAATAATAGAAAAGCCGTATTTTAGATTTCTCAAAAATAAAAGTGCAAAAAGCAATACCCGATGAAGAAGAATTTTATATCCAATTCTAAAGAATCTGTCAGAATGTTCAAGAGCCCCCTACTAGAGGGTTTATCTAAGGTGCCATTTTTTGTTCCTTTAATTGTATATGTCCCTGTTGTTGCATATTTCTGTTGGAAATCAGTTGAATTGAACGGTTTTCTGCCCTTTGCTGGCTACCTGATGCTGGGACTCTTCATCTGGACCCTGACAGAGTATATCTTACACCGTTTTATCTTTCATTTTTACCCCTCGTCTGAATGGGGAAAACGAATCCACTTCATTTTTCATGGTGTTCATCACGACTACCCAAATGATGCGCAGCGCCTTGTTATGCCGCCCTCTGCAAGTATTCCGCTGGCTTTAGCCTTCTTCTTCTTATTCAAATGGATGCTTTCGCCTTCTATGCTGGATGGTTTCTTTGCCGGTTTTATTTTAGGGTATCTGTTTTATGACATGACACACTATATGTTACATCACGCACAGTTCAAAAATCTTTTCTGGAAGAAACTTAAGCAACAACATATGTTGCACCATTATGATGATTCTACTAAAAAATATGGCGTAACCTCGGATATATGGGACAAAGTATTCCGTACCAGGTAAAGCCATATTGGCTTTGAGTATTACTTACGCAAAGGTTTGCGCAACCTATTTTTTTCGATAGCTGAAAGAAATTACGAACTAGCATATAGTTTAAAAACAAACATGATGAAATTATTGCTATCTCTTATGCTGGTGCTGATCCTTAATACAAGTATCCATGCTCAAACAAATCCTGCGTTAATACCTCAGCCATTGAAAATGGATCTGAGAAAAGGAACTTTCCTCCTCGATAAAAATGTATATATCAGCTACGCCGATGCAGCTTCAGCACAATTGGCTAGTTTTGCCGGGGACGCTATTAGAGAGGCGACCGGACTTCAGCCTCAAATCCGCAAGGGCATCGCAATTGCAAAGAAGGGAAAGTCGGTCAGTCTTCTGATTGATCCGAATATAAAATCGGTGGAAGGATATACACTAGAAGTGGGTTCCACTCAAATCGCGATCAGAGCTAAAACTGCAAATGGCTTATTTTATGGTATACAGACACTTTTGCAACTGATCCCTGTAAAAGGCGAGATGAGATTGCCAGCTATTTTTATTGAGGATGAGCCTCGTTTCAGTTGGAGGGGGATGTTGTTTGACAGTTGCCGTCATATGTTTTCAGTAGATTTTATTAAAAAATTCATTGATCAGCTCGCAAGGCATAAACTCAATAAATTTCATTGGCACTTGACCGAAGACCAGGGCTGGAGAATTGAAATAAAAAAATATCCCCGTCTTCAAGAGGTGGCAGCCTTCCGGAATGGAACGCAAATTGGTCCGGATAGGAAAAAAGATGTAGATAGCATCCGGTATGGTGGATTTTATACCCAGGAACAGATCAAAGAGGTTGTGGCTTATGCCGGATCACGATTTGTAGAAGTTATTCCTGAGATTGAAATGCCGGGACATTCTGTAGCAGCCATTACTGCATACCCTCATCTTGCCTGTGGATCTGTGAGTATCGAAAACGGAAAGCCATTTGAAGTGAGGAGGGTATGGGGGGTATCGAAAGACTTATATTGTGCTGGCAACGATTCTGTATTTACTTTTCTAGAGGACGTTTTAAATGAAGTACTCCCTTTATTTCCTTCAAAATACGTCCATATTGGAGGGGATGAAGCACCTCATGATGCATGGCATAAATGCCCGAAATGCCAGTCCAGAATACAAAGGGAGGGGCTTAAAGATGAGGCGGCTTTGCAAAGCTGGTTTGTACAACGCATGGAGCATTTCATCAATAGTAAAGGAAAAAAGATCATAGGCTGGGAAGAGATCATGCAGGGGGGATTGGCGGAAAATGCAACGGTTCATTCATGGCTGGGTGTACAGAGTGGTTTAAAAGCAGCAAGAACTGGGCATGACGCGATCATGTCGCCCTATTCCCACATGTACTTCGACGGTTATCAAGCCGATCCGAAAATAGAACCTATGGCCATTGGTTATTGGGTGCCTTTGGATAGTGTCTATGCTTTTGAACCGGTACATCCCGCTTTGAATGAACAGGAAGCAAAACGGATCCTGGGTGCCCAGGCCAACTTATGGACTGAATTTATCGCTACGGAAAGTTATTTTGAGTACATGGTGTTTCCTCGAATTGCAGCTTTGGCAGAAATTAACTGGAGTCCAAAACCCAAACGAGATTTTGGAGATTTCAAAATAAGATTGAGAACTCAGTATCAGCGATACCAACGATCAGATGTCCAGTTCCGTATTCCTGTCCCTGAAATTACGTTGGAAAGCAGCATACAGGAAGTGCATCATATTACACTTTTCAATCCTGCTGGCATCGGAGAGATCCGGTATACATTGGATGGTTCTGAGGTTACTTTAAAATCAACTCTTTATAAAAGCATATTTGAGTTAAAAGGTCAGGAACAATTGAAATATGCTTTATTTTATGGTAATCGAAAGAGTGCTACCGATTATTTCCCGAAGATTTCAAAGAAAAAATAGCGGCTGCATTCTGGAGTTCTACAGGCTTTCCCAGAATTGAAAACATATGATTACATTGTCTGATTTCTGCGCCTATACGGCAGGAAATTCGGGGGCGGGATATGATTTATGGTTTTAAGACGTTTAAATGTTGCGTTGGCTTTTTAAATTGATACTTATTTTTTATTATTACGGACACAAACACAACAAAACAAATGAAAATTTTTAGAACCAGTTTCTTATTGGCGGCTATAGTATTGCTCGCCATTACATTTCAATCTTGCAAAACCAAAAAGGTGATTGCAAAACCAACTCCAACAGTACAGAAAGAAGCAGCACCGGTGGAGGAGAAAACGCCGTCAGTACCTATAGAGAAAAAAGAAGAAGCAGCACCAGTTGAGGAAAAACCAGACTATAGCTTTACCAACGTTTTATTTGAATTTGATTCAGGAGTATTGAAAACGGGATCATTTGAAGTTCTGGATAGAATGGCCAGAGAAATGAAAAAAGATTTAACAGCTAAATTTATATTAAATGGACATTCTTCACAGGAAGGTTCGGCTGCACACAATATGTCTCTGTCCGTTGACAGGGCCAATTCCGTAAAATCTTATCTGATCAACGCTGGGGTGCCTGCAGCCAATCTAACCGTTAAAGGATACGGGGCGACTAAGCCCGTGGCATCCAATGACAATGAGACAGGCAGAGCACAGAATCGCCGGGTCGAATTCAAGTTAAACCCGTAACAGGAAAATCATTTAATTAAAAAGGGGTATCATGCCCCTTTTTCTTTTTAACTTTCTATTTTTACCGGATACTTGTTATTTATGCCATACGCCAATAGAATTGTACTGATGCTTTTTTTGATAGTTTACAGTCAGTTAGCAGTAGCCCAGAATAAATTCACCTTAAATGGTATAATTTCAGACAATAGTACCGGAGAGACTTTGATCGGGGCCAGCATAAAGCTTCAAGGTAAAGTAAACAGTGGTGCGGTTACCAATTCCTACGGATTTTATTCAATCAATGTACCTGAAGGTACTTATCAGATTTCCATCAGTTTTGTAGGCTATAAAACGATCGTAGAAACCATTGAAATTTCAAAAGATACCAAAAGCAACTTTGCACTTGCCGAAGATAACCAGCTGACTGAAGTCGTGATTTCCGCCACCAAAAGAAATGAGAATGTGAGCAGTCCGCAGATGGGGTTTCAGAAAGTAAACGTACGTGAGATCAACAACGTACCTGTTCTATTGGGTGAACGTGATGTGTTAAAGACCTTGCAATTGTTACCTGGCATTAAGTCAGCCGGGGAAGGGAACAGTGGTTTTTACGTCAGGGGAGGTTCTACCGATCAAAATCTGATTCTACTTGATGAAGCTCCCGTCTATAATGCTTCCCATTTACTGGGATTCTTTTCTACTTTTAATTCCGATGCCATTAAAGATGTGAGTGTATATAAAGGGGGAATGCCTGCTCAATATGGCGGCAGACTAGCGTCTGTATTGGATATCAAGATGAATGATGGAAACCGGAAGGAACTGACCACTGAAGGTGGCTTGGGGCTGATCTCTTCAAGACTCAAAGTAGAAGGGCCTATTGTCAAAGACAAAGGATCTTTTATGATCAGTGGAAGGCGGACTTACCTTGATGCATTCTTAGCTTTATCACCAGATAGTTCTGTTAAAGGAAATACCCTATTTTTCTATGATCTGAATGCCAAAGCAAATTATCAGCTTGATGAGAAAAATACTCTTTTTCTTTCCGGATACTTCGGCCGCGATAAACTTGGTATTTCAGAATCTTTCGGATTCAATTGGGGAAACTCTACTGTGACCCTCAGATGGAATCATTTATACAGTAACAGGTTATTTTCCAACACCTCACTGATTTACAGTAATTACAATTATGTGATCCAGAATTTGATGGAAGATAATGATTTTAAGGTCAATTCCTCCATCAGGGATTTCAATCTGAAACAAGATTTTGAGTACAGCCTTAGTGATAAACATAATTTTAAGTTCGGTATCAACGCAATTCATCATACCATAGCGCCAGGTAAACTCACTGCGAGTGAAAGCTCGAGCGTTAATGAAACGACTTATGAGAATAGAAAAGGACTGGAACTTGCCGCCTATATTTCCGATGAATGGAATTTCAGTGATCGTTTAAATGTAGCTTACGGTCTCCGGCTGAGTGCATTCTCACTCCTGGGACCTGGTAGTTTTAAAACGTATGATAGTGATGGCAATACAATCGCTACAAAAACTTATGGCGCTGCTGAGTTTGTAAAGAACTACCTGAACCTGGAGCCAAGGCTATCTGCAAGTTACCAGATCACAGGATCCAGTTCATTGAAGGCGGCGTATACCAGGAACACTCAAAATGTCCACCTCATGTCCAATTCTACCTCTACTTCCCCTACAGATCTTTACATCATGAACAGCAATAACGTGAAGCCGGAAATAGCGGATCAGATTGCTGCGGGTTATTTCAGGAATTTTAATGACGATAAATACGAATTTTCTGCAGAAGTATATTATAAATGGATGCAAAACCAGATTGAATACAGAAGTGGGACGGACTTGAGAGGCAATTCAAATGTAGAGGCGGATCTGCTTTACGGAGATGGTCGGGCTTATGGCCTCGAATTGTTCCTGAAGAAGCGCTTTGGAAAATTCAACGGCTGGATTGGATATACCTGGTCAAGAACCGAGCGGCAATTCGATGCTATCAACAATGCGAAGTGGTTTTATGCTAAGCAGGACCGTACGCATGATCTTTCCCTGGTAGGTATTTATAAAGCAAATGCACGCTGGACCTTTTCTTCCGTATTTGTATACAATACGGGAAATGCAGTTACTTATCCCAGCGGTAAATACCAGATCAATAATCGGACTGTATTTTATTACACAGAGAAAAATGGTTATCGAACTCCCGATTATCACCGCCTGGACGTATCTGCTACACTAGAAGGTAAGCCTGGGCGCAAATTACAATCCAGCTGGTCATTTGGTATTTATAACTTATACAATCGCCACAACGCATTTTCCATAGATTTTGAGGACAATCCAGATGATGCCTCTAAAACACAGGTAGTTCGTACGACCTTATTCGGTATTATTCCTTCGGTAACCTGGAACTTTAAATTTTAAAAGTAATGACGGCAAATAAATCAAATACTTATAAGAAAACTTCATTGTCTATATTGATGCTAATAGCCTTGCTGATGCTCTTCTCCGGTTGTGAGAAAGTGATCGACCTGGAATTGAAAGATGCAGATGCGGCAATTGTAATCGATGCCGGGATCAGCGATCTTAGTGAAAATCAAGTTGTAAAAATTTCTAAAACCTATAGCTTTACCGAAGCTAACCGATTCAATGGCCTTGCCGGTGCAAAGGTGGTGCTCAAAAGCAGCAATGGTAATACCTATAATTATACCGAAGTATCACCGGGGATTTACCAGACAATAAAATTCAGAGGGAGGCCTGATATTACCTATACATTGGACGTAACGGTTGAAGGAAAAACCTATTCTGCGATCTCTACAATGCCTCAGAAGGTGACACTTGATTCATTGACTTTTAAAGAATTTACATTCTTTGGTACTACAAATACCTATGTTGCCGCAAATTTTAATGATCCCGCCGGAATTCAAAACCAATATCGCTATATCTTAAAAGTTAAGGGAAAGATAGAAGAGGATGTTGTAAGTGAAGATCGTTTTGATGACGGAAATAAAGTCTCGAATGTCATTTTTTACGAGGTGGATGATTTGATCTCTGGTGATGCGGTTGAATTGGAACTACAATGTATTGATCGTAATGTATATAAATACTTCTTCAGTCTGTCTCAAAGTGCTGGAGGTGGCGGACCACCAGTTGCCCCGGCCAATCCACCTTCCAATTTCAGCAATGGCGCCCTTGGTGTGTTCAATGCTTACACCACCAGTAAAAAGATGGTTGTACTTCAGTAGAAATTGTCATATGTAACTATTGTTTTTGCAATTTGGTTGCATTTGTGTGTCGGGTTTTTATCTTTGTAATCTATCTTATGTAAAAACCATAGGAATTGAAAATAAGTCATGGAAACACATCAGCAAGACCAATCAATGTACGACGTTATTATTGTTGGAGGAAGTTATGCCGGTCTTTCGGCAGCAATGACTTTAGCCAGATCGATCAGGAGCGTATTGATTATTGACAGTGGAAAACCTTGTAACGCAGCAACACCGCATTCCCATAATTTCATTACGCACGATGGTGCGGTTCCTGGAGAAATCAGCAAAAAAGCAAAGCAACAAGTGCTTCAGTATCCTACGGTGGAGATCAGGAGGGGACTGGCTGTTGAGGCAGGAAAAGATGGCAAACTATTCTACGTTAAAACTCAAGATCAAAAATTATATAAAAGTAGAAAGCTCTTGTTTAGCACAGGATTGAAAGATTTATTGCCGAATATCACAGGGATAGCTGAGTGTTGGGGGAAATCGGTTTTGCATTGCCCTTATTGCCACGGATATGAGGGAAAGGGTGAGAAAACCGCTCTTTTAGGTAATGGCGATATGGCTTATCATGTAGCTATGCTCTTGAAACAACTTACGTCGGAGTTGACTATTTTTACAAACGGTAGTGCTCAATTGACACCGGAGCAGTTGAATAAAATTCAGACCAATAACATTCAAGTCATAGAAATGCCTGTTCGTGAAATTATCCATCAAGATGGCTACCTCAAAAAGCTAGTGCTGACTGATGATAGGGACTATAAATTTGAAGTGATGTACGCAAAGGTTAATTTCGAGCAGCACTGCAATTTACCCGAAAGATTGGGCTGCTTAAAAGACGATCTTGGACTTATTAAAGTAGATGAAATGCAAAAAACGAATATCGAAGGAGTATATGCTGCTGGCGACAACACCAGTATGGGACGTTCTTTGAGTATCGCCATTGCGGCAGGAACCCGCGCTGGTGCAGCTTTGAATGCAGAAATGTGTGCTGAAGATTTTTAATGTTTTTCCCGTGCTTATAAAGGTATGTCTCTGAGTTTATTTTACTTTAGGATGAGGAAGAATAGTATTATATTGCATTCACAGAGCTAATAATATTTCCCTATTTAACATCTAATGGCAGTTCAAATCGATCATCAACCCGGCTCTTCAAGTACCGAGGGCTTAGAAACATTAAATAAGTTAACCAAGCTGATTGCCAGGCTGCTCAGTGTTGAAATTGTTGTGATCCATCTTGAAGATAATAAAAATATCTGGTGTTACCCGGAAACAGCGGCAGCTCATGATCCTTATTTGCTCAACGATCCTTTAGCAGCAATGGCCTTAGGTTATCAGTTTCAGGTTTCTGTAGTGCTGAAAGCTAAAGATGGGAGCAATCTGGGTTTTTTAAGTATTGCTGATGAAAAATTGCGTGTGTTGACCAGTGATGAACAGGAAATTCTTCAAGATTTGACTGCAATTGTAATCGATCAGGTTGAAACCAGCCTTGCTCATCGTCAGGCGGTGTTCCATCATCAGCAAGTACTCAATACGACAGCGCATGATCTAAAAAACCCTCTGACTACGATTCCAGTTAGGGCCGACTTGATCAAATTGAAAAAGCACGATCCGGAAGCAATAGAAAAAATGTGCGATCAGATCAAAATAGCCAGTTTCAATATGGTTAGAATTATTGATGAATTGTTGCATTCAGCGACTGCTGAAGCAGGAAAAATCCGTTTGCTATTAGTCAAGTTGACGATTTCAGATATCGTTGCGAATGTTATAACCATGAACCAACCCTTGGCGGAACGCAAGAATCAGTTGATCCACTTCCACAGTGAAACATCAGCACAAGTAAAAGCAGATGAAGTTAAGTTGTCTGAGATTGTAGATAATCTGATCAACAATGCTGTCAAATACGCTGCACATGGTACGGAGATTTTTGTGAAATTGCGCGAATTTGAAAATAACGTATTGATTTCAGTCGAAGATCAAGGGCAAGGCTTAACAGAAGAAGATAAAAATCGCCTGTACCAACGCTTTACCCGTTTAAGTGCACAGCCAACCGCAGGTGAAAACTCCACGGGACTGGGGCTTTCCATTGTTAAATTGTTAGTGGAGGCACATGAAGGGACTATTCAGGCAGAAAGTGAAGGAAGAGGTAAAGGGACTAAATTTACTGTTATACTTCCTATATGTAGTTAAAAACTTCTTATCTCCCAGCTTCTTTTCCATTCTTGCTGGGCTTCCAGAGTGATAATTCCCTCTTTTTCTTTTAGCTGCTGGTTGTGATGAACTCCGTCTGCTATACCACACCATGGCTCCAGACATATGAAATCTGCATTTTTTGCCGTCCATATTCCAAAATATGGGAAGTCTTTAAAACTGAAATCCAGACCATGGTCATTTTTGTGATTTTTTAAGGATATGAGATCACTTTTCAATGTTTTAAACACGAGGGCATCATCATAGAAAAGTTCATATTTCAAAGGTAATTTTCCATCCTTAAGTGGAAGTGTAATGGTCTCCGTATCAATCAGGTCATGTTTAATTTTATGATATTCCAGAGTAATATCTTTATTAAATTCCAGGTAATAATCCGTATAACTTAAATTTCGTCCCGTAGGTATTGCAAACGCAGGGTGCGCTCCAATTGAGAAGAACAGTGGATTATCCGCAGGATTGTTTACTTCGTAAGTGCAGCGTAACTGTTCTTCTATTAACTCATAACGGATGAGTAGGTCGAACTCGAAGGGATAGACAGAAAACGTGCCTGAGCTCTGTCTTAGTATAAATATCAGTTCTGTTTCACTTAGTTGCTTACTATCAAATTGATGATCCCTTGCGAAACCATGTCTAGGAAGTTCGTACTCTCGGCCTTCCAGAATATAACGATTTTCTTTTAGTCCACCCACAATTGGAAATAATATGGGACTATATTTGCCCCAAAAATCCGGATTTCCATCCCACAAATATTCTCTCTCAGTATTTTTGTTATAGAGGCTTTGCAATTCTGCGCCTTTAGTTGAAAAAGAGGCTTTAATATTGGTGTTTTCGAGAATTATCATAAAGTGGAGACTAAAATGCTAAAGTAAATAAAATCGGCTTAATAGTATTAATGGCTTTCCATATTTGCACCTGAATGTTTAAGTTTATAGCGAGATGATGAACAAGGGGTATTTTCTATTTAGGTAAATTGGTTCAAATGATATGAATTTAGAAAAAAGACTTTTTGCTA
The DNA here is from genome assembly GCF_037402555.1 of Pedobacter sp. GR22-6. NCBI lineage: Bacteria > Pseudomonadati > Bacteroidota > Sphingobacteriia > Sphingobacteriales > Sphingobacteriaceae > Pedobacter > Pedobacter sp. GR22-6. Next base: position 1,090,972 of record NZ_JBBEUC010000002.1, read on the forward strand.
TCACTGATTGGCTACTCAACAAACCAAAGGTAGCAGGACTATTTGTTTTCTTTTTTCTCTCCCTACTCATCGGGCTATTTACCCATCAACGTTATTTGATCCTTAAAGAAAATGAACGTAGGGAAATGACCAATATCATTAGTGTGGTCAAACAAAACATTGAACAATCACTAAGAAATAGCTATACCACTGCGCTCACTCTAGCTTTAACAATCAATGATAGAGGAGTTCCCAGGGACTTTGATGGCGTGGCCGCGCAATTGATGAGTGAGGGGTCCCATTTTAAAGCAGTGCAATTATTACCCGGAGGAGTTATTAAGTATATCTATCCTTTAAAAGGGAATGAAAGTGCATTAAATACCAATGCTTTTAGCTATTCCAAAGAAAATACCCACCGTGCAAAGTTGTCTATAAGAAACAGAAAAATGTATTTTCTGGGGCCGAGTAAATTGAAACAGGGGGGCTTTGGCATAGTAGGTAGGCTCCCATTATACCGGGAGAAAAAGTTTTGGGGTTTTTCGGCCGTAGTCATTAAGTTAGACACTTTTCTGCGTGACATTGGCGTATACAATGCGAGAAATAGCAGGTATTATTTTCAATTTTCCAAGCTAAATATAACGAATGATCAGGAGGAATTCTTTTTGCCGGGTCCCCAGAATTTTTCAGATAAGAATTATGAATCTGCTTTTTTTCCTGATGGCAATTGGAAGCTATATCTGATTTCTCCAGATAGGTACGGCATATTATTGCAGCTGAGCTATCAAATGCTGTTCGGTCTGCTACTGGCTATAATTTGCAGTTTGCTAGTTACGCAACTATTGAAAAAAGCAGATGAAAAATTGACACTTGAATCCTGGCTGAGAATGGAGTCCCTTGTCAACACGATAGATGGGATCGTATGGGAAGCAGATCCGGATAATTTTCAATTTACCTTCATTAGTAAAAAAGTAGAATCTATACTGGGATATACCCCGGAGGAATGGTTTGCCTCGACTACGTTCTGGGTAGATCATCTCCACCCCGAAGATAGGGATTGGGCTTTTGCATTTTGTACTTCTAACACCCGAAACAACAAACAACACGATTTAGAGTACAGGATGATTGCGAAAGATGGTAGTATTGTTTGGCTGCGTGACATCGTAAATGTAATTTCTGAGGAAGGGAAACCGGTGCTTCTAAGGGGAATCATGATTGATATCAGCGATACAAAGCAGGCCCAAAAAGCATTGAATGATTCTTTTGAACTGGTCAATGAGCAAAATAAACGTTTGCTAAATTTTTCTTATATCGTTTCTCATAACTTGAGATCACATACCAGTAATATTCAAGCAATATCCAGCTTGATAGAAGGGGCAGAGTCCGAGGCTGAACGAAATGAGTTGGTCGACCTTATGAAAACTGTTTCCGGATCGCTGAATGAAACACTTGTTAACCTCAATAAAGTTGTGAATATTCAGACCAGCATTGATGTAATTAAGGATTGGCTACCGCTTAATACGTACATTAACAATACACTTGATGTCCTAAACGACCAAATTAGCATGACAAATGCAGTTGTTAATAATAAGGTTGGAGCAGATGTAAAGATTTATTACAACCCCGCTTATTTGGAGAGCATTCTTCTGAATTTTATCTTCAATGCCATTCGCTACCGTCACAAACAAAGAACACCTGTGATTGAATTATCCTGTAGCCATGAAGAAGACCACTTGGTATTGCACGTTATAGATAATGGAATTGGCATCGATCTGGAAAAACACGGGCACCAACTCTTTGGAATGTATAAAACATTCAATGGCAACCCGGATTCAAGAGGGGTAGGCTTATTCATTTCCAAAAATCAAATAGAAGCAATGGGAGGGCGAATAACAGTTCAAAGCGTTCTACACGAGGGAACAACATTCAGCATTTATTTTAAACCACATTAGTCCTAAGGTTTTTTAGCAGCTTCTGCTTCCGCTTTTTCCTTCTTCTTAAAGAATCCCCTAAGTAGAAAATTGTGCTGCAAAGCCTCTAGATTTTCATCAAGTTTTTTGCTACTGGTTTCCATATTCACAACAATAGATTTCACCTGTTCTGCTGTTTTAGGATCGTTAAGTAGCACTCCAATAGCATTGTCCGTTTGTGTTAGTTTCGCTGAGGCTTTGTTCAAGTTCTCGGAAAGGGCAGAAGCTGAACTGGCAGTTTTTTGTAACTCATTTACGGATGCCTGAAGTTGTGCAAACACTAACGTGTCTGTCAATAACTTATCTGCTAATCCGCCTTTCGTATTCAATGTCTTGCTAAAAGCATCCAGTTCTTTTGCCATTTTATTGGCAGCTGCAGTGGTATTTTTAAGGTTTACTACAATAGACTTGAAATCATCAGCTACCTGCTGATCGGTCAATAACGAACCTACTGTGCCTTTCCCTTCTACAAGGCCCCTGGCTAATACTTTAAAATCTGAGGTAACTTCCACTAGGTTTTTATTATTTACCTGAAAGGTTTTCATGATATCATCTGTTGATAGCGTGGTATTCACACGAATTTTATCTCCGTCCTCTACAAAAGGAAACTTCGGGGTACCTCCGGTGAGCACAATAATTTTATTTCCAATCAAACCATCTGAGCTTATACTGGCCGAAGCATCCTTATGAATATAACGGTGGGCTTCCTCTTCAATGTTCAGAAATACCTGAACCTGTGCCGATTCATTGAATTGAATTTTCTTGATAGTCCCGATTTTAACACCTGAAAACCAAACGTTATTACCTGTTTTTAGTCCCTGAATGTCATTGAATACTACATTGACTGTAAAACTTTTTACGAAAGCCTTTTTTTGACTGCCTAATGTAAATACGCCGAGTATAAATATGGCCAAACCGATCAGTATAAATGCTCCTACTATTATTTTGCGGCGATTGTCTGTTGCCTTCATATCTTATTGGATAAAATTGTAATCGTAAAATGGTTTCACCCGCTCATCGCTGGTGTTAAAAACTTCGTCGAAGGTGCCTTGACGTTCAAATTTGCCGTCCAGCAGCATGGCTACACGGTTGCCAACTGCTTTTGCACAGGTAAGGTCATGGGTAATTATAATAGAACTGGTGTGAAAACGATCCTGCACTTCATTGATCAGGCTATTGATCTCCAGGCAGGTAATCGGATCCAATCCTGCAGTTGGTTCATCGTACAACATGATTTCTGGCCGCAGGATCAACGTACGTGCAATACCTATACGTTTCCTTTGCCCACCGGATAATTCTGAAGGCATTTGATTGATTGTCTGTAAAAGACCCACAGCATCCAACATTTCTTCGACCGAACTGTTGATCTCTGCTTTGGTTAGGTTCTTTTGATTTCGGACAAGTGGGAAGACCAGATTTTCACGTACAGTCATGCTGTCATACAAGGCACTGTTCTGAAAGGAAAAGCCCACTTTCAGCCGCAATGCCAACAACTCTTTGTAACTGATTTGATCTACCTGCTGGTTCAATACATGTACCATCCCCGCATCAGGTGTCAGCAAGCCTACAATTATTTTAATCAGTACTGATTTACCGGTTCCCGATTTTCCAAGTACCACCAGGTTTTCGCGTTTGAACAAGTTCAAGTCTACTCCCCTGAGCACGTGGTAATTTCCAAAGGATTTGTACAACCCTTTGATCTCTATTACTTTTTCCTGTGTTTCAATTGTTTTTTTCTGTTCCATGGCTTAACTTCTGAATAAACCAAAAAACTGAACAGATACGACTTCTTCTATGAAGATGAGAAACATTCCGATTACAACTGCCGAATTGGCCGCTTTACCTACACCCTCAGTGCCTTTAGAAGAATTATAGCCCTGATAACAACCGACCATTCCAATTGTAAAACCAAATAAGACAGCTTTAACAGTTGAGGCTGTAATGTCCAGAAAGGTGATGCTTTCTAACGAGGATTGAAAAAATAACTTTGCACTGGTTCCCTCGCTCATAGATACATTCAATAATGCACCCAACATACCGACCATGGCGGTATAAAATGTGAGAATAGGAATGGTTATGGTTGCAGCTAGTACCCTTGTCGTAACTAAGAATTTAAAAGGATTTGTTGCAGAAACTTCCATCGCATCTATTTGCTCCGTCACACGCATGGACCCCAACTCTGCTCCTATACTCGAACCCACCTTTCCGGCAGCAATCAAAGAAGTAAGCAGAGGAGCCAGCGTACGTAACAAAGCGATACCGACAAGTGAAGGAAGCCAAGATGTGGCGCCAAATTCAGCCAGCGATGGTCGCGACTGTTTGGTGAATACAATACCCGTAATGAAACCGGTAAGGGAAATCAATGCCAGGGATTTATAACCAATGTCATAGCATTGCTTCATCAGTTCGCGACCTTCGTAGGGAGGCAGAAAGCCTTCCTTGAAAAAGCGTCCCATGAACTGAAATACATCATAGAGCGTAATAAATGTTCTGGACAATCTTCCCGGAGATTTGACTTCTTCTAAAATTTCCTGGCCTGCTTTACTATGCTCCATGTATACGCCTTAATGTCATGTAATTCTCTTTGCAAAGTTATCCCCGCCTAAAATGTGCGGTGTACACTAACTAACAAACTATGCGCCAAAAATCATTAAAGTAGGCTTATTTTCCTCCTGGAGGACAATTTCTTTGTAAAAATTCTGTATATGTCAGTGCGAGGTGTTCGGAGGTTCCTGTTCCCTCATTAATACTATGCGTACGGTTCGGATACGCCATCAACTGAAACACTTTCCTGTTACGGATGAGGTCGTTAATCAGCATCTCGGCATTTTGATAGTGCACATTATCATCACCTGTGCCGTGAATATACAAAAGCTTGCCTTTTAAATTTTTTGCGTAAGTAATAGGAGAACCTTTGATATAGGCATCTTTCGTCTTTAAAGGAGAGCCCATATACCGTTCCTGATAGATGTTGTCATAGGTCAGTTGGTTGCCAACCGCTGCAATGGCAATGCCTGTCTTGTAGATTTCCGGATATTGAAACATTAGGTTTAGAGTCGATGATCCCCCACCGCTCCATCCCCAAACTGCAATCCTGTCTTTGTCTACAAAAGGCCATTCCATGATCTTTTTTGCAGCCATTGCCTGATCACGAATGTTTAGAATGCCGATGTTTTGAAAAATACTTTTTCTCCAGTCCCTTCCTTTAGGGGCAGGGGCTCCGCGGTTTTCTACTGAGATATAGATATAGCCGTCTTTAGGCATGTCACCGGCGTATAAGAAATTGCGCCCAGCTCCGTAAGTATCTGTTACGGTCTGCGACGCTGGTTCACCATAGACATAAAATACCACTGGATATTTCTTTGTAGGGATAAAATTGTCTGGCTTCTTCATCCATCCATCCATTATGATACCGTCCTCAGTGGTTACTTTAAAAAACTCAACTGGATTTTTTTCTGCTTTAACCCTTCCGAGTTGACTGGTGATGCTACCTTGCATTGTCAATGGGTTCATTGTGGTCAGTTTCATCCATTCCGTGATCGGTGGTACAGTAGCGCTCTGATATGTATGACGTGCGTATACACCATTCGGTGAAATAGCGTATGTATGTGTTCCTGGAAGAATGGAGGGGGTAACCTGTTCTGGTTTTGCGCCACCAGCAAGTTTTGTCTTGAATAAGTACCTTTGAGTCGCATTTGTGGGTGAAGCCATAAAATATACCCAACCGTTCTGTTCATCTACCAGTTCCTGACTGATTACATCGTAATCTCCTTTGGTGATTAGCGTTTGTTTCTTTCCATCTTTACTGATTCGATAGATATGCCTCCAACCATCTTTTTCACTAGTCCATAAAAATTCTTTTCCTTCAGCTATCCAATCCCATCCTTTTCCGGCATCTATCCATGCTTTGTCCGTATCTGTATAGATGTTACTCAGCATTCCCGTAGACGCATTCGCTACGAATAATTTGCTCACATTTTGTTCTCTGTTCAGTTGCTGTAAAATGACCTCATTACTGTTAGGGATCCAGTCCATTCTCGGGATGTAATTTTGTACCTGATCACCTGGTACTTTTAACCACTCTGTTTTAGCTGTGGCTATGCTTACTATACCAATCTTGCAGGCTGAGGGATCCTGACCTACTTTAGGGTACTCTACCGGTATCGTATAAGAATAAATAGAGTCTGTGTTGTTGATCATCAAAAAGTTCCTGATTTTACGGGCATCTATTTGCCAGTAAGCAATAGACTTCCCGTCCGGACTCCATCTGAAACCATCTCTGCAATCGAATTCTTCTTCATAAACCCAGTCAAAAGTACCGTTGATAATTCTATTGGTTCCATCACTCGTTAAAGCTTTACTAACTTTAGTATTCAGGTCATCCACATATATGTTGTGCTGACTCACGTAAGCTACTTTGTTGCCGTCGGGAGAAAACTTAGCAAACATCAGCGAAGAAGCTGGTTTGTCTTTGCCGACCTGTACAACCTGATTGCTTTTCAGATCTGCCACATAGTAGTCACCACGAGTTTCATAACGCCATACTTTTTTACTATTGGTGTAAATCAGGACCTTGGTGCCATCTTCAGAAAGCTCAAAGCTCTTGATGCCGTTGATGCCACGTCCGGAAGCATATAGGAGTTCTCTGCCGACCACAGCCTTACGGGAATTGTCCTGCAGATTGACGGTTGTGATCTCACCATCTATTACCTGATAGTAAGCATTTCCATCTCTGGTCCATTTTATTTCCTGGGCAGTAGTTTCCAGGTGTAATCCGGTCAGTAGGATCAGGGCTAGTTTAAAAAAAGAATTTCTGAAGGTCATATCTTAAAGTTCAATAAATTGCTGATAAATCGTTTGCAGGTAAGCTTTTGCATTAGCCAGACGCGTTTGGGTGCCCTGTTGGTTTTTTTCATCGCTATTATAAAGGTTCGTCTTTCCTACATTGTCAAAAGTAACACATTGTTGGTTATCTATAAAGCCCATTCCATTGTCCCAGCTAAAAAACGCAAAAGATGGTAAGGATGGGTTAAAAAGATTCTTACTCCAGCGGAAGGCCTTGGCGTCAATATTAAGCTGGCCTAGTATTGTGGCTACTACATCAACCTGACTGCCTACGTTGTTAAACCGCCTGCCTCTGAATTCTTTTTTGATGACATCACCATATAATAGCAATGGGATGTGATACCTTTCCGGAACATAGATTTCATGTATGTTTTTTGGCATTTTATGTCCATGATCAGCGATAAATACAAAAAGGGTGTTTTTATACCAGGATTGCTTTTTAGCATTGTTAAGGTATACGTTAATGCAGGAATCGGTGTAATGTGCTGTACTTTTAAATTTGGCCACATTATCAGATTTACCAAAGTAATAACCGCCTGGAAGGCCGTAAGGTTCATGGTTAGTTAAGGTCAGTAATGCTGAAAAGAAGGGCTGTTTTTCTCGGGTCAGGTCATGGTTTTGTTTGGCAAATACGTCCTCATCAAAATGTCCCCAGCTGGTTTCTTTCCCGGTCTTAATGTCATTTCTATCTACCAGTCGTGCCACTTTATGACTTAAAATAAAGGCTTTATAGTTATCGAACTCAGATTCCCCGCCATAATAAAAAGAGGTGCTGTAACCAGCATGTGCGAGCGGCTGTGCAATCATTGGGATGCGTTCCATTTTTTCGGGCCACTTGACTATGCTGCCGGATGCTAGCGTAGGGAAACCCGCCAATGTGCCCACTAGACCTTTATCAGTTCGGTCGCCAGTAGAATAAATACGGCTGAATAATACCCCCTGATGCATCAAGCTATCAAAATTAGGTGTAATGTCTTTTTCAGCCCCCAAAGTTTGCGTCAGGTTGGCAGTAAAGCTTTCGATGATCACAATAACCACATTAGGACGTTTGATTTTTAAGATGTTGATTGTGGTATCTTTTGATGATGTATACAAATGCTTCACCAAACGTTCTGCATCAGCCTTCGACATGTAGTGATAAGGATTTGATTTGGTCATCCGAGAGGAAAGCACACTCCTCAATAGGTTCCACTCAGTGTTCACAGCTGCGTTGTTCAAAACCTGTTCCTTAGAAAAATATGCCATGCTCTGCGTAATGGGAGAACCCTTCAAACCGCCTCTGATGATCAGGAAGTTGATGAAAACCATAAAAATTACTGCAATAACACGTAGCCACATAGGAGTTCTGTTAAACTCAAGGGTTCTTAAGATCACCTTTTTTTGTAAGAAAAGGCTGATGATGATTAGCAATGCCAAAAGAGAGATTGACAATGCAACAGGGGAAGAAGCACTCGAAGCCATCGCCTCATTAGGAGTAGAAATAGCAAAGCCGATCGCTTTAGCATTAACTTTAGTACCCCATTCCCTGTAGATGTTAAAGTTAACTACCGAAAGAATGCTAAAAATGATAATCAGCACTTTATTATAAATTGTTAACCACTTTAACTCTACGATCTTCTTGCCGCTGAACAACCAAAAGATATAGCTGATGAGTGGTAGTAACAATAAATAAGCGGACATGGAAAAATCCAGAGCCAAACCATGATAAAAGGTAGACATGATTTCCGTTGCTGGATACACGGAGATCTTTTTAAAGTTGATGATTAAAAAAGTAAGTCGGTCCAAAAAAAAGAACAGCAGCCAAAACAGGAAGAACCTGACAAAGAAGAGCAAGCTTTTCACCATTACAGTTATTGCGCGCCCCTCATGGCCTGTAGTTCAGCCATTGTCTTTTCTTCATATCCTTTTGGAACCTCCAGGGAAAAAGGACCTACCTTGTCTTCTTTGAAGCTTTTCAAGGTGAGAACTGATTTGTAACCGTCCTGAATGTTGGTGAACTTTACCGGAGTTCCTTTGATTGAATCGAATCCTGGAGGTACAGCGCCAGGTGAAAATTTAATTTCATTGCTAACCCAAACCTCATAACTAGCACCATTATTATCTTTATAGCTGTATTTTTCGGCATTGTATCCACCGACGGTTTGTTTATCACCTGTAGCGATAAAATCGCTGAAAACTCTGTTACCCATCTGCTTTTCCACATCTGCTTTACTCATTTTAGCTGCGTATTGTTTTTGTGCAATTGGAATATCTACCAATATAAGGCCATTCCGACTAGCGCCATCACTCAGTATTTTTAGCATAGCCATCCCCATGTCTACTTCAACTTTAGAAATATTGCCGTTAAACTGCACTTTGCTTTCCGAGGGTAACATAGATACGTCAATTGTCTTCTTCTGTTCGTCGGTAAGCGCGTACTCAATTCCATAAATCAAGGTGCCCTGATTTACTATTTTTTGTGCTTTTACGATGAGTGCAGTGCTTATAAGGATAAGCGCAACTACACTGGTTTTGATTGATTTAAACATGATGATTTATCCGATTTGATTACCAATTTATTTTTTCTTTGTTGATGAAGGAAGCCACTCCTTTTTTAAAATCTTCACTGTCGCGTACCCTTGCATTGATCTGTACTGCAAAAGCCAAACTTTTTTCCAATAAAAGATTGTTGGTCTGTCCAATCAGCTGCTTCGTGATCATTAACGAATTAGCTGAGGTTTCAGTACACAAATTTAACGCAAATTCTTTTACTTTTTGACCGATATCATCGCGCTTTGTTACATAGGAGATCAGACCATAATCCAGTGCCTGCTCTGCTGAAAATAAATTTCCGGTCAATAAGATTTTCTTAGCAATGGTTTCACTGGTTTTGCGCAAAAGAAAACATGAAACGATAGCCGGTACAAAGCCGAGTTTGACTTCCGTATAGGCAAAATTCGCTTCAGGTACAGCAAAAATGATATCGCAAACTGTAGCTAATCCGCAACCGCCCGCGATGGCATGCCCCTCTACTTGCGCAATAACAATTTTAGGTAGGTAGTAGATGGTCGTAAATAAGCGCTTTAGGTTTTCTGAATCGGCCAGGTTCTCCTCATAACTGTTCTTTTGCAACTGTAATAGATAAGCCAGATCTGCTCCTGCACTAAAAGTAGTACCATTTGCTTTCAGTATGATAACTTTTACGTCCTCATCTTCTGAAGCCCTGAGGAGGGCATCTGTCAATAAACTAACCAGCTCGGGATTCAATGCATTGCGTTTGTCAGGTCTGTTGATTGTGATACTGGCTATTCTTGCCTCCACTGAATAAAGGATCAGATCTTCGGTCATAGTTTCTGGTATTTGTTGACTGCCAAATATAGTTACAAATCAACTTTGGTTTCAAAAATATCCTTCACCATATTGATCTCCTTGTCATACATTGTTTTTTTTCTGGTGCCAAAGTACAAAGTGTTTTCAATGATGGTGTTGCCTTCCCATATCAGTTTCACTGTGCCGGAAGCAATTTCTTCCCGGCACAGAAAGTCAGGAATGATAGAAAAACCCTCAGCGCTGCTCAGACAGCGTACTATAGAACTGATATTTGGTACAATATAATTTGGCTTGAAATCTATGGTTTTCTTAAAGTTTTGCTGCCAGAAGTTTTTCAAATGGTCCATATCCGCCGCAGTGCTGTACCAAGTCTGCAGTTTCAGCCAACTTTCCAGCGTGTTCATATTTTTATCTTTTAACAACGGCTTCATACCATTCAGATCTGTTTTTGCTCCGCATATCATCACAATCCTTTCCTTTGAGAATGCCTGATACTCCAAATTTTTTTGCTCGCCTCTATGCGGGGTGATGATCAGGTCAAGCAAACCTTTATCGAGATCGTGAAGCATTTGGACGTAATCGCCAAACTTTATGATCACATTAAACGGGAGAGAGGAGATGTATTTTTCAAGTGTAAATTGGAAGGTTTCGAAGCACATGCCTATGCTGATTGTCGCACGGTCTGTCTTGCTACTTTTATGAAAGAGCTGTTCCGCGCTTTCCAATTTGCTGATCGGTTCTAGTATAAAATTATATAAAACCTTTCCACGTTCTGTAGGAACCATTTTTTTGGGAGCCCGGTCAAATAACTTATAGCCGGTATAAGCCTCAAGTGAATTCAAATGCAGACTGACCCCAGGCTGTGAAATGTACAGTGCTTGAGCTGCTCCAGTCAGTGTACCCTGCTCATATATTGCCTTGAAGGTTCTAAGCCATTCCAGATTTAATAGCATTATCTGTTATTTTAGTGATGTAAAGATAAGTTTTTAATCATTTTGTTGCCGGTGTTTTAATTGTCCTAGCCTAAGTCAATTTCAACGGCTTTGGAATTAGGGTTAAGGGGACTGCAGAATTCAGCGCTATTCAAACAATATTGGAAAAATATAATTTTCTGGTCCTGCATAGAGAAATTAGCTCTGCTGAAGTTCTTTTCTCTATTTAAGAAATAAAACTTGTTGACCTGAAGACTGTCTAGCGTCGGCTTTACATGACGGATAAAGTGTGAGTGCCTCGCGTCCACATCAGTGAGTACGATGGCCTCTCCACCTGAAATGAATGCCGTCGCGTAATGTCTGCTCAATGAGAATGCAATGATTTTCTTTTGATGTTTTCTTTGAAATTCAGTCCTGCAAAAGGACAGTTGCAATAAAATTGCACAGGTCAGGCCGAGAAAAAGATATAATTTGCCGTTTTTTCGGAACGCGAATACAAAAATAGCGATAGTAAATGAAAGTAAAATGAGTTCGGATTTATTGATCCAGATACCAGAAAGGCTTGCCGCTGGTAACCTGGAAATCCAGCTCAAGCCCATATTCATAAATTGGATTAGATTTTCAAAAATAGGAATCAAAAAGTCGAGCCGAAAAAGAAGTATGATCATTCCCAGATACATGATCAATGCCGAGGGAAGCAGAATAAATAGGTTACTAAATAGAAAATACGTAGGAAATTGATGGAAGTAATATGTACTCAGGGGAAAGGTGCTCAGTTGGGCAGCAAGTGACATGGCCAGACTTTCCCAAAGCTTTAAAAGTCCTTTATGTTTAGGTTGCCAACAATTTTGTATCTTTGGTTGTAGCCAGATTAACCCTATAACAGCCGTAAATGAAAGTTGAAATCCTACATCCCAAATCATATAGGGATCGTAGAGTAGCAAGCAAAAGGCGGCAAATGCAAGGCCGTTGTAGCCATTGTTGTTCTTGGAAAAAGCATTCGAAAGTACAACTGTAGAGAGCATAATGACAGCGCGCATAACAGAAGGAGATAGACCACTGAGCAAAGCGTAGCCCCAAATAAGTAAAATAATAATGGCAAATTTCAAAAAACGCAGCCATTTTTTCCTTTCCATGAAACGTAACAGCCAATTGATTACCAGGTAAATAAGTCCAACATGCATGCCGGATACTGACAGGGCATGTATAGTTCCTGTTTTGGAGTAGGTAGAGAGGACTTCTGCATCGAGATCTATACGGTAACCAAGAATTAGGGTGCTTGCTACAGAAAAAGTAGTAGAATCTTTCATGAGTTTACGTAAATAGTTGATTTGTGCCAAGCGTAGTGCTAAAGCAGCGGCTATTAGCTTGTTGCCACTGAGGTAATTTAGTTTTAGAATCTCATTTTGTTTTACAAATGTCTGTTGATAAATGTTCTGTGCTGCAAGCCAACTTCTGTAGTCAAATTCTGCTGGATTTAGGGTTGGACTGATCGAATTGCTTTTGGCAGGAAGGAAGAGCTCCTGTCCGTATTCTAGCTCAATCGGATTTTGCTGTGATCGCTTTACTGACACAAATAACTGTCCGGAAACTGCTGCTTCCGAATTTAAGAAATAACTATGTACGACTGCTGCCTTAAAGTTCAATATTCCGTTTTTAAGTCGAGGCTCTTCGGTCACACGTACTTTTAGGTATGTAGAGGGTTTAAGTAAGTAATAATCAGAGGCAAGGCGCTCGTCATGTAATACACAACATAAAATACCACCCAAAATACTGAGCAGGAAAAATAAGGGTTTAATGAAACCTTTAAGGAGCAAAATAAATCGCTTTTTGTATACCAGATTTATTAAGATCAACAGTTGGAACAGACAGAAAAAGGTGATGGTCAGAAATTTGCAATTGCATAGATCGCGATAAGGATAAGCAAGTAAAATCCCTGAAATATAACAGATTAATAGTTGTGTGAAAACAATTGGAGCGGCCCTGCGGTGGGTTTCTCTTGCGGAATCGTTCATACCTAACTTAGAATTGATACTTGAGTTGTACTTTTATATCTGATTTCCTATTTCCTTCTATTTCTTCCAGACCGGAACCCATTCTCTCTTGTCCGGGATAAAAGGAGATGGCATACCGGAAAAAGAAATCTAATGCGGGCATCAAACGATACCTGAGGTTCAGAAAACTGCGTATTCCTTGGCCGTAATAAATCCCAAACCCTGAGGCATATAGTACATCGTCTTCATAAGCGTAGATGCGACTATTGTAAGAGGGGGTATAGAAGCATGCCACTCTCATATTGCCGCTGATTTTACTAGAAGTCGGTTTGTAATTCAGGTCGGAATAGATCAGGTAACCCCAGTCTTTTTTGGCATCCTTTTGATAATGAGAAATCTCCAAACGCTGTTGAAAGTTTAACTTTTTATTTAATGGCCAATTTGCATCTGCCCGGAAACTTTCTTTAACTACATTTTGGAGATCAAGTGACTCAGTACCTGCATCCGGATTCTGGGCTTTTAGCTCTCTTTTGTACCTAAGTGAAAACCTGTTTTTCTTATCGGGTGTGAAGCAAATTTGAGCTAGCCCTTCATAACCCGATGATGCAGTATCTATTCGGTAGCGCGCCCAGGGAAAACTAAAGCGGTCTCCATAGACGGATAAAAGCCAATGTTTATTTGGCGTATAATTTAATCCGGCATACCAGCCCTTTTCATTATTAATTTCCGACCCTTCGCTTAATCCATTTCCATAGAAACTGTGGTAGTTCTTTTGATAGCTTCGGTGTACCAATACGCAGGAAACCTGAGCAGAAACGGTTCCCATAATGCCATTAATAAATGCCCATCCACTGCCGGCACTATGTGCAACCTCTCCAAAGACAAAAAAGTTGTTCCAGGTGAAGCTATAATATATGGAGCTGTTAACTAGATTTTTACCTACGAAACCAAACTCATTGTACCTTTGTTCTCCTGTGATAAAATTACGGTCATAATGCGTATAGTAAGTCAGGGTGCCCAACCTAAAGTCTTTTTTTATGTATTGTAATGCGGCTCCATACATTTGTTGTTCCAGGCTCTTCTTGTTTTTAAGTTCCGTTACCGTCCGATGTAGTCCACTGGTATTGATATTTTGAAGGGTGTAATTTTTTTCTTCCTGGAGTTTCAGGCTGGCATCCAATTTTCTGAAGGACACAAAGCTTGTCAGATCTAGGTATTTATTCACGTTGGTTATGCTTGCGATTCCTCTGAAAAATGAGGACTCATTGGAGGCTGCGTAAGGACTGAGCCCCATGTCTTTTGCTGTTACGCTCGTGACATCAGCGCCCTTACCCAACGCAAATCCGGAAGACATGGATAGTCCCTGTCCAAATTGGAGGCTGTAATCTCCGATTATTATTTTTTTAAAACATTTTAAATCCGAGATATTGATGTTTCCTGAAAGATGATCCAAGCCGTTTTTACCGTTAAAGAACGGTTCTCCTGCATCTTTTTCAGCTACGAGAGCAGCACTGAGTTGATCGGAATAGTTGTAACGGTAGCGAAGCATCAGTTTATCCGGCGTGCCGAGATAGCGGCTTCCAGTGAGGTCCCGGAAACCTTTTTGGGTTTGCAGCAGCCGTCCATATCTCAGGACCAGGTCGTTTTTACTTTTATTTATCAGGTCGTTGGGCTCGATGTTGGAAAGCGGATCAGGAGAGCTTAGCCTTACAAAAGGCAATAAGCGGTTAATCGTAGTCAGGTCGAAACCTTCAATGCCCTGCAGTTCCAGCAGGTCCAGGAGTTTGCCGTTTTTCCGAATGTGCTCCAGAAGTTTACTGATCTGGACTGGCGATAAAATCAATAATGACTTCAGTTGTTCTGAATTGACCTTATTCAGATCTATGGGATGCTTTTGGTAGTCATTGAATCGTTCAGTGAGTTCGGATAAATCGTAGTCTTCAGGTAGACTTTCAGCTAAATTCTCAATGAGACTTTGTATTGGCAGGCTTTCTTGTGCATGGGCTACTGTTCCAACCAGGAAGAGTAGCCCTATAGATATTTTTGTAATAATTGACATAGCATAGCGAATAATGCCATATCTATTCAATTTGACTAAATGATCTGCTATTTTTTTCTTAGTAATCTAGAACACTGCATCTAGAAAGACATTTCCAGACGAAGGCAAATGGGGTATGGTACTTAAAATTAGATATTACGTTTTTTTAACGCCTTATTAGTGCTAGCGCCACAGCCTCATGATGTTTTTAAAGAGCTCCGTAAAAGTTCTGTAACTACGGATTCTCATATCTTATTTTCTTGTATTAAAGCCTGTGCAGACGCGTTCTAGATTTCTTCGTTGAGTTTGAGCAAAAAGTCCTTTAATTTTTCAAGTGAAGCAATGATCTTTTGATTTTCCTTTACTTCGGAACTGTTATTTTTCAAGTGTTCTTTCGCACCTTTGAGTGTGAAACCCTTGTCGTCCACGAGGTGAAAAATGATCTTTAAGTTCTCAATGTCTTCGGGGGTAAAGAGGCGGTTTCCCTTTTTGTTTTTTTTGGGTTGAAGTACTTCAAATTCCTTTTCATAGAATCTGATCTGCGAAGCATTCACTCCAAACATTTCGGTTACCTCACCCATTGTATAATACATTTTATTGATTTCCCGCTCTTTATAAGGCATACTTGATGTTGATTGTTAGTGGTTTACAGCTTTCATTTAAAGTGTCCAAACTTAGATAAAAGTACCGAAGTATCCATGAATAAAAAAGAATAATTTTATCTAATTTTGTTCTCCATTAATCAAGAGAAGGATGACAGCTAAGGAAATCAGACAGGCATACTTAAAATTTTTCGAATCCAAACAACATCATATTGTTTCTTCTGCACCTATTGTAGTTAAAAACGATCCGACCCTCATGTTTACCAATGCTGGTATGAACCAGTTTAAGGATTTATTCCTGGGTGAGGCAGCTATAAAATACTCTCGCGTAACCGATACACAACGTTGTTTACGTGTTTCTGGTAAACACAATGACCTCGAGGAAGTTGGGATTGATACCTATCACCATACCATGTTCGAAATGCTGGGTAACTGGAGTTTTGGCGATTATTTTAAGAAAGAAGCCATTGCCTGGAGCTGGGAATTGCTGACAGAAGTATACAAAATACCAAAAGATAAATTATACGTGTCTATTTTTGAAGGAGATGAAAAGGAAGGTCTTCCAAAAGATACAGAAGCTTATGAACTTTGGAAGCAGTATGTTCCTGAAGACCGCATTATTTTGGGCAACAAAAAAGATAATTTCTGGGAGATGGGTGATATGGGACCATGCGGACCCTGCTCTGAAATCCATGTAGACTGCCGGCCTGATGAAGAACGCGCAGCGGTTAGCGGAAAGGATCTGGTCAATGCAGACCATCCTCAGGTGATCGAGATATGGAATAACGTATTCATGCAGTTTAACAGGTTGAAAGACGGTTCATTACAGCCATTACCTGCGCAGCATGTAGATACAGGAATGGGTTTCGAACGCTTGGTAAGGGTATTGCAGGAAAAATCATCTAATTACGACACCGATGTATTTCAGCCATTGATCCAATTCATTGCAACACACGCAGGTGTTGATTACGGTGCAGACGAAAAAACAGACATCGCGATGCGGGTAATGGCAGATCATATCCGTGCAATTGCCTTCGTGATCGCGGACGGGCAGTTACCTTCAAATAACAAAGCAGGTTATGTAATCCGTAGGATCCTACGCCGTGCCGTCCGCTATGCCTATACTTTCCTGAATTTAAAGGAGCCGTTCCTAAACCAATTGGTGCCGGTGCTTGCTGAACAGTTTAAAGGTGTTTTTGAAGAATTGGTGCTGCAACAGGACTTTGTTCAAAAGGTGGTACTCGAAGAGGAAATTTCCTTCCTTAGAACTTTAGCTACAGGTATCCAACGTTTTGAAAACTATACGAAAAAACAGTCGGAATTTCTGATGTCGGAAAATGCGATAG
The DNA here is from genome assembly GCF_037402555.1 of Pedobacter sp. GR22-6. NCBI lineage: Bacteria > Pseudomonadati > Bacteroidota > Sphingobacteriia > Sphingobacteriales > Sphingobacteriaceae > Pedobacter > Pedobacter sp. GR22-6. Next base: position 1,107,984 of record NZ_JBBEUC010000002.1, read on the forward strand.
AACCGGAAAAATCTTTCGAGGACCAATGGGTGTACAGCATTTTGAAGGACCAGATGGTGATCTCGGGAGCTTTTGCTTTTGAACTGCAGGATACCTATGGCTTTCCTATAGATCTGACTGAACTGATGGCGCGTGAAAAGCGCTGGTTAGTGGACATGGAGGGTTATAAAATAGCTTTACTGGAACAGAAGGAGCGTTCAAGAGCAGCAACAGCTGTTGATACTGGCGACTGGATCCTTGTGAACCCTGAACTGGAAGTGGAGTTCGTGGGTTACGACGATTTTGAATCGGAGACTCAGATCGTTAAATACCGTAAGGTAATTGCAAAAGGTAAAGAACAGTACCAGATCGTATTGAGCAAAACACCATTCTACGCAGAAAGTGGAGGTCAGGTTGGAGATACTGGCCGGTTGGAAGACCATAGTCGCCTATTTTTTGTAGAGATTACGGATACAAAAAAGGAGAACGGTGTTATCGTGCATTATTCAGACACCATGCCTGAAGATTTGGAAGGCCATTTCTGGGCGGTAATAGATGAAGATAAAAGACTGCTTTCGCAGGACAATCATACTGCTACGCATTTGCTGCATGCGGCGCTTAAAAAGGTATTGGGTGCACATGTGAACCAAAAAGGCTCATTGGTGAATTCGGATTATCTGCGTTTCGACTTTTCGCATTTTGCAAAGGTGACAGAGGAAGAGCTGGCTCAGATTGAGCATTTGGTGAATCAAAAAGTTAGGGAAAATATACCTTTGAAAGAGCAAAGGTATGTGCCCTATGAGCAGGCGATCTCTAGCGGGGTAACTGCCTTATTTGGTGAGAAGTATGGTGATTTGGTTAGGGTAATCACTTTTGATGATCATTATTCGAAGGAGCTGTGTGGTGGCACCCACGTGCAGGCAACGGGACAGATTGGCTATTTTAAGATCACGTCAGAGAGTGCCGTAGCAGCTGGTGTAAGACGTATCGAAGCCATTACAGCTGATAAAGCGGAGGCTTTTATACTGGATCAAAACAGGGAACTGAATGAACTGCGTGAATTGCTGAGGGGTAATAAGGATCTGAAAGCTGCGGTTTCTACCTTGATTGAGGAGAATAACAAACTGAAGAAAGATGCAGAAAAGGCAGTGCTGGAACAGAGTGCGAATTTGAAACATGAGGTGGTTCATCACATGAAGACCATTAACGGTATCAATTTGATCGCCACGCATGTGGAGTTACCTAATGCCGAGGCGGTAAAGAACCTGGCTTTTGCGGTGAAGGATCTTGTAGATGATTTGTTTTTAGTGTTCACTACATTGATAGACGATAAGCCTGGTATTACCGTAATGTTGTCGGAGAATTTGGTTAAAGATAAGGGCTTAAATGCTTCAAATATAGTAAGGGAACTGGGAAAAAGTATCCAAGGTGGGGGTGGTGGACAACCTTTTTATGCGACTGCAGGTGGTAAGAATAAGGATGGACTGAAAACTGTACTGGAAAAAGCAGAAGCATTGATCGTGTAAAAACAGGTTGATGATCTTAATATCAGAAGCGCCGGTAATTCTACTGGCGCTTTTCTTTTATTTGTAGTAGCGGAGGGCGTTAAAACATTTTACTGCCCCAGTAAAACACGGCAAGCCAGACAAGACCCTTGATGAGGAAAAAGAGAAATCCCCAGACGCCGACTCGTTTCAGCCATTTTAGTATGGCAGCTTTTCTGTCAGATGTGGGCTTGGTTTCCATAGGGAACAAAATTAAAGGATTTACAACTAAAACTAGGAGGAAATTTCATCAATTACAACGTTTCGTGGGATAAAAAAGTGTTTGAGTGTACGGGGATTGGTATAGACATCTGAATTGATTTCAAATACTTCGTATATGTTTTTTCCACTCAATACTTCTGCAGCACTACCGTCATACCACTTTCTTCCGTTTTTTAACATCAATATACGGTCAGCATACTGGCCGGCCAGGTTGATATCGTGCAAGATGCTAACCACCATAAATCCGCGTTTTGTGAGCATTTTGGCGATGGCCAGGGTTTGCTGCTGGTATTGCAGGTCGAGGCTCGCCACAGGCTCATCCATGAGCAAGAGTGCATTGGGGATATCCCAGATTTGTGCCAGCACACGGGCCAGCTGTACGCGCTGCTGTTCGCCTCCTGATAAACTCAGGTAGGAACGATCTGCAAAAGCGGTAATGCCGCATAACTCCATCACCTGCGTGACCACCTGATGATCCTGTGTTGCAGGATTGTTTTTATAATGCGGATACCTTCCCATCATTACGATCTCTATGACATCAAAGGCCATGTTGATGACGTTTTGCTGGTTCAGGACCCCGCGTTTTATGGCTAGTTCGGCCAGAGTGTAATTGTTTAGGTCTTTACCAGATAAAGTTATCCTGCCTTTTGTCGGCTGCTTTTCTCCACTCAACATGCGGAAAAGCGTAGATTTACCTGCGCCGTTGGCACCCAGGATTACAAGTAGTTCACCAGAGCGGAGACTAAATGAAACTTCTCTAACAAGTGGCCTTTTGGCAATTTCAAATGTGAGTGACTCTGCGATCAGCATCTTTATAAAACAAGTTTCTTTTTATCCTTAATTAAAATATACAGAAACAGGGGAGTACCCAGCAGTGCGGTAATCACCCCGATCGGCAATTCGATGGGCGCAATAATGGTGCGGCAGAGCATATCAGCCAGTGTGAGCATCAATGCACCTAACAATGCAGAAGCGGGTAGCACGTGTTTATTGTCTACACCAATGAGCAGCCTGATGGTATGAGGTACCAGTAATCCTACGAAGCCGATAATCCCGGAGACCGCCACGGCGGCGCCTACAGCCATAGTAGCCAGGATGACGATGTTTCTTTTGATGAGCGACACTTTTAGTCCAAGTTGTGCTGCTTGAACTTCACCCAGAGCAAAGGCATTTAAAGCCTTGCCCATTCGGGGCAGAAGCAATACCGGGATCAGGATAAAAGGAGCGACAGCGATAACTGTTTCCCAGGTAGCCCCACCCAGACTGCCGAGCATCCAAAAGGTAATGTTGCGCAGTTGTTGGTCGTCTGCAGCAAAGGTGATGAGTCCAGTGAGTGCTCCCGCCAGGGCATTGATGGCTATACCTGCCAATAGCATGGTGGCGACGTTGGATTTGCCCTCATTACGCGAGATCTGGTACACGATTAGTGCAGCGATACCGGCTCCCGCAAAAGCGCCGAAAGCCAGGAGGTAATAGCCCAGCAGGTTGCTCAGGCTTGTCAGCAAACTGATCTCCAAAACAATGATAATAACCGCCATAAGCGATGCGCCGGCCGATATGCCGATGAGGCCAGGCTCTGCCAATGGATTGCGGAAGATGCCCTGGATGGCTGTGCCCGAGATGCCAAGGGCGGCGCCGACCAGCAGACCAAGCAGCACCCGGGGAATGCGGACAATGTTTAAGACCCCTTCATGCTGCATAGAAACCTCTTTTTCAGAAAAGAAACCTAGTTTTTTGAGAATGATCAGCATCACATCAGAGACAGGAATTTTAACAGCGCCGAGACTCATGGAAAAAGCTGCTGCAAGAAAAAGCCCCAAGGCCAGTCCAAGGTATAAAACTGTTTTTTTATTTACCATTTGGCATTTAGCTGACTGATGGCCTGACCCAGGCGTACCGAGAAGTTCGTCAGCAGTTCCCCATCCATTTCAATGATCCTCTTATTTTTTCCCGCATTGCTGAGCGATACTCCAGGCATCTTCAGGATACTGTTGATGCCACCCAGACTTTTATAACCGAAGTCGAACATCAGGATCACATCCGGATTGGCGTTGACGAGTGCTTCCGTCGTGTAGGGTTTGAATTTTGAAAAGCCCTGTGCGGCATTTTTAGCGCCAGAAAGCCTAATGACGGCATCCAGACTGGTGTCTTTGCCGGCCACCATCATCACACCTGTACCACGTGCGTAAAGGAACAGCACTTTAGGAGATTTAGGATTCTTTTTTACCGATACTAAAGCCTGCTCTACTGAGGCAGAAGTTTGTTTTACCAGCTCTTCCCCTTTTGCAGTATTGCCAAGCGCTGCGGCGACCTGACGTATAAAGGCCAAGGCGCCCTTTGGACTGTATTCTTGTTTAATGACCACTACTTTGATCCCTGCTGAGCTCAGTTGGTACTGAATCGCTTTAGAGATCATGTTCTCCGGAGCAAGGACGAGATCAGGAGAGAAAGAGATGATCCCTTCTGCGGATATGGCCCTGTCCTTGCTGACTTTAGGAATTTTGTTGATATAGGCAGGGTATGTGCTGGTCACGTCGACAGCTACGATCTGAGCACCGGATCCCAGGGCATCCACAGTTTCAGTGAGCGGCCCGCTCAGCGTAATGATTCTTTTTGGCGCAGCAGCAAAGGCTGAAAATGTCAAGCTCATCAGTACCATTAAACTGATGAGAAACTGTCTTTTTGAGTGGATATTCTTCTTCATAATATTTTGCAAAGGACGACTTAATTAAAATCATTCCAAATAATTCAATAGGCATTAACGCTATCGGTATGTTTTGTTCTTGGAAATTATTGATCTTTTAAAAGTTCTCGTGATTTTTATTTAAGTTATTGTTATTTAGTATGTTGCATGTCAATTTAGGTGTTTGATCAAGTTCAATGAGCACTATATTTTCTCTTAATTTTATCCTGTTTCCGTTAATATCATCCCGAAATGGTTAAAAATAATCCCCCTCGCGTTGCTTTTTTCTAAGCAAATGTAATCATATTTGCAATCTTATTTAGACTGATTAAAAATAGACCAATTAATTTCGATGCATCCAAAACCCTCGTTCAAAGTCATCATCTCAGTATCTTTTTTGTTGGTTTACGCTTATGTCGTAAAAGCCCAGACCAAGGCTGTTTTGATCGGCCAGGTCCGTAATATAGAGGGTAAGGCGCTTTCTGGTATCACAATAGACCTGCAACCTGATCGGCAAAAATCAGTTAGCAATGCGCAGGGGAGATTCAGTTTTAAAGGTTTATACGAAGGTACTTATTTACTCTCTATACAGGCTATTGGTTACCAGAAATACACAGAGGAAGTGGAAGTTAAGACTGGTACAAACACCAGTGTCAGTATTCAACTTCAAGCTGGAGAGGAGGAACTGAAAGAAGTGAATGTTGGGGGTTTTCATAGTAATCCCGACAACTTCATCGACATGACCCGGACCGCTATGCCCAGCAAGGTCATCTCCAGACAAGAGATAGAAATGATGGGCAGCAGACGGCTGGACGAGGTACTGAAAGAACAAACCGGGATGGCGATGGTAAATGATGTCGCTTCTGGCGGACGCGCGATTGGCTTGCAGATGCAGGGTTTTGATAGCGGTTATACCATGGTCATGATAGATGGTCAGTCCATGATAGGACGCAATAATGGGAACCTGGATTTGTCGAGGATCACTGTATCCAATATCGAACGTATAGAAATCATCAAAGGTGCATCCTCCTGCTCGTTTGGTAGTGATGCATTGGCGGGAGTGGTCAATATAGTCACCCGTAAGAACATCACGCAGCCACAAGGAATGGCCTCGTTGCGCTACGGTAGTTTCAATATGATAGATGCAACACTGGAGGGGGAAAGTCCTTTTTCGGGGAAAAAAGGTTCTGTATTCTTCTCGGGTAACTATTACCGTACAGATGGCTTTAATGCCAATCCGTATTTGAGCCGAGGAAAGACTGCGCCACCTTCCGACACTTATTCCCTGCAAGGAAGGGGGAGGTATTTGTTGAATGAGGTCAGTACACTGAATTTCAACCTTCGGTTCATGAACCGATACTCAAAGAATAACCTAGCTTACCAGGATTTGAGCCCCACTGAAGATGTTCAAAACGAATATGATTTAAATGGCTCGGTGTCACTCAACAATAATTTCAGGAATGGCTGGAAGCTCAAATTCCAGTATTATCTGACGCGCTACCAGACTGAACAAACAATCGAAGACCTGAAAACTGGAGCTATTGCCTCCGGCAGCGACTTTCAACAATACCTGCACCGAATAGAGTGGCAGGCCTCCAAGCAGCTTGCTACGCAGTTGGAATTGACAACGGGACTTGGTGGGGCATATGAATTATTGTTGAATAATTTTTACAGAGGGAACAAGCAGATGTCTAATTACTTTGTATTTGGACAGTTAAACTGGCAAGTTATGGAAAAGCTTGAGCTGACCGGTGGCGGCCGTTTTGATTACCATGATAAATATGGTTCACGTTTCAATCCCAGTTTGGGTTTACGCTATGACCTTGCTTCCAATTTCAAGTTGAGAGCCGCGGTAGCTTCGGGCTTTAAAACCCCTAATTTCCAGCAGTTGTACATGATCTTTACGAATGTACAAACAGGCTATTCGGTATTTGGAGCAGAGGAGTTCTGGCGGGAAATCAAATCCCTACAGGATGCGGGACAGATTATGAGCATTTTTCCATCGGCTCAGAAGGTGGCCACATTAAGACCGGAAAGGTCGGTTTCCTATAGTGCTGGTGTTGCTTATCAACCGATAGCGAAGGTAAATCTGGACCTCAATGTTTTTTATAATGATTTAAAAGATTTCATCAATTCAGAGCAGGTGGCTATTAAGACCAATGATCATCAGATCTACGCTTATATGAACATCGCTAAAGCCTATACTACCGGAGCGGAAATCGGCTTGAGTTGTAAAGTCAGTCAATCGCTGAACCTCTCTGCTGGCTACCAATTGCTGTACGCATTCGATAAAGGCGTAGCCGATTCTATAAAAAACGGTACTGGCCTGTACGAAAGCGTGTATGACCTCGGGCTGAATAAGCAAAGGCGCTCGACTACGAATGACTATGTAGGTCTGAATAACCGATCCCGGCATATGGCCAATGTTAAAATTAGCTACGCACATGAGCCTTCCGGCTTTTCAGGATCCTTTAGGCTAAACTACCGGAGTAAGTATGGTTTCATGGAAGCTAATACCTCGAATAATTTTCTTGATCCATGGGATACCTATGTGAGCAGTTTTTTTCTGCTAAATGCTTCAGTGCAAAAGAGTTTGAGAAATAAACACCTGCAATTGCAATTGACCGTAGACAACATCATGAATTACCGTGACCAACTGATCCCGGGACAGGCCGGGAGGGCGGTGCTGGCCGGACTAAGCTGGCGGTTTTTTAGAGAGAAGTAGCAGAATTATAAATATGCAAACAATTATCAATTATATACATCAAGATGAATTATTCAAAAAAACTAAAAATTAGCAGTCTGTTTCTGATGTCGGTGATCGTTCTATCCTCTTGCAGGAAGGACCGTGAAGTGCTTGAAGAAGTTCCCAGTAATTATTACAAACTGAGGAGGGTGGAAAACTTTGCACCGGCCGTGGCGGGTGCAAAGACGGCTTATTTCAGTTTCGAAACTAAGGCAGAAGTGGCCGCAGGATCTGAAAAAACTGCCGATTGGGATTTAGCATTTGGTGGAACTAGTGTGAGTTTTATGAGTGGTAATAACGGCGCGGATGCCACGAACTATGGTGCTGGAAATGCTACCACGGGTGGTGTTTTGGTAATTGAGAAATCTTTCGATGAAGTAACAGATGTGCCTGCTGATGCGGAATTCAAAACAGCTAAAGATGTAGTTGGAATGGATAAAGAGGGGGCATTCTCAACTGCAATTGGCTGGTATCTGTATGACTTTACCGGATTAGTGCGGGGCGATGGCAGTGCAAGGAAGAAACACGTGGTTTATGCCATGCCAGAAAAACGTACCGTAATCATTCGTACTGCGAAGGGTAACTATGCAAAAATTAAGATGATCAGCTGCTACAAAGATGCGCTCACAGCCGACAAATGGTTCTCAGATGTACCATTTATGTTCTACACTTTCGAATATGTCGTAGTACCCAAAGGCAGCACCAAATTCGAAGTGAAATAATCATTTAAATCATTCAAAATATGTTAAGCAACAAAATCAAAGAAGCGACTAAAGAAGCGCACCAACAGTTAGAGAGAAAAGTGGTTTTAAAAATGAAGGGCATCCGTAGCAATGCAGATTACGCAGATGTACTGAAACATTTTTATGCCTATTTCAGCGAATTGGAAAAGGCGATTAAGCCTTTTATAACTGCTGATGTTTTGCCGGACTGTGCGAAACGCAGAAATTCGTCTTACCTAAAGGCGGATATCGAAGAATTAGGCTCCAGTGTGGATGAATTACCTGAAGCAGTAGCACCAGGGATCAACAATACTGTTGAAGCATTAGGTGCATTATATGTAATGGAAGGCTCGATTATGGGCGGACCGATCATCGTACAGATGCTGGCCAAGTATGGCGTAGACAAAGGTGTTTCCTTCTTTTCCGGATATGGCGAGTCTACCGGACAGATGTGGGGCAAGTTTGTTGGCGTTATGAATGCAGAAGCAGAGACAGAAGAACAACAGGCGCAGGCAATACGGGTAGCTGATGAGACCTTCTCCAGGTTTGGAGATGTGTTCGGTGAAGTTCCGGTGGCTTCTTAAATACTTGCGTATCCTCATCCTTATGAAATTATTAAATAAACGCTGATGAAGATTAAATCAAAAATAGAAGGGTCGGACGACTGGCTGTTCATTGAAGAAATCTCTGAACATTATTCGCCCAATACCCCGCTTTCTGAGAAGAACATCAACATCAAAAGTCTGCCTGCACAAAAACTGGTCAATTACCAGTTGAGTGCGGGGGGACTTTTCCTGGTTCATTCTACGATGCAATTTTCGGAAAATGTTAAAGTGCTCTCGGAAATAGAAGGTGAGGCGATTACTTCGCAGTTCATTTTCTATGGTACCAATTCCTCAACTGAAAAATCAGGTTCAGACAAATCTGCTGATAAAGGCAGTCGTAGGATGGGCAGCAGACACAACATCCGCTATATTCCTTCCATTAAAGGAAAATATCCTATGATTCCAGACGTAGAGTATAAGTATTTCCTGCTGGTTCTTTCCAAACAGTATTATTTTCATCTTATAGACCAGCATTCGCTGCTACACAGCGATTTTGTAAGGGAAATCCTGAAAGGAAGATATACCTCTTATGCAGCGAAAGACCTCTCGGTGACTACAGAAATGAAGCGGGTGATCAATGATATCTGCGAATGTAGAAGATCTGGTGAATTGAAGCGGCTCCATACAGAGTCGAAGATATTGGAGTTGCTGATGCTGCAATTGGAACAGATGCAGGCGGGCATTGCAGAGGTAGATAAATACCTTATTAAACAGGACGATCTAAAAAAACTGGAGCATGCGAGAGATATATTGCATGGCAATTATACTTGTCCACCCACAATCATTGAACTCGCCAAGCAAACGACCCTTAACGAGTTTAAGCTGAAAAGAGGTTTTAAGGAATACTTTGGTACCACGATCTATGGTTATGTGACCAGATTGAGGATGGAAGAAGCACGCAGGCTCATAATAGAAGAAAAGAAGACCATAGGCCAGGTTTCAGCTGCAGTGGGTTTCAACCATCAGAGTCATTTCAGCGATGCATTTAAACGATATTTTGGCATTTTGCCAAGTGAAATCAAATCAGACGAAGAGCAGCCGGTAGCGCTTAAATAACATTATAAGTCATGAAAAAAATAGTAAATAAATCATTAATCCTGCTGTTCTCAGCTGTTATACTTGTTTCCTGCACCAAAGCTGAAATAAAACCCGAACTGGAGGATACGAAGAGCAAAGTGGTAAGGGACCTGCCAGGAGATGTGGGTAATACCGTAGGTAGCGGGAAAGAATTTGAGACCTTTTATTTTAACCTGAAAACCGGGACGAAGATAGATGCCTCCAGGAAGTTGACTGCAGACTGGGACATTGCCTTTACTAAGGAATACAATTCACTCATTGTGGCCAATAGCGGCACAGTACAGGGAACACCTGGATTTGGTGGTCCCGGGAAGGGAAGCGTTGTAATCGTAGAGAAAGCCTATAGTCAAGTGACACAAGCGCCATCCGTATCAGAGTTTGAGGCCAATCAAATCCCCAGTTTTGGCTGGGATGCAGGAAATGGAGTCGGCTGGTTTTTTTACGACCTGAAGACACATATTGCGGTACCCGTAAAGAACAGGACTTTCATTATAAAAACCGCAGATGGCAAATACGCCAAACTGGAAATGGTGAGTATGTATAAAGGGGCTCCCGCTACGGTGAGTGACCTGAACTGGCCAGCACCATACTTTACTTTCCGTTATTACTTCCAGGAAGATGGCTCAGGGAATCTGAGCACGAACTAATCCCGATATCGTTAGTTTTTATCCCGAAATGGTAAGCGATTTTATAGCTTACAGGAGAAGATTTTGCCCATATTTGCTATTATTTAAAATCATTCTAAATAAAATCTATGAAAAAGTACTCGTCTCTCCTTATCATTTTGCTGGCAGCTGGCCTGCTCAGCTGCAGCAAAAATGATGAGCTCCCGGAAAAAGAACTGCCGGCATTACCCGCGGTTACGGTGACTACTAGCGGAGAATATATCTTGACTCTGAAAGGGGATACCGAAGCCAAAATGGGCAGTGGTGATGGCAATTTTAAGCAGGTGTTTTACAGTCTGGAAGATGGTCGTGTTATACCTCAGGAATATGCCAATACAGACAAATGGGACATTGCCTTTACTGGTATCTATAACAGCAGTGTCTGGGCCAATCATGGAGAAGTGGTCTTTGAAAATGGCAATAAAGGTCCTGGGTACGGGAGCCCGGCCAGAGGAGGTCTTTACCTCGTTAAAGATGCCGGCGTAGAGGCTAAATATTATGATGACAGTAAACAGCAACCGAAGCAGGTGCCCATTGCCAAAGCATTGCTGGACGAGGCTTATGATAATCTGAAAACGGTGACAATCAATGACAATCAGCTTTTGTCGAGGGGTTTTCTTACACTTGATTATTTCCTGGGCAGTAGTGCTGGTTATGCCTTTTACGATTTTTATGGAGCGATGTTTCCTGGCGATAAAGAAAGGGCGCACATCGTGTACAACCTGCCAAGACCGATCATCATCAAAACAGCCAAAGGCAATTATGCAAAGCTGATCATCTATAGCTTCTATAAAGACAGTCCGCCGAGCCCGACATTACAGTCAGAAGCACCCTACATCACTTTTAAATATACGATCCTGAAAGACGGATCTAAAGATTTTACGAAAATAAATAAATAAAGATTTATGAGAACACTTAGAATATTAACACTTTTTGTTGCTTTTGGCATGACCATGTTGTCTTGTTCAAAGGATACAGAAAAACCTGAAGAGCCGGCTGTTGACACAGCAAAAGTTGCGGGTACGAATTTTGTGCCGGCCCGCGCGGTCAAAATCAGGGAAGTGAGCTACCAGTATAGTGCTGTAGTTCCTTATAAGGATGGCAGTGGTAAAACTATTTGGGACAAAGCCAATTCAGAAATCCGACAGGGAAAAGGCTATGTCTATTATGACGAGAAATTTCAGGTAGTGTATGTGGTCAACTGGCCTGGTGAACAGGGAGATGCTGCTTCAGGGGCGTTCGGATTCAAGCCATTTTATTTCAATTTCGATACCCGGAATGAAGTCAACAGAGATGCAGCAGCAGCAGGAACTGCGCCATGGCATGTCAAGCATTACGACATTTATACCGCCTATATCGCAAGTGATGCGACCACAGCAAATAACGAAGCCGGTTTAGGAAAGATGCGTATTGTACGTACCCCTTTCGATGAATTGGATGAGGCGCCGGCTGCCGCAATGGTGAGGAATGGTGTAGAAATAGAAATGGACGGCAATGCGACCATCGACGGTTGGGCTACCTACCGGTTGAGTGACCATATTGTCCGCCCCTACAAAGACCGCACGATGGTCTTTCAATTGAAAGATGGCCGTTATGTGAAATATCAATTGATGAACCTCTATCGGACAAACCCTCAAGTAGTGGTAGATAAATATGAGTTTGAAGCGCCATTTTACAGCTTCAGGTATTATATCCAACCCAGTGCCAATAACCGGACTTTAAAGACCAGGTAAGCACATTAATAAGAATAAAATAAGTATTTAATTAACAAACAAACGATTAAAATGAAAACAAAAGTACTTTTTAGTGCAGTAGTATTATCAGCAGCAGTGATGTTCTCCTCTTGTAGCAAAGACGACAACCAAAGTACCCCGGAAGAGGTAGTGACCCCGCCAAAAGTGATTTCTGAATACATCAAACAGGATGTAAAAACTGGTGTATATCAAGTTACGAATTTACCGATGATACCAACCGGAGCAAAATATGTACAGGATGGAGTGACGCAACATGCCATGAACAAGCCATTTTATTTCAATTTTAGTACCGCACAGATGGTTACAGAAGACAAAGCGGCTGGATTGACCTGGGATATGGTATTAATGGATGCGAACACATATTTTAATGCCGCAGGCTTATTGAACAACGGTACGATCAATAACCGCCCATGGTCGCAAAATGGCTCTACAAACATCGCCACATACGTGACCGAAGATTTTGATAATGTAAAAAACATACCTTCAGATTTGAATTTTACTTTAAAAGCAATTGGAGTTCAGTCCACCGGTACACTTAGGGTAAGCGAATGGGGGAAGACAATGAATACAGAGACTGGGATCTTTTCTTATTATTCACCGATAAAGAACATCACTTATATCATCAAGTTGAATGATGGAAAGATTGTGAAATTGTGCATGCAAAACATGTATAAGGTAAATGATGTGAGTAAACCTTATGAAGCAAGTGCAACTTCTACATCAGGCTTCCTGACCTTCAAATACGCAGTTTTTCCTGCTGGTACTACTGATATCAACACCGTTAAATAGCGGATAAAAATATATCAAATTGCGTGCAAATAAAAAGGCTGTGCATTCGCATTGCACAGCCCAATGCCTTTACAAACAATCATTTTTAACTCTAAAAAACAATTTATGAACACAAGTATTCAATCCCTAAAAGCTGGGAGCAAATTTACAAAAAAAATTGGTTTAGTTACACTTTCTCTGGCTATAGGTGCTTCGGCAATACTCTCGTCCTGCAAAAAAGAATCTGAGGATGCAGGACCTTCAGGCTTAAAATTACAAAATTCTAAAGCACAGGCATTACCTCTGTCAGTAGGAGATTCTGTTAGACTAGGTGGCGTTGGTAACACCTACGGTTCAGGCTGGCTGAAAAAAATTGGCAGCAATGAGTATAGGATACAGAACTTTTTCCAGGGTAGTGCACCTGCCGCTGATCCATCTGATCCGCATACCACAAACTCATCTTACTATTACAGTTTCTTAAATAATGATGCGGCAGATGTAGATAACTTTGATTCATATGATATCCGGTTTACCGGTACTTCAAATGGAGATCTTTCCAAAGGTCCTGATACAAAATGGTTTAAATACATTGTAAAAGACTATGCAAGTGTGGTATTGGCTGATACTGCTTCGGCCACTACGGTTCCTGCAAACTTTGGTAACCATGCTTCTTACACTGCTGGCCCAACAATCCCAAGTCCATTGAACATTGCCCCGGGAACTACTGCAGCTGGTTGGTACCGTTACCACTTTTATATGAATTTCCCTGCTGGATATAACATCCACAGGCCATATGCAATCGATGATTTGACATTGCTTCTTAAAACTTCGGCCGATAAAATTGTGAAAATCAAAATGATCAGCATGTATTCAAATGCTACCCCTACTGTAACATCTAATCCAAATCTGATCCCTGCCACCAATTTCCCTTACTACTGGTTTAAGTTTACCCCTCTAAACTAAGCACAGTGCTTACACGTGATTTGATCAATAACCAAGCTTCGCAATGTAAAAGGCATGTTGCGGAGCTTGCTGTTATCCTGTTGGTTTGTCTGATGGGACTGCTCAGTTGTAAAAAGAAGGGCGTTTTGGAAGATCAGCCGGAGTCGCCGACCAGCGGTAGCCGGATGCAGTTTACCCTGGATTCTATTTTTCTGTATGCGAAGCATACGTACTTATGGAAAGATGCCTTGACTGATTACTATACCTTTAATCCCAGAAAATACACCAGTGCTTCATCGGATCTGCTCAATTTTAAAGAATTAGTGTATGACTTGAGCCGGCCGGCCATCAACCCACTCAACCTGCAGCCCTATGAAAAAACCGATTTTCCAGGTATTGCAAAATATTCCTATATCGCAGCTGGAACGGGGACTAGCGGAAATGTGGCCGCTGTTTATCCGCGGATTGCAGATCAGCAGCTTGCTGCTGCCCTAACCGATACCCGGATTTCGGGACATGCCGCTTATCTGGCCCTGACAGAGTTTGCTCATTTAAATACCTTGAAGCCGATTTTAGATCAGGCTTTTGTGGGCTTTGCCGATGCGGGAGTAACAACATTGGTAGTTGACCTGCGGAATAACAGCGGTGGTTATGTCGAAACAGCCAAGTACCTAGCCAATCTGATGGCCAAGCCCGCGATGAATGGGCAGGTAATGTACAGCGAACATTTCAATAGCGAAATGCAACAAGGAAAAGCCAGCATCCTAAAAAAGCAAATTTACCTGGATGGGAATAACCAACCGGTATACCTGAACGGACGGTTGGCAACTTATGCAGATGTTGATTTTTCGGTTTCCGGCAATACCTATACATTTGAAAAAGGAGTTGGGCTCAACCAGTTGTCGTCCATCTATTTCTTAGTAAATGGCAGTACTGCATCTGCCAGTGAATTGCTGATAAACGCATTGAAACCCTACTTTAATGTGAAACTCATTGGCTCCAAAACTTACGGAAAACCGGTAGGTTCTTTTGGGATCAAAATAGACCAGTATACCTTATATGTTAGTAATTTCCTGATCAAAAATTCCAGAGGAAAGGGAGACTATTTTGATGGCATGCCGGTAGATATCGCGGCTGATGATGCATCCCTTGGAACAGGCGCAGAAGCAATATTGGCCAATACAATAGCCCTGGCTTCTGGAAAAACGGTACAAAGAATCGGGTATACCCAAAAGTTGGAAATAAATACGGCGCCAGTTCTGCCCAATCTGATGATTAAGGAAACGCTGAGGCTCATTCGATAAGAGGCCTTATTTGCTGTCCTTACTCAGTTTACGGATTGGCGTAAGTGCTACTTTGCGGAACTCCACCTCGGAGCCTTCAGCCTGCAAAGCAATCTGACCACTTTGTGCCGTACAATTGCTGCCATGGTTCACAAAGATGTCGTTTACCCAGACCTTTACCTGGTCGCCCAGGCATTCTATGACCATCTTATTCCATTCGCCCACAGGCTTTTCTACATTAGGTTCTGTTCTGCGGATCCTCCTGAGTTTGTCGCCATTGATGCCCCAGTTTTCCATAGGTCCTCTGCGTTTTTCCATGTCCGGAACGATAATGTCCTCTTCTATACACCAAAAATCTCCCGCCATGGTGTTTTCCATTTGTACTTCTATGGATTGTGGGAACATTCCGTATAATGCACGGGGTTTAGAAGCGTGAACCAATACTCCGCAGTTGCCTGGCTTGGCGGCAAAGCGGTACTGTACTTCTATGCGGTAGTTTTTATAGGTTGCATCGGTGATGAGGTGCCCACCTGGAGTGCCTAAACTTACCAATAGTCCATTACGTATAATGAAAGGATTTATGGCTTTAGGATTTTTATCCATTTCCGGTACATCGATGTGCCAGCCTGTTAAGTCTTTACCATTGAATAAACTTTTGGTCTGCGCAAGCGAGATAGAGGTATGACTACATAAGAAAAGGGCAAAAGCAATGCGGAAGAATAGTTTCATTTGTGGATTGTTGAGTTTATATTGGTTGATTTCCCTAAGATATAAAATCGCAGGCGTTCCGCGAACAAATATTTGCAGTGCTGCGGCTGTATGATTTAATTCAGTAGTTTTGTGTGTTTAGATTTCAGTTTGAGCGCAATTGAAGAACAATATGGAGCAAATCAGATGGGGCATCATCGGCTGCGGTGACGTTACGGAAGTAAAAAGCGGACCTGCTTTCAATAAAATAAGCAATTCCTCACTGGTCGCAGTGATGAGGAGGGATGGTGTAAAGGCAGCAGATTATGCAGCTCGACATGGCGTACCAAAATGGTATGATGATGCAGATGACTTGATCAATGATCCAGACGTTAATGCCATTTATATTGCAACCCCACCACTCCAGCATGAAATTTATACGCTTAAAGCCCTGGCAGCCGGAAAACCTGTCTATGTAGAAAAGCCGATGGCTATCAACGCAGCAGCGGCCGAAAGGATGCGCGAAGCATCAGCAGCATATGGTGTTAAATTGAGCATTGCTCATTACCGTCGAGCCCAACCGATGTTTTTAAAGATCAAAGAACTGATTGAGACAGGGGCTATAGGAAAAGCCCGTTTTGCACAACTTCAGATGCTGCAGCCTCCGCAGTCGGACCTGATTGCAGATTCAGAAAGCAATTGGCGTTTGGACCCTGCAATATCTGGTGGCGGTCTTTTCCACGACCTCGCGCCGCATCAACTGGACCTGATGATCTATTTCTTTGGCCCTCCATTATCTTCTTCCGGACGCGCTTTGAATCAACAAGGCTTGAACCAGGCAGATGACTTGGTGGTAGGCCATGTGGTGTTCAACAATGGAGTGGTATTCAACGGGACCTGGTGCTTTTCAGTAAACCCGCTCAGCAAAACCGACCGTTGCGAAATTGTCGGGGAGCATGGAAAGATCAGTTTCCAGATTTTTGGGAGTAAAGTGGTTCTGGAAAGAGAGGAAGGACTGAGCGAATTTGTATTTGATCCCATTCTGCATGTAGAGCAGCCGATGATTGAGCAAGTCTGCTGCTATTTTCTGGACGAAAGAGAAAACCCGTGTTCCTCAGAAGAAGCCATTTTGACGATGCGAGTGATCGACCGTTTTACTAAACCTTAGTTTTGGAATCTTAATTGCCCTTATTAAAGAATAAAAAACATATTTTTTCAGCACAAACCACCATGTTTAAGAAAATAGCCATCATTCTCGCCTCTCTATTTGCTATTGTACTCATCGCTGCGGCAGCTATTCCCTTGTTTTTTAAGAAAGAAATCGAAGCAAAGGTCAAATCGACCATTAATGAGAAGATCAACGCAAAAGTAGATTTCACAGATCTGGAGGTAAGTTTGATCAGTTCTTTTCCCGATTTGGGAATTGAGATCAACGGACTTAGGGTATTGGGTATCGACAGCTTTGCTAAAGATACTCTTGCGAATATTAAAAAACTACAGGTGAATTTAAATCTGATGACAGTCCTGAAAGGAGAAACGTATCAGATTAATTCCGTTGATTTGAATGAGCCAACAATTTGTGCGAAGGTATTGAAAAGCGGAAGGGCAAATTGGGACATCATGAAGGCAGATTCCTCTGCAACAGCAATAACGGATACGACAAAAACCAGTTTCAAAGTTGCGCTTCAGAAATATGCGATTGAAAAAGGAAAGGTAAGCTATGAAGATGCTTCAATGGGTCTGTTTATGGAAATGGAAAACCTAAACCATACCGGAAGCGGGGATTTTACCCAAGACTTGTTCCAACTGAAAACCAAGTCGGACATTGAAGAACTGACAGTTAAATATGGAGGTATCCCTTACCTGAACAAAGTAAAACTGAGTGCAGATCTGCCCATTGATATCGACCTGTCGAAAATGAAGTTCAGCTTAGCAGAAAACCAGATCCATTTGAATGAGCTCATCTTGTCTGCCGTAGGTTCATTGGTGATGCCAAACGCAAGCGATATGCTGGTCGATTTTAAGTTTGATGCCAAACAATCTGAACTGAAGCATTTCCTCTCGCTGATTCCGGCAATCTACGCGAGCAATTTTAAAGATCTTGAAGCCAGTGGCAAATTTGCCATGAACGGAAGCGCTAAGGGTGTATACAATGAAAAGTCGCTGCCTGCATTTGATGTCAATCTTGCGATTGAAAACGGCAAGATCAAATATCCCGCTTTGCCCTCTTCGATCAATGACATTCAGGTGAAGACAAAGATCAGCAACCCAGATGGTGTGATGGATCATACTATAGTCGATGTTCCTGCATTTCATCTGGAATTTGGTCAGGCCCCGATAGATGGCCGTCTTTTGCTCAGGAACCCAATAACAGATCCTTTTCTGGATATGGCTTTGAAGGGAAAACTGGACCTGAAACAACTGACCACTATCTTTCCGATGAAAGACATGAAATTAAGTGGTGTTCTGGATGCAGATGTACAGGCAGCAGGAAGAAAATCCATGATTGATAAAGGCCAGTATGAAGCGTTTAAAGCCAGCGGACAGATGACAGCCAGTAACTTTAGCTATACGGGTAAAAATGTGCCTATGCCTGTAAGCGTGCCCAGTGCAAAGATGATATTCAGCCCTAAGAACATCACGTTAAACGGATTAACAGCTAAAGTCGGAAGAAGTGATTTCAAGGCCAATGGAACTGTGAACAATTACCTGAGCTATTTCTTCAAAAAAAATGAGGCGTTAAAAGGAAATTTCAATGTGTCCTCGGGGATGATTGACATCAATGAACTGCTTGGTCCGCCAGCAAAGGAGGATGCTGCTGCAAAAAGTGATACTAAACTTACAGTATTCGAAGTTCCGGAAAATATAGACTTTAACCTGACAGCCAGCGCGGGAAGAATTCTTTATGATACCTACGACATCAGTAACGCAAAAGGTACGTTAGTGCTGAAAGATAAAACGATATTCTTTAAGGATATGGGTATGAACATGCTGGACGGCGGATTGAATATGAATGGCTCTTATGCAACTGTGGATCCTAAAAAGCCTAAAGTAGATATCGATTTTGGTGTAGAAAAAATGGATATTCAGAAAGCCTTTATGGCCTTTAGTACAGTAAAGCTCCTGGCTCCGGTAGCTAAATTTACAAAAGGTACTTTCTCTACCCATCTAAAGTTCAACTCTGATCTCGACGAACATATGATGCCTGTGTACTCATCGATCAATGCAGAAGGCCTAACGAATATTGTCCAAGCAGTCCTGGATGGTTTTGAGCCTTTGAACAAGCTGGCTTCGGCTTTGAGTGCCGATAAATTCAAGAAACTAGAGTTGAATAATGTCCTCACGAAATTTAAGAGCAGAGCGGGAAGACTGAATGTATCGCCATTCAATATCAAAAAGGAAGGCATCGTCATGAATGTGCAGGGTTCGAACGGATTGGATCAGAGTATAGATTACCAGTTGGCATTAGAGGTGCCAAGGGCATTATTGGGAGCGAAAGCAAATGAAACGGCTAATGCTTTCATTGCTAAGTTGAATAATAAAGCCGGAACGAACGCGGCCCTTAGTGAAAATATCAAAGTAAATGCGGTACTGGGTGGAACGATATTGAAGCCTACCCTGGGGCTGAAATACGCTGCAGGCGATGCAAAAGCAGAAGCTAAGTCAGTCGTAACCCAAGCAGTGGCGGAGAAAAGAGAGGAAGTCAAAGCTGTGGTTCAGGCAAAGGTAGATACGATAAAAGCTCAGGCAACGGAGAAAGTAAAGAATTCAGTAGCTGATAAATTGAAAGGTTTCTTTAAGAAAAAAGAATAATGCTTATTGTTGTGGTACTATTCGTAGATCCACAACAGCATATTTTTTTGGCCGGTCTGGATCAACTGATCTATTTGCCTCATGGTTTTATTGGCCACTACGGGGCATCCTTCACTCACATTAAATAATGGAATCGGAGCAGTTTCAAAAGAGGGAACTGGCGTATAAGAATGTAAAACGATGATCCGTTTGTAGGCATTGTCATTTGATTTTTCCAGACCGTGCATTTTATAATGTACATTTATACCCCAGTTGCTGTAAGCACGTTTGCCTATCTTATACTTACCTAAGGAGGTACACTTGCTGCCAATGCGATTGCTATAAACTGCTTTATATGGACTGCTCCCACCGCCATTTCCATGCGCACAGAGACCGGAGATAATGATTTTGTCGTTTTTAAAATCGTATACATACATCCGGTTCTTTCCAGAATGTTCGTTCATGTCTACGAAAATACAATAAGATACATTCATTTTATTGGCTTTACAGTAGACCCTGGCCAATGCTATTCGCTCATTGAAATCAATATTTTTGTCACTTGCGATGGCAAATGCTATTTGAATATTGACAACTAAAAGCATCAGGCAAAAAGAGATGAGTATTCGTTTGAGCATGGCTGGGTTATTGATTTTAAAAATATGCTTTTTTTAGATAGTTTTATAGCTGAGACCATTAAACTCTAAATGATTTATCGGAAACTAATATGAAAAAAACGCTAGTTGCTTTGTTGATGTTGAGTACTGCTGTACAAGCCTATGCTCAAAAAGAGTTCGATCTTGAGCATTTAAAGTATAAAGTAGAAGAAGCTCATGATTGGACCAATCTTTTCAAACGCAACGACGGTTGGTTTGGTGGGGATGGCATCTATTCGATTCCGCTAAACGGAGTAGAGCACAAAGGCACATCATCGGCTAAAACCTTGTTTATCTTTAGTGACAGTATGGTGGAGCAGCCGGGAGATGGCAGGATCGGAGCATCGAAGATGATTCATAACGCTACAGCATTGCTTTCCGGAAATAAGCCGCTGGAGCGGAATATATCATTTTATTGGAATACAGGAACGGCTGGAGGTCATGTTTTCGTTCCAAAAACACAGCATACGGGGACTAAAGATTATTATTGGCTTGGGGATGGATTTGTAAACCAGGAATTGGACAACGCTATTTTCCTATTTGGCTATAGGATCAAGCAAGTAGGGGACGGGGCTTTTGGTTTCTCCGAGGTGGGGAATACAATGATCAAAATAGCTAATGATCAGGCTTCCAACATACTTAACTACGAACAAAAAGATACTCCTTTTCATTTTGTTAAAAACGATGATGCGGGCTCCTATGGTGCGGGTATTTACGTCAACACGGTGAAGGCTGGCGCAAAAAATGCAGACGGATATATTTATATCTATGGCGTGAAAGGGCAGTCCAAAAAGTTGTTGGTCGCAAGGGTACTACCAAAAGATTTTGAGCATTTTGACAAATGGAAGTTCTGGGATGGAAATCTGTGGACCAATCATATGGAGGATGCTGCTGTGCTTACAGATCGGGTATCCAATGAATTGAGTCTTTCGCAATTGCCGGACGGAAGGTATGCCCTTATTTTCCAGGAGAGTGGTATCGGTCAGTATGTTGGAATGAGGATCGGGAAAAGTCCGATCGGACCTTTTGGACCTGTGATCCGCATTTGGGATTGCAAACCAGCATTGACACAAAAAGGTTATTTTACTTACAATGCCAAGGCACATCCAAGCTTGTCTGGTAAAGGGGAACTACTGATCAGTTACAATGTCAATTCTTTTGACTTCATGCAGGATCTGGGAAAAGACCAACAGTTCTATCGGCCCAGGTTTATTAAAATGAAGTTTGAGGAATAGAAATGAGACAGGTAAAAAATAATCTAGATATTGTAATATGCTCACCTATTCCGCCACTGATTATACAGATGATAAACTTCTCGAGATGATGGCTGCCGACGATCGCATGGCCTTTGACGAGTTATACAACAGGCATTGGAAGTCGCTCTTCAATTCAGCATACCGTACCTTGAAGGATCGTGAAGATAGCCTCGATATCTGTCAGGTTGTTTTTTTGTGGTTTTGGGAGCACCGGAAAACTTTGAAAATCAAAACCAGTGTTCAGGCTTATTTATGGACTGCCGTAAAGTATAAAATTGCCAATCTTATCAGAAATGGAAAGGTGAAGGCATCCTTTTTTGAAGAATTGAAAAAGGTGGATGTTTCTGTTTTTGTGGAAAAAGACCTTGAAATTAAAGAATTGAAGTTGCTGATCGCACAATTGACTGAACAATTACCTGAAAAATGCAAAGCTGTTTTTAAGCTCAGTCGCGATGAACAGTTGAGCCATCGGCAAATTGCACTAAAGCTGGGTATTTCAGAGAAAACGGTGGATGATCATATCACACGTGCCTTAAAAAAACTCAGGGGACCATTGAATAGGTTGGCTGTTTTATTAATGATGATCTGAAATAAAATTAATTTGGTAACAGGCAGGTGTAACGGTGCTTTCCAGTGCCTATATCTATATAGTACCATTTTAAGAGGCATAAAGCATGAACAAACAAGAACTTAAGCAACTCGCAGAACAGGTTGCAGATCATAGTGCCACCGATCAGCAATTGCAGAAATATAATCACTACATAGAAGGGATAAAAGGTAGTGGCGACGATTGGGATGTCAAAGAGATGGGTGAGGTGGCCGACACAAAAAATGAGCTCTTCAGACGGATTGATGGGGCGATCAATAAACATAGGTTTATATTGATACGAAGGCTATACATGAGAATTGCGGCTGCTGCTATACTTTTGATATCTATTTCTGTATACTTTATATTAAGTAGTCAAAGCACAAAAGGGCCCAGTGCAGTACCTCAGGAAATCACTTCCGTAAATGATGTAAAACCTGGAGGGAATAAGGCAACCCTGATCCTCGCCAACGGAAAGAATATAGACCTGGAACTTGCAAAACCTGGGGTAATAGCAGATGAGATGGGACTGAAGATCATCAAACGCAGTGCGGGTGAACTGCAATATATACCGAGCAGTCTTACATTTTTGAAGGCAGGTTTTCACATGCTGATTACCCCAAGGGGTGGGATCTACAGCATCTTATTGCCCGACGGAAGTAAAGTTTGGTTAAACTCTGCTTCTTCACTAAAATTTCCCCCGACTTTCAATTCGATGACCAGGAGAGAGGTTCAATTGTCGGGAGAAGCCTATTTCGAGATTTTTAAAGATAAGCAACATCCCTTCGTCGTATTGACCAACCAGCAACAGGTAGAGGTTCTGGGGACACATTTCAATATCAATAGTTACCCTAATGAACCAGGAACTAAAACGACACTTATAGAAGGAATTGTCCGGGTCTCCCTGCTATCAGGCATTAAGGCTGTCGGAAAGAGCAGTCTGATTCTCAAACCGGGGCAGGAGTCCACGCTGACTGACTATCAGCTAAATGTTTTGCCTGCTGAGATAGATGAAAGAATTGCCTGGCAGCGTGGACGTTTCATCTTTGATGATGAACACATCAAATCCATTATGCGGAAGATATGCCGGTGGTACAATGTTGATGCAGTATATCCTGAACAAATTCCCGATGACCTGAATTTTAGTGGTTCCATCTCCAGAAATAAAAACCTTTCCCAGATTTTGAGGATTATGGAAATGACAAAATGCATCCACTTTAAGATCAGTGGTCGAACTTTGTATGTGATGCCAGACCCCCATGTGCTTTAGATTGTCAGTTGATCGTTAGGAACTACTGATCTTTCGTATTTAACAATTCGAATATTTGAATTTATGTCCTATATATTGTAATTTAGGCTTACGATATTAATGCATTTAAAATGCATTAATATTTTTAATTCGAAGGGAGAAGGGAAAATCCTTTTTAAGGGACACATTAATGAAAGGGAATATTGGCATGTCTGATAATGATCTTCTTACCTTATTTAAGGAAGGTGATCATGCTGCGTTCAAACTGATTTATGAACGTTACTGGCAATTGTTGTACATTTCTGCCTGTAAAATCCTGAAAGATGAAGACGAAGCGAAGGACATTGTTCAGGAGGTTTTTGTTTCTTTTCTAAATAAAGGTGGCGATGTGGACATCAGTGTAGCAGTTTCTTCTTATTTGTATTCCGCAGTACGGTATAAAGTTTTTGATTTCATCAGTCGGAAGAAAGTGCGACAAAATCACCTGGATTCTTTGGAAGACTATATGTCTGCTGGTGATTTTAGTACGGATCGTGCACTGATTGAAAAAGAAATTAATGCGGAAATGGAAAAAGAAATTCAAAACCTGCCGCAAAAAATGAAGGAGGTGTTTGAATTGAGCAGGAAAGCTGAACTGTCGCACCGCGAAATTGCAGATGCTTTGAATATCTCCGACAAAACAGTGAAAAAGCAGATCAGCAATGCACTGAAGCTGTTGAAGCCTAAGTTTACGAACTATTACAGTATTGTTCTGATGCTGTTTTTTAAATTGTTTTAACTTTTTTAAAAATATTTCATTTTCATCTACTACTAAACGATTATTTAGCCGACATGTATCAAAGCAAAATTGCTTTGATAGCTAAAATCAGATGAAACATAACTTTTCAAAGGATCTTTTTGAGAAATACATAGCAGGTACTTGCACGGAAGAGGAAAAGGCAATGATTGAGGGCTGGTACCTCCACGAATTGAAAAGTAGTGCTTTTGTACCATCTAACGAGCGCATGCCAAAGCTGCAACAGGAGATTTGGGAAGGTATACATCCGAGATCAACGGCCAAGCCTACATTGAAATGGATCGGCTATGCTGCTGCCATTTTTGTTGCAGTATTATTTATTTACCTGTTCGTGCATTCAAATGGACAACCAATAGAAACTAAAGAGGTCAGAACCCTAGTTTCGAAGGAAGAAGTTTTGGCGAAGCCTGAAATAATGACTGCCTCTGAAACGGAAAATACCATGATGAAATTGGCTGATGGAAGTTTAGTCGTATTGGAAAAAGGCAGTAAACTGACGGTTTCGGCAAATTTCAATCTGCATAACAGGGAAGTGGAACTTGTAGGTAAGGCGTTCTTCGATATAGCCCATAATGCGAAGAAACCTTTTGTCATTCATACGGGAACGGTTCGGACCAGGGTATTGGGTACTGCTTTCGATATTACCGCTATTTCGGGTTCCAAATCTGTGAAGGTCAATGTGATCCGTGGAAGGGTGGAGGTAAAGGATACTGCTACCAATTGGATGACCATCTTACCTAAGAATTATCAGGCGATATTTGACTCAGAATCGCGAGTTCCATTGAGGCATAAAATAGATGCCGAGAAGGAATTGTCCTGGAACAATCAGGAGAACCTTGCTTTTAACAACATCACCTTCAAGAATGCCAAAAAGTTGTTGGAAGATCGTTTTCATGTGAAGATCAATCTTGAAGATGACCAGTTACAAGAGTTGGAATTTACCACCTCATTGCGGGCTAAAGAGAGTCTGGATCATTTCCTGGGCCTTATTTGTAAATATAACGGAGCTAAACACAGCTTCAGTAAAGATAGTACGATAGTGACAATTAAACCTTTAAACCAAAATTAATATGAAGAAATTCTACTCCATCCAGAAAAATTCAACGTAATAAAGGGTAAGGTAGTTATTTGATATTGCGAGTATTGAATAATTAGCCTTACCCCAAGGGCATTCATTTAGAATGAAGCCTTTTTCATGTAATTCCAAGCTTAAGTTTAGTAATCACAATAAAAACTAAAAATATGAATTTTTCTGCAGAAGCAGCAAGAAACGGAGATTCTATTTTCCGGAAATTACCCAAACCACTAATACAGCTTATGCGTATAACCTCCCTTATTTGCATAGTAGCAGCTATTTCATTGCAAGCCATTGCTTCAAATGCAAAAGGGCAGGCCATGGGTGCTGTCACACTAGGCATTTCATTAGAAAACGAAAGCATGGTCAGTGCCATTAAGAAAATCGAAGAAAGTACCAACTTTCGGTTTTTGTACCGTACCTCAGATGTAAAAAACATCAAAGACCTGACTTTATCTGAAAAATCGATCAGTGTAGAAAACCTGATGAAACAACTGCTTTCTAATTCAGATCTGTCGTTCAAACAAGTTGAGGACATGATCGTGATTAGTAAGAAAACAACTCTTGAAAGTCGTAAACTGATCTTGGTAGCCGATACCGTGATCAAAGGGACAGTATATGATGGCAAATCGAAAGACAAGATCATTGGTGCCAACATTCGCGTAAAAAATAGAACAACTGCCGTGATGACGGATGTGAATGGCAATTTCAAAGTCAATGCAGCTATCGGCTCGGTGATCTTGGTGAGCTATGTCGGCTACGACACTCAGGAGATCACAATTACTAAGCCCGTTCTGGAAATTAGACTTGCCGAATCTGCACAGTCGCTGAAAGGAGTAGTCGTTACGGGTATCTTTTCTCAGTCAAAGTCGACCTTTACCGGAGCCGCTAGGGCATTCAATTCAGAGGAATTGAGTAAGGTATCTAATAATAATGTTCTTACAGCGTTAAAATCACTCGATCCATCTTTCCAAATCCCCGAAAATCTGAATATCGGATCTAATCCAAACGTATTACCTGATGTAGTCCTGAGAGGCGGTAATACCTTAACAGACATTCGTCAGGTAGGAAATCCGGATCCGTTTAATTATCAAGCTTCTCCAAATGCTCCGCTGTTTATTTTGGATGGCTTCGAGACAACCTTACAAAGGGTAAATGACCTCGATATGAACAGGATTGCCAGTGTTACCATCCTGAAAGATGCGGGAGCTACAGCTATATATGGTTCAAGAGGGGCAAATGGCGTAATCGTCATTGAGCAAACTCGTCCTGTGGAAGGTAAGCTCAGGTTTACTTACAATGCCAGTACTCAGATAGAGGCTCCTGATCTGAATGGTTATGACCTGCTCAATGCCCGGGAAAAATTTGATTTGGAAGATCGTTCCGGATTCTTTAAAAATACGTTCAACACAACCCAGAACGCATTGGATTTGGTTAGGGAAAACCGCCTTGCTGCTGTTCAATCAGGCATCAATACGGATTGGATTTCTAAACCCCTCCGTACAGGAATTGGACAGAAGCACAACATCTACGTAGAAGGTGGTGCCGAAGCAGTAACTTACGGACTGAACCTTACTTACGATCAAAAGACCGGTGTGATGAAAGGCTCAGACAGAAAAACCACTACAGGGAACTCTTTCTTCTCCTATCGATTGAAAAACTTCCAATTCAGGAATGACCTGACCATTTTATTCAATGCAGCGAACAATTCACCTTATGGTTCATTTGAGCAATATACCCGATTGAATCCATATTGGTCACCATACGATGCAGACGGCAATCTGAAGGTATATTTGGAAGAGGTAATTGATCCGGCTACCGGACTTCGAGTTACCAATCAGGATTATTATAACAACCTTAACGGCTATACTGGAAGACCTGTAAACCCGCTGTATAATGCTTCCCTGAACATCACGGATAGAACTGCCTACAGAGGAATTACCAACAATTTCGAAACCAGGTGGCAGGCAAAAGAATGGTTGCGCCTGACTGCCCGCTTGTCTTACAGCAAACAGAATGACGAGTCGGATATCTTTCTACCAGCTCAGCATAGTTCTTTTGCAAATGTTACCACCTTTGAAAAAGGTTCTTATACTAAGGGTACTGGACAAATGGAGCGCCTTGAAGGTTTTTTCACAGGTGAGTTCAACAAGAATTTCGACAAGCATCTTTTATCTGCTTCTGCGACAATGAACGTAAAGGAAGTTACTTCGAGTAACCAATCTGTCAGGGTAATCGGTTTCCCAAATCCTAACCTTGACCAGTTTATTCTGGGTAATCAATATCCAACAAATCAAAAACCATCAGGAAGTGAGAGTCTTACACGTACTATAGGTACACTTGCACGTACAGCGTATTCCTACGACAATCGCTACCTGTTTGATGCGACTTTCCGGTTGGACGGATCATCGCTTTTTGGCTCTGACAAACGCTATGCGCCTTTTTGGTCTGTTGGTGCAGGTTGGAACGTAAAGAATGAAAATTTCCTTAAAGAAAATGCAATTATAAACGATTTGAGACTCCGTTATACAATTGGTACAACAGGTTCAGAAAGCTTCGAAAGCTATAAAGGAATCTCGACCAGCGGATATTACACCGATCGTGAATATCGCGGAGTGATTGCGTCTTATCTGCTTGGCTATGGTAATGAAATGCTCGCGTGGCAAAAGACACTGAAACAAAACATCGGTATCGACCTGACGATTGCCAACAGGTTCACGCTAAATGCCAATTATTTTATAGAACGCACAAAAGGTAGTATTGCTTTTATCGCGAGTGCACCTTCCAGCGGTTTTTCTGGCTACTATGATAACATGGGTGACGTGCTGAACAAGGGATATGAACTTTATGGCCGATACAACATTTTGAATCAAAGTAACCGCAACAATTGGTCAGTCTTTGTAAATGCATTCCATGTAAAGAATAAGATCGAGAAAATTTCTTCTACCATCAAAGCCTTAAACGAAAGGGCAAACTCTACGCGTTCAACATCGCCACTCCCCAAATATGCAGAAGGACAATCTGTAAATGTAATTTGGGCAGTACCTTCCCTGGGGATCGATCCTGCATCCGGCAATGAGCTTTTTCTAAGCAGGAACGGTGAGGTTGTGAATGCCTATAATCCTGCCGATCAGGTTATTGCTGGTGATAAGACCTCTGATATTTCAGGAACAATGGGTACAAACCTGGAAGTAAAAGGGATCGGTCTAAATGTATTCATCAGATTCGATTTTGGAGGAGATACTTATAATCAAACTTTGGTAGACAGAGTTGAAAATGCCAACGTAGCACTGTACAATGTAGATCGACGGGTATATGATTCCAGATGGCAGAAACCAGGAGATGTGTCTTTTTATCGTGGAATTGTTAACTACACCAATAATGTAAATGCTCCGATCACTTACGCTACTTCTAGATTTGTACAGAAAAACAACTTTATATCCGGAGAAAGTATTTCCGTGTATTATCGCTTTTCAGACAAACTGAATAAGCGTTTTGGTTTACAGAATACAAAGATTACGCTATTTGGTACCGACGTATTCAGAGCTTCCAGCATCAAAAGAGAAAGGGGCTTAGAATATCCGTTTGCACACAATTATACCCTGCAATTACAGACCACTTTTTAATTGAAATACGATGAAGCTAAAAAATATAACCACATTATTGCCAGTTTACCTTTTGGGCTTATTACTGTCATTTTCGTCCTGCAAAAAGTGGCTGGACGTAAATCCTAAAACTCAGGTAAAGGAAAGCAAACAATTCAGTACGCGACAGGGCTATATAGACGCCTTATTCGGTGTATATCAGAGTGCTGCAGCTGTCCAGGCTTATGGCGGACAGTTGAGCTTTAACATGATGGATGTACTGGCACAGCGTTATGAGAACAAATCGTCTACCATCACCACCATGGGGAAAATTGCTCGCTATAACTATACCGATACCGAAATCCAAACCCTTATTGCTTCGATTTTCAAGGCGCAATACGGTACGGTAGCACAGGCCAATTTCATTCTTCAGAATATCGACGAAAGTGCGGGCATATTAGACGAGACTACCAGGAAAATCATCAAAGGGGAAGTGCTGGCCATGCGTGCCTATGTTCATTTCGACCTGGCCAGGTTATTTTCAGAAAGGTATGACAACGGCGCAAATGCTGGTAAGTCTTCAGTTGCCTACCTAAAGTCCTTTACCGTAGTGCCACAGACCAGACTAACGCTCGGAGAAGTACTCAGCCAGTGTGAAGCCGATCTGAAAGAGGCCGAGAGCTTACTTGCTGTAAACCAGAATATCGATCAGATCAAAGACAATCAGGGCAGTACCAATTCAGATTTGTTTTTACAATATCGTCAGAACCACATGAACTATTGGGCAGTAAAAGCACTGCTTGCCCGTTTGTATCTTTATAAAGGTGATAAAATAAATGCATTGAAATACTCGAAAGAAGTGATTGAAAGTACAAAATTCAGGTTCATTACCTCTGCGGAGATCAATGTCGATGCGGGATCGACCGCTTCAGATCTGACTTTTAGTACTGAGCATATCTTTTCAATTTATGTTTCCAGTTTAAAGGCAGGTGCCGATGATTTATTCAAGAATACGACCACGACAGGTGAAGTGACTGATTTGTGGTCTACCAGGGCTAAGTTGGATGCTACTTACCAGGCTTCATTAGTAGGATACGGTACAGACGTACGCCGGCCAGGTGCTTCCAAGAGTTTATGGAATGAAATCGCATCTACTACAGTTTACTCTAAAAAATATTGGAGTGATGCACCTACCAATGTAAAGCAGCGTTTAATCCCCTTGATCAAACTCTCCGAGATGTACTACATCGCGGCAGAAGCTTCGCCAACAATTGACGAAGGCATTAAGTTCCTAAATGTAGTTCGTGCAAACAGGCTGATCCCTGAAATATCTGCACCAACATCCCAGGCTGCATTTGATACCGAAATTCAATTTGAATATAGAAAGGATTTTTATGCAGAGGGTCAGCTTTGGTTTTATTACAAACGTATGAATGTGCTTACACTTCCAGATGGCATTGCCAATCCAATGACAACGGCCAAATACGTATTCCCGATTCCGAACGATGAGCTTGAATTCGGTGTAGCGGGCAATTAATCTAAATAACCATGAGAAGAACGATGAAAAATATACTAAGAAACTGGCTCATATTGGTGATTCCAGTATTGATCCTAACTTCCTGTGCAAAAAATGAAGAACTTTTGTTCAATGACGCAGATAGAGTTTATGTGGAATCTTTTCCGGACAGCACCGACTATACTTTCGCGGCTAGTCCACAGACCGTTGTCAGCGATTCCATTTTTGTGAACTTCCGGATCATAGGAAAGGTGTCCGATAAAGACCGTGTAATTAATTTTATCCCGACAAGTGCAAGTACAGCCAAGCAGGGCTACCACTATAAAGTGGGCAAAGCCGTGATCAAGGCCAATGAATTCAGTGCCAGGGTACCAATTTATGTGTATCGTAAGCCCGGACTGAAAGACAGTGTGCTCACAGTTGTCTTGAGGGTCAACGAAAACACTGATTTTAAACCAGGTTATCCGAACCGGTTGCGCTATAAGTTTACGTTAACAGATATCCTCACTAAACCAAGTAACTGGGAATCTACCTGGTCTGCTTACTTTGGTACTTATTCTGAAGTTAAGTTCAGGTTTCTGATTGCGGTAACCGGCAAAACGAACTGGAATTCCAGCCCGCTACCACAAGATTCAAGGTACCTCTCTCAGAAAGCGAGAAATGCACTATTGGAATATAACCAGCAGTTTGGAGCCTTGATTGATGAGTTCAATCAGCAGGTCTTTTTTCCTTAGACTAAAGAACCGGATCAAAATGTTTAACGATTAATACAACACATCATGAATTTAACATATAAAAGTATTTCAGGCTTGCTTTTTATTGGGATAATCACCCTCAGCAGCTGCTATAAAGACGACAGCAATAAGGAAATTCAACCAATCAATCAAATTGGCCTTACTGATTCGAAAACGGCTAGTCAAATGATCGTTTTTCAAGGTGATAGTCTAAAGTTAAAGCCCACGTTGAGCCAGAGTATGGCTCAGAACCAGGAAAATCTGGAGTTTACCTGGTTGCTGTACAACAATAACGGAGCGGTTAGTCTCGCTGCGCCGAGAGAAGAACTGGCGAAAACATACGAACTGAAAATACAGGTAAAAGCAGAAACCTTTACATTGGGAGAGCCATTTATACTCAGGCTTCGTGTGAAAGACAAAAAGACGGAAGTCAGTTCTTTTATCAATTACAGTATTCTCGTGGGCAATAAATATGCTACTGGTTGGTTATTGCTTGAGGATAAAAGTGGTAAGGGAGATTTATCCTTTGTTTTTACAGATTATACGGCCGAACATGGTATTTACCGGGATCGTAATACAGCAGATATCACGGGGCCTAAAAAACTAGAGATCACGACATTTCCTGTAACAGATGACATTTCTACCACAGGAAAACGGATGTATATCCTTTCGGATCAAGGCAGCCAGGAATACAACTACCTGACGATGGTAAAAAAGTTTGATTATAGTTTCCTTTTCTTTAGTGCACCAGCTGTTCAAAAACCTACGGTGATGACCTGGACTAGCCAATACACCTATAGCGGTGTGAGGTCAGCGGCGATAGGTGTTGCAATTAATGATGGAAAACTACATTCCAATCTTGTTGGCGGTTTCCCTGGTGTAAAAAAATGGGGTGATGTTGCATTAAATCCTCAGGGTAATAAAAATTACTCACTGGCGCCTTATGCTGTTGGAGGTGAGACGTTTCCGGCAATTGTCTATGACAATACCGATAAGCGCTTTTATCGTGTACAGGGTTACAATCCAACTCCGGTTGCTGGTACGCTAGAGGCTTTCCCATCGGGAGCAAGTACAGGAGTAAGCAGCGTTTTCGATATGAACAACGTGGGAATGACTATGCTTTTTCAGGATTCGGCCGATGTGGTAAATGATTATAATGCAATCATGAAAGATGCCAATAACCTGCCTTATCTGTTGCGGTACAAAACTAAGAATTCTACGAGTGCCCCAGTCATTACTCTTGCAAAAACCGCAATGAATGCACCGGGCATACTCAACTATAGCGCTGCATCTGGTTCCACCAGTACGCCGCATATTTATTATGGAGTAGGAAACGCATTGTCGCGTTATGAAACAAGTTCCAATGCCGTTGTAGAGACTTATAATTTCCCGGCGGGCGAAAACATTACCGCAATTAAATATGCGAAGGCTTTCATTGACCGAACAGGTTCAAAGCTGGCCGTAGCTACCTGGAACGGAACAGAAGGGAAAGTATATTATTTCAGCATCAATACAGTAGGAAATATTGGTACCTATACCAACGTGGTAAAAGGCTTTGGGAAGATTGTGGATCTGGTCTATAAATATTAAAAGCACAATATGAAGAACTCAAAATTGAGAGAACAATTCAGTAAATCATTACTGGGGGCATTTTTGCCCCTGGTGATGATTGGTTCTGTAAACGCACAAAGCGAACCGAATTTTACCATTAAAGGGAAATTGGAAGGGCTTGGCAATCAGAAGGTATACCTGAATACAACCTTAGCTGGTAAAGCTATAACTGATTCCACCATGGCGGAAAACGGATCGTTTAGTTTCAGAGGAAATACTCCGGGTACAGCTGCCTATGGACTGCGTTTCGCAGGTCGCCAATACAAATTGATCATGGTACAGCCCCAGGAAAATATTCAGATTTCAGGAGATTTGTCTAAACTGAATGAGGCAGTCATCATTGGGGCTCAGGAACAAAAAGTATGGGATGAGTGGACAAAAGGCTGGGGCAGTATCACCGCGCGTGCAGGCGTGCTGTACCGAATGGCAGATAGCATCCAGAAAGCTTCCGGTAAAGATGGCGACCGTTCTTATGTAGATGCGGAATTTGAGAAGTTAAACAAGCGACTGATCGATTCAGTGCATGTACTTGTGAAAAAGTATCCATCTTCAGCGGTAACGCCTTATGTAATCATCGACAGGTTTATCAACTATCCGAATCCGGAACAGGCCCAGTTAACTTACGCCAGCCTGTCGGCGAAAGGCAAAGCGACCATCTATGGGAGAGAGTTGGGAGAATCCCTGAGAATTGCTGCAAAGACTGGTATCGGAGTAAAACCGGATTTTACTTTGCCGGATCGTGACGGGAAATCATTAAGCTTATCATCCTTAAAAGGTAAAGTGGTACTGGTAGATTTTTGGGCCAGCTGGTGTGGGCCATGCAGAAAGGAAAATCCAAATCTGGTAAAGGCTTACGCAAAATACCATGATAAAGGTTTTGAAATTGTCGGTGTTTCTCTGGATGATAAAAAAGCAAACTGGGAAAAGGCCATTGAAGCAGATCAACTCAACTGGTTGCATGTATCTGACCTCAAAGGCTGGAAGAGCGACTTAGCTGCCGAGTATGGGATCAAGTCCATTCCGACAAGTTTCCTGGTGGATGCGACAGGGAAAATCATTGCGAAAGACCTTCGCGGGGATGCGTTGG
The DNA here is from genome assembly GCF_037402555.1 of Pedobacter sp. GR22-6. NCBI lineage: Bacteria > Pseudomonadati > Bacteroidota > Sphingobacteriia > Sphingobacteriales > Sphingobacteriaceae > Pedobacter > Pedobacter sp. GR22-6. Next base: position 1,141,600 of record NZ_JBBEUC010000002.1, read on the forward strand.
AGAAAAAATTAGCTACTGTATTTAAATAAAAACAAGGCATGAAAACAATCAAAATTACAGGAATGCTGGCATTATTGCTATGTGCAATGGTTACGCTGGCATTCAGAGCTCCGGGGTATACCATCACGGGCACGTTTATGGGATTGACGGACGGTACAGTACTGGAATTGGTACCTTCCGGTTCACACGACGATGAAAAAGCCATTGGCAATGCCACGGTTAAAGGTGGACGTTTCACATTTACGGGATCGGTAACTGAACCCCGGCTATTTAGAATAGTCGCAAAAGGTTACTACGGCGGTTGCCAGATTATGATCAATCAGAAAGCCACGAACGTTATAGTCAATGCCAAAGCGAGTTTATCAGAGCGCAATGGCAGTAAATTTTTAGATCTCCAGGACCTAAAAGTTTCAGGAAGCCCGATTCATGAAGAGTATTTGCAAAAAGTGGCTTATCGCGAGCAGCTCAATCAGGAGCATATGGCCTACAACAAGAGGGGGGAAGCCATCGCAAAACAGGTGAGTAATGCGAGAAGAGATAAGAACAATGCAAAACTGGATTCATTGTATAAAACAGAAGCATACAAAACATTTGAAGCAGAAGAAAGAGCATTTTTTAGCAATGTAACCAAGACTTCAACTGATCTGATTATGGCGAACAAAGACAACTGGTGGGGGGCATTCCTGATGTTGAATGCTTATTCCTATTTCACACCAGAGCAGAAGCCGCTGTTTACTTCTTTATCTAAAAATGCACAGGAAAGCTATTATGGACAGAAAATCAAAGAAGAATTGTTTCCTAAGGGCTTTCTGAATGAAAAAGCACCAACTTTTGAAGCTGCAACAAATAATAAAAAAGATGCCTCTTTGATTCAATTGGTCAAAGGTCATAAGTATACGCTCGTTGATTTTTGGGCTTCATGGTGCCAGCCTTGCCGTAAATCAATTCCAGCACTAAAGGCATTATATGAAGAGTTGAATCCGAAAGGCCTGCAAATCGTGAGTATTTCAATCGACAAAAAGGAAGCAGACTGGTTGAAAGCAGAGCAGGAAGAAAAATTGCAATGGCCAAGTTACCTGGATAAGGGAGCAACGTCTGCGGCCTGGAAAATCCGTGCCATTCCTGCAATGTTTTTACTGGATGAAAAGGGGGTGGTAGTTGCCGAAAATGTGACGATTGCCCAGGTAAAAGAGTTATTAAAATAAATACTACTAAATTAGTATACTTTGTTTATATTTGCAGCATAGCAATCATAGGTAAGGTATACTAATTTTTAAAAATGAATAAGGGAAAGCATAAAAATGTAGATCTGGTGGCATTTGAAGCCATCTATGACAAGCATTGGCAAAGTTTATATATATCCGCATTCAAAATCCTGAAAAATAAAGTTCAGGCAAGTCAAGTTGTTCAGGAAATCTTTGTAGACTTGTTAAATAACCGTAAATTATTGAAGAGAGAGGATCTGGATCAATACCTTGATAATGAACTTAGGTACAGGGTACTGGAAGCCATCAGTAAAGGAGGGGGATATGAATCTCTTTTGGATTCTCTAACTCAATATATATCCGCTGAAAGTTCGAAAACAGCGGATAAAAAGTCCGGCGACTTAAATGTACTTAATTTTAGTTTTAGCGGTGAATCAGTCTGATTCACCGCTTTTTTTTTATCTTGCAGTTTAACCTAATTTGAATATCCTTATGCACTCATTCAATCAAACAGGTCGCTGCTTTTTTCTCATGCTGACTTTTGTATTGTTATGCCGGGGTGGCTACAGCCAACAGGCCGGTCAGCGTCAGAACAATATTTTCTATTATCCGGATTCCACTAAGGTCAGTGACGCATATATCCAATCCCAATGTCGGCTGGATATCTATTTTCCCAAAAACGTAAAGGACTTTGCCACTATTGTGTGGTTTCATGGGGGTGGTATTACTGGTGGAGCGAAGGAAATCCCGCGTGAATTGATGGACAAAGGTGTGGCTGTAATCGGTGTTGGTTATCGTTTGTCACCGAAAGCTAAAGCACCTGCATATATCGAAGATGCCGCTGCTGCGGTAGCGTGGGCGTTCAATCATATTGAAGGGTTTGGTGGAAACAAGAAACTGATCTTCGTGTCGGGACATTCCGCTGGAGGCTATTTAGGCACCATGATTACTTTAGACAAAAGTTATTTAGCAAAATATAATATTGATGCCAATAAAATTGCGGGCTTGATTCCTTTCAGCGGCCAGGCGATTTCACATTTTACAATCCGAAAAGAGCAGGGTATAAGAGATACTCAGCCAATAATCGATAAATACGCCCCGCTATACCATGTAAGAGGTGATGCCCCACCCATGTTGCTCATAACCGGCGACCGGGAGATGGAGTTATTGGGGAGGTACGAAGAAAATGCTTACCTCAATAGAATGATGAAACTCAATGGTCATAAATCGACCAGGCTATTTGAACTACAGGGATTTGACCATGGCGGCATGGCTTTACCAGCTTTCCCGCTTTTACTTAAAGAAGTGAATAGCCTAAAAATGGTAATTCTAAATTAGTGCTTTTTTTATGAATAAAAGGTTTCGAAATGGAATCAATTTTCTTGGTACCTGCTCCAAAGCAGAACCACCAAAGGACTGAGAAAAACGATATTCAATGACCAATGTGGTAGCAGGTGCCAGAAATCAGTTTTATCTAGAAGTGCAGTGATAATCACGCCTGTTGTACCAACGACGAGAATAATGTAAATGATTGCAGCAAGCTTGGGTAAGGGCGATTTTATCGCAAGCCAGTAGAAGGCATAAGATAAGAGTGTGATCAAAGAGCCATATATAAAATAAGCGAAAACCTTGGAGCCACTAAGCTGTTGCCAGAATCCTTCTTTAAAAGATAGCACGTCATTGATTTCTGATAAGGCTTGCCGTGCAGAAAAAAAATAGCTCAACAGCCATAACAGATAAAATCCAAAAACATTGATAAGCCAATAGAGGATGAGTTTAAATTTTCCAGTTTCCATATCCCTCATTTTGAACGGGTAAAACAATAAACTACTGTTCTAAATTTAAGAAATAAAATGGAAACTATCAATTGATTTTGATAAATCTTAAAATAGACATTACTTCAGGTGAAGTTTGCTTTTCGGAAATGTAAAATAGAAAATGATATTGTCTCCTTCAATTTTGCTTTTCAATATGCCTCCATTGATGCGTACATACTCGCGGCAGAGGTGAAGGCCGAGGCCAACACCTTTTTCGTTCGCTGTTCCATAAGTAGCTTCTGTTACTTTTAGGTTCATTATATTATCTGTGTTGATCTTAGAGGAATCTGCAATGGTGTTGCTTATCAAAATTTGAACTCCGTCATCCTCATCAGCTAATTTTAGCATTATTTCTGCGCCCTCTGGTGTGAATTTAATGGCATTGTCAATCAGATTGCGCAGGATCAGTTTCGTTTGATTCAGGTCAGCGTATGTCCTGATTTCTCCTTCATTGTGGACTAATGCACTGATTTTTTTTTTGTACATGAGCGGAGAATAAACCAACATCAGATCATCCAACAGTTGTTTCAGGTCAAAATTTTCTGGCTTGGTGGTAATTCCATCCATTTGCTCTTTTGCCCAATAGAGCAGGTTATTCAATGTGTTGTTGATGGTTTCGATGTTCTTTTTGTTTTCACTAAGCATGAACTGAAAATCCTGAATGCTCAAGGCATTCATTTCGCTTAAAGCAAGAATACTCATTAAACTGTTTAACGGACTTCTCAGGTCGTGCGCTATAATGGAGAAGAGTTTGTTCTTTACAGCATCTGAGGCTTCCAGATCCTTTATTGTTTTGCTCAACTGTAAGGTACGTTCTTTTACATTTTGCTCAAGACGCTGATTCTGTGTCTTAACCAGCATCAGGTTTTCATCCCGGAGTTCCTGTTCTGTCTGGATAATAATTTTATATCTATTTCCCAGTGCAAAAGAAAGCAGTAATAGTTCAATGGTGGATCCGATAGGCACTAACTGTATGGTGAATTCTGTAGCGTTTATGAGTCCGGAGAGGCTTAAGGTAACAATGCCGACCGTTACCCATATGAAAAACCAGGCAACGATATAGTATTTGGCAGGTTTATGACCTCTTCGGTAGGCAATGATGCCTGAAATCCATACGATAAGAGAGAGAGAAATTGTGAGTACCTGTGCTATTGAAGCTGATAAACTTTTATATCCCAGGATGCTGGAGAAAAATAGCACAATCCCGCAAAAGGCAAGGAAATAATAAAATTTTAGCATCGAAGGGACTGTCTGACTTAAGTTCAGGAATTTCTTGCAAAAGAGTAGAGAAGTAAGCACAGATAAACTCAGGAAGACATGAGGGTGGTGATTGAACAAAATTCTCCAATCTTCTCCGAAAAGAAAGCCATAACCTCTGATGTAAATGAGCAGATAGCAGGAGAGTGTGAGGACATATAAGGTGTAATAGAGATAGGTAATATCCTTCAAGCTAACAAACAAGAATAAATTAAAAATTAGCAGTGCCATAAGAACTCCAACATAAATGTATTCTATTCTGTCTTTAAAAGCCCTTCCTTTCATGATCAACCCTGCATCTGAGATTTTCAGAGGGACCATTAGGATATTATTGGTTTGGACTCTCAAGAACAAGATTTGCTCTTTGCCAAGTGTACCTTGAGGAAGTTTAAAGCTAAAGTTGTTTTCAATGACGACATCTGTCATTTCATAGGAAAGGCAACCTGATTTTGTATGGCGGGTTCTACCATTTTCATCAAATGTATACAGGTCTATGTGCTCAATATTTGGCGCATCTACAATAAGATAGATAGGAGTATGATCTTTAGTTCTGTATCTTAGTTTTATCCAGAAAGCAGACTTCGTATTCCCAAAATTCAGAATTTCCTGCTTTCCTGCTGTGAACTGGCCAGACTCCTCTAAACCCTTAATTTGTGAGAGATTAAGGGATGCTGATTTATCTTCAAACCAGGTGATTTTTTTTCCGATATTTTCATAAGTATAATTTACCTCAATAGGCAATTCTCTTGCACCTGTAGAGAACGGCAAAAAAGGGATCAAGAATAATAACGTTCTTAAAAAGAAATGCATCTTAAATGATATATCTGTAAATAGTTTTACGAATTTACGGCTAATTGCCCCGAAAGAACGTAAAAAGAAGCTCATTTAGTACATTTCGGATCCCCTTACGCTTATGTCAGATAGGCATTTCTGATCATTACAAAAAATCTACGATAACGATGGCGTAAATATTTGCCTGATAACTGTCAAATATTCAAACTTATATTCTATAACTTTAAGACATCAAGAAAAATTAAACGCAAAAGCAATTATTGTAAACATGCAGCTAAACTTAGAAAACATTTTCATTGAAGAGGAATTGATTCCTGCAGAATTTTTATTAGAAAAAGAAATTGAGCAAAAGGAATACCTTTCAGATGGAGAAATGAAGCCTTGGGTGGGGCCTTTTAATGAGGTATACTCTCCGGTTTGTGTCAAAACACCAGAAGGCTTAAAACGCAAGTACATTGGTAGTTTTCCCGTATGTACAGAAAAAGAGTCGATGGAAGCGCTCGATGCCGCCATGAAGGCATATGATAATGGCCGGGGTGAATGGCCGACCATGAGCGTAGCTCAGCGCATTGACTGTGTAGAAGATTTTACAAAGAAGATGCTGGAGCAAAAGGATATTGTGGTGAAATTGATCATGTGGGAGATTGGTAAGTCATTCTCAGATTCGGTAAAAGAATTTGAGCGTACAGTGGAGTATATATACGCAACGATCGATGCATTGAAAGATCTGGACAGGCATTCTTCCCGTTTCGAAATCGAACAGGGAATTATTGCTCAGGTTCGGCGCTCTCCTCTTGGTGTGGTACTTTGTATGGGACCCTTTAATTACCCTTTAAATGAGACATTTACTACACTGATTCCCGCATTGATCATGGGAAATACGATGTTGTTTAAACCACCAAAACACGGTACGCTACTGCATTATCCCTTGTTGGAAGCCTTCAGATCCAGTTTTCCAAAAGGTGTTGTAAATACGATATATGGCCGCGGGAATACTATTGTACCCAGTTTAATGCGTTCGGGTAAAATCAATGTGCTGACACTGATTGGTTCAAGTAAAGTAGCTAACGAACTAAAAAAATTGCATCCTAAAGTTAATCGGCTAAGGGCGATTTTAGGACTCGATGCAAAGAACGCCGCGATCATTACAAAAGATGCAGATTTAGATCTGGCCGTTTCTGAAACGTTATTGGGATCCTTATCATTCAATGGGCAGCGTTGTACTGCAATTAAAATCGTCTATGTACACAGAAGTTTGGCTCAGGAATTTTTGAAACGTTTTTCACTGGCTCTGGAGGGATTGAAATTCGGAATGCCTTGGGAGAAAGGGGTTTCGCTTACACCACTTCCAGAACTGAATAAACCAGAATATTTGAAAGATTGCATAGATGATGCAATAGCTAACGGAGCTAAAGTCATGAATAAAAATGGAGGAAAGACTTTGGCGTCCTTCGTGTACCCTGCAGTGGTATATCCTGTTAACAGCAATATGAAATTGTATCGGGAAGAACAATTTGGCCCAGTAGTGCCAGTAGTTCCTTTTGATGATCTTGAAGAGCCAATTGAATATCTGATCGAATCTACACACGGGCAGCAGGTAAGTATTTTCAGCAACAGTGCAGCGGTTATTTCTTCTTTAATAGATCCCATTGTGAATCAAGTGAGCCGCGTAAACATAAATGCACAATGTCAGCGCGGACCAGATGTTTTTCCTTTCACGGGGCGTAAAGACAGTGCAGAAGGGACACTTTCCGTGGTGGATGCATTGAGGTCTTTCTCGATCCGGTCGCTTGTTGCAACGAAATTAACGGATAAAAACAAGAAATTACTCAATGATATCGTGAACTCTAATGATTCTAATTTTTTGAGTACGAAATATATATTTTAACTAAGTTGGCTTAGAGTGCCATTATAACCAGATGAAGGAAAGAGATCAGATAGCTCTTCAGGCTTATATTTCCACCTACGGTGCGACCATAACCAATATTGCGGTTGCTGTCTGATCACTTCTTCAAGATATTTGACGTGTTTATTGGTAATCTCATACTCATCCGTAGATTTTGGATTATTAAATAGGGGAATGAAAGAACATCTATAGTAGCCTCTTTTGATTCTCCGGATATCACAGAATACAACCACACTATTCGTAAGCTTGGCCAGTTTTTCCACCCCAAGAAATACTGCTGTTGGTTGATTTAGGAAATCAGTGAAGTAGGTTACTTCAGCCCTGGCAGGTGTTTGGTCCCCAACCAATACGGTCATAGTGCGCTCGTGTCTATATTGTGTTAGCTTTCGCATCGTCTGTTTCATGCCCACCAAAGTTGCTCCAAAACGTGAGCGCATACTGATCATTAAATTATCGAAGAACTTATTATTTAAAGGTTTATATACGATGATCCTCTTTTCGGAAAAAAGTTGGCTAAATCTTAATGCGTTAAGTTCCCAGTTTCCATAATGCCCCAATATCCCGATAACACTTTGTCCATTTTTAAAACTCTGTTCGATAAAGTTGGTGTTGACCACTTCGACCCTTTTTTTAACTTCATTAGGAGAGATCGTTAACAGTTTGACCGTTTCCATCACGAGATCGGCAAGATATCTTACAAATTCTTTTCTGATCCTGATGCGTTCGGCTTCAGTTTTTTCTGGAAATGAATGCTTTAAATTTTCATCGATGACATGTTTACGATAACTAATTATCCGATACAAAATAAAAAAAATGACATCAGAAATAAAATATAACATCCATAACGGGAGTAGAGAAATTAGATACAGCAATGCAATGGATGGGATTCGAATAGCTTTTTTTATCATCACGGCAAAAAATAGATTGCTGTAAAAATAAAAAGACGTTTTAAGTGTTTGAAAATAAAGCTAACTTTTGACTTTTTGTATACAATTGTCAGTTTATGGTTTTTGTTCGAGGGGACTGCCTTTTTTGTTGGGAATGGGATTTCCCCGATCTGTCCCTTTAATTAGCTTGACTGCAAAAATAATGGTCAGTAAAACAGAGAGTACCAAGACTATTTTTAGAATTTTTCGCATCATATAATCTGTTCAATACGTTTTTGATGTATTTTGGGTATTATGCTAACCTCGGCTTGATTTAATTGTTTTCTTTTTTTTAAAATTCTGTTAAGGACAGAAACCATTTATAAAATCCTTTCGTGGAATTAAATACAAATAGGCGTAGTTCCCGGACATTTGATGTCTTTGTTTCAGTTGATATAGAAAGTGCCCGCCTAAATCAAGGATGATTGGACAGTTTGCCCGGTACCATACCCGATGAGGGTATTTCCAGCAAAAAGAATAATAACAGGTGGTTAACGGAATGTTGCGAAGCTCAGGATGATGGAAATTTAGTCGTTTAGGGATAGCTTGCGATAAATCTTTTTTTCGGATCATAGTTAGATGATCGCTTTGACAGAATTCGTAGTCCAAAAGACGCGGGCTATTTATATCGGGCAAGTGCTTTAGAATTCTAAAACCTTTAAATTTTTTGGCGTTGAGTATCCAGATCAATTTAGGGTAGTAGGCTTCTCTGCTCTCCATTTCTTCTAAACTGATTGGTGAGTTCTGAAATTCAAGAGTCGTACCACAAGGAGTATGTATGTCAGCCCTATGTTGGTGTCCTGAAAGTTTATCCCAAAAGCAAATCTCCCTATAATTCTTTGGAAAAGCCATTTTCCAGTCTCGATGCCAGGGTGTTTCGCCAAAGGTGTTTAAAGATGTCGTATTTTCCATTATCCCGCTGAATATTCGCGGGAATCAAAATTATGCTAATTATATTAGTATTCAAAATTTTTCATTCTTTCACAATATTTGTTATAGAATGCTCGACTTCTGTAAATAAAAAAGGAGGACTTTGATGACAAATCCCCCTTTTCCCCAAAAACATGTGTAAAGTTATTTAACTTCGTTTTTTTTAGCAGTTACTTCGTTGCGAATTTCCTGAGCAATATTTTTAAGTTCCAACATTGCTTTACGAACACGGGTTCCTGCCGCACTGTTTCCAGCATTATAAAATTTGTCGGCGTCAGCTTCTACTCCTGCAATCACCTCTTTTAGTTTTGAAAATTGTTCCATCTTGATGGTTATATAATTTATGAATAATTTATTTGAGGCCGCGAATGTAGCTAATTATACTTAAAAAACTATTGCGTAGAGGTTTAATTTAGGCCAGCCTTTTTAAATTTTTAATCATCAGATTAGGAGTATTAGATATATTTTGGAAATATCCATTTAATAATTATTTTGCAGGTAGAGCCTGGTCGAAAAATTCATTGCGATACAGGTGCCTGTCCCTAGACTTAACTTTTATGAAAAAATCAATCCTGACTAATCTGACGATTCAAACCATCGCTATGGAGGTCATGTTTTTTATATTATCTTATTTTTTAAAATTTAATCATATTTATGGAGATTTCTCTTCTCTCATTTTCGCAATGGCCGGAGTAGGTTTTATACTTTCATTTTTTATGCTCTTGACATGGGTTCTGACTCGTCTTGTAATAGAGGACGAAGTTTAAAATAGATTCCCTTTTGGGAAAAATTATAAAACAAATATATTTCAATTATAGCCCTTATAGATTACTACCAGATATTGGATATAGATAAAAAAGGATATCGCAGCCTTGTCCGAAAATATCACCCGGATCTCAATCCAAATGATCACGAGTCCAATAAAGTTTTTCAGCAAATCAACGAAGCTAGTGAAGACGATAGGAAAAGACAAAACAGGAGATCCAAATGCTGAGAAATAAATTGAATTTACATGAATGAACCATTCAGCAAATCAGAATGAGCCTTTCAATAAATCCAATGTAGGTGTAACAATGTTAGCTTTGCAACATCTACTAGAAATAGGGAATGAAAAGGTTTTTAAAAATTATCAAAAGAACAATGGTGATACTATTGAGTGTAGTCTTGGTTTTGGCAGCAGCTACGTTTTTCTACATGCGTCAGGCAAAATTTGGGAAGGCACCTACGGAGAAGCGGCTAGAGTTAATTCTCAAAGCAGCTAATTATAAAGATGGAAAATTTCAAAATGTCCATTTTACGCCAGATTTAACAAAGGGGTACACAATCGGGGGGATTTTATATGATCAGCTTTTCAAGAAGAATCCAAGGAGGAATCCAACTTCTGTTATTCCAAGTATAAAGGTCGATTTAAAACATATTCCCATGGAGGATAATGTTCTGATCTGGTTTGGGCATTCGTCTTATTTCATGCAGCTAGATGGCAAACGTTTTTTAGTTGATCCTGTATTTAGTGGTAACGCTTCACCATTGCCAGGTACGGTAAAAGCTTACAAAGGTTCAGATATTTATCATGCAGATGATCTTCCTGATATCGACTACCTGATAATAAGCCATGATCATTATGACCACTTGGACTATGAGACTATATTGGAATTGAAAACTAAAGTGAAAATGGTGGTATGTGGACTCGGTGTCGGGGCTCATTTCGAATCCTGGGGTTATTCTGTTGACCATATAGTGGAAAAAAACTGGAATGAAACTTTACATCTGGATGAAGGTTTTACAATACATACCACTCCGGCAAGACACTTTTCTGGACGTGGGTTTAGTAGGAATAATACACTTTGGATGTCCTATGTATTGCAGACCCCAAGTATGAAAATATATATCGGTGGTGATAGCGGCTATGATACACATTTTGCTGAGATTGGAACGCAATTTGGTCCTTTTGATCTGGCGATCTTAGAAAATGGGCAGTATAATGTGGCATGGCATGCTATTCACATGCTGCCAGATGAAGTGTTAAGAGCTGCTCAGGATCTTAGAGCGAAAAGATTATTTCCAGTACATTCTTCAAAATTCAGCCTGGGAATGCATGCCTGGGATGAACCCTTAATCAAGATTAATGAATTTAGCGAAGCAGCAGGTTTACCTTTGGTAACACCAATCATTGGTCAGCCAGTTGATTTGAAAGAAGATACTCAAACTTTTAAAGAGTGGTGGAAGGGATTAAATTAGATATTTCCCTTCCACACACTATCATCTTTTTACAAATGATCGCGTTCTAAAGAGGCCAAACGCGCCAACATTTCCAGGCATGCGCCTTCATGTATGATCTCCCAGCTTGTCTGGGTTGTGCCACCCCGGAAATCTCCGTTTAGCAGGTTTGTACTTTTGTTTCTGCAATTGGACAGCCAGGCATTGCTCAGTGTTTTCTCATATGCCGTTACATAGGTGCGGTCTCCGTCGATCTTGTAGAGCTCAACAAATCCCCTAAACATGATCGCCTGAAACCAGACATGTCCCGGCTCCAGTATTTGGAAGGATTCTCCCAGCGTATAGGAATTGAAAGGAATGAACCACTTCTTGTAAGCAGATTTAGCAATCGCCTGGGCATCGGACAGGTATTGGCTTTCTCCAGTTATCGTATAGAGCAGGGAAGCAATCTGCATCGGCTGACCCGAATTGTACGGATACTTTTGTTTGGCAACATTGAGGGCAGAATTCGGATTGGAAGGATCTGAAAGCGTTACATTGTCCCAATACAGTTTATCTGCCGGATCCTGTAATACATTCTTGCACCAGCTATACAAATCCTTTGCGCTTTTAAGAAAAGGAGCTTCTTTAGTCGCCTGATAAAGCTTGGCAGCAAGTACGGCGGCCGGAGCAGTTGAACAGGTGTTCTTGGAATTGCCGTATTCTTTCCAATAGACACCTCCACCCATCACATTGTCGGTTCCTTCCAATACAAATGTCCATACCATTTTTGCCCGGGTCAGATATGCTGGGTTCTTGGTCAGCAGGTATAAATCTACCATATCAATGCCCACCCAGATGTTGTCATCGTAAAAACGCTCATCACCGGTGCCGGGATATACAGCATAGGCCTCAGCTTTGCCATTTTTGGTATTTCGGAACTTATCAATGGCGGTCAGTAAGCGTGTATCATAGAGATTTTCATACTTGCTTTTATAGGCTGGGATCCCTTCCGCAGCTTCTTTCAAAGCGGCATAACCGGAGAAGGCACCACCATGCCCCCAAATTACTGCAGCCCCGTCCCAAAAGCCATCTGACTGAGGATAGTTGGAACTCCAAATGTCTCTTGGCTTTCCGGTCAGGTAAAGGTTCACCAGTGAATTCATCAGCGTATCGGCTCTTTTTAAAAACAGGGGCGTGGCATCTGTTGCAACTGGCGTTAGTGGCGTTGCACTTACACTTACCGGGCTCGATTTTATCCCTGCTTTATTGATGGCAACCAGAGTGATGGTGTAGCGGGCCCCGGATGGGAAAACGAGCTTATACTTGATCTGACTGGCCTTGGTTGCACTTAGCAAAATGGGATTTGCGGCTGCTGTTGCACTGGCTGAAGCAGGACTGTAGCTGATTTCTATTTTCAGCAGGTTGTCATCATCTGGATTGGTCCAGCTGAGTTCCAGTTCATTTTTTTGTGTAGTGGCAACAGCGGTCAGTTGGCTGACCGGAGCGATTGTTGTGCCGATTTCATCTCCCGGGAAAAGGATGTTCCCTTTCTTGCAGGAGAATAAAGAGAGGCAAAGGCTGGACATCAGCAATACGATTATTCTTAAGGATTTCATATTAAATATTTTTGAGTTAGGGATTAATTAGGACAGCCTTTGCTGACGAATGCTGATTTTGATGCTGCGAAAGGGCTGTAGCTCCCACCTGTTTTTGCATTTGCAATGACTAGATTGGTCTCATATTTCCCGCCGTTGCTGTCCTGGATATATTCAGTCTCTGCACCGGCATTAAAATTCCAGCGGGCCAGTAATCCTGCCGGACTGGTTTCTTTCAACCCACACATGTTGTCCTTGATCTGCTGCTCTGTCCTGGCAACGGTCCAGACCCTGGCTTCAGAAACGCTGCCTTTCATGGCCCTGAAGTCCTGACCTGCAGCGCGGCCCACAACAAATCTGTTTCCATCGCTTGAACTGGTCAGGTCTATAGTACTATGGGTTTCGTCTTGTTTTGCTACTACAAGGACGTCTTGTACGCCATTGATGTATAGTTTGTACCTTTCTCCAATTGTACTGCGCTCGCAGTCGACCACCAATGCAATGTTCATCCACTCGTTGAGGTTGAAATTCTTAGTGCTCTCCAATACCACTTTGTCACCTAAACCGGAAATCTGAATTGGGTGTGTAGGCCTGAAGTCGTCATTTTTACCTCGGATCATCAATTTCCCTTCAAGGCCCATAAATGTTTGCAGCCCTCTGTAGCCCGTGATTCTGCAGGTAAGTTCGAAGGTGGTTTGTTTACATCTCTTAATCGACTCATCCACTATCGCGATATCAGAAAAATTGGCGTAACCAAAATATTGGTCGCTTAGATTCATAGCGTATTCAGGACCGTCTATGGCAATATTGACCGTCACCGTCCTGCCTTTTTTATCCTGAAGCGTCATTGTGGTGTTGCCTTTTGTTTTCCCGGTGATGGTGATGGTATTGCCGCTGATAGAAGCTTTGGCTATGTATTTATTCGCGATGGTGGCCTTGTAGCCGCCATTTCCGGAACTGATGCTGATCTCTTCGGATGCCTGGATGGCATCGAGAGCGATGTTGGTTTTAGATAAGGTAAGGGCAGTGGGAGCGCTGACATTGACCGTGATTAACGCTTCCTTTCCCTGCGCATCGGTCAGCTTTACTTTTGCAATACCGGCGGCGCGGGCTTTGATGCCGAGCTGACCATAGCTTTCTAATTTTGCAGGGTCAAGGCTGACGAATTGCGCTGAGTTTTCCATCAATTCAGTCTTGTAGCCAAAATTGCCTGTGCTAATGGAAATGACCACCTCGCTTTTGCCAGGAACATCTACTTCCAGCGCCGCCTGAGTTTGATCCAAAGTCAGGTTGAAGACTTTAGCTACTTCCACATCAATACTTGTTCTTTTAAAGGCTTTATCGGTCACAATGATGACTGCATGTGAACGGTCCTGAAGGCTGGTTGCGGTAATTGTAACCACGTCTCCGGCCACTGAGGCGCGGGCAACGTTTTCGTTTGAAGTACTCACGCGGTATTCACCGTTTCCATTTTCGATTTTAACATTGATACTTTTGGCGGGGAGCAGCGCAATTTTCGATTGTTCTACCTGGAGTTCCACGGCATTAAATGTCGTGTCTTTTTTAGCACAACTTACCATTGCAATAGAGAGACCTATGGCGAAGTAGAGCAACAAGAAATGATTTTTTTTGAGCATTTTTTTTGATTGATTAGGTTAATATAAATTGGTTAGGTAATGCATAGCTCAGCCGGACAAGTATTTGCCGGCTTTCAGTTTCGATGAATAATAAGGTGGGGGTACAGGTATTATTTGGTTATTAAATCCAAGATAGGGAATGAAATTTTATTTCGCAATTTTTTTGAAAAAACGATTTAACAATGCTTTAAATACTTATTTGCAATTCCAATATTAGATCATGCTTTGTTAGGGAAAAAATGTAAATTGACCTTGTTATTCAATAATCAGCTCATGGAAATTTCTTCAAAAGACATTAGGTTTTATCCTTTGGGTGATACTGCAGTAATTCTTCAGTTGGAAGAAAGCATAAGCGACCTGGTCCAACGAACTATTTTTGCGGTCAGCCATTTTCTCGACGAGTATTCCTTTGAGGGTTTGGTTGAGTATGTGCCTGCGTATACGAGTGTAACCTTGTTTTATGATCCATTGCTGATCAGTTATCCCGAGATCGTGCAGAACCTGGAAGAGATGCTGGATGAAATCGCCATTGAAGAACCTGTTTTGGAACCTGGGATTTTGGACATTCCTGTCTGCTATGGAGGGGAGATGGGACCGGACCTGGGACTCGTTGCCCGGCATTGCGGTTTGAGTGATGGGGAAGTAATCCTCCGTCATACCCAGCCGGATTACCTGGTGCACCTGATCGGATTTGCCCCGGGCTTCCCTTACCTGGGCGGCATGGATCCTGACCTGGAAATACCAAGAAGGGAGAGCCCAAGAGCAGTGGTTCCGGCAGGATCCGTAGGGATAGCAGGAAAACAGACTGGTGTTTACCCGCTGTCGACTCCCGGGGGCTGGCAGATCATTGGCCGGACGCCGCTGAAATTATTTGATCTGGACAGGACAGTACCCTCCTTGTTGAAAGCGGGCAATAAGCTGCGTTTTGTACCAATTACTGAATTAGAATTTGAGAGAATAGCCAATGGGTATTAATGTGACGAAACCTGGGTTGCTGAGCAGCATTCAGGACCTCGGCCGCAATGGCTACAGGAAGGATGGAATTATAGTCGGCGGGGCAATGGATGGCCTCGCGTTGAGGATTGGAAACTTACTTATTGGAAATGCAGAAGACACCGCGGGCATTGAATGTACGCTAATGGGGCCCGAATTGCTTTTTGAATCGGCTCAGCTCATCTGCATTACCGGAGGTGATCTATCCCCCCGGATAGATCAGGAACCTGTAAAGATGTGGCGGCCGGTTTTTGTGAAAAAGGGTGCTGTACTCAGTTTTGGTGCAGGGGTGCTGGGCTGCAGGACCTACATTACTGCATCAGGTGGTTTTAAGCTTCCTTTGGTTTTGGGGAGCCATGCTACCTATATAAAAGCTGGTTTTGGAGGTTTTAAAGGTCGTGCATTGAAAAAAGGGGATTTCCTGGAATTTGCAAATCCATATACTGGTGCTCAGGCCAGGTCAAACTGGTCGGCAGACCTTAGTAAATTGTACCCCGGCATTCAGGATCCGGTAATCCGTATCATTCCGGGGCCTGAATATGATTGGTTTACTGAAGAGGCTAAACAAGCCCTTCAGCATCAGGATTTTAAATTGAGTACAGCCGCCGACCGGATGGGCTATCAGTTGGAATCCGTCGAATTGCCTTTGAAACAAGCCCGTGAACTGTTGTCCTCTGCCGTCGCTTTTGGCACGTTACAGGTGACCGGAAAAGGAAGTCCGATACTTTTGATGGCAGACCACCAGACCACCGGTGGATATCCGCGGATCGCACAGGTGATCAGTGCGGACTTCAGCCTGCTTGCGCAAAAGCGACCTGGAGAACAGATCCGCTTTAAATTAGTTACCGTGGAAGAGGCACATGCGCTGCTTCAGCAAAGGGCAAAACAATTCAAACAACTGAAACATACTTTAATGGTTAAAGGAATTCTTTAATGAGCAATTATACAATAGACCTTAACTGCGACATGGGGGAGGGCTTCGGTGCTTTCCAGATGGGCAATGATGATGCGATCATGCCTTTTGTTACCTCAGCCAATATTGCCTGTGGTTTTCATGCCGGGGATCCTGCGATCATGAAACGCACGGTCAAAAGTGCAATAAAACATGGGGTGGCCATAGGAGCACATCCTGGCTTGCCGGATATTCAAGGCTTCGGGCGGCGAAACATGACCATTAGCGAGGAAGATGCCTATGATATGGTACTTTACCAGGTCGGTGCCCTCCAGGCATTTGTTCATGCTGAGGGGGGAGTTTTACACCATGTAAAGCCTCATGGCGCACTCTACAATATGGCTGCTGTAAAAGCCTCACTGGCCGACGCAATTGCGGAAGCCATTTATGCGGTATCTCCCGGGTTGATACTCTACGGCCTGGCAGAAAGCGAGCTCATTGCCGCTGCGGAACGCATCGGACTCGCCTCGGCCCGGGAAATTTTTGCTGACAGGACCTACGAGCCCGATGGCACACTCAGGCCGCGTCACCTGCCCGGCGCATTGATTACCGAACCTGCTGCGGCCGTGCTGCAGGTAAAGCGCCTGATTCATTCGGGAGGGGCAGACACCCTGTGCATCCACGGAGATGGCAGTCATGCCCTGGAGTTCGTGCAAACACTCCACCAAAACTTTGATAAAGAAGGTATCCTTATGAAGTCACCACAACAAAATAGAAGTTAATGAAAGCCGGAAAAAATTTAAGCGTACTGATCGGAGCAGCCTTTTTAATGGCCACTTCCGCCATAGGACCGGGTTTCCTTACCCAGACTACCGTATTCACCCAATCCCTTGGCGCAAGTTTCGGCTTCGTTATCCTCACTTCCGTTATCATCGACATTGGTGTGCAACTGAACATCTGGCGGGTAATCGCTGTTTCCGAGAAACGCGCACAGGATATCGCCAATGCCCTCTTGCCAGGTCTCGGTGGTTTGATCTCCCTGTTGATCGTGCTGGGGGGACTTGCTTTCAATATTGGAAATATCGCAGGTGCGGGGCTCGGTCTGAATGCCTTGCTGGGAATTCCGGTGAGTACCGGGGCGATGCTGTCGGCAGCAATGGCAATTGCGATATTCCTGATAAAAGAAGCGGGTAAGGCGATGGATAAATTTGCGCAACTGATGGGTGCCGTCATGGTCATTGCGATTATTTACATTGCAGGAAGTTCTAAGCCTCCGGTACAGGAAGCCCTATTCCGGACTTTTGCGCCAGATCAGATTGATTTAATGACCATCCTTACCCTTGTTGGGGGTACAGTCGGGGGATACATTACGTTTTCAGGCGGCCATCGCCTGCTGGATGCCGGTATCAAAGGGAAATCTGCTTTAAAAGCAGTGAGCCAGAGCGCGGTGATGGGCATTTCAGTTGCGTCACTGGTGCGCATTTTTCTGTTCCTGGCTTCTCTAGGTGTTATCGCCCAGGGGCAGCAGATCAACGCTGAAAATCCAACAGGTTCTGTGTTCCAGTTGGCTGCGGGTGATTTAGGTTATCGTTTGTTTGGACTGGTGATGTTTTCGGCTGCGATCACTTCTGTGATTGGTTCGGCCTATACTTCGGTATCCTTTATCAAATCTTTTCATCAAAAGATCAAAGACAACGAACGAAGTCTGATCATTGGATTTATACTGATCTCAACATTGATCTTCATATGGGTCGGAAAGCCGGTGAGCTTGCTCATCATGGCAGGTGTAGTCAATGGTTTCATCCTGCCTGTGACACTTGCAACTATTTTATTTGCTGCCTATAAAACGCGGATCATTGGAGATTATAAACATCCGCTATGGCTTACTTGCTTTGGAACTGCTGTAGTGATCATCATGACCTATATGAGCGCCTCAGTATTGTTTGATATGCTTTAGAAAGCAAATCGCCCCAGTGATCATTGGGGCGATTTGAATTAATGTCTATGTCTTCTATGTTCTACACGTCTGTGGTTGTCATAACGCTTGAATGATTTTTTGTAATATTTTTTTGGCGCTTGATAATGGACATGAGGCCTTTGTTTCACATGGTAGTGCCGTACTACCACCGGTCTTGGCGCTGCGTAGCCATAGTTATAGCCATAATCTACGTACCTGTAAACAGGTGGACGTGAGCCAACGTTGACATTAATACTAACTTGTGCTTTTGCTGATGGTGCTATTGCGAATGCCAATCCGAGCATTGTCAATAAAATTAGTCGTTTCATAGAATTGATTTTTAGTATTTGTGTGTGTAATATCAAATTCAAAGTTTATGCCATAAGTATAATTGTGGCTACAAACCTGCGTTAATAACGCATAAATGGTTATGTTTGTATGTCAAACTTGATTGATTCAGATAAATTATTGCCTATAAATGAGTACGAAAACAGAAGTTTCCCCATCAGAATACGAACTGGTATCTGGATTAGAAATACACGTACAACTCAATACACAAACTAAAATTTTCTCTTCAGACAGTGCTGCCTTCGGCGCCAAAGGTAATGCGCACATTTCTGCGGTTTCTCTGGCTTTGCCCGGTGCATTGCCAAAATTAAATAAAGAAGTGGTCGCCAAAGCAGTCCGTATGGGACTGGCACTCAACTGCAGCATTAACCAGGTCAACTATTTTGACAGGAAGAACTATTTCTACGCAGATTTACCTAAGGGATACCAAATTACGCAGGACAATCAGCCCATCTGTCAGAACGGATACCTGGACGTGGTACTCAGCAATGGGGAAGAAAAACGGATTGGCATAAACCGCATTCACCTCGAGGAGGATGCCGGAAAAAGTATGCATGACCAGGCTGATCAGTATTCATTCGTCGACCTGAACCGCGCCGGTGTACCGCTGATTGAGATCGTTACTGAACCTGATATCCGCAGTGCTGAGGAAGCCTCTGCTTTACTGACTGAAATGAGAAAACTGGTGCGTCACCTGGATGTGAGTGATGGCAACATGGAAGAGGGAAGTCTTAGGTGTGATGCCAATATATCTATCCGTCCCAAAGGATCCATTGAGTTCGGAACCCGTTGTGAAGTGAAGAACCTCAATTCCATCAGAAACGTGCGCAGGGCCATGGATTTTGAATTCGGCAGACAAAAGGAAGTCATAGAAAATGGGGGCCAGATCATACAGAGTACACTTAATTTCGATGCAGATCAGGGAACAACCTCACCCATGCGCAGTAAGGAAGAAGCCAATGACTACCGGTATTTTCCCGATCCTGACCTGCCGCCGATACACATTTCAGACGAATGGCTGGCACAATTGAAATTTGATATGCCTGCCTTGCCGAGAGAGATCGCAAGAAATCTGCAGCGCGACTACCACATGAATGCTGCTGAAGCAACCATGCTAGCTGAAGACCATGAGCTGCTTAGCTATTTCAATACAGCACTTGAAACTGTAAATCAGCCTAAAAGCCTCGTAAACTGGCTTACCGGTTCCATCAGGGCTTTGTTGAGCGAGAAGGGAATTGGTATTGCCGAACTGGGACTGTCCGCATTACAGCTGGCGGATGTCATCAATATGGTAGACGATAAGCGGATTACGCAACAGATCGCACTCCAGCAATTGATCCCCTCATTGATTGGTTCGGAAGATACCGATGCCGCTGCACAGGCAGCCACGCTCAACCTGTTGATCACAGAGAACAACGCTGAACTGGAAGGTTTTGCAGATGAGGTGCTTGCTAAATTTGAGGCCCAGGTACAAGCCTACAAAAAAGGTAAAAAAGGTGTGCTCGGACTCTTCGTAGGTGAAGTAATGAAACTTGCCAAAGGAAAAGCTGACCCACAAAAAATAAATCAAATTCTACAGGAAAAATTAAAATAAAATGAAAAGAATCAGCTATCTATTGATCCTTTGCCTCGCGTTTGCAGCCTGCAAAGAGAATGATAAATTTGAAATTAAAGGCCAATTTAAGAATGCAACCCCTCAAAGTAAAGTTTACCTGTTCGGCTTACAGAAAGATAATGCCGTGGCGCTGGATTCGACGGTCTTCTCAGAAAAAGGCGAATTTAGATTCAGCCATAGTACCGCAGATGTCGACTTTTTCAAAATCTCCGCAGACAGCCATGAGTATATGATCATTGCGAAGAACGGCGATGTGATCAGCATCAGTGCCGATTTAAGTGATAAAAATCTGGGTTACCACATTTCCGGAGCAAGAGAGGCCGATAAATTACAAGAACTCAATACGACTAAAAATGAATACATCGGCCGTATTAATGCGATACAGTCAAAATTTGAGGAGACTGTAGCTGCACAGCCCGATAAAAGAGATATGATCATGGAGCAGGTAAGGCCTCAGTATAATGCAGAAATACAGGCGCTGAACGCTGCTATTCTGAAATTTGCAGAGGCGAATTCTTCGTCACTTGCCGGCTTCTATGCCATCAATTTATTGAACCCGGCTGAATATGAAAAAGAGGTAGTGGCTTATTCTGACAAAATCAAAAGCAGCTTTAGCAACAATGCGGCTGTAACCGATTTTTTGAAGAAAATGGCTGGGTTGAAAGCAGTACAAGTGGGGCAGCCCGCTCCTCAGTTCACAATCAACGGCATTGATGGAAAGCCAGTTAAGCTCAGTGATTTCAAAGGTAAATACGTGCTCATTGATTTCTGGGCCTCTTGGTGCATGCCTTGCAGGCAGGAAAATCCAAACCTGGTTAAGGCTTACCGTCAATTTAAAGATAAGAATTTTACCGTGTTGGGTATTTCACTGGACAAGGATGTAGCAGCATGGAAAAAAGCAATCGAAGCAGATCAGCTGACCTGGAACCACGCTGGTGAACTCAGTGATTTTGATGGTGCTACTGTACGTTTATATCAAGTGGAAGCCATTCCAAGTTCTTTTCTCATCGATCCTAATGGCAAGATTGTAGCTAAAGGACTACGAGGTGAGGAGTTGGATGCTTTCTTAAATAAAACTTTACTTTAACCCTAAATCCATGTTAATATACTTTGGTGTCTTAACAATTTGTTAACTTGTGTTTAACGCTATATTATAATTGATTGCCTAATTTCGTAACAAATAATTAAAGCTATGAGCACTGTAAAACAGAAGATACTGATTGTTGATGACGAACCGGATATTTTGGAGTTGATCGAGTATAACTTGAAAAAGGAAGGTTATCAGGTGTTCTTGGCCAATAATGGCCAGGAAGGTATTAGTATTGCAAAAAAGGTGCATCCCGACCTGATCATTCTGGACATCATGATGCCAAAAATGGATGGTATCGAAGCATGTCGACTCATGCGCGCTATCCCTGAATTTAAAAATACTTTTATGGTATTTCTAACTGCACGCAGTGAAGAATATTCTGAAATAGCTGGTTTCAATGTAGGTGCTGATGATTATATCGCTAAGCCGATCAAACCACGAGCTTTGGTGAGTCGCATCAATGCGATCTTGCGGAGAAATTCCAGTGCAGACGAAGTATCTGACAACAAAGTCGAAATCGGTGATCTGGTTATTGATAGAGAAGCTTATCTGGTATATCAGAATGGCAAGAAAGTAGTGTTGGCAAAAAAGGAATTTGAATTGTTGTATTTATTGGCATCTAAGCCAGGAAAAGTATACACTCGTGAATCAATCCTCAAAAATATTTGGGAAGACTCAGTCGTGGTGACAAATCGTACTATCGATGTGCATATACGTAAACTTCGTGAAAAGTTAGGGGAGACTTATGTCGCTACGGTAAAAGGAGTGGGCTATAAATTTGAATTGTCTTAACAGATTTTCGACTGTTGCAGCCTGATTCTATTTAAAGCCCTCCGAATACTCGTTTGTATTGCGCTATGGACTTAAATCTATAGTGAAATAGGGTTTCAGTTCATCTAGAAAATAGGTGTCGTGGGAGACCAGGATAAGCGTCCCTTTATATTCAGTGATAGCTGCTGTAAGTATCTCTAAATTGTGAATGTCCAGGTTATTAGTCGGTTCGTCAAGGACAATCATATCAGGAGCGATCGCATTCATGGTCAGCCCGCAGAGCGCCAACCTCATTCTTTCGCCACCACTAAGTGAAGAGCAGGATTTGTGCCAGTTAGCTTGTGCAAACAAAAAGCGGTTCAATCTTAATTTAACTTCATGCTCTAAAAGACCGGATGTATTAAATTGCTGAGCTTGCTCATAAATACTAAGATTGTCATTGATCAAAGAATAATCCTGATCAAGAACTATAGCCTTAAATGACGCTTTGTCGATCTTTCCAAGATCTGGCGCTAGTTCTCCTAAAATTAGCTTGATTAAGGTACTTTTTCCGGAACCGTTATTCCCTTTGATAACGATGCGGTCACCATTCCTGATATCTAATGACAATTCGAAGTCCCACAAATGCGTGATGTCGTATTTGAAATTGATATTGCTTAGACTAACCAAGGTTTTCCCCTTGTAGGTTCCTGAGTGCTCAAATCCGATTTTCATCTTTCCTGTCTCTGCAATTCCCCTGCGCAGTCTGCCCACATCGTCTTTAATCGCTTCAATTTTTTCAGCATGTACATCCTTCATTTTGGAAGTGCTTTTTTCTGCATTGTTTTTTAATGTATTCATAAAAATTGTGGGTACGCCAGCTTTTTCCTGCTTCTTTTTACCCCTTGCATCCAGTTTTTGTTGTCGTTCCAAAGCTTCTCGTTCTATTTCTCTAGCCTTTCGAAGTGCTTTTTCCTTGCTTTTGAGGTCTTGACTCATGGCTTCGTTTTCCAGATC
Source organism: Pedobacter sp. GR22-6 (assembly GCF_037402555.1). Classification (NCBI taxonomy): domain Bacteria; kingdom Pseudomonadati; phylum Bacteroidota; class Sphingobacteriia; order Sphingobacteriales; family Sphingobacteriaceae; genus Pedobacter; species Pedobacter sp. GR22-6. The sequence continues at coordinate 1,164,526 of NZ_JBBEUC010000002.1, forward strand.
CTTTTGGATAACATAAAACTCGTAATTTCCCCCGTAAATTTTGATGCAGCTTCTGCTTAGTTCGTAAACAGTATGAAGTAAGTTTAATAGTTTCCGATCATGACTTACAACAACTAATGTTTGGTTAGTTTTGCTGATATAGTTATATAGTAGATTTCTGGACTCAACATCAAGATGATTACTGGGTTCATCTAATAATACAATTTTTGGTTGATGGATGTCTATACCTGCTAGAAATACCTTTGTTTTCTGGCCGCCGCTTAGGGAGCCCATGAGTTGCTTAAGGTTTAACTTTGATAAGCCCCAGTGAGCGAAAGCTTGTTTGTATCGTTCCTCGATATCCCAGTCATCTGCTAAAATATCCATCTGTTCAGATGTAGCATGACCTCCTAAAATCTCGTAAAGTGCATTTATTTTAATGTCTATACCTAATGCTTCTGCTATGGACATTTTGTTAAATTGTCCAAAGTGCTGAGGTACATAATATGGAGTATGATCGGTCTGGACCATACCAGATGTAGGTTCAAGTATGCCGGCCATTAGCTTGAGTAAAGTAGATTTTCCAGCACCATTGTTGCCTATGAGTGCAATCTTATCATGTTTGTTGATAGCGACATTAAGATCCGCAAACAACATGTCCCGGTCGGGATGTGTATATGAAACACCTTGTAGTATAAACATAAATTTCTCTTTCAAAAATGAACAGTTAGGCTAAGTGATAAGCCTTTAGAATTGTCTTGATGAGAAATCAGATCCTACATTGATGTGCTATTTAGTGCGAGAACAAATATAGGTTTTTTTTATTTAGATAGAAAAACATCATTACTGACGCTAAAACCTATATTTTGCTGTAACAAACAAATCGTCTTTCTTAATGTTGAACTTTAAATCAGCATGTAATAATGAAAGAAGACATTTTGCAATATTTAGTCCCTAGTGGGAAAAAGGTAGATCTAAAAAATTACAATACTACCTATAAAGGGCAGGTAGAAAAAGAAACTGGAAAACTACAGATGGACCAAATTAAGCAAGAACTGAGCAACAGCCAGGAGAAGTTATACGCCGCTAATTCTCATTCCTTATTGGTAGTTTTCCAAGCTATGGATGCAGCTGGAAAAGACAGTGCCATACAGCATGTCATGTCAGGGCTGAATCCACAAGGCTGCCAGGTTTATAGTTTCAAGACACCGACCTCCGAAGAATATGATCATGATTTTCTATGGAGGCATTATCGCGCACTCCCTGAAAGAGGCCGTATAGGTATCCATAACCGGTCACACTACGAAAATGTACTTATTAGTAAGGTGCATCCTGAATACATTTTAAATGAGAAATTACCTGCATATACTGATGTGAAACAAGTTGATAAAGCGTTCTGGAAAAAGAGGTACGACAGCATCAAAAATTTTGAAAAACATCTCTATGACAATGGTACCGCGATTGTCAAAATCTTTTTGCATGTCTCTAAAACTGAGCAAAAGAAACGTCTACTGCGCAGAATTGAAGATCCCGAAAAGAACTGGAAATTTGCTGCGGCTGATTTAAAAGAGCGTAAATTATGGAAGAAATATATGCAGGCCTACGAAGAGGCTATTTCGGCCACGACAACCAAAAATAGCCCGTGGTATATTGTTCCCGCAGATAAAAAATGGTATGCAAGACTTATCATCAGTGAAATTTTAAAACAAACCTTAAAAGAACTTCAACTGGAATTTCCTGTGTTAATAAAAGAAGAACAGCCAAAATTGGCCGAGTACAAAGCCTTACTGATGAAAGGAATGTAGCGCAAAGGCCGTTACAAGATGAAAATGCCTCTATATGGGATGTTGTAGAACAGTTTAAAGCAAAATTGCCTGCTATACCAAGTACATTGCCAGTTGATTCCGCTTCAATAGGCGTTAAAGGGGCTTTTGTCACTCGAAAAACGCGTGTCACGATAGATCCTGTATAGGCTTTTTTTTCAGAAGAGGCAAGATTTTCCATGTATTTCTGTTCTGCCAGAAAATCAGGTTTATGAAGGTTAAACCAATCCCTATTTTTGTTGTTGTTTAATTTCTCCAGAAAATTGAGACTGGATGCATGTATCTTTGGTCGACTGGTGCATGACATTGCGTGCCTTTTTTGCGAGATGTTTCTTTTTCAAAGATAGTTGATTTGAAAAATCAATTCCCATAAAATTGTACTTTCTGACAACTGTAGTTGGCACTTCAGATCTGCAGTTAAGCCTCTGATTTATAATATATGTACTGGTGTCCGTTTTGAATGAATAGAATTTTGTCCGATTTGGCTAAATTATTTTCGGCATATGATTTGCAATTTTACTCGGTCAAATGGTTAGTCGATTGGCTTTAGAAAAAAGACTATCATTAAATGATACTTCAAAACGGGAACGCTGCGATTACCGCACCTGTGAAATTGATCCGAACATGTTATTATGCTTATGAACCCGCTTTTTATTATTGAAACGCCTGATGAAATCAAGCCCAGGCTCAACATCAGAAAGCGTCGTCCCAAATCTGATCAGCACCGACTTAGCTATGCTGAGTCTAAATTGATCCGTTCGGCGCATTTGAACTTGTTCAGACAATTTTATAAAGGCTTTTTATTTTATCTGGAACAAGTCACCGCAACGGTCAAACGAAAGCTCGTAGTAAATATGGAGGTCAAGCAGCATTGCATAGTTTTGACTTATGTGATGGAGGGCACTTTGAATTTTAAAATACCCGGTTCTTCAGATACAGTTGTTGTTTCGAGCGGACAATGTTTTGCACAATCCTTGCCCGCAGGAAAATATTTATGGACGCTCCAACCAGGCAAATTGAAAGTGATTTGTCTGGTTCTCCATCCAGAATGGATTCAGCAAATGAAAAGTGTCTTTAATGAGTTAGTAGAAATTAATCGTTTACTGATAGATCAGGATGCCATCTATGAGTCATTTCGTACTTACAGGATGAGTCCTTATTCAAGGAAGCATTTAAAAAAGATCATCCATTGCAGGCTGAACAATAAAATTGATCTTGAAGAAACATTGTTTCATTCTGTAAACAGGTTGGCTATAGAATACAATAAGCATCTTGTAGAGCCAGTTTCTAAACTGAAAAGGCCAAGTAAGCAGATTGCATACGAAGTTCGCGACCGTATTATTGAAGTGGTAGCCAGCGAAACCATACCTCGTGTAAATGAAATTTCAGAGTTTTTTCACCTTTCACCAAAGGCCTTGAGGCGCTATTGCCTGAAGACTTTTAAGATGAATGTCCAGGAGCTCATTCTGGACGCACAGATGAAGGCTGCATTTAACCTGATCAGACGGGGCTTGCTGATCAAAGAGGTAGCAATTAAATTGGGATACTCTGAGCTTGCTAATTTCTCAAAACGTTACAGGTTATATTTCGGATATCCTCCAGGAAGCATGAGGTCATTGGCTAGCCGCCTGCTAAGCAACCTCGAAGACGATGCAGGTAGTACAGTGAAATACTAGATATTAGCAAAGTGTAGCATGATCTTAACCTAAACGTTCGAGAACTGAAGCTAAGCGGCTAATTTGCGTAAATTATGCTGCTTTAGCAGTTAAAAATGAAACACATTTCGATTAGTTTAGTAGCATTAGCCATCTTGGTCTCCGAAATTTCAATGGCACAAAATCCATGGGATCAGCTTTCAAAGAGACCCGCAACCCTCGGCATTGAACAGGGATATATGAACTTTAAAACCAGCAATTTTAAAGTTAAATTATTAAAATCTTCCCAAACCCTTGCCGGATTGGTACCTCTTGCGGATACCGGCTTCAACTATAGCCCTGAGAAATTTCTGAAAAGTAGAAGTAGTGATGGTCTTTACCAATTAGGCGACCTCAACCTTAGGCTTAGATTTAAAGGAGGGGAATGGAAAAAGTTCAGCTCAGCAACAAAAAGGGCTCCAGTTACAGCACTTCCAGTTACAGATAAAACGCTCGCTGCTGCAAGTTTGAAACCAACTTTACCTTTAGATATTCCGCTTGCAATAGAGCGTTCATGGGAGCAGGAAAATGGTGTTCTCGTGCTGAAGTTCAAAATCACTAATTCCTCCAAGTCGGAGATTGAGATCGGATCCCTGGGCATACCTTTAATTTTCAATAACATTCTGCATGATGAAACATTGGATGATGCCCATGCCCGAAATGTATTTTATGATCCATATATCGGTGCAGATGCTGGTTATCTGCAAGTTACCCGCTTAAGTGGAAAAGGACCTGTTCTCCTGGTTTTGCCAGATGGCAAAACACCTTTTGAGGCCTACAGTCCACTTCTGGACGATCCGAGTCCCAGAGGAACTACTTTTGAGGGGTTCTATGAGTGGATGCCTCTGACCAGAGCTCATGTGGAAAGTGACTGGAAAAATGCACTACCATGGAATAAGCCAAGTAGCTTGATCCTAAAACCCGGGGACTCCCGTGAATATGGATTGAAATTTATTATTGCGCCTGACATTCGTGGAATTGAACAGAGTTTGAGGACAGCCGGCAGGCCTGTAGCGGTTGGAATTCCTGGTTACGTGATTCCACAGGATGTAGATGCCAAATTGTTCCTTGATTATAATAAAACAGTGCAGTCGATGGAAGTGTATCCTGTCTGGGCACTGACGATTAAAAAGTTGGCAGTATTGAAATCTGGGTTGAAATCCTTCCAGGTAAACGGAAGGCAATGGGGTAGGTCGAGGTTGACCATAAAATATACAGACGGGACAATACAAACAATACATTATAAAGTCATTAAGCCTGAGTCGGAACTTGTGGGTGATTTCGGAAAATTTCTGACTACGAAACAGTGGTATACTGATCAGGATGACCCATTTAAACGTGTGCCTTCTGTGATGAGTTACGACTATGACACCAGGAAGATTGTAACTGAGGATAGTAGGGCTTGGATCGCAGGTCTGAGTGATGAAGGCGGGGCTGGCAGCTGGTTGGGAGCTTTAATGAAGCAGTTGGTCAGTCCGGATCATTCAGAGTTGCTCAAACTTGAACAATTTGTAAATCAGACCATTTGGGGAAACCTGCAAATCAGTGCCGATTCCGCGAAATATGGTGTAAAAAAGAGCTTGTTTTATTACGAACCTTCGGTTATGCCTCAGGGAACTTATAGTGCCAACGTCAACTATAAAACTTGGGCAGCATGGCCATTAAAGGAGGCGAATTCACTTGGTCGCTCCTACAATTATCCGCATGTAGCTGCCGCCCATTGGGTACTTTACCGCTTAGCGCGTTACCACCAGGGCCTGGTTACCCAAAGAGACTGGAAATGGTATCTGGAAAGTGCATATCAAACCGGAATGGCTATGGTCAATTTGGCTCCTCATTATGCGCAATACGGACAAATGGAAGGTTCCGTTTTTTTATACATCCTCAATGACTTGAAAAACGAGGGTTTAATAGAAATGGCAGATCGTCTGGAGCAGGCCATGAAAAAAAGGGCACTGCACTGGCGAAGTTTGAATTATCCTTTTGGTAGTGAAATGCCCTGGGATTCCACTGGTCAGGAAGAGGTGTATATGTGGTCTGATTATTTTAATTTCCATGACAAAGCAGAGGTCACTTTAAATGCCATATTGGGCTATATGCCCACTTTACCGCACTGGGGGTATAACGGCAGTGCCCGTCGTTACTGGGACTTTTTATACGGAGGAAAACTGGCACGGGTGGAGCGTCAGTTGCATCACTATGGTTCTGGCTTGAATGCCATTCCTGTGTTAAAGGCTTTCAGAAACCGTCCGGATGACCTATATTTACTAAGGGTTGGTTATGGAGGTTTAATGGGCTCAGTTGCTAACATTACAGAGGAGGGCTTCGGACCAGCCGCTTTCCATTCCTTTCCATCTACGCTTAAGATTGATGCACTATCCGGCGACTACGGTTCCAATTTCTATGGATATGCAGTAAACACCGCTACCTATATCGTAAATGATCCGGTCTACGGATGGTTGGTGTTTGGAGGCAATTTAGCACATAAAGGCAAGCAAATCGAAGTACAAATGACTACGGCAGCCCGGTCAGCCGTTTTTATTGCGCCATTTCAGGTTTGGCTAACATTGGATGCCGGGATGATCAATTCAATCAGTTTTAATCCTGAGGCAGACGCAATTACCTTAAACCTTGCCGCAGCAGATGAGTACACAGAAAAGGCCTTTTTGCATATAGAAGGGAGCTATAAACCAGTGTCTGGATTCAACAAATCGAAAAATGCTTACGAGATTCCATTGTCGAACACTACGACTACGATCATCTTGAAAAAGAATTAAGCACTTCAAACCTATGATCGGGCAGATAATTTCAGAAAAAAAATTATCTTGCAGTTGCTATTCATGTGAAACACAAAAGAATGTCATTGGAACAAATAGATACTTTGTTTAATTGCCTGCCAATGCCAAGTGTGTTACTGAATATTGATGCGCCGGATTTTACCATAGTCGCTGTAAATAACGCATTCATCAATTTAACTTCTGTTTCTAATAAAGAGGTGGCTGGACTGCCTTTTTTTGAAGCTTTTCCTATGAATCTGGATGATGATGGTACCAGGATACAAAAAATAAAGTATGCATTTGATTATGTAATTGCAGAACAGAAACCATTTCAAATTGAAAAACATCGGTATGACATGGCTTTCGGGGCTGATCATTCTTCCGGTCAATGTTATTGGAAAATAGATACTTATCCATTGTTTGATAATGAAGGAAACCTCACTCACATTGTTCAGAGTTCGGTGGACATCACCTCGATTCATCTTGTAGAGCAACAATTCTTTAATGAATTGAATCAGTTGGAGAGTGACATCATGAAGCTCTATGCGAAAAGCAGTACTTCGACAACAGCAGTGCTGTCGGCCTATGTATCCGGTGTAGAATCGTTGTTTCCAAGAATGACCTGCTCAGTCATGCGCGTGAGAAATCAATGCCTCTATAACTGGGCATCACCATCACTTCCCCTCGCCTTATTGGATCAAATGGAAGGGCTCGAAATTGGACCTGCTGTAGGGTCTTGTGGGACAGCAGCCTACCTCAAAAAGACAGTGATCGTAGTTGATGTGGACAAAGATCCCCGCTGGGCTCCATTCAAAGATGTGACGCTTCAGGCCGGATACCGTGCCTGCTGGTCGCATGCCATCATTGATTCCTCTGGGGAAGTAATGGGTACCTTCGCTATTTACTATAAGGAATTGGCAGGGCCCGATGAACAGGAGCAGCAGATCATAGAAAGGGTTGTTTCTGTATTGGCAGTGATTCTGGAAAACCGACAATATGAAGAAATGATCACTGAAAATAGCCAACTTATGGCACAGGGTCAGGAATTGGCACAGTTTGGAAACTGGTCCTGGGAAATCCCGGATAATGTGGTGAGTTGGTCAGATACGCTATTTCATATTTACGGAATAGATCGGACTCAATTTAAGGCCACTTTCGAAGGTTATCAGGGAATGCTGCATCCTGAGGATCGGGATCGTGTAGCTCATATCATCGGAAGCGTCCTGCAAAATAAACAGGACGTTGAATTCGAAGAACGGATTGTACGTCCGGACGGGGAGATTCGCTACCTCAGGTCATGGGGCACATTGAAATGTGATGAGCATGGAGAACCGCTAAAAATGATAGGGGCATGCCTGGATATTACGGAGAGCAAAAAAATACAGCAAGCAAACAAAGAACATCTGGATCGCTACAATGCCGTAGCCAAGGCAACCAGCGATACCATTTGGGATTACAATATGCTGACCGGAGAAGTTACCTGGAATCCGAATGTAACCAGTATGTTTGGTTATGAATACCCACTGGGTACCTATAGCTGGTGGTATGAGCATGTACATCCTGAAGATTTGAATCGGATGATTGGCCTGATTGCCGACAAGGTCGCTCAAAAAGAAGCCCGCTGGCATAGCGAGTACCGCTTTCGCTGCGCCGATGGAACCTATAAGTTTGTGTTGGATCGTGGTTTCCTCATATTTGACGAGCGTGGTCAGCCTATCAGGATGATCGGCTCGATGCAGGATGTTACAGAGCGCGTGGAGTACATCCGTGAGATCGAAGAAAACAATGCCCGGTTGAAGGAGATTGCCTACGCTCAATCTCATTTGGTAAGGGCACCACTTGCAAGAATCATGAGCTTAGTCCAGCTATTGAAAGATGCAGAATTTGATACGCATAGTCAGTCCCAGTTGTTGAGTTACCTAAGTCAGTCGGCCGATGAACTGGATTTGGTTGTAAGACACATCATCAGCAATAGTCAGTAGGTTGACGACACAAATGCCAACCCCATATTCTTTAAAGATTAGTGCTCAAGCCGATCACCCGTAGTTACATTTCATAATTTCCCCCTGCCAAATAGACAAAAATTAACCCGGTTATGTTTTTAAAGATTATTTCCTAATATTTGAATGAATCGATACACTCATTGCAATAGCATCTCCCACTTCAATGTTTGGAGTGCAAGGATGGAAAATTAAATTTAAGATACATGGCAATCAATTTACAAAAAGGACAGCGCGAAAATTTGAAAGCTCCGAAGTTTACAATCGGACTGGGATGGGATACCAATAGATCGGCAAGTGGTTATGATTTTGATTTAGATGCCTCCGTGTTTATGCTCGGAGAAGATAAACGACTAATTGCCGATGAGTATTTTGTGTTTTATAATAACTTAAGCTCTCCTGATGGTGCATTGCTTCATACAGGAGATAACTTGACGGGAGAGGGAGAAGGAGATGATGAAGCTATCAATGTAGATCTTACCATCGTCAATCCGGCAGTAACCGAACTGTGCATTGTTGTTACCATACACGAAGCGGTCGCACGCAGGCATAATTTCGGACAAGTAAAAAACTCTTTTGTTCGCATTATCGATACAGACGGAGAAGAAATTATGAGGTACGAATTGGAAGAAGATTTTTCCATCGAAACCTCTGTAGAATTTGGAAGGATTTACCGTCGTAATGGAGAATGGAAATTCGAGGCTGTGGGCATTGGAATGAGGGGCGGATTGCAGGACTATGTGAACAAATACCAGTGATGCGCACTTTGATTAAAGAATGACGAAAGTCATGCCTATAAATGATACTAAGCATTAGGCGTTAATGATATAAAGTCAACATTTACCTATTCTTTCATCGCTATGAATGACCAGGTAAAAAGACTCAAAATTATAATAATGTTTATGCTGGCACTCATTCCTGTATCCAGGTTAATGGCTGGTAATATTGCCGATCCTATAAAATGGATATTGACTAAAGAATGTACGCTCAAGGTGAATGGCAGTACCAATATTAATAAATTCAGCTGTATAATTCCGGAATATGCCAGGCCGGATACCTTGCTGTTTTACAGAAAAAAAAATGAACCACTGCAGTTGAGCGGCTCATTGTCTCTTGATGTGCAAAATTTTGATTGCCACAATCCAGTCATGACCAGTGACTTAAGAAAAACCCTTAAAGCTAAGATATACCCCAGGATCATCATTCACTTTCTCAATTTGAGCAAATATCCTGATCCGGATATAAAAGAAGGAGTATTGAAGGGAGCAGTCACCATTGAACTGGCCGGGACTACGAAGAGATTTGAAGTAGACTACAGGTACATTACGCTCGCCAATGGAAATCTTCGTTTGATCGGAACAAAACAGGTTAATTTTTCTGATTTCAATATCAGCCCGCCAAGAAAGTTGGGCGGTATGATTAAAACGAATAATGAACTCGTTGTTGAATTTCTCCTTACTATGAAACTTAATACCCAATAAATGAAAAAGATTATCCTGTCCGGTATCATTACCGGAGCCTTCCTTTTTATACTAAGTTATGGCTGCTTATATCTTGGAATCAGATTTTTTCCAACGCTGTTTATAGATTACAATAATCCATTATTTAATTCAGAAGGCAACAGAGATGGCCTGTTTTATCTGCATGCTTTTGTCATTAGCTTTGCATTGTCCTGGTTTTGGGACCGTTTTAAAGGATTATTGAAAGGCCATTTCATCCTTAGGGGATTTGAGTTCGGTTTTATTTATGCGATGGTGTCTTTACTCCCGGTTATGTGGATTACTTTCAGTTCACTCGACATTACCATATTTATGGTTCTTAGTTGGTTTTTATATGGATTTGCTCAGGCGGTGATAGCAGGTATATTACTCGGAAAACTCAATCCTTGATCAATTGAATAAGGTGATGAGGATCATGTATTTAAGTGTCATTCCTCATCTTGTCTTCCTTTTGGTTTAATTACTTTTGGTTAAATAATTTAATCAAAGTGTTATGAAAAATCTCTTATACTCCAACCGCCTGAAACTTTTACTATCTATTGTGCTAAGTACATTGTCGCTAAGCCAGCTGCAGGCTCAGGTGGTTTATAAGCTCAGCAGTTCAAAAGACAATATTATAAAAATCGCTGGCAAATCAAATGTACATGACTGGACAATGCGCGCGGAAAATCCAATATGCGAAGCTAGCTTTGGTGCACTTAGCGCTGAAGAAAGTGTTCCAAGAAGCCTTACGGTACTCAATTTCAGTGTCAACGCAAAAAATCTGAAAAGCGAGAGCGAATCCATGAATAACAGGACCTATAAGGCCATCAAAGCCGATAGTTATCCTCAAATTACTTTCAAACTGAAGGAGGCTGCCATTACTAACGTTCAGAAAGGAAGATTTCTGATCAACGCAAAAGGTACGCTAACGATTGCTGGTGTCTCCAAAATAATAGAGTTGCAGGTCAAGGCTGAACTCAAGTCAGATCAGAGCCTGTTGTGTACCGGCGAGGAAAAGATAAAGCTCACCGACTATGGTATACAGCCTCCCAGCTTTATGTTGGGCGCTATGAAAGTTGGTAATGATCTCGATATCAGCTTCAGCCTCAATCTGAAAAAGTAATGCTCAAACTTAGAACGTAAAATACCTAATATCATGAAAGCTATACAAATAAACCGCCTGATGTCTTCAATGACATTGATGGCCATGTGTTTACTCCCTTTGCTCAGCAAGGCTCAATTTCAGAAAATTAACAACCTAAGGGCTTACGATCAAACCGGGATTAATGTCTTTGAAGACCCAAAAGATACACTCACTACATTCGAAGGATTAAAGCTTAAATTTGGCGCTGGCTTCACTCAGCAGTTCCAGGGTTTAAAACATAAAAACCCAGGTGCTTTAAACAACAATATTGGTGCTGTAGGAACACCAGGAAACAGGCTAAGGAGCATCACGCCTGGTTTTATGACTGCACAAGCCAATTTGTTTATGGACGTACAGCTGGCTGACGGAATTCGCTTGAACATCACCAATTATCTTTCTTCAAGACACCACAACGAAGTGTGGGTTAAAGGCGGCTATATTCAGTTTGATAAACTTCCATTTGAAGGCCAGTTATGGGAAGAGCTAATGAAAATTGCCACAATCAGGATCGGGCACTATGAATTGGATTACGGCGATGTCCACTACCGGAGGAGTGATGGTGGCAATACCATTTACAATCCATTTATGGAAAACAATATTATGGATGCTTTCGCCACTGAAATAGGTGGTCAGGTTATGCTCAGGAAAAACGGATTGTTTGGGTTGATCGGAATGAGCAGTGGTATGATCAAAGGAAATATTGATTCGCTTACTGTAGCGGCAAATCCAGATGGAGATTATACCAAATCTCCTTCTCTATTAATGAAAGGAGGCTTGGATAAACAGTTGACTCCCGACATCAGGTTAAGGCTGAGTGGATCTTACTATGGCAATCAGGGTGGAGGAGCCAATACCTTGTTTGGAGGCGACCGCACCGGTTCAAATTATCAATTTGTAATGGAACCAAATACCATTTCTGAATCTACGGCAATGGCCTTCTCCGGAAGGTTCAACCCGGGTTTCACGAAAAAAGTAAATGCCTTAATGTTCAATGGATTCTTAAAAATTAAAGGTGCTGAACTTTTCGGAACTTATGAATTGGCATCGGGTAGAACCGCAAAGGAAACGGATACGAGGGATGCCAGACAATTTGCAATTGACGGTGTCTATAGATTCGGTAGCAACGAACAGCTCTTCATCGGTTTGAAATATAACACCGTTTCTGCCAGACTCGCTAATAATGCCCTTGGATCTGGTGCCGGTCCGGTTACTTACAATGCTGATGTGAAAATAGACCGTATTGCAGGTGCTGCAGGGTGGTTCATGACCAGAAACATCCTGATGAAAGCTGAATATGTAGTACAAAAATATAAGGACTTTCCTGCTGCCGATCTGCGTTCCGGTGGAAAGTTTAAAGGTTATGTGATTGAGGCAGTTGTCGGGTTTTAGCTGAATAAAAGCTGTGAATTCTTAAACTATATTTTAAAGCCATGAATAACTCAATAGAAAACAACCAACTGGACACCGAACTACAGGAGCTTTACCTTATGGGTAAACAGTGGTTATCTGAACTGGACTTTTTTGAAGTAGAAATCAAATCAGTGGCAAAACTGTCCCAAACAATTCCGAATACTGTGGGATTAACCGGAAATCCGATCAAATTATCTGATAGCTATCTTTTGTTAAAAGATGAAATTCTAGCTTTTATGAATACCCTGGGTTTACTTATGGTATCATCAGAAAAGCAAATTACTTTATCTTTAATAGAGAACCATGTAAAATTGGGCAAGAAGGCAGAAGAAATGATGACTGCCTTCAAAGCAGAAAGAAAGCAGGTGTTTGATCATTACTCAAAACAAATACATCAATTGGGAAAACGGAAAAACCCTGAGCGATCAGGAATACTATAATGTCATTAAATAACCTGCTTTAAAGGTATATTTCATTCTGGAATAATAAATCTGGCATCTAATTCACAACTATTTGCAGATGTGGTACAATGGTTGAGCAAGAAAATGAAATAGTTTTAAACCTTTAAATCAAAATCAAATGAAAAAATTAAGTGTAGGTGTGCTGGCAAGTGCTGTCCTCTTTCTCGCAGCATGCGGTGGAAATTCATCCAATAATGCTTCGACGAACACAGAACAGCAGGTAGCAGAAAAAAGTGGAAATGTATATGCTGTAAACCTGGAGAGTTCAAAAGTAAACTGGAAGGCCTTTCATAAAGGTGGATTTGCACCACGGTGGGGTACACTGTCGATTAAATCCGGTGAAGTGTCAGTTGCAGAAAATGAAGTTACCGCTGGTGACTTTGTAATCGACATGAAGTCTCTCCGTGTTGATTCAGCATCTGTAACCGAGAAAGATAAAAAATACACGGAGTTGGAAGCTCATTTAAAAAGCGCCGATTTTTTCGATGTTGAAAAAAACCCGACTGCAGAATTTAAGATTACCCAGGTTGCCACTTTAGCACCCGGTACGGCAAAAGACGCTGTAGAGGGCGCAAATAAAACCGTAAGCGGCAACTTAACGCTACTTGGAAAAACGGTAAACCTAACCTTTCCTGCCAAGATTGAAATGCAGGGAGATGCAGTTTCAGTACTGGCTAAATTTACCGTCAACCGTGCAGATTGGGGAATCAAATTTGGTACATCCGGAGCTGATCCTGCAGAATGGATGATCAGTAAGGATATCGAGATCGGCATTGATGTAAAGGCATCTAAAAAATAAGATCAGGTATTATCAGGGCAATCGAAAGCATCAAATCTGGAGATTGCCCTTTTTAAATTAGTCTCAAAACATTTCCTTTCATCGGATGTTCTCTGAGCAAATAACCGGGGCTAGAACAAGAAGATATGATCGATCAGATTATCCAACTCGAAGAGAGATTAATTAACGCTATCCTTTATAGCGACGTGGCGGTGTTAGATCAATTGCTGCATGCAGAACTTATTTTTATCAATCATTTGGGGATGCTCGTGAGTAAATCGGAAGACCTCGCTCCTCATCTAAGTGCTGAACTTACTTTCTCAGAAATTGTTACCTCAGACCAGCAGATTACGGTTTTTGACGACCTGGCAGTAGTTTCCGTTTTTAAACATATTGTCGGCAGCTATCAGGGAGCTGAATTCGAAAGCAGGGTACGGTTTCTCAGAACCTGGAAAAAGTTTGATCAGAATTGGCTGGTTATAGCTGCCAGCAGCGTTCCCGTAGGAAACGCTTAACTTTCATTTGCTATGCCTTAAACAAATTCTTCTTGTTGGTGTTCTTTTTCTAATGAAATTATTTCGCTAAAGCGATTCTGTATAGAACCTCAAAAATGAAAAACTACATTTATACCACCTGTTGCCTGTTACTCCTGGCCTGTGGACAGTCGCAGAATAGCACGGTGCAAAATCCTGTCCAAAAAGATTCTGTTTCAGTTGTGACTGAATCCGTTGAATCACATTCTAATCCTAGCTCCGTCTCCGAGATCAAAAATGCTTATGCAGCAATCAACGATAAACTGCAGCGTAAGCGCTTAGATTCTGTATCATTCAAATACGATTGTGAAGGCGAAAGGACTGGAACAGTTACTTACTTTTCAGAGCAGGGAAGGCTAGCGCTGATTAAGCATAGTTTTAATGAATATAGCCACTTTTCAGCAGTAGACCAGTACTTTGTTCGTCAGGATAGTCTTTTTTCGTTCACACCAATAGCATAGTTTGGAGTTTTGAGGCTGGCCAGGCCGCAGAGGGTGCTACTAAAGACGACATCACCGAAAACCGTTTGTACATCAGCAAAAACAAGGCTTTGCTTTGCCTCGAGAAAAAGTACAGCAAGCGTTCGCAGTCTTCGGATCTTCCGAACCCGGATAAAATTGCCAATAAAGAAGTCGAATGCAAACCCATTCAGCCCATATTGAAGAACTACGGAAAGTTACTGGCATTTAAAGAAAGCACCAATCACGACTGCCTGGCAAAATAGAAATTCACGAAAACATTTCTACCTGATTACCGGAAATTGAGAGATCCTCAACTCGGTACAACCATACGGTACCAGGGTGATTTCCTCTACTTTATCTTCGGTTTCCATCTGAAAAATAGTGCTGAAGGGAAGTGGGCCGGCCATTTCATTGTAAACCTGCCACAGCGGAATCCGTTTCGCCTTCGTTTTGATTTTTATTGGCGCGTTTTCCAGGTTCCAGGGGTACAGCGAAAGAGCACCCTCTTGTTTTTCCACGGTAAAGTTCGCCGCCAATTGATCGTTTCTGACATTCAATAAACCATAGTTCCATGGAGTGCCGGGCTTTATCTCGTAATATCCATCTCCATACTCCTGTGGGTCAGTTAGATTTTTTACGTATTGCTTATCTTCAGCGATTTTCAGACCGTATACCAATGGACCTCGTTCTATAGAAACAGAACTCTCCTGCCAGGTATTTTTGTAGATATGCATCGGCAACACGAGCTCCAGCACATCTCCTGATTTCCATTCCCGGTTGATTTTTGCAATCTGGTTGCCGGTTTCCTCTTTAAATAGGCTACCGTTGATCTTGATGCTTGCCTTTTTACACCAGGCAGGAATCCTCAGGTGAAAGGGAAATGTAGCTGAACCTTTTTTTGGAATGCTAATCGTAAACTTAATGTTTTCATTGAATGGATAATTCGTCTCTTCGATTACTTTGATTGGCACTTCATTCGCGACTTTCATGCTCACCTCACTTGGCGAATAAACCAGGGCTGCAACTCCTTTATCCGCGGTAGCGTAAAATAGGTTTTGTGTAAATTTAGGCCAACCCTGATGCATGTTGGAAGTGCAACAAGGGTATCCTGTGAGCACGCCGTAGCAAACATCTGTACCGTGATGGTTTACTTCAAAATTTCTGGTCTTACGGGTAGCCATGATCTGATTGGCCTGTTGAAAGTACTGATGCGTCACAAAATCATCTGAGGCCTGGGCAGGTAAGGCATTGAAAGTAATTTTCTCCAGCTGATCTGCAAAATTTACATTACCGGTGATTTCCAGCATACTTTCCAAAGAAAACATCATCTCTACCGCCGAACAAAATTCAGAGCCCTGGGTCGGATTATTGCCATGTAATGCCTCATCACCACCATACATTCCATGTGCCATTCCATTGTATCGGATCAGGTCTTCAAAACCCTTTTTTGTGGCATCCAGGTATTTTTGTTCCGGGTGGTGCTGGTAATAAATGATCGGTTCCTTGATACCCTGAGCCAGGTTGACACAATGAATGCTGGCTTTAGTTTCCAATAATCTGGTATTGGCAAAGGCATTGGTATAATCAAAGGTTTGTTTGTGAATCAGGTCACCCAGTTCCAATAGAAAAGGTTCCTTGGTGATGTTGTGCAACCAGTATACCAGCATCAGATTGTCACCACCCCGGTACTTTGCCCAAAAGGTCCAGTGATCTAGTGGTTTGGCAGGAAGTTCCTTAAGCTGGTACTTAAAATAGTTGCTCATCAATTTGATGACGCGCTGGTCATTAGTGGCAGAATAATACTGTTTCAATACTTTCAGTACCACCATCTTCGGCCACCAATCCTGGCTATTGTCGCGCTGTATCCCATTTTCATACGGATAATCTTTTGAAGGACCGAAGTAGCCATCAGGGCGTTGACTTTTAATCGCCCATTCTATCCAGGGCTTTGTTTTTGCAATGAGTTCTTTGTCGTTAAGTAGGTAGGCAAGAGGCAATAAGCCGTCGAGCCAGTAGGGGCCTCTTTCCCATTGATCTCCGTCGCCACCGAGCCAGCCATTGCGGTTGCCCATTACCGCCGGATACAGTTTATCCAGGCTGCCTGTAGAACCTGTTTTTTGTCGAATGAGCATTTCTTTGAGCCATCCTTTGGGTTTAATAGCTCCGAGGGAAAGTTCTTTGTAAGGGTTCTCTCTAAGTTTCGCTTCCTGTGCATCGAGCCCAAATGGGAGGCAACATAGGGCAATCATTAAAAATTTGAGATTCATATTGTGGTTATGGTTTTATACTCCAACTAAATTATAAAAAATAATGTGCAGCGTTATTCCAGAACCTTGATCGAGCGTCTCAAAGTTTAGGCATTTTGAATCAAATTTATGCTTAAAGGGGATTTAGGGCTAAATCATCTGCACTAATAAAAATCGTAACTCCTTAACCCATTAAACTTACTATAAGAAGAGCTATTGGGAAAATACTTCTCAAATCCTACACTCGCTTCTGTTGTTCCGCTAGTATTCGTATAGTTGATTTTTGATGTGGTCGCGTCATGACTAATGCCCAGACGAAGCTTTTCTCCATTTTTACTGCCTTTGAAAATATCGAAAATGAAAGAGACCACTACCGCGTCTGCTGTGCTGGTCCCGCTCGTGCGGTACCATAATCCCATATTTACACTGGAATATTTGAACTGGGCCCCCATACTGACGGAACTGGAAGCTGCCTGCCGATAATATACGACAGATGGAATCAGGTAAACACCGTCATCATTTTGGAAATTAAACTGCGGATTGAGTGTAATCCGCCAACTGGCATTGGCAACCATGCGCATCGGCAATTTATCCTGGACATCACTAAAGCTCTCGTTTGGGCTGTTTAAGTGATGCAAGGCAATGCCTCCCATAAAATTACGGTAAACCATATTGACCCCTGCGCCGGCATCAAAGTAGCTGCGGGTATTCACCGTAGGAAGTTGTGCATTGGTGATGCTGCCGGGTATATAACCTGTAGAGGCATCAATCTGATCCGAAAATACCAGTTTATTGAGGTCAAGCTGTCTGGATGCCATACCTGCTTGTATGCCAAATGAGGTGACAAAATCGTCACCTCCTACACTATAAGAATAGGTAGCAGCAAGATTGTTCTTGCGCAGATATGCCGATCCTTCGTTACTCCTGCTGAAAAGCAAACCCAGTCCTCCACCAAAATTTGGAATGTTGAGGTCTGCTGATGCACTTAGATAGGAGAGGTCGCCGCCCAGTCCGGACCATTGGTTGCGGTAGATGAGGTTCATCCTGATATCGCCTTCGAACTGGCCCGTCAAGGCCGGGTTTAAATAGACTGGCGCATTAAAAAATTGTGAGTATATATGGTCCTGTGCATACAGTTGTGCTGTAAAAGACAGGATGCAAAATGTCAATAGTAGGCTCTTCCTCATTTCCTATCTGATCAAGTTTATTGTTCCGGTACGTTTTGGACTGCCCGAATTCAGGCTTACACCCTTCCACTCCGAACCGTTTCTCAGTTTCAAATCTATTTTCCAGAAATAGACACCTTCCGGCATTTTCTGCCCGTTATGGGTTCCGTCCCAACCTTCATAGGGCTTTCCATCTTCCAGTTTATTGCTTTGCCAAAGCAGCGTGCCCCATTTGTCGAAGACCATCATTGTCCAGGACTGGATTCCGGTGCCCTTGGCCTTAAACAACCTGAATTCGGTATTTTCACTACCTGGCATAAATGCATTGGGTACAAACAGTGATCCCGGCTCTCCATCTACAAAAACGTTCATCTGATAAGTAGAAGGGCAGTTTTCTACGTTAGTTGCCGTTAGTTTTACCTGGTAGTTGCCCAATTCTTCAAATGCATGTTCGGGATCTTTCTCGGTCGAACTGCTGCCGTCTCCAAAATCCCATCGGTATCTGATGGCACCAGTTGTATTATTACTAAACTTCAGTTTCAACCCTGGATAAGCAATTGGACGGTCGACACTAAAAAGTGTAGCAGGCTGCGCAATCACCGTAATCACTTCCGTTGTGCTCAGGCTGCCGCAATCATTACTCGCAGTCAGCTTTACTGTGTAGATACCGGGTTGTCTAAAGGTGTGGGTAATCTTTTCAGGGGCAGTGTTGGAAAGCTGAGGGGCACTTCCGTCTCCAAAATCATAGGTATAGGAAGTAGCCTCACTGCTGTTGTTGCTGAACTGAACAGTATGTGGTGCACAGCCTTGTTTGTTCTGGGCATCGACCACCAATTCGGCACGAAGGAGATTGGGCAGGATGCTGATCGTATGTGATGAGGTATGCTCGCCACATTCATTTTTCGCAGTCATCCGGATGGTATATGACTTTTTAGTTCCCTGCGCGTCAAATTCGTGAGTCACCGTTCTTCTATCTGTATACACTTCCGGAGCTTTTCCATCACCGAAATCATAAGTATAGGTCGTCGTACTGGCTTCAGGTGAAGTGTTGGTAAAAGCTACGTTGACGGGAGCGCAGCCCAGCGTACTGCCGGGAGAGAATATGGACACCGGTGTACTCATCGTAGTCACGGTGCTTTGATAGACGACACTGGAACCACATGCGTTGCTGGCGCGAAGTGTAACCTGATAAACTTTGTCCTTACCTGTCGGGTCTTGCAGGAAGTTTACCGGATCAGGATTGACGGCCGTAGAGGTATGTCCATTGCCAAAATCCCAGACAAAGTTTACCCCATTGGTGATGTTAGAGGTATTTGTGAAGGTCACCAATATGGGACCGCAACCTGAACTTTGACTCTGACTAAAGGAAGCCCTTACATTCTCGTAGGTCTTGAAGGTCATGGTACTTTCGTCAGGATCACAGCCCTGGGCACTGCTCACTTGCAGTTTGATTTCCACCGCTGTTTTGTCGGTAGTAATGATGTATCCGGGAAAATTGAGCCCTTCGCCGATTTTCTGACCGTTTGCATACCAGGTATAAATGGCATTACGGTCGGCATAATGTGTAGCTTTTACCTTAAAAGCATCCAACACAAAGGGTGCGCAACCCTCGCGGTTTTGGGCATTGAACTCGGCCTTCGCATGAACTTTAATAGTGAGCGTGCCCGTATTGCTGACAGATTCTGTATAACCTGTACAGATGGTACTGCGCACAATCCGCCTGTAGGCAGTAGTTATTTGTACTACCCCTGCTGTATAATCAATTGCAGTAGCACCTGCAATGTCTGTCCACTGCAAACCACCATCAGTACTTTGCTGCCACTGATACAGGTAGATCCCGTTTCCGCCGCTGGGTATACTTCCCTTCATGGCTGCAGCTGCAGTACCCAAACAAATACTTTGATCGGCAGATGAACTGTTGGATAGGCTGATGTTGTTGTTTCCCAAAGGATCGAGTACCTGAATCTTTATCAAATTGCTCAGTAAGGTACAACTTCCGCCACGCGTGATTCTTCTGTAAATGCTGCTTGCATTGACATTGGTCACCAGATCTTTACCGATTTCAGAGCTCATTAAGCCCCAGCTGGCTCCATCATCAGTACTCTGTTCCCAGATATAACTATAGGAACCATTTCCACCCCTTGGCTGTTCCCCGATAATGGTAATTTCCTGCCCCTTACATACCGGACTTGTATTGGCAGAGATATCTGTGTTAGACAATTCGGATAGGTTGGTGATGATCACCTCATCAGATGTTGCACAGCCCGCTGGCGTACTGATGGTCCACCTGAAGGTATAGGTATTGCCACCGACTAGTCCATTTACGGTTGTATTGTATTTACCTGGATCTGTAAAGGTGACCGGGGGGCCGGATACCAGTGTCCATCTACCTGTACTTGTCCCTTCGGGAATATTGGCCTCAAGTCCATATGCAGCATTACTGCAGATCGTTTCATCGGCGCCCGCCTGTGCAATGGTACCGGGCGGATGAACGGTAATGGCAATCTGCCGGACAGTGCCCGGACAGCCGGAACTGGCTATAGGAGTGATGCGGTAAGTAACCACACCAGCTGTATTTCCTGTATTGACCAGGCGATCATTGATCTCCGAAACTTCTATGGCCGTACTGTTTGCTGCAAAGCCTGTAATGTTTGGACTGCTGCTGCTTACCGTCCATAGGTATTTTACATCAGTCAGATTGGAACTTAGACTGATGGCAGAACTTTCGCCACTGCAGATGGAAGCCTTAGCTGCACTGGCAGTAAGTATGGGCCGGGGCATTACAATGACCAGAAGTTCAAAAGCTTCACCCGAACAACCGTTGGCACTGGGCACAATAGTGTATTTTACCGTTCCCGCTACACTCGCGCTGGTGTTGATTAGCCGGTCATTGATCTGGCCCGTGCCGCTCCTAGTCGCACCTGTGATGCCTGTGCTGGCAATGGAAGTCCAGCGGAATGTGCTATTGCTGACATTACTGGCAGGCAGGTAGTCCACGCTGGCATCAGAACAAACGATCTTTTCAGTAGCTGTGTTGATGAGGTTTCTGGGGTTGATGACCACAGAAGCGATGTCGTACACGACATTGCATGGAGCTGCAAGTGCAGTATTGATCTGCCAGCGTAAATTGAGCCCTCCCACGTTTCGTTCAGCCAGAGCAGGCGTATATACGGCATTGGGAGCGAACCTATCGGGAGCGAATGTGCCCGCTCCACCGACCCACTGTGCAGTGTAACCCGGAACCGGGCTCGCATTCAGAGCTACTGTTCCTTCATAGCAAATGGCCGCGGGAGTACCAGCCTCTACTATGGGTGCTGGTCTGAACTCTATCGTTTGCTCATCTTCTACGGCCGTACATCCGTTCTGGTGCACTACTTTGATCGTATAGGTTTTAAATTCGCTAAACTGGATGCGGGGATAGCGGCTGTTGGTTGTCGTGCCATTGACGAAACTGGCCGCGCCACCGGTGACTGTCCAGGTATAGGTATTCGGAGTAAGTGCGATGTCTGGAGTTCCGCTTAGGATTGTCCGTGTTGGTCCTGTATTGGTGTTGAAATCAAATGTTCCAAGGTTGCACAATACCGTATTGGCAGATAATGTGGCCACCGGGGGTGCAGTTACGATCACCGACTGTTCTGCGCTGCTTACTTCTCCACATTTCTGCGCATTGATGGTCAGTTTGACTTTATATTCGCCCGTTCCGTTAAATTTAATTTGCGGTTGTGCGCTGTTTGCCGAAGTCCCACCCACAAATGTAGCAGGAGAGGAGCCACCGCTTACTGTCCAGAGGTAGGTGTTGGTGCCGCAGCCGGAATTGTCTACGAAGGACGTATTCTGTGGCGTGAGGATGTTGGTATTACAAAGTTGGATAGTAGTTGCAGTTCCATTGAGTGTAAAAGACGGCACCGCAGGTTGTTGTATACATACTGTTTTGGTAACCGGCGCGGGCGGACAGGCTGCATTACTGGTAGCTTCTATCGTAACCGTATGATTGCCGGGACTGCTAAACTGATAGCTTAGGTTGAAAGATTTTGGTTTATCTATAGCACCCGGTACCACATTTCCATCTACATACCAGGTGTAGGTACTGATGTTCTGCACACAGCCCGCCTGATCTGCACCTGGATTATCACCGATTATAGAAGTATTGGTAAAGACCGTAGGTGTGTTCAAGCAGGTGGTATTGGAAATGCTGAAATTGTTCTGCGGACGTACACTCACTTTAGCAGTAGTAGAGATTGGCGTGCCGACAGTCCCGCAGGAAGCATTTTGTGCGGATATGCTGATTCCGAATGCATTGTAAACTGTCGTATTCCCAAGGTTGATGACGTTGCCGCAGGCTGTACGCGTGTAGTTATGGCCTACCTTGTTGTCATTGGCCATGATGTCCTTGATGGTGTATACGGTGTTGGTATTGTCACCCCAATCTACCCGATAGCTGAGACCTGGATAATTGTTGATGATCCCATCGTTGCCAGCCACGATCACATTAAATTGCAAGGCATCACCTCCTAAGCACACGTCATTTGTACCAGCTGTACCAAATGCCGTAGTGGCCCTGTTGTTCACAATCATGTAGGCACGGGTTGCGACATTGCCATTCAATACCGCCTTTACCAAGACGGTGTAATGTGCAAGCTGGGCGGTAAATGTCTTGGCCGAGATATCGAAATTGAGGTTGGGGAGTAGTGCAGATGTGAGTTCATTTTTGAATGATGCGCTCACTTCTGCACCCGATGTAGAGCGATTTTCCAGGTTATAATTGAAGTTGTTTCGTCCGGAGCAAAACCCGATCAACTGGTCGTCCCCAGCATTCAGGAGGTTTCTGTTGTATAGGCTTGCTTGTACAAGGGCACCGGTTCTTACCACAAATGGACTGGATTCATTACTCACCAAAGCGGGACTTGTTGATTTTATACGTAAGCGGTAACCCATTCCTGGCGGCAAATTAGCCGGTAAGCGCCCATTCACAAAAGTATTGTAGAAACCATTAAATTCCCCTATGGCTACTTCGGTTGCAAAACTACCCGAAGGGTCAGACAAATAGAGCGTATACTTATTTCCGGGTTTCATGTTACTTGAAACATCCGTGCTAAAAAGTGCAGCAATATCAGAACCTGGTGTATACGGGCCAGCGTCTACAGCCGTTAGATTTATTTGGGCATAGCCAGAAAAGCCACACAGCAAGAGAGCCAAAATGGGGGCAATAATTATCCTTATCAATTTAGAGTGGGTATAGTTGCAAAAATATAATTTGTATGTTAAGAAAATAAAATGTTTTGAACTTTAATTCAATATTTTTATAGCACTTATTTTTACAACTCATTATGTTGAAATTCACGTTACATGATCAGCCTGAAATCTGTACCAACAGATTATTGTTAAGGAAACAAACTGCTCAGGATGCTGTCGCCTTGTTTCAACTTCGAACCAATCCTGAAGTGATGAGGTACATTGACCGACCGCAACCGGCCGCAATAGCCGATTCCGAGAAAGTCATCCGAACAATCAATGAAAATTTCCATAAAGGCATGAATGTAATTTGGGCTTTAACGCTAAAAGATCATCCCGATCAGATGATAGGAAATCTGGGTTATTGGCGTATAGATCTAGACAACCATAGGGCTGAACTGGGCTACATGCTGCACCCCGATTACTGGAGAAATGGTATTATTTCCGAAGCTTTAGCGGCGGTGATTGATTTTGGGTTCAATACATTAAATCTCCATTCCATCTGTGCAAATATCAATCCCGGCAACGAGGCTTCCAGGAAGTTGCTGATGAAACATGGTTTCATCAAAGAAGCCTATTTTCGGGAAGATTATTACTTCGAAGGTAAGTTCCTTGATAGCGAGATTTATGGATTGTTACGCCATTGAAAAGAAGTAAAGAAAGATAGGTTAAGTTCGTTGAGTTTCTCCTTCCGGCAGGTGCCCAATTTACCGCGATCTCAGTACCAATTCGTACTCCTTTACAATCACCGTCTCATCAGGCTGTAGTTTCGTAGCGGATTCTGAATTAAATTCGTTGAAGGTTAGGCCACTATTTGAAGAGACACTTCCTTGCGATGATCTCAGGATGAGGTAAGCCATTGCAGAAAGTCTGATCTCTTTAAAATTACCGTACGCAACCCTGGTTTCTTTAGTAAGTGCTGTATTCCATCGGGAAATTGGTACCCCGTTATAGGTATATTTAAGCAAATGCCACAAGGTAGTGCCATTTGGATTGCGAGGATCCGCGTCTACACGAATTGTCGCTTTTGAGTAGAATAGAAATTGCTTGCCATCTCTTTTGACAGAAAATTTCAAATCCGAATTGCCGATGACTACAGAATCTTCAGTAGTAAAAGTCAGCGCAAGCTCATTCTTATCAAAAGGCTCTTTTTCGAGCGAAAAATAAGGTGTTCCGTTTAATGCAGTGGAAATCTCCATTGCGTTTTTCACCTCGCCAGTGGATCTGAACATCCTTGCTGCGGACTTAACCTCAATGCTTTCAGGATAAAATTTTACAGGAAAAACCTGTTCATTATCCTTTGTGCAACTGTTCATGAGCAAACCGAACAATGCGCAGATTGCAAAGAGTGTCAATTGATTTTTCATATGTTATTTGAAAGGTTAATTTTTGAATGGTAAATGCAGCTAAGATAATTATTATCACAAAAATTCAGTAATGCAAATGAGATAAAGGTGAGTGTAGGTATTTACTTTACCATTCACCTGTCCGAAGCGCCTCCCCACCGTCTATTGACGGAGAAAAGACGGAGAGGAGACGGAGCGGAGACGGGCTGACGCTGGATAGGGCTTAGACTCATCTGCAAAGGAATCGCAGAAAATTATGGGGCTTGGGTAAATTATATTGGGGGAGCTAATAATAAGGCTTATTCTCAAATGCGACCAAGTCCTGGATCTTAGGTAAGGGCCTGATCAGCACTTTGGACTTCGTTTGGTTGTTGATTTTTTCTGAGCCCAATGATTTACTTTTCAGGGTTTTCATTCCGGTCAGCAGATTGAAATCAGTTTCAGTAGTGGTGTTCTTACCGTCCCAGTAAACTTTAAAAAAATGAACGAGTTCAAAATTTCCATTCTGGTATTTGAATGTGTGTAGCGATTGACCATGTCCAGTATCAGATATGATGATCAACTTTCCTTTTTCAATCTCAAAATTGGGAATTTGTCGACCACTGTATTTTCCACCGTTGGGGTATTGCGGTTCAATGAGCTGAGTAGTTGAGGTAACCAGTTTCAGCGTTCTGTTCGCTTGAGCAAAAAATATTTGCAATCTCAGGGGGACGTCTGCAGCTATAGTATCCATGCTCAGGATTACTTTGTCTGCAAGACCGTCACCATTTAGGTCACCCTCAGCTTCCCTGATCTTCGTGTCAAAACGGTCTGCTTTTTTCTTCTGTTGTGCAAATGCACAAACTTGGAGGGAGAGGAAGGTAAAGAGTATTAATTTTTTCATAGTGGAGGGATGCTGGGCGTTTCTAGCATAAATGACGCCAGAAGTATCCAATCTATATAATACACTATAAGGATGGCAATTAAGCAAGCAATCTCTCTCCAAATATCTTGTGTTTTACTATTTTAGCCTCCATGTAAAAATGGTTGTATAAACCTATAACTAAAACCCTTATCATGAAGCAGCATAAATCCCAAATAGAGGCCGAGGGTTTCACAACCATCCATGATATCTTTTCTGATGATCAAATCCAGCAGATTCGCGATATAATAGCGCATGCGAACGGCTCGAATACTACCTTCAGAAGATCTGCAGACCTCTTTGCTATCCGGCAGTTTTTGAAGGAAGTACCGGATATCCACAGCTTAATTTTTAATAATAGTTTTAAAGGACTGATTGGAGAGCTGTTCGGTAAAGACTACTTTGTGGTCAAGTCAATCTATTTTGATAAGCCGGAGCAATCTAATTGGTTTGTTTCTTACCATCAGGATCTTACAATTTCCGTAGATCAGCGATTGGAGTTGGAGGGTTTTACCAATTGGACTGTAAAGCAGGGACAGTTCGCCGTGCAACCACCTTTACATATCTTAGAAAACAGCTTTACTGTAAGAATCCATCTCGATGATACGGATGAAAATAATGGCGCTTTAAAAGTCGTGCCCGGATCGCATTTAAGAAAGGTAGCTCGCTTGGAGGCGATCGATTGGAGTAAACAGTCAGAACATATCTGCCCAGTGCAAAAGGGAGGTGTAATGATCATGAAGCCGTTGTTGCTACACAGTTCTAACCGTACAACCAATAACAGCAGGAGGAGAGTTATTCATATTGAACTTTGCAACCAAGATCTCCCTGAAAGAATGGCATGGTCGGAAAGGCATACTATATTTGAACCGGCCATAAACTAAATGCAATCACAAGATCTAAATTGCTCTGAATTTCCTGAGTGTTAAAAGATTTGTTATATTTAGGTATGCAACCGAACAGGCGCTCTATATTCTTCTTGGTAACACTCTTAGCCATTATTACCCAAGTACCATGCTCTTTATGGGCGCAAAGTGGGGTAGTTGGCAAGTATAAATTATCGAATAATTCGCTCGAACTCAGACCAGATTCCACATTTACCTTCCGTGTGACATTTTGCTTGATACATAGGTGGTCGAGCGGGACCTGGCGGCTAAAAAACGACACCATTTATTTTAAAGTAATCCCAATTTATGATACTGTCACTTATTCTGATGAGCGGATTAATATCACAAAACGCTATCTCTCCGGAGACGTGGAATCAAACCACGCCTATTATCCAATCTCAGCATATAAATTTACATATCCTGATGAATTTGTAACACAAGAGGTACGGCATTTTCCAAAGGAACTTATTTTCAAAAAGAATAAGTTATTTGCAATATCCGAAGACAGGTGCATAATCAGGAAGAAAAATAGAATGTCTTTTTTCAGGAAGGGCTATCCTTCGTGGTACATAAAGGAAGTGAAAAAGTCATGATCTTTAAAAGATTTAATATCTGGATGTATGCAGGAGCAGTTTTGCTGCTAGCTTTGCTGACATTCTGTTCTCTGGTCGCATATGCCGCATT
The DNA here is from genome assembly GCF_037402555.1 of Pedobacter sp. GR22-6. NCBI lineage: Bacteria > Pseudomonadati > Bacteroidota > Sphingobacteriia > Sphingobacteriales > Sphingobacteriaceae > Pedobacter > Pedobacter sp. GR22-6. The sequence goes on from NZ_JBBEUC010000002.1 coordinate 1,191,529, forward strand.
GGAAGAGGGCACTTCCAGAGGTAATTTAATTGAGGCGCTGGCATTCTGTTTTCATATCTGCCGCTTTCCAACTCATACTTTGTTTTTCGAATACCTTGAAGGGGATTTATTTATTTTTACGCTACTCTTTAATTGTCTTTTTAATGGTTTATTGATCGAAAGACTGATCAGTGTGAGGCTTTGCCCGCGTCGAAAGCCTATGACATAAAATGAAGAAATTGAATCCACAGACACGTGCGTTAGAATCAGTTGTGGATTTTTCAAGAAGAAAATATATGCTTGATTTCGGCGGAAAAGAAATAACCGGATAATCGTCCGCGGCTGCTAAAAATGATCTTCTTTCTTGAAGAGGTAGAGCACCTTCGAAGTATCAGATAGGTCTTTGAAATCAAAAACAGCATACCAGCCATCAGATAGCGGTAAAAAGTTTCCCCAGCCTCTTATTTGTTTAATTTGGTTTCTGTCCTTAAAGGAAGAAAGCTCGGTGCCAATATACTTTAAACCCCCAATTTCAAAATTTGGGTCACGGGTAATTATGGATATAATCTTTCTATCTGATACGGCTCCTGTAAATTTTATCCCCTCACGCTCGAAATCTATTTTATTTTTAATACCCAGAGGTGGAGGAAGTAGTATCTTTTGGGTCGAATCAATTGTTGCGTCCCAATGATCACCAATCCTGGGCATGCTTTGTGCAGTTGTATACTCCGAAAAAGCAATTAAGGTAATCAGGATAAAACCGAATAAACGAAGGGATTTTGTAATGAAAGTTTTATTCGGGAAATCGTACATATCGTCAGTGTTTTTATTTGGTCTTGCAATATAAATATCTTTATTGCAAATACAAACTGACGTATGCCTTGGGGCTGACAGATGAAAGAGCCGGCTTAAAATAGATTTGTTTTCCCGCCATCAATTGCTGGTGTTCGCAAATTTTATCGTTTTAATGGCTGTTAACAAGAGTTCCTCATTGGCAGCTGTTAGATTTCTACCATTAAGTTGAAACCTAATTCTGCCATATGGCGTGTTGCCTATGCTGTCAATATAAACACCTGTAAGGCCCTTTCCTGACACCTTAGGCCTTACTATTTTGGCTTTCTTGTTACTTATCGTGGTGAATTCATAAATCTGGTCTTCACCTTCGAGTTTAGAGGAATAGCGACCAAGATCAAAACCGGCATACTCATTCGCGCTTATGCTGAAGCGCCCTACATAGCTGTCTATTCCTTGTACTTTAACTTTTTCCCAGTGACTCGGGACTTCGATGGTAAAATCTTTATAATCCAGGGTTTTGGTAGCAGGCTGGAAAGAGCAGATCAAAAATGTGGAAACAGTGCCTATAAGCACAATGATTTTCGATGGCGTTAGTGTAGCTTTCATGAGCAGGTAATTTGATGAATTGCAATATACCAAACACGAAATTTAATGATGTACATATTTTAACTTCTCAAAGCAGGAATTTAGCCGGAAACTGAAAAAGAAAACCGAGGCCTGCTAGACGCAGTGGCAGGTTACTACACGCGGTACTCTAAGCAATACAATTTAACTTAGTGTTGTTAGCGATATGAAAACTTTAATGGAGATTCAGTAATTTAGAGCTGAAAGCATAAATAATTATGGATTTACCTGCAATCAATGCATAGCGATTTCAACTATAAATTCCTGCCGCCGGAGCCATCAGTCGGGCATTTTGTGGAGAGCATAGGCATGTTTCACAACCCCTCTGATCATCCCAAAGAAGTGGCCATCATCCCGGATGGGCGTATCGACCTCTTTTTCTACCAGTCACCTGATACCGTTTTCCAGGTCTGGTTGATGGGTTTGGAAACCGCCCCAAAGCAACGCAGCATTTTGCCGCATACAATCACCTTCTCCATCAGCTTCAGGCCACTTGCTGTAGAATACCTCTTAAAAAGTTCCATTGCCGGTTTTCTGAACAGTGCAAAGGAAATGCCTGCAGACTTTTGGGGTTTCCATGCAGATGATCTAAACGACTTCGATGCCTTTTACAAAAAAGCTTCCTTGAAAATCGCCTCGCTTTTGCCGCCCGAGGTCGACAATAGAAAACTGAAGCTCTTTGACCTGGTTTATGCAACAAAGGGGGAAATGAGTGTCAAAGAACTTTCAGAAACGGCATGCTGGAACAGCCGGCAGATCAACCGCTACTTTAGTAACCAGTTTGGTCTTTCTCTAAAGACGTTCTGTAAAATACTGAGATTTAGAGCTTCCTTGGAACATCTCGCGCAGGGCAGGTTAGCGCCAGAACTCAATTTTACCGACCAGACCCATTTCATCAAAGAAATCAAGAAATTTTCAGGCGTAGTGCCTAAGGAACTCTCCAAAAATAAAAATGACCGATTTGTACTATTATCGGTTTTGAAGGACCAATAGCTTTGTAACATAAAATTTAATTTATGTTACTAGAAAATAAACACATCGCCATCGTGGGCGGCGGCCCGGGTGGATTGACACTGGCAAAACTTTTACAACTGAAAGGCGCAAATGTGAAAGTATATGAACGCGATCTGGACAAACATGCCCGCGTACAAGGCTCGCCCCTTGACTTGCATGAGGAGTCTGGCCTGGCAGCCCTTATAGCTGCTGGTCTGCTGGAAGAGTTCAAAGCAAACTATATGGCAGGGGCCGACCGGGAGCTCATCACCAATCCGCAGGCAGAGGTTTTCTTCAGCGATCATGAAGGTAAGCCCGAAGAAAACTTTGGACACAAACACTTTCGTCCGGAAATTGACCGTGGTGCATTGAGAAAGATTCTATTGGAATCCCTTGCGCCTGATACTGTTGTTTGGGACAGCCATTTTCTGAGCATGGATGCGCAGGGCGATGGCTGGGAGCTGCAGTTTAAAAACGGAACCAGCATCTACGCCGACCTGGTCATCGCTGCGGATGGGGCCAATTCCAGGATCCGTCCATATGTAACCGATATCAAACCTTTTTATTCAGGTATTCTGATGCTCGAAGGGAATGTGTACGATGCTGCAAATAAAGCACCTAATCTGCACCGCTTACTTGCTGGTGGTAAGATCATGGCCTTCGGCAATGAAAAGAACCTGCTGATCGGTCAGAAAGGCAATGGCGAAGTCGGCTTTTATGCAAGCTTCAGGGCAGATGAAAACTGGGCAAAAGACAGTGGACTGAATTATTCCGACAGTGCCGCGATGCTGGCCTGGTTTAGGAAGGAATATGCGGAATGGGCTCCGGTTTGGACTGAACTGTTTGAAAATTCAGCTTTGCCATTTATTCCCCGGCCAATATACTGCATGCCCCTGGACCAAAGTTGGGAAGCCCTGGCTAATGTAACTTTGCTGGGCGATGCTGCGCATGTGATGCCACCTTTTGCAGGTGAAGGTGTAAATATGGCCATGCTGGATGCGCTTGAATTGTGCGAATCCCTAACTGCTACGCAATACAGCAACCTTAAGGAAGCAATTGCCGCTTATGAAAGCAATATGCGCAAAAGAGCGGCGGTGATGGCTAAAGAATCATTGGACAATGGGGAAATTATGCACTCAGAAAATGCATTGGAGGCTATGGTCGGTTTTTTCGAAGGAGGAGCGGAGGAACACTGACAAACAATCTTCTTATATGTTCCTGGAAGCCTTCTCTTTTCTGATGCTTTTTAACGAAGTGTAGCTCGTGTATCCGGTACCGGCGAACACAATTGGCAGGAATAAGAAAACATTGATCTTTCCTTCTTTGGCAATCAGCAAATAAATTCCCACGGCCAGCATGATGGTGCAGCTAATAATGGTGACCGTCACGCTGGTCTTGTATATATTTTCAATTTTAAGCAATTCTTCATTGCTCATGTCTTGTGGTGTTTTGGTGGCCATAGAGATGAATTAGGGATATTTTATATCAAATATTGCGAGATTATTTGAATCTTCAAAGAAATAATTAGAATTATAAATGCCTAACGTTCACCTAAACATCAGAGCGAAAGCAGATGATTGGCATGGAGTGATTCCCTCCATACCGATCAAAAGTGATGAAGCCTTAAAAAAGGCGCTATTGCTAATCGACTAATTTACAACGCTCAGATTAGCCCAGTACGTGATGTGCGAGTACTTTCTGCACCTCAAATACATTGACCGACTTATTGAATTTTTTGCGGATACTGGGAATGGTTTCGCTCGACACCCAAATCTTAAGTTCGGCATCCAGGTCAAATGTACCAGCAGTTTCTACACTGAATCTGGAAATGGCTTTATAGGCGATAGAAACGTATTCCGTTTTGCTGCCGGTTAATCCCTGCACATCCACAATGATCAATCGTTTATTGGTGAATATAAAAGTGTCCCTGATCAGTTTGAACCCTAGTTCAATATCTTCATTATCAGTAAGTAATGTTCCGTAGTTTTTTCTTAAGTCGTCTTGGCTCACCGAACCGGCATTGCCCATTAATGCAGAAAATAATCCCATATCGTATTTTAGTTTTTTTAGCTTAGAGCAAGCTAGATTAAATAAGTTACACTTTTTTAGACATGTTTAAATCAATTTGGCCCACATCAACGAGAAAGAAGTATAAGGGTGGTCATCTTTTCATATCGTTATATTTCATTATCAGTAATCTACTGCACTGGTAGTGTTTATAATTCCAATTGGCAAGTATATGAAATTTGAAGTATCCAGGAGATTTGATTTTTCATCGTGTACATATAAGAAATTAACTAAGCCTTTTCCGAAGCTATTGATGTCGACTAGGCCAGGGTTTATATTGGTAGGATATCCGATAATCAGCGCCATAGGCAGCACAAAAGTGGCTTCAGCCTTTTCCTGAGTAAATAAGTGATAATTAATGGTCTTTAAAAAGCCAGGTCTTGGGTAATATAAAAATGCAACCGAATCACTCACACTACTGGAAATGATCTTATACGATCCAGAACTTTGTTTCGCAACCCTCACCTTATAGGCAAACATAACGACTTGATTAGTGTCTTTTATCGCCTTGCGATTTAAGCTATCCATCATTTGACTCGATATCCGATGTAGCTCTTTTAACCGTTCGTTTTCCTGACTGAATGAATTTATCGCTGCAATTACGAGGGAAGCCAATAATATTAATTTTTTCATAGGCTGGAAATTAGTCGAAGGTAAGGGATTTTTCATTGAAGATGCTTACAAGAGTGTATTTCCATAGTCGGAGCTAAAATTCAATTTCCGCAACGATCAAAAGTTTCACGATATTCAAATACTGCACAAACCTATACCTCTGCTATTTCAAAGCTAGCCGTCCCTGTTTTATGGTTTTAGTTTTGCTATTATTGTGACAAGTTTGATGAAAATTAAACTTAACACTATGAAAAAGATCCTCTTCACATTCCTCAGCTTCGTAATAGCACTATCCACTGTACACGCACAAAAAGGCATCAACAATTTTAGTAGTTATGCTGCGGGAGGAAAAATGCTCATGAGCGTGGACAGTTCTGCAAAGAATGTCTTTTACGCAAATGTATTTCAAAATCAACCCCATACGGCCTTCAACTTCTTACCTGAGGTACACAATGTAAGCGTGGCCATTTATTTTAGAAAAAAGGACAATCCAAGGCAGTATCGTTATACCATTTTGGAGGATAATAAGCCCCTGGTGGTCAACAAGCCTATAGACTTAGCAAAACTAAAGAGTGTCGATCGGGACGAGGGGGAAATACTCCGGACTATGGATTTTGGAACATATCCTATTAAAAATAAAATCCTCACCATCCTCACATACGACATCCAAAAACCTCAGGATGTGTATAAAACTATCTTTTACGGGAAGCCTATTCCGAAGGCAAAGATCCAATTCTTCAGCAAGCTCACTGGAGAAGAAGGAAATTATAGCTCTAGCCACATAACAGATCTTAAGGAACCTACTCAGGTCACTTTTGCAAAGCGCGACGTGGATTTAACCCTCATAAAGGATGCTTCAGATATCGATTATGTTTACTCCACGTCGATAAAGGACAAGCAAACCAATAAGATCATCTTCGAATCTACTATTTGGAACTATGGCGGCTATGTCGATGAATCACGTCAACTTTCACCTTATATCAAATTCGATAAAAGCATTTTCAAAAAATCGGGGGATTATGAAATCATCATTCAACCTCAAATAAGATGGCATGGATGTCGTGATTGCGATTTTAAGGAAAAAGACATTGAAAAATACATCACCAGGCACACGCTTTCTATCACCTTAGAAGAAGAAAGTTATACTAAAAAAGAACTGCTGATCTATGCGCTGGCCGCCGCCTTGTTTATTGGATTCATCTTTTTGATCATTCTTTACTTCAATAAAAAAAGAACTAAAAAAAAACTGCTTGAAAATGAGCAGCAAAAAAACACCGCAAAGCTCCAACTGAACTCTATTCGTTCGCAACTGAACCCTCATTTTCTCTTTAATGCCCTTTCCGGAATTCAGAACCTGATGAATAAAAACGAGATAGATAATGCCAATCAATACCTTTCCAAATTTGCAAGATTGACCCGTAATGTGCTGGATAGTAAGGAACTGATCAGTCTATCACAAGAAAAGACTTTACTGGACGATTACCTGCAGATGGAGCAATTGCGCTTCGGCTTCCAATACGAAATCAATCATTCGAATGATCTGGATTTAGATATTGTAGAGATACCAAGTATGCTGTTGCAGCCCTTTGTAGAAAATGCGGTGAAGCATGGCATTGCGAAGAAAGCTACTGAGGGAAAAGTGACCATCACCATGGTTAAACAAGGAAATGATTTGGTGTTAAGCGTCGGCGATAATGGCAATGGATATGATACGCAGAAAAAAAGCGATGGCCTGGGGTTATCCCTAAGCAACAATAGGGTGGCGCTATTAAATAGTATTTATCGGAAAAATCGCTTTACTTTATACTTGCAATCCACTGCCAGCGGCACAAAAATAACATTGACCTTAACCGACTGGTTATAATATGATGAAGGCAATTTTAATAGACGACGAAATATCCAACTTAGAGAACCTGCGGACTTTACTAGAAAAGCATTGCCCGCAGGTGACTATCCAGGCTACAGCAGGCGATATCGCCAATGCGGTCGATGCCATTGAAGCTTATCAACCTGATCTGGTATTTCTGGACATTCAGATGGGAGAGGATACAGGTTTTGATGTACTTAAGCGCTTACCTATGCGCAATTTCGAAGTGATATTTGTGACTGCTTACGACCATTATGGCATCCAGGCAGTCAAATTTGCCGCATTGGATTATCTTTTAAAACCAATTGATATCCTGGAGTTGAACGAAGCAGTGGGCAAAGCAGAACAAAAACGGGCACAATTACCTACTTCACAACTGGATTTTTTACTGCAACAGCTCAAAAAACCAGAGGCCAATGTGACCAAAATTGCCTTGCAGATGCAAAGCGAAATCCGTTACATCGCTTTAGAAGAAATCATCCGTTGCGAGGCCGACAATACCTATACCCGCTTCTGCCTTTCAAATGATGAAAAAATACTGGTTTCCAAATCATTAAAAGAATACGCGGATCTCTTGAAGCCCAACGGCTTTTTGAGAACTCACCAAAGCCATCTGGTCAATCCCAAATATGTAAAAAGCTGGCTCAAAGAAGATGGCGGTATTCTGCTCCTGCAATCCGGAGAAAAGATTCCCATTTCTAAACCCAATAAGGACACCGTGAGGCAGGCCCTGCAACAGCTTTAAGAATCAAAAATGTAAACCTTTTTGCTATTTTCGCATACAATGAAAACATTGCCACAAGCTCCCAATTTATATGTTATTTCTGGGTGTAACGGAGCTGGTAAAACTACAGCGAGTTATACTGTATTGCCTGAAATGCTCAATTGCCGCGAGTTTGTAAATGCGGACAATATTGCAGCAGGCATCTCGCCATTTAACCCTGAAAGTGTAGCCCTTGGCGCAGGTCGAATCATGTTGAAACGTATAGATGAGTTGCTCACCGAAGGTGCCGATTTCGCTTTCGAAACTACGCTAGCGACGAAGAGTTATGTTTCTTTGATTCAAAAAGCGAAGGCTTTGGGATATAAAATTACACTGGTATATTTTTGGTTGTCTTCCCCTGAAGAGGCCATTGAGCGGGTTGCCACGAGAGTGAGTAAGGGCGGACATCACATACCAGAAGAAGTAATCAGAAGACGATATTATGCAGGGATAAATAATCTGGTCAAATTGTATAAACCAATTTGCGATTTCTGGATGGTGGTTAATAATTCATTGGGGAAATCGGAAATAATTGCAGACGGTGAGGCCGATCGATCAGAATTGATTTATAATCACGATATTTGGAACACAATAAAGGCTCAGTCAATATGAATTTAAAACCGGAAAATGTCGAATTGAGAGATAAGATCATGGCTGGCATCCATAAAGCATTCGATAAACTGATTATAAGTGCCGCCGCCAACGATGAAACGTTAGTCATTGCAGATAAAGAGGGTAAGGTGAAACATGTCCCTGCTAAGGAATTATTGGCCAAGCCATCAAAATAAGTTGTTACTTTTGCAATTTTACATTTGGATAAGCTTAACTCAATTTGAAATCTACGGTGTCTGTCATATAAGTGCTGATAGCTAATATGTGATCCCTTTCACCATAAATCAAGAATCCCATAAGGCCCTATTTCTAAACCCAATAAGGACACCGTGAGACAGGCCTTGCAACAGTTTTAGAGAAATCATTAATAATTGCATATGGTTAATCCTTTCTTTTTGGATATCTTTAGGTGTAAATAAAAAACATGAAATATTTGCTTCTCTTTCTGCTGTTGATCAGCCTACAAGGCTTCTCTCAAGGCTATGATGTACAAATTGCGGCATATCGTGATAGCTATAAGAACGACTTTTTAAAAGATGGTAATTCGCCCCTCAAAAAAGATGATCTGGCGTATTTGCGTTTCTATGATGCCGATAGTTCGTACCGCATTACAGCTAAAGCAAGCATACTCATTGACGCCGATGCTTTTAATATGCCCGTCATATCAGGAGGTAAAGGTGCGGAATATGTACCATATGCCCTGCTGAAGTTTAGTCTGAAAGGTAAAGCATTGGAATTGACCGTGTACCGCAATTTAGCATTGTCCAAGCGTCCTGGCTTTGCGGATTATCTATTTTTGCCTTTTACAGATGAAACTAATCTTCGGGATACCTATGCCGGTGGGAGATACCTGGATTTTAGGGAAGGAGATTTTCAAAATGGAATGCTGGTGGTCGATTTCAATAAAGCGTATAATCCGTATTGTGCGTTTGGAGGTGGTTATGCCTGTCCTAAGCCTCCTGAAGAAAATAAACTAGGTCTAGCTATAGAAGCAGGAGAAAAGAACTTCGCGCGGAAAAAGCAGCATTAAAAGAATTAATATTTTGTGATAGATAAATTGACACATGTTTAAAAAACCGTTCTCATTTAATGGCCGTATACGCAGACTAGAATATGGCTTGAGCTTGATCATTTCTTTCCTAAGTGCCGCTGTGGTAGCATCTTTTTTGGGTCCTGAACGTCCCGATGGCGGCTACAGTATTGCCGGCTTCATCGCGCTTATCCCTATTATTTGGTTTTTCTTTGCACAAAGAGCAAAGCGATGTCATGATAGAGGGGTGATAGCAGTATGGCAATTCATCCCATTTTATGGCGCTATCCTGCTATTTGGAGATAGTGAACCGGGCGAAAATCAATTTGGCCCAAATCCGAAAGGAATACAAGCAGAGATTGATGATTGGGATCCGATAGCAAACCCGTCCAAAGATGTAATCAACGAAGATGGAAGTATAAGATAGGAGATTGTATTGCATGATATTATTGGTCTTTCCTTATCCTTACTGTCACTTTTGGATAGGTGGTAAAATTGCCATAAAGAGCAACTTCCATCTTTTCGTCGGTAACCCAATGATGCTGATATTCGCCTACAGCCTTACCTTTGCCATATTTCTCAGTTAAACCAGTTAGAAAAAGCTTAAATTTCTCAGTCAATGCGTTCTTGCCATTGCCTTCTCCCCATGTATATTCAATTCGACGAACCACCGAATCCTTTTCACTGACAGTATATTCTACAAAAAATTCTTTGACATCTTTGCCCATACGAGTGTAGACTACCGGCTCAGCCATCCCACCAGGAATGATGACGTCACCGTCAGAGATATACACAACACCCTTGTTTTTCGCTTCATTATTGACCGCCTGACTGAACTTTTTTCCAATCAGATTGATGTTGACATCTTGAGCAAAAGTGGATGTGCTGTAGCCAACTGTGACTATTGCGATTATGAGCAGGATTCTATTCATATTTGAAAGGTTAATTTAGCGTATTGATTATTGGTCTAAGATAATTATATACTTCGATTTACAACTACCTAAGTTGAAATCCATAACCAATCACTTAGTTTCCCAATTGCAATATGGATTTGTCGCCAGATTTGAGTTAAAATAGCGATGATCCTCAGTCACTTCCTCAGCTATCCATTCCGGTTTATCAAATGCCTGTTCTTCGTATTGCAACTCGATTTCTGCCACGATCAAACCTGCATTTGAACCAAGAAACTCATCTACTTCCCATATCAGGTCGCCTTGGGCAATTTTGTAACGGATTTTCTCAGTACCTGAGGTAGTAAAGCTGCTGATCATCGCAATTGCCTCACCATGTGGGATCTCATATTCAAACTCATCCCGGCTAATGCCAACTGTCTTTCCCTTTAATGTAAGGTAACCTTTGTCTTCGGCGATTCTGATCCTGATGGTGACATCCTCATTTCCGCCAATATATCCCTGGTTATAATGTTGACCTTTAGGTTTGTCTAGCTGTTTCCAGAGTTCCGGTTCAATCAGGAATTTACGTTCTATCTCTTTGGCCATAATGTATTCTTATCTGAATCTTGCCCAATATTAGGGATTATTTCAGAGATCAGAGTATAAATGCATACTAAATGGTTTTTAGCAATTATGGAATCCGCCAAAGGATCGCATCATCTGAAAAACCAACAAACAGACTATGGAAGATCAAATCAGAAACGCACGATTAAGCTTTACTTGTAACCAGGAATGGGAGAAGATGAAACCAGATCAGGACGGGCGATTTTGTGAAAGCTGCCAAAAAAAGGTCTATGACCTGAGTGATAAAAACGCTGCATACTTCATCCAGATCATGCGGGAAAATAACAACAGTGTTTGCGGACGGTTCCGTGCAGAACAAATAAACATGCCGGTCCGTAGTAATATAGTAGGCTGGCGGGGTTGGCTCATGGCCATGTTGGCCGCCATTGGGATTACAGCCTGCAAAGAAGCGCCAAAGCCAGCATCAGTTATTCTCGGCGGTGCTAAGCCAAGGGTAGTTGATTCCGATCCTGGTTTTAAAACTTACGCCGGCATGGCGATGCCTACGGGATATATTAGCCCTGAATGTAAACAGCGCTTGCAACAGTACCTTTTTGAACACTGTGTTTTCGAAAACTCAGTAGATGGTCACTTTGGCATCTCTTTTAGTTTCACAAACAACAAGCTTACAGATCTTTCTTTTACCGGCAAATTATCAAAGCTTTCGAAAATCATGCTAGTTGACTCAATTAAAAAAGGCCTTGTGCTCATCAAGGACGACCTGAAAGGTGAATTTCCATATCAGATTAACGTAATCGTTAAGAAAGGCAAAGTAGATTTGGTGCAGAGTTTTTAGATTATTTGTTTAAAAAATATTCGTTACCTTCATTTCATAAATTAATGCCGTTTTACCTGTGCCAAAAGGCTAGGATCTATAAGCTGTTATGAGTCTAACGCAAGCGAATAAAGTCTCTTACCTCAAACTGTATAATATTGATGATGAAGCACTCCTGGAATTTACCTTCGACATTGAGAAGTCATTTGGAATTAAATTTGGAGATCAGGATTTCGCCGACGTAAACACCTATGGTGAGCTATGTGACATGATCATAGCTAAGTTTGATGAATTTGAAGATGTTCCCGACTCTACTACGGAGCAAGCCTTTTACAAACTTAGGGCTGCAATTGCCTCTGCGTTAGCGATTAGCGAGTCAAACATAAATGCAGATACCAAACTCGAAACATTAATCCCTGCACATCGCAGGCCTGGCATTGTTAAAAATGTAAATGGAAATCTGGGAATAAAAATTCTGTGTCTGAAGCCTTCAACCTGGTATGTTAATCTTGTTTTGCTATTTTCGATCCTGTGTCTTGTTGCATTTTTCTTCAGTTGGAAAATAGCAGTTTCCGGCATTATCCTGAATATAGCTATCTGGAATCTAGGTCGCCGGTTCGGAATGGAATTCGAGAATGAAACCTTAGCAGAGTTTGCCGAGGTAATTGCACGCGATCACTATAGCGATTCCAGACAAGAGGAAAAAACTGTTAACAAAGCTGAAGTAAAATTTTTTTTGGATGAGCGAATAGCAGCATTGTTTGGTGTTGATGAAGCAGCTTTAACCAAAGATTCCAAATTTATATGAGCAGCGGGCTTCCATCTGAGACTGAAGATAGGAGCTTTTTTATTTTTTACCAAAAACGCCCGATATCGACTATTTTGTTCGATATCGGGCGTTTCTTTAAAGCCTATTTTCTTGTAATATTCTAAACTACAACACTTTACTGTTGGCGCTTGCTTTGCCAAAACCTTAGCAAAACCAACACACATGGACACACCGATAGAAGACTCAGTGCAACTCCGCAGGAAACGAAAGCGGATCTTTATTATCCTGATAATTGTAGTGCTGATCGCCTTGCTCTTGCTGGCGCTGAGAACTTACATCAAGCCTTCCATTGAAAGATCAGCCTTCACTACCACTGTCGCTCAAAGAGGCGATATAGAAAATACGCTGAATGCGATGGGAGAGGTACTGCCGGAATTTGAAGAAGTGCTCACCAGTCCGATCAATGCCGCAGTTCGCGAAGTGCACATGACTGCCGGTACCCGCATCAATGCCGGACAATCGATACTTACACTCGATAAAGGCGCCGCTCAAACCGAATATGATAAACTGGGTTTCCAGATTGAATCTAAAAACAACGAAATCAAGAAACTGAAACTAGACCTCGGCAAGAGCTTTTACGACATCAGCAACAGCAATACAATTAAGGAACTGAAGATCGGTAACCTGAAAGACGCCGTTTCCAGTGCCCAGCGCTTATACAAAGCCGGTGGTGCCACCCGGGAAGATATTGAAGCTGCTGAACTCAATCTGAAGGTGGCTGTGCTCGAAAAACAGCAACTCGAGAACGAGATCAAAAACAAGCAACAAACAATGAAGATCGAGATCAGGGAAGCGGAAATCGCACTGGCCATCCATCAGAGCGATCAGCAGGCGCTCAAAAGGAAGCTCGATCTGGCAGATGTGAGCGCTACCCGGGCAGGAGTGGTCACCTGGGTCAACAGGAATATTGGCGCCAGCATCCGCGAAGGAGATCCCCTGGCGAGGATCGCTAACCTCAGCAGCTACAAAGTTTCCGGAACTATAGCAGATACACAGGCAGATCAGCTCCGTCTGAACATGCCTGCCATCATCCGGATCAACGAATCACAGTTGAGAGGCGTAGTCAGTGACATTTCACCTACCGTCAGCAATTCTATTGTTTCCTTTGAAGTCAGGCTCGATGACAAAGACAATTCGCTGTTGAGGCCCAATATGAAAGTAGAGCTCTACCTGGTCACAGAAAAACGCAGCAATGTGGTACGCCTGGCCAATGGCGCGGCATTTAAAGGTGCAGGCCAGTCCTATGTTTTTGTGCTCAGGAACGGCAAAGCTGTAAGGAGGGATGTGAAAATAGGGCTCAGCAATTTCGATTATGTAGAGGTTCAGCAGGGGATTGCCGTAGGAGAGAAAGTCATCAATTCAGACATGGGGAAATATGAACATGCGGCTGAAGTCGACATTAAAGATTAGCGCTATGAGGTATCTATTCATCTTATTGATCGCATACTCAAGCTGCTACAGCGATTGCATGGCCGCTTACCTATCGGCTCCCGCAAATGATACCTTGAAGCTCAGCTTGATGGAGATCGTCGCAAGAGCTAAAAACAATTCCATCGCTGCAAAACAAGCCGTCACGGTCAAAGAAACCAAGTACTGGGAGTGGCGTACTTTCAAGTCCAACTATCAGCCCCAATTGGCCCTCAGCGGAATCCTGCCGGGCTACAATAAGACCTACGCCCAGGTACTGCAGCCCAACGGAACCATCAGTTTCCAGCCCATCCGCAATGACAATTCTTCCTTGAAGCTGGATTTTACACAAAGCATTGCGGCTACAGGAGGGACGGTTTACGGCACTACGGAACTGCAGCGTTTCAGTGATTTCGACCGCAATACCGTGCTGTACAACGGCACGCCTTACGGGATCGGTTACTTGCAGCCCCTCTTACAGTTCAACCGCCTGAAATGGGATAAGAAGATCGAACCTTTGAAATATAAGGAAAGCCAGCAAGCCTATATCGAATCCCAAGAGCAGATTTCCCTGAAAGTGACGGAGTATTTCTTCGATCTCCTGCTGGCCCAGGAAAATCTCCACCTATCGGAAAGCAATTTCAGCAACACCGAAAAGATCCTCAATATTGCCAATACCAAATTTGAACTGGGTAAGATCGCAAGAAATGAAATCCTGCAATTGCAGCTGGAGCGCTTAAACGCGCAGAAGTCCGTAGGCACAGCCAAAAGGGATGTAGAGATCGCTACGCTAAACCTCAGGAGCTATGCGGGTATAGAAGGTAATGAGCGGCTCCTGGTGCTGAAACCTGCTCCACCAAACCATACGATGGATATTCCGGAGGAAAAAGTATTAGCTGAAGCACTGGAAAACCGCTCCGACGCGATCGCATTCGCCAGAAGACTGGCAGAGGCCAAGCGCGATATCCAAAAGGCAAAAGGTGAAAATGGACTGAACGCCACATTGAGGGCCAACCTGGGCTTTTCCAATGCCGGCACCAGGATTCCAGATGTATACCGTTCTCCTAAAAGTCAGCAGTCTGTGGAGATTCAGTTGTCCATCCCTGTGCTGGACTGGGGCCGCTCCAAGTCCAGAACCAGGACTGCCGAAGCCAATGCGCAACTGGCGGCATATGAAGTGGAACAGGCCCGCTTGACCTTCAGACAGGAAATCACCACGCAACTCAGTCTTTTTCACATGATGAAAGAGCAGATGCTGCTCACGGAGCAGGCTGCCGGTATTGCAAAGGAGAAGTACCAGATCGCTACAGAACGTTATGTGCTCGGCAATCTGAGCATTACCGACCTCAGTATTGCTTTCCAGGAAAACGACCGTGCCCGTCGTGATGAAGTCGCTGCACTGCGCAACTTCTGGGCGGCCTACTACCAGCTGCGGTACCTCTCACTCTACGACTTCGAGAAAAATGAAAAGATAAAGGAAAGCAAAATGATATATTAGTAAATACACATTATGATACAATTACAAAATATTGAAAAAGTGTATCGGACAGATACCATCGAAACACTGGCCATCAACAACATCAGCCTGCATGTGGCACAGGCCGAATTTCTCTCCATTATGGGGCCATCCGGATGCGGCAAAAGTACCCTGCTGAACATCATGGGACTGCTGGATGAACCTTCATCTGGTAGCCTCCGGATCGATGGACAGGAAGTTTCCAATTACCCTGACCGCAAACTGGCGGCTTTCAGGAACGAAAAGCTGGGCTTTATTTTCCAAAGCTATCACCTGATCAACGACCTGAGGGTACTGGACAATGTCGAACTGCCGCTGCTCTACCGGAGCGCTTCCGCTGCAGAACGAAGCCGCCTGGCTGCGGAAGCCCTGGAAAAAGTAGGACTGAGCAACCGTCTGAAACATTTCCCGACCCAGCTCAGTGGCGGACAAAGGCAGCGTGTAGCCATTGCCCGTGCCATTGTGGGCAAACCCCGCATCATCCTGGCAGATGAACCTACGGGTAACCTGGACAGTGCCATGGGCAATGAGATCATGCAGATCCTGATGGACCTGAATAAGTACGATGGCAGCACCATAGTGATGGTCACGCACGATGAGCAGATGGCGCTCAAAACCCATCGCCTGGTTCGTTTATTTGATGGCTCCCAAGTTCTATAGTTATGCTTAAAAACTACTTCAAAATCGCCATTGCAGTACTGCGCCGGCGAAAGTTCTTCACCTTCATCAGTTTGTTTGGGATCAGCCTGACCTTAACTGTGCTATTGGTGCTTACCGCGTTTTTCGACAAAATGTTTAGCCCCGGTTACCCTGATTTCAACCGGGGCCGCTCTCTGTATATTTCCAAAGTGGCCCTGCTAAATACAAAGGAGGGATGGTACAACGGAAATTCGGCCTCTTTTCAGCTACTGGAAAATTACATTACCAAATTGAAAAGTGCGGAGAAAGTATCCATCTACACTTTTCCCAATTCTACGAACGCTTATGTAGACAACAAAAAGTTGTCGCTCGAATATAAGTTCACAGACGCCGTTTTTTGGGAGATTGCCAGCTTTCAGTTCCTGGAGGGCAGAGCCTACGCAGCAGCAGATGTCGGCACAGCCCAGAAGGTAGCGGTCATTACCGAGCGTACAAAGCAGCGTTATTTTGATAGTGAAGGCCCGGTAGCCGGTAAGTTCATTGAACTGGATAACGTAAAGTACCGCGTGATCGGGGTGGTAAAAACAGCCCCGCAACCCAACCGAAATTTTTACAGTGATGTCTATTTACCATATACCGTTTCCAAAATAGACTATCGGCAGACTGGTAAGCCCGGTCAGCTGAAAATATCCCTTACAGATCGCTACATGGGAGGTTTCGGTGCAGCGCTGATAGCCAGGTCAACAGCAGAAGTACCCAAAATGCGGGAGGAACTCGATCAGGTACTGGCCAGGATTTTTAAACCGGAAGAAGGCTATGATAAACTGTACGTCCATGCAGACACCGCTATGGAAGCGTTTGCGAGGAACATCTTTGGGGGCGATGAATCAGCCGGCGTCGGCAAGATGTTCGGAGCGGGCAGTGTGGCCATTTTCCTCTTTCTGCTGTTACCCGCCATTAACCTGATCAATATCAACATCACCCGGATCATGGAACGCTCCTCGGAGATCGGTGTGAGGAAGGCCTTTGGGGCCTCATCAAGAACATTGGTCTACCAGTTCATCGTGGAGAACGTGATCCTGACCATCATCGGCGGACTCATCGGAACGCTGCTTTCCCTGATCGTGATCTACCTGTACAACCAGTCGGACATGCAGCCCGGGATAGATCTGGCGCTCAACTACAGGGTCTTGGGTTTTGGACTACTGCTTTGCCTCCTGTTTGGCCTGCTTTCCGGGGTTTATCCTGCCTGGCGGATGTCCAGATTGAATGTCGTACACGCTTTGAAAGCACAATAATTATTTAATTAAAAGATATCATCATGTTTAAACACCTGATCAAACTGATATGGAACAAACGAAAACAGAATTTCCTCTTTCTTTCGGAGATTTTGATTTCCTTCCTGGTCATATTTGCGCTTTGCAGTATGTTCGTTTACTACTTTCTAAACTATTCCAAGCACAATGGTTTACAATACAAACAGGTTTGGAGTGTTGCCTATTCCACACCCTTTAAGTCGGAAAATAAAGATTCCTTAAGCCAGTTTTACGAGCAAATCCGTCAGCAACTAAAGGCGCTGCCCCAGATTGAAGAGCTGAGTTTCAGCTCCTCCAATTATCCCTATTCGGAAAGCTATTCCTCCACCGGACTTACCTTCAATGGCAAGGTAAACAGCATGATCAATTTTTACAGTGTAGAAAATGACTATGCAAAGGTGTTCAGTATGGAACTGCTGGAAGGGCGCTGGTTCGACAAATCAGATGTGAGCGATGCCAAACAGAAAATGGTCATCAATGCGACGCTCAGCAAAATGATGTTTGGAGATAGTAAGGCTGTCGGAAAACATGCAGGAGATTATGATAACAAGGAGCAATTCAAGATCATTGGCGTGGTGGCAGATACGAAAGCAGATGGCGATTATAAGCCGGTTGCCCCAGCCTTCTATAAGCTCATGGATACCCTGGCCTTCAACTGGACCGGACATCTCTTATTAAAGGTAGGCCCGGATGCCGATGCCGCCTTTGAGAGCAAGCTGAGTAAGACTCTTGCCTCGCTGATGAAAAACTCAGATCTGGAGATTAAGCACCTGGAGGACATGCGGGAATCCAAGAATTCAGAAACCCTGATCCCGATGATGATCTGCCTCACCATCGCCGGATTTTTGATCATCAACGTAGCCCTGGGGCTATTTGGCGTACTTTGGTACAACATCAGTCAGCGCCGCTCAGAGATTGGATTACGGATGGCCATAGGCGCCAGCAAATCGGCCATTGCCGACCAGCTGGTTACAGAAACTGTGGTGATGACTACGCTGGCCTTGCTGGTCGGGGTGTTTTTTGCCATACAGTTTCCGATGCTCAACGTATTCAATATCCCCGCACTGGTTTACCTCATTGCTTTATTCATTGCGGTAATATTTATCTATGCATTGGTCTTCATCTGCGCATTATACCCCGGTAAACAAGCGGCGGCCATACAGCCCGCCATAGCCCTGCATGAAGAATAATAATTATATTTGGATATGATTCTGATTGTTGACGACGATGTTGCTGTAAGGGCCTCTTTAAGTTTGCTGCTGGAAAGTACCGGCCTGCGGGTCCTGACGGCGGATAATGTGGACGATGCGCTACTGGTGATCGGCCAGCAGATGCCACGCCTGATCCTGCTGGACCTGAACTTTTCCATGGATACCTCCGGTCATGAAGGAATGGAACTGCTCCGCCAGATCCGGGAGCTGGACACTCAGGTTCCGGTGATCCTCATCACGGGTTGGGCCAGTATAGAGCTCGCAGTACAAGGGATGAAGCTGGGTGCCAATGATTTCATCAATAAGCCCTGGAACAATGAGCATGTACTGCAATCGGTGCTCACCCTGCTCCAATTGGGCACACCGAAACCTAAATATGGCAACCGCAGGGTGCTGGATGAACAGTTCGATTTTAAAAAGATCATCACCGATGATCCCGCCATGCTCGATATCCTGGAAACCATAGGCAGTGTTGCAGGTACAGATGCACCGGTGCTGATCCTTGGAGAGAGCGGCACGGGGAAAGAGCTCATTGCAGAAGCCATCCATGAAAACAGCAGGCGTCACAACAAACCGTTTGTGAAGGTCAACCTCGGTGGGATTTCCTCTTCCCTGTTTGAAAGTGAAATGTTTGGCCATGTAAAAGGTGCATTTACGGATGCGCGATTCGACCGTACCGGTCGGTTCGAGATGGGCCAAAAGGGAACCATCTTCCTGGACGAGATCGGCGAACTGGAAGCAGGGAGCCAGGTAAAGTTGCTTAGGGTGCTACAGGACCGCACGTATGAAGTCCTGGGCAGCAGCAAAAGTAAAACTGTAGATGTGCGTGTGGTCTGCGCTACCAATAAAAATCTTAATGAGATGGTAGCTGCGGGAACCTTTCGGGAAGACCTCCTGTACCGCATTAACCTGATCACTTTATACCTGCCTCCATTGCGTGAACGTAAGAAAGATATCCCCTTGCTGGTCGATTTTTTCATGGGTAATCTAAGGGAAATCTATGCACGTCCCGGCCTGTCGGTGAGTCCTGCGGCCATGAAATGGCTGCAGCAACAGGACTTCCCCGGCAACATCCGGCAGTTGAAGAACCTCGTCGAAAGGGCCATCCTGGTCAGTAAGAAAGCGGAATTGGGCATTGATGATTTTAAATTCCAATTGGAGCAGTCGCAACTGCGGAAAGACAATAAACAATCCCTGCCGGGAGTGGGCGCTATGACTTTGGAAGAAATGGAGATCGAAATGGTCAAACGGGCCATGAGCTTCCATAATCAAAAGATCAGTAAAGCGGCAGCAGCCCTTGGCATTACCCGGAACGCCTTGTACCGCAGACTGGAAAAATATCAGATCCCTTACAATGAAGCTGAAGACTAAGTACATACTTTTTGTAAGCGCGCTGCATTTGGTTTTCCTGTTGCTGAGCTACCTGACCTTGAAGGACAAAGCGCTGCTCTTCATCCTTTCGGAGGTCGTCATTTTGTTTTCTGTGCTGTTGTCCATTTGGCTTTACCGGCAATTGATTGAACCTATTGAGCAGATCAAAGCAGGCATCAATGCCATTCAGGACAAAGATTTTAATGTGCGCTTGCTCACCACTGGCAAAAATGAAGTGGATGAGCTCATCAGGGTTTATAACCGGATGATGGATGCACTGCGCGAAGAACGGACCAGGCAGGAAGCACAGCATTTTTTCCTGGAAAAACTGATTGCTACCTCACCGACGGGAATTGTAATCCTGGATTTCAATGAGGAGCTGAAGCAGATGAACCCCAAAGCCAGCTCCCTGATGGCGGGCAATGAGGCGCAGTTCATGGCTTTCATCAGCAGTTTGAAAGCCGGGGAGTCACGCGTTTGGCGGATGGGTAACAGCAGGAGCTATAAGATCCAGAAATCCCATTTTATGGACCGGGGCTTCCCCCGTTTGTTTGTCATGATTGAAGAGCTGACAGCGGAGATCAGTCAGGCCGAAAAAAACACCTATAGCAAGGTGATCCGGATGATGGCACATGAGGTCAACAACACGATAGGTCCCGTCAATTCCATCATCAACCTGGCCCTCAGTAATGAAGGACTGTGGTCAAGGCCTGCAGTTGAGCCCGTGAAGAATGCGCTCAGTGTAGCCGTGGAAAGGAATCAGAACCTCAACGTCTTTATGCGGAATTTTGCAGATCTGGTAAAGTTGACGCCGGCCAAAAAGCACCTGCTGGACCTTCGCAGGATTGTAGAAAATGTAGCCAATTTCCTGCAACCCATGGCTGCGCAGCATGAGGTTGTTTTTCGCTCTCAGCTTGGGGCGGAACCTTTTCTGATCAATGCCGATGCCCAGCAAATGGAACAGGTGCTGTTAAATGTAACTAAAAATGCCATTGAGGCCATTGGATCTGGAGGAAGGGTAAGTTTTATCCTCGATGCCGAGGCCAGGAGTCTGAGCATTACTGACAATGGAAAAGGCCTTTCCAATTCATCGAATGAACAGTTGTTCAGCCCCTTCTTCAGCACTAAGAAAGATGGACAGGGGATAGGGCTCACCTTGGTGAAGGAAATCCTGCAGTACCATGGATTTGATTTTTCCTTGAAGAGCGAGGAGGCCGAGCAGAGTGGGGGAGATTTAAAGACCAGCTTTATGATCTTTTTTTCATGAAATCTATTTCAGTACACCCTCTTTGAAAACCTTTGAGAATGCACTTTCTTCAAGCTGATCCAATGTGCTAATGCCATGAATCTTTGAGAGCGTATGTACAAAGTAACGATCAAATTTTAATACTTCCGGTGACACCCCGTTCAAATATTTCGGCTTGTGGTCGATTACCCGCATATCCCAATCTGCATCAATCAACCAGGCTTTACAGGCAGCCTTAATGCGATTAAATCCTATGTAGGCAGTGTTTGACCGATTGAGTTCTTCAAATGATATCTTGGGAAGTTCAGAAAAGGCCACCGGGTCAATTTTCAATTCTTTGAGCTCGTTATTTCCTGGTGGGTGTATATCAGTTATGAAAATATCATTATAGAGGTAAGGTTGGTAATTCATATGCAAATTGCTCAGCAACGCATCAAATGAATCCTGCTTCCCATAAGGCAAAACCAGGAGTATGTAGGAATCGCCTGCATAACCCATTGTAAATTTAGTCACACCGTTTGGCAATACGGTGATATTAGATTTAGCCGAATCTTTCGGGAGTACCTGATGCTTACCATTAAATTTTTTAATCAGTAATGTCGTTTTTCTTACAGTAGTCATCTGGGCTTCTGATTGAAGCGTAAAAAGAAATGACGTGATCAGAATTGATAGAATTATTTTCATAATGATCTTCTACTAGTAAATTTACGTCATTATTAATCGTAAGCTAAATCATATCTTAACCGAATGCAGTAGCTTTTTGCTTTAAAATTACCTATTTTGGTCCGTATAAACATCTGGTTATGCTCAAATTATTAATTCTGTCTTTTTTTATTTTTAGTGTTCAGGTTCAGCAAATATCAGTTCCTAAAGGAAGCACTGATTATCTGGAATCCAGTGCTTCATTTTATGGTATCAAGCCAGGAGATAATGTACTTAAGCATGAGAAAAAAATAGAATTTTCGGAGGATTTTAAAGATGGTACTTACTTTTACAATTACGTGTCGAAGCCTTTACCAATAAATATGGCTAAGATCGAGCACTTTGCAGTGATATCCTTCAGAAACAGAATTTATTCTATGAATGGCCATTTTCCTTCAGCATCTGGGCCGAAATTGCTCGCCTATTTTTTGAAAGAATATGGGCCGTATCATACTAGTTCAGAGCCTACAAAGAATTTATACAACTGGCGCAGTAAATCAGTGTCACTCGACCTAAATTATCAAAAGTCTACAACTGGAATCGGTAGTTTTACCTTCATGCATATTCCACTTCGTGATGAATTGTATAAGACACCCAAATTCCGGGAAGCAATGGAAAAAATCGGTAGACTTATTGACTAGTCAACTATTGCAAGTAAATGAAAGTTGGTACTTAACAATTAGTTCATGCTAAAACGGTTAATTTGGTAATGACCAGGATAAGACCATTCTCCATACTATGTATGATTATAATCCTGTGCTATTCCTGTGGCGACAAATGCAGCGATCAGAAAGATATGATGTTTATATCCAATTCCTCGATTCGCATTGTGTATCGTACTGCCAGCAACGGTTTTTTAATCAAAGATAAAGGAGGGGTATATCTGCCGAGCGATATCTCTGTGTACGATGAAAATAATCAGAAAGTCAGCTTTTCTTTGCAACCTCGAATGTCAGAACAATCTGGAGATTACTATGTACTTTCCATTTATTTTCTTAACGATAAATCACCGGCGCCAGGGCGCTACAATGAACGGAAGGTGTTTGTTGACTT
Source organism: Pedobacter sp. GR22-6 (assembly GCF_037402555.1). NCBI lineage: Bacteria > Pseudomonadati > Bacteroidota > Sphingobacteriia > Sphingobacteriales > Sphingobacteriaceae > Pedobacter > Pedobacter sp. GR22-6. The sequence goes on from NZ_JBBEUC010000002.1 coordinate 1,214,453, forward strand.
TAAGACAACCACGGATGTTTTTGAGCTTAATTTCAACATCAAACGGCTTGACTGCGGTGATATCCTGGAATATATGAACGTAAAGTACAACGGCGTTCAGGCCGCCTCCATAAACAATGGTTATGATGTCGAGTTTGAAGTTGTAAAATAGCATTTAAATAGGCGAAGCAGATAGCTAGTGGGAAAATACTTGTTTTTACACTGGCATCCGATTCTTTAGTGCAATCTTTTGAGATCGTTGAATGTAAGCTATAGCAAACCAGAGGAGTACTTTTCCGCAACGATGTATTGATCGGTTTTTATTACCTTAGCGTCATGATGAAAAAGCTGGCCATCGGACAACAGGATTTTCCTAATTTGATCCATAAGGATTGTATTTATGTGGATAAAACAAAATGCATCTATGAATTGATGGAGTCTGGTGGGAGTACTTTTTTCTTAAGTCGGCCGCGTCGTTTTGGCAAGAGTTTGTTGTTGAGTACGCTCAAAGCAGCTTTTGAGGGTAAAAGAGATTTATTCAAAGGTTTATATATCGAAGATAAAATTGACTGGGAGCCTCATCCGGTCATCATGCTTGATATGAGTAAAGATGCCTCATCATCTGAGGTTTTGAAATTGGGTCTTTCACTAAGTTTGAAAACAGAAGCCGCGTTTCACCAGGTAGACTTAGGTCTTTACGAAGATGCCCCAGCTGCAATGCTAAGTCAGCTCATAGCCTTGTTATACTTAAAAACAGGGCGACAGGTTGTCGTCTTAATTGATGAGTACGACAAGCCTGTATTAGATCAGATGCATGATCTGGATAATGCCAATGAGATACGAAAAGTGTTGCAAGGCTTCTATGGTGTATTGAAAGCTTCTTCCGCCCATCTCAAGTTTTTAATGGTTACCGGGATTACCAAAGTAAGTCAAACCTCCATATTTTCAGGATTTAATAATCTGAATGACATTAGCTTCAAGGAGCAGTATGCAGGTATTTGTGGTTACACTCAAACGGAATTAGAGCATGATTTTGCTAGCCATATTGATGCGCTTGCGAAACATAACGAGGCCAGTAAGGAAGATACACTCGTTGAGATCAAACACTGGTACAACGGATACAGTTGGGATGCCAAAACTTTCGTGTATAATCCTTATTCCGTGTTGCTTCTCCTGGATAAATTGCGATTCAATCCGCATTGGTACAGCACCGGTACACCAACTTTTCTCTTGAAATTGCTGAAAACCGGTGATAATCTGGAAACTGTGATGCAAGATAAAATCGAAGTTTTTGAAACCTTTACCGATGGTCAGGCCTTGGAGAATCTGGGTACTATTGCGCTGTTGTTTCAGTCTGGTTACCTGACTATAAAAGGTTTCAACAAGAAAGAACAATTCTATGAGCTCCAGATTCCGAACGAGGAGGTAAGACGGGCCATATCCGAATTGGTATTACTCATTACCAGGCCTTGTTCCAGTTGGCCATGACTTTATCTAACATAGAGCATCGTGGCGAAAGTTCGCACCGTGGCGGTCGTACAGATGCGGTTTTGCTCTTTGAACAACATGTGTATGTTTTAGAGATCAAGTACGCCTCAGCAGAAGCTGACGTAGCTATTGCTTTTGAGCGGGCTATGATGCAGATCAAGGAGAAAAATTATGCCTTGCCCTACGTAAATCAAGGCAAAGACATTCGTCTTTTGGCATTGGTGTTTTCCAAAGCTGGACTGAATTATAAGGAAGAGAAATTTCTCGAATCCTAATGCTGATTATACCTTATTTAGCTATCACCTGTTGGTTTTTCCTCAATAGTATTTTCTCAATCTCAGCATTCAGCACAGCCGTGGTACAATTTTAGAATACATTGCATCGCCTATTATCATGGCGTTTATTTAGCATTTTTCGCTCATTGAAGCTGTTACAAATGAAAAGTTTAACTAATCTACTTTCGTCGCTGATAATAATTACCCATATTCACCAAGTGCGCCAATCTCTCTTATGAATTTGATAAGCCGACGCTTATTTAATTTACGCTTCTTTCTCATTTTCGGCCCCTTTAAATCTTTTCCATTGAGGTAACGATGGTAGGCGAACAGAATAAATGATGACGTAGCGTCCGGCACAGTGTATCCAAATCTAGCGAAGTATGTTTTAAGCCGGGATCCCTGCCAAAGGCCCCAGTTGTTTCTTATCCACATGCCCAAACCAAAATGTGCTCCCGAAGCAAATTCATAGTCAGCCATCAGCCTTGCCTTATTTTTCAAGCTATCTGGATATATGACGTCCAGTTGGGAAAAGCAATCTTTTATATCTTTTGGAATGTAGATTCCATTTATTGTATCAGACAGATTTATCTCTTTTAGAGAAGACTTGTCCTGAGCTGATAACATGCTCGAAAGGAATAATGAGAGTGCAAGGCAATAACTTGCTAGCGTCCAGTTCATCGTTTGTCAAAGATAGTAAATGCTCGTTTGATTCGGCTTTCCAAATCTCTGAGAATTTAAGTGGAGTATTTACCCCATAGCATTTTTCTTTATATTAGCATAAAAAGAACTTTAGGGTACGCCATTACCTCATCAATTACTGCAAATAATAAAGGTTTTCTTTTACTGAAATCCCGATAATCACATGTATGAGATCGTGATCTTAACCTTTTCTTTCGCTGTAAAAATCTGCGTAGTAGAGTGGGATATCGAATCCAAATAAACTCCCTTTTTTAATTACACCTTTCGTTTTGGGGTTCACAAATACGTAGAAATCGTAGGTTTTAACATCAGCTAAAAACTTGACAACATACACCTCATAACCAATATTAATGTTTTTAATCATTTCAGCTATGTTGTCATTCATCTCTTTTACGAAAACTGTATCATTCTGTTTGGATTGATTTTCAGATAGAAACGTCATTCTGATTGTGTTATTTTTAACATCATTTTCACCGAATCTAGAAATTATCCCCCCGCCGCTCAGATAAACCTCTTTGTTTTTTGTAAGATAAAATTTTACTTCTTTTTCATCTTTAATCGCTGTTAAGTATTTGTAGGATAGTAGTTTTAGACTCTTGTCAGCATTTGATATCAAAAGTGGGAAATTGCGGAACAAATTCTTGAAATTATCTTCAGTTGTCTTCAGTGGTATTCCATAATCGAACAATGTAGTTGTCTTCTCTTGGGGGGTAGCTTGTTGAGCATTTATACTGGTGCTCAAAAATATAATAATGACGCAGCTTAAAAAGCTTCTCACAAGGGGAATAGATTGAAGGTTAAGAGGGTTTACTAACAGGCGATAGAGCGCGGTAATTGTTTTCATGAGCGTTTTTTTTACTAAGTTAACAAAAATGTTATTGGTATATAATAGCTTTTGTACTTTTATTTTGGCGACTGTAAAAATGGCTGCCGAATGAATCTACCCAATTTAAAGTAATAATAAGTAAGTAGTTTATTTTTCTACATTTATGCTTGTGAACGTTTTCCTTCTTTTTCCAGGCGCTTTATGAATCAAAAAAATACAAATACCGTCAGCAAATTTCTAAGTCTGGTGTTGAGGCATCAACCAGAACTGATCGGCATCGAGTTGGACAACGAGGGCTGGGTCGATGTGGCTACGCTCATCAGTCAGGTCAACGCGCATGGTACCCCTTTAGATATGGCATTGCTGGAGCGCGTTGTAGAAACGAATAGCAAAAAACGCTTTGCATTTGATGAAGGCAAAGGACGGATCAGAGCTAGCCAGGGGCATTCTGTAGCGGTGGAGTTGGGCTATGAGCCTCAAACGCCACCTGAGATACTCTTTCATGGCACTACCGAAAGATTTCTCAATTCGATACTGAGCACTGGACTGGAAAAAAGGCAAAGGCAACATGTCCATTTGAGTCAGGATCACGCGACGGCAATGCAAGTGGGTGCGAGGCATGGTAAGCCCTTTATCCTTACTGTTCTGGCAGCTGAAATGCATGCTGCGGGTCATGTATTTTATTTATCGGCGAATAATGTATGGCTTACGGATCATGTGCCGGTACAGTACCTGAAATACCTTCCCGAAATCCTGTAGGTTAACCTAGCTTCAAACTGTCAATGCTTGCGACAGTCTCGAACTATCGAATGAAAACATAGCATTATTGAAATGGATGTGGTACAATAGTTGAACACCACAAAGAAATCATCTTAAATTATGCTATATCACACAGAATTACTGAAACGACTGGAAAGCGACGAAAATCTAAAAAAGGCGTATGCTGGCCAGGTCAGCCTGGGGCAAAATAAACTCATTGCCTTACCTGTCGTCATCGCGTTTTTTGCAGCATTTGTTGGCTACTATTGTTACGATCTATCAAAAACAGACTCAAGTTTCACCAGCTACCTGCAGATTTGTATCGCAATTATTGCGCTTTGTATTGTAGCAGCAGTAATGATGCAAGCTAAAGCCAAGAAACAGGTACTTGGCAACTTAAGCAATATCAAAGTGTGCCTGGCCAAGAAAATATATGGCAATGACCAAACACAAATACACTACTGCATCTACACCACTGGCAAACTGCGCCACGATTCGGTTTTTTTGGAAGGCATAGCCGACAAGATTTTCAAAATCGATAACGAGCCAGACCAACAGTTGCAAAAGAAAATCAATAAAATGTTCCAGCCCCGTTTGGAAGGAATGAGTGCAGCGCCGGAGTTGCTTCCTACCGACTTTACTTCTGGCGAGCAGGTGTATAAAAAAGAATTCGCATTTTCCTCGCTTAACCCAGAGATGCAGGCAAGCGTCCGGGAAAATAACGATCAGTTTATTGTCTTGTCTGCTGATAACGGAAACGCCGTTTTACTAAAAACCCTTCCGCATAGTTAAATCGCATAATCGAACCCATTCACCAAGCCAAATGAATAAGTACGTCATTTTACTTTCGTCGCTGATATTAATCTTTATTCTCATTTCCTGCAGGAAAACAGCCGATAAAAAGGAAGACGAAAAAGTCTGGATCGTCGCGCAGCCACAAGTCGAATTGAACAAATCTAGTGTTGTGAAAATCTTCTTTAAAGGTAAACCGGATCAGGGTAGTGTCCGGGTCATCCAAAAGAACAATAAGACGGGTATCGATTTGGATGCTGCGGAAATCGAAAACAATATCGAATCTGACGGAACGAATCATTATTATGAGCTGGTCTTTACCGCTGGTGATCTGGGGAAGTCAGATCTTCCAGTTATAGCAGCAAAAATAGCAGGCAAAGACTACGAGAGTGCCCCATGTGCTATTGAAGTCGTAAAACAACAACATGTAGACAGTAATGCGGTAAAGCTATTTCTAAAGGCCGATAAGGATCGCTATCAATTGCAGGATACCATAAAAATCTCCTTATACGAATATGCTAAATTCTCGAGCACTGCAAAATTTACCCCTGCTGACCTTGTTAAAAATGGAGCACCGGAGGCCCTCTTCGAAGTGATTGATGAAGGAAATGTGGATTATAAAGTGGGCATAGTTGGCTTCAAATCGTATATCGATGCCAATTTTAATGTGGCAAAATTTACCTGGAATGTAAATGAAATTGGTAAGCAGATGGCGGCCTTGAATCAAGAAATTTTTATTAAGCAACAAATATTTGAAATGAAGATGATTGCCAAACGCAAAGGCAAATTCAGCATTCCAGCAAGCCGCTTCGATTATAAAATTTATCCTTACAAAGAGGCCTTTAAGGAAGAAATCCTAGGTCCAAAAGGAGTGTTAGAGACGAAAAATAGGATAGCTGTGCAATCTAATGTTTTGAATTTCGATGTGGAATAGCTGGTGAAGATGGTAGTTTACCAAAGCTTCAAACCCCAGAGAGCGCTCAATATTTCGATTATCTAATCAATTTCAGCGAACCTGCACATACGTCTCCTTCTTTGATTCCAACTAGCCACTGGTTAAGAAATTTAGTTCTATTTATATTCTCGGATTTGAGCATCCCATAGACGCAGTCCAAATATACCTGACCATAGTACAAAGGTTCCTCGACTGGAAATCTTGCTTTAAGATCTGCGATTCGAAGCTTTTTCCATAAGCCCTGAGCCTCTGTTAGGCGGCTGACGAACAAGCTGTCTTTAGCGTATTCTTTGAGGACTGCATTGAATGTAGAGTCTAACGTTTTTTCTGACGCTTCCAAACTGGATAAGTTTCTGCTCGTTTCCTTCATAGCCTCAATCTGTAAATCCATTAATCTTTGAATGCCTGTAGCACTTATATTACTGTCTTTGTTGCTTTTTTTCGGTTCTTGGCCATAGCAAGTGGCAAACAATCCCAGGATTGCGACTGCAGTTAATAAGTATGATTTCATGCGATTAAAAATTTAAAAATATTTGAGCGGCTGACCATTGCTTTTTATAATATAATAATGAGTGTCGTTTTTAACTTTGTAGACGGTGTCGCCGATTGCATTGTCTGTCTAAATTACATCAATAATACATTCAGGCCATACCGTATCTTAACTAAATATGGACGCTTTTTGCCATTAGGAAATCATCCTTTCCTACTACTTTGATCAACAAATTGAATATGTTTGTTGCATGAATCCTTCCCCTGAAGCTGTAAAGAAAGTTTTTGATCCGTATTACGAGGCAGATTTGCGTGTTTGGACAGGCTTTTCTGAGATGATACAAGTACGTGAGTTCAAAAAGACAGCAATCATCAAAAACTACCACACTGTAGAAAAATACCTCAATATCATCGTAAGTGGTTCCGTCGGAATATTTGTCTGGAATGGGAAGCGGGACATTTGTATTAATCTGCTGTATGAGCACAACTTCCTTTCCGATTACCTCTCTTTCCTCAGTCAGCAGCCGACTGTCATCAAATCAGAAGCCCTCGAAGACTGCACACTGTGGTCTGTCAGTTATCAGGATCTGAACAACCTGTATTCAAGAAGTGAGACCGGGCTGAGGATTGGTAAAGCCATTTCCGAAATACTTTTTGCGCGCAAACAGCAGGAGCAGATCAGTCTTTTGACGAAAAGTCCAGAGGAACGTTACCTCAACCTCATCACAGCAAGACCTGAAATTTTTCAGCGTACACCCCTTAAAATAATTGCATCCTACCTGGGCTTAACGGCAGAAAGCCTGAGCCGCATCAGAAAAAGGGTGACAGAAAAGTAGAACTTACCCAAAGTCAATCTTATTCTTCTTCCAATCCGATAGTTTTGTGCAAAAATTATCATCAGGTATGAAAGGAAAAGTAAATATTGCTGCGGTTTTTGTGTTTTATGTTGTTGCAGTCGCCTTTAGGTTTTTGGCGGTCAAAACCGGTTTGCTGTCGCACATCGAAAACGCTTACCTGCAAATTCTTTTGCGGGGTATAGGCCCGGCCATTGGCGCATTGGCAGCAGTGCGCATATTTAAAATTCCACTGAACCTATCCCTCAAAGGGATGTATGAAAATACGGTGACGCCCTTTGCCGTATATTGGTTATTGCCTGCTATTTTGATCTCTACAGTATATTATTTCATCGACGGAAGCTTTCCGATACTGCTCATGTTTACCGTTTTAGTATACGGCCTGCTGGAGGAGATTGGTTGGCGTGTGTTTTTGCAGGAGCAATTGAAAACTTTACCCAGGTTTTATTCCATATTGATCATCGCAGTCCTCTGGTTTGCCTGGCACCTGAACTTCGGGCTCAGTTCAGGCAACTTGATTTTCTTTGGTATTATATTTTTTGGTACATGGGGGATAGGGAAGGTATATGATAAAACCCGTTCCCTGCTGGCGGTCGCAGGAGTTCATTCATTGAATAATTTTTTCATACATGGTATCCATAAGACAGAATTGATACTGATCCTCGTATTGCTTGTCATCTGGATTGCATTCATTATCAGGTATAAGCGCTAATTCGGTCGTAAAAAGTTTCACCATTCTGTTTTTACCATATGGTAAAAAAACTATGCCCGATAAACCCGAAATTTGCCTAATGGAAGCGTTTATCAATTACATCTTGCAGTTTGGCAACCTGAATCAGCAGCAGACCGATTTTATCTTAAATAAGTCGGGCATATTGAAACTAAAAAAAGACGAGTATTTCTCTGAAGCGGGCAAGATTCCAAGATACGTGGGTTTCCTTACAGAAGGCGTAGTGCGTTTCTGCTATTACAACAATAAGGGAGAGGCGGTCACGCACTCATTTGTAGAGGAGAATAACTTTGTTTCTGACCAGCAAAGGTTCGAGGCACAGATCATTTCCTCTGAATACATTCAGGCTGAGACAGACTGTGAACTGATGGTTTTTTCCAAAAAGGACTGGGATGAGATTGGCAACACCATTGTGGGCTGGAAAGAGGTGGAGAATTTGATCTTAAAGAATTGTCTGCTAAAGGCAATTGAACGCAGAAGCCCGCTGGTTTCAGAAGATGCCACGAACCGTTACGCTTTATTCAATCAACATTTTCCTGGCCTCGTCAACCGTGTACCGCTATCACATATCGCTTCTTATCTGGGCATCACCCAACAGTCGTTGAGCAGGATCCGAAGAAATGTCCGCTAATTGTCTGTTTCCACTGCTGCCTGCGCTTTTTACCAAATGGTAAATGCTTTGCTCATCCTGGTATCGATTTTTGTTTCATTCATTTAAACAACAACAAGACATGAGCAAAAAAGTAGTTTTAATAACAGGAACAAATAGTGGATTTGGCTGGCTTACCGCACACAGTGTAGCAGCCCTGGGCCATCAGGTATATGCTACCATGAGAGACACCAAAGGTAAGAATCAGGAAAAGGCCGAAGCACTGTCGACCCTGGATAACGTGACCGTTCTGGACGTGACGCTGACTGAGGACCAAAGTGTGAAAGCAGCCGTAGATACCATTTTAGCAAAAGAAGGCAGAGTTGATGTATTGGTCAACAATGCCGGATTTTCTATGAACGGCGTGGCAGAGAGCTTCAGTACTGCAGACGTTCAGGCGATTTTTGATGTGAATGTATTCGCGCCATGGAGGTTCATCAAAGCGGTGTTGCCTGCTATGCGCAAGCAAGGAGAGGGCCTCATCATCAATGTGACCAGCGGATTTGGAAGGGTGTCATTTCCATTTGCCTCCATCTACGCGGGTTCCAAGTTCGGACTGGAAGGGATCAGCGAAGGACTCCATTACGAAGTGAAACGTTTGGGTATAGATGTGGCCATTTTGGAGCCAGGTGCTTTCCCAACCGAAATGGCTCAAAAAACGCAGTATGCTTCAGACCAGTCGGTATTTGAGGGCTACGCAGCGATTGCAGATTTCCCTGGCAAAATGATGGAAGCACTTGGCGGTCAGATACAATCGCACAATCCGGATCCGCAGGATGTAGCTGATGCTGTGGTTAAACTCATCGGTACGGACAAAGGCAAAAGACCGTTAAGGACAGTTGTGGACCCTATCACGGGCCAGTACATCGAGGCAGCCAATCAGGCAGTAGCTGAGCAATTTGCAAAGGGTCTCACCGTGTTTGGCATGGGCGAGTTGCTATAGCAAAACAAGCGATTGCTATTCATAATAGTAGGTGGTCAACAGTTTACGTCGATCGCCTACTAAAAACATGGAGGTCGGTTGACCTAATCGATTGTATTCGTAGCTGTAATTTGCAGTTACCGTACTGTTGCTGAGGTGGTCGGTCTGCACTGACTTGATGATATTTGAACGACTGTAAGCTATGGGAGATTGCAATTTGTCATACTGCCCGAAGTATGGATTAAGCTTTTGGTCATATTCAAAATACCGCATTTTTACCAGCTTATTTTGCTCATAAGTATAATTGATTTTGCTTAGTTTTCTTTGCTCATCTGAAATGTCCGATAGATACAGGATCCCGTCTTTATGGCGATACTCCTGAAACATCTCCATTCCGGTGCTTTCATCTTTGCTGATTTCCTGGTAAAGTTTGCCCAAGCTATTGTAATTATAGCTAACTAAAATACTATGGCCATTGCTGTTGATGCTTCGCGTAGAGGCAAGTGACTTGGCCTGTTCAGGGGAATTTGGCTCCGGCAAGATTTCAGGTTGATGTTTTTTACAGGCGAGGAGCACTAGAGGAAGAAAGCAAATCAAGATTTTTGTATTCATATCATTCAGCGATTGTAGTAAGCTCAGACGTGTTTCCGGGTAGATTCGCTACACCTGATGATGCAATAAATTGTTTTTCTGGCTGACCAAGATTGCGATTGGCCTGGCGGATATGCCGTTCGTTGTGTATGATCAGGAAAGCGAATGCCTCCCCAAGTCTTAATCTGATGATGGGGCTGATGGATGTCGGTATCCGGATGCCGTTTAGATCTGCCGATCCTGCTGCAGCAAGGAGTTGAATCAACTGTTCCTGCTGCTCGATGAACTTTGCCACGGTCTTATAGGCATCCAACTTTGGCGCTGGAAGGTGTTTTTTCAACGCTTTGTATTGGACAGCTTTCCGGTCTGGATCCATCATTTTGATCAGGTAATCTCCCAGCCAGCCCCGTTTCACCTGCCCTACAGGTCTGCCCCGATTGTCTTTCAGTGCCCTGGCGAACAGCGGCAGGTAAAAACTGCCATAACTGTTGAGGTGTTCCAGGCATTGTGCAATGCTCCAGCCGCCCTTTTCAGCGGGCTTATTCAGCTGCTCTTCTGAGCTGTTTTGGTAAATTAAAATGGCCTGCTGCAAGTGCAGCTCAACCCTATCATGCAGTTCCGCTACAAATGCTGCGTTGGTCAATATCTTACTGTGATTCATACTACGCAATTTGCACATTCAATGGCGCTACAAACTTGGTATTTACCATCATTTTCAAATGCTGAGCTTATTGATGAATTTGCTGAAATTTGTCGGGTCTATGCCCAAATAATTTGCCAGGTATTTGTGGGGCACCTGCTGCAGGATGTGCGGACTACGTGACAGTAAAGCGCGAAATTTTTCTTCCGAGCTGAAACATTGCAGTTCAACCATTCTCATGAGCAGACCGCTGATCGTTGCGCTTAACGACTTGTAAATGAATGCATCAACCGAGGCACTGGATTGTTTCAATCGCAGGATGTCAGAATAGGAAGCACGAAGGAAACTGGACTGGCTGAGCGTTTCATAATGATAGTTTGACGCGCGTTGCTCCAGCATCGCATCCAGCACACCACCAAAGGAAGGCGCATAAGTAAACACCAGGGTCGCCTCTCTTCCCGCTGCATCCTGGTAGTACACGCGCTGCTGTCCTTCCAGCACAAAGTACAGGTACCGTTCCTTTTCGCCCGAATGGGTCAGGATTTCTTTTCGTTTCGCGCTGAGCGGCTTCCATAGTTCGGCAAACTGTAGCCAGTCGGCTTCAGGAATAGGCTGAGCAAGACTTATGAATTTTCTTAATTGCTGAAGTTGAGCATCCATAGTGGTGAAAAAAGCATTCGATAATAAATGGAAAGATAAAAATAGATTTTGACTGATGCTGCATCTTCAAAAATCTCCAGCCATGTGTAGCGTTTTTCAAGTCGGCGCCGTCTTCTAATAAAGAAAAACCTAATATAAATATGAACATTCTAACTAAACCTCTTGCCTTTCTCATTTTATTAGCAACTATCATCAGCTTTCAAAGCTGCAATAAACGGCGGGATGACGGTCTGCGCTGTAATGAACTGTTGTCTCAGCGCCAGCCGGATCGGGTGATCCTGGTATTTCAGGACAAAGTCACTGGCCAACCGATCATCAAAGAAGGCGGGCTAGCTGCAAAGGACATACAAGTCATCCGCAGTTCAGATCAAAAGAGCATTACCAATTGGCGCGTCGCTCCTGACCAGCCGAATTCCCCGATTAGAGGTGCCGTTGAAATCATTATTTTTGAACCTGAAAGCGCTGAGGCAGTCTACCAGGTCAAATTGGGCAGCGAGCAGTCTGTATTGTTAAAATTCAAAGTTACGGCCCATAAAGCAGATGGCCCTTGCGGAGTGGACTACCTTCAGGCCGGGGACTTTAAGGTCGAAGGGGCAGGATTTGATTACTTCGAATATCAGAAACAGGTGTACAAAAATATACTGATCGTGAAGGTCTGATTGGCGTCCTGAAGATATTAGAAACATTTACAACCAGGCGTTGTTAGAAGATGAAATAATAAACATCTACTATGAAAAAATCTATCATTTACCTCGCCCTGACAGGCTTGGTAATTTCAATCGCTCCCTGCGCCTCAGCTCAAATTAAAATGAATTCTAAAGGTATCGGCGCCATCGGAAAAGGCGTAAAGGCCGCGACATTTTCTGATGCCGAAGCCGCCAAATTAGCTGCTGAAGCAGTGGCCTACATGGATACCCACAATACCGTAGCGGGGCCAACTGATCCTTACACCGTCAGGCTCAAAAAGCTGTTTGCTAAACACCAGACAGAAGGGGGATTAAATCTCAATTTTAAAGTGTACAAGGTGTCCGACATCAATGCTTTTGCCTGTGCCGATGGAAGTGTTCGTGTATTTTCCTCGCTGATGGACCTCATGACAGATGATGAACTGCTGGGAATCATCGGTCACGAAATCGGCCACGTGGCCAATAAGGATTCCCGTGATGCAGTCAGAAGTGCGTACAAAAGAGAAGCTTTGACTGATGCGGCATCCTCGCAATCAGGTGCGGTAAACGCATTATCTCAAAGTCAGCTGGGCGCTTTCGCAGGTGCATTGCTGGAAAGTAAATATAGCCGCAAGCAAGAGAGTGAGGCCGATGAATTTGCCTATAACTTTATGAAAAAGCACAATTACAAAGTGACAGCTTTAGCTTCAGCCTTTCAAAAATTTGCAGACATGGATGGCGCATCAGGAGCTAAAAGGAGCAAATCCGAAAAAATGTTAAGTTCACATCCCGACAGTGGTGAGCGTGCATCAAAAGTGCTCGAAAGGGCAAAAAAGGATGGCTTGAGCAAATAGAAATATACATTGAATAGCATCTTTAGCGAAAGGGAACACCAATTGGTGTTCCCTTTTTTCGTTAATCCCGACCCTGCCAAAAATATTTTGATCCTGAAGTGTAAGTTTTCCTAAGGATAAGGGATGCAGACATCCAGTAATCCTTAATGTTACCTGGAGGCAAAGAATTTCACATAAATGAGAAGTGCCAGGTACAGCACTAAGCCGATTGCCATTAGAATTCCCATAATCAAGCCCATGGCTTTCCAGAAGCTCAATGGACGGCGTTTTTCGCCGGGCTTGTCTGGAAAATACTTCCATTTGATGACCACACCCAGCACCATGCAGCCAAATAGCACCCACAGCCAGCGCTGGCGATAAGCCCAGTCTTTCAGGTGCAGCCATCGGGCTCCGCTTTTTGCCTGCAGTGACATATCTGTTGAGGTCACGTAAGTATTTCCCAGATAAGAGGTACCCGTCGTGATTTTAATGTTTGTTTTATTCTGCAGGTAAAAGTAGGTGTAAGGCCGGGCGTCGAGAGCAATCCTTTTCCCGTTGAATTGCAGGAGCACTGCCGTATGGTCAAATCCCAGCTTGCGGCTCATTACTTTATTGACGCTGATCACTTTAGCCTCTGCGATGACTGCGGGCTTGATCAGCGAACTGATGAGGATGTCGCTGTTTAGGAGGATGTAATGGCCGCTAAATAAACTGCCCAGCATGAACATCACCCAATAGCCAAAAGAATGGTACCATTTACCACCTTCGGAATAGGCCATGCGGAGGGCTCCATACGCACTCAAAGGGATGAAGATGACCATGAGCCAGATCCATACCCAGCCTGGAGTGTGATCAGTATACATTTCCAGGCACAGTCTGGAGAGTAGGTATACCAGGAGCCATAAGCCGAGATAGGCAAATAATATGGGATATTCCAGTTTTCGGAGGCGTTCTTTAGCAATCATTAGCGCTTAAATCTAATTCGTTGATGTGAGTTTAATGCCCTATTAACGATTTCAGGAGGTAAATTGTTCTACGCCTATTAGGCTGATTCGTGATTGAAAAGCAATTCAGCAGGGATTTGTAAGGCTAAAGCATATACTGACCCTTATGAGCTATAGCTAAAGCCCTTATCAGTCCCATATCAGCCAGGCCAGTCTTTGGGAAAATACATAACAGGAGGGATGCTGTGCGAAGTTTGGATTAACTGGAAAAAATCCTAGCTTTAGCTAATCGAATCAATTACTTATGAACCGAAAAAACGCTCTAATTAAATTACGCTCTATAAATCTGCTTTTTATAGTAAATTATAAAATCTGCTACACATTCCTACTGTTCCTTTTTATGAGTTCCGGAAGTTATGCGCAGACCCTGGCTGATTTTGAGCACCATTTCAGAGTTGTGGCGGAAGGCAATTTCCAGGAGCCAGATGTAGATAGTTTGAAGAAGATGTACAAGTTTTTGTACGGTCTGTACACGCCAACGAAAAAGGATAGCATCCAAAAGGAGGGAAAAAAGTATCCTTTAGATGACTTTTCAAAAACCGCGCTTTACAAGCAGCAAATCAACTTTCTTTTTAATGATACCGCATGGCATAAAACCAATCTTGCTTGTGCAATGGTAACTTATTCAAATGATACTAGTCGGATTTCACAGATCGTACAGCTTCTTGAAAGGAGAAAATACGCAGACATACAGGCCAGCTTTGCATTACTTTCTATGAAATCAAAGGATCTCATACCCTTGCTGCGTAGCATAGATTCTTTGAAAACCTACGAAACAGTAGGATATCTGGTCAGAGCATTTTTGAATCAGGAGCCAGAGATTTTGGAGAAATTTGCTTCGGACAGTATAGGCAGTCGTAATGATGTGACCAGGCAGATCGCGCTACAAGCGATGGCAAAAGGAAAAATAACTCCTGCAAAGGAGAAAGTATTGAAGCAATTAATATTGGATCATGACAGTCAGCAGGGTTGGGCAATTAGCGTTCTTTCAGAGATGGGTAGTCCGGACATGCTGGACTTAGTTCGTCCAAATCTTTTTAGCGACAGCGACCTGACTTGGGTCTCCTTTTTGGCATTGGCCAATAGTCCATCTGAACGAGATGCAAAAGCCCTTGATACCTTATTGCGGCAGGATCCACCAATTCCTCAGCTTTACAGGGCCTTGTCTCAATCTTCCAGAACGAAGTCCCAAAAGAAATGGCTTTCCCTTTTGAGGGATAAACCTTTTCCCGAAGATTACATTCCAATATTAGACGACCGTGATCCGATCTTGAAAAATGATGCTGTTTACCAGGATATATGCGAAACGATTTTATTTTCTGATAATGAATATATTTCCCAGCTTTTCAGCTATTTCAGAACCAGAAAGGACGAGCAAACAACTGCTTTTTTACTTAAATGCATATCTCTTCCTGGCGGAAAGCTAGCTAACAAAAATCCCATCTATGCCCGGTTAGCGGGAAGAAAAAGCGAACAGATCAGTAAAGCGCTCCCTTTAATTATGGATCAGATAGATAGCGCAAATCTAGGGGTAGTTAGTCTCCTTTTAGAATATGACAACTTCGATTATGTAGCTAAAGTGAAATCGTGGATAGCTGATCCAAATTTTAACGAACATCTAAAGCAAGGTTGTGAGGCATATTTGTCTAAGGCTACAGAAAGAAAATTGTAAGCGTACGATATTTTAAGATCCATAGAAATAAATAAAATATTGTTAAAACTTAACTCTCAACGAGGCATGTGTCAATAAATATGAAAGCTTTAAAAGAACATATCATTTTAATTAATGCACTGGCAGCCTTTTCTTTTGGTTTTATATGGATAGCCGATGGAAAGTTGCCTTGGACAATGTACATTCATATGCTGTTGTCCTTAGCGATGTATAATTTCAATGATATTCCCTTTATAGATGGTCCCAGAGTCTATAACGCGATCTATATGTACATCATAGTTTTAGCATATATAACTTGTCTTTTCAGCGGCTTTTTCTTTTCCTTCAGGAGAAAGTTAAGGGTAGTCGCATCACTATTTTTGTTTACGATATTCTTAACGCCACTTTTTTCAACCAGTTTTACAGATGGTACATCCTTAACAACAATATTGCTTTTTGTAGCCCTAAACAGCTTATCCGTCGTTGTTAATATATCCATGTTGAAAGAAAATAAATCCTAATAATTCACATTTCAAGTAGTCCACATGACAACCACTTTGTAAGGGAATATGTATGAAATTTTGTATTATTAAATATGAAAAAACAGCTCTTATATACGCTACTGATCAACCTCGCTTTTGCTTTGGTAATTTTCAATCCTGACTTATTTCACTTTGCGATGCATAAAGGTTATGATCCTAAATCTAAAAACATCGAACGCCCCTTGAATTTCTTAATTTTCTCCACCTTTACCGAAAACCTGGCCGTTTCAGAGGGTTTGGGAAATGGTCAAGTCCGAGAATATAAATACACAAATAAATATTTAGGCATACTCCGTATTTTCATTCCCGTTGGTAAACAAAAAATAGGTTCATAAAGGTGCCATTTTGAAGACCTAAATTGATGGATTACTTGATGAAGGGAAATTCGCCTAAGCAGCGAAATTCTGTAGTTTTACTTTACTGTTGACAACTTTTATATGAAATTTTTCTTAGACATTGATGGCGTAATGGTGCATGCTAATCCACATAAACCTGTAGAGTTAGAAGATGATGGATTTTATAAATTCAATAAGAAAGCTGTCGAAATTTTTAATTCAATTTTTTGCACAACGAAGGATGAATTAATATTATCTACATCACACCGCTATAAATATTCTATTGCTGAATGGAAAGTTATTTTTAAAAAGAGAGGCATTTCCAGTAGAAAGATTAGTATTGTCGAGAATTTAGGAGAGCATACTCATAAAGTATCAAGACGTGTCGAAATAGAATCTTGGATAAACCATAACCATTTTGATTTTGAAGATCTGGTGATCCTGGATGATGATAAGTCATTGAATGAACTACCATCTTCTCTAAAAAAAAGATTGTGCCTTACAAATTCATATACAGGGCTTAATGACGTTGAAGATTTAAAACAAATTGTAAACCGTAAACCAAAAGTTAACGTGAATATAGAATCCAAATATTATAAACATAGGCGGTAAATGACTAAATAGTTAATGTACCCAGCGAAAGACTTGTTTACTAATGATCAGTTTTGTAACATTTTTCGGATCCAGGCCATTTACCGAGATTACTTTGAAATTTTGTGGTTGGTCAAACAATATTTCTTTCTTCAGGTAATAGTCCAGCGTGCAGGATACTATGCCAATTTTGGCTATAAAGCCGAAACTCCCCAGACCTGGCTGGAATTGTTCTAACTTTTGTGACGAAAACATGATGCTCATTGCGTCATCATTGAGGCTTTCCCAATAGTTATAGATTGGCAGATGAAATACATTGGCCGTATCTACCCCGCTGAAATAGATGCGGTTTTGAATCTGTTGCCTGATTAGCTTAATATCCCTAAAGTCTTTTCTGAAGTTCTCTATATCCTTGAACCTGTAGGCTTTCTGGTAGGTCAAAGAGTATGGGATCACCGCGTCCTTAAATTGATTTGGGAAATACCAATCTACGTGTGATACTACTTGCGCGACTGAGAGTACTTGCTGCTCCACGAGAAAGTAGGCATCACGCATTTTGATGATCAAACGGAAGTCTTTCGATTTCAAGCTCGGCATCTCATAAAGTGCAGCTTCACTAACTGTAGCCAATTTGGGAATGATATTCTTCAAAACCTGTTCATGACTCAAGACATTCAGCGCAGCAACTTCATTTTTAGAAATCTTCTTTAACTTAAGTTGATCTCCAGGAGTTATCATCGGTACCATGGTGAACAATACATCGGAACTTAAGGAAGTCAAACGATTTCCTTCTTTCCTCAATGTGTCACTGTTTAGGCGCCCGATGTCAACTGTGTCACTAGTAAAGTACAGGTTGAAAATAGAAAGCGAAGTGTCCCCATGCTTTGTCAATACTTCATTCTGGGCCAATAGGATCTGGTTCACTACAGGTTTCCAGGTCAGCGTCTGTTTTCTTTCAAAAACAATGTATTGTTGGCTTTTGCAGGGAAGCACCAAAAATAAAACGAGGACTGTAAGTGTGGCTATTTTAATCGTAGGAGTAGCGTTAAACATAGGTAAAGATATTTCTTTCTGTATGGTAATGCAAATGTGCCTGCTTGTCTTTAAGGAATGTGCTTTCCGTAGGAATTGATTTCTATCGAATCGA
Organism: Pedobacter sp. GR22-6; assembly: GCF_037402555.1. Lineage (NCBI taxonomy): Bacteria > Pseudomonadati > Bacteroidota > Sphingobacteriia > Sphingobacteriales > Sphingobacteriaceae > Pedobacter > Pedobacter sp. GR22-6. The sequence continues at coordinate 1,232,532 of NZ_JBBEUC010000002.1, forward strand.
AGAAGACAGTCTGATGCTTAGATATTTGATCTTGCCAATTGAAGAAGATCAAAACAAAGAGATGCCAAATAAAAAAAGGTTTTGGCGAAATCTATTTAGATAAGTATTTGAGGTTCTAATAAAACCAGAAGCATCAGAATCTATTTCCTATATCAACCCCGCATTTCCTAATATTCCAAATATCAGCAGGATACCCAGAAAAATAACAAAAAATGGCAAAGCCCTAAAGAAACGTTCTGTATAGCTTTTCGTGCCGGAGGGAACTAAAGCTACGATTGCTGTAAGTAAAAACATAGCCGGGCCAGTAAATACGAGTGCGACAAAGAGATTGATGACCCAGGTCAAATTCTGGTTCTGATAATCAGCGGGAGGGAAAATATTAAGCAATGGGTAGCCTACGCAAAATATCAATGCCGCAATTATCCAGAGTATTTTTTCTTTCATGTGGTTATATTAAAAACGGAAAAAATGATCTGGCCTAACACCCTTTATGCTTAGGCCGTAAGAAGATATTGCAATCAAAAAAATAATATACATAACAATACAAGATAGACTTTTGGGAATGTAATTCTATACAATTGTTTAAATGATCGGATATCTCCATATGGTATCGCAAACAGAGCTGTCAAATGTATTGATTGAATATAGCCAGAAATTTTAAAACTAATATTGTTTAGTTAAATTAGTTTTCATAAACCATATATTCATCTCCTATGACGCTCAATCGTTTTTTACTTGCCATAGCATTTATTTTGTCTCTTTGCATTACAGTACATGCTCAAAGCAGTTACGAAAAAGTACATCTTCACCTGGATAAGCCTTACTATGTATTGGGAGATACGATTTGGTTTAAAGCCTACGTAGTGAAAGGCAGCACCAATTATCTGTCTAACATTAGCGGGGCATTATATGTTGAATTAATAAATGAAAAAGATTCTTTAATCAGGTCTCTAAAAATACCCGTAATAGGTGGTACCAGCATGGGAGATTTTACACTGGACGAGGGCGTCGATTCTGGTAATTATAGAATCAGGGCTTATACCCAATGGATGAGAAATGCCGGGGAAGAGTACTTTTTCGACCAGAGTTTTAGAGTGAGCGGGATTGGAAGGTTTAACACCAATACAGTGGCAACGAATGGGGAGGATAGTCTGCTGCAAAGTGACATTCAGTTCTTCCCTGAGGGTGGTCTATTGGTGGGGGGAATTACATCTCGACTGGCATTTAAAGTTACAAGTATGAATGGGCTCGGTATCAACGTAAAGGGTGTTGTGCTCGATCAATCTGGCAAAAGTCTTTTTAACTTTCAAAGCCTACATGCAGGCATGGGGAGCTTTCCTTGGACACCAGAAACCAGCCAGACCTATACCGCGAAGTTCCTTTTTCCTAATGGCGAGGAAAAAACGGTTCCTCTACCATCGGCTACTGACACTGGCTATGTACTTGGCGTTTACCAACCCAATAAGGATAGTATACTCGTAAGGATCAATACTAAAACGCCAGATCAGCAAGTGGTTCTCGTTGCCAGGACTGGGTCTGAAATGGTTTTTTCTTCCGCGATCAAACTTAGCAAAAATGTCAATTCTGTATGGATCGAAAAAAATGTATTTCCTACAGGCATTGCACAATTTACATTGCTGGACCTAAAAGGCAATCCTATGAACGAGCGCCTAATTTTCATAAAGTCGGCGGATCAAATGCAATTAAACCTGACCACTGAAAAGAAATCTTACAATAGTCGTGAGCAGGTAACCATAAACCTGAGTGCCCGAGATGGTAACGGCAAGGCAACTGCTGGTACTTTCTCAGTTAGCGTAGTGGATGAGAGCAAAGTATCGATAGCAGAAACCACGGAACATACGATATTTTCAAATCTGCTGCTCAAATCCGAACTTAGAGGTTATGTCGAAAAACCCAATTATTACTTCAGTACAGATACTTCAAACAGTGATGAGGCCCTAGATAACTTGATGCTTACACAAGGATTCAGGCGCTTTGAATCAAAAGAGAAAGAACAGAAGCCCGCTTTTGAAGCAGAAGGATTGGAAACGGCCATTTCTGGAACTGTAAAAACGCTGGGAAATAAATTTCTTCCCAACGCAGCAGTTACGCTCATATCGTTGAAAGCCAACATCATTAAGGGGACAACAACGGATACAGCCGGCCGATTTAGATTTGATGACCTCCTATTGACAGACAGTATCAAATTTGCTATACAAGCCAAAGGGCCTAAAAATTCTGCTAAAGTAGAAATCATCTTGGATAGCATTTCAAAAATGCATATAGGGAAGAATAAGAATGCAGCAGATCTCAGTAGCAATATGATTGGAAGCATGCAAGCTTACATCGAAAATAACAGGATGTTAGACAGTATTTACGAGAAAACAGGACAACTGGACCGCTCGCAAAGATTGAGGGAAGTAAATATAAGCGCCAAAAGACAGGAGCAAAAAAATGCCTATCAGGGAAATATTACAATCCCAGAAGGACATGCTGACAAAACGATAGACATGGAAAAGCAAAAGACATTTGGTAATTTAGGGACAATGCTCAAGAGCTCTCTGCCAAATGTAACATTCAAGCCCTATCAACCAGATCCTTATGGGCCAGAAATACAAGAGTTTCCTTATGCATATAATCCGATCACCAATGCTGTGGAACCTATGAAAATCATCCTTGAAGGAAGAAGCCTTGATCCTATAAGCGCAGCGGGAGTATTTGATAATACAATACTGGATGCTAGTGATATCGCGAAAATTGATATTGTACAAATGAATCAGGCATTGATAGGAATGCTCGGAGGGCCTTCAATCGTAATCTACAGTAAAAAGAAGGGCAAAATAAACCAACCTCTTAACTTAATCAATGTTCACCCAAAAGGCTTCAGCAGGGTCAAAACGTTTTACAGTCCTAAATATGATTTGCATAATGATAAGCACATTTCAGACCTGCGTACTATGATTTATTGGAACCCAAATGTAAAAACCTATGCTAATGGCGAAGCTAATTTTTCATTTTTCAATGCTGATGGGCCGGGTAAGTACAAAGTAATTATCGAAGGAATCAATGGTAACGGAGAACTTGGTAGATATACATTGAGATTTTCGGTATCCAAGTAGTTATCTTGCTAGTTTTCAAGCACCAAGATTGAACCGCAACTAAACTGTTGTAGGTATGAGCCTAATGTAATCAATTTTTTTAGGGATTTGTCGTTAATTAAGCATCTCACACAGTACTTGATCTCTAAAACAAAGCAAAAGCAATTGTGGAATTCTGAATAAAACGGCATCATTGCAATATGCGCTTCATCATATACATCACAGCCCTTCTATCCACGCAGCCATTATACTATTTGCAGTGAAACCCGTGTCCTCCCAGAACCCATACCTGGCCAAACTCGCGATCTCCGGTACTGTTGGCGAAATGAATATTTCATCAGGAGGTGATGTCTGGGTTGCAACAGCGGCAGGCAAAGTTTATTACAGATCTAAGACCGACCAGCTGTGGCGTGAAAACAACATCAGCGCAACGGATGACGAGCTCAGTTCCAATCATTTTGAACGGATTAGTTCTTTTTCCGATGCTACAATGATACTGTCGGGATTTTTACAAAATGACGGGAAAGAAGATTTTGTCTTTAGAACAGAAGACCAGGGCAAAACCTGGAATAAGGTTAGATTTGGAGAGAGTAGTTGGACAGATGGCGCCTACTTTAGTAAATCTGGTAAGGCATGGATGACAGGCAGTTCACAATACATTTATTATACAGATGATTGTGGTAAAACCTGGCGAACCTTCGATAAGATTGAGAAGACAGGGAACTTACGGCTCGTTGCTGTACATTTTAAGCAGGACGGTAAAACAGGGCTCTTCGGCTCCACCTGGAATTCCCTTTACTTAACATCTGATAACTGCAAAACCTGGAATAAAATCCCGACGCCACTTGATCAAGATAAGTATGTTCGGCTGTCTGAGGCTAATCATCCGGACATCAGGAAAGTAAGGTTTTTGGGCAACCATTACATTATAAGGCAAGAAGGAGGCGTATTTATTACTAAATCTGCTCAAATAGAATGGCAGCGGCTCAATGATGTTGTAGATTTTGAAGTTACCGAGGCCGGAAATCTATATACCCTACAAAAAGACCGAAGTGTCCGATTGTACGATCCTGAATTTTCTATGCTTTGGAAATCAGAAAAGAAGATGGAAGACCATGCGTTTAGCATTGCCGTAAAGGGTGAGCGACTATATGCGCTAACCCTAAACCAACTTTACCAGATCAGTCCGGAAGAGTTTGAGTGCTCAGCATTACTGACGAATAAAGAAGCCATACCTACACCCGAATTGAAGTTAAGGGTCGGTAATGATGATTACGGTTTCCAGGGGAAGGATGTTTTGAAATACGATGCCGACAAACATAAATGGTTCAGGTATATGGAATTAAATTTTGTAGTTACAAACGCTGTCATGCTAAACAATAAGCTACTCATATCAGATGAAACCTACAATCGTTTTTTTGAGTTGAATTTGGTAGGCATGAGTTTGACTGCCGCTAAATTGCCTTCAGATCTGATCAACCTAAAGGCTAATCCAGTTGTATCCTTACATATTGAATTCGGCAGCAGAGGTTGTTTTCACCAAAGCAATGCGATCAAGTCTTTTACCCGAAGTGGCAACTCTTTTCAGTCTGATAAAAGCCCAACTAAGGGGCCAATTCTGCCAAAATTACCAAGTGGTATCCCCGCCAATGTCGTGGATTCCCTGGTGAATTTTATACATACAGACAAAAAAGATCAGATCACCATATCCGACTTGAAGTTGAGCAAGCAGGATGTCGCACAATTCAAAGCATCGATAGGTAAGTTGGCAAAGAAAATCAGGAATGATGCCTCCGCGGCAGAGTTGGATTTTGACAACAACTACGCTCTCCCTGGTAAAAACTCAGATTTCAATTATTATAAGCAAGTCGCAGATTCACTCTTTTCGATATCTCCGGAAGTACTGACTGAGGTTTTTGCTCAACCCGATACTTACTGGAGTACGACAACTTATACACAGCGGGTAATTTTCGTTTTTAAGGATGGTAAAAAGCTTGTTGTAGAGAATTCTTACCATCATCCAAACTATTTATTATTGCCATGGAGCGTAGAGTATGACGGTCTAAAACTAAAATCCAACTCTCTATCCTTTGGACAGACCCTTTATCGACTTACCAATGGCGGATTCTTTGGAAAAGAGGTTGGCGATAAAAAATATGCAATATTCAGAATAGCGGACTATCTCTATAGGAAGAAGATTGAGGAGTAGGGGATCTATAGCTCAGCTGAATATGCATCAAAATCTATTTCCTATATCAGCCCCGCATTTCCTAATGTTCCAATTATCAGCAAGAGCGAATACAATTGAGCTTTAAATGGGTACCCTGCTGCTAAAGTAATATAAATATCTAAAACTTTTACCGCTACAAGTTATCCAAATTCACACATCCCGTGTACATGCTATTCGGACAAGCCGTCCTGGAGGGACGTTACCTTCATTGTGCGAGCAACTTCTATTATGGCAATTACACTCTTGCTAATGAATTTCGCCCAAATTTTGCTTAGTTTAGATCAATTTAAATGACGCGAAACTTGCATCTGATTCTATCTCAAAAATTATGACTCCAGCAGATCTGGCAATTTTTGATGGATCTAAACAACACCTTATGACTAAAATACTAAACTTACGCCTCTATTGCCTGTTAAGCCTTCTGTTTTCAATGATATGTAATTCATCTATTGGTATGGCAATAGACACACCGGTTATCAAATCGGGTATTGCCAAATTAACGGGGACAATAACAGTTCAAAATAAGACAGGTGGTGACAGCATTTACGTGAATATCACTGTTCCACATCCAATTTCTGGTGAGTTTGCAAAATATACAGCGCTAGTAGATGAATCTGGAAAATTCTCTATTGACGCTGACGTGGAGACAGCCATTAGTCTGATTCGCTTATCCACAACTTTGGGCTCGGGAAAAGCATTGCTCATCAAGCTAAAAAGTGGTGATGCTACGAACATCAATCTCAGTTACGATTCAAACTTTGAAGTTGCGCATATCAACGTAAAACCAGATATGAATCAGCATGATATGCTCCGGTGCTTCGGTCTGGTAGGTGAAATGATTGAATATCAATCGGACAGCTTCCTGGAGCGACTATATGATAAACCTGTCGATTATTTTTTTGACCATAGTAAAAAGGTTCTGTTCGAGAGATTGTCGGTGGTAAGAAAAGACACATTGATATCAAAAGAATTGAAAGAGCTATTGTCAAATGATTTTAAGCTGTTTCTATATAAAGTCTCTGCATTTGATTACGAAGGAAACATGAGAGGGAATTATCGCTTAACGGGCGGTGATCAAAACACGATCCCTGTTATCAACAAGATTGACCGAAGCTATTTTCGTTTTTTAAAAGATTTTAAGCTCAATGATCCCCAATATTTGCATGCTTTTACCTTTCTAGAATTTCAAAAATCAATTCTCCAGGATAGCATATTGGGACTACCTGCGATAGGAGATAGCGATATTCCCAGCTGGCTGAACAAGGCTAAAGCTATTTTATCAGATTTGGTCGGATTTAGTGATGGCCAATATTATGATATTTTGGCTGCTAATGCCTATGGCATACAGCTCAATGAGGAGCTGAGACCGCTGAGTCAAAAGCAAATTGACAATATCAAAAGATATTGGAATGACGGAGATATTGCCAAAATACTATTGCGGAAAAATGAGCAGGTTGTGGACCTGGATCAATACAAGACACCTGCTTTTATTCATGATGTATCCTCGGTACCGGATGATAAGGTTATGGAAACAATCATCTCCAAACATAAAGACAAGGTTGTTTTGATTGATTTATGGGCTACATGGTGTACACCATGCTTAAATGCCATGCAGGAATTTAGGCGCGCAAAAGGTGAACTAAAGGATAAGGAGGTCGTGTTTGTCTATCTGACGAATACATCCTCACCCCGAAAGCTATGGGAAGAGAAAATAAAGACGATAGGCAGTGAACATTACTACTTGACCGATGGTCAGTGGAAGTATATTATGGAACATTTTGAGTTTGAATACATCCCCTCATATCTGTTATATAACAAGAAGGGCCTGCTCATCAGTAAATTTTCTGCCTTTCCCGGAAGTGACAAGGTAAAAAATATGATAAATGAGCTGTTGTAAACAGCCTGCCCTTGAAGAGCAACTATTGTTTATGACTTTGATCATCCCGATGATTAAGTTGTAAGATGCCATCAGGTCTTTCTACAAGGTATAGATCCAGCGGAGGTTTTCCGCCATAAACAGTCGGTGCCTCGCAGTCACCAGACCGGGTGATACTATCAGTAATGAAACGCACTTTTAGGCTATCAATAAATTGGTATCTTCCAAAAACACTCCTAAAGCAGTCATTTCCACACCAAGCCTGATAGGCACTGACGAAATGTGTGGAATCAATAAATTTAATTGTATTTCCGGCCCATTCAGCTGCCATCGATGTATCAATAAGCCGATAATTTGACAGCACGTAATCTGACTCATCGTGCGTAAGCCCAATCAATTTTTCCGTTGTAAATTTCTTGTTGACCAGTGTATTCTTAAAATGTGTATTCAAGAAAGGAGTTAAATTAACTTTCTTCTCTGCCTTGTTTTGACAACCAAAAGATAAGGCGATAAAGAATATAAGGGGATATGCCAGCTTCATATTTGATAGTTTATAACAGGATGCATTCAGGACTGCATTCCATAATGGTGTTTTGATTGACAACAAAAGCGCAGTGATTTATGTTTACGAAGCAAAGAGTCGATTACAATTAACGTTTATTATTTTAAAACGATTGGCATGAAATTACAAAACACTATAGCAGTCGCTATAATGGCCATCTCTCTGGGATGCAATCAGGAAAGCAATAAAACAGAACAGGATGTTGTTTATAAGCAAAGTCAATCTAAAAATTCTCCAAAAAAGTCACAGGTTATAGGCAAAATGAAGGACAGCTCTTTCGTAATCAGTTGTGGCTCCGGATGCGCATTGACATACGATGTGAAACAGATTAGCGGAAATCAATCAGTCATAAAGGTGAACTTTTCAGTAATCATGTTTGAGGATCAGGAGGAAACTGATCACTATCCTGAAAATTTCATCTTTTACTATGATCAGAACGGCAAGCTGATTAAAATAAATAGGGAGGGTGAATCAGAAAGTTTTTTAGAAACCCAGATGCCGAATGCACAATCATCATTTAAAGATTTTGCAACACGTTTGATACTCCATGTGCAGGCAAGTCAGAAGCTTAAGCATAGGGGTATATAAAGAAACTATAGAATCATTTGCTGCCATAAAAAACAGTAAATTTATCTTTTGCAATTGCATTGTCGGCTATTTCGTCGACAAAAATGTTCCATGGCAATAAAATATGGCCGACTGGAATAGTGCTTTCTTTGAGCGGCTTATACCAAACCACTACTGCATTACCCTTCTTTCCGACGATTAATTCATTCAGCGCCTCAGCTTTCATTTCATGATGCAGGTTGTCAAATTCAATCTTATAAAAAAGACTGTCTTTATATGAAACATAAATAACATAACGAAGCGAGCTTTGATTATTAACATCATACATTTTGCCTTTATAGTAGGCAGTTGCGATGGTTGAACTGTCGTGTTTAAGCATCGCAACATTTATCTTTGTATCTTTTAGTAACATCTTATCTCCCTTGACCGTAAAAGCAGGTTCACTGGTTTTACAGGCTGCAAACGTAATTATACCAATGAAAACTTTAGCTATTCTAATCGAAGCCAATCTAGCAGGTTTCAAAAATTTCATTGATCTTCTCATTTCAGATGGTTGGTTTGATTAGCACTTCAATTCACAACAAAAGCGCAATAATTTATGTTTACGAATTGATGAGTCAATTACAATTAATGTTTATTATTTTAAAACGATTGGCATGAAATTACAAAAGACTATTTTACCTCACCTGTTTTAACAACCTGTGGAAATACGAATCAATCCAGCATTAAATAGTCTATTATTTACCATATGCTGGTGCATTTACGTCTTATGGCTGATACCATACATCGATCAAGTTACAGATGAATGTTCCGGAACTCCAGGTCATCATTTTAGCAACTCTCTCTTTATTGTCCCAATATACTTTATGTTGTTCGGATATTGGATCTTTCAGGTCTTTCGGCAGCTCGCGATACGCCAAAGATTGTTTTTGTCCCTGTTAATTTTGCTATTGGTTCCAATGCTGTTCGCCGTGATCATAAATTCAATAGCGTTGAATAGCAGTATGGTTAATCTCGTTGGTGATTCAAGCCTATTCCAGTTGATTTATGACTATGGATGTTATCAGGAATTGGAATTAAGGAACGCTATCCTGATCCCAGGCATTGCTATTGCAATCGGGATTACTTTAAACGTCAGCGCTAGAAAATCGATGAAATCAAAAATTTCCCAGCGGGTACGCTAATGCTCTATTTCACTTTCAGCTTGAATACATTAAAATGAAAGATTACGGTGTAAAGTCCACTCTCCCCGTATACACGCTATCCGAACATGCCGTCCTGTCTGTATTCACAAAAGCAATATAGGTCTCTACTGGGCCTACCCGCATTTCTGCTGGGATCTCTAAAACCATACTACCCGCAGTCCGGGCTACGCCTCCGAGTGTAAACACGGCATCGCCCGATTCCGGATAATAGGCCATGAGCATCACCTGATCCCAGTCCGACTGATGCGGTTGAAGCTGATCTATAAACCAGCTGAAGAGCAAACCCTCAGGATCCAGAATCACCGTGGGCAACTGCGCCGGGAGCAAAGTACCCTTGGAAAGCATCGCCTTACTGTAGTCCAGCTCTACTACGGAATCTACAACTTTGACCGCATAGAGCTTGTGGTAAGACATCGCCATATTATAGGCCGATTTCTTTTTCAATTTAGCTTCTGCAGACCAGCCCAGTCTAAGGAATATCAAGACCGAGCTTACAAAGTTTGTCGCTACGGCCATTTCCCGTCGGCGAGACTTTTGTGCAATGCTGGGCGCTGCGGTGATCTCGCCCTTCGAGCGCACATAGGTTTTGTCATTCATTTGGTAGAATACGAGATTGCCGACCTTGCCGCTGTATTGGCCGAAGATGCCATTTTTTACTGTTGCCATGGTGTTATAATGTAATTAGTCCAACATATATACTGTTACTTACCTTTCTGTGCTTTGCCGAGCGGAGGCTCATGTAGCAATGGATTTTGCCATGGGCAAAGGGCTCCGGCAATTGCAAAGCATAGCCACAGGCGCTGCGCTTCACCGCATCTACACTGCTGGCAAACAAGTTTTGATCCTCATTGTAGACCATAAAAGTGGCCAGATCATCATAATCGCAATGGCTGGTGAGAGCCCATTTGTACAAGACAGCGCCCGATGTGAAGGAGGCCAGCGGGTTGAAAGGCGCTTCTAAACTGCCCTTGCTGTATAAAAACGCGCGATAGTTTAGCCTGTATTCAGTGCCCTCATCTACCAGCGCATGCTGAAAATTGTAAGATAGCGCTTGTGTGAAGGCATTGCCTTTTTTGAAGACGTATTTGAAGCCATTGGCGATGAGCGCTTTTAGCGGTTGCTGAAATTCAAACACATGATTGAATTTTTCGTTGTGGTAGTTCTGGGCATCAGTTAGGGGTATGGTGCTGGGGCGATGCAATCCGGTGATTACGTTTCTGCCCTTTACACGGCGACCAGTGAGCGGACCGGTTTTTTGTTGGAATCCACCGAAGATTCCGTTTTTTAGAATTCCCATTGCAGTTGGGTTTAAGAGGTTAGTATTTGGTTAATTGCAGGATTGCTATCTGGCCGATTCATAGGACTGATAGAAAACCTATACTATAAAGATAAAATACCTAAAATAAATATTGATGTACCATAGCACATTTGAGCGCAATTGAGCGCTTTTGATAACAATTGACAACAATTGATATCTTTTTTTGCTCTGTTAGGTAGGAGAAAGCCTAGAGAAAGTTTGCAGAAATGCTGGAAGCAGCGCGTTGCCCTTGCGGTGGATATTCGATCTCCCTTCGATGCCGCTTCGATAAAAATCGAAATTTAGACGCAGGGCGATGGAAGTTACATGGAAATTTTTCTGGAATTTTTATAGGGTTTGTGGGAGGTTTTTGGGGAGGTACTCTAGGAGATCAAAAACTCAAAGCCATTGTTGGCAGCGATGGTGATCAGTGGGCTTACGTTGTCCCTAAATTTAGCTTTAAGTGCCTGGGGTTCTAAGCTAGCAAAATCAGTTAGATCCGGGATCAAGGTCAGGTAATCTTGCAATAGCTTTTTGGTGTTCTTATTGTGGGCATTGTTGATTACCGTCTTGAGGCCAAGCAACTGTAAGTCGCAATAAGGATCGAAATGGCGGGACATAGAAGGTAACTTGTCACACTTGCTGCTGTTGAAGCTTTTATCTGCAGGGATCAGGTTCCAGAGCAGATCATGAGATACAAAAGCATAAGGGACAAAATGTTCTACAGCATAGTCGCCGATAGCCAGTTTTCTATTGGTGTAGATGCAATTGACAGGGCCATTGTGCTGAATCACTATATCCCAGAAATCTTTGCGCTGTTTAGTAAGGCTGTTCCTCAGTGGTGGCTTGATCAATTTGTTTGGGATATCAGGCACATTTGGATTGTGCTTTTGCAGGTATAGGCTCAGATGCCAGTAGCAGAAGGATTTTAAGATGCCGCTGTTTTGACTGAAGTAAGGTATCCATTTGGGATTGATGGATACTTCCAGTTCGTTGACCGCATACAAGGTATCGTTTAAGAACGATTGGGAAAGCTGGTAAATCTGCTTCCGGTCGCCTTTGGCATTTGGAAACCAAGGACTCAGAAAGCGATAGGGGACTTCTCCATCAAAATACCTGAGCAGCCGATGAGTCGCTGTGTTGCTACTCGATTTAAGCTTTTCTACAATTGCTGGTTTCTTGGTATCAATGTTTAGGTTTTCCAAGACGATCAATTGTTCAATGGCACGTTGCAACTGATCCTGCTTGCCAAAGCTCACGTTGAAATAATTGACGGTGTACCAGGCATTGGCAATCATTCCGGCAAATAAGTCTTGTTTGTTGATTTGATAGTGACCATGTTCCACTGCCTCAATCAGGGAGATAAACCAATAAAACTTGTAGGTAGCTGAAGTGCTATTGAAGCAGGAGGCAAGGAGGTTTATTGGTAGGGAAGGATTGGAGGGGAGCGGGGTCATTTTCGAAATGTTGGATTGTGATGTATAAATTTGAGCTTAAATCTAATATTTTGGAACAAAGTTCAATATATTTAATGCTTATTTAAAATATTGATTATGTCAGCTCTCATCGATTTTCAGAAACTAGTGGTTGGAAAGCAATATGATAGACCAGAATTAGCAATAATGTGGGGTTACAAAGGGCATCAGGCTTTGAGCCGTGGAGTAGTCACGCCGGTTAAATCAAATGTTGTTATGCTCTTCGTTACTAAAAAGAAGCAAGCATCTTTACCGCAATATTCTGATTATATCATAGATGATTTTTTGTATTGGGACAGTGAAAGCAAGGGCGGTAACAACTTAAGGATAATTAATGCTAAATCAAATGGAGATGAAGTCTATTTATTTTATAGGGCTAAACATCATCAACCATTCATTTTTAAAGGAAGAGTAGAGTTTATCGAAGTTTTAGATCATGTGAATCTTCCTCATCAATTTCTATTTAAAGTGCTTGGTGAAATAAAGGCAACAGAAGAGTTAATTTTTGAACCAATATTTCCAGAGAACAAGAACAAAACTCAGTCAAGATCATTAGCTTTAAGTAGGGTAGGTCAAGGGAAATTTCGAACGGCACTTTTTAAACTTTGGGATGGATGCGCTGTAAGTCATATTGATATACCGGAACTGCTAAAGGCTTCCCACATCAAACCATGGAAAGACTCGAATGATTCTGAAAAGCTAGATCCATACAACGGTTTATTGTTGTCACCAATTTTCGATACGTTATTTGATAAAGGGTTTATATCGTTCGATGATGATGGAAAAATCCTTCTATCTAGCGCAGTTATGAGTCTATGCGAAAAATTAAACATAAGTGGTGCCGAAAAGCTAACAAAAGTTTATAGTTCGAGTCGTGCATTTCTAAGATTTCATCGAGAAAATATTTTATTGAAATAATTTACTACTGGTTAATTCCTCTGGTTATAATATTCGATTTATTTATTTTCGTGTTTAAGCACTGCTAACAACCTGAAACTATTGCAATGGACAAAATAGCACTACAAGCTTTATGTCTGATTTAGGAGTTTATTGGTTTTTAATCAGCATGTAATAAAAAACTCTTACTTTTTTTACAAGTGGAACAAATAAATAATTACATTGGCAAAAAGAAATAAATTAACATTTTAAAATTATTCAATGTCACAAGACAAGAACATTATTAAAGCCTCTCCAACAAAAAATTTCTTTATTACAATGTTAATAAGGGATTTAACTTTACGGGATGCTATTGGCGATTTAGTTGACAATTCTGTTGACGGTGCGCGAAAGCTTCGAGAAAACAAAAAATATGCCGGCTTAGAGATAAACATCGAAGCAACACCTGAACGTTTCTCAATAATCGATAATTGTGGCGGTTTTAGTGTGGAAACAGCTAGGGAATATGCTTTTAGATTCGGGAGGCCAGATGACGCCCCCCCAACCCATGGGTCGATTGGCCAATTTGGAATAGGCATGAAAAGAGCACTTTTTAAGTTGGGCAATGATTTTAAAGTCAGCTCTGTTGAATTTAATTCACGATTCTTGATGGAAGTTAATGTTCCTCAATGGGCTGGGCAACATTCGGAAGATCTTTCAAATTGGAATTTTTCTTTCAGCGAACACGCTGAGAATTTACAAGAGATTCCGGAAAGAGATAGAGGGACTTCTATAATTGTTGAAAATCTTCATCAAGATGTAAGAGATCAGTTTGCTACCGATAATTTTATTAAACGACTTATTACGGAAATAGAACTTGAAAATCTTTATAACATTGATCACGGATTAACAATTAGGATAAATGGTTCAAAATTAAAAGCCCGCCATTTAAACCTGATAAATAACGAACAAATCCGTTCGGCTATTTGGCATAAAGAATATACAGGAGGAATGAATGTACGGATTTACGCCGGTGTTTCTGATCCAGTTTTGGAAGACGGTGGTTGGTATATTTTTTGTAATGATAGACTAGTTTTAGGTCCTGAACAAACAGAAATTACGGGTTGGACAGGTGGAAGAAATGTTGATGGTGTCGCAAAATATCATGGACAGTTTAGAAGATTTAGGGGGTACGTATTTTTTGATTCACAAAATCCAAGTCTTTTACCATGGAATACGGCAAAAAATGGAATGGATTTAGATTCTCCGAGCTACAGAAGTGTAAAACACCAGATGATTCAGATGATGAGACCGGTTATTTCATTTCTGAACAAATTGAAAGAAGAAAATGAGAATGATAACCCTCTAGAAGATAGAAAATTAAATAATCTTGTCGAATCCTCAAGTCCTTTGCCACTTTCTGAGGTTCAAAAGGTTGTTAATAATACTGAAACTTTTATCTTTCCGATATATCCATCAATAAAAAGGCAGGAAAAAAATGAGAACAAGATTGTCTACTATCGACCTAAGGAGCAGGTAGAGAAAGTGCGAAAGACATTAGGTGTTAACACTCTTAAAGAAGTGGGTGAAGCTACATTTGATTATTATTATTCTATGGAGGTTGAATAATGCCAGGTAGTTATGAACTTATAAATTACTCTTTGCGCACCGCTAAAAGTGCAGAAAGAAAGATGTTATGTGAAGCTATGAGGAGATTATCAGTTTTCGACGCAATAGAAAATTATAGATATATAGGGCTTGGTTCAACATATTTTAGTGACTTCTCACTGATCCATAAGATGCTTGGAATAGAAAAAATGGTAAGTATTGAGAAGGATCAAGATAATAGTAATCGGTTTGATTTCAACAGGCCATACTCATGCATAAAAATGGAATATGGATTATCAGAAGATGTACTGCCTAATTTGAACTGGCAAGAAAGATCCATATTATGGTTGGATTACGATGATAGGTTATTGTCATCGATGTTGACAGATATTAACACTTTTATCTCCAATGCAACGAGTGGAAGTTTATTTATATTGACATGCAACGCTCAAGCAGACGCTGCTATCAACCAGGTAAATGGTGGACTGGATGTCGAGAAAACCACCAATCATAGAATTCAAGAGCTGGAAAAGAGGATTGGGCGTGCCAAAATTCCAGCAGGGCTCACAAATGCTCAACTTACTCATAAAACCTTACCCAAATTATATTACAAAATCTTGATCGACGAGATTAACGAGCAGTTGGCGTTGCGAAATATTGATAGTATCGAAGACGATATTATCGAGTTCGTCCCTTTGTTTAATTTTCTTTATAAAGATGGAGCACAAATGCTAACTATGGGAGGGTTAGTAGTAAAAAGAGGTGAATCTAATTTGGTTCAAACGGCCAATTTCGACTCCTTATCCTTTATAAAACGAGATGAGAATGCTTTTAATATTGATATTCCAAATCTAACTTACAAAGAGATTAAATACTTAGATTATCACCTGCACGCGGAATACGATCAGGTTGGAGAACAACTGCAACCAACGAGTAATTTGGCCCAATCAGGTATACCGATTGATGACATAAAAAAATATGCGAAGATCTATCGATACTTTAGTAGTTTCGCGGAATCAATTTTTTAAAATGGCTTTGAGTTTTGTGGATTTGTTTGCGGGAGCGGGTGGTTTTGGTCTCGGCTTTCAAGAAGGGGGATTTACCCCGATTCTTTCTGTAGAGAAAGATCTCTGGGCGACGGATACTTTGAAGAAAAATAACCGACATAAGATTTTACATGCCGATATTACCACTTATATCGATAATGAGGAGATTTTGAAGTTAGTTGATGGCAAACCGGATGTAATAATTGGTGGACCACCTTGTCAAGGTTTTAGTTTAGCAGGGCCTAGTAAGGATTCAAAAGATCCAAGAAATTCTTTATTTCTATATTTTGTGCGTTGGGTCGATATTTTTCAGCCAAAAGTATTTGTAATGGAAAATGTAACCGGTATCCTATATCGCAAAAACTCCAATGGGGAAAATGTAATTGATATTATAAAAAATGCATTCGCTGAAAAGGGTTACCAGATTGAGCTTTGGAACTTAAACGCCGCGAATTTTGGAGTTCCTCAACTTCGAAATCGGGTTTTCATTGTAGGTAATTTGCTAAATCAAGTTATTGGTCCACCGAAAGCTACACATAAAATACCTGGAATTTTGAAGGATGATCAAACTTTACCAGATGCGGTTACTGTTGGGGAAGCTATAGCCGATTTACCTTCAATTAGAGCCGGACAAGGTGCCGCAGTAACCGAATATACGTCACCAGCAAATAACAGCTATCAGAAATGGGCAAGACAAAATTGCGTTAATGTTTATAATCATGAGGCAATGAAACACACTAAACGACTTATTAGTAGGTTTGAGAGCATACAGTCTGGATTAAATATAGAAGACTTATCTGAGGAACTAAAAGTTAGAAAACGCAATGGCAATGGTTTGCTTTCCGAAGTTAAATATCAGTCCAACTATAGACATCTAAAAGAAGACCAAATATCTCATACTATACCAGCTTCGTTTTACTCAAATTTTATTCACCCTACTATTCCTCGGAATATTACTTCGAGAGAGGCTGCCAGAATACAATCATTTCCTGATAATTATATTTTTGAAGGTCAACGGACTATGATCTCAAGTAAGTTATTAAAGCGGCTAGGTAAAGAAGATCAGGACCACCTCTCACAATATAATCAAATTGGTAATGCTGTGCCTCCGCTTCTAGCGAAATCTATTGCGGAACATATACGGGATTTTCTCATTAAGAATCTAGAAACTACAGATGATTTGCAAGAACTCCTAACACTTAAGTCGCCCTAGGTTGCCTTATACATAGTATTAAACTGCAATAACTGCTTCCAGTATTAGAACTCCCATGATTATATTTCCTGACTTCTTAAGAAAATCAAGATTTAGCAGTGGTTTGATGGAACTGTAGCAGAATGATTCTATTCATCTAATAACGAGATATCAAAGACTTCGCCCATAGAGACATCCAATGCTTTAGCGATCTGGAAAATTAAATATGCTGATGGATTTACTCTTCCATTCTCAATTCTACCTATGGACTGATAATCCTTGTTAATTAGGGCACCTAGTTCAGGCTGGGTTAGATTTTTCGATTCGCGGATCTGCTTAATTCGCTTACCCAGTTTTAGCTTGAAATTTTTTAAATCATCTGCCATAGAACTAAGCACGATAATTTTAGAAAAGATAAACCAAACATATTTGTTTTGTTTGCCGTTTTTTATCTATATTTGTTTTAGAAATAGGTATTAAAAAGAGTCTTGCGATCGCAATTTCTGACGCCGTGACGTAGGACAGCAGATAATACCCATGTCTATGTGTAGATGTGCTATATTTGTGCATCGAAATAGATGTGGGGGCTGCTGTAATTCCAATCACGTAAGGCGTCAGAAACTTTATCAGCGATACGGTATGCAGTTCCCACATTTATTGTGAGCAAATCTGCGAGACTCGTACAAATATGCGAGTTATGAAAAAATACATTCGTCGATTCCTTCATGTCCCATTCGGCCTCAGTCGCCAAGCCTCGCTCTTTGCCAAAAAGCCCAAGAATCCAATTTAACCTATCCTGCATTGTTCAGCTTAATCACTGAGCCCATTTCCTTTTCATAAACGTTAAAAAACGAACTGACCTCCTAATGGCATCGCTATGCACAAAGAAAATGAAAACGTAACCACAACCCAGGGCAGGCCATACCACTTCAATGCACCTGCCCTGCAAACACTTCATTCGGAAGAAAAGCTCGTAGCGCTCATGAAATCAGGAGCACCGGAATGCCTGGAAATCCTGTACCAGATGTACAGCAGGGCATTGTTGAGTGTGATCGTCAAGCTAATCAGGGACAGGCCCATGGCCGAAGATACCCTGCAGCTGGTCTGGTTAAAGGTATGGCCGGAGGTCAGAAACTATGACCCCCAAAAGGGCAGGGTGTATACCTGGTTATTGAACATAGCCCGCAATGCTGCTATAGATACCTGCAGATCCAGGGCTTATAAGCTTTTTCAGAAAAACCTGAGTTTTGATGATTATCCGGAATACATGGAGCAATTCAAATCAAACGGATTGAATATTGATACCATCGGGCTGAGGGAATTCGTAGCGCAGCTGGAGGAAAAGCAACGCGAGATCTTGGAATTGGTATACTTCCAGGGATATACGCAGTTAGAAGCAGCGAAGCAGTTGGGGATACCCTTGGGAACATTGAAGACATGGCTCAGGGCGGCAATTAAAAACCTGGGTAAATTTTTCTATGAAGACGGGGTCTGGGCTGTTCCGAGAAGAACTACCAAAAGAAAGCGCAGCAATCAGTTAAGTAGCTACAAGAGTGTGGCAGAGATCCGGCTTGCAATGGAGATACCGAATGAACTTTCAAAATTGAAAGGACGGGTTGGCAGACCCAAAAATCCTATTGTCAGGACTGCACAGTCTGTTATTAGCACCAAAAATCCACTTTTAAGCACAAAGAAGCACGTTGGTAGGTCTGAAAATCCTGTTGTCAGGGCCATAGAAACTAAAAAAGCAAGTGTACGGTTGGAGGTGATCCGGCTTTACCGCTTAAAAACGATGGGCATGTCAGAAATAGCAAGTAGCCTGGGGATCAAACTTTCGACTGCATTTTACTACACGAAAGACCTGCCCAAAAACGGCAGCTTAAGACAGCGAAAAGCAGATACCTCTGCATTGCCTCCGCCCAAACCGCTGAAACCCAGGATTTATGAGATGGCCTTGAAAATTAAACAACTACACGATCTAAAAACAATGACGCATACGCAGATCGGTGCTCAACTGGGCATATCCAGTATGAAGGTGGGCAGGTACCTGTTTGCCTTGAACCGCTGGGAAGCGTATCAAAAGGAGAAAAAAATATGAAAAGAGCTAAACAACCTACACCTTACCTGCTCATAAAGGCCAACACCCGTGCCGATTATGACCCGATCAATTATGCGATCATACAGCTCAGCCCCGAATGGCTGGAACTGGTCAGTTACCGCTTATATACCATCGAGGAGTTTTACGCAGGGCAGGACTTTCATTGCCTGAGCTATTGGGATGCGCCTTTGGGTTATTTCCTCATCCCTGATCAGCAGATCATGGAGCATGACCTGATGCCGGCACATCAGGATCAGGCTTTCATCACGCTGGAGGCTGCGGACCTGGATGGGCTGCAGCGGCAGGGGAACAAGCTGGAAGCACAGCAATTGCTGGTCACCAAGGGTGGCATTGCCCATTTTAAAGCTTATGCCTACGGGAGCGGGGAGGAGTACTGGACGGGGAGTTTAACCTAAACCGCCTGATCAGACCTTACCAGAAATTATTGGCCCGTGAAAGCGCAGCATCATAACACCGAAGCAGGAGCTGTGCATGAAGCGCATTTCCTGCTGAGCCAGTTCCTGCACTATGCCCAGTCCATGGAACCAGAGCGGCTATCTGAGCAGGAGCGGGTGGTACTGGTGTTGTACTATGCCAAGGTACAGGATTTGCTGGCTGTCTTGAAGGTTAAGCGCCAGTGTTTTATAATTCGTTAATAATTTGTCGCTGTATTATTGGTTGTTTTCCGGTTGCTGATCGGCTTAGTCCGCACAATGTCCGCAGAATATCCGCAGAATAGCCGCGTTATGGGCGTTAATTATAAGTTAACTTGTCTTGTCCTGCTTCAGCCGGTTTAAAGTCTTTGCAGCATCTTTCATTGCTTCATTGGGTTAAGTCTTCAGACTTACCCAACCATTCAATAGCATTGTAAGTAGGGGGATGGCTGACAGGATATGGGTTTATACCAGCCCTATCTTAGAGTGGTTAGATAGAAATCAGTAGTTTTATCACATGGCAGAAATAACTTACATCAACGGTGATGCAACTAATCCTGCAGTTGAAGGCAATCGCATAATCGTACACATTTGCAATGACATTGGAGCCTGGGGTAAGGGATTTGTAATGGCACTTTCAAAGCGTTGGAAAGCCCCGGAACTGCAATATAAAGCCTGGTACAAGTCAAAAGACAACTTTAGTTTGGGTCAAGTTCAATTTGTGCAGGTAGAGGAGGGGCTGTGGGTTGCCAATCTAATTGGGCAGCATAAGATATATAGGGACGAAAATGGTAATGCACCAATTAGGTATGAATCGGTATTGTCTGGGCTAGAGAAAGTGGCGCAATTCGCAGTAGATAATATTGCAACCGTTCATATGCCGAGAATCGGATGTGGATTAGCTGGCGGGACTTGGGACAAAATAGAACCTTTGATAGAAACCACGTTAATAGGGAAGGGTATAGATGTGACTGTTTATGATTTTTAAGTTAGGGGATCAAAATACAGAAACCTAATGCTCTCTTGTGATAGAACAGTAACCTACAGCGTTATCAGATGAATCTGTTTCAGCCGAAGTGGGGCATGTGGCAGTTGAAGTTGAGGTGTTGCCACCTCCGCCGAATACTGAAAGTAGCGTAATCGTCGAGACAGAGGGTACAAGCAGGAGGCTTACTGAAGCAGAGTTTGCAGAATTCCAACCTCATAATAATGTATTGGCTGAAGCATTGGCACCCAATGGTATTAGTCGAATTATCACTCAGACAACTGTTATAGGAGATAGGGCGCTTACCTCAGTGAGTATCTCACTGGCCGGAGGAGCTGGCGCCATATATGCTGCAAGGGGAGCGAGCCTGCCGATCAACGCTTATTGGAAGGATAACCATACCGTCGTCATCGAAACAAAAAATGAATATGAAGCAAACACCAAATGTCGGACCGTGCGCAGCTTTGATGAGCTGATTACGATCGAGTACGTTGATGTATGAGCCTGATTGACCTTCGGGTACTGGTGCAGACAACTTGGTCTTGCCTCCCTCTTAGGTAGGTCTTAGTTAGGTCTCTGGTTCGTGTATACACCAATAGGTCACCAAATGGAGAGCTAGGGAACACCTAAGTTTAAGGAAGGTTTGTGCCAGCCTTATCGAACAGGGCTCGGTTAGCCGTAAATCTTCGAGCTTCAAGCCTTTTTTGATCCCCCTGGAGTTTGAATCTGCTATCGGCATAAAACCTGATGTAGGCAGTAGTATCTATGATTTCAGTAGAGCTGAGCTTGGTAGCTTTTTTCCGGTAGCTGAATTTGTAGCCTGCTGGTGGTCGGATATATCCGTCATCATTCACGACGTAATGAGAACAACTGCTCAATAACACTACTGAAAGTAAAACAAATGCATGTGTTTTCATGGATGCGTGACTAGTTTTCTGATAGCCGCAAGGTGCGAAAATAATACCAGCGGGACAATAAAAGCCGGTAGCCAGCTGAATGGGAAATAAAGGATGGCGATATTGGGCTGCTCGAACGCGAATTGCTGAAATGGTGATGGTGCGGATAATATGGCGGTTACCACAATGTTGAGCAATAGTGCGAGACAGACAAAGTTCCATAGCAGCAGGGAGGTTTTTCCCATTTTGCTTTGTGCAATTCCGAAAAAGCCAACGATAGGTGCGGTGATGCCAGCCAGTATGTCCAGGTTTCGGCCTTCAAAAGTCATCAGTTCGGGAACGGCGCCGTTTAAGAACAAAGCGTACAGGACAAGCTCTACAGGAATCCGGATCAGGTGTACGTAAGTAAGCATTTGCATAGACATTCGGTCGATAAATAGCTTGCCTTTTCGTGTATTAAACAGGAATAAGATGGAGATGAGGGCCGGCATAACGCCCAGAAGGATGATTCTTGGTGGTATAGTTTCCGGCGCATCACTATAAACACTGAGGAGGCTGAGGGCAGCCTGCAGCACCAACCAGGCTGTGATGATGGCTATGATTTGTCCGGCCGTTTTTCTGTCGACTGGTTTTGAGCTGGTATTGATCAGTAGTATGACGATTCCCAAGGCCAATGCTGTGCTGAGGATGAAAGCAATGGGCAGGTACAAGGGCAGTTGTGGCAGCATGGGATGGTGAGTATGCCCAAATGTAATGAAATTTTATACTGGAAACGAGATAGACGCCGGAAACGTCACACGTATCTGCAAGAAATGTTTCATAATGAATCGAGGCTGTTATATTTGCGTCAATGAATGACGAGCAAATTTTAACCAACCCGATCTGGTCTGCACTGGTGTCTGATAATGCTGCGCTTGGCACTGGCAGCGATCAGGTAATGATTTTCGATGCCGATGTAGCTCCCTTCGCAGGGCTTGCCTCTGATACACCTGAAAATTTCCAGACCTTATACGAGCTGGTAGAAGAAGGACGTACTGTGGTGCTTTTTTCTCCGAAGCAAGAATTGGATACGCTCCCTTTTGAGCATGTCCTGAAAGTTTCGGGGTATCAAATGGTCTTTGAGGCTGAGCTCCCGGATCTGGATCCGGATAGCAATGTGGTTCGGCTGGATGAAAATAATATCCCCGGGATGCTGGCTTTGACCCAACTCGCCCAGCCTGGTCCCTTTACCGAGCGTACAATTGCTTTCGGCGGTTATCTCGGGATATTCCAGGAGGGTGTGCTGGTAGCTATGGCAGGGCAGCGCCTGAAGTCGCCAGGCTTTGTAGAGATCAGCGCGGTTTGTAGCCACCCAGACCACAGCGGCAAGGGCTATGCGCGCAAGGTGGTAAATGCAGTGCTGCGGGACATTCTCGCCACGGGAGATACAGCTTACCTGCATGTAAGATCCGATAATACCAGGGCCGTAGAATTGTACAAGAGCATGGGCTTTGCGATTCGCCGCGACATGAATTTCTATGTTTTAAGCAAAAAGCCTGTGCTATAATGATAAGGTTTGTTGATGTATGAGCCTGATTGGCCTTCGATGTTAAATAAAGTTAATTTCTGGTCTTCTATTTACCTGAATTTTATATTTGGCCATTATCCTTGTCCATCATGCTTCAACCCATCATCTCATTTCTGCAAGTGCATAGGCTTTTAATGCTTTTTATCACACTACTCATCAGTCAAGGTATGAGTGCTAATGCCCAATCCGTAATTTTAAAGGGTGTGACTATCAGCGCTCGTACAACGTCAGCTTTGCCATATGTAAGTATCGGAATCAAGAACAAGCCTTTCGGCACAGTTTCCGATTCTCTGGGAAGGTATTCGCTCTCTTACAATAAAACAGATATTACGGATAGGGATTCTATTATCTTTTCGGCTATTGGTTACCATACCGTAAAGATGGCCTGGGACGATTTTCTGAAAATGGAGAAAACAGTTAAACTTTCCGAGTCGCCACAGCTGCTTGAAACGGTGAACATCAAAGCACGACCTGGCCGGATCAGAAAATATGGCCGGTCTAGCGCCAGTCTGATTTTCTTTCCATCAATGTACAAAAGTATACCAAAACATAGCGATGAGAAGGGACGCGAACAGGCTACTATTCTCAAGATTGACCAAAATGTTTTTTTGAGAAAGATGAGTTTCGAGATTAACAAGAGGGCATTCAAAAAGATCAAGCTCCGGATGAACATTTATAGTGTAAAGCAGGGGCTTCCGGATCAGTCCATACTCGCAAAGGATATCGTGTTTGATGTAATGGGGACAACCGAGATTGGCATGCCACGTGGCGAAAGCTTAGACTTGCGCCCCTATCAAATTCATATAAAAGGGCGCAAGGAAATAGCTGTTTCTTTGGCTGTTCTGGATTTGGAACCTTTGGAAGGGGACAGCACAAAGCAGGCATTTTTTATACCTTCCTTTCCAGGGCCCTTGAGGTCCAGCTTGTTTCGGATGAAAGGAGAGGCAGAATGGCAAAAGGTTTCTGCTTCTTATTTGCTGATTGCCATAGAAGCATCTTCCATAAAGGATGGCAAGAACCTGGCAATAGCGGATAACGAGGCGGAGATCGTAGCCGAAAATGCTACTTTATCTAGCCTGATGTATGGCAGCAACAATGGAAAGCGGATCAAAGTTGCGCAGGGGACCATATACTATGAAACCTACGGTAAGGGCAAACCGCTGTTTTTGCTGCACGGGAATAACGAATCCATCAATTCTTTCAGGGAACAGATCGGGTCCTTGTCGAGACGGTTCAAGGTAATTGCGCTGGACACGCGCGGACAGGGCAACAGTATCAACCTGAGTGTTGCCCCATACACCTACAAACAGTTTGCTGAAGACCTTTCTGCGGTAATGGATGCGCTGTCCATCAGGAAGGCAAGTTTGCTGGGTTGGAGCGATGGCGGGAATACCGCAATGGTTTTTGCTTTAAATCATCCTGAAAGGGTTGATAAAATGGTGCTTATGGGAGCCAATCTGTTTCCCGGACCTGGGGCTATAGAACAGGACATTGCCCGGTTATTCGAGAATCGCCGGGATAGTTTGATGAAGCACCAGGATCCCACATCCCAAAACCAGTTGCGCCTGACCGAGCTTGTACTCAAAGAACCGCATATAGATGCTAAAGACTTAAAGTCTATTTCGAGTCCCGTATTGGTTATGGCAGGGGAATCAGACGTAATTAAAAGGGAGCATACCTTGTTGATTCATTCCAGTTTAGAGAATGCCCAATTGGAGATCATAAAGGGCGGAGACCATTATGTGCCACTGAAAAATCCGAATGTTTTCAATAAAATTGTGCTCGAATTTCTTGAGGGAGGAAAGACCAGGTGATAGAAGGGGATTAGCATATCCGCAGATACCGCTTACCGTGTCCGCTTCGACGATCAGATGAACACCAAAGTATTTGAAGAGAAACTCAATAAAGTAGAAAGAAGAATCACTATGTTATCTCGATTGATATATAAGGCACTGGTAACTATGCTGTTACTTTCAAAAGGTGATCTCTGACTACGGTTAAATAAGTATCCGGGACCTGTTTGGATTCTATAAGTCTGAGCGGATGGATTACTGGCTGCTGCTGAACGATGAACACACCTTCATCACCTTTGTATTTCAGGTACCCCAAATCAAAGAAACGTTCCTGAACCGAGCTGGATGCGTCTGCTGACTTTAACTGCATTTCCTGGAAGGTGAGCGAAGTCTTTTGAAAAAGAAACCAGTGGAAATCCCTGGTTGGATACCCATTTCTGTCATCAGGAATACTGACTTCAAGGATACATACTGAATTGTTATCTAAATAAGAGTGGCATTGAAAACTGGTAAAGCGTTCCATAGTAAATTGATTTGCTGGTAGTTCACTGTATACAGCAATCATGCCATTCTTTGTGTTTTTTAAGTGTTTTTTAAAATTTTTGGGTCAAACATTTCCGGCTGCTAAGCCTAAATTTTCAGTCGGCCATCAGTCGTTTGATGATGGCACCGGAAGCGGCTTCAGAGAAGTCTAGCCCGGAATAGTCTGGGTTAAAACCACCAATATAGGGCACGGCCATCATGTATATGCGGTCATTGAATGCGCCATACTGATCGATCACCTGGAAATGATCATTGATGGCAATACCCGATACTTTTAAATAATAGCTGCCCTCCGTACTAACACTGACCGGTTTTCCCTGTGCTAAGGCGCTTTCTGCCGCTGCTGCAGCGCGGAACCTGAGCTTTGCCGGGCTTACGGTTTGTTTTGCTACTAAAGATTTGAAGGGGAAGTCTTCGTAATCGAGGTGAGGCTGGCCAACACAGTCAATATACGTCTGGTAATGAACTGCAAGGTCCTGCTGCTGCTCGTCCTGATAATGATAAATTGCGCCGCCCCCGGGATTGGCCTCCACACGGCTTTGATCTCCCACAGTGATCAGGCTGAGTACGCCAGCCTGGTGTAAGGCCAGCATTTCTTCACTGGAACTTTGAGGGATATAGGCAATGACTATGGAGATCAGGGGGCTCAGGGAATTTTGCAGGCGCTGCATGTCTTCAGCGGATAGATATTTGGCCGGGTAGTTCAATGCAAAACTCAGTACGCCCAGCATCTCTTTCCAGTAGACCGATTTACGTCGCTCGATGGACTTTTCTGCTTCCGCATATTCTGCTTTGAGCAATAGGAAAGGATCCAGCTCTTCCCGAAGCTCCATCATGGCTTCTACGAACGCTTCCAGGTTCATGTCCTTGATCTTTTCATAAAACGCAGGTTCCTTCGCTTTGATGGGCAACTTAAAATCCTGCTCAAATACATAATCTAAAGAAAGAAAGCCTCCGTTGTCTTCGATATGCTGTTTGATTTCGGATTCGGTCAGCAGGGCATCATTGCCCAGGTGTGAGTCTTCTAGGTGAAAACGTACGGCAGGCAACATGCCATTGCGGGTATGGAGGACCAGTTTGAAATTTTGACTTTCGTCTTTCAAGCGATACTGGAGCTGACCATTGGCATCTTTTTCAAAATAGCCATTGTGGCGGGACAATGTCCTGATGGCGTCTACCGCGGTAAGGGAAGAGCCCTTAATCGCTACCGGATGATCCAGCTGTAAGGCGAGCTTAGCTGGCGGGTAGGGCGCATCAAAATAACCAGGAACTTTCCCTTCATGGCGGTGAGGCCAGTTGTGCCCGGTGCAGATGATCACGTGATCAAATTCATATTTATCCTGGCCATTGACCTCTACGGTTACGCTTTGCGTGCCGGGCTGGTCGATGACATCCGTAACGTTGCTATTGTAATGCACCTGGAAAGCAATGCCTTTTTGCTTTGCCTGCTGTTGCAGCAGGCTGAACTGGTCGGACAGGTACTGACCGAACAACAAGCGGGGCAATACTTTGTATTCATTGAACCGGTTGGGGTCGATGTGGAATTTGTCCAGGGTATCTTTAGGGACAGTTTGAACCCAGTCTGCCAGGGAGCTGACCAGTTCCGGAATTTCATTGCTGGATACATTGGTGATGTGCTCATCATTGGCGCCTTCAGCGCTGTAAGGCATGCCTTCGCCCAGTTTCTTTTTTCGTTCAAAGATCTGAATTTCTAATCCCGTTAATCCGGATTCCACCAATCTTTTGAACATAAAGAGTGCACTTGGCCCTCCACCCAATAGGGCAATTCGTTTGTAGTTGTCCACGTTAATATAGTTGTTTTCTTAAAAGACCGATGTTGGAACAATCCCCTGCTGCAAATGTTTGCGGGCCGCGTGGATTTCATCATAAGAGGAACTCAACTGAGCCCTCATGGTATGATCAGGCCCCAAACGAGAGGTTGAAAACCAATCTCGAACCATCGGCACTCAGGCATTCAAATCTTAAGATACCATTGGTAGCAGATTGAAAGGTGTCGCTGATGTCGCCCACGCTGGAAATCCGGTTGCCATTAATGGTCAGTAGGATACCGCCCCTTTGTAGTCCAATCTGTGCAAATAGACCGCCTCTGCTGACGGCCGTGATTGCCAGACCGTAACTCATGCCATATCGCTGTTTGAACTCCTCAGACAGCGGTGCGAAGGTGGCGCCCAGATTTCTTGCAATTTCTTCTGCTCCACGCTGACTTGCTTTAGGAGCGGGACTTTGTGCTTGTAATACCACTTCAGTGCTCAGCGTCTGCGACCGGCGCTTGTATTGTAGTTTGATTTTATCTCCGGGATGATGCCTGGCGATGCGCTCTGACAGCGCCACAGATGAGTTTACTTTGGACTCATCTATGGCTTGTATGATGTCTCCGGCCTGGAGCCCTGCTTTTCCAGCAGCGCTATTCGGTTGGACGTCGGCAATATATGCGCCCTGAATGCTGCCTGGTTTGATTCCCTGGGCCATCAGGAATTGGTCTTCAGTGGCGGGTGATGGAAAATTAACCCCGAGTAAGCCGCGTTTGACTTCCCCATACTTAATGAGGTCCTTTACTATCTTAGTAGTCAGATTTACCGGTATGGCAAATCCGTAGCCTTCGTAGCTGCCACTCTGCGAGGCAATGGCCGCATTGATACCAATGAGCTGGCCGTTGGTATTGACCAGGGCTCCGCCACTGTTTCCGGGATTGATGGCTGCATCGGTCTGAATAAAGGCTTCCACCGCTGAACCCATGACACCGGAATTATTCACTTCCTGACCATCCTGCTGACCAATGATGCCGATATTTCTACCTGTTGCACTGACAATTCCCGCTGTAACAGTGGTGTTTAGTGAAAAAGGATAGCCTGCAGCCAGTACCCAGTCGCCCACGCGCACTGCATCTGAATTGCCGGTTTGGATTGGCTTAAGTCCCTTTACATCAATCTTAAGAACGGCCAAATCTGTATTTGGATCTGCGCCAACGAGTTTTGCTTCAAAAATTCTTTTGTCAGTAAGGATAACCTGGATTGCAATGGCGCCATCTATCACATGGTTATTGGTGATGATATAGCCGTCGCTACTGTAAATGACGCCGGATCCTGAGCCCAGTACTGGTGCCGGCCGTCTGTATTCACCATAAAAAGGAGGGTAAATGGCTGATTCGGCAGGGCTTCTATCGACCTGCACTTTGATGTGTACAATGGACTGGATGACCAGTTCCGCAGCAGTCACAAATTCCGGTCTTTCGGCATTTGCCTGCGTCGACTTATTGCCGGCTCCCAGGTCAAAAAAGTTTTTGGATTCGTTTTTTTCAGTCGGGGACAAGCCATTCAGCATTATTTTGAAAGTGCCAAAGCTGACCAGGGCGGCTACGACCACGGTTAGCATCAAAAAGCCAATTTTATTCATAAACACATAACGTAAGGTGATCGTATTTTGTTTAAGCGCCTGTAGGAAGCTTCAGGCTTTGAGCTTTTAAATTCATTGCCATAAAATAATAAACGTTTGTTTGACGTCTAATGATAGTTTGTTACATTAGGGGGAAAATAATTCAATCCATATGAAATCTGGTCGCAAGTCGGCAAATAGCCTCTGGCTTTTGACGAGGCTCTTCTTGTTTACAGCAGTATTGCTTCCTCCTTTAGCTCAGGCGCAAACCGCGCGTAACCCGGTTATTTTTGCGGACGTGCCGGACATCTCCATGATCAGGGTAGGGGAAACGTATTACATGAGCAGCACCACCATGCATTTGAGTCCTGGTCTGCCCATCATGAAGTCGAAAGACATGGTCAACTGGGAGCTGGTTGGTTATGCTTACGATAGCCTTGGTGATCGGGACGAACTGGACCTAAAGGGCGGAAAAAATGCGTATGGAAGTGGCTCCTGGGCCAGCAGTCTGCGTTACCATAAGGGAGTATTCTACGTATCTACCTTCTCCTCGACCACAGGCAAGACTTATATCTTTAGCACCAGGGACATTGAAAAAGGGCCCTGGAAGTCCAATTCTTTCAGCCCGGCATTGCATGACCACTCGCTGTTCTTTGACGATGATGGCAAGGCCTATATGGTTTATGGTGGGGGCCGGATCATGATCGTAGAACTGAATTCAGATCTTTCAGGCCTGCAGGCCAATGCGCAGCCTCAGGTGCTGATTGAAAATGCGAGCCTGGTATCCGGATCTGCCGGTGGCTTGCCAGCCGAAGGTTCACAGCTGTTTAAGGTAAATGGAAAATACTACCTGTTCAACATCTCCTGGCCGAAAGGAGGGATGCGAACGGTACTTGTTCACCGTTCGGAACAGCTGAAAGGACCATACGAAGGGCGGATCGCCTTGCAGGACAAAGGTGTGGCTCAGGGTGGAATCATTCAAACACCCGAGGGTTCCTGGTATGCTTATCTGTTCCGCGACTTTGGTGCGGTGGGCCGCATCCCTTATCTGGTTCCGCTAACCTGGAAAGATGGTTGGCCAGTGATAGGCAAAGAGAACAGGGTTCCTGATGAATTGGACCTGCCCGCAGCCAAAGGGCCAATCCCAGGCATTGTGGCGGCAGATGAATTTGTAAGGAAGCCAGGTGCGGCCAAACTCCCCCTGGAGTGGCAGTGGAACCATAACCCCGATAATGAGCGTTGGTCTGTCAGCCAGCGTCCCGGATTTTTGCGGCTGACTACCGGTCAGCTGGCTTCGAACTTACTGGATGCCCGCAATACCTTGAGCCAGCGGACTTTTGGACCGCAGTCTTCCGCAAGCACGATGATAGATGTGAAAGGCATGAAAGACGGGGATGTCGCGGGTTTGGCTTTATTGCAAAAGAAATATGGCTGGGTAGGGGTAAAAAAGGTAAATGGTGCGAAATTCATTTGCACAACAATTACAGGTGCTGCGGATGAACAGGCCATGATACCGCTCTCACAAAATACAGTCTACCTGCGTGTGGATGCCGATTTTAAAGACAGAAAAGATGAGGGGAAATTCAATTACAGTCTGGATGGAAAGATCTGGAAGTCAATTGGTTCAGCCCTACACATGGAATACACCATACCGCACTTTATGGGTTACCGCTTTGCTTTATTCAACTATGCAACACAATCCCCGGGCGGCTATGCCGATTTTGATTTCTTCCGTCTTCCTCAGCAAAATGAGGGTTCTTCGGTTGATTCTGCCTTATCTTACAACTCCGTTCAAACCTACTTGAATCCGGTGCTACCGGGTGATCATCCTGATCCTACGCTTTTAAAAGTGGGGGATGATTTTTACCATTGTGGTTCTACTTTTCATTTCAATCCCTATATGCCGATTTACCATTCCAAAGATCTGGTGCATTGGGAGCTTATTGCAAGGGTGCTGACTAAAGATAATGCAGAATGGGTAAGCGACAAGCCTTCAGCCGGCATCTGGCAGGGTGCGATAACTTATTTCTACGGATCGTACTGGATCTATTTTTCTGCCGGCGGGCAGTGGTTTTGTAAAGCCGATTCGCCAAAGGGACCATGGTCAAAACCGGTTAAGGTGAAAAGCAACCCGCAAACCGGCAGTCTGGGCTACGACAATTCCATCTTCGTGGATGACGATGGGAAACCATATATGGTCATCAAAAACGGACAGAAGGTCAACAGGCTGCAAGAGCTTGGTAAAGATGGGCAGTTGACAGGCGAGGTGATTAACCTCGACTGGATCAACGGAAAG
Source organism: Pedobacter sp. GR22-6 (assembly GCF_037402555.1). Lineage (NCBI taxonomy): Bacteria > Pseudomonadati > Bacteroidota > Sphingobacteriia > Sphingobacteriales > Sphingobacteriaceae > Pedobacter > Pedobacter sp. GR22-6. Next base: position 1,263,569 of record NZ_JBBEUC010000002.1, read on the forward strand.
CTTCAGTACAGTTGGGCTGAGGGGCCGGTCATGTGTAAGCGAAATGGCTATTACTATTATTTCCCGGCCGGGGATGTTTCGGGCGGACAGTACGTGCTTCGCACGACCGCCTTAACCAGCGATTCGACCAAATGGGAAAGATTAGGCCATTTTTTCAAACCCATTACTGACCCCAAAGTTGGTTTTAGGCGCCCCAATCACATTGCGGCGCCGGTCATGTTGTCTGATGGCAGCTGGTGGACGATTGGACAGAGCTATGAAAAATACGATAAGGACGATTGGTCGGGGATGGGCCGCCAAACTTCCCTATACCCGGTAATCTGGGAAGGGGACAGGCCCTGGGGGATGGCGCCGACCACTGCTCCGGTATTGAAACCCAACTTGCCTCAATCCGGCATTTCCTGGCGAAGTGTTAAAACCGATTATTTTGACGATGATCTGCTGGGCTTATGCTGGCATTTTCTAAACAAAAAATCTGCAGGACAATATGCGCTTGGCCAGCGTAAGGGATGGATGAGGTTGTCACCGGACACTGGCCTCACGCACGTGGTACAGAAAGAAACGGATCATTATTACACAGCAGTAAGCAGGTTAGATTTCAATTCGGGCAGTAAAGCCCAGGCAGCGGGTATCTATCTGACCAATGGTAATCAAGAGTTGACTGTAAAACTGTATTCAGGTTTTGATAAGGGAAAGAAGGTTGTTTTGCAATTGGGCAATACCCTGAGGATGGCAGAGAATCCATTTGGTGATTTGCTTTGGCTGAAGTTAGTACGAGCTGAACATATGCTTCAGGGCTTTTTTAGCAAAGATGGGAAGTTATGGAAATCAGTTGGTGACCCAATCAGTTGCGCTGAACTGGACAAGGGGCAAGCAAATTTCAATTCCTGGGTAGGTACCAGCGTAGGACTTTTTGCTGAAGGAAAGCCTGCAGACTTCGACTTTTTTATCTCCAAGGATGGTCGTTCAGCTTTGCCCTTAGCCGGCTACAGCAACCAGTTCGGCCTCAAAACATTAAATGCTGAGCAGGGGAAAATAGTCACCAATACCAGTTCAAAAGGCGGCTGGTTGATGTTGTCGGGCGTAGAACTCGGTCAGCAATCGCCGGCAGGAGTTCAGCTCCTGGCTTCCGCAAAATCTTCAGGTGTGCTAGAGATCTGGATGGATGATTTGCAAAGCGGTAAGTTGATCGCCAGAATCCCTTTCCGGTCTAGCGGCGGGAAATGGCAAAAACTAAGTGCCCCGCTGAAAAAAATAAGCGGTCAGCATGATATCTTTATTAAGTTTCCAAGTGGACAAGCCGAACAAATCAGCCTAAGCAACCTACAATTCAGCCATTGATGGCTGAATAGCTACTTCAAAATACCAATAAGCAGCAATGTGAGTGCAATGTTTTTCATGTTGTGCTCCAGGTATTTTTGGGCAATACTAATTTGGTTTTCTACTGTTCGTTTGGATATAGACAGCTTTTCTGCGATTTCGCCGTTGCTGAGGTTTCCGATCCTGCTTAAAAGAAAAATTTCCCGGCAACGCTTGGGCAGCTCAATTAGAGCACGCTCTATATCTTCCTGTATGTTCAGGCACCTGATCTTTTCTTCAGCTTCATTTTGCACGGCTATCAGGGAAGCAGGGACTTGATCGTAATTTTCCACATAAGACAGGCGCAGCTTTTTCTTGGCCTTTAGTACTTTATAGGTATGGTAACGGGCACTGGTGGTCAGGTAATTTTTGAAAGCGCCAATGGTTAGTGTTTCCTTCTTTCTCCAGATATTTAGGAAAGTATCGTTGGCAATTTCAGCTGCCGATTCTGCATCGTTTAGAAAAGAAAAGGCCGTAGTATATACTGCCTGCCAATAGCGATCGAAAAGCAGCTCGAAAGAACGGACATTTCCATCCTTTATGGCTTCCCATAGTTCATCATCGGAGGTATTTCTATCAAGCATATAAATGGTCAGGCTAATTAACAAAAAAAATCCGTTAAAATTTATACTCTTTTTAAATCCTGAAAAACAGGCAACTATTAAATAATCTCAAAAAAAATAAATAGTCATGTGAGTTCGGGATAGAAAAATGTCTCTATAGTATTAGTCGAGCCTGATCATGCGGGACACTGCAATGCTGGATTGACGTATAACCAAACCAAATATGACCAAAGAGCAGTATATAGCGCTTTTCGAGAAATTCGAGTCGGGAAATTGCAGTCCTGAAGAGTTGGCACAGCTGGAAAATTACCAGGATGATTTCCAGCTGACTGTCAAACCCTGGTCGGCAGGCATGGGCAGTTCCGACGCAGTAAAACAGCAGATCCTTGAAAAGCTAAGGTCACAGATATCGGCCGAAGGCAGAAGGCGCGGCAGTAATTTCCGCTATTGGCTCGCCGCGGCATCTGTATTGCTATTCCTTGCCGTTGGTATATCGCTCTGGAAGTATACAACAAATCAGCAGCGCAATCAGGATCATACCGCTCAGGTCAAATCCTCCATTTCACCTGGCCGCAACCGGGCCATTCTGACGCTAGCCAATGGTAAAAAATTAGACCTTGATGGTACCCAAACGGGGATGATATCCCGCGAGGGAGCCTCCATAGTGAGCAAAACTGCTGATGGCAAATTGATCTATGGGACCAATACGGATACGCCGGATAAAAATGCCTTGATTTACAATACGATAGAAACGCCGCGTGGCGGTCAATATGAACTGACGCTGGGCGATGGCACCAAGGTATGGCTCAATGCGGGTTCATCCTTAAAGTATCCGACTACCTTCACAGGTAAGGAACGTAGCGTAGAACTGACCGGAGAGGCTTATTTTCAGGTTGCAAAGAATAAAGAAAAGCCTTTTAACGTAGTGCTCAAGGGCATGAAAGTGGAGGTGTTGGGAACTCATTTCAATGTCATGGCTTATGATGATGAGCAAACGATAGAAACTACTTTGCTAGAGGGCTCGGTGAAGCTGACTAAAAACGGCAACAGTAAGGTGCTGATCCCGAACCAGCAGGGCCTGCTCGCGAATGGTGCATCAGACTTTAGCGTACGCACCGTAAATACAGAAAATGTAATCGCCTGGAAAAATGGTTTTTTCAAATTTGATGACGAGAACATTGAAACCATTATGCGCAAGGTAGCGCGCTGGTATGATGTGGACATCAGCTATAAAGGCAATCTGAAATATAAGAATTTCGGTGGTACAGTAGCCAGATTTAAGGACATTTCCCAGTTGCTGACCACACTGGAATTAACCGGAACTGTTCATTTTAAAATCGATGGAAGGAGGGTCACCGTTATGCCATAGTTCTGCACATTATGAAACGGTTGCCAAAATAAAAAAAACCGGAAGCGTTGGAGCGCCGCCGGTTTCAGCCAAATAGGCTTTGAGCAACTTATACAATCCTTGAAACGATCAACTATAAATTAACCCAAAACCAAATGTATAAATTTTTACACGCATTTTCATGCAGGTCTGAATCCTGTATGTCATCAAAAATCGGTTTGAGAGTGAAGCTTACGATTTCAATTTTACTGGCTACTATACTGCAGGTCAATGCCTCAAGCTATGCCCAGCAGGTAAGTCTATCTGTGAAAAATACCTCATTATTTCAAATTTTTGAAATACTTCAGAAACAAACCGGCTATGATTTTCTGTACAATTCGACGATGATCAGCAAAAGCGAATTGATCAGCATTTCAGTGAACAAGGTAGAACTGTCAGATTTTTTGGACAAATGTTTCGCCAATCAGCCCCTAACTTATACCCTTTATGAGAAGACCGTGGTCATCAAAAGCAAAGATCCAGTGGTTGGTCGGGAGACTGCCGATATGGTGGTGACAGGTGTGGTCAGGGATGCTCAGGGAGCGCCCCTTCCCCAAATTACGGTCAGGGTAAAAGGCACTACACTCGGTGCCTACAGTGATGCCAACGGTAAGTATACCTTAAAATTGCCGGATGGTGGCCGAACGCTTATCTTCTCGGCCGTAGGGTACGAAACGCAGGAAGTACCTGTAAATAACCGAACGCAGATAGATGTGACCCTAAAGGAGCAGATCTCTACCATGAATGATGTAGTGGTAGTGGGTTACGGTTCGCAGAAAAAGGCAGATGTGACGGGCTCCATTGCTTCCATAAATGAAGAAGCACTAAAAAGTGTACCCGTGAGCAACCTGCTAAGTGCGCTGCAAGCCCAGGCTCCAGGTCTCGACATTCAAAAAAGTGGCGGCAATAGCCACCCGGGGGCTAAACCCGCTATATCTATTCGCGGTCAGCGTTCATTACAAGGTGGGGCCAGTAATGATGTGCTTTATGTGGTAGATGGGATCCCTTTTAACGGTACTTACATCAACGATCTGAACCAGGATGATGTGGTCTCTGTACAGGTATTGAAGGATGCATCGGCCACCGCGATCTATGGATCCAGAGGAGCAAACGGTGTGATATTGATTTCGACCAAACGTGGTAAAACAGGTGCGGCTGTCCTGACCTATAGCAGCTATGCAGGGGTGATGAAGTCCCTCGGTCATTATGATGTGATGGAGCCTGAGGAGTATCAGATCTACAAAAAATGGGGAAGCTACAATGCAAACAATCCAAATGTGATTAATGCACCTAATCCCTATACCGGCATAGATGATCCGGGGTTTTACACTGACGGAACTACTTTTTTGCCAGCTGAGCTTGAGGGCTTGCAGAATGGAACCAATACCAATTGGCAGAACCTGATTTTTAAGAATGGGATGCGCACCAATCACCAATTGGGCTTATCTGGTGGTACGGAGCAGACCAAGTATGCGATTTCGGCAGGATATTTTGGTGAAACCGGTGTATTCCCCGGACTTTCTTTCCATCGTTTCAGTTTCAAAGTAAGCCTGGATCAGCAATTGGGAAAAATCTTTAAAGTAGGGATCAGCTCTATCAACTCGGTGAGCAGGATCAACGGGGAAGGAATCAATCCGGTATCGCAGGCTTTGCAATCGAGCCCCCTGACCGTTCCCTATGATGCGGCAGGCAACCTGATTCCATTCCCTGGTGGCGGCTCTTTGATTTACAATCCGATTGCCAACCTGATTCCGGGTGCAGTAGTTCAGAACCGGACGCGCTACAATACGTTCACTACCGCCTATGCCGAAGCACAGTTTACGCCTCATCTCAAATATAGGTTCAACGGTGGTGTGGAACTGACTCCTGAAACTTACGGGCATTTCTATAGCAGCAACACTTTCCAAAATTTAAGCGGTCCTTCAACCGGCAGGAACAGCAACTATGATTACCGCAATTTTACGCTGGAAAACCTTGTTGTATATGAGAATACATTTGCCAAAAACCACCATGTTACAGGTACCGGACTTTTCAGTTATCAGCAGGATAATAAGTACAGTACCACCCTGACCTACAACAATATTCTGGCCGATAATGTACAGTATTACAATCCCGAACTGGGCGCCAATTTTAAAGGTACAGGAGACTACTCAAAGTTCGCTATTGTTTCTTTCATGGGCCGTATAAACTATAACTTTAAAAGCAAATACCTGCTCACCCTAACGATGCGCTCTGATGGTTCATCTACGCTGGCTCCGGGAAATAAATACCATTTGTTTCCTTCGGCAGCAGCGGGATGGAACATCTCTGAGGAGAATTTCATGAAATCAGTTAATGCTGTATCCAGCTTAAAACTTCGTGTGGGCTATGGTACAGTGGGTAATGCTGCGGTTAGCCCTTACCAGACGCTAGGTGGCCTGGGGATCATCAATTACAATTACGGAACATCCTATGTAACCGGTACTTACCCCAATAATGTTCCTAATCCAAAACTAGGATGGGAGTATACTGCATCGTTGAACATGGGGCTGGATTTCGGTTTGTTCAAAGACAGGATCACTGGTACGGTGGATGTTTATCAGCAAAAAACCAATGATTTGATACTTCCTCAAAATCTGCCGATCACTACCGGCTATACCTCACAGTTCCTGGCCAATATCGGTAAAACGGAAAATAAGGGTTTAGAGGTTTCTGTAAGTACAGTAAACATTAAATCAAAATCGGAGGGTGATTTTAGCTGGACGAGCAGTTTCAATATTGCATTTAACCGTAACAAGATTGTAGCGCTGCAAAATGGCGTAACGCAGGACGTGGGCAATAACCGTTTTGTAGGTGAACCAATTGATGCCCTTTACAATTATTCCAGGCAGGGTATCTGGCAAAACACCCCTGCAGATTCTGCCCTGGCGAAAAAGTATAACCTCAGCCTATCAGGTATAGGGTCGGTTATAGGTACGATCAAAGTGGCTGATGTCAACGGCGATAACGTGATCAATTCCAATGACCGCATCGTTGTAGGTAGCCGGCAGCCGAAGTTTTTGGGCGGGTTTACAAATAGGTTCAGTTACCGGGGCGTAGACCTGGCAGTGGTCGCATCTTACCGTGTAGGTGGCACACAGATCGCTTACTGGCTGCAACCCGGCAGCAATGTGAATTCACTGACGGGGAAGATAAACAATTTGAACATTAACTATTGGACACCGTTCAATGGTGAAAATACCTATCCGAAACCCATCTTTGGTTCTAACACACCAACCTATGGTGATTTGCTGGGCTATTATAATGCAAGCTATCTGAAGATCCGGACCATCAGTCTGGGCTACACCATCCCGGGGAGACTGGTATCGAAGATGGGAATAAAATCTTTGAGGCTGAACACTTCGTTGAATGATGCGTTCATCTTATTTTCTCCTTTGCACAACCGGTTTAGTGGGGCTGATCCTGAATCTGCAGGTACACTTGGAGTGGATACCCCACCGGTTAAATCACTATTGTTTGGTTTGAATGTTACATTTTAATTGATTAAGACACATGAGCTCATATCTATATCGCATTTTGGCTATTGCTTTAGTCGCTTTCGCCAATCCAGGCTGCAATAAACAATTGATAGAAGATCCAAAATCTTCGCTTACACCACAATACTTTAGTACCGCTCAGGGCTTTCAATCCGGACTTGATGCGGCCTATGCGGGCAACCGTAATTTATGGGGATCAGAAAATTTCATGACCATGACGGTACCCGGAACAGATGAATTCAAGTCCGGAAGCGGTGGCAACAGCAGCTTTAACATTTATTCGAGCAGCTACGACGCCAGCAGTGGATTTTTATCGGGAGTTTGGAATCCATGCTATACCTTCATCAATACCTGCAATGGCATCATAGACAACGGAGCGACGGTCAGCGGCCTTGATGCCAATACCGTTAAACAGAAAGTTGCAGAAGCCAAGTTTCTCCGTGCCAATTACTACTTCCTGCTCGTCAGGTTTTTCGGACCTGTAACCCTGAACAAAAATTTTATCAGCGAACCCAGTACCAGTGCAGGCAGATCGCCGATTGCGGAAGTTTACGATTTCATCGTACAGGATTTGAAAGACGCGATTGCTGCCCTTCCTCCGAGCCCGACCCTGAACGGCGTATTGCCGGGCAAGGCAACCGCGGCTGCGGCATCGCACCTGCTGGCTAAGGTCTACCTGACCAGGGCTTATTCATCTGCGAAACAAGCAGATGATTTTAAAAATGCTTATGATACTGCAAAAGGACTAATCGATAAGATAGCGACTTTAAACCTCGGGCTGCTGCCGGATTTTGGCGCTGTCTTCGCAGAAGGCAATGAAGCCAGTAAAGAAATTCTGTGGAGCGTTCAGCATACCCCGAACCTGACTTATAATGCCATCAGCAATGAATTGAATTTCCATTACGTGATGGGGTATGAAAATTTTCCTGGTCTTGTTCGCTCTATGGCTTACGGAAGGCCCTTTGGTCGTGTGCAACTCACCAACTGGCTTGGAAATGTTTGTTTTGCCGACAAAATCAATGACACCCGTTATTACAAAACTTTCCAGACGGTCTGGCTGTCTAACTCAGCCGAAAAGATTCCAAAAGTCAATGGTGTACCTAAATACGCTCTGGGCGATACGGCTATTTTCATGCCAGGGGTAGATGTGACGGACGCCAAGATCAATAGTACCCGCTATTCATTAGTTCCGCCGCGAAAATATACCTTACAGTTGTTTCCGACAATGACAAAATATCAGGATACCAAGCGCGCTGGCATCAATGATGCTTCAGTCAGACCTATTATGGTGTATCGCCTTGCGGAAACCTATCTGCTGGCTGCAGAAGCTGCAGTGAACCTGAATGACAATATCAATGCGGCAAAATATGTCAATGTGGTTCGTGCGCGCGCTGCTTATCCCAACGGCGACCTGGCTGCGATGACCGTGACACCGGCACAAATGACGCTAGACTATGTGCTGGATGAGCGGGCCCGTGAGTTGTGCGGAGAACAGACGCGCTGGCTGGATCTTGTAAGAACAAACAAACTTGTGGAGCGCGTGAAACTTTACAACCCTGATGCGGCTGTAAATATCCAGGAAAAGCATACCTTAAGGCCTATACCGCAAAGTCAGATCGATCGAATTATTACGGGTCCTAAGTATCCCCAAAACGACGGATTTTAATTGAATTAAACATATATTTTATGGAAAAGAGAAGAGATTTTATTAAAAAAGTGGCGATAGCATCGGCTGGAGTCATGGCCAGCAACAGTTTGTTTGGTATGAGCGCAAAAAGCTACCGCAATATTATTGGGGCCAACGAACGTGTTCATATGGCCATTATCGGTTTGAATGGCCGAGGTACCAGCATGGCTGGTACCTTCGCTAAGCAAAAGGACGCCGAGATCGTTACACTTTGCGATGTGGACACCCGCGTCTTCGGCAAAGCACTGAAATCTGTTGCAGACAATAAGCAAGTAAACGTCCCCAAAACCGAAGGCGATTGCCGCAAGGTGATGCAGGATAAAAATGTGGATGCCATCTATATTGCTACGCCCGACCATTGGCATGCACCCCTTACAGTTATGGGCTGCCAGGCGGGGAAACACGTCTATGTAGAGAAGCCTTTGAGCCATAACCCCCATGAAGGCGAACTGGCCATTGCGGCGGCCCGTAAATACAACAAGGTGGTGCAAATGGGCGCACAGCGGCGTTCGGCCCCGATACTGACTGAGGGTATACAGCAATTGCATGAGGGAATTATCGGCCGGGTCTATTATGCCAAGACCTGGTATACCAATGACCGTAAGCCCACTTTCCTGAAACCCGGTACTGTGCCGGCTGAGCTAAATTACGACCTCTGGCAAGGCCCTGCGCCGCGCCTGGCTTATAAGGATGGACTGATCCATTACAACTGGCACTGGTTTTGGCACTGGGGAACAGGCGAGGCACTGAACAATGGCACACATGAGGTAGATATCGCACGCTGGGGACTGGGTGTGGATTATCCGGTAAAAGTAAGCTCATCAGGCGGACGTTTTGCGTATAAGGACGATTGGGAAACACCGGATACACAGGTGGTGACGCTGGAATATCCCGACAGGAAAATGATCATGTGGGAAAGCAGCAATGCGAACGGCCGAAAAATAGAAGGTGAGGAGCGTGGGATTATTTTTTATGGTGAGAACGGAAGCCTGAGCACGGGGACTGATGCTTATAAGGTATTTGACCTGAAAGGAAAATTGCTGAAGGATGTAACGCCGAAAACCAAGGAAGAACCAGTGGAAGGCCGTAATACGGCCACTGTGAGCCTGAGTATGGATGGCTTGCATGTGGCTGATTTCCTGGATGCGATACGCAACAACCGCAAGCCGAACTGCGACGTGGAGATCGGCCACAAAAGCATCATCGGTATGCAGCTCAGTAATATTGCCTGGCGTGTAGGGCGGGAACTTCGTCTGGATCCGAAGAATGGCCATATACTCAATGATCCACAGGCACAAAAGTTATGGAAACGTAGCTATGAGCCAGGCTGGGAACCTAAAGTTTAATTAAAATTCTATATTTACAATAATTCGCAATATGATCCATTATTTAAAAAGAGCTTTACTAAGCCTGTGTTTAACGGGCAGTCTGATGAGCAGTCAGGTTATAGCCCAAAAAAAGCTGTTTCCAGAGGCTCCGGGTATCGTATCGTATACCTATCGGAACCAGTTTGCCAAAGATGTGCCCGGCACGTTGGATATGATAAAGGCTATGGGCATAACTGACATAGAATTTTCGAACCTGTTTAAACAAACACCTGAGGACTTGCGCAAGATGTGCGATGCGAGGGGACTCAAATGTTCATCCTATGGGGTAAGTTATGAAGACTTTGTAGGTAAGACAGATGAGGTGGGGAAAACCGCCAGGATATTGGGCGCAAGCTTTGTCAGGATAGCCAGTATTCCACACAAAGGTGCTTTTACTTTAGACAATGCTAGGCAGACAGTTGCTGATTTTAACAAGTATGGTAAGTTGCTGAAAGATAACTATGGCCTCACGTTCATCTACCACAACCATGGTTTCGAATTTGAGCCCTATCAGGATGGCACGCTGTACGACTACATCCTGAAAAATACCGAGCCGAAATATGTGAGCATGGAACTGGATATCCTCTGGGCTTTTTTGCCGGGACAGGATCCGGCGCAATTACTGGCCAAATACGATAACCGCTATAAAGCCCTGCACATGAAAGATTTAAAGAAAGGCGTGGAACGCGGCAGCCTTTCGGGCGGTACGGACAAGGAGAACGATGTGATTTTGGGCAGTGGCCAGATCGATATTCCGGCTGTAATAAAGGCAGCGCGCAAAGCCGGCGTAAAACATTACTATATTGAAGATGAAAGCAGTTCGTCCCTGACGCAAGTACCTGAGAGTATCAAATACCTCAATAGTTTGAAAAAAGAATAACCCAATACACCTTAAAATATTGAAACCTACACACAAATAAGACAAAACACCTTTATGCTATCAAAATTGTATAAACCATTAGTACTGGGCGTCGCACTAAGCTCAGTTTGCATTTCGGGCATGGCTCAAACCGGTGCCCCTGTAGAAAAGAACAAAGCGAATACCGACTACAAGCCGGCTTTTGCGGGCCAAACCCGTATTGCCAGCGTGAAGAGCAAAGCGGCGTACAAGGACGAGGTGATCAATTCCGAGCTGAAAAGCCCATGGGGCATCTGCGTATTGCCAGATGGTAGGCTACTCATCAGCGGTAAGACCGGCACTATGCAAATATTGACCACTGCAGGGAAGATTGTGAAAACGATCACAGGTTTCCCTAAGGTACATTACCAGGGACAGGGTGGTATGCTGGATGTGAACATTGATCCCAACTTTACACAAAACCGCATGGTGTACTGGACCTACGCCCAGCCAGGTGATGACGGTGCTGCATTGGCGGTTGCGAAAGGCAAGCTCTCTGCGGATGAAACGAAATTGGAGGATGTAAGCGTGATATTTGAAGCTGTGCCCCGTCATAAAGGCGGCGGTCAGTACGGTTCGCGGTTGTTGTTTGATAAAGCGGGCAATATCTTCGTGAGTTCGGGCGACCGTAGCGCGAACAACATTCGTCAAAAAGCGCAGGATCTGAGCGCTACAACAGGCAAGATCATCCACATCACCAAAGATGGGAAGCCGGTGGCTAGCAACCCATTCATTGGAACGCCAAATGCCAAGCCTGAAATCTATGCACTGGGTTTCCGCAATCCTGATGGGATGGCCATAAATCCTGCAACAGGAGATCTGTGGGAAGCTGAGTTCGGTCCGCGTGGAGGCGATGAACTGAACCTGATCAAGGCAGGAGGTAACTACGGTTGGCCGGTGATCACTTATGGCATTGAGTACAGTGGCGAAAAAGTGTACGAAGGAATCCAGCAGAAAGAAGGCATGATACAGCCCGTTTACTATTGGGATCCGGTTCTTTCGCCAGGTTGTATGATTTTTTACACCGGCAACATCGCGGAGTGGAAAAACAACATTTTAATAGGAGGCCTGAGCAGTGTGCACATCGCTCGTTTGGTGATTAAGAATAATAAGGTGGTAGGTGAGGAGCGCTTGCTGGAAGGCAGGATGGAGCGCTGGCGCTGCATGGCTATTGGTAAAGACGGTAACATTTACGCAGGTACCGATAACGGCAAGCTGTATAAAATCAGCAAGAAATAAGCTTTTTAACTTCCCATTAAATTGGGAAGTTAAAAGTATGTGTTCCTGAAGAAAGTTTAAAGCAATGCTTTCCGTTTTGCATTCCGGAATAGACAACTCCCTTTGGATGATTGGTTTTTTCAAACTCCGGATTGCCAGATTTGCCGGGAATTAAATATAGTGTCGCGCTGCTATTGGCCGGCACTACAAATTCATAACGGATACTTTTATTGCGAATTTCCCAGCTTGACTCGATTTTTCCGTACATAGAATTGTAAAATCCTTTGGCATAGGTCATTCCGCCAGTTGGGTCTGGCTCCGGGCGAAGGATAAAGTGCTGAAATCCGGGGCTTGCTTCATCCCTTTGTATCCCTAATGAGTACTCATACAACCAGGAGCCGACAGCGCCAAAAGAATAATGGTTGAATGAATTCATCCGATTGTTGCCGCCAAATCCACTTGACTGTGTATAGGAGTTCAAACGCTCCCATATAGTGGTGGCACCCTGGCTTACTGAATAAAGCCAGGAAGGGTAGGAGCGTTGTTGTAACAAACGGTAAGCGACTTCGCTTTGTCCATAGGCAGACAGTACCGGGTTTATGCCTGCGGTACCGATGAACCCGGTCATCAGTGAATAAGGCGGGCATATGCTGCCATCATCGGCTACATGCTCACGTTGAACCGCCTTGACCAGATGCAGGCTTGCAGCGGCTGCGTTGGCTTCATTCAATAGGGTAAACTGGAGTGGGATCACGTAGGAACTCTGCGTATCTATTATTTTGCCCCTAAATGCGGTTTGTTTTGTCAGGGGGTCTATGTAGGTATCGTTAAAGATTACCTTTCTCTTTGCAGCCAGATGCTGGAAGGAGGCGGCGTCCCCGGGTTTGGCCAGGATGCCTGCTATTTTGGCCATGAGCTCCAGGTTATAAATGTAATAAGCATCCCATAAAAGTGCCTTTTCGGTTTTGTTGTATTCCGGACTCAGCCAGTCGCCAAGACTTGACCACTCGGCTCTGTTTTTGTCGTCCAGGACACCTGTTTTGGGATCAATTTCTGAGGAAAGATAGTCTACATATTTTTTCATAGCTGCATAGTGTTCAACCAGCAGATCCCGGTCCCCATACTGCTGATAGCTTTCCCAGGCAACAGTAATCCCTGCGCTTCCCCAAAGTACACCGCCAAATCCACCGCCCAAAGGAGCGACGTCCGAAAACCGTCCATCTTCCCGCTGTGTATCGCGCATGGCCTGCATGTGTCTTCTTAAAAATTGCGGGACATTACTGAGGTAAGTGGCAGTCTTGGCAAATACGGAAATGTCGCCACTCCAACCCAGGCGCTCATTTCTTTGCGGGCAATCTGTGGGGATGGACATGAAATTTGCGAAGGTTGACCAAGTGATGTTTTCCCACAATTTATTGACGGCCTCAGAGGAGCTCTCGTACTTAGAATCCAGTTCAGTGACAGAACTCAGGACTTCGCCGCTAACTGCGGACAATGCTGGCGGACTGGTAAGGCCGGTGATTTCTACAAATCGATAGCCATGATAGGTAAAACGGGGATTGATGGTTTCTGTTCCTCCTTTGGCGATGTAAATCTCCTGCGCCATTGCTGCCCTGATGTTTTCCAGCATGATCATGCCTTTATTGTCCTTGTATTCCGGCAGGTCAGGGTACTTGACTTCAGCGAAACGCAGGATCACCCGTTTACCTGGTTTTAATCCTGAAAGCATCACTTTAGGCACTCCAGCCATATTTTGCCCCATGTCGTAGACATATACACCAGGGCGTACCTCCTCCATGGATTTCGCATTGATCGCTTTGATTTTTCTCACCGGAGCTCCATATTGACCAATAAGTGACAGCTTACTGAAATCACCTGTCATCGGCATGTTAGCACCTTTGTTGCTTTCATCCAGACTGATATTGCCAACCAATGGAACTTCAACGGTTTTTAGCCAGTGCGTAGCATCATATCCGGCCTGATCCCAACCCTTTACCTCAGCTTCCCTTCTTGCGTCATAGACCTCACCCTGAAAAAGACTTCCGTAACGTAAAGGCCCTTCGGTACTGTACTTCCAGGTCAGGGGATCGGTGACGATGCTTTCTTCCTGACCATTTTCATATTGTATGACCAGTTTCGCAAGCAGCGACTGCCGGTCACCAAAGAAGTTCCAGAATTCGCCCATGTAGGTAGCGCCGCCACTCCACCAACCTTCGGCCAGAATTGCAGCAATTGCATTCTCCCCGGCTGATAAGTCTTTAGTGACATCGTAGCTTTGGTATAAATGAGTTTTGTTGTATTGCGTCAAACCGGGGTTTAAATAGTCTTCGCCTATCCGCTTTCCATTGATCCTGACTTCATAAATCCCCCTGGAAGTGACATATAGCCTGGCTTTCCTGATTGCCGGTTTTGCGGTAAATGTGGTGCGTAGCATCGGCATCGCATTTTGGCTGGGGTTGCTGATGACCATGTAGCCTTTATTTTCTGCTGAAATAGCAGATGTGGTACCGGAATACTTATTCCAAGTGCTCACTAAAACGTTCGACGGACTCCTGTAATTGCGGATTTCCAGATCTGAGAAACTTGCCTTTTGACCGTAAGGAACTTTATATCCGACATCGCCCAGCACAGGGAAAGCAATGAAATCTCCCCCCTGACCGAGTGGATTCAGGTTCAGACGGCCCAACAAGTTTTCTTTTTCTAAGCCATCCATGTAGATGTGGGTGTCTCCCAGATTAGAGCTTAAGTGGATGCGGTGGTTATGGTATTTTGTGGAGGGATTAATGATGCTCGATGGAATCAGGAAAGTTTTTAAAGGCTTTTCTTTTCGATCTTCAGGTGCATACCCCCGCCTGTAAACATTCAGGGTAGCCTGTGCATTTGGCTGCTTTCCGGAGAGGTCCAGTTCAATCATGATGTAAGCGCTATCTTTTGGATTGGCAAGTTTGAACAAGTTTTTATTGCTGTCCATCAACCTTAAATCATTGGCGCCATATATGAATCCTGCTTTGGTGCTGCCCGAGTTTTCATCCAGTTGCAAAGAGAAGCTGAGTTTGAACACGGGAAGGTAATGGGAGTATAATGCCAGGTGTTTGTCGTCGGCGCCAATCCATTTTGCACCGCCCCAACCAGCGGCATTTGGATTTGGGTCCATCAGACCAGTCTCAAACCAGGAGCTTGCCAAATGTTTCTTATGCTGCTGATCCCAGACGGAAAGCTGCCACTGATATCGCGTCCTGGGCTTTAACCTTTTCCCGCTGTAGAGGATATTGAGTGCAGTTTTTTGGTTGATCTTCCCTGAGTTCCATACGGACAAGCCTTCCTCGTCCCGAACAAGAATCTGGTAGGCACTCTGGTAGTATCCCCTGGCCGTAGTATGCATTTGCCAGCTGAACCTTGGCTGCAGGACATCTATTCCAAGTGGTGTTGTGCAATATTCCGTTTGCAGATTGCCGATTTTAACTTCTTGTGCTTCAAGCTGAAGTAAGCCCGGGAAAAAGAAGGATAATAAAATCAATGATAGTAATCGTACTGGAGCTGGACACATATTTACATCGGTTAGGTAATGGATCGAACGAATTTAAAAATAAACGTCAATATAACGGTATTTTCATTACAGGATCCATCCTATGACGCGGCATTAATTTTTTCATCGGCCAGTTCCTGATCTGCTTCATCAGCTTCCAGCTCCTGATTCTGGTGCGAGGAAGCGGGATCTAGCTGTAGGTTGACAAACATGGGGAAGTGGTCAGAGCCACAGCTCGGTAGTCTTTTTATCGTACTTAGCGTAAACTCAGAAGAACAAAAAATGTGATCGAGGGGGAAGCGCAGGAAGAGGTATTTGGCATTGAAACTATTAAAAAAGCCCCGTCCACGTCTTGGATCCAGCAATCCACTGATCTTTAGAAACAGATCGGTGGTGTAGCTCCATGCCACGTCATTCAAATCTCCTGCTACAACGACCGGAATGGTACTTGCTTTTGCTTTTTTGGCCACGATTAAGATCTCCTTGTCCCTTTCCGTAGATCTGGGATTTTCCTGCGGTACTGGCGGCTCGGGATGCAGGCAATAGACCCTTAGCCAATCTCCCGAAGGAATTTGGACCAATGTCTCTATGGAAGGTATACCTGCGGCAACCAGGTAATGAATTTCATTTTCTTTGAGCGGTAAACGGGAATAGAGCATCATGCCGTAGGTATTTTCCAAAGGAACCTTTACCTGGTGCGGATAACTTTCTGTGATTTCTTCCATTTGCTGCATCCACCATTGATTGGTCTCTACCATCAGCACAAGATCGGGGCTGTACTTCCGTATCAAACTGATATAGTCTGCTGCCCGACGGTTTTCCTGGTATACATTGGCGATCAGCATGCTGAGATTTCTTTCGCCGGCTTGCTGGCGGCTGGTAATGATTTGTTTTTTGGCCAGGGGAGTAAAGGGGTAGACCTGCCAGATCAGGTAACCCAGGTTAAGTACGATCAGTCCTGCAAAAATACTTTCGGAAGTAGTCACTGGAAATTGGAAGATCAGCAGCGCGATTACCAAAAGGACATTGATGGTAAGCTTCTGAAGCCTGGGATATTCGAATACCCTGAAAATCCAGAAGTCGTGCCTGACCAGGGGCATGAGACTTGCCAGCAGTACTAAAGCACCTGGATACAATAGGAGAGGGTGTATGTTGAATTCCATTGCCGAAGATAGCTGCTTTTTTCTTTAAAATGTGGTTGGCAGTTTGAAGTAGAAAGTACAACCTCCTTCAGGATTGTTTTCCACCCAAATTTCTCCATTGTGGTGCCTGATGATCTCTGCGCAGAGGTAAAGACCGATACCGAAGCCAGAGGCGTTCATGACATGCGGGTTATCGATATGGCTGAAGCGTTCAAAAACACGTGTTTTATCACTCTCTGAGATTCCGCAGCCCTGGTCTTTCACCGCAACTTCCAGGTATCCTTCCTGCCTGGTACAGGAAATGGTAATTGAACTCCCATGCGCTGAATACTTGATCGCGTTGCTGATCATGTTGGCCAGAACTGCACCAATTTTCATTCTGTCTGCAGTGACCCTGACGGTCTCGCAATCCCGCTGAATGAACTGGTGCTGGGGAGCGGTCAGCTGGGCATCGTCCAGGTACTCCGCGATCAATTCTTCCATGTCAAATTCACTAGGCTGGAGTTCAAATTTGCCGGATTCCAGTCGGGATATATTCACAAAGCTGTTGATCATCTGGGTCATTTTGCCAATTTGGTGTTGTGATTTTTGTAAAATGTTCTGGAGTTGCTCATCAGCTTCTGTTCCGACTTTTCTGCTGATCAACTGGATCATTCCAGTCAGTGAGGTGAGTGGAGTTTTAAGTTCATGACTCACCATGCCAATGAATTGGTTTTTACGGATGGTCTCCAATTTTTGATCAGTGATGTCCAGGATTGTTCCACTCAGGCTGTTGGCCTGATGCACAGCTGAATAATTTGCCCTGCCATTCAGCCTCACCCAGCGGTCGGAGCTGCCCGAAACAGGGCTGACAGGAAATTCCATCTCCAGGTTTGATCCATTCTTTATGGAATTTTGAAAGGCGTGGTTTACCTCCAGGCGGTAGTCTTGATGCACCAGTGTGATGAATTCTGGAAATGAGATTTCGTTACTTGTAAATCCGCAGATTTCCGCTCCCCGGTCGGTAGCACTGAATTCATTTTTTGCGGGGTTAAATTTCCAGGTGCCGAGCTTTGCGGTTTCAATCGCCATTATGCACTCCTGATTGCTGGATTTTAATGCGCAATTGGCTTCCTCCAGCTGAATAGCAGCTTTTTCAAGTTCCTTTTTTGCAGAAACCTTGTGGCTGATGTCCTGGGCCGTGACCAGAACCCCTGTCACTTCGGAATTGTCATTTAAAATCGGCCTGTAGGTGTAATCGATATGGATAGAATATGAATTACCTTGCTGGTCATTCATGGTTAGCAGGACCTCTTCATCCCGATAAGTTATTCCGGTTTGCATCACTTGCCCGAGTTGCCCTAGAAATTTGGGGTTTACTTCTGGAAATGCGGTGATCAATGGTTTGCCTATTGTTTTATCCGACCTATCCCTGCGCCAAAATTCAAACATGGCATCATTTGCGAATGTAATGAGATGTTGATCGCCTTCCAGTATTGCGATTGGGATAGGGAGCAGATTCAGTACTTGTTCGTTTCCGGATGGGCCAGGCAAATCACATTCTACTAAATTCTGCATCAGTTCAAGTTCTATTTTTAATTATCTGTGAGTATTAATTATTATAAATTAAGCTTTTATAAGCCGGATTTGTTTTTAAAAAGTCAAAATCAAGGATAATAATTATCTTCATTACATCGTAGATTTAGGTTTGTTATACCTTTGCTGCCCTAAAAAGATCATGAGAAAACCTGGCATATCTTTACCTGAAAACGAGTCTGAGCGATTGTCCGCATTGGCAAGCTACAGGCTAATGGATACAGTGCCGGAAGCTGACTTCGATGAACTGACCGCCTTGGCTGCGGAAATTTGCGGGACACCTATAGCATTAGTTACCCTCCTTGGTGAACAGCATCAGTGGTTTAAGTCGCACCACGGTACCGAATTGGAACAGACCCCCCGTAGCATTGCTTTTTGCAGTCATGCCATTTTAGAACAGGATGGAATCCTTGTGGTGCCTGATGCGAGGGAAGATCCGCGTTTCTCTGAGAATCCACTGGTGACGGGGGATACCAATATTGTATTTTATGCAGGAGTTTCGCTGGTTAATGAAGCAGGATGCGCCTTGGGTACCCTTTGCGTGATCGGTCATGAGCAGCGCCAGCTGAGCGACCGACAGCTGAGTGCCTTGAAGACTTTGAGCAAGCAGGCGCTGATGCTGATGGAACTAAGAAGGAAGACTACTCTGCTGGAACATCAAAACCTCATACTGGAAAGAAACAATGCAGCACTGCAGGAATTTGCGAGGCGCACTGTTCATGACCTTAAAAATCCGCTGACAAGCATCATTCTGAATTCGCAAGCCCTGGTAATCCGCTTAAGGGACAAGGTCGACGAGCGTACCTTGCGCCTGGCAGAAATGAATGTGAGTTCGGGCAAGGAGCTGAATGAGCTGATCAACCACTTGCTTAGGGAATCCCTGAAGGATTAAATACGGGTTCAGGTCTTTCCAAACCGCATAGCCATCTCTTTTTCAAAAGAATTTTAAATTTTAACCAGTTAGTTTAAAACGATTTGCAAATTCTGATGTTTTCCGATAAATCGGGGACAATTTTGAAAAATGCAAAACCACAGGACCTGGCCGTCCTGCTACAAAACAAGCTGAAACTCACTAAAAGCAAGTTTCCGGTACCAGAGCTTATGGTGCTGGAAAAACTGCTGGACTGC
This sequence comes from Pedobacter sp. GR22-6, assembly GCF_037402555.1. NCBI lineage: Bacteria > Pseudomonadati > Bacteroidota > Sphingobacteriia > Sphingobacteriales > Sphingobacteriaceae > Pedobacter > Pedobacter sp. GR22-6. The sequence continues at coordinate 1,282,934 of NZ_JBBEUC010000002.1, forward strand.
CTTTTTTATGTGAGTATGTGCAAGGAAGAAAGTGACCTTGTAAAGGTTACGGTTACGTTGATTGACCCTGCTAATCCAGATCCGCATCCTCCTAAGAAGCCGGTGGCTGAGCGCTGGAGTTGTGTCAGTTTCGAACAGCCCATTCCTATGACCACCAAAGCACTGGCCAAGCTCTCCAAGGCGGCAGACCCCTGCAGTACCACACTGGCCGTTTATTATCAGGGAGAGGAACTCTACATCTGGGGCATGATTGATCAGGCTATGCACTACCAGAATTTCCTGAATTACGAATCTGAGACGGACTCCGAGCAGCCGGGGCTTTTCCAGGTGTCTGTAAACGACATCGGCACCTTGAACGTATTGTTTAACTACGAGTTGCTGGCCACATTGAAACAGGACACATTGGTGCAGCGTTATCTGGATGTGTTGACCATAGGTCCCATTTCTAAAATACTCAAAAGCAATGCTGATTTCCTGAAGTCGGCCTTTCGGGAATACCTTGAACAAACTTATCCTGAAGAAGCATTTCGTGACTGGCAGGACTTCCTGGACAACCTTTGGATCCAGACCTTTTCCCGTTTGTTGTTGAAGATTCAGAGTTATCAGCATGGTGGCGCCATTTTAATCCATCAGGACGGTGCCGACCTGGATATTAAATACAAAATTCACTACAAACGCCTGACCCTGGCTATGATCGCTCATGCGAAGGCATCGGTTGACCTTTATATATTGGAAAAAAGGATTTCCGCTGATCTCAAATCGAGGAAGCAAACGCTTAGTAAAGATTTGTACCTCTCGGGATCTGCAACGCTTCATTTGAAAAAAGGCACAGCAGACGAAATCAGTGGCGCCATTAGCTTTATTGCCTCTCAAACCTGTGTTGACGGCGTGGTACTTTTTGATGAAAATATGGTTTCCAATGGTTTTGGCGCAGTACTCCGGTCCAAACGTATGCCGAAAAAGATCTACAGATCGGGTACTGCCACTGCAACGGCAAAATCGCTAAGTCCTGCAGATCCCAAACATTACGGAACCAGGCATAGGTCTATGATTGCCTACTGTTGGAACCATGCTAAATCACTGGGGCTGGTTATTTCCCAGGATGGAGAAATCAGGGTGTTTTCCAAGATCGACGATAAGTTGATCATGTGGGAAAATATTAAAATTCAGCAATATGTAAAGGATAAGAAACATCAGAATAAATTACCTTATTGAGTAGAACAATAAAAGCGGGTAAATGACAGAGCTATAAGTTTTAGATTTCGGCTGAACATGATTCAGTCCAGCCGAAATCTATTCTTCAGTTGCTTTTAATTGCCTCTGGCAATACGTTGGGTTCCTGAAAAGCTACCCTTTTTCCAGCCTCGGTTGGAATAGTCTGTGTTTAAGATGTATTCACCGGTTTTAGTGTCTAAAATAACTACGCCTTCTGTCGATGTTGAGGTCATAAACCTCCCGTTCTCACTATGCTCTTCATTTTTGAAACTGAACGCTGTAATGATCAATACGGCGCCTAAAAAGCCGATCAAAACTGATTTGATGTCTACCTGATACTTCATATATTTAGATTTAAATGTGTGTATAGCTAAAATACACATATAGATTTATCTTTTCTCCTTTGTTTATAAAGAATATTTGGAGCCTGCTGCAGTCCTCATGTTATAAAACCCGATATAATTTGATTCAATGGAAGTGAAATTAACACTATATTTGAGATATGATGAAAAAGATTCTCTTGATTCCCCTTTTGTCAATTTTCCTCGTTAGTTCGTGTTTCGCTCAGTATGTTAATGATCCTTTGAAGGCAACTTTCGTCACTAAAGACATCACCAACTTTTGGAATGCCTTTGATCAAGTTAAAGCCAGTACTCAAATAAACCCATTTGAAGCGTTATATATCCAGCCAGGTTCTCCTGGTGTGCAGGCTTTTACCCCAGGCAGAATTGAAAGCGCAGCTTCATTGTTGAAGACTGTTCTTGAAAGGTGGGACGATTATGTGAAAATAAGAAAAAATAGCTTGGCAATGCTTGAAAACGAAAAGCAATGCAGGGCTGCGTTCCTGGCGCTAAAATATCTTTATCCTAAAGCAGTATATCCGAACGTATATTTTGTAATCGGAAGGTTCAATTCTGGTGGTCACTCCAATCCTAAAGGATTAATTATAGGAGCAGAGATGGTTCAGTCAAAGGATGTTCCCTATATGGTGGCCCACGAACTCATTCATTATCAGCAGGACAGTATCCCTAAGAAAAATCTTAGTCTGCTAGCTGCCTGTATCAATGAGGGGAGCGCCGATTTTATTGCTGAACTGATTTCGGGAGGAGGTCCAAACCGGGAAACACATGATTACGGGAATGCCAATGAATCAAAATTGTGGAATGAATTTAAGCTGATCATGGACGATAAGGAAGACAGCCACGATTGGATGTATAATTACAAGCCTAAAAATGGATACCCACCAGATTTAGGCTATTGGATTGGCTATAAAATCACCGAGGCTTACTATAATAAAGCGACTGATAAAAAGAAGGCGATATCAGATATTCTTCATATAAAGGATTTTTATCAATTCCTGAGCGATAGTGGGTACCCCTTAAAATTTAAATAGGTTTAATGGCTGCGCGAGGACTGAAGAAGTTCACTAAATTTCCATCAGGATCACGGAATAGGAGTGATTTATTTCCCCATGGCATTGTAGTAGGTTTTTGGACGATATAGGACTGGAGAAAATCTGCTAATCGCTCGTAAACACCTTCTACATCATCTACCATAAATTCAATAATGGCGCTGCGGTTTTCGGCAGCTTTGGCAACTTCCTCCCCTCCAAAGAACTGTAAAGTTCTTGTACTGCCGATCGCCAGGGTCGCAGTGTTGGTCTTCAGCTCAGCAAAATCCGGGGTGTGCTGTACTGCAGACAGTCCGGTTACTTGCTCATAAAATTTTGTCAGGCCATCGATGTTGGCTGTAATAATGCGAATGGATACTAAATTCATGTTGTTAATGATCTTAATTATTTGCCGAAGATAGATGTGGGTACTGACAACAGTATGTCTGTGTGATCGTTAAGTTGTATGATTTTTTAATTCGACATTTCTATCGACATCGTTACGAAGCGGCTTGGTGCTATAAGCGGGTATTCGTATCTTAGGAAGACACACACGCAAATGAAAATGAAACTATTATTAGCAATGTTCATCATGACCTGTACGGTTACTGTGAATGCCCAATCTTACACCATTTCGAAAGAGGTCAATATTTTTGGAGACACCATAGAAACACATAAGGATAAATTGGGTAGGGAAACTTTTAAAATTGAAAATTCCACCGATATTTTTGGAAATAAGAAGAAGAAAATTGTTGGTTCTGATGGAAGGGTTATCAGATCACAGACCAAATCGAAAGATATATTTGGTAATGAAATTACAGAAATTTACGACGATGAATCAAAGAATAAAACAACGATAAAAAAATCCACTGACATTTTTGGAAACAAAAAAGTCGATGTTACTGATGATAGGGGATTGAATACCATGTCGATAAAGTCTTCAACTGATATTTTTGGTAATGTAAAAAAAACAATCATCAGACCCAATAATCAAACTTTAGGATCAGTTAAAAAATCGACCGACATTTTTGGTAATGAAAATATCGAGATTGCCAATGGCGATGGTCAGGTTATGGCTACAATAAAATCCTCTACAGACATCTTTGGAAAAGAGACCAAGACTTTTAAGCTTGAAAGCGGAACTGAAGACAATGAAAAGAACGAGAAGCTCGTTAAATTATTAATGCGAATGGCGGCTGGCTTTGAAAAATAAGGTGCTGATTTTAGTTTGGGACATAGGAACTATATTTAGCATAAATGAAGAAAAAAATCAGTGACTTATTTGTCATCCAGTTTTTGGTTTTGATGGCATCATCTGCCATTGCACAGACCAAGACAGCGGCGCCTCATGGCTTGTTGTGCGATCTGGTGGCTGGACAAGGTTCCGAAATTTACAGTGAGCGCCCTGCCTTTAGTTGGATACTGCCATCAGGCAAGAACGTGGTTCAAACTGCTTATCAGATCATTGTTAGCCAGAAGAATATTAAAGGCGAAAGTGCTGCGGAAATTATTTGGAATTCTGGGAAAGTGAATCAGGAACAATCTTCAGCAGTGGTTTATGCGGGGCCGACTTTGAAAGCCGGGCAAAGCTATTCCTGGAAGCTGCGGACATGGACAAACAGAGGGCTGAGCGGCTATTCTGAGACACAACCGTTCAAGATGGCTGAGCAGTTATCAGCTTACCATACAGCTGCATATCCTTTGCAGAAGACGCCTCAACATCCCCTGAAATTAATCCATAGCGATCAGCATATTTTTGCCGACTTCGGTAAAGATGCCTTTGCTCAACTGAGCCTGGAGCTGAAGGCGAAGAAAGATGGCGATTCGGTGGTTGTGCATTTGGGCGAAAAATTGGATAAAATGGGCAGAGTAAACCGTCGTCCGGGTGGTACCATCCGTTATGCCAGATACGTCATACGATTGAGCGCCGGGACTCATAATTATTCAATTGAGCTTCGGCAGGACAAGCGCAACACTGGGCCCAGTGCAATCAAGATGCCTGTTTCTGTGGGTGAGGTATTTCCTTTCCGGTACGTGGAAATAGAAGGTTATGATGCGAAATTGGAACCGAAGCAAGTCCTTCGTCATATGGTACATTACCCATTTGATACGAATGCGGCAACCTTTTTAAGTTCCGATAGCGTGTTGAATCAGGTATGGGAACTCTGTAAGTACTCCATGCTAGCCACTTCATTTACTGGTGTTTATGTGGATGGAGATCGGGAACGGATCCCCTATGAGGCTGATGCGGTGATCAACCAGTTGAGCCACTATGCGGTGGACAGGGAATTTACCATGGCAAGACGCTCGCAGGAATACCTGATCAAGAACGCGCAATGGCCGACGGAGTGGATCATGCAGTCGGTCATCATGGCCTATAACGATTACCTGTATACAGGAGATATCCGCTCGGTGCGGAAGTTCTATACCGATCTAAAAGCCAAAACCCTGATGTCGCTGCAGGATGAAACTGGTCTAATCACTACGACTAAACAAACGGATTCAATCAGGAAAAGCGTGCATTATGCAGGTAATGAATTGAAGGACATTGTAGACTGGCCGCAGTCGGGCATACTTGGCCTTGGAAAGGAAGCGATGGGCGAAACAGACGGCTTTGTATTCACAAAGTATAATGCTGTGACCAATGCCTATTTTTACAATGGCTTGGTCCTTATGGGGCATCTGGCAGAGGCAGTCGGCGAGCAAAAGGAGGCAAAATCATTCCGGGAAAGGGCTGCTGCATTAAAAAAGGCCTATCAGGAAAAATTCTGGAATGCCAGCACCGGGAACTACCGTGATGGAGTAGGTACTGACCACAGCGCCTTACACAGCAACTTTTTTGCACTCGCATTTGGACTGGTAGCCGAGAAGGATATTCCTGCTGTAGTAGAATTTGTACGCAGTCGTGGAATGGCCTGCAGTGTTTATGGAAGTCAGTTTTTGCTGGACGGGCTTTACAATGGAGGAGCAGGAGCATATGCATTGTCGCTGTTGACCTCAACCACAAAACGCAGCTGGTACAACATGATTCGTGAAGGAAGCACCATTACGATGGAGGCATGGGACGATTCATTCAAGCCCAACCAGGATTGGAATCATGCCTGGGGCGCTGCACCTGGAAATGTCATCTCGAGGAAGTTAATGGGAATAGAACCCTTACTTCCTGCCTGGTCATCGTTTAAAGTGCGACCGCAGGTTGCCGGGCTTAGCTCGGCAAAGATTACAGTTCCTACGATTAAGGGTACTGTTGCCATGAGTTTTGAGCAAATGCCTGGGAAATCATTTTCTATGGAGCTTACAGTACCTGCAAATACCCGCGCGGAAGTATATGTTCCTTTAGCAGATGCAAAAAGCGATAAGGTGTTGATGGATGGTAAACCTGCAAAGGGTAAAACAGAAGGCGCTTTTTTTGTAATTCAGAATGTAGGTTCCGGGGTTCATGCGTTTTTCAGCAACAAAGGCTATTGACATGGGCAAAATAAAATTATATCAACTACAGCGCAAGAAAAATGTTTTGAGTTCTTATTCCGCCGTAAAATATTATTTTATTTTTTAAATTATTTTAAAATAAAATTTTATATCTCAATTATTTGTTTATCTTTGGGTACAATTAAATAATATATAATGCAATTAGGAACAGTAAAATTTTTCAATGAGACAAAAGGTTTTGGATTTATCGTACCAGCTAATGGTGATAGCGAAATCTTCGTTCATTCATCTGGTTTAATGGACAACATTCGTGAGAATGATTCAGTAAGCTACGACATCGAGCAGGGCAAAAAAGGCCTGAACGCAATTAATGTTAAAATCAGCTAATTAGATTTCCTTCATAATTGATGAAACACCTGCTTCTGGCAGGTGTTTTTTTATGTTAAATTTTTTCCCTAGGGTCCGAAGCCTGCAAGGCCTTGCCATTCAATTTCAAACAGTTTTGCTTCAAACCTGCATTTTTCAGATCTTTTTGATTAAAATTACGCATGGATACTCACGAAGCACCTTCTTCAGATACCTTACTGCGCCGGAGACTGCGCCGAGTATGTTCCTGGTGCTTTCGCCTGATCTATTTATTCTGACGGCCAGTGATCTCGATCTCCAGGCGACAAAGACCAGGCGGGAACTGATCGTAGACAAGCATATTTTTGAAGCCTTTCCTGATAACCCGGAACTCCCTGACGCCGATGGCGTGAAAAATATCAGTGGCTCGCTTTAGGAGGTGCTGCGCACAAAGAAGCCGAATGTGACGCATTTCCAGCATTATGATGTGCCGGCCTCTAATAAATACTGAGGCGGGGAAGTATTTCAAACTTATGTCCAGCTTTCAGTGTTGTGTTTGGGTACAATTACCATTGAAGATCTGAAAATAATAAGTTCATGACCGGAACCCTATCGCAATTGCTATCGCTGATTACCTATGGAAATCAGTACCTTAAAAATCTCGAACTGCCTAAGAATTACTATCCCGAAAATGTAGCTTTCAAATTCTGCAATCAAGTTAATTTTATAGACCTGCAAACCGTAGAAGGTGGCAAACATTTGGAGCAGCTTTGGGCAGCTGAGCCTTTGGCCTGGTTTGAGCGTCTGAAACTTGATGGATGTCTCCGGTTAATGGCTTACTACCATCCCTCTGAAGGAAATGAACAGGGTACGCCCGATCATAAGTTGGCTGGCTTTATAGGTGGTGGCGGTACCTGGCTAATTGAGGCTGTGTATGAAGGCTACTCAGATTTTTGGGCAGAACGCTGGGAAGTGAGCAGGCCGGATGATCCGGATCAGTTGATCTGGGCGGTTAGTTATGGCAGGACGATTAGTGGTTCTGATACCATCGCATTCAGTCCGGACCATTTGCAGGCCACTGAAGATTTGCGGAAAATTTTACTTGATATCCGTGACTTCGCTGGTAGCCATGATCTCGAGAGCTGGACAGGTGTGTTTGATCGCTCGTTGAGTATCCTGGACGGCTCTGAACAAAACAATTGGTATGCTGGTACAATATCAGAATCGGCTTATCCAAAGTCGGCCTTGAAGCTGATTTATGCAGCCATGTCTGCCCATGTTTTTGGAGGTATGGGTTCGTGGAATGATCTGGGTTTTGAAAAGAAGGAAGTACAGGATGATTATGACGACCTGTCTTATCATTTGTATGACAGGATCAATAGGGCTTTGCTTTCCGGAGTAAATGTCGGGTAGAATCTCCGAGTTATTGCGACTGATTGAAATACCTGGATTTCTTGTCCTATGGCAAGCTTGTTGAGTGCTGCAATGCTTAGTTTTGAGTTAATGATTCACCTAATTCATTTACATCATGACTGCTAAAAACCCATTCGTCTGGACTGAGATCAGCGTAAACGACCTCGCCCGCGCCAAGAAATTTTATGAAACAGTATTACAGGTTCAGTTGACACCATTACCAATGCCTGAGAACATGCAGGTGGATGCAGATTCCCCGGACTATTTCGAGATGATTGCTTTTCCATCAGATATGTTGGGCCCGGGTAGTAGCGGCACGCTTGTAAAATCCAATATGGCTGCGCCTGGTCCTGGCGGAACTTTAGTTTATTTCTATTCTGACGATTGTGCTGTGGAACTATCCCGTGTAGAAGCGGCCGGAGGTAAGGTTATTGCTGGAAAGATGTCAATAGGTGAACATGGTTTCTGTGGTATTTGCCAGGACTCGGAAGGCAATCACATCGGCTTTCATTCTATGAAGTAATTGGGAGCTTAGGTTTAAGTGTGAAGACTTAAGCCTAAGCACAATTAGCCTGAGACTTAAAGTAATTCTATTTTGAATTTGGTGAAATTTTTTTATATTTATATAACCAAATTTCAAAAGATGCATCTCAAATTAGCCTTGTCAATCTTTTTTGTAGCTTTATTAAGCTTATCCTGCAAAAAGTCCGGGACTGAAGAGGAGCCCGGGCAAAAACAAAAGAAGATTCTGAGCAGGATTATTGAAACTTCCATAGCCCAAGCTGGCAACACTACAGTTTTTACCAATTTTACTTATGATGAAGCAGGCAGGCTGATTAAAGAAAAGAATCCGGCTTCCGAAACCAATTACACTTACAAACAAGATGAGGTATTTCAGGTGATACAGCAGACAGAATTTGCGAAGATAACAATCGATTTTACTTATGAGTCCGGAAGGATAAAAAAGGCTTCCGTAGCAGATAAAAGAGGGGCTCTGGTAAACCAATTTGACTTAAAATACAGCTATCAGGGATATAAGCTGTTGCGGATTGATCGCGTCAGCGATGGAATCGTTAGTGGGAAAACGGAATACCAATACAAGGGCGAGGAGGTGTCTAAAACAATAGCGGATGACGGTACAAACATCATCACCATAGATTACACAAGTGATGATAAAAAGAACCTACACTACGATCTGGGTAGGCAGGTTATTGATGTAATGGCGAGCCTCCGTTCTAAGGCTTCTTCCCTGCATAACTTTGTGACCGAAAAAACTACGTTTACACTACATGAGGGTCCGGCTACCAGTTCTTTAGATGTCAGCTACGAGTATAAATATGATGAGGATGGTTATCCGGTGACGCTCATCAGAAAGTCAAAACACTCTTCCCAGACTGTGGGAACCGAATCCAGGTCTACTTTTGAGTATAAAACGGTAACCACGACCGCTAAATAGTTCAACCCGCTATCTTCTTGATCATGCCATTGAAAATGAAATAGTGGAAGGGCAGCACGGCGTACCAATACAAACGGCCCGCTATTCCGAGTGGACGAAAGGTGGCTGTCTGGCTCACCTCATTGCCTTCAATTTTAAATTCGAGCCAGGCTTCTCCGGGTAGTTTCATCTCGGCATAGAGCAGCAGTCGTTTCTGGTCTCGGCTGGCATAAATAACCCTCCAGAAGTCCAGGGATTCTCCTGTATTCAGGTCTTTCAGATTTTTCCTTCCCCGCTGTAGCCCGACACCTCCGAATAACTTGTCTATAAAGCCCCGAAAGCTCCAGAGCCAGTTGGCATAATACCAGCCAGATCTTCCGCCAATAGCAAAAATTCTTTCCGTAGCCATTTCCGGGTCATTTGTTTTGAGCCTTTTTTTATCGGTAAAGACCCCATCTGCTGGTACTTTGAGTTGCCGCTCAACCATTGCCCTGGAATAAGTACCGCCCATGGCGTCGTACCAGCTCGAGAGCACCATGTTCTGTTCAATCTTATCGAAAGCAAGGACTATGGCTTGTTCATAGGGAATGAGTTTTATATGCAGTCGTTTTGCCAGATCATTGGGTTGCGCAACCACATCTACACGCATGCTGTCTACCAGGTTTCTTGCCAGGGAGTAGGAAGTGGAGGTCACGAAATATAACCAATAGGAGGAAAGTCGGGGTGTCATCACAGGCACGGTAAGAATTGACCTTTTCAATCCCCGGACTTTGGCATAGCCCATGAGCATCTGTTTGTAGCTGAGGATATCAGGTCCATAAATGTCGTAATGCCTGCCATAGCTGAAATCTTGCAGTAACACACCCGATAAGAACTCTATAACATTGCGGATCGCAATAGGCTGACATTTGGTATGCAACCATTTCGGGGCAACCATGACCGGTAGCTTTTCTACCAGGTCCCGAATGATCTCAAATGACGCACTGCCGGAACCAACGATGATGCCGGCACGTAAAGTAGTCAGGGGAGTTTTTCCTTTGGCCAGCGTGTCTTCTACTTTTTTCCGGGAGGCCAGGTGACTGGAAAGCGCTTTACTGTTCACTATTCCGCTTAAAAAAATGAGCTGCCTGGCATCGGTCTGATCTATAGCCCGGCTGAAGTTTTGGGCAGAGCGTTCTTCATTGTCACTAAAATCTCCTCCTGCACTCATCGAGTGCACCAGGTAGTAAGCTGCATCAATATCCTGCGGCAGATGCTTCAGGCTGTTGCTGTCCAGCAGATCGGCTTCAACAACGTTGATCGAGGCATGATCGCCAAATTTGCGTTTAATAAACCTGGACTGGTCTCTGACCACACAGGTTACTTCATGTCCCTGATCCAGCAGGACTGGCAAAAGACGTTGAGCGATGTATCCGGTAGCTCCGGTCAATAGTATTTTCATGTGACTCAGGTTCGAATTTATCTGATTATGATTTACTCTTTCAACAGTATAACTTATAAAACGTTTTGAATCAATGAAGTGTAATGAAAATATTTTGTTATAATACGGGGTCTTTCCATCAGAGTTCTTCAGAGAAAAAAATGACCCTTTCGCTGAGGTTAGTTTCTGAAGTTCTGGGTAATCATCAAACCATAAATACCAGCATCCATGATGCCAATGCCAAGCCGGCCAAAAGCGGGTTGCAGGATATTGGCCCGGTGTGGTGGGGAATTCATCAGACCCTGATGCGCTGTTTGCAAAGTCTGCGCCAGGGCAAGGTTTTCGCCAGCTGCACGAAAGGAGACATAATCGGACCTCAGTCGATCGGACAGCATCTTCCATCTGGACTATTGTGTGAAAAATAACCCTTTGAAAGCATATCTGCAGAATGCTTTCTGGCAGTTTGTGTAGTTTCTGGATCAGCCTTTAAAGGCCTGAGCCCATGTTTTTGACGCTCGGCGTTTACTAAGCTTAGCATCTCTGCTTCCAGGTCTCCCCGGATCTTGGCATGGTTTACCTGGAAATTGAGCTTGACGTATTCTTTATGGCCCAGGGCGGCCGCTGGTTGCTGAATGACAGTGCTGACCAGTTCTCCAAACACAGGCGAAAGCTGATCCTGCATCCAATTTACCTTGGCGATCACCCAGTCATTGAGTGTGCTTTTTCGGACTTCTTCTGCAGTACCTGTTCCTATGGGGATGAGTAAGAGCAGGATGGACAAGAGACTGAGCCATAAGAAACCATGTAATATTCCAGGAAAGATTCCCAACAGTTTATTTAGGATACTCGCGTGTGTTTCTTCCGTGATCCTAAATAGGAGCCTTCTTGTGGCCTCTTCCAATAGTATGCGGCTGCGATGAGTAATACCATGAAGGTAAGCGGAACCAGCCAGGGGCCCATTGAAATATAATTACCTAAGAATTTACTGACCGGACCGTATAAAAAGAAGCCCGCCAGCAGGCTACCGGCCCAGCACAATAAATCTGCAGCAGTGATCAGGAATCCGCGCTGTACACTTCTTACAACGGAAAAAAATAAGATCAGTATAAGTATAACATCAATCCAGTTCATATTTTCAAAAAAAAAACAGCCTTAACGCTAGAGTCAGGGCTGCTTAAATATAATAAAGATAATTGATCTGTCTTATGCCGGATCATCATCAGGGTTTTCAAAATCGGCCTCACCTTTGGAAGTCCCGCTCTTTTTTTCCTTTTCTTTGGAACCCTGGTTTTCGCGTTCTACCGCTTCATTGGGGTCTGTACCTTTGTTATTGGTATTTGGCGCTGAATTATCATCGTCCTGATCTTTATTGGAGGTTTTACCTTTTTGTTCCTGAGTTTCCATAATATACATGATTTACTTTAGTTAACAATGATCCCCGTAGAATGGTTTTGGTGGATTTGTTAGCTTGGGGCTACTTATTTTTTTATCATCGGTCAGGAAGAACATTCTATCTTTTTCAGGTGTTGAACTGTTATGAAAACTTCTCCCAAAGAGCTCAAAGAAACTTTTGGATCATTACTATTACAGAATTATGCCAGCGAACAGGGCTATACGAAGCTGTTTACGCAATTCTCATCCCTCGCTCTTACTGCCGAACTTCGTGCGACACTTTCTCCTGAGCGTAACGAATTGGCTCAACAGCTAGCGCGACTACAACAGATCTTAAAATTGATGAAGCTGCGTCCGTCGAAAGCCAATACCCCGATAGATGAATCTTTTTTGATGATGGGAAAGGAGATTTGTACCGGCAAAAAAGAAGGTGATTTGGATCGAGATGTACGGATCTTAACTGCAGCTAAGTTAATTAGCTATCATCGCCTGGCTAAAATCAGCAGTCTGGAGGCTATGGCTACAGCAATTGGGATGGAGGCAGTTGCAATGCTATTGGAACAGAGCTGTGCGGAATGCAGAAATTCGTCAGCCTATCTAAGCCAGATCGAAAAGAACATCCTGTATCCACAGGTCTTACAACCTCAATCCTGAGCTGCGATGACGGCGGCTGAATGTTTAAAGGATTGGGTTGCAGAAAAACACGCAGGTCAACGAATAAGGCGCAGCAACGAGCCGTATTTAAACCACTTATTGGCTGTTGCTAATTTAGCAAAACCGATGGCCCGCCTTGGCTACGAGATCGGTCTTTGTCATGACTTGCTGGAAGATACAGACACGAGGCCTGAAGAACTTCGGGAATCCCTGCTTTCTTTTGGCTACGGCGAGGAGGAAGCAGCCCACATCACTGGTTGTGTGCTTGAGCTTACCGATGTATTCACCGCCACCGCTTTCCCTGATCTGAGTAAAAAAAAACGCAAGAAAAAGGAGAGCGCTCGCCTGGTCGGGATCAGTGCCGATGCCCAGACGGTGAAGTACGCCGACCTGATTTATAACATCGGATGGGTATTGCAATATGACCAAAAGAATGCAAAAAGATACCTTCATAAAAAAATGCGCTTATTAGATCGTTTAAAGAAAGGAAACGAGGCGCTGCGGCGCCCTGCGATGGCACTGATTGCTAAGTCTCAGGCAGGGCCAATAGCCGAATGACCCGGATGTCATTTTCTGGTTTTATTTGTCAAAAAGCCAAAACCAGTTTCGGATTGAGGTGTTCAGGAGGAAACAAATGACTTAAAATATACGACTATGAGAATTCCAGAAGAAGAACCAGAGAATGAGGAAATCATCAATCCAGAGCAGTTCCAGGTAGGTCGCGCTCCTGAGGAAGAAAAACCGAGCGGAGAGGAGGATTCGGAGGATATTGAAGAGGATTCAGATTACACCGAAGATGAAGTAGAGTTTGCCGATGGGGCAGGGACAGAGCTGGATGAGGAGATAGATACTCCTGATCCGGAGGATCTGGAGGATGAACTCGACGAAATCGATGAAGATTTCGAAGAAGATGAACAATAATACACATCAAATTAAAGCCCCGAAAGGGGCTTTTTCATATCTGCATTTTAGAAAAGAGTTGATATATTAGTGCCATCTAAATTAATAATAACGACATGAAAAAATTATTAGTGGCATTGATGCTACTTGGCGCTAGCGCCACTGTGCAATCTCAGGAAAAAGGAAGCCTTGAATTTGGTATTACTGTTGGTTACAACGCTGCCACTGTAACCGCTGGCTCGAATACCAACAGTGATTATCGAAGTGGATTTAATGTAACCGCCTTTGGTGACTATTTCTTCTCGGACAGGTGGAGTATTAAAACCAAATTGGCTTATGATCAAAAAGGCTGGAATAATGGATTTCTAACCAATCTGGACAACGGCCAAAGTTATGCTACCGACTACCAGCTCAATTACCTGACGATCCCGGTAATGGCCAACTGGCATTTTGGTAAAAAAAGGAATTGGTTCTTGAATTTCGGGCCCTATGCCGGTATTCTGCTGGATGCCAAAGAAACAACCTTTGGTATGGATCTGAAAGATTATATGAAAACAGCTGATGTAGGACTTGGCTTGGGAATAGGCGTTAAGATCCCAGTGGCTAGCCGACTGAAGATTCTTATCGAAACAGAAGGTCAGGCTGGTTTTATTGATGTATTTAAAGACAATACTGGTTCAGAAATCAGGAACTCCCGGAGCAGCATTAATGCCGGACTGGTTTTTGCGCTTTAGAACTTGAAAGTTTCAAGGAAATGCCCACTTTAACCGGTGGGCATTTTTTTATAGTCTTTCCAGTAATTCCTTCGAGACATCACTGAACATTACCTAATTGAACGATTGCCTGAATTCCAGTGGCGATTGGTTCGTTTTACTCTTAAACAGTTTACTGAAGGATTGCGAGTGTTCAAAACCCATAAGCAATCTCGCTGACTGACAGTTCAGTAATGGACAATTGCTCTTTCGCTTTTGCGATCAATTTTTCGTGGATGTGTTGTTGAGTGCTTTGTCCTGTCAGGACTTTCAGCAGGCCACTTAAATACTTCTGGGAGACGTTGAGTTGCGCGGCAACGTAATTTACGGTCGGTAGTCCCTTGCCGACCAGATCATCGTTGTTGAAATAATCGGAAAGCAAGTGCTCCAGCTGGTCGAGAATCTGATGATTTGATTTTTCCCGGGTAATAAACTGGCGGTGGTAAAACCTTTCTGAATAATTGAGCAAAGTTTCAATTTGTGAAATGATGATCTGCTTGCTAAACTTGTCAATATTGGAGTGGTACTCCTGCTGGATGTTTTGAATGATGCTATTGAGCGTTTCCTCCTCTTTTTCTGAGAGGAATAGTGCTTCATTTACGGTGTAATCAAAATATTCGTATTGCTTGATGGTTTTTGCCAATGAGGTATTCCAAAGGAAATCAGGATGGATGAGCAACATCCATTCCTGATTGCTTTTGTGCGGGCCCCACTTCGTGCGCGATGAACACCTGGTTAGGTGAGATGAAAAACATGGTGCCTTCATCAAAATCATATTCTTGCTGACCATATTTAAACCTGCCATTGATGCCCCGTTTCATGGAAATTTGGTAAAAATCAAACAGCCAGCTGAGCTCCCCGATATCAGCGGAACGCACAATTTTTGAATAGTCAACGATACTAATGAGCGGGTGCTCAGGTTTTGGTAAGCCTCTCAGCCGGTGAAATTCGCTAATGGTTTTAATTCTGTGGGTCTGCCGCGGTTCCATATTATGAATTTAGAAATAATTTTGCTGCATATCGGTTAGTAGGTCGATGTTTGTCGGCTTCCAGCCCAATTGCTCCTGAGTTTGGAAATTGGTTGCAGGACTATCGAATGCGATAAAGCGGCTCATCCATTCAAAATGTTTCGCAGTTTCTTCTTCAGATAAAGACGCGATAGGCAGGTTTAATGTCTCGCCAATTAAGGTCGCTATTGTCTTTATTGGTATGCCCTGATCACTGATGACGTTGTAGGTGAAGCCTTTTGCAGCTTTTTCCACTGCCAGTCTAAATGCCCTGGCCGCGTCGAGCCGATGTACGGCAGGCCAGCGGTTACTACCATCTGCCGGATAAGCCGATACGCCGTGTTTTTTTGCCTGTTGTATAATGAAGGGGATGAAGCCTTTATCGCCTTTGTCGTGGACAGAAGGAGCGAGGCGAATTACGGAGGCATGTACACCCTTTGCTGCCAGTGCCATCGCTGTGGTTTCAGAAGGCCGCAGAGAATTGTCGGCCCTACTTTCTTCTGTAGTGTAACCCCCGATTGTTGGTAGACCCAGAATTCCGGCCGATACTACAATAGGTTTGCTTGTTCCGATGAGTGCCTCACCCATAGCATTGATGGCCTCCCGATCTACGCCACCTGCTTTTGCGTATTGACTAAAGTCGTGGATAAAGGCTATGTGAATAACGCCGTCTGCCTCTGCGGCGGCCTTCTTTAAGATGTCCAGATCTTCAAGGCCTCCCATTAAAACTGCTGCGCCAGCGTCTGTTATGACTTTTGCAGATGTTTCTGTGCGTGCCAAACCAATGACCTGATGGCCTGCGGCGATCAGGTCCCGCACTACGGCAGATCCTATAAAGCCAGATGCTCCTGTTACAAATACTTTCATTTTTCTATCAATTTTGTTGATGTAAAGTTCGGGCTCCTTTAAGGAACAAATGTAGCCGAATGTCAGGAACTTGTAGGCGAAATTTTGCTTTGGCACAATCCTAGCTATGCAGTTCAAATGCACGAACATCTACCATTTTTGCAAGGCGGCGGTCAGCTGGGAGAACTGATCCGCGAGAAGGACTGGTCTGCCACTAGCTTAAATGCCCCGGAGGCCTGGCCGGAAAATCTGCGCTCGGCAGTAGCCATCGCTTTGAGCTCTGGTTTTCCCATTGCCATTTATTGGGGAGCAGATTTTAGCCTCTTGTACAATGATGCCTGGAGCAGTATTCCCGGACAAAAGCATCCCTGGGCACTTGGAAGGCCGGGCGCCGAGGTATGGCCAGAAATATGGGATGGGCTTCAGGAAGAGTTTGAGAGTGTATTGCGTGAAGGCCAGTCTTACCGCAGACCGGATGCTCCACTATACATGCACCGCTATGGATATACAGAAGAGTGTTATTTTGATTATACCCTTTCACCAATTGTCGCGGTTGATGGAAGCGTTGGTGGCGTTTTCAATGCTGTAGTGGAGACTTCCTACCGTGTCATCAATGAACGTAGGAACGGAATCCGCGCTGCCTTTCTGGCACAGGCGAATACATCTGACACGCTCAGTGCTGCGTATGAAAAACTTCAGGTGCTATTGGAAAACGCTTCCATGGATGTCGCTTTTTTTGCTGTCTACATTTATGATGCCAACAGCAATGAGTACCAGTTGAAGCTGAGCAGCTGTTTGAATGAGCGGCAGCTTGCCGATTTGGATCAACTTCTTGGAGATCATGATATGCTCAAGATCATCCACCTGAAAGATTTGGAAAGCCAGGTGACCGAGCCTGTGAGTTGCTATTGGCCGGAAAGGATAGTTGAAGCGCTGGTGGTGCCCATCAATACTGCGGAAGCTAATGTGAAAGGTTATATCGTGCTTGGGGCTTCAGCCCGGAAGCGTATTGATGAAGATTACCGGCAGTTTCTGCTGGCAATAGCAGCGAATACCGGAACGATCCTAAACAATGCATTTGCGTCGGAATTGAGGGTCGCTTATCAAAAAGAGCTGATCATCAATGCAGAGCTTTTTGAAGAGCAGCAAGCCCTTACTGAGGAAGTTACGGCTGCCAACGAAGAGCTGGCTGCATCCAATGAAGAGTTAGCAGCATCTAATGAAGAACTGGCCATGACCAATGAGGAGCTGAGCCAGACCCAGGCACAATTAAATGCGACCCTAAGCCGTGTTGCTGAGAGCGAGCGCCGGTTTCAGTTTATGCTCAATGCCATCCCACAGCAAGTGTGGACAGCCATGCCTGATGGTCAGTTAAATTATGTGAACCAGATTGTTGCGAATGACTTCGGCTATCCGGCAGAGGAGATTGCAGGTAAAGGCTGGCAGGCATTCATCCACCCGGATGATTTGCCCGCTTGCTTGCTGGCCTGGCGAGAAGCCCTGGAAAGCGGCAATGAATACCTGACAGAGTTCCGGCTAAAATTTGCCAATGGAGTCTATGTCTGGCACCTGACCAGAGCAGTTCCACTCATTGAAGAGGGCAAAATCACACTCTGGTTGGGCACTAACACCAATATTGAAGCGCAGAAGCAAAATGAGCAGCGCAAGGACGAATTTTTATCCATTGCCAGTCACGAACTAAAAACTCCGCTTACGGGGATCAAAGCCTTCAACCAATTAATGAAACGTGACGCCAATCCTGAACGGTTGGCTTCATATATCGACAAATCAAGTGAAAACATACATCGATTGGAAAAGCTGATCAATGACCTGCTGGATGTGACGAAGATCAATGCTGGAAAGCTGAGCTATGACTTGAAGCCTTTTGATTTTTCAGAAATGCTGAAGGATAGTATAGACAGTGTTCAATTGACTACCAGCACTCATCAGATTAGTCTTGAGCAACCCGGACAGCTAAGTATTGTGGGCGACCGCATGAGGTTAGAGCAGGTAATAAATAACTTTGTAAGTAATGCCATCAAGTACTCTCCAAATGGCAAGCAAGTGCTGGTGAAAAGTCACGTTGCCGGAGATGGTCTGATCGTTTCTGTAAAGGATTTCGGCATTGGCATTCAGGAGCAGCACATTCAACGTCTTTTTGATCGATATTACCGGATTGACAATAGTGAGATGCGTTTTGAGGGCCTCGGACTGGGTTTATTCATCTCTTCAGAAATACTAAAAAGGCATATGGGCACCTTTTGGATTGAAAGTGATCCGGGCAAAGGCTCTACTTTTTACTTCAGGCTGCCGCTGACTACTCCTCAGCCAGCAGCGCCTATAGTCAACGATGATCTGTATTACAAAGACCCACACATCACGATCATTCAAAGTAAATCAGGAGACTGGCTTGAAGTAGACTGGACCGGATTCCAGACTGTAGAAGCGGTAAAAGCAGGAGGTATGCGTATGCTCGCTATGCTTGAGGCAAATGCTACGCATAAGGTCATGAATGACAATACCAATGTACTGGGTACCTGGTCGGAAGCATCTGATTGGGCAGGCCAGGAATGGTTCCCAATGATGGAGCGTGCAGGCTTGCGTTATTTTGCCTGGGTGTATTCTCCAAGCGCCTTCAGCAGGTTATCTGCGGAAAAAGCGGTGGATGTGAAGATTGGAGGTACAGTAGTGCAGTTTTTTACTGATGTAGAAGCGGCAAGAGATTGGTTAAGAAGTGTTTAGCTAAATATCAGGTGCGTTTGGTTTTTACGGGCATGATGCGCTTTAAAATCAGTGACAGCACCGCAGAATAAACAACATAGCCGACGAAAATGAAATAGCCTGGTTGCAGGCTTGTATTGTTTTGGGTCACTGTTGACAAGAGTTTTTCATTAATATTTAAGTTTGATAACTGACTTTTTAAAATGCCATTCAGGCCGATATAGGTCATCGCAATCCCCACGACCATGACATCAGCCATATCCCATTTACCCAGGTCAAAGGCCAAAAACCTGATGAGCTTATTTTCCGCATATTGGTCTCTTCCCCAAATGTGAATGCCTTTTCCAATCATTCGCAAAATGGGCAGGATGACTACGAACAAGAGGATGAGCGTTCCGGCCAATATGGCATCCAGCTTAGGTTGTTCAATCAGCGCACGGATAATTCCAAATATGCTTTTACTTTGAAAAAATAAGACCTGATTGGAGAAGGCAAGCTTTTCGCCCAATAAAACGAAATTGAGTGACTGGATCCGCGCATCGACTTCTATTATGGTCGCAGTAGTACCCACCAGTAAGAGAATGAAGGCAAACAGCAGCGATAAAATGTAAAGCGGGGTATGGAGCCGGACCTGCTTTCTCATCACGAACCATAGACAAAGCGCGATGAGTACACAGCCAACCATAGCATAGGCATAATTGTAGGTCAATGAGCGAATATCTACCAGTTGTGAGGTGATGGTTTTTTCAAAATCGGTGACGTTCGAAACACCGTATTTGGTGTAAATATGGCGTGTTACTTTCGCACTGGCAGGTTCGCTGTTGTCGAAAGTCTGTTTCTCCAGTTGATCTATTTTACTGCTTACGATACGTTTTAGTCTTTCTTTACTTGCGGGTCTATTGATTCTGTTGACAATGGTACTGGCAAACGAAGGTACCTGTTCGTGAAGGTCTTCGGGATCGACAAAAGCATTAAAAGCCAGTTTTTTTAGTTTGCCCCCAATGCTCTTCTGAGGTTTGTTGATATCCGCAACCGCCTTGCCTATGAGGGTATTCAGCTGTTTTTCCACTTTTCGTTGAAGTTCCCTCTTTTGCTCGGCAGTCATATTGAAATCATTGACTTTTCCGTCCACAATTGTCGCGATTTTCTCCCGCCATTCATCTACAGAAAAGATGCCGAAGGTGATGTTGTTGGCCACACTATAGTCTTCCTTGATCCGCTCCTGCCTGCTGGAAAGACTGGATACCCGGTAACCGAAATAAGCTTCTGCACAAAGGAGCAGGCTTAAGCCAGTGACCAGCAGGATCTGGGGCAGGTTTTTTCTAATCGCAATCATGTGGAGAGATAAATTTTAAAATGGTCGACAAAATCAGTCCGTACAATACGAAACTGATGAATATGATAAAACCGGCCTGCAGCGCCGTATTATTGGTGGTCATTACCGTGAGTTCCTCACTTTTGATATTCAGGCTTTTCAGCTGACTGTCCAGCAAACCGTTCAACCCGATATATACCATCAGTATGGCTATAACAATGACGTCTGCCATGCTCCACTTTCCGGACTGGAAGGCAAAATACTTGATCACTTTATTTTCGGCAATGCTCTTTTTGCTCAGCAGGTGGATGCCCGTTGCACTTAATTTCATAATGGGAAATAAAATGCTGAAGACAAGGATCAGTACCCCGACAAGTATAGAATCTGTAGCAGGTTGTGCCAGCAACACTCTGACCACATCCAGTATGCTTTTGCTTTGAAAAAACAGGACCTGATTTTCGAAGACTACATGTTCGCCCAGCACCACAAAGTCGAATGCGTTGATCCGGGCATCAACTTCGATCATTGAAGCAGTGAGGCCGATGAACAATAGGATGAAAGCAAACATGAGTGACATCATAAACAGCGTAGCATGAAGCTCAGTCCTTTTTCTGAAGATCCACCACAGAGACAGCACAACTACAATGCAACCCAGCATGGCGTAGCAATAATTGTAAGTCTCAGTTTTAATTCGCGCGAGCGCGCTGACGAGTTCTTTGTTGAGCGCTTCGGCCGACGAAACCTGGTATTTTTTGTATACCTGATCCGTTGCAGCCTTAGTGGCTGTTATGGTACTGTCTACATATTCTGCACGCTCCAGGGAATCGAACTTCGACATGGCCATTTTACTCATCTGAATTTTATTGCCCCTGGTATCTACTTTAGCAATGATGGTACGGGCAAAGCCTGGAACTTTTTCCCGGATCTTATCCGTGTCGACAAATGTTTTGATGGCAAATTTCTTTATTTTTCCACCTATCGTTTTTTTCGGTTTATTCAGCAAGGCTTCTGCCTTATCGATAAGGGCCTGTATAATCTCTTCGACTTCGGTTTGTAATTCCTTTTTTTGTTTTGGCGTGAGGGTAAAGTTACGAATCTGGTTATTGACAATACCGGATACTTTATCCCGCCATTGTTCCACTGAAAATAGTCCAAAGGTGATGTTGTTTGCATTGGCATAGTCTTCCTTAACTTCTTTTTGCTGATCTGAAAGTTGATGCAGCCGATAACCAAAAAATCCTTCTGCGCACAACAGTATGGCCAGACCGAATATCAGCAGCAGTTTTGGAACAATGGATTTCTTTTTCGGCGTGGTCGTTTTAGGCATCTTTGGACAAGGTCAATTTAGATTTGGTAGTTGAGTTTGAGTCAATAACAATCATGTGACGAAGTGGTTTTACAGTGACAATGTTATTTCTTATAAATACGAATGGTCCTCTTGATTTTCTTTTCTGCAAACAAATCTGCTTTCAATTTGTGATCAATGAAATCGTACAATGTCATGGCAAAAAAGAAAGAAAAAGATCCCTGCTGGAAAAACTACGAGCAGGTAGGGATGAAAACAAAAGAAGGTAGGGAAGTGCCGAATTGCGTGCCGAAAAAAGGCAAAACTCCCAAATCAAAGAATACAAAGACCAACTAATTATATAAGCGCCTAAATACAGCTTATGTTTTTTAACTTAGTAGCATGAGCACAATAGGTTTTTTACGGATCAGCCTGACACCCGTATTCTTTTTCATGATGTTCCAGGCGACTGCACAGCGGTTTAATGGTTTGGATATGAACCTGGGGAATTTATCCAGGGTATCTGATGCCAAAACACGGTCTATTAGTCCCGAAAACTTCAGCGGGGAAAAGGGAAAAGCCGCAATGGCGGACCCGGTTAAAAACCGCGGGCAAAGGAACGTGGCCAATGCTGCCGACGCTGCACGTGAACTGGGCTTGGGCTGGAAGGTAAACCCATTCATCATTGTCAAAAGTGGAGAAACCATTACTATCGCAGAAATGGAAGGGCCAGGGGCAATACAACAGATCTGGATGACACCGACCGGAAACTGGCAGTTTTCAATCATAAGGTTTTATTGGGACGATGAAAAGGAGCCATCTATAGAATCACCCATTGGTGCTTTTTTTGGGCAGGGCTGGGGAGAATATGCAGCACTGAACTCACTCCCGGTGAGTGTGAACCCGGGAAGCGCTTTTAATTGTTATTGGAAAATGCCCTTCCGGAAGAAATGTAGGATCACTTTGGAAAATATTAATCCCAGAGATGAAATGCGGTTATACTATCAGGTAAACTATACGCTGACTCCAGTAGGGGAGGATGAGGCTTATTTTCATGCACAATACAGGAGATCCAATCCGAATACGACTTCGGTACATACCATTTTGGACGGTGTAAAGGGCAAAGGGTAGTTTGTGGGACTTTATATGGGACTGGGCGTCAATAACAACGGCTGGTGGGGAGAAGGGGAGATTAAGTTCTATCTGGATGGAGACCAGGAATACCCCACCATTGCAGGTACAGGTACTGAAGACTATTTCTGCGGATCCTATAACTTCGACCGCGGAGGCAGGTACATCGAATACAGTACTCCCTATGCAGGTTTGCACCAGGTAATCAGGCCCGACGGTACATACCGTTCACAGGCCAGGTTTGGAATGTACCGCTGGCACATTATGGATCCAGTGCGTTTCGATAAAGATTTAAAAATTACCATTCAGGATTTGGGCTGGCGGGATGGAGGAAGGTACCTCGCCCAAAAGTCTGACATCATCACAGTGGCCTATTGGTACCAGCAAGGGGCACATGCCCGCTTTCCTAAATTCCCGACGAGGGACGAACTGGAAGTGAATTAAGGATTTTTGCGCGCTTACTTTTCAAACATTCTTTCCGCCGGATTGTTGATTTAGCTCAAGCCTGCTGAAATACTGTCTTATGCCGCAACATCATCAATCTGGAATTTACCGCCTCATTACTTCTATCGTACTGTATACCTTCGGACTTGTTATTCTCCTCTGGTTTCTTTATAAAATCATCAGCGTAGTCATCTTGTTTCTCTTCGCGGTGGTCCTCAGTCTGATCATCAACCAACCTGTTGGCAAACTGGAAAAACGGGGAATGAAAAGATGGCTGGCAGCCTTGATTGTATTGGGTTCGGTTTTTATCGTAAGTACTGTACTGGGTATTTTGGTCATTCCTCACATCAGCCTGCAGATAGACACGTTGGTAGGGAATCTGCCAGGTTATTTGAACAGCATCTCCGATCACCTGACCAGTTTACTCAAAAAGTATCCGGAGCTCAATAAGGAGTTACAGGGAGATGGACTGTCCATTACGGAAGTCATGCCTTCCCTGGGGAAGACCGTAATGGGATTGGGCAGCTTTTCTTTTAGTGTGATCGGGGGAATTTTCCTGTTTATTGTTTTTGTGTCGATGATCGTATTTTTCGTCGGTAACCCGCGCCCTATGATAGAACTGTATCTTTCAGTTTTTGAGCCTGAAAAAAGACACAAGGCGGAAAAAGCCTTACAGCATACTTCTGTGATGCTGGGCGGCTGGATGAAATCAAATTTGATAGGAGGTATCGTACAGGCGGTGCTGGTGTTTATCGTGCTCAGCTTACTTAGCGTTCCCGGTGCACTGGTCTGGGCCGCATTGGCCTTCTTTTCGGAACTCATTCCCAAGATCGGGTTTTACATCATGGCGATACCGCCGACACTCGTGGCCCTCTCTGTAAGTCCGGCTACCGCTTTTTGGTGCCTGACCTTTTTCCTGCTGATGAATGAACTGATCTCTGATTTTTTGATGCCAAAGCTGAGGTCTTCGACCATGAATATCCACCCGGTTTCGCTCTTGTTCCTCTTATTGGCCATGGCAGCTGCGTTTGGATTAATGGGAGCACTTTTGGCCACCCCTATGGCGGCCATCATCAAAGCATATTATGAAGAGTTTTACCTCAGCAGATTTAGCGAGGATCCGGAGATGGAGGCGAGGGTGGAGCGGATATTATATCCCTAAGCTGTTCGAGTAATGGGACCTGTCTTTCGTTTATGCGGATCCTTGCCTCGTCCAGTGTAAACCATCCTGCTTTATCTACTTCCTCTACTGCTATCGTCTTGCCCGATTTTGGTGGCCATTCCATGGGGAAGGTATTGCTCAGCAATTGCTCAACAGCAAAATCTCCCTGAACCGCCCAGCAAAAAACCTGTTTACCTCCTTTTTGTAATACCGGGTTCAACGCTACAAAATCCCCAATCGGGCGGAGACCTGTTTCTTCTTCAAACTCCCGCACCGCAGTTTGCAAAGGATCTTCACCATCATTCCCTTCGCCTTTGGGAATGGACCAGACACCTACGTCCTTATGCTTAAAAAACGGACCCCCTGGATGTACGAGTAGAAATTCGAGTTCTTTGTCTCCAAATCTGTACATCAATATCCCAAAGCTCTTTTTCACAGGGACTATTTTTTAGAAAAAAGTTTTTTGAAGACAGTGATTAAGCCGACTACCAATAATCCTGCAACCAGCCCGATGAGTAGCTCTTTGACAATCGAAGGCAGGCCTGGAAATAAATGGTGTAGATAGTCGATGTTGTGAACAAAGATTCCTCCTGAGACCAGGATCAAAGCTATGGTGCCTACAACAGCCAGTATCCGTATGATTACCGGTAGTGATTTGACCAATAAAAGTCCCAGTTTAGCGACGAAACCTTTTTCGTTGGCATGTTTGATCAGTTTATAACCGGTATCGTCCATTCTTACAATGATGGCAACGATGCCGTAAACACCTATCGTAGCTAGCAAAGCCACGACGGACACGGTCAGGATTTGTAGGGTTAAAGTTTCTGTCAATACAGTTCCCAGCGCAATGATGACGATCTCGACAGATAGGATGAAATCGGTAGTCACTGCAGATTTAATCTTTGCTTTCTCTGCTGCTTTGTCATCTTGTTTGATTTCCGCAACTACTTGGTGACCCTCCTTCGGGCGGTGGAAGAAGTATTCGATTATTTTTTCCACTCCTTCGTAGGCAAGGTAAAAGCCGCCTAAGACCAGGATGACCTTGATGGCAACAGGGAAGAATGCATTCAATAAGAGCGCAATCGGGACGATGATTATTTTATTGATCAAGGAACCTTTCGTGATTGCCCAAAGCACAGGAAGCTCCCGCGAAGAAAGAAAACCAGTAGCTTTTTCTGCGTTGACCGCCAGATCATCTCCCAGTATCCCTGCAGTTTTTCTGGTTGCTATTTTTGCGGTTACCGCAACATCATCCATTAAAGCAGCTATATCATCTAATATTGCGAAAAAACCCGAAGCCATATGTATCTCTTTATAAGCCCGCAAAATATTGATTTTCCAATGATAATTGCGAATTTTATGTGAGGCAAAATGACAATAATGTTGATCCCCCTTAAATTTAGTGTCAATATTTGCCCTGAGCAGGCAGTTCGACAAAAAAAGTAGTTCCGCTGTATTTGTCACAGTCGAACCAAATCCTTCCACCTAATGCATGGGTGTTTTCCCGGCAAAGCACTAATCCCAGACCTACGCCTTTTTCATTGGCAGTACCTGTGGTGCTGCTGCCGCTGAGCTGAAAAATGTCTTCGCTGAGCTGACTGGGATATCCATTGCCGGTATCTTCCAGGCTTAGCAGGCAGTTGCCTTCGATGGAACTGGCTTTGAGGATGATTTTACCACCAGTGGATGTAAATTTGATCGCGTTATTGAGCAAATTGCGAATAATCAGTTGGATCATGTCCGCATTGCCCCAAACTGAAACCCCGGGATCGATCTGAACAATGAGTACAATGTCCTTTCGTGCTGCAATATTGATGGCAAGTTCCAGCTGCAACTTGAGGACAGCATATAGTTCCAATTGCTCCTTTCTAAATTGTGCTCCGTTCATCTGATTTTTGGACCAATTCAGCACATTGTTGAGCATCTCTAGCGTACCCCTTGTCGAACTGAGCAGCTGCTCCTGTATCTGTTGCCGTTCTAGCGCCGACATGTCATACGCTGCCAGGAGTTCCAGATAGCCCTGGATATTGGCAAGTGGACTGCGCAGGTCATGTGATACAATAGAAAAGAGTTTGTTTTTTTCTGCATCTCGTTCAGAAAGCTTTTCTGCCGTCTCTTCGGCCCGGAGCCGTTCCACATCGTAGCTTTTTCGGATGATGTAAAAGCAGGTCAGGATCACCACTACTACCGTGAGGTAAGCAGAGCTGATATCAATATAGCGATCAGCGGTTTTGAGGTAGGTATATGGAACCTGGGCTGGGTAGTAAAACTGGAACAGGTGCAGTCCGATGATGATCAGTACATTGCTACTGATCCAATACCAGTATTGTTTCACCGGTACGATGGCAACCATGGTGACCATCAGCAAAAGAAAAAAATATCCTGTCGGGCCATCTATACCCGAGTTTAGAAAATAATTGGCCACAAACAGGCAGGTACCCGTCAAGCATACGATTGTTCTTGCCAGGTCTGTTTTGCCCCGGTACCGGGAAATGTAAAACAGACCGGCCACCAAAAGAGAAGTTATGGCACTCGCAAGCGCAATATAGGGCAAGCCTACAAAGAGATTAAGAGGGATATTATAGATCAGTGCTGCCATGGAAATGGCAAGCACGGAGTGGAAGATGCGGACTGTCAGTGGAAAGTCTCCCGCTGAGCCGGTAATTAATAATTTTGTATGCAGCAGGTAAGCTGGAATTCGCAATGGTGTTCGGTTTAAAGACGATAAAGTTACATATTTTCTGTCTTAAAGTAGTCCTTCCAGTTCCTTCCAAACATTTTCAGCCAGGATTTTCTGACCTTCCGCAGTAGGGTGGATCCCATCCTGTTGGTTGAGTTTCGGTACACCCCCCACACCCTCTAATAAGAATGGCACATAGGCCATTTGGTTTTTGCTGGCCAGGTTACTGAACAATTCTTTGAACTCAGTGGTGTATTTTGCTCCCATATTAGGGGGCATCTGCATGCCGAGCATCAGCAGTTTCACTTCAGGGTTTTTCTTTTTTACGCGGTCTATCACCGCTTGTAAGTTCATCGAAGTTTGTTTTACAGAAAGGCCCCTCAATCCATCATTGGCACCAAGCTCAAGTACAAATACACCCACCGGCTGTTTCAGCAGCCAGTCTATACGTGTTTTGCCCGCGGCTGAAGTTTCCCCGCTGAGTCCGGCATTGATGACCCGGTAAGGCAGATTTAAAGCCTCTATTTTCTTTTGGATCAGTGCAGGGTAGGCCTGTGCCTGGTCTTCCAGTCCGTAACCGGCAGTGAGGCTGGTGCCAAAAAAGAGCACGTTTTGTATCGTGTCTGGTATTGCTTTAGCAGCGGCCCGGGCTGGCCTTCCGCTGGTGTTTTTATTGACCTCTTCTTTTTTTTCTGCATTGCTACAGGCACTTAATATACAGGCTAACGTAACAATGGCAAGGGTTTTGATTCTTAACATCTCAAGTTTTATATCTTTAACAGCTCAGTTTGGGCTAAGGTTTAATTTAATTCAATACTTTGAATACAGCAGCAGAAAATAATGCCGCGGCAGCCATCCTCGAACTGCGGCAAGTTAATAAAATTTACAAAAGTGCGGGCAATGAACTGCAGGTGTTGAAGGGAATAGATTTTTCCGTTGCCAGGGGAAATACGGTCGCCATTATTGGTCCTTCCGGAAGTGGCAAAACCACTTTGCTTGGGATCTGTGCAGGGCTGGATAAAGCCAGTACCGGTACCGTATTGCTCAATGGCATAGCGCTCGGTGGCCTCAGTGAAGACCAGCGTGCCGCGGTTAGGAACAACTATGTGGGCTTTATTTTTCAGAACTTCCAGTTGATGCCTACCCTCACTGCCCTGGAAAATGTAATGGTACCGTTGGAACTGCGCGGACAAAAGGGAGCCAGGAAGACTGCGCTGGAACTGCTCGAAAAAGTAGGACTCGCAGAACGTGCCGCACATTACCCCGTGCAGCTTTCAGGAGGCGAGCAGCAACGTGTTGCGCTGGCAAGGGCTTTCTCCAATCAACCTGCTATCCTTTTTGCCGACGAACCTACAGGGAACCTGGATGAAGAAACGGGAGAGAAAATAGAAGAAATGCTGTTTGCACTGAACCGGGAAGCAGGAACCACGCTGATCATTGTGACCCACGATCCCGAACTGGCCGCTAAAACCTCCAGGATCATCAGCATGAAAGGTGGGCTGATACAATGATAAGCTGGCTGTTTACCATGGCCTGGCGTGATAGCAGGCGCAATAGGGGGAGGCTCTTTCTTTTTATCTCCGCTGTGGTACTGGGTATAGCAGCACTGGTAGCTGTTTCTGCATTTCGCGATAGCCTGAGCCGTGATATTGATACCCAGGCAATGGAACTTACAGGTGCAGACCTGGTACTCGATGGCAATTCGCCTCCGGGAAAAGGAACTAAAGCTTTGATGGATACTTTGGGCGCAGCCCGTTCTTTTGAACGGAGTTTTGCATCTATGATTTATTTTGTAAAGGACGAGAGCAGCAGATTGGTTCAGGTAAGGGCATTGCAGGGCGACTATCCTTACTACGGGGCCATTGAAACTACTCCGGCCACTGCATCAAAGGAATTCAGGGATTCTTCCCGCAGTGCATTGGTCGATAAGACATTGATGCTGCAGTATAATGCGCAGGTAGGTGATTCCATCAAAGTAGGAGCTTTGAATTTTGTCATTAAAGGAGCGCTGGATAAAGTGCCTGGACAAACCGGGATTTCCAGTACAGTAGCTCCCGTAGTGTACATTCCCTTACAGTATTTGGAAGCGACCGGCCTGCTAAAAATTGGCAGCAGGATTAAATATACTTATTACATCAAATTTGCCGATCCCAGTCAGGTAGATGCAGTGGTCAAATCACTGGAAAAAGACCTGGATAAATACGGATTGGATGCCGAAACGGTAGCCTCTAAAAAGGAAAGTACCGGACGTTCATTCCGGGATGTCAACCGTTTTATGGCACTGTCAGGTTTTGTTGCCTTACTTTTAGGTTGTATAGGGGTGGGTAGTGCTGTGCACGTATACATCCGGGAGAAGCTCGAAAGCATTGCTACTTTACGTTGTATGGGACTGAAGTCCACACAGGCATTCTGGATTTTTCTCATCCAGATTTCCTTCATTGGTATCATCGGAGCGATATTGGGTTGTTTGCTCGGCACGGCACTTCAGTTTGCGTTACCCTATGTGCTCCAGGACCTGCTTCCTGTAGAGATCACCATGCGGATCAGCTGGCTGGCCATTGGTCAGGGACTGGCATTGGGCCTGATCGTTTCTGTGCTCTTTGCATTGCCATCGCTGCTGATGGTGAGGCATGTCTCTCCCTTGAATGCCATTAGGATGTCTTACGAACCACAGGGACGCAGTGTCGATCCGCTGCTCTGGCTGGTGTATTTGCTGGTACTCGCTTTTGTGCTTGGCTTTACTTATTTGCAGATGGGCGGCTGGAGAGAAGCAGGGGTGTTCACCGGAAGCATTTTTGCAGCCTTTCTGTCTCTATATGCACTTTCCAAGTTGCTGATGTGGTTGCTGCGAAAACTATTACCAGAGCGCATCAGTTACCTTTGGCGGCAGGGATTTGCCAATTTGTACCGCCCACAGAACCAGACTATGGTGTTGATGGTATCCATCGGATTATCGGCCGCTTTTATAGGCCTGCTGTTCTTTGTACAACAGGTATTGGTCAACCGGGTGACGATATCCTCCGGTCCGAACCAACCGAATATGGTATTGTTCGATATCCAGCAGGAGCAGAAAGATGAAGTGGCAAAAATGACCAGAAAGCATCAGTTGCCGGTCATGAGCCAGGTACCTGTGTTCACCCTCAGGATTGAAGAAATTAATGGCCTGCGTGCAGCTGATCTGGCAAAAGCAGACAGTCTGAGGAATGCCAAATCACCTGCTCCTGGCGGTAGGGGAGAAGAGGAAGGCAATCAAAAGCGTGAGGGCATGAACGAACCCAGTAGCAGGGCTTTTAACGGAGAGCTGCGGGTGACCTATCAGGATCACCTCACAGAGGCAGAGAAAGTGGTCAAAGGAAGCTGGACAGGTGTCGCGCCGGAAGGTAATGTACCCGTTTCTCTTGAGGAGAACTATGCAAAACGAATCCATGTAGATGTAGGAGATACCATCGTTTTCAATGTGCAGGGAGTGATGATCAGTACAGTAGTGGGTAGCCTTCGTGAAGTGAACTGGGCAAGGATGCAGACCAATTTCAGGGTAGTCTTCCCAACAGGAGTTCTGGAAGAAGCACCGCAGTTTCAGGTACTGATGACCAGGGTGCCCAATAGTGAGGTTTCAGCAAATTACCAGGCAGACGTGGTACGCAGTTTTCCGAACGTCTCTGTGATCGATTTAAAATTGGTATTACAGGTTTTGGATGACCTCCTGGGTAAGATCAGCTTTGTAATACGGTTTATGGCCGGATTAAGCATGATAACGGGTTGGATTGTATTGGTTTCTTCGGTCATGGTCAGCAGGGCACAGCGCAATCGCGAACAGTCATTGCTGCGCACACTGGGCGCTAGCAGTAAGCAATTGCTGGTCATCACGCTGGTGGAATATTTGTTCCTGGGTATGGTAGCCACTGCAGCAGGTATGATCATCGCATTGGCAGGAAGCTGGGCGCTATCGGTATACGTATTTCAAGCCAGTTTCGAACCTTCCTTGCTGGCAGT
Organism: Pedobacter sp. GR22-6; assembly: GCF_037402555.1. Lineage (NCBI taxonomy): Bacteria > Pseudomonadati > Bacteroidota > Sphingobacteriia > Sphingobacteriales > Sphingobacteriaceae > Pedobacter > Pedobacter sp. GR22-6. The sequence continues at coordinate 1,313,863 of NZ_JBBEUC010000002.1, forward strand.
AGCCGCATTCTTTGCCATCATTTCGTCGATCGTTGTATTGACCGGAGTACTGAGCAGCAGACTGAAGAAATGACCTTATCTCAAGCGCGAATACCAGTTGACCGGCTGTGATCTTAAACTGAATCCGCCGCTCTCAACGTGGTACAGAATTAAGGGTATACTGAAGTCGACCAACTGCTCCAGTTTCATGGAAAGCTTCTCTGAAAAATCGAGACTGGATATGCCATCTTTTAGATAAACGTAAATGACCGTTGCGGTCTTGAATTCAAAACGTTCAATCTTGCCAGGCCATTCTTTTCTAATCCGATTTAGAAAGATCGAAATCTTTTTTTCTTCTTTTAGGTTTTCCATAAGCTTGTTGATTTGATGTTTAAATTAAAGAAAATCGGGGGGATTCCAATGTAAAAAAGGCAATACAATAGGGCAGGCTTTTATCGAAAAAAATCCAGGTTGCGCCAACTAGGAAATGAAAAAAAAATCTGAAGTTCAATTTTTTTCAGTGCTTCTTGATTTATCTTTCATGTAAAAAAATTTCATACGATTGATTTAAAGGCTGCTTGAGTAGTGCTTTGTTGTTTACCTCTTTCTAATGTTTAATTATTGATTCATAAATACATTAATAATGAATTACATATTGATGAATGAATGATGTGTTAGTTTAGTATGAATTTGCTCAATTACTCTAACTTATTTATGTTTAATTTCTTTAAACTATAATAAACCAATAGTTAATTTATAGGAAATATTTAATGTAGAGGTCAAGATGGACTCCTTAATCTCAGGTGTTGAGGCTACAGATAAATCATAAAAAAATTGTATGTTGTGTTAAAAAATGACGTGGTTAGCGTCAGAGGATTTATGGAAAATTTCGACTGGACTTCATTTACAAAGAAAATAGCGATCAAAGCTAAGCTTGCGGATATTTATAATGCCTGGACTAAATCCAATGAACTGGAAAAATGGTTCCTAGAAAAGGCCACTTTTTTCAATACGCATCAGGAGCCAGTCAGCAAATACATCAATGCTTCTCCCGGTACTGCCTACGAATGGCTTTGGTATTTACACCCCGATCCGATGAAGGGGACTGTAAAATCTGCAAACGGAAAAGACCAACTTCAATTTACTTTCGAAGGTGAATGCCTGGTAGATGTAAAGCTGACAGAAAGCCTGGGTTACACGGTGGTGGAACTTCGTCAACACCACATTCCTACCGACGATCAGTCGAGGCAATTCATCCGTTTGGGATGTTCTAACGGTTGGCATTTTTACCTTACCAACCTCAAATCGGTATATGAAGGGGGGCTCGATCTGCGCAACAAAGACAAGCACCTGGATCCTATGATCAACAACTAAGAGAGATGATGGATAGAACATCTGGCCGGTTTTGATGTTATAAGACACATGGCTATATCAGCATCTAAAAACTGGCAGTTCCGTTTGCACGAGGTGATTTACGAATCCAATACTCCGGCTGGAAAGGCCTTTGATGTGGGATTGTTAATTGCGATTTTTACGAGTATCGCAGTTGTCATGCTGGACAGTGTTCAAGGCCTGCATGTAAAATATGGGAGACTATTTCATGCACTGGAATGGGTATTTACCGGACTCTTTACAGTAGAATATGTGCTTAGGCTCATTTGTATTCAAAAGCCATTAAAATATGTTTTTAGCCTGTTGGGAGTCATAGATATGATTGCACTCATTCCTTCCTACCTTGGGTTTTTCTTTGTGGGCGCACAGTCCTTGTTGGTTTTTCGGGCGCTCCGGCTGCTGCGGGTGTTCCGTATTTTTAAACTGGGACATTTTCTAACAGAGATTAATTTCCTAACGACGGCTTTAAAAGGCAGTATCCGGAAAATCAGTATCTTTTTGCTCACCGTTTTGATGCTCACAGTAATCCTGGGCTCTATTATGTATCTCGTCGAGAAGAGAGAAAATGGGTTTTCTAACATTCCCGAGAGTATTTATTGGGCCATCGTGACCATCACTACAGTGGGTTATGGCGATATCTCACCAGTTACGCCTATGGGTAAATTCGTTGCGGCAGTGGTCATGTTGATCGGCTATTCTATCATTGCTGTTCCTACAGGAATCCTTACCCATGATCTGGCTATGCTTGCCCGCCATAAAAAAGAACTCCCGGAATCTTGCCCGAGCTGCAGTAGGGAAGGTCATGATTTTGATGCCCAATTCTGCAAATATTGCGGAGCTTCCCTTGGCAGGTAATAAATGAATTATAAGAATCTCCAAACTAAGCTGTTCTGCCAATTGTTGTTGATTTTAAAGTACAACCTATGATTCCCGAAATTCTTCACGTCTACGATATGAATGAAACCAATAGCCTTTCCAGGTTCCTGAATGCGCAGCAAAATACTTACGAAGATGCGCTCAGGGAAATCACAGCTGGCAGAAAACGGAGCCATTGGATGTGGTATATATTTCCACAGGTGCTGGGATTGGGTTTTACCGATACCTCAAAATACTATGCCATTAAAGATTTGCAAGAAGCCCAGGCATACCTCAGTCATCCGGTACTGGGAGAGCGGTTAATAGGCATCAGCAAGGCATTGATGGCGCAGAAGAAACGCGATGCACAGGCAGTGTTCGGATCGCCCGATGAACTCAAATTGAAGTCCAGCATGACCCTTTTCTCATTGGTGCCTGCTGCCGATCTTGTTTTTAGACAAGTTATTGATGCGTTTTTCGATGGAGAGCTGGATCAGAAGACCCTACAGCTCCTGGGGCTCTGGTAATCAAAGCATTAAAGTAGAGAATCATTTAACCAATACCAGTTTAGTCGAATAAAGAGCGGGCTTAGTCGCAATTGTCATCCGCCAGCACTTTCAGCCGGGTGCACCGCTCTTATCTGGTCAATAAATCTTATGTTGAGGTGATTGGTAAAACCAGTCTAAGGGTAGCTGGTGAGGAGATTCCTCTGGGAGAAAATTACCGGTCAATTTTTAAAGGGTCGCAAGGCCATTTGCCCGGCGACCCTTTAAATCTTATTTAGAAAGAGAAACGCAAAGTCGCTCCGTAAGTTCTTGGGTCACCAAGTACTCCAGCATATAGTCCTGAGTTGCCTGCGGCTGCCTGTAACTGTTCGAAGTAATTGGTATTACCTAAGTTTCTACCCCATGCAAAGATGGAGAATTTGTCTGATTTGAAACCCAGTCTGGCGTTGAACAGCGAGTAAGCATCCACTACCAATACTTTGGAAGGAGTTGGGTTTGAAGAATAATCTGAACGGTAACTTGCATCACCAGCGATAAAGAATCTACCTTCCTGCGAAGCCAGGTTACCAGGTGTGCTCAGTTCAGCACCACCAGAAACATTCCATTTAGAAATACCAGGTAATCTGCCACCTGAAGCATCTTTAAAAGCAACCTGAGTAGCTACACCCTCTACAAGTTCAGTATGTCCGGTTTCCTCCAAAGGCAGTGGCGCATTGGTGAATTTCTTATACTTGCCATCCAGATAAGCAACTGCAGCATTAATGCTTAAGAAACGCTCTAATTGATAGCTTCCATCAATCTCTAAACCTTTCACATTCACTTTTTCCGCATTTGCCAGGTAACCTCTGTTTACACCCAATTGTGGCGATTGAACATTGGTCTGGTAATCCTTGATGTCGGTATTGAAAGCAGTTACATTGACCAATAAACCAGCCACAGGTTTTGTTTTGGCACCCAATTCATAGTGCTGCACATATTCTGGTTTTACCACAGCTACAGAAAGATCAGCCTCTCCGTTTGAGGTTGTTGGTAAACCACCGACGTTTACACCTACCGGTTTATAAGCGGTAGAGTAAGTTCCAAATACGTTTAACTTAGTTGATGGACGGTAGGATAGGGTTACGTTTCCTGAAAGATTGTTGTTATCGGTACTGGTATTGAACTGCTGATTGCTGTAAACTGCTGCTTTAAGTGCTAGTAAAGCTGCGTCGGTAGTTTGAAGTCCGCCATAGGTTACTCGGTCATAGTCCACATCCTTTTTGTCATAAGTGAACCTCAGGCCAGGTAAAACGTGCAAGTGCTCCACAAACTCCCAGTCGGCCTGAGCAAATACAGCTGCACTTAAAGATTTGATGGTCGAGTTGGTGGTGATTCCGAAACCGTCCAGTAATCCAGGAGTGTTATAACGCGTCTGCGCTGCAGAAGTGTTGGTTTGTACAAATCTCCACTGGTCCTTGCCCACCTCTTCGGTCTGAGCCAGTCCCTGAAGGTTCTGATAAAGGGCGAAAACACCAACCACACCACTCAACTTATCTGCCAGATTGCCTGCATACCTAACTTCTTGAGAGTATTGATCATGTCTTGTGTTACCTTGAGATTTAGTTAAAGCAGAGAATTCCGAAAAATCCCTGTCATTGGTAGGATCCCAGTTCCAGAATCTCCATGCAGTAGTAGAGGTCAGTGTACCTTTTCCGATCTTGTGATCTACGTTTAAGGAGATACCGCCGATAGATTGGTTATGTCTCCATGGGCTGTTTGTTGAGATTTCTCTTGAAAAAGGATCTACTTTAGGTTGCTGATAACCCAGATCGGTAATGATCTGCGCATATTGGCGAAAAGGAGTTCGCTCTGTAGTTGTAATACCTGCGATCACAAGAGGGTATCCTGCCGGATGTTGTATGCTCACATCACCACTCAGGAGGACCTGCGTATTTTCTGAAGGAGTGTAGTACAGTTGGCCTTTAAAGCCCAGGTTATTTTGTCCGCTGTATTTACGTTGCTCCAGTGTATTCCAGATGGTACCATCACGTTGAGTACCGGAGATGGAGATTTTTGCGGCCAGATTTTTAGCCAATCCACCGGTAACCGAGGTTTTTACCTGGATGAAGTTATAATTTCCGACGCCCACTTCCAGCTTGGCACCAGGGGTTTGAGAAGGTTTGGTGGTCGTAATATTAAATGCACCTGCAGTGGTATTTTTTCCAAAAAGCGTTCCTTGCGGGCCTCTTAAAACCTCTATTCTTTCGATGTCTAAAAAGTCAGTTGAAGTAGCTGCCGGACGAGCGTGATATACACCATCTACATAAAAGCCCACTCCCGGATCTATACCATCGTTGGTCAAACCAAAAGTGGAGCCCAATCCGCGGATGTTCAGTGTAGTGTTCCTTGCGTTAGAAGCATACAACTGTAGAGAAGGAACCAGTTCTTTTAGTCGGTTTACGTTAAATGCGCCAGCATTTTCAGCAGCCTGTCCGCCAATTACCGTAATAGGGATAGGTACGTCCTGTAGTGCCTCCGAGCGTCTTCTCGAAGTCACTACGATCTCGTCTAGCAATGCACTTTCTACCAGCACAAGTTCCAGCGGAGTATCCTGAAGTTTCAATACCTGAAAATCCTGCGCTTTGTAACCTACAGAGCTGATCTGAAGGTAAAAAGGAGGTTCTTCCTTTGCTGTGATGCTAAATACACCATTGTCATCCGCACTTACAGAAACATTGGTGCCCCTTATCTTAACGGTTGCGCGTGGTACAGGTGTTCCGTTACTGCGTTTTACAACACCGGTTACGGTGCTTTGGGCAAAAGCAAAGCTTGCCGTCAGCAGGAGTGAGAGAAGAGTGAGTAATCTTTTGTTCATGATTTTTTAATTTAAATGGTCGTTTGGTTTGCGCATACCTCGTCCTGCAACGCATGCGTCGATGGCTTTTGGCTTCAGGAAGCCAGTTGATACATTAAGAATTTGAATAGGGCGAATTTACATCGCCATCAAGACGGATGTCAACAACAGCAACAGCAGCGTTCGGCACATGCACTTTGAACAATAGACTGCTTTAGGTTGCTTTTCATAAAATGTAACTCTGTTCTCATTTTGTTTTGATCATCAAGACTGTTATAATTTAATAAGGCAAATATAGCGCATTATTTTATATTTGCAATTAAATCTACGGAAATAGTAGTAATTATTAAAAGAACGTGTTTTTATTGCTTTAGATACATTTATTACGATTTCTCAGGTGATTTTTTGACTAATATTAATTAATAACTACTTATTTTATAGTCATTGCTTCGATTGGCTCAGCTTTTCAATTGCGCAAGGGAACATTCCATCAATCGCTCTAAAATCCCGGTGTCTACATGTTCCAGTTTTTTAATGTAAATGCAGCCCACGCCGGTTTTATGCTTTCCCAATTGTTTGAGCAATGCCTCCTTTTCAGGGAAACTGGAAGCCAAATAAAGCACGATGGCTGCACTCCGGGGAGACAAGCCGATCAGTGGGGCGTCTCCTTCATGACCGCTGGCATATTTGTAATGGTAACTGCCAAATCCTACGATAGCGGTACCCCACATTTTTGCTTTGAATCCGGTTTTTCGCTCCATCATTTCAATGATGGTATAGCAATCTGCCTTTTTGTTCAGGTCCTCCACCGATTACATAAATGTACTAACGCTGTTGTCAGTTTCCATGGTTTTGTTCTTATACACTTCTTATATATTTAGCTAAAGCGCTAATATATAAAATCTTATAAATTACCTGGCTTTCCTGAATACAAATCTTTTGTCTTCATCGAAGTCGATGGGGAACCTGCGGTTGAAATGAGGGATGCCCATGGTCCACTTAAATTCGCCACCACCCATGACCAACTGATCTCCTTTTCTGAGCAGCATCAAAGGATTTCGGTTCCATTTTGGCAATCCGTAAGTACGGAAAAGATAGTCGCCAAATAGCGTATCACCCCTTATTCCACCTTTTACTTCACCCGAATCCTTATAGCCCTGTCGATAGTGAATTTCCAGATTGCCTTTGAAAGTAGCTACAGATTTCTCCAGCCATAAAATGGCAGTATCGCCAGCCAATACAGCGGTGTACCGGATTCGTGGGGGAGGCACATCCCGAGGTAGTTTTTCCTGCATGCAGCCAAATGATAACAGAGACAGAACTATAGCTAGAGAATAAAGAATACGCATGGCCAGATTTCGCGGAATTTATAACCCTGCTAATATATTAGAATAATGTGACGGTATCAATGTTAAACGGGAAGATCAGTAATGAACCCAAGTCTTCCTGACCTGGGCTAACATTGGAGACTCGGACTGATGTTCGCTACTCATCCTAGGCCAGCTTTTTCCGCAGCCATTTCCGCACCGGCTCATCATACCATTTTAGCGCGGCATAGGCCAAAATAATGCTGCCTATTAAAATAGCTAAGGCATATGGCCATGCTTCTGCAATGGTAAGACCTTTGTTGTTGCTGATCCAGGCTACATAAAAATAAACAATCGGGTAATGTACCAAATAAAGCGGATAGGATATGTCGCCCAAGAATTTACAGATTTTGTTCTCTTTTTGGCTTTGCACCAGTCCACTAGCCCCGAGGTATACGATAAGCGGGAATACAATGATGATGCAAAAAGAGTCATAGATCCCATTCATCCAAATCTGCTCAGCGCCACCAATGCGCGGCATATAAAGAACGATGCCTACTAGAAGGCTGCACCATAAAAAGGCATTTTTAATATGCGTCGGTTTGGCGACACGGGAAATCAAAAGACCGGCAAAGAAAGGAAACATGACGCGTGTGAGTCCAATGCGCACCTGTTCTACATTCAACGTCCAGCCACCACTGACATCACCATTTGTAATGGCCAGATGTGTGAGGGCTACGGCAGAAATGGCCACTAAGATGCTCAATGCCATTTTGGAAAATTTCCTGATCCAAACGGCATAAAGAATATTGGCAATGTATTCAAAGAACAGTGACCACCCGACACTATTCAATGGATGCATCTCTTCCCATCCACGTATATCTAGCGACAAGGGGACAGGCAGGATCGTATAACCGACGAGTAGTACCAATAGCATTTTCCATAATGGTACGGTATGAATGAGTGGCCAGAGCGTAGAATCTGTAAAATAGAATCCCAGGGCACCGAGTGTCATTCCCAAAACCACCATTGGCTGAAGGCGTATGATCCTGCGTTTGAAGAAATTGCCTGCTGTCATTTTATGCCAGCGATCGTCGTTGGCATAACCGATCACGAAGCCGGACAGTAAAAAGAAAAAGTCGACAGCCAGGTAACCATGATTGACGAATTTATCTAGATTACTGGTTGAAAAGGGTTCTGCCAGATGAAAGGTCACAACGATAATTGCGGCAACACCGCGAAGACCGTCCAATATAGGATAGTGTGGCTTGCTGACCAAGCCATTATTCAGTTCAGTAATCATTTGGTGTGTGTTGTAGAAATTGCAATTTGTGAAAAATTGCTAACATTAGGTCATCAAGATTTTAAATTTTATGTCCAAGGTAAGAATGGTTAGCATGATTTGGAGCTAGGCTAAGTATTAAGATTTAGCCCATTTCCCCGTCCTTCCTCCGCTATCTTCATTAATGGAATATAGTCTTCAAAAATATCATGTTTTTTTTTAGTTTTGCGCCCCTACTTATAAATACTAAACCTGCGTATGCTGCAAAGTGAAAAGATACTTCAGATCATGGAGAGCTCACCTAGTGTGGGCTTATTGAAGCTCAAAAACCGGGAGCTGATACTGGAGTTTATTATCCAAACGTTCATGGAAGGACAGGCCGTAGTGTCTTCCGATCAGATACACAATAGCTTATCTGACTACCTGGACCGTAAAGAAGTAGATCAGGATGAGGAGATGGACCTGGAAGTATTTGATACTTACGAGATGAAAGCCCGCAAGTATATCCGCAAATGGACCGATACCGGCTTACTAACGAATTATCAGGACGATCAGGGTGAGGTGTTTTATGAAATTTCTTCACACAGCAGCAAGACCATTGATTGGTTGCTAAGCCTGGAGAAGAAGGAATTTGTAGGTGCAGAATCCAGATTTAAAGACATATTCAGTCAGCTGGGTGATCTTGTAGAATTTACTGACGATGATCAGGAGAAGCGGATCCAGATGCTGGAAGCCAAGAAAAAGGAAATAGAAGCACAGATCAAAAGCCTTAAAGCTGGCGAAGGCGTGAAGGTTTATGAAGACTACGAAATCATCCCTAGGTTCAATCAATTGAACCAATCGGCCAAAGAACTGCTTTCGGATTTCAAGGAAGTAGAAGATAATTTCCGTGAGATCACCAAGCAGATCTACCTCAAACATGCGGAAGGAAGCCTGACCAAAGACCATATCCTGGAGTTTACTTTTGATGCCCTGGACGAACTCAAAGAGAGTCAGCAAGGCAAGAGTTTCTATGCTTTCTGGTCATTCCTGCTCAATCCCTCACTGCAGGAAGACTGGACAAAATTGAGTAAATCGCTTTTTGAAAGGCTCGATGGTAAAGAAATCAGTACGTCTGATATCTTTCTGAAGGACATGAAGAAATTCCTCCATGCTGCCGGGCAGAAAGTGTATAAGGCCAACGATAAAATGGCGGAGAAGCTGAGCCGTATCATTCGGGAAACGGAAAGTTCCAAGGTACACGCGACCCGCAACCTCATCCAGGAGATCAAAACCAAATTGATAGAAGTTGGGAAAAAGAAACAGCGGCCCGACATCGGCTTCATGCTGGAGTCGGAACCTGAGATCAACCTGCCCTTTGAGCGCAAGCTGACCTTCGAACCTACTGAAGAAATCCAGTACAGAAACAGGCCTAGAAGGGCAGAGAGCGATTTCCTGAATGCCAGCAACCTCGGCAAACTGTTTGGCCAGAAACGGGTAGACAGAGAGTTAATCAAGCACAACATCAAGAAAATACTGGGCGATAAGGCACAGGCAAGCCTGGCAGAGATCATCGAGCTGAATGGTGGACTGAATGAAGGTTTGCCGGAACTCTTTGGCTACCTCTCTGTGAGTAAGGATTTTAAACATACCATTAATAGGGAATCCCAACAGCGTGTGGTCTTTGACCGCGACTCTAGGAAGACCATCCATATCCCTGAAGTAATATTAACGAAATGAGCAATTTGCAAGACAACCTGAAACCCTGGTCAAGGGCGGTGGTGAAGCTTTTAAAAAATGGTACGGTATACAGCAGCTATTCTATATGGGAAGACCTGCTGCACTACCAGCAAGAAATACAGGACTACATCAATGTAATGGGCCTGGAACTGATCTTAAGAAAAGAAGAGGGACTGGCTTTTGTCACCCAATTTGAAGACAGCGAGGGCAATACCCTTGGCTTGGTGAGCAGGAGGCCAATCGGTTTCGAGGCTTCTATAGTACTCGTAGTCCTCAGGCAGTTGCTGGAGGAATTTGATCACAACCCTACTGCGGTACAGGCCAGTGAAAAGTTCATCCGCCACAGCGGCATCAGGGAAGAAGTAGAACTCTTTCTGCCGGAAAAATACAACAGGGTGAAGCTCTTGCAGGAACTGGATGTCTGCATTAAGAGGCTACTGGAGCTAGGGTACCTGAAAATGATGAAGGCTGAAGCCGATCCCCTGTACCAGATCCAGCGCGTGATCAAGGACAAAGTGACCCTCGATATATTAAAAGACTTTAAATTAAAACTGGAGGAATATGTATAGTTTGTTTAGCACCAGTTCAGATAAAGCAGGTTTCCGCCTGCAATACATGGAGGTATACAATTGGGGGACTTTCGATGGGGAGATCTTTCGTATATCACCGAGGGGAAATAATTCACTGCTTACCGGGGCCAATGCTTCGGGTAAGAGTACCTTTATAGATGCTTTACTGACACTATTGGTGCCGGTAAAGAACGATCGTTTTTACAACCAGAGCTCGGGAGCAGAGAAAAAAGGTGACCGTACAGAAGAGAGTTACGTGTATGGTCACTATGGAAACATCCAGAAAGAAGGAGAGTCGGGCACAACGACCCAAAAACTCCGGGACCATACCACTTACTCGGTGTTGCTGGCCTGCTTTGAGAATACAGATGGCCAGGTAGTCACCTTATTCCAGGTGCGCTGGTTTGCCAACGGCGAGCTGAAGCGTAATTTCGGGATCGGCAGAGTACCTCTGGAAATTGAGAAAGATTTTACGCCATTTGACGGAAAAGGCAACTGGAGAAAGCGCCTGGAAAAACTGTATAACACTGGTATTCAGAAAAAACGTATCGAGTTTCAGGAAGGCCCCGTGAAATACGGGGAGCGTATGGCGCAATTGCTGGGCATGCGTTCTGTAAAGGCTTCCAGCTTGTTCAACCAGGTAGTGGGGGTGAAGGTATTGGATGACCTGGATGATTTTATCCGCGTAAACATGCTGGAACTTCTGGATGCAGAATATGAGTTTATGCAGTTGAAGGATAACTTCATGACCCTTATGGATGCGAAAATGAACATTGAGAAGGCAAAGGAGCAGATCGCGCAGCTGATCCCGATCGATGAACTGGCCAGGAACCTGGAAGACATCGCGAGAAGGATCAGGAATCTGGAAGAAGATAAAGAAATTGCGGTTTACTGGTTCACGGCCAAAGGCACGGAACTGACTGCACTGGAACTGGAAGACCTAAAGCTCAGGATGGCCACGCTCGACGGGGAAATCCTGAAACTGAAAGAAAAAGAAGAGGAACTGAAATTGCAGGAACGTGACCTGTCCATTTCCCTGGCGAGTGATGAGGTGGAACAGCAGATCGAAAAGCTGAGTCAGGACATCCTGAAGCTGGAGCGCAGCCGTGATCAGACCAAACACCGTTTCGATAGTTATAATGCACTGGCTACTGGTTTAGGCTTGCCTACAAATCCGGATCAGAAAACTTTTGATGCTTCCCGAAAGCAGGCGGCGCTAAAAAAAGGCGATTGCGATTTCAAACGCAGTGCTGAAGACGAACTGATCCGCAAGGCCCGCAATGAAGAGGATAAATTGAGCGAGCAAAGTGCAGCGTTAGTGGGCACGGTTCAGTCCATCCAAAAAAATAAAAACAACATATCCGGCCGTGAGGCCGATATCCGTGAGGAAATCCTGGAACATATCGGTGCCACGGCAGAAGAGATGCCTTTCATTGGTGAGCTGATCCGTGTGATGGAAGAAGAGAACGAATGGGAGCCAGCAATTGAAAAGGTACTGCACGCCTTTGCATTGCGCATGGTGGTGCCGGAGAAATATTACAAACAGGTGAATGCTTATGTAAACCGTACCAATCTGCGCGGCCGCATCACCTACCAGCGCTATCAGGGCCATACCTCTATGGGTAGCCTGCGCAGGAGGTCTTATGAAGACAACTTATTGGTGAACAAACTCGAGTTTAAGACAGACAGCGACTATGCCGAATGGCTGGAAGAATTGATTGCAGGTCAGTTTGACTATACCTGTGCAGCCAGCCTCAGCGAGTTTAACCAGTTTACAGAAAAGGCCCTTACCAAAGAAGGACTGATCAAGGCTGTAAAAGGAAAACACGAAAAGGACGACCGGGCGCATGTATCCCGAAGGGAAAACTTTGTATTGGGCTGGGACAATAAAGAGAAAATCAGTTTGTTGAAAAAAGAACTGGAGGCCATCATTGTCACTCAGGAAGAAAACAAACAATACCTGAAGACCCTGGCCAATAACCTGAAGCAAATTGAGATGACCAAAGAGCGTCTGGGTACATTTCTTTCTTCATTTGCCAGCTTCGATGACATCAATTGGTCGGTTTTCGTGGCTGACATTCAGCAAAAGCAGGAACTGAAACAAAGGTTGGATCAGACGAATGATAAGAACCGGGCGCTGAAAGATCAGTTGAAAGCGGTGAAACTGAGTCTGAGTACCAATGGCATTGAACTGGAAGCTAAAAACAGACAGAAATACAAGCAGGAAGATCAGTTGGAAAATCTGCAGAAGGAGCTGGACGGCTATCGGAATACGCTTGGTATTTTTGCCGGCAGGCAGGTGGATGTCAGCATTTTTGAAGCGGCCCATCCCGATCTTCAGCACATCGACTATGCTGGATTCAAGAGCGCCAACGATTCTTTCCGGGAAAATAACCGGACCGAAACGACCAGGCTGGAGCGTGAGCGCAGTAGCAAAGAACATGCGGCCATACTGAAAATAAATGCTTTCAAACAACCTGCAGAAGAGATCAGTGCTAAGTTTAAAGACTGGCGTTCTGATGTGAATGCATTGCCAGATTCGGCAAATCTGGAGTTCATAGGAGAGTACCAGAAGTTTCTGCAGCGACTGCAACAGGACAACCTGCCAAGGCATGAGAAGAAATTTGATGAGTATCTGCAGGAAACCATTACCAATAAGGTGGGTGATTTCAGGATGTTCTTCGAAAACTGGGCAGATGCGATTAAAGAAAACATCCGTGTGCTGAATGAGGCTTTGAGTGAAATCAACTTTAAGCATTCTCCAAGCACTTACATCCAATTGGTGATCCCGAATAAGATCAGCGAAGACGTGCGGGAGTTCCGTAACCTGCTGAAAATGGCAATTCCTAATGTGAAAGAAATTGAAAGTGTGGAAGATGGTAAGCGTCTGCATTTTGAGCAGCACATCGAACCCTTGATCAAGCGTCTGGAGAAAGAGGATTGGCGTAAAAAGGTAATGGATGTTCGTGGCTGGTTCAGCTATAAAGCAGAAGAGTTCTATAAAGAAACAGGTCAGAAATTCAAGACCTACGAAAATATGGGGCAGCTTTCCGGTGGAGAGAAGGCGCAATTGACCTATACCATTTTGGGATCTGCAATTGCCTATCAGTTTGGCTTGACCAAAGAAGGCTTACAGACCAATTCTTTCCGCTTTATTGCGATTGATGAGGCATTTAAAGCACAGGATGAGGATAAGGCGAGGTACCTGATCACGTTGTGTAAACAATTGCACCTGCAACTGTTGGTGGTAACCCCGAGCGATAACATCCACATCGTGGAGAATGACATTTCCTTCGTGCATTTTGCCGAGCGTAAGAATGAACGCAACTCCTGGCTGTATGACATGCCGATAGAGCAGTTCAGGCAGGAACGCAGTCAATTTGCAGAATTAGTATAAGATCATGGGGGCGAAAGCCCCCTTTTTTTATGGGCTTTCCGGAACTTTGAATTAAAGTTTATAACGGAGGCCGATGTTTCTTGCGATGGCAATCAACAGATCTGGATTGTCTCCGATCGTCAAATCCACACAGCTCCATTCATTTTTTTCATTGCGGACCAGGGTGTATTGCTGGTCGGCCATGCTGATCCTGAATTCCATGGTACTGCGGTCAAGGGTATTGTTCAATATGGTATAACTGTAATCCTGTCCTTCAAAATGGATGCGTAAGGGTAATTTCATCAATGGCAAAGATAAAATCAATTGTCGAGCTGTTCAGGATTGTTGAAATCTTTTGTTTAACACCTAAAAACAAAATTTCCTTGTTATTATTTAGACCGATTCCAGTTAATTACTTAGCTTTGGACAAAAAATTACTCAAGTGTCCGGATCTCCATTCAATCAGGCTCAGTCGGCCCTAGCCCCCATCTACCCAATGGATGAGCAGCGCTTTGCACAGATTTACAGAACCTGCTGGAAGAATGTATTCGGGATCATCTATCACTACACCTTGGATCAGGAGATCGCAGAGGAGATCAGTCAGGATCTTTTCGCTTCCATTTGGGAGCGCAGGGACAAGCTGGTGATCAGGACGAGCATAGAACAATACCTAAACCGGGCGGCGAAGCTGGAGGCTTTTGATTATTTACGCAGCAGCATCAGCCACAAGGAACATGTGGACTGTGCATTGCGTGGAAATTGCGACGGCCGCAATTGTACAGAGGAGCAGATATTCTTCAATGAGCTTAAGGGGACGTTGGAGTTGTTGGTGGAGGCTTTGCCGTGTCGCTGCAGGGAGGTATACCGTCTGAGTCAGGAACAGGGTTTCAACAACAAGCGCATTGCGGCACAGCTTGTCATCTCCGAGAAGACCGTAGAGTACCATCTGTATAAAGCGATGAGTATGCTTCGTCAAAACCTGCAGTCATTCAGGTAATTAAAAAATAGTTCATTTTTTTTCAATTCCGACCTAGGAAAAATGGACGCTTATCCGGCTTTAGTATATGGGCACAATAGGGGCCTGCATATATGAAAATTACTAAAGCACTCATTCAGCGATATCACCTTGGACAATGTACAGCGGAGGAATCTGCCATGGTGGAGCATTGGTTGGACAATGAAGAAGCTGAGCAAAGCTTTCCTGATGAGCTGAATCTGAAGACAGTAGAAGATAAAGGTTGGAAGAAAATATCCGAGCGCTTTGGTTTAGATGAAGTTCCGGTTCAACAAAAGGTCTTTCGTATTCCTAAAATCTGGTCGCTTGCAGCTGCTGTGTTGTTGGTCTTTAGTGTAGCAGTGGTTTATATAGCTAACAGGCAGGTTGCTCCAGATCCCTCAGCGCAGCAGGTTTACAGAGAAATCAGGGCATTGGAGGGACAGAAGTTGAGTGTGACGCTCCCTGATGGGACGCTGGTACAACTCAATTCAGAAAGCGTGCTGAGATTCCCGACGTCCTTTGCCTCAAATTCCAGGATGGTCACTTTTAAAGGCGAAGCTTTTTTTAAAGTCGCTAAAGATGCTTCAAGACCATTTTCCATCAAAACAAAAGATACCAGGCTAACCGTATTGGGCACCAGGTTCAACCTGCGCGCCTATGAAACTGAAACGCAGAGCTCGGTAGTGGTAGAAGAAGGCCGTGTACGGTTTTCCTCTAATCAGTCAAAAGACAGTCTTGAGCTTATTGCCGGTCAGCGGGGGGTATTTACCGGTACTGGAAAAATGCAATGGACTGCTGTAAATACCGCGAAGCACCTTGCCTGGAAAGACAATGAATTGGTTTTCGATGATTCCAGGCTTGGCGATATTGTGCAGACGCTTGAGCGCTGGTATGGTGTAGATATTGAAATCAAGAATGCTGCTTTGAAAGCTGAGCGCTACAGTGGTCAGTTCCAGCAGCCTGATCTGAAAACGGTATTGGAAAGTCTTGCTTTCGCCATCAAGTTCAATTACCGTCTGAAGGATGGCGTTTACCACATTTCCCCTTAATATGAATCTCCTGTTCTTTACCCATATATCCATAAAAAACCCGGTGATCAGTCGCCAAACCTTTACACCGGGTATTATTGTCAATCAATTCATCATTAATTAAACAATCTAACAAAAGTATGTACAAAGCTTGTACCCAAAAGAAAAAAAACACATTTAAAATATTGCTCATCCTCGGTCTGTTATTTAGTCAGTTGGCCGTATTTGCACAGGAGAACATTTTGGAGAAACCAATTAAACTCAGCATGAGGGAGGTTTCGATTTCGGAAGTGCTCAGTGCGATTGAAAAGCAGATGGATGTGAGTTTCAGTTATTCCAGTACCCAACTGGACGTCCGGAAAAAAGTAAGCCCCGATTTTAATGGCGTACCGCTAAAAACAGCGCTTGCTGAACTCTTTGGAAAATCCCTGAAGGGACTCAGTATCAAAGGCAAACAGATCACGATACAAAGCTCCGGTGGTAAGGGAACAATTAAGGGATCGGTAAAGACCAGTGATGGAAAACCGGCGGAGTTTGTGACTGTGGCCATCAAAGGTGGGAAAATAGCTCAGGTAGATGCACGGGGTAATTTCAGCATCAGGGATCTGGAAGCAGGCAAGTATACCGTAGAAGCAAGTTTCGTAGGGCTGGAGAACCAGCGCGAGCAGGTTGAGCTAAGGGCAGGCGAGACTGTAAATCTGAGTTTTGTATTGAAGGAAAGCAACCAGCAATTGGAAGAAGTGGTGGTAAATGGCGGAAATACCAATAAGTTTTCGGTTAAGAAAACCACAACTTCGGCAAAAATGCCCTTAGGTAACCTGGAAAATCCACAAGTATACACTACCATTCCCAGAACCCTGCTCAATGAGCAAATGGTTACTGAATTTAGCATGTCGCTCAAGAACAGTCCTGGTGTTTACAAAATCCAGGGCAGCAGGGGTATCAATAGTGACGGTGCTTCTTCTTATAGCATGCGTGGTTTCCGTACTGAAGCAGCTTTGGTAGATGGTGTTCCGGCACAAACCAATGGTGAGGTAGAGCCTGCAAATATCGAACGCGTAGAATTGGTAAAGGGACCTTCGGGTACTTTGTACGGAGGAGCAGTGGTTTCCTTTGGTGGACTGATTAATATTGTGACTAAAAAACCTGTAGATACATTGGGTGGCGAAGTGAACTACACGACTGGAAGCTACGGTTTGAACAGGGTTAGCGCTGATGTGTATGGTCCGGTGAATGCTGATAAAAAGTTGTTGTTTCGCATGAACGCAGCTTACCAGAACCAGAATAGCTATCAGGATGCAGGCTTCAAGAAGTCGACCTTTATCGCGCCTGCTTTAGAATACCGTGCATCTGAGCGGCTCAACCTCAGCATGAGCGCAAGTTTCTATGAGCTGGAAGGTACTAGTCCAGCTTCGGTATTCCTGAACCGCGTTCGTCCCTACATTGCTACCACACCTGAAGCTTTAAATTTCGACTGGAACCGTTCTTTCACCAGCAATGATCTGGTCATGAAGAATCCGACAGTGAACATCAAAGCTCAGATCACTTACAAGATTTCTGATCAATGGACTTCACAGACCATTTATTCCAATAACACGCGTAAGTCGAACGGCTTTTACCAGTATCAGTTTATACGAGGTGCTACATCTGATGAGATGCTGGAAAGGAATGTTTCTTTGCAAAATTCAGTGAATAGTTCTGCTGATCTGCAACAGAACTTTACCGGCGACTTTAAGGTGCTTGGATTGAGGAACCGCATGGTAGTGGGATTCGACTATCTAAACCAAACGATCAACAACGACAATTCCCCCTATATTGTCTTTGACAATACCAGTGGTCTGAACCCGGATGCGAATTATGTAAAGATCAACCGAGCGGCAGTTGAGGCGAGATTGGCTGCGAGTACTGCTGCGCCTACGAAGAACAACACCAAAAGCAATATCTATAGTGCTTATGCCTCAGATGTGTTGAATGTAACCGATCGTTTATTGGCGATGTTGAGTTTACGTGTAGACCGTTTTCACAACAAAGGAACCCGTAACCAGATCACAAACAAACTGATTGATAAGAGCCAGTATCTGCAGACTGCATTTTCCCCTAAATTTGGTTTGGTTTACCAGGTAGTTAAAGACAAGGTTTCTTTATTTGGAAACTACATGAACGGATTTGCAAATGTGGCTCCGGTGGCACAGCCGTTAAATGATTTATCCGGAACATTCAAGGCTCAGCAAGCCAACCAATTTGAAGGTGGTGCTAAAATGGACCTTTTACAAGGTAAATTAAGTTTTACTGCCAGTTATTACGATATTAGTGTAAGCAATATGACTTATACCGAAACTGTGAATATCGACAATGTCAACTATAACATCACCGTCCAAAAGGGTACACAAAAAAGTAAAGGGATCGAGTTGGAGCTAATAGCCAACCCTTTGGCTGGATTGAATATCATAGCTGGTTACAGTTACAATGACAGTAAGCTCACGGATGCGGCAGTCGCGCTAAATGGTAGAAGACCAGCATCAGCCGGACCTGCGGTTTTGATCAATTCCTGGGTCAGTTATGCTTTTACAGATACGGAGCTGAAAGGACTAGGATTGGGTGTAGGCATCAATTACATCGGTAAACACCTGACGGGGAATTCCGCAGTTACCGGTGTCTTTACGCTGCCTTCTTATGTGATGGCTACCACTACTTTATTCTATGACCGCCCGAAATACCGTTTAGGCATCAAGGTAGACAACCTGACCGACGAACTTTATTTTGCAGGTCAAGGCGTATTGACCGCTCAGATGCCAAGAACAATCGCTGCTGGTCTAACACTTAAATTTTAACTTTGACTGCTAAAAGAATTATCGGTCAAATACACCTCTGGCTCGGACTGGCGTCCGGGCTAGTGGTGTTTATATTGGGACTTACGGGTGCTATTTATGCATTTTCTGATGAGATCAAATCATTCGTCTATCAAGACCGTTTATATGTAGATGCACCTACAGGCAAACAGAAGCTGTCCTTAGACATCCTGCTGCCCATTGCAGAAAAGGCTATAGGTAAGGAACACAAAATCTCCAGAGCACAACTGCCTCAAGATCCTTCAGGGGCTTATATGTTCCGGGCGCTGAAAGTTGATAAGGAAGCTTTCGGTTACTGGAATTATTACCAGTACTTCTACAAAGTTTACCTGAATCCCTATACAGGGGAGGTGATTCATTTGGAAAACGCGAAATATGAGTTTTTTACTTTAGTACTTGCCCTGCACATGAATTTGTTGCTCGGAGATGCAGTAGGACATGTTATTGTGCGCTGGTCGGTAGTCTGCTTTGTCGTATTGCTGCTTTCAGGACTGGTGTTGTGGTGGCCAAAGAAATGGAAGCGCAAGCAGTTGAAAAATAACTTCCGGATCAAATGGAATGCTAAATTTAAACGCCTGAACTACGACTTGCATAATGTGCTGGGTTTTTATGCTTTGCTACTGCTGCTGATTATCGCCCTGACTGGTCTGGCATGGTCCTTTGAACTTACAACAGATAAAAAATCTAAAGTACTCTCAGACACTACCCAGTCCCTGGGCAAATTACCTGCAGACCTCATCCTGAAGCAGGCACAAGCCTCTGCTCCTGCAAGTGCTTATTTTCTGTACAATTTCCCTGCAGCTAAAAGCGGAACCGTCAATGTTTCTGCTTATCAAAGTAGCATTCAGTTCTACGATCGCCTGCAGTACCGTTTCGATAGGTACAATGGTAAATTGCTTCAAAAAGGTATTGGATTTACTGAATTGGGCGCAGGAGCGAAGCTCATTGCCCTGAACTATGATCTTCATACCGGAAGCGTGCTGGGTTTATTTGGAAAGTTGCTCGCTTTTCTTGCGGGATTGATTGCTGCAAGTCTGCCTTTTACAGGTTTAGTGATTTGGCTGAAGCGAAAAAGAAAGTGATCTGTTGTACTCGCGAAGTATTCATTGGCTTTTGAAGAATAAAATCCTTGATCATTTCGACGAATCATCGATTTTTACTATTTTAACGGCATTGGGGCATTAGATTATGGGACATATTAAATTTAAACTAGAAGACGGCAATGGCTTAGCCTGCCACTATATTGATGATACAAATTTTGTTGAATTTGAATATCAGGCTGAGGGGGCAGAGCCCGTCATTTTTAAGTTGCATAAAATCCAAATGATGGCTTTACTAAAGGCGGTCAACACACCGCTTAAATTAGGATTAGAGTTAAAGCGCTAAATGATTACCTTTGTTTCATTAGAATCGTTTAAAAATATACACCCACGACCGAGCTGCTGAACAGCAAGACGGTCTGACCAGTTCTCCTCTGAACTGGTAAATAAATCGTATTGTGTATATTTTCCCATTTTTTATGAACCTTATAGATCCGATTATTCAGGATTTTTATACCTCAAGCGCTGAAGATACGCGTTTGCAGACTGGCCTTGGGCCACTTGAATTTTTAAGAAATAAACAGTTGATCGCAGATCATCTTCCGGAAAGAGCAGCTTGCATAGCTGATATTGGCGGTGGTACAGGGCATTATGCCGCCTGGTTAGCGGGCCTTGGACACCAGGTTATTTTGGTGGATCCCGTTCCAAAGCATGTACAACTTGCGGGCAAACGCTCAAAAAAAAGCAAAAGATCTTTTCAGTGTATGCTGGGCGAGGCGAGGAGATTACCTATAGCAGACCAGACCGCAGATCTGGTCATCCTGCACGGCCCTTTGTATCATTTGCAACAGCAGGGAGACCGCATCGCAGCCCTGAAAGAAGCGAGGAGAATTTTGAGACCCGGGGGAATTATCATTGGCTTTGCAATCACCTACGCGGCCACTACACTAGCGGCCTTGCAAAATGGCATGATCCACCATCCCGATATTTATACAATGTGCAAGCAAGAACTGCAGAGCGGTGAACACGAAGCTCCAACTGCCTTTCCAGGTATGCTCGCACAAGCCTATTTTCATAAACCTGCGGAGTTCCTTGCTGAATTTGAAGCGGTAGGACTCAGAAAAATACGCATGTGCGCCGTAGAAGGGATTGCCTGGTTGGATGCCCGGTTTTTTCAAAGCTGGGTAGTGCCAGAAAAGCAACAATGCCTGCTCGACCTGATCAACTTGACTGATACCGATCCCGAGTTGCTTTGCCTGAGTCCTCACTTGATGTTGGCTGCGGAAGTCGACTACGACTTCTAAAGCCCGTGCTGCAGATATTCGTGTGTTGGTCTTCCATGGTGATTGCCTTTCCGTAAAGGGGTATTCCCTGATGCTCAATACAGGTTTGAATGTATTTTGAGCGCAAGGATGTTTAAGCCTATATGATATGGCGTTTCTTTAATTGAAGGATTAAGCGTAAATTTGCAGCACGAAAAAACATCATGATTAAACTATTTGTAGTGGGCTACCCACTGGATATTCAGGAAGCTGAACTGATTGAAATCTTCAGCATCCACGGAATGATACATAGCATCTCTTTACTAACTGATAAAATAACCCATAAACACAAAGGCTTTGGTTTTGTAGAAATGGTTGATCAGGCAGGTGCCGATCGCGCCATTTCGGCTCTGAATGGATTGGTGCTAAGGGGCAGGAAAATAAGTGTAAAGCTGGCCGATGAAGACCGTGAGCGGAAGCCTCGGACCTTCAAATCCAACCGCTTTCCAGACCAGATCGACCGTACCGGATCCAGTATGATAGGAGAGGTGAAGGGCAAGCGCCCACGTAAACTCGTTTCTAATACTTTTCGGGCAGGAGAATAACTCCCGCCCGATTATTAGCCTTCAAAGGGCATTTTTCTATGGCGTTTTCCGGTTGCTGCGAATAAGGCATTTGCCAGGGCAGCAGCGATTGGTGGTAACGCCGGTTCACCAAGGCCTGTTGGGGCATCTTCGGAGGGGACAAATTTGACGGAAATGTCCAGTGGCGCATTCCGCATCCTCAAAAATCGGTAAGTGTCAAAGTTCTGTTCTACGACTGCACCTTTGTCGAAAGTCACCTTCGTGAACAAAGCATGTCCAATGCCATCTACAATTGCACCTTCCACTTGATTTTCCGCTCCGCTGAGATTCACCACTTTGCCACAATTGACGGCACAATATACTTTTTGCACCCTGGCCTTGCCGCCAACCATTTTGAGGTCTACTACTTGTGCCACATAGGTATTGAAGGAGAACCAGGTCGCAAATCCCCTAAAAATGCCTGGAGGTGTTTTTCCCCAATTACTCATGTTTGCAACGAGATCGATCACACTTTTAAATTTATCGGGATTGTAACTGATCCGACCTATGGGCTGCTGTTTGGCTTTGTCCAGTAAACTGAGCCGAAACGCTATAGGGTCTTTCTTTAATTCATGACATACTTCATCCATGAAGCTCTCTGCAGCGAAGCCGAGTACATTGTGTGTGGGCGCACGCCAGGGTCCAGTGGCAATGTTAGTGTTCAAGGATTGACTTTCTGAACGAAAATTGGATACTGCACCAGCAGGATAGGTATCTGCAGCACTGCCCCTGCCCAGCCAGACCGACGATTGGTGCCAGGCCAGCAACTCGCCGTTTTCAAAAGCTGCCCTGTATCGAAAAGCAGCACTCGGGCGATAAAAATCATTTTGCATGTCGTCTTCACGGGTCCATTGCACCTGTACCGGACATTTTGCCGCCGCAGAAATGAGGGCCGCTTCCACACCATTGTCGGGCTGAAGCTTTCTGCCAAATCCACCGCCCTGACGAGGTAATCCGATGCTGATGTTTTCCGGGGCGATATTGAGTTCACGGGCCACCTGGCTGCGCAGGGAACCTGGCACTTGTGTGGGGCCGTAAAGCTCAGCTTTGCCATCTTCTGACGTCGGCAAAGAAATTCAGCGGTTCCATCTGTGCATGAGATACAGTCGGCGCTTCATAGCTGATGTCTATGATCCCCTTGCCCATCATCGCAGCATCTACATCTCCGTCATTTCTCGCGTTATTTGCAGCATTTCTAGTCAGCAGTTCCTTAAAAGCCACATCGTGCTCATTTGTACTCTCCAATTTACCTGCATCTTCCCATTCCAATTGAAGGGCATCGCGTCCCTTTTTGGCAATCCAGGTAGAAGTAGCGAGTACAGCAACAGAATTCTTGATCTGCAATACCTGTTTTACACCAGTTATTTTTCGGGCATCCAGGTCACTAAAGGACTTTAATTTTTTACCGAAGGCTGGTGGACGGGCCACTACTGCGAACAGCATTCCAGCCTTACGGGTATCTATCCCAAAAAGTGGTTTCCCGGTAATGATTTTTTTGACATCAATGTCTTTTACCCGCGTACCGATGATTTTGAAATCTTTTGGATCTTTTAATTTGACTTCTTCCGGGATCGGAAGGGTAGCGGCTTTGGATGACAATGCTCCGTAGCTCAGCCGTCGGCCAGTAGCTTGATGGATGACATTGCTGTTTTCTGCATGGCATTCTGATACAGGAACAGACCAGGTTTGTGCTGCGGCTGCAATCAGCATGGTCTTGGCGGTAGCGCCTACTTTTCTTAAGGCTTCGTATCGGCTGCGTACGGCCCCGCTGCCTCCGGTCATCTGGTTCCCATATTTAGCATCCAAGCCGGCAATTTCTACTTTAATTTGCTTCCAGTCTACACCCAATTCCTCTGCAATGATCATTGGAAGCGATGTTTTAACCCCCTGGCCAATTTCCGGATTTGGTGCCATTAACAGGATCGTACCGTCAGGACTGATGGTGATGTAGGCATTTGGACTGAACGCTTCAGCCTCTGTATCCTCCGTTGTGGCTTTTGCCAGCATGGAAAACCCCATCATCATGCCTCCGCCGGCAAGTGCGGCTATGCTGAGAAACTGACGTCTGGATAATGTGTTTTCTATACTCATTTTTTGATTCCTCCCTTCTGAGCAGCCGAATGGATTGCCCTACGGATGCGTACCTGTGTACCGCAACGGCAAATATTACTCATGGCCGCATCTATGTCGGCATCAGTAGGTTTTGGATTGCGTTTGAGCAGTGCAGCCGCCGCCATAATCTGACCGGACTGGCAATAGCCACACTGGGCCACATCCAGTTCTTCCCATGCTTGCTGAACAGGATGTTCCCCATTTTTGCTAAGTCCTTCTATCGTGGTGATCTTGGCATTGCCAACGGCGGAAACCGGATATAAACACGATCGGACGGGATTGCCATTGATATGAACGGTACAAGCTCCACATTGTGCTACGCCGCATCCGTATTTAGTTCCGGTAAGACCGATGAGGTCTCGTAATACCCAAAGTAGTGGCATGTCCGGATCTGCATCTACCTGGTATGCTTGCTGATTGATGGTTAAGGAAATCATGATGTCGGTGTTTGGTTGTTTCGCGGTTATTTTAGAGGTCCTCCGCTAACTCAAATATAAATATAGTTAAGGCTGTTTTTTTTTGTTTTGGAATAAATTGAAATGCTTTTCTGTAAAATTATCATGGTAAAGAATAGGGCAGGCGTTTAAGCATCAATTGTGCCAATTTAATTGTAATAATTTTCTTTTCATTTTTTTCTAGCTATTTAGATGGCTTTTTTGTAGTGAAATCCATATTCTGCTATGAAATTAATAAATCATTAATTTTTTGAGCGAAAATTACTCCATGATTTGGTACGCTGATTGTATTGACGATGATACCTACTGAAAAAAAAGAATTAAAAACATCTACCTATGGAAAACATTACTTTGAACAACGAAATCTGCAACCATCGCTCCTGTTTGGAAAGCTTTGCGATGAAATTTACAAATGATGTGGAAGATGCCAATGACTTGGTGCAGGATACCATCATCAAGGCCATACGTTATCACAACCTATATAAAGAAGGTACGAATTTAAGAGGTTGGTTGTATACTATTATGCGTAATACTTTTATCAATGATTACCGCAGAGGCGCAAAACGGAAATCCTTTATCGATACTACGGAAGATTTATCCTCTTTTCAACTGAGCCACAGTGCAACCAGCAACCTGGGTGAAAATAAATTTATGATGGAAGACATTAATAAGGCTTTAGAAAAACTTCAGCCAGAATATTCGGTACCCTTCTTGAAGTATTTCGAAGGTTATAAATACCATGAAATTGCAGATGAACTTCAGATTCCAATAGGTACAGTAAAAACAAGGATTCACATGGCCAGGCAGGTTTTGAAATCTCAACTGAAAATGTACAGCGGTCAATTTAAGGGTGTTGCATTGTCAGCATAGGCATAGTTTAAGATTTATCAGAAAAGAGGATACTGATAGGTATCCTCTTTTTTTACGTCAAAGAAAGAATAACTATGTGTTCGGGATGCGTTAAGGTCTGAAACGTAGTTGCTCCATATCAACCTCATCCTTGCGTCATCCTTCAGACACCTGCCGACGATTAAAGGATGACGCAGGTACGACTGTGATATCACGTAGGGATGAGCCGGACCTGAACACATCCTTAACACAAGTCATATTCAACCGTATCTCTAAATTATTTACTGTTAAAGACCTTACTTAGGTTGGGTTTGATTCCGATAGAAAGCGGTACAGCTGCAAAATGCGAATTTTGGATTTTCCCCAATCCCTTCATGAAGCTGCTTTCTATAAAGAGATTAGCGCCGCCTATATTGTATTCGATGCCTATTCCTGGTTCTATGATGCCCATAGTATTCGTTTTATTGCTCAAATCGACAGCGTTATTCGCTGCATTGACGCTTACCCTGGGTGTGAGTATAAAGCCACCACCAGCTCCTATAAAGCCGTAGAAAGCAAATTTATTGACCATCTTTCTGTAACCCAAAGCCAGGTTGAGCAGGTAAGTAGTGGAACGTCCCGTTTTCAATGAGGCTGAATAACCCGGCTCTGGCTCGATTTTATCATATCCAAACACATGAAGACTTGCTTTTGGGTACAGAAATAAGTTGCCTTGTCCCAGTCCCAGGTTTACCCCCAGGGTCGTGGAAAACTTCGGGCGCATGAAATCGCTGTTTTCACCGACAGGAAAAGAAAAGCCTGCGCCGCTCATGGTGTAGAGTTTATCTGTCCTTCCGCCTAATTGTTGAGAAAAACCGGCTGTACTTATACTTAGGAGGAAAATGAAGTAGGGGAAAAAGTGTAGTTTCATGCTGTTTTGTTTACTGCAAGATAATACAGTTCTTCAATTAAATGAAATTGCGGATATCCCTGATGCGGTTTTTTGTGTTTTATCTTATTTGTCCGGTATGCTGAAATATAGGCCAATGATCAGTAATGCCTTGTCCTGGTGTTTGAGGATGTACGCCCGGATCGATTGCAGAGATTGGGTGATGTGACTGTTGATTGTTGGTACAGATACCCCCATCAACTGACTGGCTTCCTCATAACTCTTTCCTTCCATTTTGCAGAGGTTGAAGGCCATTTTACGTTGAGGAGAGAGCTGATCAATAGCTTGTTGCAGCAGAGCATAAGATTCCTTATTGAGTAAAAGCTCTTCAGCACTCAAGTCGGGATCGGTACCGCGAAGTAGTAGGGACTCAATTAAGCTATTGTCGGAGGCAACCTTCCTGAAATAATTATAGACCAGGTTTTGGGCGATGGTATACATAAAAGATTGAAAAGATTTTTCCACGTCAATCTTTGTACGGTTATCCCAGAGTTTAATGAACAGTTCCTGTACCAGTTCATCTGCAGTATCCTTATATTTTACCATCCGTAGAATCTTCAGGTACATGGGTTTGCTGTATGCGCTATAGAGTTCATTGAAAGCCAGTTCATCGCCGTTTTTGAGGCGAATAATCAAGTTTTTCTGAAGCGTATCTGCTAAAATGATCAAAGGATTCTGGTATGTTTAAGTTCAAATCTAATCAATTTTAAAAAAAATGAAGAAAAATGCATTTTGTATTCATTGGTTTTTCATTCTCGCGTGTATTAGTACTGAATTATAGGAAATGGGGACATCACAACAACGCTTATTTATAAAATATTTAAATGATCAATGTAGCAATGCAGAGATCGTAGAATTGCTGGGCCATTTCAGGCTGCAGGAGAATGAGGCAGCTTTGAAAGATGCGATCCTGCTGGAACTGAAACAGGAAATTATATCAGAATTACAGTATAAGGATGTAGATCAAAGGCTGAATCACATTCAGGGACAACTGCAACAACATATTCAACAAAACCGAAGTGTAGCACTTAAAGAAACCCTAAAGTTATGGCCTCGTATCGGAATCGCTGCGGCAGTTTTCTTGATGGTCTTTTCTGGTCTTTGGTTTTTTAGAGACAAAATATCCGATACGAAGGTTACAGAGATCCGGTATGCAGGCGATGCAGCACCCGGAAGGGTGGGGGCCACGTTAACGCTGGCTAATGGAAAACAAATACACCTGGACAGCGCGGTAAACGGTAAACTCGCAAGCGAATCCGGAGTGAGCATCTCTAAAACTGCTGATGGACAATTGGTCTATGAAATTTCAGGGAATTCAAAGGAGAACAGCATCAATACACTGTCGACCGGTAGGGGTGAAATTTATCAATTGAAATTGCCTGATGGGTCCAGGGTATGGTTAAATGCGGCTTCCAGACTTACCTACTCAGCTTCGCTGAATGAGAAAGGACTTCGTAAAGTCAAATTGACCGGTGAAGCATATTTTGAGATCGCAAAAGATCCTGAACATCCTTTTATTGTAGAATCTGCCGGACAGGAACTGAGGGTTTTGGGTACGCATTTTAACGTAAAGGCTTATCAGGATGAGTCGGCCGTGAAAACAACCCTATTGGAGGGTTCAGTTCGACTAAGCACGACTTCTATTGCTCCTCAAGCTTCATTTATTTTAAGACCTGGTGAACAAGCGATAAACAGCGGTCATATTCAGATCGAAAATGCCAATTTGGAGGAGGCTATTGCCTGGAAGAATGGCAATACGCAATTTAAGGACAAATCCCTGGAAAGTGTGATGCTGGAATTGTCGCGATGGTACGATGTGAAAGTAGTTTACGCTGCTGACGCACCGAGGGACGAGCCATTTAGCGGGGTAGTGTCCAGGTCCAGAAACTTATCGGCGGTGCTGGAACGCATGCAGACGACAGGTAGTGTAAAGTTTGCCATATCAGGAAAAACAGTTACAGTAATGAAATAATCACCCAAATCAACCATATATTCAACACCTAAACCACCAATTATGAAAGAAATTTTACGCTACTAAGATCAAGGGAGAAAAGGGGCTTTTAAATAAAAAAGCCGAAGAGTGCTGCGAACACTTTCCGGCTATAGTTTGAGCAACCATTCCTGATCAAGATCAGGAAGAACAATTATTTGCTAACAATCAATTATCAACTCAAACCAATTCAAACATAGGTATTATTGCTCAACAAAGCAATAATAACGGTCTGTCGTCGACCCCCTGTGTCTGAATACAAACAAACGACGAAGTATGGAAAACTGTGCTTTAAACCGTGGTAAGCCATTTAGCTGGCTGCCTTCAAAAATTCTAGTAATTATGAAGTTAATCATAGTACTAATGACCACTTTCTTGATCCAGGCAAATGCAGCCGGGAGTTATGCCCAAAAAGTAACTTTAAATGAAAAAGGTGCTACACTGGGAAATGTGATAGATAAAATACGTGCGCTGACTGGTTATGATTTTGTGTTCAACTCCAAAGATGTGGAGAATGCAAAAAAAGTGACCATTAATTTAAAGAATGTTGAACTTGAGGAAGCGCTTAAGGTGCTTTTTAGTAATCAGAACTTTAGGTACTCTATTACGGATAGATTTATTGTAGTTGAGCGCGTTCAACCTTCTATTATGGATCAGTTGCGTGCAGCTTTTGTCAATATTGATGTGCGGGGTCGTGTGGTGGATAGTTTGGGAAGTCCACTTCCGGGAGCTACTGTTGTCGTAAAGGGACAGAAGCAAGGTGTTAGAACCGGTTCAGATGGATCTTTCTTCCTGCAAAATGTGGAGGAAAATGCAGTATTGGTGATCACGTATACGGGGTTTGTGACGAAGGAACTTAGTGCAGCCAAGGATTTAGGTGTCATCCGTATGCAGATGGATGTAGGTAAATTGAATGAGGTAGAGGTGGTAGTGAATACGGGCTATCAGCGAATCAAGCCTGAACAGAGCACTGGAGCGGTTTCGCAGATTGGCACTAAAGAATATGAGGCCAGAATTAGTACCAATTTTCTGGATGGTTTGGTAAACAGGCTACCGGGATTGATGATCAATAACAACGTCCAGTTTACCAGCACACTTCCTGGTAGTACAACGACCACATCAAGATCACTGTTTAATATTCGGGGAATATCTACCATGTCGGCAAATCAAACTCCTTTGATCGTAGTAGATGGATATCCAACAGATCTTACACTGGATATGATAGACCCGAACGAAATAAAGTCGGTGACGATCCTCAAAGATGCCGCCGCCGCTACTGTATATGGTGTAAGGGCCTCCAATGGGGTAATTGTAATTGAAAGAAAACAGGCTAAGGCAGGTCTAGCCCAATTTACGTTTAGAACTACGCTGGGCGTAACACCAAAAGAAAATTACAGCCATTACCGCTGGGCAAAAGATGCTTCTGCTATCAATGTAGGTTATTGGGCTGCTACCCAGGCTGCCAATGTAAATAATCAATCTTATGGTTTATTGTTTTCAGGGGCTCAGGGCCGTATCAACAGATCGCCTGTTTACTACGTTTTAGCTCAGGCTGCAGGCAATATGATTACTGCTGATCAGGCTGCGAATACCCTGGCTGAAATGTCAAGCTATGATAATCTTGAAGATTACAGTGATTTATTCCTTCGCAATGCGGTAACCCGGACACACAATTTTAATGTTTCCGGTGGAAACGATAATGCCTTATATTACATTACGGCCAATTATACAGGGAACCTACAGTCGCAACTCAAGAATGATGATAACAGGTTTTCCCTTTCTGGGCGCACTACATTAAAGCTGTCCAAAAAGCTCTCGCTTGAATTAACCACAGATTACCAGGAGCAGCGTTCCAATAGCGCACCCGTGCCGGGAGTAAATTCAGCGGCTCCTTTTGAGCGTTACCAGGATGTGAATGGTAATCCTGCCCCAATGATAGGATCTAGCATTGCTGTGCCTTTTAACAACTTTATTATGTCGCAGGGTTTTCAGGATAATATGTATTACCCCTTGATAGATTTCAATGAGATCACTGATAAAACACGCACGATCAATAACCGCATTACAGCCAATTTTAGATATGGATTAGGCGCTGGTTTTGATTTATCATTTGGTGGAATTTATGAGACCTCACGATCTAATAGCGATCACCTTGCCAACCAGGAATCTTCGGAAGTAAAACAAGCTATAAACGCTTATACGATCAAAAATGCAGATGGTACGATGAAGTATAGCATCCCATTCGGCTCTTTTTTACGGCAGCAAAACGGAAGTACATCGAGTTATACAGCGCGGGCGCAGTTAAACTACAATAAAGTTATTGGTGATCATTCCTTCAATGCCATATTGGGTGCTGAAATGAGGTCTTTGAAAAGCCAAAGTAATTTGACTTCTGCTTTTGGATATAATGATGAAACTCTGGCGCTGCAGGGGGTAGATTTTGGCTTAATAAATTTAGGGTCTACAACGGTTCGGGGTACCCAGATCACTTCGCCTTCGTACACTGGTTTGATAAATAATTTCTTTAACCAGCAATCTGCAGAGGATCGTTTTTTATCGGGCTATTCAAACATTGTGTATTCTTATCAAAACAAATATTCGATTACCGGAAGTATCCGTATAGATCAGTCGAACCTTTTTGGTACCAATCCAAAATATAAGTATAAACCACTTTGGTCCCTGGGTGCAGCCTGGAACATCCATAGGGAAGATTTTATGGAAGATATCGCCTGGATAAACCTGCTTAAACTGCGAGCAGCTTATGGATTTAATGGTAATGTGGCCAAATTATCCCTTCCACAGGTAATTGCCAAATCTACTGTAAATCCTTATATTCCAGCAAATAATCAACCGCTTGGTTTGCAGTCCTATGCAAACAGCAGCCTGCGTTGGGAACAAACACGAAACTTTAACGTGGGCTTAGATTTTGACATTTTTAAAAATGTCACTGGAACAGTTGACTACTACCAAAAAAATAGTACTGATTTATTAGGTAATGTACTGATAGATCCTACACTTGGAATAAGCCCCACGCTAATCAATCAGGCTAACATTCGCAACAAGGGTTTAGAGTTTAGTTTACATGCCGATTGGATATCTACAAATAATTTCAACTGGAACACAGGAATTGTAGTGTCCCGTAATACCAGTAAGGTGTTGGAAGTTTACCGGAAAGGCGATTACACTCCGACAGCTTTGTTGAATTTAGGTTATGTCAAAGATTTTCCGGTAGGTGCCATGTTTGGCTATGATTATGCGGGTCTTGATAATGCAGGATATCCACTAGTAAGAGATCCTCAAGGAAATTTACTGGCAACGAATATTAATTCAGCGGGTAATGCGACGGCAGCAGCATTGGCAAGTGAAACTTCAGGGCTTACCCATTATTTAGGTTCATCTATTCCAACTATCAATGGCGGTTTAAGTAACAGGGTTGATGTGGGTAGTTTCTATGTATTCGCAATGATCAATTATTACGGAGGATTTAAAGTAAGGGTGCCAAGACCTAGTCCTTCGGCATCAAGGGCATTAGAAGGATCAGGTAATTATTGGAAAGCACCGGGAGACGAAATGAATACGGATGTACAAAGTCTCGCTGCATTTTTATCGAGTGCCAATTCAAACAATGTTTACAATTGGTCAGAGCAGTCTGTCGTGCATGGAGATTACATCACCTTAGGTGATCTGACACTTTCTTATAATTTAGATAAAGTAAATTTCATAAAAAGTGCAGGGTTTAAGAATTTTGAAATTAAAGCTCAAGCTTCAAACTTGTATTCCCTTGGCCTTAACAGACATAATTTTAGCATGGCCACCGGAAGTTATGTAAAATCATACGTGACACCTACTTACACTATTGGTATTTTTACTAATTTTTAATAACATAAAGATGAAAAAAATTAAAAACCTATCACTTTTGTTGATGTTAGGTGCCCTGTTAATTACAGGTTGCGATAAGTACCTCGATATTACCCCAAAAGGGAAAAGACTGCTTACAACAGTAAATGACTACGATCAATGGATGAATGACCAAACGCTTGTTTTAGGAGTTGGTGGACAGCAAGCCATTGTGAATTTTCTAGGTGATAATGTGGATGTTGTGAGCATTACTACGCCACCTACCAGTTCCGCGCAGCTATTGTACACCTGGGCGCCACAGTATTCCTTCGATGTCACTACGGCACCCCTGATCTGGTCTGAACATTATGCAAAGATCAGTTCGTATAATACAGTTCTTGTAGGCATTGATAATGCGACAGGCGGGACAGATACTAAGAAAAGGTCTCTTAAAGCAGAAGCGCTGCTGGCCCGCGCTTTGGAATACTTTTACCTGCTGAATGAATACGGGAAAGTATACGATGCTGCTACAGCCTCGACCGACTTAGCGGTACCTTTTGTGACTTCAGATGATGTAAGTCAAAAAACTCCTCCGCGTGCCACTGTTGCTGAAATATACCAGCACATTATTGATGATGTGAATGCTGCTATTCCGGACCTTCCCGCTGATAACAGCACAAACAGATATCGCGGATCAACAGCTTCAGCATATAGCTTATTATCAAGGTTATATTTTTATGCCTTGAATTACCCTGAGGCGCAAAAATATGCAGAACTGGCTCTGGCAAATACCAACGCAGTAATCCTTGATTTGAATGGTGCCAACCCAACATCCAATATGCTGGGCCTTCAATCCGATGTAATTTATGGACGTATGAATCTGGTATTTGCAGTTCCAGTTACGCTCGACTACATGAATAGCTTTGCCGCCAATGATCTGAGGGTTAGAAAACTTTACACCAATACAGATGGGTTTAGGTTTACCACAAGGGGCGCAACTCAATATTCCCCTCCACTCGTCACACCTGTTACGAATTATTATTACACGAACACAGGAACTTCTGTGCAGGAAATGAAGCTAATTGCTGCGGAAAGCGCCGCACGTGCTAATAATTTAAGTACAGCATTGCAATATTTGGATGATGTACGTAGAAATAGATTTCCAACAGCAACCTATGTGAAATATTCCTCAACGATACAAGAAAACGTCTTACAGGAAGTTTTATCAGAAAGAGATCACGAATTGGGCTTTGCTGGCCTGCGTTGGTTCGATATGCGCCGCTTAGACAAAGAGGGAAGAATGGGTACAGTATACAGATATGATGCACAGGGTAGTGTTGTGGCCACACTAGAGCCAAAAAGCAATAAATATACACTGCAAATACCTGTTCAGGTAATGAGTTTTAACCCGGATATGCCACAAAATCCATATTAGATTTAAACAGATGAAGACACTTAAATTAAATATAATAGTCCTTTGTTCATTAATGCTCTTATTAATGGCTTGCAAAAAAGACAAGGCCAGCCGCGAGACTCTGCCAGAAGGAAGTGTGACTTTTGATCTGCCGGCCTCAACAGAGGTAGTGGCACAAGCATTAGATATCAAGGAGCCAACGGTGCTTAGCCTGGAAATGAAAGCAATGTTAGTTGGTACCTCTTCGGATGTACATTTTGTAACTTTTGCAGCGGATACCGCTAAAATAGCGAATTATAGATTGAAGTATGGCAATGCAGCGCTGTTACTTCCAACGCCGACCTATCTTTATTATAAACCAACCGTCGCCATTGCAGCCGGAAGCAGCCTTTCGGAAGCGGCTGTGCTAAACCTTAGTGTGCAAACCTCACTTAGACCTTACAGCACCTATGTGCTTCCACTCGTTATTACGGCTGTAGACGGAAAGCCGCAGGATCCAGCACTTCGCAAGGTTGTATATTATGTATTTAACACCGGTGCTCCAAGGTATGTAGACCATTCTACTTATACCCTTACCGCCACCGCATCTTCTACACTTGGAGTTAATGCAGCTGCCAGAGCAGTGGATGCAAATACAGCTACAACTTTTTGGGCGAGTTCTAATACCCTGCAATTGCCACAATGGGTAAGTATTGATTTTCAAAGAAATGTTACTTTTTCGGGATTGGACTATTTCTTTCCAACTAATGTAACCGCTGCTATTGGAGGCATGACCACTTCAGCTAAAGTGGAAACGAGTTTAGATAATGTAAACTGGGTGGATAAGGGGACGTATGCAGTTAATGTCAATAATAATGCTAGAATGCAGACGATAAAAATGCCTTCATTAACTACGGCCAGATATCTACGCTTTACCATTTTGACCGCAAATCCATATGTGCAATCTGCTACAGTCATTTACAACATAGGTCTTGTGGGCGGGATTTTGTTGTTGAATTAATTGCGTTGTAATCTATAAATGAAAGATATGAAAAAAACAATATTTTCAGTTTTCCTGCTGCTGCCGCTAATGGCAGCAGCTCAAAAAAGCTATATCATTTCGGGTAAATTGCCCGAGGTGAAAGGCCCGGCTAAAGCATACCTTGTTTTATATAAAAATGAGGGCTGGAAAGAAGTAGATTCTGTGGAAATAAAAAATGGCCAGTTTCAGTTTAAAGGTACTGTAGATGAACCCCAATCTGCACTCATCACGGTTAGACGTAATGGTGCAGCTGATTCGGGTAATCAGCGCGACTCCCAAAGTTTTTTTATCGAAAACTCCAAGATCTCCATCGTTGGAACAGACCTCATCAGCAAAGCAAAAATCAACGGCTCAGTAGCAGACCGTGAAAATGCCGAAAGAGAGGCACAGATCAAGCCTGTCACCGCTAGCATCATGAAACTGCAAGACGAATTCGGTAAGAAAAACGCAGATGGCAGCTATGTAAAACCATTGGAAGAGCGTAAAAAGGCGGCCGACAGTATTCAGAAACTCGTGGCATTGAACAAAGAGATCAGCTTGAAATTTGCAGAGAGTCATCTGAACTCATTTGCCGGACTGTATGCATACAACATGTATGTGTTGGATAATCATTTTGAGCCTGCAAAAGTAGAACCCCTGTTCCATCGCTTTTCTGCTGCATTAAAATCTTCTCCGCTTGGCCAGCGCACAGCCGAGAAAATTGAGATCGGTAAGAGGCGTCAAGCTGGTGCTAAGGCTACTGACTTCACTCAAAATGACCTCAACGACAAGCCATTTACTTTATCTTCCTTAAGAGGCAAATATGTACTAGTAGATTTTTGGGCCAGTTGGTGCGGCCCCTGCAGAGCTGAAAACCCTAATGTAGTAAAGGCATACAATGAATTGAAAGGCAAAAACTTTGAGATCGTGGGTGTGTCGCTTGATTATCCAGGTGGTAAAGCAGTCTGGGCGGAAGCCGTTAGAAAAGACGGATTGCCATGGATCCATGTTAGCGATCTGAAGGGCTGGAAGAACGAAGTCGCTGTTATGTATGGCATCAATTCCGTTCCGCAGAACCTTCTGATTGATCCGCAGGGAATGATCATCGCTAAGAACCTGAGGGGAGAAGCACTGACCGAGAAACTGAAGGAACTGATTAAATAATCAACCTATTAAAATCATCATGAATATTAGAAACACAATCGCGCTAGCCCTAATGCTATCTGCAGGGAGCAGTATGGCTCAGGATAAATTTGAGATCGCTGGAAAACTTCCGGCTGCTGCCAAAGATAAAATCGTTTTTTTGAGTTACAAAAACAGCGAGGGAAAAGACGCCAAGGATAGTTCTACAGTTAAAAGCGGTAAGTTCAGTTTAAAAGGTACTACTGCATTTGGCAATAAAGCCTATTTAACTTTGGCTCCTTTGAAAAAGGATAGTAGCAGAAGAGGAACAGAAGACTATCAGGAGTTTTATCTGGAAAAAGGCAAGTACAAAGTGCTGATGAAGGACAGTATGAAAAATGCCTCCATCAGCGGTACCCAGGCTCAGGCAGATTTTGCCCTCTACAATTCAAAAACTGCTGTGATGCTCGCGGAGTTCAAGGACATCAGTCAGCGATTCGCGAAAGTATACTATGCGAAAGTAAAGGATACCGTACTGATCAAAAAAATGCAGGCAGAGGCCAAGCCGCTCTACGCTAAGATAGAGGCAGCAACAGATTCTTTTATTTTCAGCCATCCTGATTCGTATGTTTCCCTGGATCTCATCAGGGACAATAAGATGGCGGTCATAGATCCGGTAGCATTTGAGCCTTATTATTCTAAATTAAGTCCGAGGGTGTTGGCCAGCTTCACAGGTAAAAATGTGACAGCCAAATATGATAAAGCGAAACAGATAGCAATAGGAAAAAAAGTTGATTTTACACAGACGGACGACAAAGGCAATACTTTTCAGCTTTCTTCCCTGAAGGGTAAATATGTGCTGGTCGATTTTTGGGCCAGTTGGTGTGTCCCTTGCCGTGCAGAGAATCCGCATTTGCTAAAGGCCTACAACCAGTTCAAAGATAAAAACTTCGAAATTGTGGGGATTTCTTTGGATGAAACAAAAGCCGCCTGGTTAAATGCAGTGAAGCATGACGGGATGCCCTGGATCCAGGTAAGTGATCTTAAAGGTTTCAAAAGTGAAGTTGCAGTTAAATATGGTATCTCTGCGATCCCTCAGAACTTTCTGGTCGATCCTGAAGGAGTAATTGTAGCTAAGAACCTCCGTGGCGAAGATGTCGATAAGAAAATAGCTGAGTTCATCAAGTAATGATGGCCATGAAAAACCGGGAGTTCTGCTCCCGGTTTTTTTATTCCCTGTCCCTGCTGTTCATAAATAGCAAGATGTAATAAAATAGTGTTGCTATGGAGCTGATAGCCGCGACTACATAAGTTCGGGCTGCCCATTTTAGTGCGTCCGCTGCCTGATCATGCTCGCTTCCAATAGTGATTCGTTGCCTTTCCAGCCATTTTAACGCTCTTGAGCTGGCATCATACTCTACGGGAAGGGTGATGATCGTAAATAGGGTAGTGATAGCGAACAACACGATCCCAATCAGTAAAACGGTAGGGTTGGAGCGTCCTATCATGAAGCCCAGACCTGCCAGGATCACCCATTGAGAAAGCTGTGAACTGATGTTTACCAGCGGCACAATAGCTGACCGGAACTTAAGCATGCTATAAGCTGTGGCATGTTGAACTGCATGTCCGCACTCATGTGCAGCTACCGCTGCTGCGGCCACGCTTCTGCCATAAAAAACATCTTCGCTTAGGTTTACCGTTCGGTCTTCGGGATTGTAGTGGTCTGTAAGTTGACCAGGAGTAGATATCACCCGAACATTATATATTCCGTTGTCGCGTAACATCTGTTCAGCAATTTCTTGTCCGCTCATTCCATTTCGAAGTCCGACCTGGCTATACGCTTGAAACTTACTTTTCAGCCGGCCACTTACGATGAGGCCGACTACAAACATAATTCCTGCAATGAGGTAATATCCTGCTAATCCCATAATATGATCCGTTTTGATGAATATTTCGAAATGTCCAACTCTTATGCCAATGCTTTGGAACTGTCAATATTTCAGTCTGCAGGACCATATTGTCCCACTGAATCCGTACTTTTGTGCTTTACATAAAATTACCGAGTGAAGTATCCAAATTTTAAAGACCTCATCCTTTTCGAGAACGATGACTATATCGTCGTCAATAAACCACCATTTGTAGCCTCGCTAGATGAGCGCGGAGGTTCCGGCGAAGTCAATATCCTCCGCCTGGCCAAACAGTATTCAGATGATGCACAGGTTTGTCACCGTTTGGATAAAGAAACCTCAGGAGCGATTATCATCGCTAAAACTCCAGAAGCTTATCGCCACGCTTCGATGCAATTCGAGCGTCGCAAAGTTAATAAGGTTTATCATGCGGTGGTAGACGGACAATTTACTTTCAATGACTTGTTCATCGATCTGCCGATCCTTAACGATGGAAACAAGAACGTGACCATCGATAGAAAAGAAGGGAAGCGGGCAGAAACCTATTTTAATACGCTAAAAAATTACAGACATTATACTCTGGTTGAATGTAAACCCATCACAGGAAGAATGCACCAGATCCGGATCCACCTTGCTACGCAGCGTGCTGCAATTGTGGGCGATCATATGTATAAAGGAAAGCCGGTGTTTTTGTCAAGCATCAAGAAAGGTTATCGCTTGTCTAAAGACGAAGAAGAGCAGCCGATCATGAAACGTTTTGCCCTGCATGCCCGTTTTGTCACTTTCAAAGGACTTGATGATCAGGAGATCTTCATTGATGCACCATACCCTAAAGATTTTGCAACGCTCATCAAACTGTTGGATAAATTTGATGCCTAAAC
Organism: Pedobacter sp. GR22-6; assembly: GCF_037402555.1. Taxonomy (NCBI): domain Bacteria; kingdom Pseudomonadati; phylum Bacteroidota; class Sphingobacteriia; order Sphingobacteriales; family Sphingobacteriaceae; genus Pedobacter; species Pedobacter sp. GR22-6. The sequence goes on from NZ_JBBEUC010000002.1 coordinate 1,351,975, forward strand.
CCAATTGCGATGTATGTACGGATGGTCAATTATCTGGACACCATAAACCAATACCGGAGAACCAAGATCTCCAACCGTAACTTTCTGGTTATAGCTGCCCTGATTGTGGGGGTACTGGCGGGCTTAGCAGCTTCTCTGCTTAAAGCGGTGACCCACCACATCGAAGCTTTCTTGCAGGATGGATTTCATTGGGAATACAAATACTATCTGTTTTTCTTTTTCCCTTTTATCGGAATCCTGCTTTCTGTAATGTATGTCCGGCATTTCATCCGTAAATCTAAGTTTGAGACTGGTCTTACACCTGTGCTGTATAGCATCTCTAAGAATTCGAGTAAGATCGCCTTCCACAACATCTACTCGCAGATGATTACCGCTGCCTTGACCGTTGGTTTTGGGGGTTCTACTGGTCTCGAAGCACCGATCGTTACCAGTGGGGGTGGAATTGGTTCTGCCTTAGGACGATTTCTGGGACTATCCTATCGTGAAACTACGATGTTGCTGGCCTGCGGGGCTGCGGCAGGTATCGCAGCAGCCTTCAATAGCCCGATTGCAGGTATTGTTTTTGCCATTGAAATCCTGCTTCCCGAATTTACGATTCCCGCATTTATTCCTTTATTACTGGCTTCGGCTACGGGGGCAGTGGTAGCGCGGTTATTTTACAACGAACAACTGTTCTTTTTGGTTACGGAAGGCTGGAAACTGGATGCTCTTTTCTATTATATTGTATTGGCCTTAATTATAGGGCTATTCTCTATTTTTTTTACCAAAGCGAATAGCAACATCAAGTCTTTTTTTTATGGAATCCAGTCGCCCTACAAAAAGGTGGTATTGGGTGGTTTGATCCTGGGCATGATGGTGTTCCTTTTTCCCACTTTGTATGGCGAAGGCTATATTACCATCAAAAATCTTCTCGCCGGCAATTACGGTTCAGTAGTACAGAACAGTTTATTTTCCTCTTATAGCAATGTTCCCTGGATTGTCATCACTTTTACTTTAGTCACCGCTTTTGCTAAATCTGCTGCAACATTGGTGACACTTGGTGCCGGGGGCAATGGTGGAACATTTGCACCGAGTCTGATCATTGGTGGATTACTTGGCTTTGTGGTAGCTTTCACGGTCAATACTCTAGGTATTGCAAATTTAAGTATCCCAAATTTCATTGTTGCAGGTATGGCCGCATCCTTAAGTGCAATCATGCATGCACCATTGACCGGTATTTTTCTAATCGCTGAGATTACAGGGGGGTACATACTGATGGTTCCGCTGATGATCACATCCGCGATTGCGTACTTAATTAACCGGAGCAAATATCAGCATTCCATCTATACCAAACCGCTGGCTGAAAAGGGCGATTTACTGTCTCACGAAGATAAAGATACTACGGTACTGAACATGATGAAACTCAAATACCTGGTGGAAAAGGATTATCTGGTTTTGAATGAGGACGACCTGATCTCAGCTAGGATGAATGAAATCCTCCAGTCAAAACGTAATATTTTTCCTGTTCTGGACGAAGAACAGCATTTTAAAGGTTTGCTTTATGTAGAAGATATATTAAGGAAAGTCAATCAGGGTGGAGCATTTTCACTGCATGACATGGTTAGGTCAGCACCCGATATTGTCTTTATTGGAGACGACCTGAAAGTTGTGCTGCAGAAAATGGAAAAGGAAAACCTTTGGTTGTTGCCGGTGTTGGATCAGGAGTCTAAATACCTCGGCTTTATTTCGAAGACTGCAATATTTAATAAATACCGTGCGCTGCTCAGTAGGCAGGCCGATTATATGAAATGAAAAAGAACTGCTATTCAGCAGTTCTTTTCAATCCAAATTTTTCTATTTTGCTGTACAGGTGACTGCGCTGAATGTCGATGTCATCAGCCGTTTTACTCACGTTCCAATTGTTTTTCTCCAGTTTAAACTTGATGTATTCCCTTTCCGCGTGATCTTTGTAATCCTGGAAATTGCTGAAATTATCATAGTTAATGGAACCTGTGCTGTTACTTGAATGGTTACCATTTCCTCCGGCCTGTGCTGCACCGATATTGGTACCACCACCTGGGTTGGCAAAAGCCACCACGTCATGCTCTGTAATTGTTTTATCGCTCAGGATGATCAGACGTTCGATCATATTGTGCAACTCGCGGACATTACCTGACCAGGGAAGGTTCTGCAATGCAACCATTGCAGTGTCACTGATTTTCTTGACCGGCATGCCATAGTCTTTGCATATGTCCTCCAGGAAGCTCTGTGCGATCTCAGGAATATCTTCAATCCTTTCCCTCAGATGCGGAACATGGATGTTGATCACGTTCAGCCTGTGGTATAAGTCCATCCGAAAATTGCCATCTTCAATTTCTTTTAATAAATCCTTGTTCGTTGCGGCAAGTACGCGCACATTTACTTCCAATTCCTTTTCTCCGCCAACACGCGTGATTTTGTGTTCTTGTAGTGCGCGAAGTACCTTGGCTTGCGCAGATAGACTCATGTCGCCAATCTCATCCAGGAAAAGTGTACCACCATTCGCCAGTTCAAATTTACCTATCCGTTGTTTAACGGCAGAGGTGAAAGATCCTTTTTCGTGTCCAAAGAGTTCACTTTCAATTAATTCGGAAGGAATTGCTGCGCAGTTTACCTCAATAAGCGGGCTGTCGGCCCGGTTAGATTTTTCATGCAACCATCTTGCAACCAATTCTTTACCGCTACCATTTGCGCCAGTGATCAGCACACGGGCTTCGGTAGGAGCAACGCGCTCAATGGTTTCTTTGATTTTGTTGATATTGTCTGAACTACCAAGGATATCCCTGGTTTTGCTGACCTTTCTTTTAAGAACCTTAGTCTCCGTTACCAATGTGCCTCTGTCGAGGGCATTTCTAACGGTGATCAGGAGCCTGTTTAGATCAGGCGGTTTAGAAATAAAATCGAAAGCGCCTTTTTTACTGGCTTCAATTGCGGTTTCAACAGTTCCATGACCGGAGATCATGATAAAAGGAAGATCAGGACTGTAAGCGAGTGCTTGTTCGAGCACTTCCATACCGTCCATTTTATTCATTTTAATGTCGCAAAGTACCAGATCATATTTTTTCTTTTTGATCAGGTCCAGGCCATCAACACCATTGTCAATATCATCAACCTCGTAATTTTCGTATTCTAAGATTTCACGTAATGTGCTTCTTATTGCTCTCTCGTCATCAATTATTAACAATTTTGCCATAGGGTATTGCTCAGTATATTTATTATCCGCGCTAATATATTGTTTTTATCAAAATAAAAAAATGCAAGCCTGTAAGCCGGGTTCTGTTCCCGGTAAAAATACCGGGTTTCTACCATTAATCCAGGACAAATGTTGCCATTTGTCTCTAACGACCTACCCACTAACATCGGACGGGCAGCCCTACATGCGTTAGCCTATTTGGTCTTTCAACTCCCGGGGTTTACCAACCTCGCCATCACTGGCAAAAGTCGTGAGCTCTTACCTCACGTTTTCAACCTTACCTGTACCTTTCGGCCATCGGCGGTGTATTTTCTGCGGCACTTTCCATAGCTCGGGTGTTCAGCCCCAAGCCTCTTCCCGTTAGGAAGCGAGATGCCCTGTGTTGCCCGGACTTTCCTCTCCGAATGAATCGCAGCGATAGAACAGCTTGCATTTTTGTTGCGAAGATAGGTAAAAAACCTATTTTTAGTTCTATTGAACCAAAATGGATTTTTATATGTTTTGATAAATAACTAATATTACCGCGATAATTCAATAGATTTATTTATTATAATGTTAATTCAAGTATGTTAAAGATTAGCAGGTATTCGCTAAAAGGCCAATTCCTTCAAAGCTATTCGAGCGTGGCCGAAGCTGCAAAGGCAATGGAAACTGTGAGAACAAACATCACCCGTGCATTGGATCCCGAAACAGGTGCTACCGCCTGCGGTTACATATGGCGGTATGGGATGGAGCCGGAGATCGATGTACAGGCTTTGCTGAAAAAGCGTCCTTACGCTGGTGGTTCACCGCTTTCCAAGCAACAGCAGAAAATTGGACAGTATGATATGGAAGGAAACCTGGTAGCAACTCATATCGATACAAAAGCTGCAGGAAGGGCAGTGGGTGTACATTATCAGGGCATCCGAAAAGTAATCAACGGACGGGCATGGACCTATGGTGGTTTTATTTGGAGAAGATCTACGAAGAAAAAAATTGCCGTAGCCTCACGTATCATTGACATTAAGTTTGGCATTTCCCAGTACGATCTTAATGGACGCTGGATGAGGTCATTTAAGAGTGGTTTAGAGGCTTCCAGGATTACCGGGATTGGTAATGATAACATTTCAAGGGCCATCAATGATGAAAATACCATTACCGCAGGTGGATACCTGTGGAGAAGGGGACAGGCATTACGCATCAATATCACCGAACTCCGTAAAAATCCCCATTTTCCGGGATCAAAGCTCAGTACTCACCTGAAAAAAACACGCCAGAAAAACCTCGAACAAATGACTCTGGAGCAGAAGGAAAACGAGAAGGTGAAGCGTGTTTTGTAGTTTTTAGATATTTGAGAATGTTTTTTGAAATTTCTACAAATATTCTAAATTTGCGCCACATTTACGGTAATAACCGATTTGTTTTCGGGATGTAGCGTAGCCCGGTATCGCGCCAGCATGGGGTGCTGGAGGTCGTGGGTTCGAATCCCGCCATCCCGACACTTTTAAGTGTTAATCAACACTAAAAGCCCTTAAATCATTGGTTTTAAGGGCTTTTTTAGTGTTATTTGATTTTTTTAATAGTCTTCTTTAATAATCAGGAAATTGGCCACCCACTGAAAAACTATAAAACCAAATATAAAAATAGTAGTCATCACATTGAATGCTACATCGGTTAAAAATACCTGAACAAGTGCAGAAATGCCGATTATTGCCATAGCGGCAGCATATATTGTTAATGAGTTTTTATTTTTCGAAGGGGAAAACATCACGCTGCAGATGGGCATCATCGCAAAACCGAAGGCGGCAAGAATCAAATATTTTTCCGCCGATGAGGTAAAATACAATATCAGTCCCAGTATAAATATACTCAGACTTGCAGCAACAAAATTTGAACTCATTTTTTCCTTTTTGTCGAGCAGTAGCTGACCGTATCGGTTAAACCGTAGGAATAAATTACTGACTGGCGTGATGACCCAGGTTGAAAAAGCAACTAGCGCAAGGCCAATAATTAAAGGGGTTAGGTAGGGCTGAAGGGTTTCGTTATTATTGGCAATTGTCCTTAATGCGCTGGAAAAGAAATAAAAACCAATGATTACTGCCCACTGATATTTCGCAGTCAGGTTGCTCATCCAAAAGGAATATTTCAGGAAAATCCGGTACACAGGATTACTTGCCTTCAGTGCTTCAAGCATACCAACTTGAGCATAGTTGAATGTGGGGTCGTTTTGTAATGCCTCTTTAAAATGTTCCAGTGCTTTTTTATGGTTTCCTTTTTCTAACAAACCCCAGCCATAATTGGCATGTGTGTAAGCATTGTTTGGATCCTCCCGCAATGCTCCTTCAATCGTTTCAAAAGATTCTTCAGTTCTGTCTAGCTTGTTCAATGCTGTGCTTCTGGTATTTAGGGCCAGTAAGTTTTCAGGATCAATTTCCAGTGCCTGGTTTGCGATTTCCAGTGCTTCACTAAATTGTTTACGTCCCAGGTGGATATTCGCCAGCAAAGCAAAAAACTCAGCACCAAAGGGATCCAGCAAAATCGCCTCGTTAATGTGTTTTTCTGCACTTTTCAAATCATTCTGCTGGATGGCAATCCGGGATTTGATATAAAATAAATGTGGTGCATCTGGCGATAGACCGATAGCCGTATCAATTATGACATTGGCATCATCAAATTTGTCTTGTTGCAGTTTTATTTCCGCAAGTAAGGACAGGAAATATATATCGTTGGGATCCTCTGAAAGCAGGTCTGCAAGGACTTGTTCTGCCTCCGAAAATTTTTTCTGTTGGATTAAAATCTCAACTTTTAATAGCCTGTGGTCTTCTGTCATGTTACTTTTTGATTTTCAGGTACGTTAAAATGTCATCGTAAAGCCCTGAGTCATTTGCGAACATCGCGAAATTCTTCGCTGTAGAAAACCATTCCTGAGTGCTCGGCTTATGTTTCTTTAAGGCGTTTATCAAATCGTTTGTTTCCAGGGGTTTAGGGATGCCGTCGCTGAATGAGTCTTCTAGTTTTTGTTCAATAGCAATATCTATGATCGCATCGAGGTCGGCTCCTGAGTAATTTTCTGCTTTCTTGCCAATGGCTTCCAGATCCATCGTTCCTGTCGGCTTATTGTTCATTTTCAATTTTAAAATAGATGTTCTGGTTTTTGCATCGGGAGGTGGTACAAATACAATTCTATCGAACCGGCCGGGGCGTCTGAATGCAGGGTCTAAACTCCAGGGGGTATTTGTTGCTCCGATGATCAAAACCCCCTCATTTGTGCTGTCGATCCCATCCAATTCCTGAAGGAACTGATTGATCAGGTGTCTGCCACTCGATTGTTTCATGTCGCTCCGACTTGCGCCCAACGCATCAATTTCATCAATGAACAAGACACATGGAGTATTTTGACGAGCCAACTCAAATATTTCATGAAGATTTTTCTCACTATTACCTATCCACATGTCCAAAATATCATTGAGGCTAACGCTGATGAATTTTGCATTTACCTGACCCGCTGTTGCTTTAGCAATGAATGTTTTACCGCAACCCGGAGGGCCATATAGCAAAATTCCACCACCGATCTTTTTGCCATAAGCTTTATAAAGTTCAGGATGAAGAAGCGGTTTTATGATTTTTAGCTCTATTTCTTTTTTCACTTCATCCATACCACCTACATCACTAAAATTGATAGTTGGCTTTTGTAGAAAACGATTGTCTGTTTCTTCTTCGGTTTCCTCTGCATCTAATGTGCCCCTGAGCCGGAGCTGGTCATCAAGTTCTTCGTCAAAATATCCCGGTTTAATCGTCAGGGCTTTCTGATAGGCCTCAATGGCTTTTGCATGTGAGTTTTCTTTGAGCAATCCTTTTGCGTAGAGCGTATACACTTCAATATCATCGCTTCCTTTGTCAATCACTTCCTCTAAAATCACGTTGCATGCCGAATAACTGCCTTTTTTGAAAAACACTTTTGCAAGTCCAATTTTTGGCTTGATGTCATGGGTCAATCTAAGTAGTGCTGAATATTCTGATTCTGCCTCGTCGAGCCTGTTTGATGTCAATAAAGTTTCAGCAAGGAGAAGCCTTAGTGGTGTATTGTCGGGCGATTGTTTTAGCGCTTCCCGTAAGCTATCGATGGTGTTGTCGCTCATAGTTTGAATATTACTGTCGTCTCTCTTCAGTCAAATCTATCATTAGATTTCAGATATTCAAAGTATAAAACGAGGTTTTAATCGGACCGATGTTTACCATTCTACTACTTCGCTAAAAAGGGGCTCATAAGTGATTAAGCTATACTTTGTAAGGGTCAGTATATACTTTATCCTTACAAAACACTTGTCAATCCCCTTTCAATCTTATCTGAGCCTGGTATCATTAGTAATTTGACTGGGCTTTTTTTTCAGCAGGTTATGAATGTTAAAGGCATCAATGGGGGAGATGATCTTTAATGATTCCGTAAAGGAATGTTCCTGCTAATGCGCCAAGCACAACAAGCCCCATAGAAATATATCCATATCCAATGTTTACAAACATAGGTCCTGGACAAGCTCCGGTAAGCGCCCATCCTAGTCCAAAGACAGTACCGCCAATAAGGTATCTGGGCCAGCCTTTCTTCTTGTCCTGAAATCTGATCTGCTGACCTTCAACATCATTTATGTTATTTTTTTTGATCAGGTAAACTGCAATGAGACCAAAAAATACTGCTATTCCAATAATTCCATACATATGAAATGATTGGAATCTGAACATTTCCTGGATACGATACCAGGATATGGCTTCGGATTTTGCCATTACGATTCCAAAAAAGATCCCTGTCAATATGAATTTTAATCCTTTCATCCTATTTCAAAATTATTGGTAGCAGAAAATGAGTCATAATTAATCCACCTATGAAAAATCCGATCACGGCAATCAATGAAGGCAATTGTAAGTTGGATAATCCACTGATCGCATGGCCAGATGTACAGCCACCCGCATAACGTGCGCCGAAACCAACCAGAAGTCCCCCAATTAAAAGGATCATTATATTTTTTACATCGCCTAATGATTCCATACTGAAGAGTTGATGAGGATTAAGTGCTCCGTCAAAATGAATGTCTATCTTTGAAAGATCAGCGATGGTTTGTGGGGATAATGCCATAGGTTCTTCGCTTCTCAACAATGTACCGGCGATTATACCGCCTAAGATTGCCCCTAAAAGAAAAAAAAGGTTCCATTTTTGTGATTTCCAGTCGAAGTTGAAGAACGCTGAATATTTCCCGGCTCCGGCAATAGTGCAAAGGGTTCGTAAATTGGAAGAAAAACCGAAAGATTTTCCGAATAAGAGCAGTAGCACCATAATGACAGCAATAGCCGGTCCAGACAGGTACCATGGCCAGGGATTTCGCAGTAAATCTAACATACGCTTGGTTTTGATCTGTGATAAAACTGCAAATTACTAAATAAGCAATAAGGCTCTCCAACTAATTTAAAATGACTTGAAACTATTTGCGTCTGAATTTTAGCATATTGTAATATCAGGAGGATGAACGGTTTGGCTACAGTGTCTTGTTTACAAAGGTCAGTTTTTTACAACCTGGCCCGGAACAAATGATTAGCTAAACTTGTTTTTTGCTAACTTAGTTGCGTGATGAACAAGTTCCATTTATCTGATATATATGTTTATCCCATCAAGTCGCTGGGGGGGATTAGACTTGAGGAAGCGCGAATAGAAGATAAAGGACTGCAATACGATAGAAGATGGATGCTTATCGACGAAGCAGGAACTTTTATTACCCAAAGAAAACATCCGACGCTGGCGCTTTTACAGGTAGACATTGTAGATACAACACTCGTCGTCTCGAATCGATTATTCCCTGAAGAGCGGATAGTGTTTCCGATCAATGGAAATACCGGGCTGAGCCAGCCTGTTGTGATTTGGGACGATGTTTCCACTGGCTTTGAAGTTGATGAGAACGTGAGTCAATGGTTTTCTGATTTTATGAAGATGAAGGTGAAATTGGTTGGGATGCCTAAGGAAGAAAAGAGGAAGGTAGACCCAAGGTATGCAGTGCAGCATGAAATTGTCAGTTTTGCTGATGGTTATCCTTGTCTGATCATAGGACAGTCTTCCCTGGATGGCCTCAATGTAAAATTGGAGGAACCGGTACTTATGGATCGTTTTCGGCCGAATTTTGTATTCACCGGCGGTGAACCACATGTTGAAGATCGGTTCAGGACTTTCGAATTGTCAGGGATTTCCTTTAGTGCGGTAAAGCCATGCGCCAGATGTGTACTGATAACTGTGGATCAGCAGACCGGTGTCAAGGGAGCTGAGCCCTTGCGTACACTAGCCGGTTACCGCAGTATCAATAAAAAAATTCTTTTTGGGCAAAATCTCCTTCATGAAGGCGAAGGTATGATCCGGGTTGGCGATGAACTGAAAGTCAAAACTTGGAAATAAGGATCAACGCATAATGGTCAGACTACCTTTGAGTATGCCGCAGGCTCTCCTGAAATCAACGATGTAATAATAAGTGCCCGATGGGAGATCTGCGCCGTTTGATTTGCCGTTGAATGGAGTTTTATATCCGGCAGATTCAAATACTTTGGTTCCGTAGCGGTTGTATATGTTAACGGTTACTCCGGGATAATTGGTGATTCCTGGGATCAGCCATTCATCATTCTGCCCATCACCATTTGGGGAAAAGACATTTGCTATTTTGCCAATACCATCATTTTCTATAGTTACTTTGAAGGATGATGGCAAACTGCGACATCCACCGTATTCAAAAACAGCTGTGAAGTTCTGACTCTGGCTGACGTTTACATTGAATATACCCGTACTGCTTTTCTCTATGAGATTACCAGCCTGATTGTAAATCATATAGCTGCCCTGCACGGGCTGTAAGACCTGGATGAGGACTTGTCCGGCAGTACATAGCTTGATATCGTTGACAACAGGAGGCGACAAGCTTCGGCCTTGATCCAGAACTGAGTACGTTATGATTTGTCTGCTGCAACTCAATGCATCTCCAATCGTCAGCTGGTAATTTCCCGCTTTAAGTTGGTCGAGAACTTGGGACGAACCCAGTATGCGATCGTCTTTGTCTCTCCATTCGTAAAAATATGGCTGCTGTCCGCCGCTCAGGGTTGGTGCAGTAATTTTTCCTTTTCCGATGCCACATTCGTCGTGCTGTATTGAAGCCGAACTGTGGTCTATACTTGCAGCCTCCGTGTTCAATATAGCATATTGCTGAAGAAATTGTTCGCAGCCCAAATCGTTGGTGATATAAAGATCGTATTTCCCGGGTGGGATATTCTCTAGAATCCTGGCATTGCCCACTATTTGTCCGGAACTGTTTTTCCAATGGTAGGCTACAGGCTGATCTGCCGCAAAAATGACTTCAATTCTGCCATTGCTTAGTCCGCATTGTGCATTTCGGATCACTTTGGTGGAGCTGTAGTTTCTGCTGCTTTGAGAAAGCGAAATGGTAAATTCTTCAGTGGTCATAATACAGAAAGAATTTCCGACCATGAGGCGATAATTGCCAGGGGGCATGTAGTCTAGTTCCAGGGTGTTAGAAACAATGGTGTTGCCCGCGTTGATCCATTTGTAGGTCGTGGCACCTGTAACCACTATTCCTGAAATTCCACCGTTGCTTTCATTGCAGCTTGCGTTTTTTATGGACGCGGAAGCATGATCTATATGAATGCTATTGGGGTAGGCCTGGAGCAAGTAAGGGCCAAATTCTCTAGTACATCCTGCTGAACTGCTGATGCGTAAGCGGTAGCTGCCAGCGGGCACATTGGTCAGTTCCCTGTCGTTGCCCTTAACTTCATCATTGGAATCGATCCATTCCAGACTTGCGTGGTTGATGGGAAATATATTTAGAATGGAGCCCCCCTTGTTACAGGTGGGCTGAATTAGCTGGGGAACGGAACTGGTAGTCAGTTGTGGCATCCGGTCCTGGATGGTAATCCAGCCCGATTCCACACTACAACCAAATTGATAGGCTTTTAGTTTATATTTTCCAGCGATCAGGGTTTCAATATCTGATGTGGTGCCCACTACTGTGCCCGCTTCATTCACCCATTCAACCCTTTCGGCATTAACAACGATAGGACCTATTATTTTGCCTAATAGGTTGTCGCAGAACTGCGGGACTATGGAAAATGAGTGGGTGGCATCGGAAAACATGTAAATCCTGGGATCGGAAAACTCCGAAGTCATCTGATTCAAAGTTGCAGAAGCCAGGACAGATAAACCAGTTTCAATTGCACCATCGTAGCGCCATTTCCCGTTGGCATCTGCGGTGACCGTCGCAAAATACCGTTTTGGCTGGCAATTACTGCATTCAGGACCCGTATAGTAAAGTTCTACTCTCGCGGCGGCCTGGGTGGTACCCGCAACATACGTTGGTGTTTTTTCTTTTAGAAAGACCTCCAGCGGTTTTCTGGATGGACCTGTACCGATGAAAAGAAAAGGTAAACCGGTGTTGCAATACAAAACGTTGTGGCTCAATTCTAAATTTGTAGTATTTTTAGCACCAATGACAAACTGCTCGTGGGGAAAGGATGAAATGACACTGGTATTGGTGATCACATTTCCATCAGATACAGTAGTGCCGCCTACCAGGACTCTTCCCTTAACGTCCAAAAACCTGAGCGCATGGGCTGCTATGGGCAGGTTTTTACTCCCATCACGGGAGCGGCCAAAGAAATTGCGTTTTACATCGATATTGGCATTGTCGAGTCCCCCGAAACTTAAACCAGAGCCAAACACGTTGTCTAAAACCTGGATACTAACGGAACCGGTGTGGTCCAGGTTGACGTCAGTAACAAGGGAATGGACGATTGAGTTTAAGGCAACTGTTACAATGGGATGTTCTTCATTCCGGTTTGCGGTGAAGATGTTGTTCCTGATCTTCAGCACTACATTTTCCGTGAGCAGTTCATTTTGAGCAGAGAAATCAATTGCCATAGATCCGAAGATGATGTTGCCCTCTTCAGAAAGATCACCTCCGATCAGGGCACTGTGAACTCGCTTTAAGCTGAGACCTGTAAGTACCTCGGTGCCGATATCAAGACCATTTTCCTTAATGCCCAGGTAGTTGTTTTTGAAAGTCAGGTTTTGGATTTGATGTGCTGCGGCATCCCGGTAATTGACAGCAATGCTATTTACGTTGTAGAATACATTGCCTTTGTCCGCTGCTCCGATGATGACCTCCTTATTGATCCCTGAAAATTCAATGGGTGTGATGGAGTTGGTATAGTTGGGAAAGGTGTAGGAAAAATTCCGGATCACCATACCGTACATTTCAAACCTGTTGAGCCCGTTTACACTCATTAAGATAAAACCATTGGAGGAAGAGGGACGATCTACGCCATCAAGTGTTACCTTCGCATGATTCACAGCAGCTTCCTGACCGGGCTGACTGGAGCCATCAATGACCAGGTCAGTAGTAATTTCCGGTAAGTCGGACAAAAGTTTAATGACATGGTCTGAAGCTAAAGCTCCCGGAATATTAAAATAAATGTGGTCAATTTCCGCATTGCCATTAGCTCCGGATCTTACGATAGCTTCTCGTAAAGTACCAATGCCTGCATCGGCTTTGCTTGTGACAATAATATCCTCGGCCAGGGATAAATGTCCCCAGCTCAGCAATAGGAATAAGAATAGCAGTCTTAGTTTCAATCCAAAATCGCCCTAAGTAAATGGATAGCTAATTTAATATTTTTTTACAGTGTAAGGTAATGCTGTTTTTAAGAAAGTGATGGGGATCACATTTTTATCTGATTGGGATTATTTGAAGGGAGGTGTATACCTGAGACCTTTGTTGTATAAATTTTATCAATCATGGCTACTTTAAAAACAACTGTCGCTGCCAACTGGAATAACCACATTGAAACTGCAGCAACTCAAACTGTAAAAACTGATAAAGGTATTTGGACAAAATATCTTGCTTTCGTCGATGGTCAGCGTAATAACCGAACGTTATGGTTTTTTATCTCATTGATGATCCATGCTACTGTTTTTCTGCCCTTACCTATTTTGCTCATCGGTTATTTCAATGCCCCAATAGCAGTACTTGGTGTAACTATGGTTTCCTTCTTCGCTAATTTTGTAGCGAATATGGGCGGATCAGGTATTAGGACTACTTTGAGCTGCTTTTTCGCCAGCATCATCATCCATGTGGGTATGACCGTTCTGGTATTAGCCTTGTAAACTATTCGCAGTTTTTTAAATCGCTTGCAACATTTTCGGGTGTATAATGGCCTTGTTTGTTCCCAAAAGAATTGCTGATGTAAACAATTAACTGGGCGATATCGATATTGGCTAATGAGGGAAATCCAGGCATTTTCTCCTGATACTTCTTTCCATTAATACTGATCTCTTCATTCAGTCCGTTCTTAATGTAACATGCAATATTTTGTTTGTTGGTTTTCAGGAAGATACTATCGGTAAGGGCTGGGGCCAGTTCTCCAAGCCCTTCACCTTTTGCCCCATGGCAATTTTGGCAGTTCTTGATATAGATGTCCCTTCCGTTGGTGTAGTAAATGTCTTGCTGCAGCTGGGCAGCATTCTGACAGGAATAAACTGCCATGCTGAGTGTAGCAGCAAAAAATATTAAGCTAAGGGATTTACGCATTTGCTCTTTATTTTTTCTCTTCTGCGAGTAATGTACCCAAGTCTTTCTTGAGCTGGGCAACCTGGGCATTGTCTGTACCGTCGTAGGCACCACGGATGCGTCTGTGCTGGTCAATTAATACCAACCATCCCTGGTGGATGTAACCATCCTTCGCTGTGCTATCTTCTATTACTGCAACAAGGTAATCCTTTTCAGCTATCTTGTAAACACTGTCTTTACTTCCGTAAGCAAATTGCCATTTTGGTCCATCTACTCCAAGCTTCTGCGCATATTTCTTCAATCTCGATGGTGTGTCATACTTGAAGTCTATGGTATGTGAAAGGTACATGACATTTGGATTTTCTTTGTATTGCTCGAAGATTTCTTTCATATTTCGGTGCATAGTCGGACAAATAGTAGAGCAGGAAGTGAAAAAGAAATCTGCTATATAGATCTTGTTTTTGAATGTATCATTGGTGATGTAGGTGCTGTCCTGATTTAAAAAACGGAAGTTGGGTATGGTTTGATACACCGTATCTATCGTCGTACTGCCATCTGCGTTTTTCAACTCTTTTGCTTCTCTGTGTCCTAATATCGGTAGTTTTTGTTCATTTTGGCAAGCGGTAATTACAAGCGTAGTACATAGAAATAGCGAAAAAGAAAGAAGAGACCTGGATTTCATAGATATTGCGATTTAATTGCCTGCAAAGATAAAGGACTAAAAAAATAAAGTGTAATGTGATGGTAATAAAAAGTTGAATTGTTGATGTCAACTGTTCAAAATACCGTGGTTCAAATTTAACCGAAGGTTGTTGTTTTTGTTAGTTGTTTGATAATTAGATTGTTGTGTAGTGTTTTGAATACGGATGTTAATTCCAGACATGCTATTTTTGGTAAATAAGGATTCAAGTTTAATGACCTGGCATTTGGTAGAAAACAAAAAAGCTTTGATAGAAATGGCGGCTGCTGCAAAAGTACTGCGGGAATCTGTGGAAGAAGCTGTAACTTTGTAAAAAAAAGCCGGGCAGGGAAATACAGCTACCCGCTTTACAGAATTACATACACATAAATGAGAATAAGGAAAAATGCGGTGATTACCGCGGTTGGAGGTTATGTTCCAGATACGGTTTTGAGTAACCATGACCTTGAAAAAATGGTGGATACCAATAATGAGTGGATCGTTTCAAGAACGGGGATTAAAGAGAGGAGAATTGTAAATGACCCTAATGTTGCAACTTCTGATATGGCCACATTTGCTTTGAAACGGCTGATGGAAGATGGAAACGTAAATCCTGATGAAATTGACTGTGTGATTGTATCCACTTCTACACCCGATTATGTAATGGTGAGCACTGGTAGTATGGTCTGTGAAAAAGCGGGTTTGAAAAACGCATGGGGCATTGATACCAATGCTGCTTGTAGTGGCTTTCTATATGCGCTTACCCTGGGCGCCAGTATGATAGAAAGCGGACGCTGTAAGAAGGTAGTGGTTATTGGGGCAGATAAGAACAGTGCTATTGTAAACTACACTGACCGCAATACCTGTATTCTTTTCGGTGACGGTGCAGGTGCCGTACTTCTTGAACAAACAGAGGAGTCGGTAGGCTTGATGGATAGTTTCTTTCGTACAGATGGTACGGGTAAGGAAAATCTCATCGTAACAGCTGGTGGTTCTAAGTTTCCAGCTTCCCAGGCTACATTAGATGAAAAGCTGCATTATGTACGTCAGGATGGCCGTGTGGTATTCAAAGCAGCTATTCAGGGAATGACCGATACCTGTAATGAAGTACTGAAGTCCAATGACCTGGTCAGTTCGCAAATCAACTATCTGATTCCTCATCAGGCAAATCTGAGGATCATTCAATCGGTAGGGGAGTATCTGGGGCTTTCCGAGGATCAGGTTAAGGTTAACATCGATAGATACGGAAATACAACAGCAGCAACGATCCCGTTGTGCCTATGGGATTTTAAAGATGATTTTAAATATGGTGATAAGATGATCCTGACTGCTTTTGGTGCAGGTTTTTCCTGGGGTGCAACCTATTTGAAATGGGGTCAGTTGAGAAATAGAAAGTAATGACAATAGAGGACAAAATCAAGGCTGCTGAAACACGGATTTTTAAAGCAGTATTTCCAAATACCACCAACCACTACGATACTTTATTTGGAGGGACAGCCATGCACATGATGGATGAAGTGGCTTTTATCACAGCAACAAGATTCAGTCGTCAGCGTATGGTGACGGTCAGCAGTGACCGGATCGATTTCAATAAGCCGATCCCTGCTGGTACGATCGTAGAACTGGTAGGGTCAATCAGTCATATTGGTAACACCAGTATGAAGGTGCGCGTAGAAATATATGTGGAACAAATGTATTCTGAAGAACGGGAGAAGGCGGTAACCGGAGAGTTTTCTTTCGTTGCCATCGATGAACATAAAAAACCAGTTCCTATCATTAAATAAAACCTGCAATGCAGGTTTTTCAATCTGCTTTTTTATATCTTTGGGGCCGATGTTGATTAAACCCATTTCCATGTTGATCTTGTTCAGTTTGCTTGTCGCAAATTGTTCCAGTCTTTTGGTTTTTTTGGGTTTTGAGGCCAACCAGAAATACATCGCGAAGGAACTTTGTGAAAACAAAAATAAGCCGGAGTTGCATTGTAACGGGAAATGCTACCTGATGAAAAAGCTAAAGCAAGCCCAGGACAAGGAGCAAAAACAGGAACGTTCCTCACAAAAAACACAAATACAGGATGCACTGATTGTAAAGCCCCTGGTATTTAAGCAATTTGCTTTTGCGGAAATCAAGCTTCACATTCCTTTTTCTACAGGAATGCCGCAAAGTATCAAGAATTCTATATTTCATCCGCCACAGGAAAGCTGATCCTTCTCTGTGACGAAGTATGATGTACTAAAAAGTATATCTAGCATTGCTGATATACGGGAAGGCAAAACTTTATATAGCTATTCTTTAATATATTCTGACTTAATTTAATGAACCGATATAGATATTTAATTCTATCTCTGGTGCTATTGTGCTGCACATTGCAGGGCATGGCCCAGAGGCAGCCTGTAAAAGGGCATATATATGACTCTCAAACCCGACAGCCGCTGGCTGGTGTGGTCATCTCTGACCTTAATGAACACGAAATAACCCGGTCGGACATTAAAGGTTTTTTTCAAGTGCCAGGAGATGAAGTAAAGGAACAACTCATGGCTGCTTTGGCCGGATATAAAAAACAAATAATTAGAGTGCAGGCTGCTGAGATAGTGCTTAATGTACAGATGGAAGCCGATGCCGTACGCCTGAATGAAGTCAGGATAGCCGGCTACAATGAGAATAAGACCAGTAAAGAAACTGCTGGTTCTGTTGGTTTGATTACTGCACGGGACCTCAATCGTGGAAGCGCTGTTTCCTTTCAGTCGGCCTTGAACGCAATTCCGGGTGTACGCATGGATCAAAGTACACTTTCTGAGGCACGCATTTCTATTCGGGGCAACGGTGTGCGTGCAGCTTTCGGAATCCGAAATATTAAAATTTATGTAAACGAGATTCCGGTGACTGAAGCAGACGGAACGACCCGTATCGAGGCATTGGATGTAAACAGTATAGGGAGAGCTGAAGTCATAAAAGGTCCGGCGTCCAGTATTTATGGCGCAGGAACCGGAGGTGTGATCAACTTTCAGATGCAGCGTTCGCCCTATCAGGAGCAGAGTCTTGAAGCATCTGCTCTATTTGGCTCTTATGGTCTTCATCGTCTTGCTACTACCTATCGGAGTGGGGGGGATCAAATGAACAGTTATGTTTCTTACGGGTGGCAGGAATATGATGGCTACCGTGAACACAGCAAAGATATGCGCAGGTTTCTGACTGGCAATTTTCAGTTCTTTCCGAGTGATAAGCGTATTGTTACGTTGTTGCTCAACAAAACGACCCAATATTCGCAGATTCCGGGATCTCTGACGCAGGATCAGGTAAATGCCAATCCAAGACAGGCCAATGCCAGTAATCTGGACAAAGCCGCAGGAAGGTATCAGACCTGGACAAGGATCGGGATAGGTCAGCAATATCGTTTCAATGAACAATTTTCTAATACCACTAGTGTTTTTACCTATTTTTATGATTTGAACCATCCGCTTCCCTATGCCTATATCCGCAATTTTTACCAAAGCTATGGGGGCCGTACCAGGTTTAGTTATGATCCTGGATTTGATCTGCTTCCTACCCGTTTTACTGTAGGAGCCGAATTCAATGAGGGGCTGACCAAGGGAGCTCAATATGTAAACAACCAAGGAAAGGAAGGGGCGCTGAATGCTAATACGGATTATCGCAATACCTTGTATTCGGTATTTTATCAATCAGAAACTACATTGAGCCAAAAAACAACGCTAACCCTGGGTTTAAGCTATAACAGCTTGCGCTATAATGTAAAAGATTATCTGAAGCCGGTACAGACTGGAATTAAAGAGTTTGACCCGCAGGCGAGCCCGCGAATCGCAATCAGCCATAACTTTGCTGAAGCACTTAGTCTGCATGCGAGTGTGAGCTCAGGTTTTTCGCCGCCCTCTAGTTCTGAAGTTAAAAATGTAGATGGTTCGATCAACCCGGTATTGCAGGCAGAAAAAGGATGGAATTACGAATTGAATGCAAAAGGAAATCTGCTTAAATCGAGATTTGCCTATGATTTTTCCCTGTTTAAACTTGATATGGAAGGTGAACTGATTGCGCAGTCAGTTCAGCAGGGAATTACGATCTACAACAATGCTGGTAAAACGAGTCACGACGGGGTAGAACTCGCCCTTTCTTATCAGTTCATAAAAGAAGAAGATCGCAGCTGGATCATAAATCTGCGTCCTTTCGCATCGGCTACCTATTCAGATTTCAAATTCAAAGATTACCAGACACTAAACGCACAAGGGGAGGTGACTGCCAATTACAATGGCAATCGACTAACGGGGATTGCACCCTGGATGATCAATGCAGGAGTCGATATAGAAACAAGAAATGGCATTTATCTATACGGGAATTACTTCTACAGTGATCGCCTACCCTTGAATGATGCAAATTCCGCTTTCAATGAGGCTTACCAGGTATTCAATGCAAAGATTGGATATAAGAGGCAATTCATAAGTTGCTTCGAAATCAATGTCTACGCAGGTTTGGACAATATCACAAATGAAAAATACAGTTCTATTGTTTCTTTAAATGCTGCTGGATTCGGCGGGGCGCAACCTGCGTATTATAGCCCTTCACCAAAAAGAAACAGCTATGCTGGAGTAAACTTGAAATACTTATTCTAACGAAGATGAAAAAGATTATTTATGTAATGGGCATTGCACTGTTTTTATTCGGGGCTTGCCAAAATGGGCAGGAAGAAATTCCCCAGCTGATCAATAAAGCCGGGACGAAAGCTGTAGGTCCGTATTTTAGTGCTGACAATCAGGGTAATCCAGTTTTATGCTGGACAGAGCAGAACACCGAGGATTCCCTATACCGACTAAAATATGCGGTGTATGATGCGCATAAATCGGCCTTCGGGCCGTCGGTGACTGTTGCGACTTCTGCCGGTTGCAGTATCGCATCGGAGAGTATGGGAAAGGTTGCGTTTAAGTCGGACGGCACCGTAGTTGCGGTATTTTCAAAACGCTTTCCCAATCAACCGAATCCCTATGCTGGCGCTATTTATTATAGCGTGTCTACGGACAAAGGGAAAAACTGGTCGGCTGCGACCTATTTGCATTCAGACACGACGCATGCTTATGGACGTAGTTTTTTTGATGTGGCAGTATTGAAAGATGGCGAACTGGCTGCGATCTGGCTCGACGGTCGTTTTGGGAAGCACATCAAGGGCTCGGCGCTGTTCTTTGCCCGGACGGAAAAAAGTACTGGATTCGGTCAGGATACCTGTCTGGAGAAAGGAACCTGTGAATGTTGCCGTACCGATATATTGACAGATACTGCTGGAAATATCCATCTGGCTTATCGTGACATTATGTTTCCCTCTGCACTTTCTGAGAAGCAGGTTAGAGATATGGTGTACAAAGTCTCTACCGACCAGGGTAGAACCTTTAGCCCGGCAATGCCGATTAGTAAAGACAATTGGGAGATTGAAGGTTGTCCACATTCCGGTCCTTCTCTTACGGCAGTGGGAAATACGCTTCATGCCTTATGGTTTACTGCAGGCGGTGGAGCTGGATTATATTATTGCGCTACAAAAGCTGGCTCAGGAAAGTTCTCAAACCGCAGTCTGATCAGCGCTGAAGGGAGGCACCCGCAGATGGTCTCTCTTAAAAACGGACGATTGGCAATGGTTTTTGAAGAAACAACAACTTCAGAAACACCAAATTCGCAACATGAAATGAAAATGGAACATTCCAAAGGGAGCATGAAAATGAGCCATGGTCCCGCCAGTTCGGCTAAGATCGTATTGGCTTTGAGGGATGCTAAGGGCGAGCAGCAACTGAGTGCGCTGAGTGCCGGAGATTTTGCCGACAACCATGCAGTACTCCAGGAGGCAAGTGGGCAATTGCTGGTAGCCTGGGTTAGGGAAACACATGGAGGATCCAATATTTACTGTTTACCGGTAAAATTGAAACAATAAATTTTTAAATAAAATATCAATGAAAAAATTAATAGGAATTTGGTTAGTGGCGATTGTATTAGTAGCATGCCAGGCCAGCGTAGATTATAAAAAAGTGAGGGACGAGGTAATGAGTTTTCATGATGAGGTGATGGGTGACCATGGAATTATCGTGAATAATCAGATGAAACTGGATACCTTGATGAATGGATTGGGCGAACTAAAAACACGCTTCCCTGAACTCGATACCATCAAAGAGAGGAAACAGATGGTAATGCTAAAGGAAAACCTGAATAGGGCAGAAGAAGATATGAATGATTGGATGCACCAGTTTGAGCCGGATGTAAGTGGCAAATCTAATGAAGAGGCAGTAGCATATTTCAAGAAAGAAAAGTTGAGAATTGCAGCAATCGACAGCACCTACAAAGCCGAGATTAAACGCTCCAGTGCTTACCTCAATCAATTTAAGCGATGATAAAGTGGAACCTCAGCGTGTGCGCTTTTCTAGTTATCCTGTCCGTATTTGGTTGTAAGCAAGAACATACACGCCTTCCATTTTTACAAATGGAAGAAGTAGAAAAAGTAGTAAAAGGACGTAAAATAAAAGATACGCTCTTTAGGAGAATCCCTTCCTTTAAACTGCTAAACCAGGATAGTGTGGCAGTTACAGAAAAGGATTTTGAAGGAAAAATTTATGTAGCTGATTTTTTCTTCACTTCATGCCCGACCATCTGTCCTACCATGCACCGGAACTTGTTTAAGGTGTACCAGAAATATAAAAATAATCCAATGGTGAAGTTTGCTTCCCATACCATAGATGTTAAATACGATGTACCTTCCCGAATGAAGGCCTATGCGAAAAAATTGGGCGTGGAGGGTACTCAGTGGGAATACCTATGGGGAACGCGGGATGAGATCTACGCATTGGCAGAACGGAATTACCTCGTTGCCGCACAGGAAGATAAAAATGCTCCTGG
Organism: Pedobacter sp. GR22-6; assembly: GCF_037402555.1. Classification (NCBI taxonomy): domain Bacteria; kingdom Pseudomonadati; phylum Bacteroidota; class Sphingobacteriia; order Sphingobacteriales; family Sphingobacteriaceae; genus Pedobacter; species Pedobacter sp. GR22-6. The sequence continues at coordinate 1,373,321 of NZ_JBBEUC010000002.1, forward strand.
AGGCTTTGTGCACCAAGGTTATCTGGTGCTGGTGGATCAGCAAAGGCGAATCCGGGGTGCCTACGATGGGACATTGGATGATGAAGTCAAGAAGCTGATGACAGACATGGATATTTTGTTGAAAGAATGACATTGCCTTCTCTTATCTTTATGGCCAAGTATTTAAAGAGGAGATGAACGAAAAAGAAGACTACAAGCTCGAGCATGTCGATTTCAGCCGGTTAAAACCGATACTGAAAGCAGATAAAAGTAGCTTGCTACCTTCCAACCCTAAAAATAAGAAAACGGTGCTGATCTTTACCCAGCACCGTTTTTATCGCCATTTGATGCTGGAACTCGCCGATGCAGAGTTGACACAGACCGGAAAACTTAAAAACCCAATCCAACTGCTTGACCCTATGGATCTGATTTGGAAAACCGACAAGCAGGAAGAACTAAAGTTCTATAGTGGCGTTTCAAAGTTCCGGAACAATTATATTGTTGGGAAAACCAGCTCAGATCTGGAGGGGCTGAAGGCGATAGTAAAAAATCCGCTGCAGCTGGAGGTTTATACCCACGACGATCAAATTTCCAGCAATATTTCAGCCTCGTCACTAACTCCAATAAAGATTCAGGTGCTCAAAATGGATTTGACACTGACCGTAAGCCAGAGAGGAGAGCTCTTTGAGCTGTCTGGAAAGCTTCATCTGGAAGATAGCACTTTTTCGCTTGCTGAAATCAAGCTTAAGTATTTCTATTTCATACAAGTAAAGCAAAACTTATACTTGCTGGATAATCCATATCTGCTCAGCATCATAGATTTTTTCAAACACCATAACGACATGATCGTCGTACATCGTACAGAATACGAGGAATTCCAGGAGCATATCCTTTCCAGGCTTGAGGACAAGATCAAAATCAACTACACTTATTTGAAACCAGCCTCTAAAAAGCAGATTGAGGAAAAGGGCTTTGATTTGGAAAATGAAAAGATTATTTATCTTTCAGAATCTGAAGATTTTGTGCTGATCACTCCCGTTATGAGGTATGCAGATCTGGAAATTCCGGTGATTTCCAAGAAGCAGATCAGGTCTAAAGATAAGCTCGGTAAGGGATTTACACTTAGGCGTGATGATGAAAGGGAACTTCAGTTCATTTCAGATATCGCCCGGGCCCACCCTTTCTTCTATGAGCAAATGGAAGAATTCGAAGAGCAAATGCATGCCGATTGTTTTTACCTGCACCGAAAACGCTTTATCGATGATGGCTGGTTTCTGGATGCCTTTGAACAATGGCGTGCCAAGGGAATTGCCATACTTGGATTCAATGAACTGAAAAATAATACCATCAGTCCTTATAAAGCGGAAATTTCCATAGTAGTTAATAGCGGGATCGACTGGTTTGAAACTGCAATAAAAGTAAAATTCAACAAGCAGACAGTTGCACTTAAACACCTGCACAAATCTATCCGTAACAAGAGCAAATTTGTGCAATTGGATGATGGCACTCAGGGGATGTTGCCGGATGAATGGGTCACTAAATTCACCGCTTACTTCGCCGCAGGGGAAGTGTTAGAAGAGCAAATCCGTACAGCACACATCAGTTACCAGGCCATAGATGAATTGTACGAAGATGAGGTGTTAAGCCAGGCTGCGAGGGATCAATTGAAAATTTACCGATCCCAACTTAACACTTTCGAATCTATTACAGATATTGAAAATCCTGATGGCCTTCATGCGGAACTACGGCCTTACCAGAAAGAAGGTCTGAACTGGCTCAATTTTCTGGACGACTTTAATTTTGGCGCATGTCTTGCCGACGATATGGGTTTGGGAAAGACCATACAAATAATTGCTTTTATCTTGTCTCAGCGTAAAAAGGTAGCTCATAATACCAACCTGATTGTCGTACCAGCTTCATTAATCTTCAATTGGCAGAGGGAACTGAAAAAATTTGCGCCTTCAATTCAGGTAAAGACTATATATGGGGCTGACCGTGCGAAGGTAGTAGCGGATTTTGACCGCTACGAGGTGATACTCACTTCTTATGGTACCCTGCTGGCTGATATCCGATTTCTGAAGGATTATCGCTTCAATTATATTTTCCTGGATGAATCACAGACAATTAAAAATCCGGATTCTCAGCGTTACAAAGCCGTACGGTTGCTGAGATCAAGGAATAAAGTTGTACTTACCGGTACACCGATCGAGAACAACACTTTTGATCTGTACGGGCAATTGTCTTTTGCCTGTCCCGGTCTTTTAGGAAGCCGTCAGCACTTTAAAGAACTGTATTCTGTTCCTATTGATCAGTTCAAGGATGCAAAGCGTGCCAAAGAACTTCAGCAAAGGATCAATCCTTTTGTGCTGAGACGAACTAAGGAACAGGTGGCGAAAGAACTTCCGGATAAAACAGAAATGGTAATCTATTGTGAGATGGGGGCTCAGCAGCGTGAAATTTACGACGCAGCAAGGGAAGAGATCAGAGATTTTTTAATGGGGAACTCGGAAGACGAGCTTCAAAAAAGCAGTATGCATGTTTTACAGGGAATTACAAAATTGAGGCAGATCTGTAATTCACCTGCACTACTTAATAAAGATAAATTCTACGGAGAGGCATCGGCAAAAATGGATGTGCTGATAGAACAGATTGAACATAAGGCTCCTGAACATAAAATCCTGATATTTTCTCAGTTTGTGGGTATGCTTGATCTGATCAGAACAGAACTGGAGAACAGAAAAATTGCCCATGCCTATTTAACCGGGCAAACCCGTAACCGCGAAGAAGTGGTAAATTCCTTCCAGCAGAATCCAGACCTGAAAGTGTTTTTGATCAGTTTGAAAGCCGGTGGAATAGGATTGAACCTGACCCAGGCTGACTATGTTTATCTGGTAGATCCATGGTGGAACCCGGCTGTAGAAAATCAGGCGATTGACCGTGCTTACCGGATTGGTCAACAAAAAAATGTAGTTGCGGTGCGTTTGATCTGTCCTGATACCATAGAAGAGAAAATCATGACTATGCAGGAATCAAAGAAGAATATAGCCTCTGAGCTGATCAAAACGGAAGAATCAATATTTAAAACGCTCAGTAGAAAAGATCTGCTGTCATTACTTTAACGTTGTTCGGGATGGGTAAGTATAAATTTTTTGGACTTATGGCAATCATCTGCTCTGCTTGTTCTTCCGGGCGGGCGCTCCTTGATCCCCAGGAAAAGATCGACGTTAGCCCCTATGGGATTGTGCGCATCGCGAGAGTAACCGGACGGACACTGCCAGGAGAAACCTTACCTAATCCGAATCAGACAGATGAACGTTACGATGTGGGTGGTACAGATCTGGGGATTGCCTGGCAGATGGAAGATGGAAAAATAGCTTTGGTGTTTGGCGATACTTATGGAAAAGATTGGAAGCCTTCCGGAGCGGGTGGTCCTGGAGCTGCCGGAAACTGGCGGTCCAATGTACTGGCTATTTCTAAAGATTGCAATTTGGAAGATGGTTTAAGCTTCAGCCATATGGTCAGCAAAGAATTGATACCCTCTGCTCATGTTACGAATGGTACAGGTAGTCATACTGCCATTCCTACTGCAGCGGTTAACATTGATGGGGTAGATTACGTTCACTGTATGGATGTCAGGAAATGGGCTGAACCAGGGAGTTGGCTGACTAATTATTCTGCAATATATCAATCTGTGGATCATGGTGAAAACTGGACGAGATGCGCGGGTGTTCATTTTACCGAATTCAGCAACTTTGCGCAGGTAGCCTATGCTAAAATGGGGGGGTATGTGTACATGACTGGGACTGCATCTGGTCGGAGGGGGGCGGTGTATCTGGCCCGTTTCAAATCTGCTGACATTCTACATCAGGAACGTTACGAATATTGGAATAAGGCAGCGGGCTGGCAAATCAATAGAGAAGACCAGGCTGATCCCATTATTTCAGCACCTGCAGGTGAGCTTTCAATGGTCTATTACAGAAAATATAAACGTTGGTTCATTACCTATCTCAATGAAGACAAACATGAGTTGGTGCTCCGGACAGCCCGACGCCTTAACGGTGTTTGGAGCTCTGAACATTGTCTCGCCAGCGCTGCCGATTACCCGGGGCTTTATGGCGCTTTCATCTATCCTGGCTATGAAGATACGGATGAGATTTTCTTTTTGATGTCCATGTGGCAACCCTATAATGTGTTTTTAATGAAGGCCAGGCTGAAGCAATAATTCCTGTTCAGCTTTTTTCAGTTGGCTATACATTTCATATACGGAGAACCCCATATATCTACTGAGTTCAGGCAGCAACTTTTTATAATAGCTTATGCCATCTAGGAGCTGTGCTTTGAACTTGCGATAGTAATTGAAGCGCTTAACATTGATGCCATCCAATTCGATGGCAATTTCCTTTTTCAGATAATCAAGATATAGGTTCAGTTCGTTGATGAAGAAATTGGGCCGACTCACGTGTTTGAGGAGGTTTTGTCGACCATAAATATGATCTGTCATCTCCCTTAATGTGTATTCTCCCGAGAAGTAAGCCAGATTTGGACCAGGACAAATACTTACTGCATCATTTTCACGGGCCTTTATCATTCCGTTCCGGATATAGGCAGATGCACATAAACCTTCACAAAGACAGGTTTTGTCGGTAACTGTTTGCAGAGCCAGTTCATAATTTGATTTTGACAGGTTCATTTGCTGCAGGGATTTGATTTTCAGATTCTGGTATTCTCTGGATGCAGTACAAATGGGATGTGATGTAAACTCTGTATTGGTACAGAGGTACTTTTTCTTACAGGGGCTGCCTGGTGTACCTTTTTTTATTCGCTCCAGGCGTTGTAATTCGGCACTGCTGCCCTTGAAATTATTGAAAAGTACACCTAGAGGAGATGAATTGCTCAGGTAAAAATCATCTTGTTTGGCGCTCCTGAGTGCATTCATTGTTTTGTCATCAACGTTCGTTGCTTCTGGTACCAGAAGAAAAGGGCTGCCCCATCCTGCAGCATCCAATTGATAGTAATTTAGCAGGAAATCGTGTTCGGCCGCAGTGCCAATACCGCCCTGCGCTGTGATCTTCTGCGTAGGGATGTAAGAAGGAGAAAGCCCTTTATTATGCAATGCGGTATGGTAAATATTTGATAGCTCCTCTCGTAATGCATTACGCTGGGACTTGAATTCTTCCAGTATTGGACCTAAAAGGAAGCCATCTGTAGCAAAGGCATGCCCCCCGCAGTTCAAACCAGATTCCACACGGAATTCTGATACCCATAAGCCCTTTTTTGCCAGTATTTTTGCCTGGATCATGGCTGATCTGAAATCGCTTACTTTAAGTATGATGTGTTTATTGCATACACCTGATGCATCAGGATAGAAACAATCCAGTTGTTCCATATAACTGTAGAGCTTAGGATTCAGTCCGGCAGATAAAACCACAGAAGAATTGAGTTCACTGTTGGCAAATCCCCGGATTGCTGCAAGCGCATCCGTATAATGATCGCCAAGATATTCCCCGGATTTGGAGTAATTTGCCTTGTCGACCTTAGCCATAATGTTGACATCGATGCTACCGGGCAGTATTTTATTTTTGAGGATTTGAAGTGCTTCGGATCGGTGTTTCTCGTCCTTTATGGTCTGCATTTCCAGAAAATCATTTTTCAGTTGATGGTCATCCGGCAACAGTTTGAAATAAGTGATGAAATCCGGATTATTTTCAAAGCTGTCCTTTAGACCGGCAAGTTGCTTATTGACCAATTTCTGAAGCAAATTGAGGTAAGCTGTAATCCTTTTTGCCCTGCTGTCTGGTGTGTATTTCTCGATTGGTACATATACTTCCCCGTTGAGTTGGGTATGGAATTTTCTCATCTGCTCTGTGAGTTCATCATCCACAATGGAAACAACGGAAGAAATACCGAAGCGCGCAATTTTTAAAGGTGTGTCTATGGAGTATCCCAATCCGAGGACAGGAATATGAAAGGTATGGCTCATGTAGATTAGTTCAATTATGTAGTGAGCAAAGAAGCGGAACAATCTCCTTAGAAAATATGATGCGAATCAGGTGAATAGCTGATGCTCGTAATAAATGGATAATCGATAAATTGTATATTTGTGAAAACTACTTATGGAGCATACCCGGTTACTACAGGCAATTATTGAAACTGCTATTGATGGAATTATCACGATTGATAACCGGGGAAATATAGAGAGTCTAAATCCTGCCGCACTCAAACTTTTCGGATATGAAATAGACGAAGTTAAAGGAAGAAACATCAAACTTCTGATGCCTGAACCAGATAAAAGCAGTCATGACGGTTACATTCACAGGTATCAAACGACCGGGGAAAAACGCATCATAGGTAAGGGCAGGGAAGTTAGGGGGCTGAAAAAGGATGGTACAACCTTCCCCTTTCGTTTGGCAGTAAGTGAGGTGCAATATGAGGACCGCGTAATTTACACTGGATTTATCCATGACCTGTCTAAAGAGAAAGAAGCGGAGGAAAGGCTTAGAGAGTACGCTGCTGAGCTGGAAGGATTGGTAGAGGAAAGAACAAAGTCATTGAAGAAAACGGTAAAAGCGCTTAGCGAGGCGAAAGAGGAAGTCAGCCTGTCCCTGGAAAAAGAAAAGGAACTAAACCAGTTAAAGAGCCGTTTTGTTTCCATGGCTTCTCATGAATTCAGGACGCCATTGAGTTCTGTGCAGTTGTCTGCCTCTTTGATTGAAAAGTATGCCCATCCCTTTGAGAATGAGAATATCACTAAACATGTGGGAAAGATCAAAAATGCAGTGGGTAACCTCACCACCATCCTCAATGACTTTCTATCCCTGGAACGTCTGGAAGCAGGGAAGGTCGAACCCAGTTGCAAGCCTTTCAATATCGTTCAGCTTTCGGAAGAAGTAACGGAGGAGATGCAGCTGATGGCAAAGCAAAATCAGAATATCATCTACCAGCATACCGGGCTGGAAAGCACCGTGAACCTGGATCAGAACCTGCTCCGGAACTGTATGATTAACCTTATTTCCAATTCTATCAAATACTCAGGTGAGAATACTTTTATAGAGTTCAATACAGAAGTTAATGATCATGAATGCATTGTTACTGTAAAAGATAATGGGATTGGTATTCCGGAATCTGATCAGAAGCATCTTTTTCAACCCTTTTTCAGGGCAAATAACATCGGTAATATCCCGGGCACCGGATTGGGACTAAACATCGTACGCAGGTATGCTTCGTTGATGGATGGCATACTGTATTTTGAGAGTACAATTAATAAGGAAACTACCTTTAGGCTATCTTTTAAACGTTAGAAGTAAAGCTATCTTTAAAACTGACAAACATCACTTTTCTATCTGACCACTCTCATTCCACAACTGTTCCAGCTACGCTATTTTTGAATCAATTCGGCAGTATTCATGGAGTTTCATGAATCGATGCCTGAGAAATAGAAAAGCTAAAAAGAAACAGATGAAAGCAGTAGCCTACAGTATCAAATCGTTTGAAAAGGAACCGCTGGCGAAGGCCAACCAGAAGAAACACGAAATTACGCTTATTTCCAATGCCTTGAGTATTGAGACGGCTGTATATGCGTCAGGGAAAGAAGCTGTGATCGTGTTTGAGGCAGATGAAGTGTCTGCTGCAGTGATCAATAAACTGGCCGAGCTCGGCATCCGCTATATTGCTACCCGTTCCGCTACTGCTGAACATATTGATCAGGATGTAGCGGCCGTATATGGAATCCGCATCGCCAGTGTACCACAGGAAATGCTGAACGGATTGCAGGAAGACTTATTGCCCATGACGCTTGCAGTAGAGACGATCAAGAATCTGGACAAATGGCAGGAGGGAAGATGTCTCGGCATGGCCTGTGTATGTTCGAGATCCTGCGACAAAGTGAAAGAAAATAGTACCGTACCTAATGCCGTCAAACATGAACACTGAGCACCTGATCGATAAATACAGCGTAGCTGCACCACGATACACCAGTTATCCAACCGTTCCTTACTGGGACCAAGATACTTTTGATGGATTTAAATGGAAAAAAACTGTTCAAAAAACCTTTAAAGCAAGTAATGGGAAAGATGGCATTAGCCTTTATATCCATCTACCTTTCTGTGAGAGCCTCTGTACTTATTGTGGTTGCAATACGCGCATCACCAAAAATCATGGCGTAGAATTACCCTATATTGAAGCGGTACTTATGGAGTGGGAAATGTATTGCAGGCTTTTTTCACAAAGGCCATTGATTAGAGAGATCCATCTTGGCGGCGGTACACCTACGTTTTTTAGTGCCAGGAACCTAAAAACACTAATTGATGGAATATTTTTGCTCGCTGACAAACATGAACAGGCCGAATTTAGTTTTGAAGGCCATCCTTCAAATACGAGCAGGTTGCACCTCAAAAGCCTTTTCGGACTGGGTTTCAAAAGATTGAGTTTGGGGATTCAGGATTTTGACTTAAAGGTACAGCGGGCTATAAACCGTATCCAAAGCGTAGAAGAAGTTGCGCTTATTACAGAATTAGCCAGATCGGTTGGCTATACATCTATTAATTATGACCTCATTTATGGCTTGCCCATGCAGCATATGGAGGGGCTTAGAAACACCGTTATGGAAGTGCTAAAGTTGAGACCAGACCGTATCGCTTTTTATAGTTACGCGCATGTGCCCTGGGTGAAAAAAGGACAGCGCCATTTCAGCGAAGCTGATCTTCCTGGTCCGGATGAAAAGCAAAAACTGTACGAGCTGGGAAGGAAACTACTCAGAGAAGCAGGTTATACGGAGATAGGGATGGATCATTTTACCCTCCAAACGGACAGTTTATCTCAGGCTGAGAAGGAAGGTACCCTGCACCGGAATTTTATGGGGTATACGCATCAATACAGCAAGCTGATGATAGGTTTGGGTGTTTCAGCGATTAGTGACACCTGGAACGCATTCGCTCAAAATGTAAAAGTAGTAGAGGAGTATCTCCATATGGTAGGCAAGGGCCAATTGCCAGTTGTAAAAGGTCACCTTCTTCATGAAGAAGATCTGGTGATCCGTAAGCACATCATCAATATCATGTGTCAGGGACAAACTACATGGCGGATGCCGGGCGAACGCAATAATTCCTTTTTTGAAGGATTGGAGCGTATGCGCTGGCTGGCCCAGGATGGTCTGGTGATTCTTTCAGAGGAGAAATTGACTGTTACCTTACTTGGAAAGCGTTTCCTTAGAAATATCTGTATGGCATTAGATGCCAGATTACATCATAGCCAGCCTGAAAACCAATTGTTTAGCGTGGCTGGTTAAACTGTTCCATTTTATACTGCATCAAGCGGGCGATACCCTCTGCCCGGTTGATGGCTTGTTGGGCATTGAATCCGGCAAATTTGCTTTTAACCGTTTCGCGCCATATACGCAGCCATCGTTCGAAATGCTCCGGCTTCAGTGGAATGGTCTTATTCATCTCGATGTGCTTGAGCATTGGATTACCTTTGTAAGTCACTACGTCCAGAAGAAGCGTTTCCCAGAAACGGATCATTATTGGGATGTGCTGATCCAATGAGAATTGTGCAGCATGAAAGAGAGGGGCTATCAGCTCGTCATTTAGGGCTTTGTTGTAGAATGTTTCTACAAGGTATCGGATATCTGTTGTATTTTTTATATCTGTCATCTGATCGGATTTTCAGTTTATTATTTATTTACATATGGTTGTTGTTCCGCTATTCCCCGGACTAAGATAAGGGATGTCTAATGACAATCCTCTTAATATAAACCAGAGGCCCAGACAAAGCATCATAAAGGGTATAAATTTGTTTATTCTTCTCCTGAAGCCCCGCCCTGTAAAATTCATGCTCAAGGTAGCGATGAGCATTAGAGGTATGGTTCCACTGCCAAACCAGAACATATAAGAAACCGCAGTTTCCACACTGCCCGTATTTAGTGCGCCGACCAAGGCAAGGTAGACGAAACCGCAAGGGAGAAATCCATTTACTATACCTATAATCAGGTGGTTGGCTTTATGCTTCAATGCGTAACTCAACATTCTGTTGAAAGGCTTCAGTAAAAATGAAGGACTTTTGCCAAAATTAGAATTCTTGAAGAGGCGGGAGCATGCTGCTGCGATAATCAGGAGGCCACTAAAAATACTGAAGCCATGTTGCAGCCCGCTTAACCAAATTTGTTGACCTACAAGACCTATTACAATACCTAGTAGACAGTACGAGATGATGCGGCCGAGTTGATAAATAAGTTTGTCGAAAATCAAGTTCCACCAACCTGGTTTTAATGTTGGTACAGAAAAGGCAAGAGGGCCGCACATGCCGATACAATGTAAACTACCCAAGAGGCCGATCATGAAAGCCAATTTATCTGTACTCATTTCAGATGGATCTCCTGTTCATAAATGTAATCTCTGCCTCCGCTTGTCCAATGAACAATGAGGTTCCAGCGACCTGTAGTGAGCAGTCCAGTTGGGATACTTACCTGATGATCCTCATTGCTTTCAAATTTGATATTTCTATCCAGCTTCTTGTCGTCCAAGCGCATCAACTTTAAATTACCAATAGCTGAAGAAGTAAAGGTTAAATGAAGCTCATCTCCGTTGATCTCAAGAAGAGGTTTGGCCAGGTCAGTTTTTACCCGTTCTTTACTGTCGTATTCATCATTGTAATGGATGCCTTTTTCATAATAGTCGTTATCAACCAACGCATCTGTATTGCTCCTGAACATTAATATGCCCAAAGCCACTATAAATGTCATGAACAAGGCCATGCCTATAATTAATTTTGTTCCCCAGTTCATATTTTTAAAGATTAGGTGGTGCTATGAATGTCGTTTTGAAATAATCCAGTGTTTTACCTTCAGAAACCACGTGGAAGCTGATTGAACTTTTGTAGGTCTTGATTCTCCTTTGTGGCATCACAACAAAAAAAGTAAGTTTAGCGGTTCCACCGTAAACAATAGAGTCCTGAGGTTGGATGTATTGGATCTCTGCATCAGGGTCGTCCGGGATGATAGTGAACCGGATGGATTTACTTGTTTTATTGATTAATTCCGCATTGTATAAATTGCTGACAGTTTTGTTTTTATCCCTCAATTGGTAAAGCGTTCCGCCTGCCCGAAGGATGGTAGTTTTAATGTCGTTACGTGTAATGAGTAAGTAGGATAATACAATGATAAGTAATGTCAATACTCCAGAATAAGCATATATTCGTCTATTTAGCTTAAAGCCTGTTTTATCCCTGATCTCTTCTTCTGATTTGAAGCCAATCAATCTGCTTGGACGGTTGATTTTTTCCATTACCATGTCACAGGCGTCTATACATGCGGTACAATTGACACATTCCATTTGCGTGCCATTGCGGATGTCTATGCCAGTTGGACATACGTCGACGCAGAGCTTACAGTCAATGCAGTCTCCCTTGATGTTCTCAGCACCTGTTATCCTTTTTGAACGCGGTTCGCCACGTTCATAGTCGTAAGCTACTATGATACTTTGGTTGTCGAGGAGAACACCCTGCAGTCGTCCATAAGGACAAACCACGGTGCATACCAGTTCCCTCATGCGTGAAAACACGAGGTAAAATACTAATGTGAAAATGCTGATCGAAATGAAACCGGATAAATGCTGGGTTAAAGGCTCTGTAATGATCCGGATGAGTTCGGTTGACCCAATGACATAAGCCAGAAATATATTGGCAATACCAAAAGATATTATCAGATACAGGGCATGTTTCGTTGTTTTTTTTAAGACTTTATCGATGCTTAGCGGAGCCTCATCCAGTTTCCTACGTTTCAGTTGATCGCCTTCTATCCAAATCTCGATTTTTCGGAAAACCATTTCCATGAAAATGGTTTGCGGACATGCCCAGCCGCAAAATGCACGGCCAAATACTACGGTGAAAAGTACAATAAATACAATGAAGGTCAGGAGCGCGAGTACAAACAAGTAGAAATCCTGTGGCCAGAAAATGATCCCGAAAGCAACAAATTTCCTTTCCAAAACATTGAGCAAAATCAGCTGTTCACCATTCAATTTGATGAAAGGAGCGGTGAACAGCAAGATGAGGAAGAAATAGCTGATCCGGCTTCTGTAAGCATGCAATTTTCCTTTGACGACTCGGGGGTAAAGCCATTTGCGACTTTTCCCATCCTCAGTAAGTGTAGAGAGCTGCGTTCTGAAATCTGCCGGACTTTGTGACATGCTAAAGTTTTGTACCCTGCGGTGCTTTTGCACCAGCGGGATGGGTTCCCTGTATCGATAATATGTAACTGGCGATCTGTGAGATCTGCTTGGCATTCATGGTTTTCTCCCATGATATCATACCTTTTTCAGGTACACCATATTTGATGGTCTTGAATATATCCTTAATTGTTCCTCCATGAAGCCAAAATTCATCAGTTAGGTTTGGCCCAACCAGCCCTTGCCCATTTTCACCATGGCATGCAGCACAAGCATTTTTAAATAATGCTCCGCCTGCACTCAGGACAGCAGGATCTGTAGATTGTTCTACGTTATTTTCGTTAATTTTATTGGCTTTATTACCGGGTTTCATCAGTAATGCGATCTTATCCTCTTCGGCCTGCCTCAGTTCATCGGCATACTCCTGTTCCTGCAATTTGCCCCAGTCCATCACATGATAACTGAACATGTATACTGCCGCGAAGATCATGGTTCCGTAAAAAAGGACCATAAACCAGGCTGGAGTGGGATTATCAAGTTCAGTGATACCGTCAAACTCATGCTCCATAACCAGATCTTTTTCCTCCGAGATAGGTCTTAAGCCCATAATCCGGTTCCAGAGCGAAATTTTGTTAGCTTTCTCCTCGCCCTGTTGCTCCAGGGAATGTATGTTGATTACTTTGGGGTCAACAATGTTGGATCCAAGGCTGTGCTGCACAAATATTTTGATCACTTTTAATACCAGTACTGAAACAACCAGGACGAGTATGGCAGTGAATAACAATGCCCAAATTAGTAGGTCAGTCATTTCGTTTCGTCATTTAAGGGTAGTTCACTCATGTATTTTACTTCATCTTTCTTCATTGTAAGTAGCAGGATAGCCACCATGATGAAGAACAGCATAAATATTCCCAGGGAGGTGATGAGGTAAATCTGATTGCCGCTTACCTGATCTAAAAATTGCTTAAACATGTTCTGTTGATTTATGTGTTATTTAGCTTTGATGTCTGTTCCTAATCTCTGGAGATAAGCGATGATGGCAATGATCTCCTTGTCACTTCCTACCTTTACATTATTCTTATCCAGATCCGTCGCAATTGCCTTTGCCTGTTTATCCAGATCTTTATTGGCCTCATGCTCATAACCCGGCTGGTAAGGTACACCTAGGGTCCGCATCGCATTGATCTTCGCTATTGTCGTTGTCGTGTCCAGTTGTTGACTGATGAGCCATTCGTATGGAGGCATAATGCTGCCCGGCGACATGGTCTGAGGATCCAATAAGTGATTGAAATGCCATACATTTCCATATTTGCCTCCTTCGCGTGCCAGGTCAGGACCGGTACGTTTGGAGCCCCAAAGGAATGGATGATCATATACGAATTCGCCGGCTTTACTATATTCTCCATATCGCTCTGTTTCTGAACGAAATGGACGGATCATTTGAGAGTGACAGTTCACACACCCTTCGCGGATGTAGAGGTCGCGGCCCTGTAGTTCCAGTGGAGAATAAGGTTTTACACTCGCAATGGTTGGAATGTTAGATTTGATGGTGAATGTTGGCATCATCTCAATCATTCCACCGATCAGGATAACGACCAGGGAAAGCACAAGGAATACCATAGGCTTACGTTCCAGTACCCTGTGTAGTTTTTTATCAGATCCCTGTGCTTTATAATCTATGGCGAGGGCCTGACCTTCGGCGGGCTCATTTGCCAGCAGTTTACCAGTTTTAACTGTTTTTATTAAATTGAAGGTCATTGCAATTACACCAGTGAGATATAACGCACCGCCAATTGCCCTGAGGATGTACATTGGAATGATCTGCAATACAGTCTCCAGGAAGTTTGGATATTTTAGCATTCCTTCTTCCGTGAATTCTTTCCACATCAAGCCTTGGGTAAAGCCAGCGAAATATAAAGGAACTGCATAGAAAATGATGCCCAATGTGCCAATCCAAAAATGGAAGGCCGCTAGTTTTTTAGACCATAGTTCTGTGCGATATATTCTTGGGATTAACCAATACAGGATTCCAAAAGTAAGAAAGCCGTTCCAACCCAATGCACCGACATGGACGTGAGCCACAATCCAATCAGTATAGTGTGCGATGGCGTTGATCTGCTTCAATGCCAGCATAGGGCCTTCAAAAGTAGCCATGCCATAGGCGGTAAGGCCCACAACCATAAATTTAAGTGTCGCATCTTCCCTGACTTTGTCCCAGGCTCCCCTAAGGGTGAGCAGTCCATTAATCATTCCACCCCAGCTTGGTGCAATTAGCATGATGGAAAATGCAACCCCAAGCGATTGTGCCCATCCTGGAAGTGACGTATAGAGCAGATGGTGGGGGCCAGCCCAGATGTAAATGAAAATAAGTGACCAAAAGTGAAGAATGCTGAGTTTGTAAGAATAAACCGGGCGTCCTGCCATTTTTGGAAGGAAGTAATACATCATCCCCAGATACGGTGTTGTGAGAAAAAATGCGACGGCATTATGCCCATACCACCATTGTACCAGTGCGTCTTGTACCCCGGCATATAAATAATAACTTTTAAATGCAGAGATCGGAAGTTGAAAAGAATTTACAACATGTAGCACGGCTACTGTGACGAAGGTAGCGATGTAAAACCAAATGGCTACATACATATGCTGTTCTCTTCTCTTGATGATCGTACCAAACATGTTTACACCAAATACCACCCAGATCAACGTAATGGCGATGTCTATAGGCCATTCTAATTCGGCATATTCATGGGAAGAAGATAGCCCCAGTGGAAGCGTAATCACGGCAGAAACGATAATGAGCTGCCAACCCCAGAAATGAATTTTGCTGAGTATGTCACTAAACATCCTTGCCTTGAGCAGTCGCTGTAGTGAATAGTAAACCCCCATGAAAATGGCGTTGCCGACAAATGCAAAGATAACCGCATTGGTATGCAATGGCCTGATCCGGCCGAAAGTGGTATATTGAGAACCCATGTTTAATGCGGGCTTGATCAGCTGCATCGCGACCAGTAGGCCAACCGTCATGCCGATGATGCCCCAGACGATGGTAGCGATGGCAAAGTTCCTGACGATCTTATTGTCGTAGTAAAATTTTTCAGTCATGGTAAAAAATATTTGTGGTGTAATGTTGTGTGCTTTATTTTGCGTTGGTTTTTTCTGCCTCAGCTGGCTCTTCATCGAAAAGTATCCGAACGGAAGGAGTATAGGTATCGTCATGCTGACCTGTTTTGCTGGCCCAGAAAAAGGCAGCTAAAAATACCAGTGCCAGTAGGATACTGCAGCCGATGAGAAGATAGATCATATTCATAATAATTTGTTTTTGTGTGCGTATATCCTGGTG
The DNA here is from genome assembly GCF_037402555.1 of Pedobacter sp. GR22-6. Classification (NCBI taxonomy): domain Bacteria; kingdom Pseudomonadati; phylum Bacteroidota; class Sphingobacteriia; order Sphingobacteriales; family Sphingobacteriaceae; genus Pedobacter; species Pedobacter sp. GR22-6. The sequence goes on from NZ_JBBEUC010000002.1 coordinate 1,388,798, forward strand.
GCAATACTGGTGAACAAGATGATTGTAACCGTGCTTAAAGGCATCAGTACTGCTGCGATGAGTGGAGAAAGCAAGCCCTGAACAGCGAAATAGAGTCCAACTGCATTATAGGTTAATGAAATGATAAAGCTCATGTGTATAACTGTCACAGCATCTTTAGCTTGTTGTAAAAAGAGGGGCAGTTTCTGGAACGCTGCACCGTCAAGAATGGCATCGCAGTCAGGTGAGAAATTATTAATATTATCGGTGACTGCTACCCCTACGTTACTTTGTCTTAACGCACCGGCATCATTGAGTCCATCGCCAAGCATCATGATTTTTCTGCCTGCTGCCTGAAGTCTCATGACATAATTGAGTTTGTCATGAGGACTTTGCTGGAAATGCATCTGTTGTGTACGGGGGAAGAATGGTACCAATGCCTGTCTGTCCTGACTGTGGTCTCCAGACAACAGATGTAGGTCTGAGGTTTTACCGAGTTTGAGGATCAGGTCTTTAAAGCCTGATCTCCATTGCTGACTGAACGAGAAATGACCAAGATAAGTTCCGTTGATCATTACATGTACCACGCTATTCATAGGAGAGTTCACCAGCGGGAGGCCAATGAAAGCGGAACTTCCCAATTTCACTTCATGACCATTGACTCTTCCACTGATTCCTCGTCCTGTTTTTTCTGCGTAACTATCCGTAGGATATATCTTTTTCAGATTAATTAGTTTCACCAATTCCCGGCTTAGGGGATGTCCTGAGTTACAGGCAAGGTCATGTACCATTTGGTATTGAGCATCATTAATGGTTCCAATAAAGCGAATGCTTTCTATATCGGGATTGGTAATGGTGCCTGTTTTGTCGAAGACAAAGGTGTTGATGCGGGCCAGTTCTTCTACCACCGCTGTGCTCTTTAAATAGAATTTATTCTTATCGAATATACTCAGCACAGCGGCAAGGGTAAAAGGAGAGCTTAAGGCCAGTGCGCAAGGGCATGCAATGATCAATACCGCGGTAAATGAGGCCACTGCTTTGCCGCCGTCATTTTGCGTACTCCACCAAAAGAGACCGGAACCAAAGGCTATACTAAGGAGTAGGATGCTAAAATATTTGCTTGCTGTATCGCTGAAAGTATTGATTTTGCCTTTTTTTGTAAAAAAGGCCTCATTATTCCAGAGACTGGTCAGGTAGCTTTGGGAAACTGGTTTTATGACTTCCAGTTCAATGGCTCCTGCTAGCTGGCGGCCCCCGGCATAGACAATTTCACCCAATGTTTTCCTGACTGGAAGGGATTCGCCAGTCACAAAACTGAAGTCGACCTCAGCTTCCCCTTTGAGCAAGATCGCATCCGCAGGAATAATCTCATTATTGCGGATTAGAATGCGTTGGCCTTGAACGAGCTCTGCTAGGGGAACTGTTTTTGTTTTGTCCTCGAGTACCACCGTTACTGCTACCGGAAAATAGGAACGGTAATCCCGTTCAAAGGAAAGGTGGTGGTAGGTACGTTGCTGCATCCACTTGCCTACCAAAAGGAAAAATACAAGCCCGCATAAAGTATCTGCGAAACCTGCCCCTGTATCGGCTATCACCTCAGTTAACGTGCGTATGAACATCACGGCTATTCCTAATGCAAGCGGGAAATCCAGGTTGAGCACCTTGTTTTTGAGGTTTTTGTAAGCGGAACTAAAATAGTCCCTTCCACTATAGAACACCACTGGTATAGAAAATGCGATATTTAACCAACCAAAGAACATGCGGAACTCGGATTCCAATTTGGATAATCCAAAATAGTCGGGAAAGCTAAGCAGCATCACATTTCCAAAGCAAAAGCCGGCAACCGCTATTTTACCTACAAGCTTCCTTTCAGAACGGTCGGATTGTTGTTTTTTTACGACATCCTGAAGACTGATCAGGGGCTCGTAGCCTACCGAAGCCAGTATTTCAACGACATGACGCAGGGACAGTTCTTTGTTTTTGAAACTGAGGTTAACTGTTTTTTTAAGGAAATCTATCCTCGAATTGCGTATGGCTGGATTGATGCGATGAAGATTTTCTAGTAACCATATGCAGGAACTGCAATGGATCGCTGGGATGTATAAGGTGACTACGGTATTGTTTTCATCTATATAATCAACCAGGTCAGCCACGATAGTTGGCTCATCCAGGTAATCGAAATACCCAACAGGCTGTTTCTGTGTCTGTCCAGGCACCTCATTATAGTCGTAATAGTTACATAGGTTGTTTTCCGACAAGATTTTGTAAACCCCCTGACAGCCCAGGCAGCAGAAACTTTTGTCTTCCAGGTGATAGGGGAGTTGTGGTAGGGTATCCCCACAATGGTAGCACAAGGTTTTGTTGTCAATGGTTTTTTCTACTAACATGGTCAAATCAATTGGCTCAAAGTTGAGTTTAAAGGCAAGATCTAACCATGACAGGAGTCAATACTAAAAGTGATATACATCACTTTTTATCATCAATGGTTGTAGGACTCGAAAGGGTGGGGAGGGATTTTCCTGAAAACTATTTTAGCTTGCTAAGGCAGTATGCTGCGATGTAAATCCGGCCCTTCGAATTTACTTCTTCAGTAACTGCGTCGTCACTTTGTGAAAGGGCGTGCTTTTCTTTGTTTAGTACTTGATGAAAGGCTTGAACATCAGAGGCCTCAAGTTTTTTGAAAAACACAGGGTAATATTTGTTTTCCAAAATCAGTTTTTCTTTTGGATTGCATTGACTGTAGCTCCAGGTTTCATTAGTGGAAAAACTGTATTCGTACCTGGCATCATTCAGCTCATATAAAAAAGCCTTAGCTTGTTGCGCAATTTCGTTTGTAGTCATGTTGTTCATTTTGCTCCCGGAAGTTGAATCGGGATTTGAGATCTTCACAATGTAAGCTTAATTTTTCATCAAATACATTTAAAACATTTTTTGACACAGGCCGGTAGGCTTATTCAATAAAAACACTGATATTTATGCAATAAAACAATGTGAGCAGATGCAGCACCGCGAAATATTAGAAAAACTTCGTGCCCATGTGGCAAACCTCTTTCATTCCAACAAAGACGGTAGGTTTACATATCATAATTTGGACCATACTGAGCATGTGGTAGAGAATGCGGTCAGGATAGCCAATCATTATCAGCTGGCTGATGAAGACTTTTTTGTAGTTGTTGCCGCCGCCTGGTTTCATGACCTGGGCTATTTCGAAGACTGCAATGCGCATGAAGCCAAAGGCGTAAGCCTGGCCGCCGCTTTTCTCCAGAAAGAGGGGGTCTCTCCAGAAATCATTGAGAAAGTTAAAGGCTGTATTATGGCTACTCGAATGCCGCAACAGCCAGTGGGTCTTCTACAGCAGATCATGTGTGATGCAGATCTTTTTCACCTAGGAAGTGACAGCTTCAAAGAAAAGAACAGGCTGATGAGGAAAGAAGCCGAAGCCTTTGTGGGGCATAAAATAGATAAAGGCCTCTGGCGTGCAAAGACCATTGCGCTATTTAAAGCTCATCATTATCATACTGCATATTGTCAGGAATTACTCGGCGAAAAAAAGGCGCACAATCTCGCTGAAATGGAGAATAAACAAATCAAACCAAAAAATAAATTGGAAATCATAGAGAATTCGGCAACAGTACCGGCTAAGGCTGAAAAAAAGAAGAAAAGCGACCGGCCAGAGCGCGGAGTAGAGACGATGTTCAGGATCACCTCTACAAATCACCAGCGACTGAGTGATATGGCCGACAACAAAGCGCACATTATGATCTCCACGAATTCTATTATTCTTTCTGTGATATTGAGCTTACTACTGCGCAAGTTGGAGGACAACCCTCATCTAATCATCCCGACCTTATTATTACTGATCATTTGTGTGGTAACAATGGTGTTTTCTATACTTGCAACGAGGCCTTCAATTCCAGAAGGTATATTTAGTCAGGATGATATCAAGGCCAAGCGTGTGAATTTGCTGTTTTTCGGTAATTTTTACAGGATGAGTCTTCCCGACTATGAGCATGGAATGAATCAGTTAATGGACGACAGAGATTTCCTTTATGGCAGTCTGATCAAAGATGTGTATTCTCAGGGTGTAGTATTGGGACGTAAATACCGTCTGCTGCGTATTGCATACAATGTCTTTATGTTCGGTATCGTGGCTGCGGTATTATCGTTCATTGTGGCTGCCGCTGTAGTGACCATGTAACTGATGATGAGAACAGCTGTTTTTTTTAACAGAGATCTGAGTTGGCTGAGCTTCAATGAAAGGGTGCTTTTAGAGGCGGCCAGTCAGCAAGTACCGATATTGGAGCGCATTAAGTTTTTGAGTATCTACTCTTCAAATCTTGATGAGTTTTATCGGGTTCGTATTCCTGTATTGATGGCGCTTAATGATTTTCATGAGGGGCAGGGAGAGGGTGCAATTTATGAACAAGCTAAAGTTGCGATCAACAGGCAGCAAAAGCAGTTTGGAGAGGTTATTTCAGGACAGATTTTACCAGCGCTGGAAGCATCTGGCATTCATTGGATTTATAAACAATCTATCCCTCTGGAGATTTCTGAGCAGGTAAACCAATTGTTTTTTACCGAGGTATTGGCTTATATTCATTCCGAATGTATAGATAATGACCTGACTGGTTTTTTTGCTGAGAATAACAAACTTTATCAGGTTGTGATCCTTAAAGACGGGGCAGGAACTGAACGCATGGAACTGATCAACATTCCATCTGATGTCATTCCTCGTTTTTATGCTATCCAATACAAGGAATTACAGTACGTTGTTTTTTTAGAGGATATTATTAAGTATAAGGTCAATTATCTCTTTCCAAATGATAGTATTATAGGTATCTATAATTTAAAGATTACCAGAGATGCAGAATTAAAGATTGATGATAAAGAAGAAGACATCTCGGTGGCATTAGAACGTCAATTGGAAACCCGTGATTTTGGTTTTGCTACCAGGTTTTTATACGAACCAGGGATTCCTTTAAGAAATCTTTATCGTATGATCTATGCCTTGGATCTTCAGCAAGCTTCGGTAGTGGAAGGAGGTACTTATCATAACTTAAAGGATTTGAGCGGTTTCCCATTATCCGGTTCTACCTTTAGTTACGAAAAATGGCCAGCTATACTTTCACCCAAAATAGCGGCTGATAGTACACTTTTTTCCGAAATACAAAAACGGGACATTTTGATCAACGTTCCTTATCAGCAATATGATCCGATATTGCGTTTTTTTAATGAGGCAGCAAATGACCCTGAAGTTCTAGAGATTTACACAACCCTATACCGAGTAGCTAACAGTTCCAGAATTGTTAGCGCGTTAATTACAGCAGCTAGAAATGGCAAGAGAGTTGTGGTGATGGTTGAGCTCAAGGCTAGATTTGATGAAGCTAACAACATCAAATGGGCAAAAAAGATGAAAGCAGCCGGAGTGAAGATCGTTTACAGTAGTATTAGTCTTAAAGTACATGCTAAAGTAGCACTGATCAGGCGTAAGGAAGGTGAAGGCATCAGCCCGTACCTGGGCTTACTGGCCACAGGAAATCTAAATGAAACCACAGCAAAATTCTATACGGATCAAATTCTGTTGACTGCACACCAGCCCATGCTGGAGGAACTTCAGCAGTTGTTTGGTTTTTTGAAGAAAAGTAAGAAGACACCCTCTGCCGAAGATCAGATTAATTTCAAGTACCTGTTGGTTGCCCAATTTAACCTTCAGGATCGTTTTCTGGAACTTATTCAGCGTGAAATAGATCACGCAAAAGCGGGCATCAGATCTGGGATCACAATAAAACTCAATAATCTGGAAGAGCAGATATTGATCAATAAACTTTATGAAGCTTCATGTGCCGGTGTAGAAATCAAGCTGATCATCCGGGGAATTTGTTGTCTGGTGCCGGGTGTGGAAGGTTTAAGTGAACGAATTAGTGTGATCAGGATTGTAGACCGCTACCTGGAACATGGTCGAATCTTTATCTTTGACAATGGCGGAAATACAGAAATATTCATGGGTTCAGCAGACTGGATGAACCGCAACATCTACAGCCGGATTGAGGTCTGTTTTCCCCTTTATGACGAGGATTTAAAAAGAATTGTCATGAAAATCATTAACTTACAGCTACATGATGACGCGCAAAAATCTATTTATGTATTTTTGCAGGAACATTTAAAGTAAAACGCAGCTTATGAAATATATCTACCTAACGATTTTCTATTTGCTGGTAGCTGTTGTGTCCTTTTTTGGCGCATATTCCTGTCAGAATCCCAAAAATAAATATACCAGTCCTGAAGGTTATGACTTTGGTAAGCCAGATAAATTTACTATGCCCTCCAGTTTATTGGAAATCTCCGGCATAGCGTTCTACCACCATAATAGTGATACCGTTTACAGCATACAGGATGAAGATGGTAAGCTGTTCAGACAGGCATGGGATGTTAAAAAACAAAAGAACATGAAATTTGGTGCGAAGGGAGATTATGAGGAGTTGGCGATTATGGCAGAACAGGTTTTTGTACTTAAAAGTAACGGACATATTTATGCTTTTCCGATGTCAGAAACGACAAAAACCGAATCTAAAAACGTTAAGATAAGCAAACATGTATTGCCAAAGGGGGAGTATGAAGGGCTGTATGCTGATGAATTGAAAAGTCAATTGTACGTGATTTGCAAGTCTTGTGCTATAGATAAAAAGACCAAACAGGTGACGGGATATGTACTGGATTACAATGCGGGGCAGGATTCTATCATGCTTTCTGGTTCGTTTAAATTGGACCTTAATCAGATCAAAGTAGTAAATGCCGAAGCCAAATCCAGTTTAAGCCCCTCAGCCTTAACCAAAAATCCCAGAACTGGCGAATGGTATATCCTGGCATCCGCAAATAAACAACTGGTTATTACCGATGCAAACTGGAAAATTAAAGAGGTACATAAACTGAATTCTTCTACTTTCAATCAGCCGGAAGGCATCGCTTTCGATCAACAGTTAAATCTTTTCATTTCTAATGAAGGAGACGAGGTAAATGAAGGCAACATCTTGAAGTTTAAATATAAATAGGAAGGATGCAGGCCATAACGCTAAATTTAAACCGAAGACTTTCCGGAAATGGAGAAGATACCCATATAGGTGCTGAAATCCATTTGTCTCTGCGCCCATTTATTGAATACGTAGAGCAACGCGCAAAAACAGAAAAAACAGCAAAAATCAATTTCTATAAATATATCCTGGAACAATTTGGTCAATATCCCGAGTTGAAGGAGCCGATTCGATCTGAAGATGCAGGTAAATATACGGGGCTGTTTGAATTGATCTATACTTCATTGTCACCGATCATACATGACGAAAGTCAGCAATATTGGGCGATCAGCACGCCAATATCGCCCTGTTTTCATTATGGCACCAATGCGTTTTACAATATACTGATGGATGCTACCAGCAGTAATGTAAAAATGGATTTGAACCTTCCTTCGAAAAAGGATATGGAAAAAAATCTGCTCACTGCCTTTTACAACCTCGTATTGGAAAGATTTTACAACTTTTCTTTAACCGGAAACCAGGTTGTAGTCAATTCTGTCATTGATCCGGATACGCATTTGTTGAAATACTATAGGTTAAATGTAGATACACGTTTTTTAGAAGTCACTACCAATGCCAAGCTTCCGGAATATAACCTGAAGGATGTCAAGGATTATATCCAGGATGAGCGGAATACACTCAAAATACTCTCGAAACTCATTCCTCCGAGTTTGTTTAAGGTTGAGGGAATATCCATCGTGACCTTGACTGACGTGACGGGTGAATATGCTTTAGAAACGATTAAAAACATCATCATTGAGCATAGCGAATCACAGAAGGGACAATATACCAGAGAGATTTTTAACTCATTGAAGACTTTGGTGGGAACTGATCAGGTTGACTTCGGGTTGGTTCCTTACATCAAACTTAACGGAAAGTTGCAGGTTGATGAACAATCGGGTTTTACAAGTATTTTGATTCAGCTGGCTAAGGAACACGATATGGATGATGCTGATTACAGAGACCTGATCGAAGAATATATTTCCAGTCCACGTACCCTCATATTTCCTGATATCTCCGATGAAGAGCGTGGTAAATATCCCATGCTGACTTTGCTTGGTCACGTTGGAGTGAAGTCCTATGCACTATTTCCATTGTACTACAATGCGAAACTGGTAGGCTGCCTGGAACTTTACACACGGGATTCAACATTGTTCAACGGCAACACCCTGACAAAGATTGAGGCGGCTTTCCCCTTACTTGCCCAGCTTTTTCAAAATATCATCATTGATTTTAATAATGATATACAAGATATTATTACGGTTAAATTTACTGCCCTGCAACCTGCAGTACAATGGCGTTTTCACGAAGCAGCTTATAATTACCTGCGTTCAGGTGCGCGCGACCGAAATTTGCCAGTAGAATCTATCTTTTTTAGAAATGTTTACCCTTTTTATGGTGCTATTGACATCAGGAATTCAAGTATCCAAAGAAATTCGGCAATTCGGCGGGATCTTTATTTGCACTTCGAAATTTTAGAATCAACGATTAAAACGATCAAGAGCACCATTACGCTTTGTAAGGAAAATGAAATTCCACATGAAGAAACGATCTGGAATTTTAAAAATCTGGAAGAACTATCCGACAGGGAGATTTTAAAAACAGAAGATTACCTGCAAAGACAAATTCCAACAGCTCTGGAGCAGTTGAAAATTAGCCATCCTGAATTGGTTGCCATCATTGATCACTATTTTATGCTTACTGGGATAAATGGCAAAATCTACGAGAACCGGGAAAAATATGAGAAGAGCATGCAGATGATCAATCTTGCTGTCACGCGGCACCTCGACGAGTTTGATGCGGAATTGCAGAATGTGTATCCTCATTATTTTGAGAAGTTCAGGACAGATGGGGTAGAATTTGATATTTATCTGGGACAGTCAATTGCCCCGAAAATATCTTTTACCACGGCATTGGTCAGTGAGTTCAGATTGAAACAACTGAGAGTAATGGCCGAAATTGCGCAGACGACGAATAACCTTGGACCGTATTTTTCTCTGCCCTTGGAGACGACGCAGTTGATTTTTGTTTATGATAAGCCTATCGATGTTAGCTTTAGGATAGATGAACAGCGTTTTGACGTAGAAGGAAGTTATAACATCCGCTATCAGATGGTAAAGAAACGGATCGATAAAGCGCATATTAAAGATACTGAAGAACGCCTTACGCTTCCTGGTAAGATTGCAATTGTGTATTTTAATACTGCAGAAGCAAGTGAATATATTGGTTATATCAAGAAATTGCAAAAGACAGGCTTGCTGAACAATGATCTCGAATACTTGGACATCGAAGAGCTGCAAGGTGTAGAAGGGTTAAAGGCGCTGAGAGTAGGCGTAAGTTTAAAAAGGTTAATGAATTGATATACTACAGATGAAGAATCTTTTAATCGCTGTTTTTCTAGTTTTAAGTTTACCGGTTTTTGCACAAAAGCAAGATTCGATCCTTGTGGCGGTGGGTCCCGAATATGACAAGGTAACAGCATTACATCGTTTCTTTCTTGGAGAAAGCTACCGGCAGGTTTGGGCTACGCCAATTAAAGTTAGAGTGATCGACTTACAGAAGGAACGTGGAGGCTTCAAAATCGTGAAATTGGGTGGGGGAATGCAGACGCGTTCATTACGACTGGTAGATCCTACCGGTAAAGAATGGGCATTGCGAACCGTTCAGAAATATCCCGAACAAGGTTTACCAGAAAAACTTAGACCTACTATTGCTAAAGATATTGTGCAGGATCAAGTTTCCACAAATCATCCATTTGGTGCCTTGATCGTGCCCCCCTTAGCCGATGCACTGGGCATTGTGACGGCGAGACCTGAATTGGTATATGTTGGAGATGATCCGGGCTTTGCTGAGTACCGGGAAAAATTTGCGAATGCTGTGTATCTGCTGGAACCGCGTTCGCCTTTCGAAGAGGAAACAGACAACACATTAAAAGTACAGCGGAAGATACAGGAAGACAACGGTAAGCGTGCAGATCAAAAATTGACGTTGCGTGCGCGTCTGCTGGATTTTGTATTGGGCGATTGGGACAGGCATGAGGATAACTGGCGCTGGCTTCCACAAAAAGAAAAAGGAGAGACTACTTACATCCCGGTTCCTAAAGATAGGGATAAGGTATTTTATAAAACATCGGGACTATTTCCCTGGATACTCAATCACCAGTGGCTAAAATCACATTTGCAGCCGTACAGTCCAAATATTAGGGATGTAGACCATTGGAGCTTTAATGAGCGTTATTTCGATCGCTATTTTTTAAATGAATTGGATGAGCAAGATTGGAGAGAAGCAACGAAGTTTGTTCAGCAGCATTTGACCGACGAGGTAATCAGCAAAGCTTTCAAACAGATGCCCGATACGATATTTAAAATTAGTGGCAACGAACTGGTTAGGAATTTTACATCGAGAAGGGATCGATTGGATTCTCTTGCGCTGCATTATTATCAGTTCTTATCCATCTATGTTGACGTACCTGCTTCAGACAAAAATGAACATTTTGAAGTGGAATTCCTGGAGGATGGAAAAGTGAAGGTGTCGGTACACAACATCAATAAAGAAGGAAAAAAGGGTAGATCTGTATACAAGCGAACGTTTGATCCGGCGATCACCTCAGAAGTCCGGCTATTTGGCATGGGCGGTCAGGACGTCTTTTCTGTTAAGGGAAAAGCCAACTCCAAAATCAAAGTCAGAATGATTGGTGGTGCAGATGAAGATCAATTTCAAGTTGCGGAGGAAGTGGAAAATAAACCTTTTATTTACGATCGTTCAGATGAGCCCAATTCCATCCCATCCCGTAGCAAGGCGAAACTTCGACTCGCTCGCGATACCTCAGTAAATTATTTTGACAAGAACAGTTTTTTATATGATCGGTCTGGCCCTTTATTTAGTGGGAGTTATAATATCGATCAGGGTGTTCAACTTGCTGCCGGTTACATATGGGAGAAGCAGGGATTCAGGAAGTCTCCATACGCAGTTAAACATGAATTCTGGGCGAATTATTCTACTGGTAGAAAATCTTTTATTCTTGATTATATCGGGGATTATAAAAAGGCAATCGGTAATAATGACCTTACTCTTCATGCAAATTTCCTCGGCCCGGGTAACCTAAGTAACTTCTTTGGATTGGGGAATAATACTGAATTTGAAGATGATCAGGATGAAGATGAGTTTGGTCAGGAGATAGACCGGGAGGACGGGATTTCCTATTACCGTAACCGCTACAATTACCTGAATGTTGATCTGAAATTGAGTAGAAAGGTGACCAACCATCTGAAAATAGACGCAGGGGTACTTGCTTCTTACTATACCAGTACCGAAGAAGGAAATGAAGAACGTTTTTTTAACGATTACAATGCAGCCAACCCCGAACAGGAAATATTAAAAGATAAATATTATGGAGGACTTGTAGCTGGCTGGACGTATGACAATCGGGATAATCCTGCAATTCCAACTAAAGGTATTTATTGGCGGACTTCTTTTACCGCGCAGCACAGACTGGACAAGACAAATGATAAGTATGGTTCAGTAACTACTGATTTTCGCTTTTACATCAATCCTGGTCAATCAGGTTTAGTATTTGCCAACCGCCTTGGAGCTGGTACTGTGATCGGAGAGCCTACATTCTTTCAAAGGATGCAAATTGGCGGAATCAACAGTTTGAGGGGATTTAACAGTAGAAGATTTACCGGAACAACGATGTTTTATCACAACCTTGACATGCGTTTGAAACTATTCAATTTTACTTCCTATCTGGTACCCGGAACAGTAGGCATGATTGGTTTTAATGACATAGGACGTGTTTGGGAAAGAGGGGAATTATCCGGTAGATGGCATCAGGGATATGGTGGAGGCTTATATGTTATTCCAGGAGAAGCATTGCTGATCCAGGCTACAATAGGGCTTTCTAAAGAGGTTACGATGCCATATTTCTCTATTGGCTTTACTTTTTAATCCTTCGGTTATTCAGCCAGTTCATCTTTCAATAGTTTGATCTCATGATCTGAAATTGTAATTAAGCGGTCTTTATAAAGACCGCCAATTACTTTCTTGAATGCGTTTTTGCTGATTTTAAAGCGATGATAGATGTCATCCGGTGAACTTTTGTCGCCCAATGCAATCACGCCACCACTGTATTTAAGTTCCTCTAATATAGCATCTTTATTTTCAAGGATATGACCATAACCCATTGGTTGCAGACTCAAATCGATTTTTCCGCCTACACGGATTTTTTTTATCCAACCTTTTCTCAGTTCTCCGGGGTTCAGTTCATCGAACAATTCGTTGGCATACAAGAGGCCAATATATTTATTGTCGATGATGGCGTTATAGCCCATATCTGAACGATCCGCGATAAGTAAGCTGACTTCATCACCTTCTTCAAGATCTATTTCTTCTTCCTCAACAAAATTGATCAGACGGGAGGAGGCCACCATGCGGTCGTTGCTTTCATCAAGAAAAACATAAACAACGTGCTTGTCCCCTTTGAACATAGGGCGTTTTTGTTCCTTTGAAGGCACAAAGATATCCTTGTCAAGCCCTAAGTCCATAAAAGCACCCTTATCGTCGTCGTCAACTACCGTGAGGTAAGCGAAATCACCCACACAGGCCAGTGGACGCTTGGTGGTTGCCATTAGTCTTCCATCTTTGTGCATATAAACAAATACATTCAGGTTATCGCCGATTTCTGTATTCTTAGGTACATCTAAATAAGGGAGCAATACCTCTTTGTCTCCTTCCGTCAGGATCAGTCCTGTTTCTGTTTTGGTTACTGCTCTCAAATCATTGTATTGTCCTATTGCTATCATGCTATATCGGTTGAAGGTATTGTATAAAATGCATTGTCAATTTGCAAAGGTAGCAATCTGGGCTTCAAAAGTGGTTTTTAATTTTAATGTGGACTTAACCTTCATCGTTTTTATGAATTAATTCTTTATAGGAAGCTCCCTTGATCGGATATCTATATAATCCTCCCGGTGGTAATTGGAAAAGAGATTCGAGAAGAATTCCTGTTTTATATGGAATCTCTTCTCTTGAATTGATGCGGATATTTTTGTAATTGTTAAAGGTATTACCCGATTTTCCGATAAATTTTGGAATTTTTTTAATAATAGCGTCGTATTCCCTTTTCGTCATGTCATTGAGACAATCTTCAATCTTATATTTCTTAAGTGTCTCTTTATTGGTTTCTGCTTTTACTTTTGTAGTCTTTGCTTTTGAATTTTTTGGAATCATAATTTAGTATTTAATGAATGTTTTTTGCGTGTATATCTACAAAAGCGATTCTATCCATAAATTCCTATTCAGTGGTAAAAAAAAATGATTTTTTTCAAAAAAATATCCATCCTAAATATTGGGTTGGATCGAAACGATAAAGACTTCTTCTTTGATGTTATCTTTAAGTAAGTTAAAACCAATTTTGCTCCGATACCCCGTATTGCAGTATAAGATTAATTTTTTATCGTTGGGGATATGTGACAACTGCCCGGGCAACTCATAAAGTGGGATATTGGTGCCACCTAAATTATATTCTTCGTATTCATAAGGTTCTCGAAGATCAATCAAGAAGTAATTTGGATCATTTTTAAAAATAGTACAGGAATGTAGATCAAGTTCAGGGTAGGTAAGTTCCGTTTTGGGAACCTGCTGATCCATCGAGAGGATTATACTGCTGCTATCAAGAGCATTGAATAACAAAAGCTTTCCTGCGAGCGTATCTCCAAATCCACATATTACTTTGATCGCCTCGTTGGCCATATAACTACCTATGATGCCGGGAAGAGTGCCTATTACACCATTTTCTCCACAATTAGGGACTTCATCTGCTAAGGGCGGCTCGGGATAAAGCGAACGATAATCGGGACTGCCAAGGTGGTTAAAAACTGCAACCTGACCCTGGAAGTTAAACAGAGAGCCGAATACTAAAGGTTTATCCAGGGAAAGGCAGGTGTCGTTGACAAGGTATCGAGTGGGAAAATTATCTGAAGCATCAATAATTAAATCATACGCCGAGATCAACTTTGTAGCATTGTCCTGATTAAGGTAGAGTGAGTAGGCCTTTAAGTTAACGTAGGGATTCAGCAGACGAAGTTTTCTGATTGCCTGTTCAGCTTTATTTTTCCCTAAATCTGTTATGTTAAATAGGATTTGTCGTTGGAGATTAGTTTCTTCTACAACATCGTGTTCCACAATGCCAATACAACCTACACCTGCCGCTGCAAGGTAAAGCGCTACAGGGCAACCCAATCCTCCCGCGCCAACGATCAGCACTGAAGCCTTTTTTAATTTAAGCTGACCTGACAAACCCAGTTCAGGTAAAATCACTTGCCTTTCGTATCTTTTAAGTTCTGCTGCCTCCATAATTTATGTCGATAAATTGAAATCCCAATCTTTCCATATGGGTTCATATCCTTGACTACTGATCATTTCTGCGATTTTTTTTGAACTGCGTTCATCTGAAATTTCAAATTGTTCCAATGATTGAGGTTCGACAACATAGCCGCCAGGATTTGTTTTTGACGCCGCGCTCATAGCGGTGACACCGAGTTTGATGATGTTATCTCTAAAAGATTCAGATTCCCTTGTAGAAATGGAAAGTTCAACTTCCTCATCGAACATTCTATAGGCACAGATGAGTTGCACCAATTCGCGGTCGGTCATGGCCACTTTAGGCTCTAGTCCTCCACTGAAAGGCCTCAATCTTGGAAATGAGATGCTGTATTTACTTTTCCAGTACTGCTTTTCCAGATATGAAAGGTGCAGTGCGGTGAAAAACGAGTCTGTTCTCCAGTCTTCCAGCCCAATCAGTACACCTAGGCCCATCTTGTGTATCCCTGCCTTTCCAAGTCGGTCTGGGGTCTCTAATCGATAGTCAAAATTGGATTTTTTGCCTTTAGGATGGTGTTTTTTGTAATCTTCACGGTGATAAGTCTCCTGATAAACAAGTACTGTGTTTAATCCATAAGGGGTAAGCTCCCGGTAATCTTCCAGATCAAGGGGCTGTACTTCCATCGATATGTGCGAAAAATGCGGACGAATTAGTTCCAATACCTTTTTGAAGTAGTCTGTATGTACAGATTGGTTGGCTTCTCCTGTCACCAATAGCACATGATCAAAGCCCATTTCTTTAATTGCTGCGACTTCCTGCATAACTTCTATGGAAGAAAGTGTTTTCCTTTTTACCTTATTGTCATAGCTAAAACCACAATACGTACAAATGTTGTTGCATTCATTCGACAGGTAGAGTGGAACGTACATTTGTATAACTCTTCCGAAGCGTTTGAGTGTAAGCTCCTGGCTGATCTTTGCCATTTGTTCCAGATAAGGGGCGGCGGCAGGAGATATTAGCGCCTTAAAATCCTCAAGTGTCCTTCTTGAACTGCTAAGGGCTTGTAAGACATCCCGCTCCGTTTTCGCATAAATGCTATTGCTGGTTTCTTCCCAGTCGTAAGATTTGAAAATATCGCTGAAGCTCATCAATGTATATTAAGATAACTCGTCTAAAAAAGAGGTAAGCGGGCTGCTCGGCGATGCGATCTGACTAACACGACCCAATCCGGCTTCAAAAGCCAGTCGTCCGGCTTCTACGGCAATTTTAAATGCTTTGGCCATGGCAACGGGGTCATGGGCTATTGCAATTGCAGTATTCACCAATACAGCGTCTGCACCGATTTCCATGGCCCTTGCTGCGTCAGATGGTGCACCAATACCGGCATCAACGATGACTGGCACGTTACTTTGACTGATGATAATCTCCAAGAAATCTATAGTTTTCAAACCCTTATTGCTGCCAATTGGGGAACCAAGAGGCATGACTGCAGCGGTACCGGCATCTTCCAGTCTTTTACACAGCACGGGGTCTGCATGAACATAGGGAAGTATGATGAAACCGAGTTTTGCTAATTCTTCCGTGGCCTTTAGCGTTTCTATCGGATCGGGCATCAGGTATTTGGGATCCGGGTGTATTTCCAGTTTGATCCAGTTCGTCTCCAGTGCTTCCCGTGCCACTTGGGCAGCGAAGATTGCTTCTTTAGCATTTCTTACCCCAGAGGTGTTCGGTAGCAAGTTGATGTGCGAATGTTTTAACCGCGTTAGGATATTGTCATCCTGATCCTGAAGATCAATACGTTTCAGTGCGACGGTTACCAGCTCAGAACCGGAAGCCAATAAAGCCTGTTCCATAACCTGTGGAGCGCTAAATTTTCCAGTACCGGTAAACAAACGGTATTTAAAAGTGTGGTCTGCAATTCTTAACATATGGTATCTGTTCTAATGGTTAAAGTTTCCTGAATTTCCTGGAGTTGTTCTGCATTCCTGGTGAGTACCGCGGAAATTGCGACACCATGTAAACCAAGCGATGTCAATAGAGGGATGTCCTTCAATTCAATTCCGCCGATGGCAATCAAGGGAATCTTGAGCTTTTCGGAGAGCATTTGATTTATAATGGTTTGATATCCGGTTAAACCAATGATGGGACTTAGGTTTTTCTTAGTTGTGGTGAAACGATAGGGGCCAAGGCCTATATAATCAGCTCCCTCATTTGCACGTTGTAAGATATGAGCGTATGTATTGGCAGTTCCGCCAATAATTGCTTTTTCACCTAATAATGCCCTGGCCTCGGGTATAGGCATATCATCGAGTCCAAGATGTACACCATGTGCTCCCGCTTTTTTTGCAATTTCGGGATAATCATTGATGATTAATGTGGCCTGATATCTCGCACAAAGTGCAACAGCCTCGATGGCAATTTCAAGAATCGCCGATTCAGGTTGTTCCTTAATGCGGAGCTGAATCCATTTTCCGCCCGCTTGCAATACTTTATCGATTGCATCAAGATGCGTTCCTTTTTCCGGCTGTTGAGATATATAATGTAGCTTTTCTATGTTCATGAGTGGTATCCTAAAAGGCTGGTGTTGCTGTTTAAAAAATGTTCGGTATAGGTTTTTGCCAATTTACAAGCCTCCGCCAGTGGATGGCCCAAGGCCAGACGGGCCACAATTGAGGAAGATAGGACGCAGCCTGAACCATGTTTCTGATGAATGGCGCTAAACATTGGAGGAAAAGCCAGGACGTTATCTTGTTCAACCAAATAATCCGTTCCAGGTTCCTTCACATTGTGCCCGCCCTTGAGTAATACAGCACAATACATCGCCCATTGTCTGGCAACAAGCTGCGTATCTATTCCCCCCATTTCTCTCATTTCATTTTCATTTGGAGTGATTAAAGTCAATTGTTTCAGAACAGGGATGAATTGAGAAAGTACGTTACTCCAGTTATGAAACTCAAACCCTGCAGTAGCTCGTAAAATCGGATCGAGGATGATTTTTACATCTGGATTGAAGCTCCGAATATAAGTGATGATCGCAAAAAGGGTATCGAGGTTTTGAATAAGGCCAATTTTGCAGGCAGCTATCGGAAATTTGTTCAATAGAGGTGTTAATTGTGCCATGATTTGTTCCTTTGGCAACCATTGGTTTTGCAGGAAGTCTGTATCACTTTGCACTGTTAAAGCTGTGCAGATCCCGAATCCATAGACTTTGTGTTGCTCGAAACACTTGAGGTCGGATAGTACTCCCGCTCCTGCGCTAGGGTCAAAGCCCGCAATACTTAATACATATGGTCTTTCAATCGGCATGGAATCTCAATTCTTTATATTTCTTAACTGCATTTGAAGGTTCCTTCCACAAGGCTCCCAATACCGCTATCGCTTGGAAACCTAGGGTTCTGAGCAAAGCAATGTGCTGCAGGTCTATTCCTCCGAGCGCGACGGCCTTCACCTCAGCACAGCTGATGATTGTGCTCCATGCTGCCGGATCATAGTCGTCCTTAATCAGACCTTTGTAGCCAGGCTTTGATATGCTGTCAAACACTGGGCTAATGAAGGCATAATCGAAACCGCTCAGTGTTTTGAGTTCAGCTGCTTCGTGTACCGAAGTGCTTTTGATCGTCGCTTCTCTTGATTCCTGACCCTGGCTTCTGTTAATTTCTGTATAATGGAGCCTGCGTATATTAAAATCTTTAATCAATTCGTGGTGCTGGTGCAAAGCAATGCGCTCATGGAAATCGGGACTGATCTCTGTTATCAAAGAGGCACAAGATTTTCTATCCATTTGCTTTTTCCTCAAATGGAGTATTGGTAAGCCGGCCTCAAAAAGCCGGTTTACCAATAGCGCTTCATTAGGAACAAAGCCTGCATCAGAAATTGCGATTAGCTCCATCACTCTATAAATAAATCTCGCTGCCCTTTTCCGTGAATTCCTTAGATTTTTGCTCCATACCCTTCGCAAGCGCCTCTTCGGCGTCTATACCTGTTTTGGCTGCATAATCGCGTACATCCTGCGTGATCTTCATCGAGCAGAAGTTCGGGCCGCACATCGAACAGAAATGGGCGATCTTCGCTCCGTCGGCAGGCAGGGTTTCATCATGGAATTCTTTTGCCGTATCTGGGTCCAGGGACAAATTAAACTGATCTTCCCAGCGGAATTCAAATCTGGCTTTGCTCAAGGCATTGTCGCGGTATTGAGCACCAGGATGTCCTTTAGCCAGGTCTGCTGCATGAGCAGCAATTTTATAGGTGATCACACCGTCTTTAACATCTTTTTTATTAGGGAGTCCAAGATGTTCTTTAGGTGTCACATAACAGAGCATAGCTGTTCCAAACCAGCCGATCATCGCAGCACCAATGGCAGAGGTAATGTGGTCGTAGCCCGGCGCAATGTCGGTTGTCAAGGGACCCAAGGTATAAAAAGGCGCTTCTGAGCAATGCTCCAGCTGCTTCTCCATGTTCTCTTTGATCAGGTGCATCGGCACGTGGCCCGGACCCTCAATGATCGTCTGTACATCATGCTTCCAGGCAATCTTGGTCAGTTCGCCCAGAGTCTCAAGTTCTCCGAACTGGGCTTCATCATTGGCATCTGCAATACAGCCTGGACGTAATCCGTCACCCAAAGAAAAGGCTACATCATAAGCCTTCATGATTTCGCAAATCTCTTCAAAATGTGTGTACAGAAAGTTTTCTTTATGATGTGCCAGACACCATTTGGCCATAATGGATCCACCACGGGATACAATGCCAGTAATTCGTTTTGCGGTGAGCGGTACGTAGCGTAACAGGACGCCGGCATGAATGGTGAAATAATCTACACCTTGTTCGGCCTGTTCTATCAGCGTGTCCCTAAACAGTTCCCAGGTGAGGTCTTCCGCTTTCCCATTGACTTTTTCCAAAGCCTGATAGATGGGCACAGTTCCGATCGGCACCGGAGAATTTCTAATGATCCATTCTCTGGTTTCATGAATGTTCTTTCCCGTGGAAAGGTCCATAATGGTGTCTGCACCCCAACGGCAGGCCCATACTGCTTTTTCCACTTCTTCTTCTATAGAGGAAGTAACTGCGGAGTTTCCAATATTCGCATTGATTTTTACCAGGAAATTCCGGCCGATGATCATCGGTTCGAGTTCTGGATGATTGATGTTGCAGGGAATGACAGCTCTGCCTGCTGCCACTTCCTGGCGAACAAATTCGGGAGTAATGTAACCTTTCGGTGTATTGGCACCAAAACTATGACCCTTGTGTTGATGGCCCATTATTCCGTGTTGACTCCCTAACTGTTCATTTAGCAGATCAATTCTTTGATTTTCACGGATAGCGATATATTCCATCTCCGCAGTGATCATCCCCTTTTTTGCATAGTGCATCTGGGATACATTGGCACCCTTGATGGCTTTATAGGGTCTTTTGATGTATGCAAAACGAAGTGCATCGAGTTTGTTGTCGGCAAGCCGCTGTTGACCATAATCTGAGGAAATGTGTTCCAGTTGTTCAACGTCTTTACGGTCGGTGATCCATTTTTCTCTTAGTCTTGGTAATCCTTCCCGTACATCGATATGAGCTTCCGGATCGGTATATGGACCACTGGTGTCATAAACGGTAACGGGTGGGTTAGTTTCTGTGAGACCGAATCCGTTGTGAATTTTGGTATCACTTAAACTGATTTCCCGCATAGCTACTGCGATGTCATGAAGTTGTCCCTTCACATGGATCTTGCGGGAAGAGGGGAAAGGGCTACGGCTAATGACCTGTTCGGTTGGAGTTTTTTCTACTTTCATCTTTTCGGTGTTTTTAGGGTTATCCGCCTTGAGTGGCTTTAATGAGCAATACCTGATCACCCTGCCTCAGTACATGCAGGTGCCAGTCAGATTTAGAAATAATGTTTTGATTGACCGCTACTGCGAAGCCTGTAGTAGTTGCAGGCAATAGCATAGAGAGCATCTGTTTCACGGAACAGGCGTCTTCAAGGACATGTTTTTTTTGGTTTACAGTAACTTCCATTTCGCTTCAAATTTGAAATTGCAGGAAAACTGTAGGGGATAGCCCATCAAGGACCGAAAAGACAGCAAAGGTAATTTGCTTCTACTTTTCCCTTCGGCAGTACTAACTGCATCAGGTTCAAAGGGTATATCTCAGCACAAGGCACCCCTAAAGTTTTTTGCTAAGCTAGAGTATATTTTTTAATAATGCAACAGATCAATTTGGGTCGAAAATTATTCCACATAATAAAATTGTTTTGTGGGTTCAGTAGAGCAGGGTCCAATTGATGCCGATATAACGTTTTCGTAAAAAATGAGATGGCATGCTAAATAGTTTTTCTAACCTCAAAATGGAATGTTACCTTTGCAAATCGCTAACTAATTTAAATGATCTCCAAAAGCAAACACAGGTTTTTTCTAAGCCTTTTCTTTTTCATTTCAGGATTCAGTTTTGCTACCTGGGCATCCCGAATTCCGACCATAAAGACGACCTTTGATTTTAACGAAGCCGAGTTGGGGACTATTCTTTTAGCCATGCCTGTTGGATCGCTGATAGGACTTCCGATTTCAGGCTGGCTGGTGTCCAGGTACAACAGTAGAGTACCTTTGGCTGTTGGATATGGTTTGAATGCATTTTCACTGGCCCTGATTGGATTTGCCCCCAATACCTTGAGTCTGATCATTGCCATCGCACTATTTGCTTTTACAACCCGTATTTTCAATATATCAGTCAACACCCAAACTTTAACATTACAAAAGCAATTCGAGAAGAAAATCATTGGATCCTTTCACGGCTACTGGAGCATCGGTGGCATCGCTGGTATACTGCTTTCTACTTTTCTACTTTCATTAAATGTTTCCCTGCACGTGCATTTTAGCATTGTAGCAGTAATCATGCTGTTAGTTACCCTGTATTCCTATCAATTTCTTCTAAAAGGCGATCGTTCTGAGACTGGTAACAAGCTCATTTTGAGTAAGCCTGATCCATATATTTTCTATCTTGGAATCGTGGTATTCCTGTGTGCCATCTGTGAAGGAGGAATGTTCGACTGGAGTGGGATTTATTTTCAGGAAGTGATCAAGGTCGAAATCTTTACTTACGGTTATTTGATTTTCATGACCTTTATGGCGGCATCGCGTTTCCTGTCTGATTTGATCATCGGTCGTTTTGGAATGCCAAAGACCTACGTTATGAGTGCCATTTGTATCATATCAGGCATTAGTCTGGCAGTGACCATGCCTAATTTCTGGACGGCAATGGTGGGCTTCTCCATGGTAGGTTTTGGTACTGCATCCGTTATACCAATGTCCTATGCACTTGCTGGTGCATCCCAAAAGTACTCTCCTGGGATGGCGATATCCATTATCGCTACCTATTCCATTACCGGGATGTTATTCGGTCCACCACTGATCGGTTACCTCGCACACGCGTTCAATCTGCGGGTATCTTTTATTGTATTCGGCATTTGTGGATTGATGCTGGTACCCATCACCAGGTTGTTTTTCAACCTTCAGATACAAGTTCAAAAGCAAAATGTATAAAATGAGCGCTTAACTGTGGAGATGATCCGTTCCATTAGTCCGTTCCAATTCAGCATCTCTAAATTCTTTAAATTCCTGTGAAGCCTGGTCTACTCTGGATTTAACCTGGTTCAGCAATTTATCTTTCAGACCTGAAATGTGATCTTTTCCGTTGTTGATCTTGTCTTTTATTGCGTAGAGTCCGTCTTTAGCATCATCTGCCAGATCCAATGCTTTGTCAGAAATCCGCTCACGTGTGTTTTTACCGCTATCTGGAGCGAATAATATGCCCAGTACAGCCCCTACGGCCAAACCTGTCAGTAATCCAACTACTGCGGCAGTTCTACCTGAAGAACTACTTCCTTGCAGATCTGGTAATTGCTTAGTTAATAATTTCTTGTAATTCATAATCGCTTTTTATACGAACTAATAACACATACCATACCAATCTGTGCTTATCCTATTGTTTTTATCATGATTTCAGCTGTGCTATAGTTTTTTGCCTGTCGAAGATCACATTTTTCTTCATTAGATGAACTAGCACAGGATACCATACGTTTGTAATTTTTTCCTTTTTTCTGGTCGACTGCGTGCTTAAATTGTCTATTTTTGCAATGTGTAAATTTTACACTAACTATGCTTTTATGAAGAAGAGTTTGCTCAGTTTGACCCTCGGGGGATTAGGGATCGGAATTACTGAATTTGTGATGATGGGACTGCTACCGGATATCGCTAAAGATTTAAGGATCAGTATCCCGGAAGCGGGACATCTGATCTCTGCCTATGCGTTAGGTGTGGTTATCGGTGCGCCGCTTCTGGTGGCTATCGCAGGTAGCTATCCTCCGAAAAAGATTCTTATGGTACTGATGCTGATGTTTACTGGCTTCAACGCATTATCAGCATTCGCTCCTGACTATTCCACGATGTTTATCGCAAGGTTATTGGCAGGTCTGCCTCATGGCGCATTTTTTGGCGTTGGTTCTGTGGTGGCCAGCCGGATTGCAGAAAAGGGTAAGGAAGCCCAGGCTGTCTCGTTAATGTTTGCCGGACTAACTATTGCAAACGTAATTGGCGTACCCTTAGGTACCTATATAGGACATAATTTTTCCTGGAGATATACTTTTGTTATCATTGTGATTGTGGGTATCATTACCTTATTGAGTTTAAAATTCTGGATGCCTGCATTGCCTGCAACTAAGAACAGAAATTTAAAAGAAGAAATGAGCTTCTTTAAATTACCAGAAGCCTGGCTAATCATCATTATGATTGCGATTGGTACAGGTGGATTGTTTGCCTGGTACAGTTATATCGCGCCATTGCTGACTGAAGTCTCCGGATTCTCTGCGAATTCTATTACCTACGTGTTGGTGCTCGCAGGATTGGGTATGCTGGTAGGCAACTTTATAGGGGGCAGATTAGCCGATCGCTTTTCTCCAGCCAAAGCCTCAGTTGCATTATTGGTGACCATGGCCATCACCTTGTTTATTGTGCACTACGTAAGTGGCAACCAGATCATTTCATTGGTCATGACTTTTATAACAGGTGCTGTAGCTTTTGCGTTAGCAGCCCCCATCCAGATGCTTATGATCAATACCGCAAAAGGATCGGAAATGCTGGCCGCCTCTGTGAGCCAAGCCAGTTTCAATATTGGGAATGCCTTAGGTGCCTTTTTAGGTGGTCTACCACTTGCTGCAGGCTACGACTACACCTCGCCGGTTTTGATAGGTTCAGCTATGGCACTTACTGGTGCGGCATTTGCCTGGATGCTGATCGCTCGTACGAAAAGATCCTTACAAATGAATTATGCCATGAAGGTTTAAGTACCTGTTCATCGTCATTGATGGAGTTTGCGAATCAACAATTATAAGTTTTGTGAATTTTATAATTATATTCGTTCGACCAATAACCAATGATGACGGGATATCATTTATTTTCAGATGCAGATTTGTTCGCATTGCTGTGCAATGGCGATCATCGTGCCTATACTGAAATTTACGATCGTTATAGTGGGTTGTTATATATTCATGCTTATAAAAGAATAAGAAATAGGGAGGAAGCCAGAGATCTGATTCATGAATTGTTTACTGTTCTTTGGGTAAAGAGGCAAGAGATCAATCTGAAAACCGAGTTGTCAGCTTACCTGTACCGGGCAGTTCGCAACCGCGTCATCGATTTGGTCAATCACCAAAAAATGCAGGCTTCTTATGTCAGTTCCTTCCACGGTTTCGCGAGCAACGGGACTAATGTTACTGATCATGCTGTACGTCAAAAAGAATTAAGTCAACTGATCGAAAAAGAAATTTCTGCCCTGCCGGAGAAAATGCAACAGGTATTTAACCTGAGCAGAAATGAATACATGAGCCATAAGGAAATTTCAGAAACTTTGGAGATTTCCGAGCTCACGGTACGCAAACAGATCAACAATGCCCTTAAGGTATTGCGCCCTAAGTTGAGCAAGCTCCTTTCCCTCTTTTTTTTCTAGTAAATCACTAAATGGGTTTAGTGGATGAAAATATTTTATTTTTATCTACTCCATAGGACCTACTTGTTCGTCAATGTGCTAAATAAAAGATAAAACTCTTTTTGTGCATATGCTAAAACCAGATATAAAAGACTTGCTGAATAGATACAAAGAGGGCATTTGTACCGAAGAGGAGCGCATTTTAGTGGAGAGTTGGTACCTGAACTGGGAGACAGGCAACTTCGATCTTTCTGAAGAGGAGTTGCTGGATGATCTGGCAATGATTAAATCAGCACTACCAAAACAACCAAAGTCTACAAGATTGTTTTTTCGCATTTCCGCCGCTGCAATGTTCTTGCTTGCCTTGGGGATTTCATTTTATTTTATTGGGAACAAGCATTCCAGCCCCCCGGCTAAGGACATTACCCAATCAGCGGTCAAAATTTTACCAGGAAGAAATCAAGCTACGCTTACACTCTCAGATGGAACCACTGTGCTGCTGGATACAGCGACACAGTTGGGCACCATCAATCAGCAGGGGGTTAAGATCAACAAAACCGCTGATGGCAAATTAGTCTACCTGAATACGGCAACTGGCCAGGCAATAGATGCCTACAATACGATTAGGACACCGAATGGCGGAAGGTATGACATTACATTGCCTGACGGAACATTAGTTACCCTTAATGCAGCTTCCAAAATTAAATTTCCTATTGTCTTTTCAGGATCGGAGAGAAGGGTAGAATTGGAAGGGGAAGCTTATTTCGAAGTAACAAAGGATGCTACAAAGCCATTTTTAGTGGTGTCAGGGAAGCAGACGGTACAGGTATTGGGTACGCATTTTAATGTGAATAGCTATCAGGACGAACCTCAGATACGCACGACATTACTGGAAGGAAGCGTATTGGTCAAGGGTGCCACACAGGTCTTGTTAAAACCGGGAGAACAGGCCCGCGCCGGACATGGGGCAGAAAGTTTTCGCGTAGCAAACGTAGATGTGCAGACCGAAGTGGCCTGGAAAAATAATTTGTTCTTTTTTGAAAATGAGCCCATTAAGAATTGTATGAGGCAAGTGGCCAGATGGTACGATGTGGAAGTCGTCTATGAAGACGAGGTCAGCGATAAGAAAGTATGGGGTTCAGTGACCAGGTTTAGTGAGATCTCTAAAGTACTGGAAATACTTGAGCTTACGGGTAATATACATTTTAAGGTAGCAGGAAGGAGGATCACCGTTATGAAATAGTGCTACATTCAATGAAATAATACCAGAGGTGCTGGAAACACCCCCGGTATTTACATCAGTTTACCAAATGAAATAATTGCAGTTACATCAGAGGAATAAACCAAATAACCAAATGTATGAATTTTTACGAATTTATTAGGCAGCGCTTTGCCGTCTTTGTGCCTAATTATCAAATCTTGCGTATAATGAAAGTAACTTTTTTTCTAATCGTCGTGCTCTGTCTGAAAATCAGTGCTGCCGGTTTTGCCCAGAAAATTACATTTTACCAAAAAAACGCATCCATTAAAACCGTATTTAAAGAAATCACCAAGCAAACTTCTTACCAGGTTGTTTGCGATGGCGATCTCATAGACAATGCACCAGTGCTGGATGTAAATTTTAAACAGGCTGGTATCAACACTGTGCTCGACAAATTCTTTAAAGGCCAGAACCTGAGCTGGGCCCTCAATGAAAATATCATCGTGATCAAAAAAGGTATCGCAGCTACAGTACCCATGGTAGTCCCGGTAGTTCAACAGGACGTTCAGGTTTCTGGTATTGTAAAAGACAGTACCGGAGCCATCCTGCCTGGCGTATCCGTGAGCGTGAAGGGCAAATCCAATATCGGTACCGCTACAGATATGAACGGGCGCTATATACTTAGTGTTCCCGAGGGCTCTACACTTGTTTTTTCCATGATCAGTTTTAAAACCCAGGAAGTGGCAGTAGGAAAGAACCGGATCATCAATATCACGCTACTGGAGTCCGACGATGCCCTGGATGAGGTAGTGGTTACTGCTTTTGGAAATCTCCAGAAGAAAAGTGACCTGATCGGAGCTGTGAGCAGTATTTCGCCTAAAGACTTGAAAATCCCCTCCAGTAACCTGACGGCTGCCTTGCAGGGCAGAGTCGGTGGACTCGTTTCTTTTCAAAGAAGCGGAGAACCAGGATTGGATAATGCCGATTTCTTCATTCGTGGTGTAGGGTCATTCGGCGTCAATAAAAAGCCATTGATCCTCATCGACAATATGGAGGTGACTACAGATGAATTAGCTAGGATTCCTCCCGATGATATTGCCAGCTTTTCAATATTGAAGGATGCAACTTCGTCGGCAGTATACGGCTCAAGAGGTGCTAACGGGGTTATTGTGGTCACTACAAAGCAAGGCGTGTCTGGGCCGGCCAAACTAAGTTTCCGTGCCGAGCAGCGGTTGTCTGTAGCCACACAGGATTTACAAATTGCCGATCCCGTCACTTTTATGAAAATGAGTAATGAAGCGATCATGACCCGTCAGCCGGACGTTCCTTTTTATTCGGACGAAAAGATTGCGATGACGGCAGCAGGCACTGATCCCTTAACCTATCCTGCAGTGGATTGGCTGGATATGCTGACTAAAAACCATACTACAACCCAAAATTATAGCTTGAGTATCAGCGGTGGGGGAAATCTGGCAACTTACGCAGTGAGCGGTAGCCTTACCCAGGACAATGGACTATTGAAAGTCAACCCAATCAATAACTTTAATACAAACGTAGATTTTAAAACTTACAACCTGCGGAGTAACATCAATTTCAACCTAACCAAATCTACACAACTGATGGTGAGGACTATTGGTAATTTCCAGATCTACTCAGGTCCGCCAATTACAGGAAGTGAAGCTTATGCACAGGCTTTAACCTCCAATCCCGTAATGTTTCAGCCGACCTATACTCCTGGTCCTCAACAAGCTTACATTAAGCATCCCTTATTTGGGAATTACAGCAATGGAACTTTCAGGAATCCATATGCAAATGTTGTGAGGGGATATCAGGAGCGGAATTCCAACAACATGCAGGCCCAGGTTGAGTTAAGGCAGGATCTTTCCTCTTTCGTTACCGAAGGTTTGAGTTTCCGGAGTTTGGCAAACTTGACCCGGAAGTCAGAATACCGCATTGTGAGGCAGTACAATCCATTTTATTATACGCCCGGTACATTTAATGAGACTACGGGAGCTTATACCTACCTAAATCTAAATCCCAATACCGGTACAGAAACCTTAAGTTTTGAATCCGGCGGTAGGGGGTTATCTGCATTGTTCTACATGGAAAATGCTTTTTCCTATAATCGCACCATTAATACGAAACATGCTGTAACTGGTATGGTGATCAATACCTTAAGGACAAATATTACTCAGCCAAATGGCGACGATTTTAGCCTTTTGAACACCCTTCCTTTCAGGAACGTCAGTTTTTCTGGAAGCTTTACTTATGCCTATGATAACCGCTTCCATGCGCAGTTCGCCTTCGGTTACAATGGCTCAGAACGTTTCTCCGACAAATACAGATGGGGCTTCTTTCCATCAGGAGGTCTGGCCTGGACGATCAACAACGAAAAGTTTATGGAACCTGTGAAGGATGTGATCAACACGCTAAGATTGAGGCTTACCCATGGTATGGTTGGAAACGATGCCATCTCCGATGAGCGCTTTTTCTACCTGTCGGATGTAAACCTAAACAATCCCAATTTTGGCTTTTCATTTGGTATGCCAGGTAGCCTCACAACGGTAAATGGTATCTCTACTAACCGGTATGAAAATACCACAGTTCGCTGGGAACGTTCCAGACAAACCAACTTAGGTATCGATCTTGGCTTATTTAAAGGAGCACTTACGATCACTGCCGATGTTTATCGTCAGGACCGCAAGGACATCGTACAGTCAAGGGCCTCATTACCTTCTTCACTGGGCTTAGTCAATTCACCGCTAGTGAACCTTGGCAAATACAGAAGCACCGGTGTAGATATGGAAGCAGCGTTCAATAAAGTGGTCAACAACAACCTTTGGTTCCAGGGCCGCAGTACCTTTACCATTGCCAAAGGTAAATACATAGAATTCGAAGAGCCCTATTACAATTATCCTTACCTGACCAGGATTGGACTTGCCTCTAGTCAGCAACGCGGTTACATCGCGGAACGACTGTTTGTCGATGACGATGAGGTGGCCAACAGTCCTGAGCAATCCTTTGGTTCTGTAGTAAGAGGTGGAGATATCAAATATGTAGACGTAAACGGCGACGGTCGTGTCAATGCTGACGATATGGTGCCTATCGGTTATCCGACTACACCTGAGATCAACTACGGATTTGGACTTTCCACTGGTTATAAAAACTTTGACTTCTCCTTTTTCTTCTCAGGCGTAGCTAATACTTCTTTATTCATTTCACCAATTTCATCCCAACCAGGTGATGCAACACAGGGAATAGCGCCTTTTGGCAATATTACTACGCCTAAAGCTGTATTGAAGGCTATTGCCGATAGTCACTGGACAGAAGAAAATCAGAACGTATATGCGCTTTGGCCTCGTTTGAGCTCCACAGCCTTGAGTAACAATACCCAAACCAGTACTTATTGGCTACGCAACGGAGCATTTTTAAGATTGAAACAAGTTGAACTCGGCTATACCCTGAATAAGAGCTTCACCAAGAAGATCAAGATTGATGCGCTAAGGTTTTATGTGAGTGGAAGCAATCTATTCAAGATCAGTTCTTTTGACTTATGGGATCCTGAAATGGGTGGTAATGGATTAGCCTATCCCTTGCAGCGCGTGTTCAACTTCGGATTAAAACTAGACCTATAACAGCCATGAAAAAACACATCATCATTATATTTTTAATAATTGCAGGTAGTTTTTCATCCTGTAACAAATACATGGATATTGTTCCGGACAATGTGCCCGAACTGTCCAAT
This sequence comes from Pedobacter sp. GR22-6, assembly GCF_037402555.1. Lineage (NCBI taxonomy): Bacteria > Pseudomonadati > Bacteroidota > Sphingobacteriia > Sphingobacteriales > Sphingobacteriaceae > Pedobacter > Pedobacter sp. GR22-6. The sequence continues at coordinate 1,418,071 of NZ_JBBEUC010000002.1, forward strand.
GCATTCAACTCGAGGGTAATGGCTGAGCGATATCTCGCCACCTGCTACAGTTGGCTACCGGGTGGCTTCGATCTGGAAGCCAATCCTGCAATTTTTGCAGGCGACGAACTCTGGTTGAACACTACTTATGATCAGAATACGGGCTTTAACAATTGGAAAATTGCCAAAGGTAACCAAAACTCCAATAGCCCACTCAACAACTATTGGGATGGACAGAACCAGGCAAAAAGTCTTTGGCGGGGCATTAGGGATTGCAATGTATTCCTTGAAAATATTGTCAAAGTACCTGATATGGATGAATTTGAGATCAAGCGCTGGGCTGCTGAAGTGACCTTTCTGAAGGCTTATTATCATTATTATCTTATGCGTTTATATGGGCCTATCCTGATTCAGGATATCAACCAGCCAGTCACTGTAGATCCTTTAGAAACACAACAGGAACGCGCACCGGTAGATGACTGTGTAGCTTACATCACGGGCTTGATCGACAGTGCAATACCTGATCTCCCCGATGATATCACCATCCTTACAGAGAACGGCCGCATTAGTAAGTTGATCGCTTATTCTATGAAGGCAGAGATACTGGTTACCGCTGCCAGTCCATTATTTAATGGCAATACAGATTATGCTGGCTTTGTCAATTCTGCCGGGCAGTCCTTCTTCAACCAGACACCCAGCAAAGAGAAATGGGTAGCAGCGGCTGAAGCTTGCAAGATTGCGGTTGAAATGGCCGAACTCAATGGTCGTGCACTATTTAAATGGCAACCACCTGTGAGCATGACGGTAACGCCTCAACCAACAACAGTGAACCAGATGAGCTTCCGCGAAGCACTGGCGGAGCGACAGAACAACCCAGAGCAGATTTGGGTCAACAATACCTCTCGTGCTACAAGCGGATTTCAGGCAGCAGCTACCGTAAGAAGTTACGATCCTGCATTTGTGGACAATAGCACCTTGGGGGGCTATCTGTCGCCAACATTAAATATGGCCTTGCTTTTTTACAGTAAAAACGGAGTTCCGATTGAGGAAGACCTCAATTACGAATACGGCAATAGGTTTTTGTTGAGGGTAGTACCCAATACCAACGAATACAAATACAAACTTACCGCAAACTATACGACTATTGGCTTGCATTTCGATAGGGAAGATCGTTTTTATGCATCGCTATCGTTCGATGGCGGAAGGTATCTAATGAGTTCACAAACCAATGACGACCTTGCGTTCAATACAAACTACAAACTCACTGGTAACGCCGGGCCTATTAATGCAAACATTTATTCAGCAACAGGCTATACGCCCAAGAAATTAGTGAGTTATCGGAATGTAGTAGGTGCATCCAACTCTTATTCGGTATACGAATATGCATATCCGATGATGCGGTTGGCCGATTTGTACCTTTTTTATGCAGAATCGATGAATGAAGCCTACGGGCCAAGTGCAGAAGTCTACGCATTGATAGATAAAGTGAGGGCACGTGCAGGGCTCAATGGTGTTGTCAACTCATGGGCACAGTTTTCCCGTAATCCAGCTAAGCCAACTACTTACCTGGGCTTACAGGACATCATCAGGAGGGAGCGGGCGATAGAACTGATGTTCGAAGGTAAACGTTTCTGGGATTTGCGCAGGTGGAAGACTGCTCAGCAGGCGCTAAATACGAACATCACAGGATGGAGTGTAAAGGAACGCGAATCGCAGCTGTTCTACAGACAGGTGAATCTTTTCAGCCGCACCTTCAGTACACGCGACTATTTATGGCCGCTCAGTCTGGGCGAAATGCGCCGCAACTCAAAATTAAAACAGAATCCAGGTTGGTAATCTCATAAAAATATAGGGATATGAACATCATACAAAAAATACAGATAGCACTGTCTATCGCGGTCCTTATCGCAGTTAGTTCCTGCGAAAAAGACCTTGTACCCAAAGCACTGAAATCGGGAGAAGCACCGGGGCCGGTCAAAAATTATACTTATCAATCCATTCCTGGTGGTGCCATCATCACCTATGAGCTGCCGGAAGGTAGTGATCTGAGGTACGTAAAAGCCACGTATACACTGAATTCAGGAGTGACTAGGGAAGCGAAATCTACGGTCTACAAGAATACCATTCAAGTAGATGGGTTTGCAAATGAGGGTGAGTACGACATTCAGTTGAATGCAGTAGGGCTTGGAGATGTAGAGTCTATACCGCTCATTGCCAAAATTAAGGCGGGTAGACCTTCGCATAAGTTACTGATGGATAGCGTCAAAATCAATAATTCTATGTATGCGGCATTTGGTGGATTAAATATTGACTTCAAGAACTACACACAAAGCAGCATGGTATTCCATTTGTTGGCCAAAGATGCTACTGGCACCAATTGGAAGGAAATTCAGACATCCTATTCCAGTGCAAGGGCAGGGCGTATCCGCGCAAGGGGCCTGGAACCAGTGGCTGCTGAATACGCAGTTTTCGTAACCGATAGGTGGAACAATAGAACTGATACCATTAGCGTCACACTTACCCCACTTAAGGAAGCACTAATCACTACTAAATTTGCTGCTTTGACGCTATCAAATGATACCTGGGAGCACCATACCGCGCAAGGAAGAGCAAGACCCCTAGTCATCTTATTTGACGGCCAGCGGAATCAGAATGGTAGCATATTCCAGACAAAACCAACTTCTGGCCTGCCACAATGGTTCACTTTCGATATGACCCAAGCTTTTCGTTTGAGTCGCTTTATTCTTTATCCAGACATTCCACCTTCGGATCGTAATGTCTATGCTGCAGGGCAGCCGATGGAATTTGAACTCTGGGGCAGCAATTCACCTACCGCAAGTTTCGATAGCTGGACACTTGTAGGTAACTTCAAATCTGTAAAACCATCAGGTAGCCCACTAGGCATAGTTACAGCAGATGATATTGCACAAGCCAGAGCAGGGGAGGAATATGAAGTGGAAGGAAATGCGGGAAGTTTCCGTTACTGGAGATTCAAAACCATTTCTACCTGGGGAAATGTACTCTACCTCCAATTAGCAGAATTAACTTTTTACGGAGCTTTGTAATGAAAAAAGAGAAAACGATGAAACAGAACATATTCACATTTCTATTGAGTTTAGGGATTTTGGCAGTCGGTATCAGCGGTTGCGAAAAGAATGCTGGTAACTATGATCAGTATATAGACCAGGCAGAAAAGGTTTATCCAGGAAAGCCTAAATCACTCACTATCTTTCAGGGATATAACAGGGCACAGATCAGCGCGCTGATGAGTCCTGATCCCAGAGTAGTCAAAATGCGTCTTTATTGGAATAATAGGAGAGATTCCATTGATACAGAAATAACTGCGGCAGATTTAGCAAAAGCAAAGCTAGTAAATATTGCTACGATCGGAGAAGGGGTATACACCTTTGAAGCAGTCACCTTTGATGCCAGTGGAAAGCGTTCTGTAATACTTTCAAAAACGGGATCCATTTTGGGCGATAATTACCTGAGCACCCTGTTCAATAGAGTACTTAAGGCAAAAATCACTGTCGGTACGGAAAAGGCAGTTTCATGGTATTCAGAAACAGATACAGCTTCAACTATGGCTGGGGTAAGAGTGGCTTATCCTTTAAGAACTGGTGGAACAGGAGTCATTTTCACCAAGAAGTTGAGAGATACGACCATATTGACCAATGCCCTGGTAGGAGGAAGCATGTCCATCAAAACTGCTTATCTGCCTAAAAATGCCATTGATACATTTTATTCTAAAACTGAGATTTTGGCTTACTAAATCTTTTATCCTATAATCTGTATGGAGCTTTGTCTACATTTTAAGAGAGATAAAGCTCCAAATCAGATTTTTAAAAATAGATGCATGAATAAATATAGAAGAGGTTTTTTGAAGAAGAGCCTGCTGGGTACGGCAGCAATCCTCAGTAGCGGCGATCTGCTGGCAATGGCGAAAATAAAAATGTCAGTTCAGCAACAAGGTACGGATGACCCGATTGTTGTCAACGCTGGTATTGGCGGCAACAATACCGTAGATCTTCTCAATCGTATCGAGAAAGATTGCCTGGCACTAAAACCTAAATTAACTATATTGATGGTCGGTACGAACGATATGAACAGTGTGAAACACGTTCCGCTCAAAGACTATGAAAAAAACCTGGATGCCATGGCAAAGATGATCACACAATCGGGGAGTAAGCTCCTGATGATGACGATCCTTCCTGCCTATGAACCAGATTTACTGACAAGGCACCCTTCAGCATTTTATGAACCGGAAGGTGTATCTGGTAGGAGGAAGCAAGTCAATGAAGTGATCAGGAGGGTATCCAAAAAATACAAAGCAGATTTTCTGGATCTGGGCCTTCGTTTTGATACCATTGGCAAAATCGGCACAGGCAAAGACTCACTCATCCAAAATGAGGCAAACAGCAATAAGCGGGATGGCATTCACCCTACAGCCAATGGCTACCGTTTCATTGCGCTTAGCGTTTACGACCACATTACCCTGCGTCAGCTGCCCTTATCTGGTATTGTATGCTTCGGCGACAGCATCACCAATGGCGATGGAAGTATTAATCGTGACAGTTATCCCGCATACCTAAAGAAATTATTATCCGCAACATGAAAGACACACTTATGAGAAAACCCTACATCCTACTTTTAATTGCAATCACCTGTCTCCTTGGAAAAACAAATGCTCAAAATGTATCGTCAACATATGAAGCGGATATTGTCATCTATGGAGGCACCTCTGCAGCCATCACTGCTGCGGTCCAATCTGCTAAACTCGGTAAAAAAGTACTGGTGGTATCACCAGATGTGCATCTTGGCGGTCTTTCAGCAGGTGGTCTGGGTTTTACAGATACCGGCAATAAAGAAGTCATTGGTGGACTGGCCCGGGAATTTTACCACAGGGTTTACCTGCATTACCAATCAGACACTGCCTGGAAATGGCAAAAGCAAGCCGAATATGGCAATAAAGGTCAGGGCACGCCTGCGATAGATGGTACAGACCGCACGATGTGGATTTTTGAACCACATGTTGCAGAAAAAATTATGGAAGATTTTGTGAGAGAACACAAAATTTCCGTTTACCGCAATGAATGGCTGGACAGAAAAAAAGGGCTGAAAATGAAATCAGGCGCCATCACCAGCATTACGACATTGAGCGGCAAAGTATTTAAAGCCAAGGTTTTTATTGATGCCACTTACGAGGGTGACCTGATGGCCGCGGCTAAAGTAAGCTACCATGTTGGCAGAGAACCTAACGCACAGTATGGCGAACAATGGAACGGCATTCAGACCGGTGTATTCCAGCATGGCCATCACTTTGTCAAGCCCATCGATCCCTACCGGATTGCAGGCGATAAGAACAGCGGACTGCTTGCCGGAATTTCTGCCGAACAACCCGGACTAAAAGGTGCCGGCGACAATAAGTTGCAAGCCTACTGCTTCAGGATGTGCCTCTCTAATCACCCTGAGAATAAGATTACTTTCCCTAAGCCAGACAATTACAATCCAGCCAATTATGAGTTGTTGGCCAGGGTATTTGCCTCAGGTTGGAAAGAGGTGTTCAATAAATTTGATCCGGTTCCCAATCGCAAGACGGATACCAATAACCACGGCCCGTTCAGTACCGATTTTATCGGGATGAATTACAAATATCCCGAAGCTTCTTATGAAGAGCGCCGGGCAATCATCAAACAACATGAGGATTACCAAAAAGGCCTGATGTATTACATGGCCAACGATCCAAAGGTACCGGAAGATGTCAGGAAGAGGATGAGTACGTGGGGATTGGCCAAGGATGAATTTAAAGACAATGGTGGTTGGCCGCATCAGATTTACGTGAGGGAAGCCAGAAGAATGGTCAGTGATTATGTCATGTCTGAAAACGAAGTCTTAGGAAAAAAGGCGGTAGTTCGTTCTGTAGGGATGGGATCCTATGCACTGGATTCGCACAATACCCAACGCTATGTGACTGCGGAAGGTTTTGTGCAAAATGAGGGAGATATTGGCGTTAAAGCACCAAAACCTTACGGAATTTCTTACGATGCCATCGTACCTAAAGCCAAAGAATGCAGCAATTTATTGGTGCCGGTATGTCTTTCTATTTCCCATATCGCTTATGGCTCTGTGCGTATGGAACCGGTATTTATGATCCTCGGAGAGTCGGCAGCTACAGCGGCTTCGCTGGCCATAGATCATAAAACGACTGTACAAAAAGTAAATTATACAGCATTACAGCAACTCTTGCTGAAGCAAAAGCAGCGCTTAACGCTCAATTAACCATTGAATAAAAAATATATGCTCAATTCAAATAGCCGGGAATTTGTGATTAAAATAAATCTCATTACCGCGTCTAAATGGCTTTGTTTTTTGTCGTTGCTGCAGTTTTCCGCAGTAGCGCAAGATGCCAAACCTGAATCCAACAGGTTCACAAAGGTTGTACTGGCCCAAAAGCTGGAAGAGCCGATGCAGTTCCAGGTCATGGAAGGTGGAAAGGTTTTATACGCCGAAAGAAAAGGCAAACTGAAACTTTATGATCCCGCAACCAATAAAATGGAGGTCATCGCCGACCTGCAGGTAAGCCGGGAATATGTAAAAAAGAAGTCGGAACGGGAAGAAGGCGAGGATGGGCTGCAGGGTGTGATCCTGGATCCGGATTATGCCAGCAACCACTGGATCTACATCTTCTATTCCCCTAAGTCAGCATCAGTCAACAGGCTTTCCCGCTTCACCTGGAAGAGTGGAAAGCTCAATATGGCTACCGAAAAGAAAGTACTGGATGTGCCTGTGCAGCGCGAAGAATGCTGCCATGTAGGCGGTGGGATGGTTTTCGACAAGGATAAAAACTTGCTGCTCAGCACTGGAGATAATACTTATTCTAAGTCTTCTGACGGCTTTACCCCTATAGACGAGCGGCCCGGAGCTGCACCAAGGGACGCCCAGAAGTCATCCGGCAATACCAATGACCTAAGGGGCAAGATCCTGAGGATCCATCCCGAAGCGGACGGTACTTATACCATTCCTGAAGGAAATCTATTTCCCAAAGGCACACCGAATACCCGTCCGGAGATCTACACGATGGGCAACAGAAATCCATGGCGACTCACGATAGATAGCAGGACCAACTGGCTCTACTGGGGAGAGGTAGGACCGGACGGTGCAAACGGTTCAGAGAGTAGAGGACCGCGTTCCTATGATGAATTTAACATCGCAAAAAAAGCCGGCAATTATGGCTGGCCTTATTTTATCGGCGATAACCAGGCCTACCGTTACTACGATTTTGCCACAAAGAAATCAGGCGAACTTTACGATGCC